>JACKEO010000001.1:0-267500 GCA_020632955.1 Alphaproteobacteria bacterium
CCGGGCCGGACCACCTGGTAGGCAAACACCAGGTGGCGGCGAGGTCAACCCGCCCGTCCCGCCACCTCCGCCATCCACGCCCGCCGCAGCGCCACCGGATCCCCGGCCTCCGGCAGCACCGCCCGCAACCGCGCTGCCACCTCCTCGCCAGGCAGCGACGGGAAGGAGCGACGCCACCGCCAGACGGGCCGGAAGGCCGCGCCGGGGGTGTCCTCGATCTGCCCATGGACGAGGTCGTGGCGGACGACGGCGACCAGGTACGCGTGCAGGCCGAGCCCCGACGCCCAACGCAGCTCTCCCGTGAGGTCGTCGAGTGTCTCCCGGAGGGCTGGGTTGGCGAGGTCGGCCACCGGACGGGCCTCGTGGCCCGGCCAGGGCAGCGGGACGGCGTCGGGCAGGCGCGGGGCGCCGTCGTCGTGGGCGCGCAGGGCGGCGTCCAGGAGGTGGAGGCGAGGGTCCTTCAGCAGGCGCAGCGGCACCATCTGGGGCGGGCGCCAGAGGTCGTCGAAGCGGGCGTCGGCGAGGTCGTCCGGAGCGCCGCGGACCCCGCGGTAGAACCACAGCCAGGCGTGCCGCGGCAGGACGTAGCCGGGAGCCGGCAGGACGCGGCCCACCAGCCAGCCGTCGGGGTCGTGCAGCGCCACCACGTCGCCGGCCTCGACCTTTCGCTTGCGCGTCGGCCCGGGCACCCACGTCGACGGCAGGTCCGGCTCGACGGCCGCCGGATGCCAGAGCCCGGGGGTGTCGCGGACGGTGCCGGGGTCGGAGCCTACCAGGCGGGCGAGCAGATCGACCCGCTCGGCCGCGGGGGTTCCGCCGCGTCGGCGCGTGTCGTCCTCGAGCGCCTTGCGGGCGGCATGGACGGCAGCGTGGACCACGAACATCGCGGGCAGGTCGAGCTGCCGGGCATGACGGACCACCTCGGGCGGCGTGAGGGGCGACGGTCGACCGAGCACCGCGGCCACGGCCTCGGCGGCCGCGAGCCCCAGGCTCACGGCGGGCTCCCGGGCCCTCCCCGACAACGGGACGGCGTCGATCGCCGCCCGACCCGCCGGCGTCCAGTCCGCGGACGCGAGGAAGCGGTCGACGAAGGCGACGACATCCGGACGGGTCCACGGGATGCCGGTGGGCAGAGGCGGCTTCGGCGGGACGGCCTCGCCGCGCAGGCGCAGGCGCAGCTCCTCGAGCGCAGCCACCCACGACGGGAAGTCCTCGACCTCCGCCCAGAGCGCACGCAGCTCGCTTCCCTCGGCGAGGACGGCGTCGACAGCGGAGATCGCCGCGCCCACGAGGGCCTCGTCGGGGCGGCCGGCCCTGGCCACGAACCGGGCGAGCTCGTCGGGGACCTCATCGGCGGGGTGGCCGCACGCGGCAGCGACCACCTCGGCTGCGGCGACGACGACCTCCGGGTCTGCACCGGGCGACCCGAGCGGCTTGCGCACGACCTCCCACCCGCGCGCCCGACCCAGGCGGGTCGCCCAGTCCGCGGCGGTGTCGTTGTCGAAGGCGCCCACGCCCCACGTCCCCACGCGCCCTCCGCTGCGCGATCCCTACCCCCGACGGCGCCCGGGTGTCACCGGAGGCCGAGGCGCTGGGCCACCCCGCCGAGCAGCGCGACGAGCCACGCCGGGTCTGGAGGGTGAGCGCCGCCGCCGGCCCGCGGATGCTCGAGATGCTCGAAGCGACGTGGGCCGAGGAGGATGGCCGCTGACGGCTGGCGGCCCCCCCCGCTCACCCCTCCGGGACGAGGAACTCCGGCACACGCACGTCGATCTCGCCACACGGCGTCCAGTCCCCCCAGGTCACGTGCGAGGCGCGACGCTCCCCCTCCTCGTCCTTCGTCCAGACGTGCTCCTCCACACCCTTGACGTGCACGTCCCACCGGGACCCCACGAGGCTGGACACCGCCACGACGTCCTCCGCGGACGCGTACGTCGTGGTGACGCGGAAGGCGCTGGACTCCCAGGTCACCGTCCGACCGTCGTCCGTGTAGGTCCAGGTCCGCACCACGTCGGTCTCCACCCAGTCCGCGTCATCGGAGTCCCGGATCGCCCACGACACGGTGCGGCCGCGCTCGTCGAGCAGGTAGCGCTCATCGTCCCCGTCGCCGTCCCACACGTGGACGATCTCCCCGTCGTCCAGGCGGGAGAAGTCCGCGGTGAACGCGCCGAGCTCCTCCGCCTCGGCCTTCGACGGCCCCCACTCGAGCGTCCCGCTCGCCTCTCGCCCCTCCGCGTCGCGCGTCCAGGCCTGGCGCTGCCAGCTGCCCTGCACCCTGCCCTGCGAGGGGACCCGCTGGATGAGCTCGCTCCGCCGCCCGTCGGCCCCGTAGGTCGTGACCGTGGACCGGTCCGTGACCTCCTCGTCGGGCACCTCGGCCGTCTCGTCGACCAGCCCGCGGCGACGGCAGGTGGAGGTGAGCCCCTCCCACGTGCACGCGCTGACGGCCGTGACCCGATCCCGCAGGGCGAAGGCGTCGCCCGTGGCGGCCGCGGCCGCCGGCCCCCGGACGTTGAGGCCGCCCAGAGCGTGGCCCTCGGCGTCGTGGACAACCACGGCACCGCCCGGCACCGGGGCGTCGTCGGGGTCGAACCAGGTGGAGACCGGCACGCAGGTGTGCGCGCCCGGGAAGACCTCCTCGAGACGACCGGCGTCCGCACCGGCGTCGTCGGTGTCCGTCGCCGGACCTTCCGAGCCCGCACACCCCGTCAGCACGAGGAAGAGACACATGCCGCGCGCAGCCGAGCGCATCCGCCCTCCGACGTCAGGGTCGCTCGACTCTCGCACACCCGTGCCGTGAGCAGGAAGCGCGATCGGCCGCCGGCCTCACGATCGCACCCGACACGCCCTCACGGCGTCGCCGTGCCCGCCACGACCTGGGCCAGCGCCCGCAGGTGCGGCCCGAAGTCCTGGTCGCAGACCGACCACACCTGTCCCCCCAGCTCCTGGACGGCCGCCTGGTACACGCCTGCCGGGGCGGCTTCCGTACTGCCCACCGCGCAGCCGAGCGGCACCGGGCCCACGAGGCCCCAGGCCATGGCGGGGCGCGCGGTGGCCTGGCTGCGCGACCTCATGACGGACAGCCACTGGGGTCGCGTGGTGCCGGGCGCGGACTGGTCGTCCTCGTCGGAGACGAACACCACGTGCAGATCCGCGTCCGGACGCAGGAAGCCCGCGTTCGCCGTCTGGAGCACGGGAGTGGGCTGCTCGATGGCCCTCTGGGACGCCTGCAGGCCGCGCTCCGTGAAGGACCCCGAGGCGCCCAGCGACACCAGCAGCGTGAACACGGTCTGCGGGTCGGGCGTGGTGGCGTCCACCACGGAGATGCCCGAGGCCCGGATCAGCTTGCCCTGCTTCTGCCGGTTGTCCATGTCCGTCGAGACCACCGCCACGTGCCAGTCGACCGTCGAGCCCTGCAGCTCGTCCAGGAAGCTCGAGAAGGCGGTGGCCAGGCGCGCCTGCTCCTCGGTCATCGAGCAGGAGTCGTCGACGACGAAGAGCACGTCCACCACCGTCGGCGGACTCACCGTGGCGCTGTCGCCGGTGTCGGCGTCGGTGTCGTCGTCGGAGTCCGCGCCCGGGCCCGTGGGCGAGCTGTCGCCCGGCACCTCGGTGTCCTGCCCGTCGGAGTCCACCCCGCGCAGGGTGGTCGGCCCGCCGGGCGCGCAGGCCATCGCCACGGTGAGGAGTCCCACGAGAGACCCTGGACGCATGCTTCCCTCCTGCCGACGGCGGGCGCGCACCCTACAACTCCCGGCATCCACCCGCCACGGGGACCACGTCGGGTCGCGCACCGCACACCGCGCCCCCAGCCCGTGCCGGTGGCCTGCCGTTCCCCGTCCATCGAGGCCCGCCACGCCGCGCGCGCGGTCGTCGACCGCCCAGGCCCACACGCACCGTGCAGCCCCGTCCCCGATCGGTCATGCTCCCCCCTGGCCACGGAGGGCCGATGTCGCCCCAGGGGGAAGCCCACATCCGCACGTGCCGCGGCCCGTCCGTGAGGACCTGTCGCGCGCTCGCGTCGCTGCTGCTCGTCGCCGCGGCCGCCTGCGCGCCCTCCCGCGACGGTCGGGACGACACGGGCAAGGACCTCGACACGGACGCCACGCGCGACTCCGGCCGCGACACCGGGGGGCTCCTCTCGGGCGACACCGATCGCACCCCCGGCCACACCGACACGGCCGTGCCCGATGACACGGATCCCACCGGTCCCCCGGCCGTGCGCGCGGAGGATCTCGACGACTGCGACGCGCTGCTGCCCTTGCAGGTGGTGCGCGACGCCTGCGGCGCGCCCGTCTTCCCCTCGCCGTCGCCGCCGGAGTGGCGGGCGCCGGGCGTGACCTGCACCCGCGCGCTGTCGCTCCACGTGCCGCTGCTCGACGCCGACGAGCTCGTCCTCACGGTCACCGTGGAGGCCTCCGACGACGACGCCCGCCAGCGCGTCGACGCCCTGGCCCCCGCCGGCGCCACGGCCGTCCCGCTCGGCCATGGCGGCTGGACCTTCCAGGGCCCGAAGGTGCGCGGCACCGTCACCGACCACCTCGGCACGCGCGCGTTCACCTCCGAGTCCGAGGGGCGGGTCTTCCGGGTGGACAACGTCGTCGTCGCGCTCCTGGGGCGGGACCACTCCTCGTCGGCGGTGGACGGCGCCTGTCCCGGCGCAGGCCTGGACGCGCTCGCCGCCCACCTCGTCGCCGCCATCCCCACGGTCACGGCGCCCACCGAGCCCGCGCCCACGCCCTTCGCCCTGCTCGACGTGCTCTCCCCGGCCCAGGTCTCCGCCGCCTGCGCCGCCGCCTTCACCGCCGACCCGCCCACCACACCGACCGTGGGCCAGCGATGGACCGCCACCCCCAGCCTCGTCGACCAGGGGCAGCTCGTGGTCGACACGCGGCCCCTCGACGCCACGGCGGAGGGCCTCGCCACCCTCTGGCAGGAGGCGTCGCGCACGGTCCCGTCCGCCGACCTCCGCGCGTGGGACGTGCCCGGCGGCTTCGCCTTCCTCTCCCCGGTCGACGACGACCCTTCGCTGGAGGGCCAGATCGTCGCGGGCGTGGCCCGGGGACGACAGCTCCTGCAGCTCGATCTCTGGTGGGACGGGGGCACGCCACCGTGCTCGCTGGACACGCTCGAGCAGCTGCTCACCGACGCGGCGGCGCGCATCCCGCCCACGTGAACCACCACGCGGGTCCGCGCCTCGGTCACCGCGCCCGAGCCTCCACCTCGAACGTGCGTCGTCCGCCGTCCCACAGGCCAGGTCGCCCTTCCCCCCACCGCTGGCCCCGCCGAGGAGCCCACGTGACCCGCTTCCCCCTGCTGCTCCCCGTCCTGCTGCTGTCGGCCTGCGACGCCCCCGTCCCGGCCGGTCCCACGCGGCCCACCGACACCTCCGACACCGCCTCGGACTCCGGCGACTCGGGGGCCCCCTCGGACTCGGCCCTGGGCGTGGACGCCGACGGCGACGGCTTCTCGGCCGCCGTGGACTGCAACGACGCCAACCCCGTGGTCAACCCCGGCGCGCGCGAGGCCTGCAACGACGTGGACGACGACTGCGACGGCGTCGTCGACCAGGACACGGACTACTTCCCCGACGGCCGACAGGCCTTCCCCGACGACGACGTGGACGGCGCCGGCGACACCGCGCGCGGGGCCTGGGTCTGCGACCTCCCGGCGGGCTGGGTGCTCACGGGGGGCGACTGCGACGACACCGACCCGAACCGCCGCCCCGGCGCCACCGAGCGGTGCAACGGGGTCGACGACGACTGCGACGGCCTCCTCGACGACGACGACGCCGACCTCGTGGCGTCGGGCGTGCCCGGCGCCGTGCAGGGCTACCCCGACCTCGACGCCGACGGCTTCGCCTCGCTCGCACCCCGGTGGGCCTGCACCGCCCCCACGCCGCCCTGGCCCACCACCCCGGGCACCGACTGCCGCGACGACGACGCGAAGACCTTCCCCGGTGCGGCCCCGTCCGACGATCCCACGGGCTGCCTGCGGGATCGGGACGACGACGACTGGGGCGACGACAGCCCCCCGGCCGGCGTGACCCCCGGCTCCGACTGCGACGACACGCGCGCGGACGTGAACCCCGACGCCGTGGAGGTCCCCTACGACGGCGTGGTGTCGGACTGCGGCCCCTTCAGCGACGACGACGCCGACCACGACGGGCATGACGCGGCCACCCGAGGCGGCACCGACTGCGACGACGACGACGACGGCATCCACCCCGGCGCCGTGGACGTGCCGGGCGACGGCATCGACCAGGACTGCATGGGTGGAGACGCCCCCTGCACCCCGGGGGACGCCGAGGCCTGCCCCGTCGCCTCCTGCCAGGCGCTGAAGAGCGCGCGCCCGTCGGCGGCCTCGGGCGTGTACTGGCTGCGCCCCGACCCGGGGCAGCCCGCCTTCCGCACCCGGTGCGAGCAGACCCTCGACGGCGGCGGCTGGACCCTGGTGGCCATCGCCTCCGACGACGGCCGCACCACCTGGAACTTCGCCAACCGCGCGCGCTGGACCTCCACCAGCGCCACCTGGGACACGGGCAGCATCGACGACCTCGTGCACGACCACCGCAACGCCGCGTACCGCACGCTCCCCGTGGAGGACGTGCTGTTCGTGCACGCGCCGTCGGGCGTGTGGGCGGCCTACCACGGCGTCACCGACGGCCAGCGGAGCTACGCCGGCTGGGTGGACGTGTACGCGAGCGTCGACGGCCGCTGCTACGCCGGCAACGACGGATGGAACCTGTCGGCCGGCACGCTCAGCGCCGGCTTCGAGCTCTGCGACACCGACCTGTACATCAGCCCGCAGGACAAGGACGAGCAGAGCGGGTGCCGGAAGGGCTCGTCGGACGAGGACGCCTGGGGGCCCGCGTGGAACTCGGGCAACACCTCGAGCAGCGCCTGCCCCTTCAACGACCCGGGCGCCGTGGCCTCGCTGGGCTCCGACGCCTACCGCCCGAACGAGGAGACGCGCGGCGTGGGCTTCGGCCGGGCCCGCCACCTCAACACCGCCGCCGAGTTCTCCGCGGGGAACCGCATGGCGCTGTACGCGCGCTGACCGTCCACCCCGGATCCCCGATGGCGACCCGCACCCGCAGCGCTCCCGACGCCCTCCTCGACGCCCACGTCGCCGCCGTCGCGGTGATCCGCGCGGAGGCCCTCCAGGCGTGGCTCGACGATCCGGCGCAGGCCGTGGCGGGCAGCTGGATCCTGCCCGACGGACGTGCCTTCACGCCCACCTGCCTCACCTGGGCGGTGGAGCCCGCGGGGGGAGGCGGCTGGACGCACCGCTGCACGCGTGAGGGGTGGCAGCTCACGGAGGCCGGCGCGCTCGAGCAGGCCCTCGGCGCCCACGTGCTCGAGCTCCTCTGGTGCAGCGGTCGACGGGCGGGCGGCCTGGCCCACGGCCGTGCGCTCACGGCGGCGCAGCGCGCGCGCTTCCGACGCGCGGTCGGCGACGCACGGATGGACGCGCTGGAGCGCCTGCCACGGCGCGGCCAGACGATCTGGGATCGATGGGCGGCCGAGGAGGACGCGGGCCGGACCTGACCGTCCGCGCGTCCGCGCATGACCCGAACCTGGACGCCTCATGAACAGCTGCTGTCCAGGTTCCTGGACGGCATGCGACCGGAACGCAACGAGCCGCTGGCACCCTCCTTGCTTGGCCGCTCCTCGACCCGCCCCCGGATCGGCGTCGCCGGAGGGGTCGCCGCGACAGGCGTGAGGGCCGCCTCGGTCCCCAGGTCGACTCACGGCCTCACGACGCCGATCCGGGGGGGACCATGGCGCAGGGACTGCGATCCGTCGTCGTGCGGCCGGACGCGCTCACCGAGGCGCAGATCGACCAGATGCTGGTCTTGCGGCTCGCCCACGTGGTGCTGGCCGACCGGGTGTCGCCCGAGGCCGATCGGGCGCGCTTCTTCGCGAAGATCCGCAGCGCGGCCCACGTGCTCCTGCTGGTGGACGCGGACGACGCGATCCGGGGCTGCTTCGTGGTGGTGATGGTGCCCGTGTGCGTCGACGGCCGCACCGTGGTGGTGGTCAACCCGGAGTACCTCTACATCGAGCCCGCCTTCCGGGGGCACCCGGCCCTGGGCCAGGGCATCGCGAAGACGGCGCTGCGCCTGATGATCACGGCGCGGGGGCGCCCGCTCTGCTTCGGGGCCATCTGCTTCCTGCCCAGCTACCTCGCGGTGTGCGAGCTGCTGCCGAAGGTGGTGCTGCTGGGCCAGCCCGGCGTGGACGCCTCCGACCACGCCCTGCTGCTCGCCGTGGGGACGGCGCTCGGCGGCGACGACTTCGACGCCGAGCGGGGCCTGGTGTCGGTGACCGTCCGTCCGAGCGACCTCACCCCCAGGACGCCCCGGTCCTCCACCCGTCGCAGCCTGGCAGCGGCGTACGAGGCCGTGAACCCCGACTGGCGCCAGGGCACCTGCGGCGTCATCGTGGGCTCGGTGACGCCCCGCATGCTGGTGCGCAGCCTCACGGGCGCCGTCGCGCGCCGACTGCGCGGCCTCGGCGACGAGCTCGCGGCCCGCCAGGCACGGGCGGCGGCCCGGCTCCTCGGGGACGAGGTGGACGGCGAGGCCTTCTTCGGCCTGCTCGCCGCCGTGGCCGCGGCCGACGGCACCGCCGACCAGGCCGAGACGACGGCCCTCGCGCAGGTCCTCCGACAGGTGGGCGTCGACGAGCGCGCCGCACGTCCCCTCCTGCGTCAGGCCCATGGCCGGCACGGCGACCCCATCGCCGCCCTGCCGGGCCCGACGAGCCGGGCCACGGCCACGATCTACCTGCAGCACGCGCTCGCGATCGCCGACAGCGACGGGCGCCGGTGCGGCGAGGAGCTGGCGCTGTTGCAGCGGGCGGCGGCGAGGCTGGGGCATCCGGACCTCGTGGAGGTGCTAGGTTCACCGCCATGACGACCACCACGGCCCCACCTGCCGCTCCCGACGCGGCCCCTGCTCCGGGCCCGCCTCCCACGCCAGCGCCGCGCCGGCGGGTCTCCCTGCCCGTGAGCCTCACGGTCGGGACCCTCGCCTTCGGCGCCGCCTGGGTGCTGTACCGGACGCTCCAGGCCGCGCTCGGGGACCCCGGGAGCCCCGCACCGCCGCTCGCGGACGATCTCGTGCGCGTGCTCCTGATGGGCCCGCTCCTCGGTCTGGCCGCCTGGCGGGCTCGACCCTGAGTCCTGCGGGGTGCCTCACGCCGTGAGCGCCCGCCTCCCGCACCTCACGGGCACCCCTCGAACACCCCCGGCGCCTCCGGACACGCCCGTCGGAAGGTGACGTTCCACAAGCTCCCCTTCCGCTCGAAGGTGCCCGAGACCACGCCGGTGACGGGGTCGAGCGTGAGCGTGTAGGTGCCGCGCAAGGGGTCGGGATCCCCGCCCGAGGTCGTGAGGACCACGGGGGCGGCGGGGTCCTCCGGCACCTGGCGGGTGGTCCAGCGCTCCTCGGCCGACTCCACCCTCACGGTAGGCGGCGCGAACAGGAGCGCGACCTCCTCGGTGAAGGCGGCCCCCGGGCCCGAGACGGGGGCGTGGTCCGCCTCGAAGAGCCCCGTCACGCCGGTGGGCGCGCCTGCACCCGTGCCCAGCTCGGGAGGCACGAGCATCACCCGCGATCGCTGGGGATCCCACCCCCCGCCCACCACGAGCAGCCTGCCCACGGCCGGACCCGCAGGCCCCAGCTCGAAGGTGGCCACCTGGTTCAGCGAGGTGCTCCCGCGCCACGGCCGGGCCCACCGCACGAGCACGCGCTGCCCCCCCACCCCCGCCTGCACGCCCACCTCGGCCTCGGTGACCTCCGGCCCCACGGTGAACAGCACCCGGCGGGCGTGGCTCCCGGACGGCGACACGCGCTCGAGCGTGGAGCCCTGCGTCCCCCGGATCCAGGCCACCACGGCGTCGCGGGCCCCTGGCGCAGGCAGGAAGGCGGCGCCGAGGCAGGCCTCCCCGTCGGCGAGCGGCACCGACCACGCGGGCTGGGTGACGTGCACCACCGTGCAGTCCGACAGCGGACCGCTCGCGGGGCCCACGTGCAGGAGGGCCTCGTCGTGCTCCAGGGCGAGGTCCAGCTCGCGGAGCTGCGGCTGGTCCACGTGCAGGCGTGGCGAGGCGAGGTCGGCCGGTCCGAAGAGCTCGTAGGCGTCCTGCCCGAGCGTGGCATCCCGACGGTGCACCACCACCACGCCGTCGGGCTCCACGCGGTGGTCGATCACCGTCTCGTCCTCGGTGCGGTTCGCGCCGACCGGCACCCGCCCGGTGCCATCCAGCGCGATCTTGTAGAGCTCACGCCGGTAGGTCGGGTCGCGCTCGGCGAGCAGGATCGCCCCGTCGGGGGTGAGCAGATCGGCCCCCGCCGCCACCGTGGGGTCGGGCGCCGAGGTGGGGAGCCCGTGGAAGGGGGAGATCGGGTGGTCGGAGACGAGCTCGAAGGGCGCCTCGTCGGCGGCGACGTCCCAGAGCAGCTGACGGTTGTCGAGCGGGGTCCCGCCTTCGGTGAGCACCAGCAGGGTGGTGCCCGCGAGGAAGATCAACCGCCCGTCGTGCAGGTCGAAGGGAGCATCTCCCACCTCCAGACGACGCGGGTCGCTGCCGTCGGCTGCCGACACCCACACCCAGGACCCGCCCTTGCCATCCCGCTCGGTCCACGCCAGCCAGGCCCCATCGGACGAGAAGTCGACACTCCGCCCCGCCGCCGCGAGCTCCAGGCGGCTGCTGCCGTCCACCGACACCAGCATCGTGCGCCCCGGCACGGCGTTCGTCTGCTCCTCGACGTACGCCACCCGGGTGCCGTCCGCCGACCACGCGAAGGTGGTGGAGGTGTACCGGCCTGGATCCGACAGCACCCGCGGGGCCGAGGCCTCCACCAGCGAGTCCACGGCCAGCTCGTAGCGGGACCCGTCCACCACCCAGCGCCCGTAGGCGATCTGCGTGCGATCGGCCGACAGCACGTAGTTCGCCACGTCGCGCCGCTCGGGGGCCCCCGCCGCCATGCTGCGCACGCGTCCGGTCGCCAGGTCGGCGAGGTAGCCCTCCGTGGCGAAGACGCTGTTGCGGTCGCGGTAGAAGAACCACGGCGCGCGCGGGAGCGCGTAGGTGCCGTCGCCGGAGTCGCCTCCGGTGTCCACGCCGCCGGACCCGTTGCCGCCTCCCCCTCCGCTGTCGGGATCGGACGTGTCGGTGCCCGGGTCGACCGGCACGTCGGTGTCACGGGTGAGCGGCGTGTCCGGCATGCACGCGGCGAGCGCGAGGACGGGGAGGATGCGCGACACGGGCACTCCAGGCGGACCCTCCCATGCCCCGTGGGGAACGGCGCGCCAAGTCCTCCCGGAAGCAGGGTCGAAGGCTGGACTTCCGCGATCGCATGCGACCCGGACACGGGCCCGGGAGTGGACCGGGGCGGCGCGGGATGGTGCATTTCCCTGTCGATTCCGAGCGCGTCGACCCGTTTCATGGTTCCATCGCGACAGGCTCCCGTCACGCATTGGACCCTCTCCACACCGTGATCGTCGCAGTTGTCGCCGCGATGCGATCACGCACCGACGCGGGGGCGTAATCATGCTAATACACCCGGCGTGCGGCTCGACGGGCCGTACGTCACGCCGGCCGAGCGCCTCGGGGAACGTCGCGGACGCCTGCATTCCACCTCCCTTCCCGCAGGAGTCCTCTCGCATGGCCCACAACCCCGTCCTCGCCCGCGTTCGTTACCTCCAGGCCGAGCTCGCCGCGCTCGCCGCGCTGATCGAGCTGCAGGACCTCGAGGGTGCGACGCCCGCTGCCACCCCCACGCCTGCGCCCGCCCCGGTGGTGGACGACCTGCCCCCCGAGCCGGAGGCCACCGAGGCGAACGTGGTGGCCGAGACGCCCGCGAAGACCCCGGGCCGCAGGGCCGCGAAGGCCAAGCCGGCGAAGCGTGCGAAGGCCGCGGCGAAGTGGAGCTACCTCCCCTCGGCCGCCTACGCGCTGTCGGGCCCCAACCCCTTCCGCAACGGCAACAACTTCCAGCTCTACGACCACCTGGTCGACAAGTTCGGCAGCGAGGCCTTCAGCCGGGTGCAGCTGGGCGCCGAGATCGAGGCGCTGCGCAGCCAGGGCGTGATCACCTCGTCGCAGCCCGAGCAGGCCATCGTCATCAGCTTCGTGCAGTTCGCCGGCGACAAGGGCCGTCTGCAGATGGCCGCCGTGCCGGCCGACTCCCCCGTCGACGCCCCGCCCGAGGTCACCGTGCCGTCGGAGCCGGAGCCCGCGCCTGCCCCCCCGGCGAAGGCCCCCCGCAAGGCGAAGAGCACGAAGACGCGAAAGAAGGCCGAGTAGCGTCGGGGCCAACGAGCCCCGTCACGTCGAGATCATCCGTCTTCCGAATGCGGCCATGCAGACAATGCCGTTTTCGGATGCGATGACGCCGCCTAGAACGCCTCCACCCCTGCCGTGGAGGCTCCCATGCGAAGCGTCGCCCTCCCCCTGCTCGCCCTCGCCGTCGGCTGCGCCCCCGCGCCCGACGCGGCGTGCACCCCTGGCGAGGCCGGCTGTCCGGTCTCCGACACCGACGACGGCCCCGTCGACACCGACGACAGCCCCGTCGACACCGACGACGGCTCCGTCGACACCGACGCACCCGACGACACAGGCCCCACCGCCCCGGTGATCCGCACCTGCACCGAGCTCGGCATCACGCCGACCTCGCTCGACGCAGCGGGACCCGACGCGCAGGGCCGCTTCCTCGCCTGGGGTGCCTTCCCCACGGACGACGGCACGCTGTCCGCCAGCTGCGGCGGCGCGCCGGGCCCCCAGGCCGTCCTCACCTTCGCCGTGCCCACCTCGGGCACGTGGCACTTCACCACCGACGGCGCCGGCACCACCACGGAAGCCACGATCTCGCTGCGCAGCGCCTGTGACGACCTCGCCGAGCTGGCCTGTGACGCGCAGGGCGCGGGCGCGCTGTCGTCCACCCTGGTGCACGAGGCCATGGCCGGCGAGGTCCTCACGGTGCTGGTGCAGGGCGGGAGCCCCGGTCGCACCTGGCAGCTCACCGCCGCCCCGGTGGGTCGCGAGGCCGCCGTGGGCGAGGCCTGCGGCGAGGCCGCCCCCTGCGCGAGCGGGTCTGCCTGCCTGCCCGGCGACGCCCCCGTGTGCGTGGCCTTCGAGGCCCCCGAGGTCTCCACCCACACCGCCCGCTACGTGGCGAACGACGAGGTCCTGCACACGATCACGGGCACCGATGCCGACGGCGACGTGGAGCGCCTCTGGATCCTGCGCGTGGACCACGTCGAGGGCCACGTCTGGGGCGACGACCCCGGCGAGACGCCCGTGCTCGTGGAGACCGCCGACCTCGTGCAGGCCGACGGCCGGTTCACCTTCACCTGGCAGCAGTACGTGCACGGCTTCCTGTCGTCGCCGCAGTACGTGGCGGCCGTGACGCTGGGCGTCGAGGACCACGCCGGCCACCGCACCATCCTGCCGTCGCTCGCGCTGCCCGTGGAGCCCGAGGCCACCACCGTGGCCGCCGGGGAGACCTGCAGCGCCGACGGCTACCCGATCCGCTGCGCCAAGGGCAGCACCTGCCAGGACCTCGGCCAGGGCCCTGTGTGCGCCGATCCGCTCCCGCCGGTGCTCACCAGCGCCGAGCTCGTGCTGCGCGACGACCGTGACTTCGCGGTGCGGGTGCAGGGCACCGACGCGGACCTCGACACCTCCGGCATGCGGCTGGTGTTCGACATGGTGGACGGCGGCCAGCGCAAGCTGAACTCGGTCTACTTCACCGACGACGCCACCACCTGGACGGGCAGCGCCTTCGTGGCCACGCGCAAGGCCACGGTGTCGGCGAGCTGGGGCGAGGTGGCCCAGGTCACCGTGAAGCTCTTCGACGGCGCCGGGCTCGAGTCCGACACCGTCACGCTGCCCTGGACCGAGGTGCCCCGCGGCGTGCTCGCCGAGGGCGAGGCCTGCACGCCGGACGACGACCTCGCGGCCTGCGACACCGGCATGGTGTGCGGCCCGGCCCTGCAGGGCGGCACGGCGTGCAAGCAGCCCACCGCCCCCCACGTCTTCGCGGTGGACTTCAAGCCCAGCGTGATCTGGCCCTTCCCCAGCACCGACGTCCGCGTGGACGGAGCCGACCTCGACGGCGACGTGAAGATGGTCACCCTGACCTTCAGCAACGCCTCGGGCCGCACCACCCAGTACCTGCCCGCCAACCGCATGGTGCCCAGCCCCCGCGGCAAGGCCTTCTTCCGCGGCACCGGCCCCCTCGAGGACTTCGATCCGGCCCCGTTCAGCCACGTCGAGGTCGACCTGGCCGACGACGAGGGCCTGCGCAGCGCGCCGCTCACCGTGCAGCTGGCCCTGCCGCTGCCCGAGGGCGAGGGCTGCGAGCGCACCGACGTGTCCACGATCTGCGACCTGGAAGCCGAGCTCACGTGCGGCCTGTCCGGCGTGTGCGAGCAGAACGAGGCCCCGCGCATCGTGACGGCCGTGGCCCATCGCCTCGGCGACAAGGACGTGGCCGTGGAGCTCACGGTGGCCGACACGAACGCCGACGCCTTCGACCTGCGGGTCGAGGTGCAGCGCGACGGGGAGCCCTTCACCCTGCGCGGCGCCTACCAGACCTTCCCCGAGCCCGTGTACGGCGAGCTGCAGGCCACCCGCACCGTGAGCTTCCCCAGCCTCGCCCAGGGCGACGAGGCCCTGGTGCTGCGCCTCACGCCGCGCGACCTGCCCGGCCTGCTCGGCGCTCCCGTGGACGTGGTGGTGCCGCCGCTGGCGCAGACCGGTGAGACCTGCAGCGGCGACGACACCGTGGACCGGTGCGTGGCGGGCAGCTCCTGCGACGCGGGCACCTGCGTCGAGCACGACCCCACCCTCGACGCCTTCGCGCTCACCTTCCCCTCCCCCGGCCGCGCGGCGGTCTTCACGCTCACGGGCGTGGACCCCGACCACGACCTCGACGACGTGTTCGTGCACGGCGCCGACGCCGACGGCACGGCCTGGACCCACGAGGCCAAGGTGGGGCGGTCGTACGGCGACCAGGTGGAGGTGACCTGGAGCGGCGACACGTACACCGCCGTGGTGCGCGTGCCCGGCTGGGGCGGCACCGAGACCACCGACCTGCTGTCGGCCACCGCCTGGGTGGGGGACGCGCGCGACGCCCTGAGCCCCACTGCCGACGTGGTCATCCCCGCCACCCGGAACCTCGACGAGGCCTGCGACGTCACCGGCAGCAGCAGCCGCTGCCAGGCCGGGCTCGCCTGCGATGCCGGCACCTGCGTGGTGGACGCCTTCGACGCCTGCGGCGGCCTGGAGGTGGGTGACCTCGCCGCCGACGGCACCGCGGTGGAGGGCACGCTGCGCTACGCGGTGGACCTCGACGGCCTGCCCTCGCTGGCCGAGCCCACCTGCAAGTACGCCTACAGCCCGGCGCGCGGAGGCGAGGCCGCGGTGGTGTGGACGGCGCCCCAGACCGGCACGGTGGACGTGTGGGTGGAGGTGCCCACCGGCACCGACCTCGGGGTCTTCGTCACCTCCGGCCAGTGCGTGGATCCCGACGCGGCGCTCACCTGCGCCCAGCGCGGCGAGCACACCACGGTGGACGTGACCGCGGGCGAGACGCTGTACTTCACCCTCGACGCCTTCTCGGGCGTCACCCGCTCGGGCACCCTGGTGGTCGGCTACCTCGACTGACGCCTCGCCCCGCGAGGCCGCGCGCCGGGTCCGCACCACGGACCCGGCGCGTCGTGCTCAGGGCGTGAGCACGCGGGCGGCGAAGGCGGCGAGCAGGGGGTCCCAGTCGTCGTCGCAGATCGAGCCGGTGAATCCGCCGGTGCGTGTGGCCACGGTGAGGTAGGCCGGCCCGTGGCTGGCAGACTTCGAGCCCGACGTGCACCCGGTGGGCGCCGGACCGACGATGGCCGACAGCCGCACGTGCAGCCCGCGCGTGGCGGCCTCCCCCTCGAGCAGCGCGCCCACGTCGGCGGCGGTGACCTGGGGCGCGGAGCCGTCGTCCTCGTCCGACACGACGAGGATGTCCAGCGAGGCGTCCTGCCGCAGGAAGCCCGCGTTCGCCGTCTGGATCTCCGCGTCGGGCTGCGTGATCGCCAGGTAGGCGGCCAGCAGGCCGCGCTCGGTGCCGGATCCCGAGGTGCCCCGCAGCACCAGCTGCTCGTACACCGCCTGCCGGTTCGGCGTGCTGCTGTCGATCCACGCGTAGCCTGCCACCTTCACCAGGCGGCCCCGCCGGATCACGAGGTCTGTGTCGGTGGTGACCACCCCGATGCGCCAGTCCGACCCCGCCGCCTCCAGCGGCCCCACGAAGGCGGCGAAGGCGGCCGCGAGCTTGCTCTGGTCGAGCTGCATCGACGCCGAGTCGTCGACCACCAGGAGGATGTCGGCACGCTCGGGAACGCCCCCGGTGTCGGACGTGTCGCCGCTGTCGGACGTGTCCGAGGTGTCGCCCGTGTCCGACGTGTCCCCGGTGTCCGACGTGTCGCTGCCACCCGCGGTGTCCTTGCCGCCCGAGGTGTCCTTGCCGCCCGAGGTGTCGGAGGTGTCGTCGGCCCCCGTGTCGTCCTCCACCAGCCGGACGGGCTGCCCACCGCGCGTCGCGGAGCAGGCAGACAGCAGCGCCATCAGGGGGAGGACGTGTCGCATCCGGCCCGGATAGCCCCGCCCGGCCGGCACGCAACCGCGTATCCTCCGTGCGGGGTGACAGGTGGGACGCCTGGCGCCACGTGGCAGTGTCCCCGCTCCCGGAGCCCGCGTGTCCGCCCACGCCCCCGTCCGATCCGTGCTGGCCGTCCTCGCCCTGGGCACGATCGCCACCGTGCTCGGCCTGCACGCCGCCTGCTCGTACCCGCCCGACTGCACCTACGGCGTCTCCCCGGTGCCCGGGTCCACGTCGGTGCCGCTCGACGTCGAGATCGTGCTGCGCGGCAGCACGCTGCCTGCGGACGCGCTGCCCCCCACCGAAGGCATCCTCCTGCGCGACCTCACCACGGGCGAGGACCTCCCCGTCGACGCCGCGCTCGAGGGCGACCGCGTGCGCGTGCGTCCGAAGGCGCGCCTCGCCCCCGGACACGCCTACGAGCTGCGCGGCGTGGACGAGGACCGCGTGCTGGGCTGGCACCGCCAGACCGACGACCTCGGCGCCACGCTCCCCGTCGCCACGCGGTTCACCACCGGTCCCGGCTTCGCGCTGCTGGGCAGCCTGCCCACCGACCAGGACTCCGGCCTGCTGCGCACCCAGTCCGCACTCCTCGCCTTCTCGGAGCCCGTGGACGCCGAGGCGATGGCCGACCACGTGCAGGGCGTGGCGGAGGGAGGGGGGCTCGTGCAGCCCTGGAGCCTGCAGCGGGTGCCACGCCGCAGCCACCTGCTCGAGGTGATCTTCGCCGAGCCGGTCTTCGAGGTCCTCGTCACCGCGGGGGCGCCGTCGAGGCGCGGGGGCACCACCGCGAAGGACCGCTTCGTGCTCGCGATGCCGCCCCGGGCCTTCGAGCAGGTGCCGGAGCAGGTGGGTCGCGTGGGCGACTGGCCCGCGACGCCCCTCGCCACGCTGTCGGGGGATCTGTCATGTCCCTGGTGACCGCCGCCCTCGCCGGCCTCCTCACGCTGGGCACCCCGACCGCACGCGCGCAGGAGGACGACGCCTTCGTCGCCCGCTGGGACACGCCCTACACCCCCCGCGCCCCCCGGCGCGGCACGGCCGCCGTCGCCTGGCACGGGGTGTTCGGCGACGGCACGCTCAGCTTCCTCGACGCGGAGGCGGCCCTGCCCTTCGCCGTGTCCCCGAAAGGCCGGTTCGTCTTCGGCATGGTGGTGGACGTGGGCACCACGCTGGTCACCGGCCCCCCGTCCACCGAGCCCAGCTACCGCCTGCGCCACCTGTCCACGGACCTGTGGTTCCTCTTCCACGGCCCGCGACGCCGCACCCACCACGGCTTCGGCGTGCGGATGGACACCACCGCGGGCGACCCCTCCTCCTACCGCTGGCTCGACGCCCGTGAGGCGGGCTTCTATGGCTCGCTCTTCTACGAGAGCTACGTGATCACCCGCCCGATCGACATCGCCGTGCGTGGCGACCTCGGCGGGGGCGCCCCCCACATCCTGCACGCGGGGATGTCGCTGTCGCTGCTGGGCAAGCCGATCCCCCAGCTCGCGGTGGGCGGCGGCTTCGGCATGGACCTGCGGGGGGTGACGGCGGCCGTGTCGCTGCGCGGACGTCCCGCGCCCGGCGTGGAGCTGCTGCTCGACGTGCACCTCCCGCTCACGGGCCTGGGCGAGGGGCTCGGGAGCGCGCCCGTCTGGCCCTCGCTGGGCGTGCGCGTGTGGGATGCGCGCCCGGGTGCCCAGGCGGCGGCCCCCTGGAGCCCGGCGCTGCGGGCGCCGCGCGCCGAGACCCCCTAGGCGGGCCCGACCACGCTTCCTTGGCACACCCGTGCGTGCATCGCCCGTGAGCCAGGAATACACGGCGCCGTCGCGGGCTTTGGCGTCGGGGACCCCACCGTGTGCGCCCTGTCGGTGCGCACGAGCCCCCGGTCCCCACCGTACGACGGCGGGTGCCCAGCCCCGCCGGTCCGCGACCCGAGGAGATCCCATGCGCCGCGCCCTGCTCGCCCTCGCCGCCGTCCTCAGCCTGGCCCCCCGCGTGGCCGCCGCCGAGGAGCGCCTCATCTGCGTCTACGACCCCATGGGCACCAGCGGCGCCGCCTACAAGAACGCCCAGTCGATGGCCATCGAGGCCGCCGCGAAGGGCGTCACGATCAAGCTCCGCGCCGACATCGAGGAGAAGACGGCCGTCGAGGACCTCGTGGCCGGCAAGTGCGACGGCGCCGTGATGACCGGCGTGATGGTGCGGCGCTTCGGCCTGCCCACCTCCACCATCGAGGCCATCGGCGCCCTGCCCCGGTACGACTGGCTGAAGTCCACCCTGGCCTACCTCAAGGACCCCAAGCTCGCGGCCAAGATGACGGCCGGCGAGTACGAGACGGGCGGCATCTTCCCGGGCGGCGCCATCCTGCTGTTCACGAAGGACAAGGCCTGGCGCCACACGCGGGACCTGGCCGGCAAGTCCATCGCGATCATCGGCAACGACGAGGCGGCGGCCACGATGGCGAAGGAGGTGGGCATGTCCACCAAGACGGCCACCACCGCCACCTTCGGCCCCATGTACAACTCGGGCTCGGTCGACACCGCCTACTGCCCCGCCACCGCCTTCGAGCCCCTCGAGCTGTACCGCGGCATCGGCGACAAGGGCGGCATCATCGACTTCCCCCTCGCCCAGCTCACCCTGCAGCTGGTGCTGCGTCACGACCGCTTCCCCGAGGGCTTCGGCCAGTGGGGCCGCGAGTACGCCTACGGCCACTTCGACAGCGCCATGAAGCTCGTGCGCGCCTCCGAGGAGAAGGTGGCGAAGCACATGCTCGACATCCCCGACGCCGACAAGCCCGGCTACGAGGAGAAGTTCCTCCGCGTGAGGCTCGCGCTGCGCGACCGCGGGGTGTACGACAAGCTGATCCTCGGCCTGATGCGCCGGGTGCGCTGCGCGTCCGACGGCACCCGTGCGGAGTGCGCCGACCCCAAGGAGTGAGACCCCATGACCGCTCGCCTCGTCGCCCTGATCGGCGCAGGCCTGCTCGCCGGCGGCTGCAACAAGCTCGTCGGCGGCGTGCTCGCTGACACCACCTCCGATCTGGTGCTCCCCAAGGTGATGGAGCTCGGCGACGTGGGCCTGGGCTGCGCCTCCGGCGAGGCCTTCGGCGGGATGATCGCCGCCTACAGCGGGGTGTCACCCAAGGCCCTGAAGGCCAGCGTGATGACCACGATGTCGGCTGCCATGTGCCTCGACGAGCCCGTGTGGGAGGCCGAGCTCGAGCTCGCCCGCGCGATGAAGGCCGGCGACGTCACGGGCGCCAAGGACGCCGACGCCCGCCTCGGCCGGCTTCACGAGGTGGCCGCCGAGCGCTACCTCGAGGCCCACAGCATCCTGCGCGACGCCTACGGCATCCCCGCCCCCGGCGAGGACTGCCCGAAGCTCAAGCACACGGCCGACCAGCTCACCTACATGCTGGGGCTGTCGGCGGGCGTGCTCGCCGTGGTGCACGACCTGCCCATCGCCGGCCGGGTGGGCGTGCCCCTGTCGATCCCCGCCGAGGTGGTGCGCGCCGCCGACTGCCTCGACGACGACGCCTGGTGGGGCGCCCCCGCCGCGATGAAGGCCAGCGTGTGGGCCCTGCAGCCCACGGCCCCCGGCGCCGGCGACGCCTGGGCCACCTTCGAGGCCTCGATGGCCAAGGGCGAGGCGGCCCGCGTGCGCCTTCCCGCCGCCTTCACCGCGCAGACGGCCGCCACCGTGGGCCACACCGAGGCCCTGCGCAAGGCCATCGTCCGCCACGCCCACGCCGTCGCCACCGACCCGCCCGACAGCCGGTGGCGCATGCTCGACGTGTACGCCTCCCGGATCGTGCGCTTCGAGTCCGACCGCATCTGGACGGCCGCCACGGGCCACCGCACGCCCTTCGGCGCGCTGGGCACCTTCCCCGACGACGAGGCCCCGGAAGATCTCGTGGAGCCCGATCTCCTCGACGACCTCCTCGCCGACTGACCGGAAGGCCCCGTGCACCACGACGACGCCGTCGCGCCGAGCGCCCTGCGTACCTGGCTGTCCACCCTGCCCGCCCTGGCGGTGCTGCTGCTCGTGGTCGCCCAGGGCACCAGCGAGATGATCCAGGCCCGCCTCATGGCGGTCGGTGAGGAGGTCTGGCCCGGCTACGCCGAGGTCCGCTACGACCCGCCGGAGCCCGACTGCGACGTCGCCACCATCGGCCAGGCCGACGACGGCCCTAGGTCCGCCGACGACGCCCTGCTCGACGACCTCTTCGACGACGGTCCCGGCGAGGCCGCTGCCGACGAGGCCGCCCCCGACGAGGCCCCCGCGCCCGCCGCGGAGGGGGGCGACGACGCCCTGCTCGACGATCTCTTCGGCGACGACGCCGGCCCCAGCGACGCCGCCATCGCGGCCGCGAAGGCACGCTGCGAGGGCGAGCACACCCGCCACGCCGAGCTGCTGGGGATGATCACCCCGGCGCTGAAGGTCTTCCGCGGGGTCGACACCACGCTGGCCGTGGTCACCGACTGGGGGCGCCGCCTGGCGAAGCCCAGCCTCATCCTGCTCATCGCCCTGTGCGCCGCCACGGCCTCGGCCCTGCGCGCCCACATCGCGCTGCGGCCGGTGAAGACGGCGGCCGACGAGAAGGTGAGCGAGGGGGCGCAGATCGTCGCGAACCTGCTCGCGATGACCTCCTGCCTCTTCCGCTACCAGATCGTGAGCGCCAGCGGCGTCGACACCGAGCTGCCCGAGCTGGCGCTCGTGTGGGCGGCGGGCTTCGGTGCGATGGCGGCTCTGTCGGCCCGTCACCTCTTCACGCCCTCGCCCGAGCTCACGCCCGGCGGTTCGTGGGCCAAGGCGCTGCTCACGGTGCCGCTCTACGCCATCATGGCCCTGGTGGCCTCGGCCTGGTTCCTCGGCGCCGAGAACCACCCCTCGGGCCTGGCGATCTACCTCGACAAGCTCACCGAGCAGGCCGGGCTCTACCTGCAGGTGGGCCTGTTCGTGTGGGCGGGCATGCTGCTCAAGCGCACCCGCCTGGCCCACCTGTCCTTCGACCTGCTGCGGCCCTGGAAGCTCGCGCCCGAGCTGATGGTGGCCGTGGTGGTGGTCGCGAGCGCGCTGCCCACCGCCTACTCCGGCGCCTCGGGCATCTTCGTCATCGCGGCGGGTGCCATCATCTACGAGGAGCTGCGGGCCTCGGGCGCGCGCAACCAGCTCGCCCTGGCCGCCACGGCGATGTCGGGCAGCCTGGGCGTGGTGCTGTCGCCCTGCCTGCTCGTGGTGATCGTGGCCTCGCTCAACAAGCAGGTCACCACCACCGAGCTCTTCAACGCCGGCTACGGCGTCTTCGCCCTCACCGCGGTGCTGTTCGTGGGCGTGCTGCTGCTGTCGCGCCGCAATCCGCTCACGATGGCGCCGGTGGGCGAGGCGATGGCGGGCATGCTCACGGCGGCGCGGGCGATGGTGCCCTACGCGGTGGTGCTCGTGGTCACCGTGCTCGCCTACGGCCTCGTCCTCGACGCCTGGATGGACGAGCACTCGGCCAGCCGCATCCTGCTGGTCATCCTGCTGCTCTTCCTCGTGTGGGAGGGCGTGCGCCCGCACGACAGGCTGCCGATCGGCCAGCGCCTCGCCGGCGCCACCACCGAGACCACCGTGCACATCGGCGCCCTGCTCGCGCTCATGGGCCTGTCGGTGGGCTTCGGCGGCATCGTGGAGCGCAGCGAGGTGATGGCCATGGTGCCCGCCGACCTCGGCGGTCCCGTGCCCACCATGATGCTGCTCACCGGCATGCTGGTGATCATCGGCATGCTCATGGACCCCTACGGCGCCGTGATCCTCGTGAGCGCCACCATCGCCCACGTGGCCTACGACAACGGCGTGGAGCCGCTGCACTTCTGGATGGTGGTGCTCGTGGCCTTCGAGCTCGGCTACCTCACGCCGCCCGTGGCCCTGAACCACCTGCTCACGCGCCTGGTGGTGGGCGACGCCGCCGACGAGGACGACCTGCCGGAGGGCGCGGGCTTCTGGGCCCGGCACGAGCACATCCTGCTCCCCGTGGCCGTGATGGGCACCGCGCTGGTGCTGGTGGCCTTCGTGCCGCTGGCCTTCTGAGGGAGGGCGAGCACGGCGGATCCGCGGCCGTGCTACCGTCCCCTCCCTCCCCCGCGGCCCTCCGATGCCCCGCAAGTCCCCGGGCAAGCCCCCTGCCCCGGCGCGCAAGCGCTCCTCCACGCCGAAGGCCAAGGCCGCGCCCGCGAAGGCCCGGTCGAAGGCCAAGCCCGCCCGTGCGCCCCTCGCGTGGCGCACCGAGCTCGCCGTGGTGGTGGGCGGTGTGGTGCTGGGCGTGGCCCTGCTCGGGGCGGTGCTCTTCCTCGAGGCGCGGCGGGAGGTGGCGGCGTGGATCGCCCACCCCCCCGAGAGCGTGCCCACGGTGGTGTGGTCGGCGCCCGTGCGGGTGGAGCGGGGCCAGCCCTACCCCCAGCACGAGCTCGTCGCCGACCTGATCGCCGCCGGGTACGAGCAGGCGGCCAAGGCCGACGCGCCCGGCCGCTTCGCGGTGGCCGAGGACGGCAACGTCCACATCTGGACCGAGGGCCTCGACCTGCCCGGCATCACGGTGGCGGGCGTGCGCCAGCGCGTCCGCATCCTCGGGAACGGCGTGGCCGCCACGGAGCCCTCCTCGGGGGTCACCCTGCGCCCGGTGCCCCTGGCCACGCTCGGCGATCTGGACCGCAGGCGCACCCCCGTCACGCTGGACGACGTGGTGCCCGAGCTGCCCACCGCCGTGCTCGCCATCGAGGATGCCCGCTTCCACGACCACGTGGGCGTCGACCCCGTGGGCATCGTGCGCGCCCTGGTGCACAACCTGCGCGGCCGCGACCTGCACGGCGGGTCCACGCTCACCCAGCAGCTGGCCAAGAACCTCTTCCTGGGCCGCGAGCGCACCGTGCGCCGCAAGGTGCGCGAGGTCTTCTACGCCGCGGCCCTGGAGTCGCTGCTCGACAAGGACGCCCTGCTGGAGCTGTACCTGTCGGAGGTCTACCTGGGGCACGTGGGGGGCGTGGCGCTGCACGGCGTGGAGCAGGCCTCCCGCGCCTGGTTCGGCAAGGCGGCCGGCAGCCTCACCGTGGGCGAGGCCGCCACCATCGCCGGGGTGATCGCCTCGCCGAACGTCTGGTCCCCGCTGCGCGACGCGGAGCAGGCCGCGCGCCGACGCAACCAGGTGATCGACCGCATGGTGGCCGTGCACGCCCTCACCGAGGCGCAGGCCGAGCTCGCGCGCGCCGAGGGGCTCACCACCATCGCCACGCCTCCCAGCGCCTCGTGGCGGGCCCCCTGGGCCGTGGACGCCGCCCTGGAGGAGACAGGGCGCCTGCTGGGCGCCACGTTCACCGTGGGCGCGGGCGACGCGGTGCACACCACGGTGCAGCCGCACCTGCAGCGTGCAGCGCAGCGGGCGGTCACCGACGGCCTCGCCTCGCTGGGCGACGAGGACGCCGAGGGCGCGATGGTGGTGCTGGAGGCCGCCACGGGCAGGGTGCTGGCCCTGGTGGGCGGCAAGGACTTCGGCACCAGCCCCTTCAACCGCGCGGTGCGGGCACGCCGCCAGCCGGGCTCCACGGTCAAGCCGCTGATGCTGCTGGCCTCGCTCGACGCCGACCCCGCCCTGTCGCCCGCCAGCCGCGTGGACGACGACCCGCTCACGGTGGTGCTCGACGGCCGCAGCTGGTCGCCCCGCAACTACGACGGCACGCACCTGGGCGAGCTGCCGCTCGGTCGCGCCCTGGAGCAGAGCCGCAACCTGCCCTTCGTGCGCCTGGCGCGCGCCCTGGGGTGGCCCGAGGTGCAGCGCACCCTGCGGGCGGTGGGCCTGTCGGAGGCCACCTCGCTGCCGTCCGTGGCGCTGGGGGCCTTCCCCGCCACGCCCCTCGAGGTCGCCGGCGCCTACACCGTGCTGCCCGCCGGCGGCGAGCGCCGCGCGCCCACCCTCGTCCACCGCGTGCTCGGCGTGGACGGCGCGGTCCGGCTCACGGGCGATCCCCTCGCCCGTCGCGTGGCCACGCCACGCTCGGCGGCCGTGGTCACCCGCATGCTCCAGGGCGTGCTCGACCGCGGCACGGCGCAGCGCGCGCGCAGCCTCGGCATCGGCGGCGACTGGGCGGGCAAGACGGGCACCACCGACGACGGCCGCGACGCCTGGTTCGTGGGCTTCGACCCCCAGGTGGTGATCGCGGCCTGGGTGGGCCAGGACCGCGGCAGCCTGGGCCTCGCCGGGTCGCAGGCCGCCCTGCCCGTGTGGGCGCGCTTCGCCGGCACCCTCGACGAGCGCGGCCTGCGCTTCGCCCGGCCCGACACCGTGGAGGAGGTGCTCGTCTGCGACGAGACCTTCGAGCCGCCCTGCCCCTCGTGCACGGCGAAGCACGTCGGCTGGTTCCCGGCCACCGCGGTGCCCGAGCGACGCTGCGGGCTGCACGCCCTGATCGAGCCCCCGCCCGAGGCCGGGCGCGACCCGGCGGACGAGGAAGCCGACGAGGTCAGCGACCCAGCAGCTCCTCGACGACCTCGACGACGTGAGCGGCGGTGAAGCCGAACTTCTCGGCGAGCACCTCGGCGGGCGCGGACGCGCCGAAGTGGTCGATACCCACGGTGGCGCCGTCCTCGCCCACCCAGCGGTGCCAGCCCAGCGTGCTGCCCGCCTCGATGGAGACGCGGGGCACGCCCGCGGGGAGCACCTCGGCCCGGTAGGTGGCCGTCTGCGCCGCGAACAGCTCCAGGCACGGCGCCGAGACCACGCGGGCCTCCACGTCGAGCGCCTTCAGGGCGTCGCGCGCCTCGAGGGCCAGCGGCACCTCGGAGCCCGTGGCGATGAGCACCACGTCGGGGATGCGGGCCGCATCGGCCAGCACGTAGGCACCGCGGGCGGCACCCTCCACGGCCCCCACCACGGAGCGGTCGAGGGTGGGCAGGTCCTGGCGCGTGAGCACCAGCGCGGTGGGCCCGTCGGTGCGGCGCAGCGCGGCCTTCCAGCCCTCGATCGTCTCGGCCGCGTCGGCGGGGCGGAAGACGTGCATGTCGGGGATGGACCGCAGCGCGAGCAGGGTCTCGATGGGCTGGTGGGTGGGCCCGTCCTCGCCGAGGTGGAAGGAGTCGTGGCTGTAGACGTAGACCACGCGCTGCTTCATCAGGCACGACAGGCGCACCGCGGGCCGCATGTAGTCGTGGAAGATGAGGAAGGTGGCCACGTAGGGCAGCACGCCGCCGTGCAGGGCCATGCCGTTCGCGGCGGCGGCCATCGCGTGCTCGCGCACGCCGAAGTGCACGGTGCGCGCGCCGGCGAAGTCGGTGGGCGACAGCGACGGCAGGCCGATGCCCACGCCGTTGCTGCCGGCCAGGTCGGCGGACCCGCCCAGCACCTGGGGTGCCGCGGCCACGATGGCCTTGAGGCAGGCGGCCGACGCCTTGCGGCTGGCGATGCCCTTGCCGGCGGGGAAGTCGGGCCAGGCCACCGCGTCCACGAGCGCCTCGCCGTCGCCGGCGAGCATGGCCTCGAAGCGCGCACGGTCGGGGTGGGCCGACAGGCGGGCCTGCCAGGCTCCGCGGGCCGAGGCGCCGGCGTGCTCACGCAGGTACTGCGCCGCCACCGGGTCCACGACGAAGGTGCGGGCCGGGTCGAGGCCCAGGCGCGCCTTGGTGGCGGCCACGTCCTCGGCGCCCAGCGGCGCGCCGTGCGTGGCGGAGGTGCCCTCCTTCGCGCTGCCCTGACCGATCACGGTGCGGCAGGCGATGAGCGAGGGGCGGTCGGTCTCGGCGCGGGCGGCCTCCACCGCGGCCGCGATGGCCTCGGGGTCGTGGCCGTCCACCGCCTGCACGTGCCAGCCGAAGGCGGCGAAGCGCGCGAGCCGGTCCTCGGTGAAGGCCAGGCCGGTGGACCCGTCGATGCTGATCTCGTTGTCGTCGTAGAGGTACACGAGCCGGCCGAGCCCCAGGTGGCCCGCCAGCGACCCGGCCTCGCTGGAGATGCCCTCCATGAGGTCGCCGTCCGACACGATGGCGTAGATCCAGTGGTCGCAGAGGTCGGCGCCCCAGGTCTCACGCATCCACCGCTCGGCGATGGCCATGCCCACGCCCGTGGCGAAGCCCTGGCCCAGCGGCCCCGTGGTGGTCTCGACGCCGGGCGTGTGGCCGTGCTCGGGGTGGCCCGGCGTGCGGCTGCCCCACTGCCGGAAGGCCTTGAGGTCGTCGAGCGACAGGTCGTAGCCCGACAGGTGGAGCAGGCTGTAGATGAGCATCGAGCCGTGGCCGGCCGACAGGATGAAGCGATCGCGGTCGAACCAGGTGGGGTCGGCGGGATCGTGCTTGAGGAAGCGCCGGAAGAGCACCACGCCCATGTCGGCAGCGCCCATCGGCATGCCGGGATGGCCGGACTTCGCCGCTTCCACGGCGTCCATCGCCAGGCCCTTGATCGTGGTCACGGTGCGTTGGTGGGCGTCCACGGCAGTCCTCCTGGGATGGTCGGCGTCCCGGCGGGCGGGGCCGCCGACTAGCACCGCGAGGGGGCCGCGTCACGACGCCGGGGCGGTCCTGTCACGGCAGGGCTTTCCCTGGAGGGCACCATCGAGGTAAAAGGGGTCGCGGCCGGCGCCCCACGGCGCCTCAGGGCCGGGATCCGCGAGGGAGAGGCGACGTGGCGAAGCTGCAGCTCGAGTACGCCCCTGGGGAAGTGCTCGCGGAGAAGTACGAGATCATCGAGCTTCTCGACGAGGGCCCGCTCGGCGTGACCTACCGCTGCCGCCACCTGCGGCACGACAACCGCGTCCGCCTGATCATGCTCGATCCGCGCATCGCCGGGCGCGAGCACAAGGACGCGATCATCGCGGCCTTCAAGCTCGCGCGCAGCGTGGAGCACAAGAACCTCCTCCGCCTGGGCGAGCTCGGCCAGCACGCCGGCGTCGCCTTCGTCACGATGGAGGACTTCGAGGGCCAGACCCTCCGCGAGCTCATGGACGAGGTGAAGTCGCAGAACGGCGAGTTCACCCTGCGCGAGGCCGCCCAGATCGCGATGGGCGTCTGCGAGGCCGCCAGCGCGTCGAACAGCGCCGGCTCCGTCGTCCGCGCCATCCGCCCCGAGCACGTGCTCGTGGCGATGCGCCGCACCGGCCCCGGCGGCAAGAACGTGGTCATCGAGGTCAAGCTCATCGGCGTGGGCCTGTGGGATCTGGTCCCCGACGACGCCATGGGCGAGGACGAGTTCGCGCGCGCCGAGGGGCACTACCTCGCCCCCGAGCTCAAGGGCGTGGAGCCCGCCATCACCCCGGCGGCCGACGTCTACTCCATCGGCATGCTCTTCTACGAGCTGCTCACCGGCGCCCCCCCGCTGGGCACCTACCTGCCGCCCCGCCAGAAGCGCGAGGGCCTGCCCAAGCACGTCGACGACGTGGTCGAGGTGGCCCTGTCGCCCGCGGCCTCCGATCGTCACCCCACGCCCGCCGATCTCGCGGCCGACATCCAGCGCTGCTTCGAGGGCTACCACGACGACAGCGACGCCGACACGAGCATGTTCATCAAGATCGTGGTCGGCCTGGGCACCGTGGTGGTCGCCGCGGTGGCCGCCGTCGTCTACCAGCAGTCGGCCATCGACCCCTACCAGGAGGCGATCAAGGCCGACATCGCGATGCGCAACCAGATCCTCGAGAGCCACGCCCGCGTGAGCCCCGAGGAGGCGCGCGAGCTGCTGAAGGACCACCCGCCGAACATGCGGTACGTCCCCGCCGGCCAGTACCTCACCGGCCGCCTCACGCAGGAGCTGCAGGAGGTGGGCGGGCCCCCCGCGGCCGCCGCCGAGCTGCCGGCCTTCCTCATCGACATGTTCGAGTACCCGAACCTGGCCGGCGCGCCGCCCGAGTACGCCATCACCTGGCGCAAGGCGAACGAGCTCTGCACCGATCAGGGCAAGCGCCTCTGCACCGCCGAGGAGCTCGAGAAGGCCTGTCGTGGCCCCGAGAACTTCGTCTACAGCTACGGCGACACCTTCGACCCCGAGTTCTGCGGCAACGGCGTCGACGACGTGCACCCCTCGGGCCACTTCCCGCAGTGCAAGTCCAACTGGGGCGTCTACGACGTGTCGGGCAACTTCCGCGAGTGGACCTCGAGCCAGCGCAACGAGGGCCGCTACGTCGTGAAGGGCGGCCTGCCGCAGAGCGCCGAGCGCGGCACCCGCTGCGCCTACACCACCGACCTGCTCGCCACCTACGCCGACGACACCATCTCCTTCCGCTGCTGCCGCGACCTCGACGCGGGCGCGTGGTCCGAGCCCAAGCCGCGTGACCCGAACGAGAAGAAGAACGACGCGCAGCGCACCATCGAGGAGAAGAAGGCGGCCGGCACCGAGGGCGAGGCCCCCGCCGAGACCCCGCCGGCCGAGTAGGCCGCGCGGGCTGGGCCTGATCGGCAGGTCCGATCCGCCCAAGCGCCGCCGGGCGTGCGCCGGGCGTGCGCCGGACCCTATTCCTCGGGCGTGCGCCCGAGACCGAAGACCGGCTCGCCGCCGTTCGTGGCGTGGCCGGCGGCGTCGACGATGACGAGGCCGAACTCCACGTCGGTGCCCGGCGGCACGTCGCTGCCGCCCACCGGCAGCAGGATGCCGAGCGTGGCGGACTCCACGCCGCACACCGAGTCCGACAGGTCGAAGCGCTGCACGAGCTCCGGTTCCTCCGACAGCTCGCCGTCCTCGCGGTCGTCGTACCAGACCTTCACGGTGTGGATGTGCAGATCGCCATCGGCGTCGGTGACGAGACCCGACACCTGCACCGTGGGGCGATCCACCCCGCCGAAGGAGCGCATGCCGGCGTCGGTGATCTGGATGGACTCCATCACCGGCGCGGCGTCCCCGCAGGAGGTGCCCTCGTCGATGCTCGACGTCGTCGGCCCACAGGCCGCCAGACCCACCACGCAGCACCAGCCTCGCATCACCGACCTCCTTCGCCCTGCAGCGAGGGCGGCCCAAGCCCTCTAGCGCGTCGCCGTCAGCTCGCCTGGCGCTCGACGTGGGAGACCTCGGGGAGCTTGCGCAGGCTGTCCATGACGCCCTGCAGCTCGGCGAGGTCGCGCACGGCCACCTGGAGCACCACCGACGCGAGCGGGCCGCCGGTGGCCTTCGCCTCGGCGTGCTCGATGTTCACCTTCTGGCGCTCGCAGACGCTGGCGATGCGCGACAGCGTGCCCGTGCGGTTCTCGCACCACACCACGATGGTGTTGGAGTGGCGGGCGTCGCTCTTGCGATCCCACTCCACCTCGATGCGGCGGGCGTCGTCGAGGGAGCCCAGCTGACGGCAGGACGCGCGGTGCACGGTGATGCCCCGCCCGCGGGTGATGAAGCCCACCACCGGCTCGCCCGGCACCGGAGCGCAGCAGCCCGCGTAGTGCACGAGGATGCCGTCCTCTCCCGCGATGAGCACGGGGCTGCGCGCCTTGCGGGTGAAGCGGTTGAGCAGCGTGCCGAGCCGGTTCCGGCGCGCCTCCTCCTGCTGGCTGAACCAGGCGTCCTCGGGGAGGAGCTCCTTGGCCACCTCGCTGGCAGGCCGGGTGCCGCGCGCGATCTCGGCGAAGATCGGACCGGCCTCCTTGAGGCCGCGCTTCTTCAGGTAGGGCCCGGTGAGGCCGTCGCGCTCCACCTTCTCGAGCGACCACCCCACGCGCTCCAGCTCGTTCTCGAGCATGTCGCGGCCCATGCGCTGGGCGGTGCTCTCCTCCTGCCGTCGCAGCCAGCGCCGGATCTTCGCGATGGCGCTGCTGGTCTTGGCGATCTCGAGCCAGTCGCGCCGCGGGTGCTGGTTGACGTTGGTGAGGATCTCGATCGTCTGCCCGGACTCGAGCGTGTGCTCGAGCGGCACCATGCGCCCGTCGATGCGCGCGCCCACGCAGTGATCGCCCACGTCGGAGTGCACGGCGTAGGCGAAGTCGAGCGGCGTGGCGCCCAGGGGGAAGCGCTTCACCTCCCCCGCCGGCGTGAAGACGAAGACCTCGTCGGCGTAGAAGGCCCGCTTCACCGTGTCCATGAACTCGGTGGCGTCGGACGCCTCCTGGGCCGTCTCGAAGGCCTCCCGGATGCGGCTGATCTCCACCACGTCCTTCGGATCCAGGGCGAGGTGGCCCTCCTTGTACCGCCAGTGCGAGGCGATGCCCTGCTCGGCCACGCCGTGCATCTCGAACGTGCGGATCTGGATCTCGATGCGCCGCTCGTTGGGGCCGATCACCGTGGTGTGGAGCGACTTGTACCCATTGGCCTTGGGCCGGGCGACGTAGTCCTTGATGCGCCCCGGCACCGGCGGGAAGTCGGCGTGCACCAGCCCCAGCACGGCGTAGCAGTCGCCCAGGGTGGGCAGCAGCACGCGGAAGGCCAGGATGTCGGGCACGTCGGCCACGTCCACCTTGTTCTTCCGCATCTTGCGCCAGATGCTCGAGGGCGCCTTGGCGCGACCCGAGATCTTCCCCTCGATGCCGTTGCGGGCGAGCAGATCCTGGAGCCGGGCGTTCACGTCCGCGATGTAGGTCTCGCGGTTGGCGGCCGTCTCCTCCAGGAAGTCGACGACGCGGGCGTGGGTGTCGGGATCGATGGCCTGGAAGGACAGATCCTCGAGCTCGGTCTTGATGCCGTGCAGGCCGAGCCGGTTCGCGATGGGGGCGTAGACCTCGAGGGTCTCCTCGGCGATGCGTTGTCGCTTCTCGGGGCGGTGGCCCTCGAGCGTGCGCATGTTGTGCAGCCGATCCGCGAGCTTCACCAGGATCACGCGCAGATCCCGGCTCATCGCGATCATCATCTTGCGGAAGTTCTCGGCCTGGAGCTCCTCCTTCGACCGGAACTTCAGCTTCCCGATCTTGGTGACCCCGTCGACCAGCTCGGTGATGACCGGCCCCACCTCGGCCGACATCTCCTCCTTCGACAGCGGGTTGTCCTCCAGGGCGTCGTGCAGGAGCGCGGTGGCGATGGTGTCGACGTCCATCCGCAGGCCCACGAGGATGTCGGCCACCTCGAGCGGGTGGTGGACGTAGTCCTCGCCGCTGGCGCGGGTCTGCCCGTCGTGCGCGCGCACGGCGAGCATGTAGGCCCGCAGCACGGGCCCCGTGTCCGCGTCGGGCGCGTACTCCCGGATGCGGTCGACGATGGTGGCGATGGTGGCGTTCATGGACGTGACGGCGCTGGCACCTCCCTGGAATCTACCCGACGCGGAGACGTCGCGACGGCCAGGGTGCGAACGTCAGCGATCCGCTGCACCGAGCAGGCGATCCAGCACCCTGCCCTGGCGCGCCGGCCGCGCGCGCTCGGCGAGCACCACGCCCACGAGCTGGGCCTCGGCGGCGGCCAGGTTCCCGTTGACGATCACGTAGTCGTAGGCCGGGGCGGCCTCGAGCTGCTCGCGCGCCAGGGCCATGCGGCGCGCCACGGTGGCCTCGGACTCCGTGCCCCGCGACAGCAGCCGCGCGCGCAGGGTCTCGAGGTCGGGCGGCACGATCATCACGTGGCGCGCCTCGGGCAGCGTGTGGCGCACCTGGGCCGCCCCCTGGGCGTCGATGTCGAGGAGCACCGACCGCCCCGCGGCCACCGCCTCCTCCACCGGCGCGCGGGGCGTGCCGTAGCCGTGGTCGTACACCCGGGCGTGCTCGAGGAAGGCGCCCGAGGCCGCGTCGGCCGCCCAGCGGGCCTCGTCGACGAAGTGGTAGTCCACGCCGTCCCGCTCCCCGGGCCGCGGCGCGCGGGTGGTGGACGAGATGCTGAAGCCCAGGTCGGGCACCTCGCCCCGCAGGTGGGCGATGAGCGTGCTCTTGCCCACGCCCGAGGGCCCCGAGATCACCAGCACCAGGCCCCGGTCGATCGGGGTCAGCTCCAGGGCCACGCTCACTCCACGTTGGCGGCCTGCTCGCGCAGCCGCTCGATCACCGACTTGAGCTCCACCACCCGCGCGCTCACGGGGTGGTCCACCGCCTTGCTGCCCAGGGTGTTCACCTCGCGGTGCAGCTCCTGCACCAGGAAGTCGAGCCGACGCCCCACCGCCTCGTCGCTGCCCAGCGCCGCCCGGGCCTGCACCAGGTGGCTCCGCAGGCGCGCCAGCTCCTCGGTGACGTCGGCCTTGTCGGCCTGGAGCACCGCCTCCTGGGCCACCCGCCAGCCCTCGGCGGCGTCGCCCACCACCGCCTCGACGCGCGCGCGGAGGCGGTCCTGCAGGCGCGTGGACAGGTCGGCCGTGACGGCCTCGATGGCCTGCGCGTGCGCCGCCAGCTCGTCGAGCAGGCGGCCGAGCTCGGCGGCGAGCTGCGCTCCCTCGGCGAGGCGCATCGCGTCGAGTCGATCCAGGGCCTGGCCCACGGCCCGCTGCACCACCTCCGTCTCGGCCTCGGCGTCGACCTCGGGCGTGCCCGTGGTGAGCACGCCCGGCTGTTGCAGCGCGAGCAGGGCCAGCGCGCCGGGATCCACCGCCGTGGCCCCCACGAGCTGCTGCATGCGCGCGAGGTAGGCCACGTACAGCTCCTCGTCGGCCTGCACCGCGCCCTGGGCCGCCTCCGCGTCGCGACGCAGGTGCACGTCCACCCGCCCCCGGCGACAGGCCGCCTTCACCTGGGCCAGCAGCACCGGCTCCAGCGCGCCGTGCTCCCGGGGGAGCTTGAGGTGCACGTCGAGGAAGCGGTTGTTCACGCTGCGCACCTCCACACGCACCGTGGTGCCGGCGTCGTGGGCCTCGCCTCGGCCGAAGCCGGTCATCGAACGCAGCACGGGGGCCTCCGTGCCGGCGCCCTAACCCACCCCGGCAGCCGGTCCGCCGGGCAGCGAGGCCGGGCGGAGCGTGGTACCCGCTGCCCGTCGCGGCCCCGTCGCGGCCCTCGCCGTCGGAGACCGAGATGGCCCCGTCCGCCGCCCTCCCCCTGCTGCTCCTCGGCTGCGCCCCCACCGGGCCCCGCTTCGGCCTGTCGCGCGCCGACGGTCCCATCGACGAGCTGGTGTTCAACAACGGCGCCGAGCCCGAGTTCCTCGACCCCACGCAGGCCACCGGCCACCCCGACTCGCGGGTGATCGGCGCGATGTTCGACGGCCTCACGGAGTACCACCCCGAGGATCTGTCCCCCCAGCCCGGCCTCGCCGAGCGCTGGGAGGTGCACCCCGACGGCCGCGGCTACACCTTCCACCTGCGCCACGACGCGGTCTGGTCCGACGGCGAGCCCATCACGGCGCACGACGTGGTGTGGAGCTGGGAGCACGTGCTCCACCCGGTCTTCCTGTCGCGCTACGCCCAGCAGCTCTACATGGTGGAACGCGCCGAGCCCTACAACCAGGGCCGCGTCTTCGTGCTCCGCGAGGACGTGGACGGCGTGCCCGCCGGCACCGCCGTGCTCGCCGTCGACACCAACCTGCGCCGCCTCGCCGAGGGCGTCACCGTGGGCGGCACGGCCGTGGAGGCCGGCGCCACCGTGCTCCTCGACGCCCCCGGGAGCACCACGGCCGTGGTGCAGGCCGGCTGCGTCGACGCCTCCGACCTGCCCGCCCTGGTGGGCTGCGAGGGAGCCCGCAGCGAGGGCACGGTGGCCGCCGAGGCCCTGGAGCCCACCTGGCCCGTGCGCGGCCAGCGGGTGCTCTCCCGCGCGGTGGACCTGCTCGACGACCAGGACGGGGTGCGCGCCAGCCTGCCCGCCGGCACCGAGGTGGTGGTGCTCGGCGAGCCCGGCGGCCGCGCCAAGGTGCAGGCCCTGCAGGCCGAGCGCGCGGGCTGGGTGCCCGCCGACGCGCTGGTCGACCCCCACGCCGGCCGGGTGCGCTACCGCGTGGAGGTGCTGCCCGAGCTGGACTGGGAGGGCGACGACCCGCCGTCCGACGCCGGGCTCCCGGTGGAGCCCCGCCTCCTCGAGGTCGATGCGGGCCAGCTGCGCACCGACGTGGCCGCCCTGGGCCTGCGCATCCCCGACGACCACACCCTGGTGGTGCGGCTGCGGGGCACCGCGCCCTACTTCCTCACGCTCACCAGCCACACCACCCTGCGCCCGGCCCCCCGCCGCGCCTGGGAGGCGCACGGCAGCCGCTGGACGCGCCCCGAGCACATCGTCACGAGCGGGCCCTTCCGCCTCGTGGCCCACGAGGTGCGCGACCGCTTCGAGTTCGAGCGCAACGAGGACTGGTGGGGCGTGGGCCGCGTCGCGCTGCGCAAGGTCACCGCCTACAGCATCGACAACCTCACCACCTCCGCCAACCTCTACCGGGCCGGGTACACCGACCTCGTCGTGGCCAACGACCTGCCGTCGGAGTTCATCCCCATCCTCGAGGACAAGGAGGACTACGCGGTGGGCCCCTCGCTCGCGGCCTACTTCTACCGGCTGAACACCACCCGGCCCGAGCTGCAGGACCCGCGCGTGCGGCGCGCCCTGTCGATGGCCATCGACCGTCGCGACATCGTGAAGGTCACCAAGGCCGGCCAGCTGCCCGCCAGCCACCTCGTGCCCCCCGGGCTGCCCGGGTACGGCGACGGCGTGGCCGGGCCCTCCTTCGACCCCGAGGCCGCCCGCGCCCTGCTCGCCGAGGCCGGCTACCCCGGCGGCCAGGGCTTCCCCGAGATCTCCATCCTCTACAACACCCTGGAGTCCCACAAGCTGATCGCGGCGGTGGTGCAGGCGCAGTGGAAGGAGCACCTCGGCATCGCCGTGCAGCTCGAGAACCGCGAGTGGAAGACCTACCTCAAGGCCGTGCACGCCAAGGACTACGACGTGGCACGCGCCGGGTGGATCGGCGACTTCGTCGACCCGCTGACCTTCCTCGAGCTCTTCATCACCGACGGCGGCAACAACGAGACGGGCTGGTCCGACCCCGAGTACGACCGCCTGATCTACGCCTCGTCGCAGACGCCCGACCCCGAGGAGCGCATGGCGATCCTGCGCAAGGCGGAGGCGCTGCTGAACGAGGCGATGCCGATCATCCCGATCTACACGTACGTGAACTACGCGCTGACGCAGCCGGACGTGAAGGGGTGGCATGCGAACGTGCTGGACCAGCATCCCTGGCAGGTGGTCTCGCTCGATCGGTAGGTGCGTTGGGGGCGGGTCGGGGGGGTGGCACCTCGCAGGACGCCCTAGGGACGTTGGTCTGCGCCTGATCTCGGGATGTGGGGCCCCCCATTCCAGCGGAGCTGGAATGGTTCCCCCCGCCATCCCTGCGCGGCGCTCGGGAGGTCGCTGGGGGGCGTCCTGAGGGGGTGGCACTTCCCCGCCCCGATCCCCCGGCGCGCCTGCGATCGGGCTCGGCTGGGCGTGGGGGCCGGCGGGTCGGAGGGACCGGCTAGAGGTAGCGCTCGGGGTCGAAGTCCTCGATGGCGACGACGCGGACGCGGGGGAGGACGAAGTCGAAGGCGCCGACGTCGTCCTCGAGGTCGCAGACCTCGACGTGGTCCATGTCGCGGAGCTCGCCGGAGAGGAACTCGGTGAAGCCCATGACGGCCACGCGGCGGGCGCCGTCGGCGAGCATGCGAAGGTCGTCGGCGAAGTCGGCGTCGTGGCTGCCCAGGACCACCGCGCCCTCGCGCAGGAGCAGGGCCTGCAGGGTGCGCTGGATGGCGACGTCGACCACCTTCACGTCCTGCGGGCCCGACAGGGGCACCGGCACGAGGCCCATCGACGACAGCGCGGCGATGAAGCCCACGGGCAGGCCGTGGCTGGCGTTGAGGAAGAACAGGGCGCGCACCGGACCGCCGAAGTGCTGCTCGGCGAAGGCCACCACGCGATCCCAGCGCGGGCGCTGATCCGATCGGGGGCGCGCGCTCAGGATGCGCTGCCCCAGGGTCATGTCGAGGTTCTCGCCGTCGATGAGCACGTAGGTGGCTGCAGACTCGGTCACGCGGATCCCCTGGGCGTGCTCCGCTCTCACGCGCGCCGCGCTTGACCGCCACCCCCCGGTCGCGTACTCCGGGCGTGCGACCAGGGTGCCCTGCTCCGGCAGGGCCTGGACGGCCGGTGGTCGTCCAGCGGGAAGCCGGTGACGCGAGGTCCGCCTCGCCACTCCGGAACGGTTCCGCCACCGTGATCGGTCATGCCCTGCCACGAAGCCACTGGGACAGCCCGGGAAGGCGGCAGGGACGAGGGCCGTCAGTCGGGAGACCTGCTCCGGCGCATCACCCCACACCACATCCTCGGACCTGGGATGGTGGGGGAAGGGCACTGCTGTGCGCTTCTCCGACCCGAACGATCCGGGGGCGAGGAGGCAGAGCATGATCCGAAGCACCCTGCGACTCGCCGCCCTGGGCCTGGTGGCCTGCGGCAGCCCGTCCACCGACACCACCGACACCGACACCGATGCCGTCGACACCGACGTCGTCGACACCGGCACCGACCAGCCGGCCGACCTGAACAAGGGCCCCATCGCGGTCGCCGGCGACTGGGCCGCGTCCTTCATGGGCACCGCCGTCATCGACGACGTGAGCTGGGACCTGGGCTACGCGCTCGCCAACCTCACGAAGTTCTCGAACGGCGAGCGCTGGGCGGTCGGCTCCAACGGCGACGGCACCTGGTCGCGCTTCGACTGGGCGGCCGACGGCCCCGACGGCTGGTGGTACTGCCAGCAGGCCTACGACGCCGCCACCGAGAGCACAGCACTCACCACGCCCCCTGCCGACGCCACCGACCCCGAGACCACGGGCTGTGGCGCCGGCGACACGGTCTTCGGCTGGACCCGGCTCTTCGCCACGCACGGCCGCAACGGGCAGTACACCGACGACGGCGGGGCCACCCACACGGTCACCACCTGGACCTGGCAGACCACGAACGGCACCGACACCGCCGCCTTCGCCCTGGGCAGCTGGGACGTCGGCGCCGGCTGGATCACCGCGAAGGACGACGAGAGCGGCACGTGGTCGCGCTTGACCCTGCTCGACGTGGGCGACGACCTCTGGATGTGCGCCGGCGCCGTGGACCTCGTGGACGAGGCCGCGGCGATCGCGGCACCCGCCCCTGCCACGGACGCGCCCGAGACCGGGGGCTGCCAGGGCGAGGCCTGGACGAAGCTGACCGCGCAGTAGGCCCTGATCCGGGGGTGCGGCCCGCCCGGGTCGCGCCCCCTCCCCCGCCCCGGGCCGGAAGTGCTGTCACCTCCTCGCCGAGGACGATAGAGCCGCGTCTCGCCGAGGTCCGGTTGACCACCTTCGTCGCCAAGCGCCTGCTGCAGATCGTCCCGCTCGTGGTCCTCCTCGCGCTGGTGACCTTCCTGCTGCTGCAGCTCGCCCCGGGCGGCCCCTTCGACGCCGAGCGCAGCTTCCCGCCCGAGATCCAGCGCCAGCTCGAGGCCCGCTTCCAGCTCGACCAGCCCTGGTACGTGCAGTTCGGCTCCTACATGGCCGGCCTGGCCGACGGCACCCTGCCCTCGCTCAAGCGCCCGGGCCTCACGGTGGGCGAGCTCATCGGGTCCAGCTTCCCCGTGAGCCTGCTGCTGGGCTCCCTCGCGATGGCCTTCGCGCTGGCCCTGGGCATCACGTCCGGCATCATCGGCGCCCTGCGGCAGAACACGATCTGGGACTGGTCCACGATGAGCGTGGCGCTGGTGGGCATCTCGGTGCCCAACTTCGTGCTGGGCCCGCTGCTGGTGCTGTGCTTCGCGCTGGGCCTGGGCTGGTTCCCGCCCGCCCGCTGGGACGGCCCCGCCACCTGGGTGCTGCCCGCGATCACCCTGGGCCTGGCCTACGCCGCCTACATCGCGCGCCTCACGCGGGCGGGCATGCTCGAGGTCATCCGCGCCGACTTCGTGCGCACCGCCCGCGCCAAGGGCCTGGCCGAGCACGTCGTGGTGCTCCGCCACGCGCTGCGTGGCGCGCTCGCCCCCGTGGTCACCTTCCTCGGCCCCGCCACGGCCCAGATCATCACCGGCACGGTGGTGATCGAGAAGGTCTTCCAGGTGCCGGGCCTCGGCTACTACTTCGTGCAGTCGGCGCTGGATCGCGACTACTCGATGGTGCTCGGGGTGGTCTGCTTCTACAGCGTCATCCTCATGGTCATGAACCTGCTGGTCGACGTGGCCTACACCTGGCTCGACCCGCGCGTGAAGCTCGCATGAGCGCCGCCGACACCCACCTCGTGGTCGACGAGCGCGAGCTGGTCGCGGGCACCAGCCTCTGGCAGGACGCCTGGCGACGCTGGCGTCGCAACCGCGTGAGCGTGGTGAGTGCGGTGGTGCTGGTGGCCGTGATGGTCTTCTGCAGCGTCGGCCCGCTCGCGGCGGAGCTGCTGCTCGGCGCCACCTACGACGGCCAGGACATCTCGCTGGGCGCCAGCGCCCCCTCGTGGGCCCACCCGATGGGCACCGACGTGCTGGGGCGCGACGTCATGGCCCGCACGATGCACGGCGGCCGCGTGAGCCTCATGGTGGCGCTGGTGGCCACCGCCGTGAGCCTGCTCGTGGGGGTCACGTACGGGGCCGTGAGCGGCTTCGTGGGCGGGCGGGTCGATGCCGCGATGATGCGCTTCGTCGACCTGCTCCTGTCCACGCCCTACCTGCTGCTCGTCATCGTGCTCATGGCGGTGATCCCGCCGTCCTCCGTGTCGATCGGCGGCCTCGACGGCAGCTTCGTGCTGATGTTCGCCGCGCTGGGCCTCGTGAGCTGGCTGGTGCTCGCGCGCATCGTCCGCGGCCAGGTGCTCTCGCTCAAGCAGCAGGAGTACGTGGAGGCCGCCCGCGCCATCGGCGTGCCCCAGGCCACCATCCTCTTCCGCCACATCGTGCCCAACACCCTGGGTCCGGTCATCGTGTACAGCACGCTCACCATCCCGTCGGTGATGCTGTCGGAGGCCTTCCTGTCCTTCCTGGGCCTGGGCATCCGCGAGCCGCAGGCGAGCTGGGGCACCCTGGTGAGCGACGGCGCGAACGCGATGGTGGTCTACCCGTGGCTGCTGCTGGCGCCCGGGCTCACGATGACGCTCACGCTCTTCTGCCTCAACTTCCTCGGCGACGGCCTGCGCGACGCCCTCGACCCGCGCCAGGGGGAGACGTGAGCGATCACGTGCTGCAGGTCGAGGACCTCCAGACCCACTTCCACACCGAGCACGGCGTGGTGAAGGCGGTCGACGGCGTGAGCTTCGAGGTGGGCCGCGGCGAGATCATGGGGCTCGTGGGCGAGTCGGGCTCCGGCAAGAGCGTCACCAACCTGTCGATCCTCCGCCTGGTGCCCACGCCGCCCGGTCGCTTCGCCGGCGGTCGCATCCTCTTCCAGGGCGAGGACCTGCTCACCCTCCCCGAGGCACGGCTGCGCACCTACCGCGGCAACCGCATCGCGATGATCTTCCAGGACCCGATGACCTCGCTCAACCCGTACCTGCGGGTGAGCCGGCAGATCGGCGAGGTGCTGGAGCTGCACAAGGGCATCGACCGCGCCCAGGCCCACCGCCGTTCCATCGAGCTGCTCGAGATGGTGGGCATCCCCGATCCGGCGCGCCGCGTCGACCAGTACCCCCACGAGTTCAGCGGCGGCATGCGGCAGCGGGTGGTGATCGCCATGGCGCTGGCCTGCGAGCCGGAGCTGCTGCTCGCCGACGAGCCCACCACCGCCCTCGACGTCACCATCCAGGCGCAGATCCTCGAGCTCATCCAGGGGCTGGCCAAGGAGCTTGGCACGGCCGTGGTCCTCGTCACCCACGACCTCGGCGTGGTGGCCGGCGTGGCCGACAAGGTGGCCGTGATGTACGCCGGCCGCATCGTGGAGCGGGGTCCCGTGGGCGCGCTCTTCTCGCGGCCGATGCACCCGTACACCCGCGGCCTGCTCGCCAGCGTGCCACGCCTCGACACCCGCGGTCGCCTCGTGCCCGTGCGCGGCATGCCGCCCGACCTCACCACCCTGGGCGAGGGCTGCGCCTTCCGCGACCGCTGCCCCGAGGCCTTCGACCGCTGCGGCCAGACGCCCCTGTGGTACGGCACCCGGCAGCGCGGGGCGGCCTGCTGGGCCCAGCAGCGCAGCGCCCTCACCATGCCCGCGGAGCTCGACTGATGCGTCCCCTGCTCCTGCTCTGCCTGCTGCTCACCTCCTCGCTCGCGTGGGCAGGCAAGCCCGGCCGCAAGGACGAGGCGGCCCTGCGCGCCCTGCACGACCGCTACGCCCACGCCATCGAGGTGGCCGACTGGGAGGCCGCCGCCGCCCTGATGCACCCCGAGGCCCTCGCCCGCTTCCGCGAGATGCTCGGCGACCTGATGACCCTCGAGGGGCCCGACGGCACCACGCTCGCCACCGTGCTGTTGGACGGCACGCGCGTGGACGAGCTGGAGGGCCTCGACGACGCCGGCTTCTACGCGCGCTTCCTCGCCTCGATGACCCGCATGGTGCCCGCCCTGCAGGAGGCCATGGCCAGCACGCGCATGGAGACCCGCGCCATCGCCTTCGACGCCGCCGGCGAGGCCTTCGTGGTCTACGACATGACCATGAGCCCGATGGGGGTCGAGGTCCACAAGCTCGGCGTCACCAGCGCGCGTCGCACCGACGACGGCTGGGGCTTCCTGCTGTCGGGCGACATCGCCGGCCTGGCGCAGGGCTTCCGCGCCCAGATCGAGCAGCTCCAGGCAGCCGAGAACGCTTCGAAGGCCGACACCACCGAGGCCCCCGCCCCCGCGCCGCCCGCCCCCGCGCCGGAGCCCACGCCGTGAGCGCGCCCCTCCTCCAGGTCCGCGACCTCCAGGTCCACTTCCCGGTGTTCGGGGGCGGACTCCTGCCCCGCCAGACGGGCGCCGTGCGCGCGGTCGACGGCGTGAGCCTCACGGTGCAGCGTGGCGAGATCCTCGGCCTCGTGGGCGAGTCCGGCTGCGGCAAGTCCACCACGGGCCGCGCCATCCTGCGCCTGCTGGAGCCCACCGCGGGCCAGGTGGTCTTCGACGGCGAGGACGTGGGCGCCCTGCAGGGCGAGTCGCTGCGCAAGCTCCGCCGGCGCATGCAGATCATCTTCCAGGATCCCTACGCCAGCCTGAACCCGCGGCTCACGGTGGGCGACATCATCGCGGAGCCTCTGGCCACCCACGGCCTCGTGAGCGGTCGCGACGCCCAGCGGCGTCGGGCCCAGGAGCTCATGCACCAGTGCGGGCTCGATCCGAAGTTCGTGCGCCGCTACCCGCACGAGTTCAGCGGAGGGCAGCGCCAGCGCATCGGCATCGCCCGCGCCCTGGCGTCCGACCCCGACCTCATCGTGTGCGACGAGCCCATCAGCGCGCTCGACGTGAGCATCCAGGCCCAGATCCTCAACCTGCTGCAGCAGCTCGCGAAGGACCGGGGCCTGTCCTACCTGTTCATCGCCCACGATCTGGCCGCCGTGCGTCACCTCTGCGACCGCATCGCGGTGATGTACCTGGGCCGCATCGTGGAGCTGGGCACCTACGCGCAGATCTGCGACGACCCGCGCCACCCCTACACGCGCGCGCTGGTGAGCGCGGCCCCGGTGCCCGATCCCGAGATCGAGCGCACCCGCCGCCGGGTGGTGCTGCAGGGCGAGGTCCCCAGCCCCCTGTCGCCGCCTCCAGGCTGCCGCTTCCACACCCGCTGCCCCGTGCGGCAGGCCTCGCGCTGCCACGACGAGGTGCCCGCCCTGCGTGAGGTCGACGACCGGCAGGTGGCCTGCCACTGGGCCCACGATCCCGACGTCACCGGCACCGGCTGAGGTCCGCATGTCCCCCCGCGTCCGCACCCCCGCCCTCGCCGTCCTCATGACCCTCGGGGCTGCCTGCGCCGCGAGCCAGCCCGCCGCCGAGCCGGAGGCCACCCCCGTGAGCACCGCGCCCACGCCCCCGCCCACGCCGCGGGACGAAGGCCACGTCGTCACCTTCCACGGCGTCGACGTGCCCGACCCCTACCACGCCCTCGAGGACCTCGACGCGCCCGACACCCAGGCCTGGGTGGTGGCGCAGCGCGACCACGCCCGTGCCTGGCTCGACGCCCTGCCCTCGCGTCCGGCGCTGCGGGATCGCCTGGCCGCCCTGTGGCGCCATGCGCGCTGGGGCACGCCCGAGCGTCGCGGCGGCCTGCTCTTCCACGCCTACAACGACGGCACCCAGGACCAGGCGGTCCTCATGGTGCGGCAGTCGGCCGACGATCCGGGGCGCGTGCTGGTCGACCCCAACCCCTGGTCCGAGGACGGCACCGTGGCCCTGGGGGGCTGGTCGGTGAGCGACGACGGCCGCTGGCTCGCCTACGCGATCGCCGAGGCCGGCAGCGACTGGCGCACCTGGAAGGTGCGCGACGTACGCACCGGCGAGGATCTCCCCGACGAGCTCCTCTGGGTCAAGTTCAGCAACGCCACCTGGCTGCCCGACGGGTCCGGCTTCTTCTACAACCGCTACCCCGAGCCCTCGCAGACCGGCGACGCCACCTTCGCCGACCTCGCGAACCAGGCGGTGTGGTTCCATCGTCGCGGCACGCCCCAGACCGACGACGTGCTGATCCACGAGGACCCCGAGCACCCCCAGTGGGGCTTCGACGCCTCCGTCCCCGAGGGCGGCGAGCACCTGGTGCTCTACGTGGGCCAGGGCACCGAGGAGAAGAACCGCGTCTGGACCTGGCGACTGGCCGATCTGCCCCTCGACCGCCCCGGTGCCCGCACCACCGTGCCCCCCACCAAGGTGCTCGACGACTTCGACGCCAGCTACCTGCTGGTCTCGCTCGTCGACGGTCGCCTCCTGCTCCGCACCGACCAGGGCGCCCCCCGCGGACGGCTCATCGCCGTGGACCTCGCCCACCCCGAGCGCGCCGCCTGGCGGGAGCTCGTGGCCGAGCAGCCCGACGCGCTGCGCTCAGCCACGCGCGTGGGCGATCACCTCGTGCTCTCCTACCTGCACGACGCCACCAGCCTGCTGCACGTGCACGCCCTCGACGGGCGCCTCGAGCACACCGTCGCGCTGCCCGGCCTGGGCACCGCGGGCTTCGTGTCGGGCCACGCCGGCGACCCCGAGGGCTTCCTCTCCTTCGAGGGCTTCACCACGCCCGACACCGTGCTCGCACTCGACCCGGCCACCGGGGCCACGGCCACGGTCTTCACTCCCGAGGTTCCGGCCGACCTCGGCCCCTGGGTCACCGAGCAGGTCTTCGTGCCCGGCAAGGACGGCACCCGCGTGCCGGTCTTCCTGGTGCACCACAAGGACCTCGACCGCAGCCGTCCCCACCCCACCCTGCTGTACGGCTACGGCGGCTTCGACATCCCCATCACGCCGGCCTTCCGGGTGATGACGCTGGCCTGGCTGGAGCAGGGCGGCGTCTACGCCTCCGCGAACCTCCGGGGCGGCGGAGAGTACGGCCGCGCCTGGCACGACGCGGGCACGAAGACCTCGAAGCAGAACGTCTTCGACGACCTCATCGCCAGCGCCGAGTGGCTGGTGGACCAGGGGTGGACCACCCCGGCCCAGCTCGGGGTGCACGGCCGCAGCAACGGTGGCCTGCTCGTGGGTGCGGTGCTCACGCAGCGCCCCGACCTCTTCGGTGCCGCGGTGCCCAGCGTGGGCGTGCTCGACATGCTCCAGTACCACCGGTGGACCATCGGCTGGGCCTGGGCGTCGGACTACGGCACCGCCGAGGAGTCCGAGGAGATGTTCCGCTACCTCCTCCGCTACTCGCCGGTGCACAACACCCGGCCGGGCGTGCGCTACCCGCCCACGCTCGTCACCACGGGCGATCACGACGACCGCGTGGTGCCCGGCCACTCCTACAAGTTCGCCGCGGCCCTGCAGCACGACCAGGGCGGCGACGCGCCCATCCTGCTGCGCGTCGAGACGCGCGCCGGCCACGGCGCCGGCACGCCCGTGAGCCTGCTCGTGGACGAGCAGGCCGACGTGCTGGCCTTCCTCTGGGAGAGCCTCGGCGGCAGCACCTCGCCCTGAGGTGCTCCCGCCGCGGATCCACTGAAGCCCCGCAGCGACGCGCCGATTCCCCGGGGTGACGTGTCCCTGGGGTCCACGTGCGCGCGATGTGGTGGTGTCTGGTGCTCGGTGCCGGCTGTGCACCCCGGTGGTCGGCGGAGGTCGGCGACGGGGTCACGGTGCAGCGGGCGCACGCCCTCAAGCAGGGCGCGGGTCCGCTCACGGAGCTGAGCTTCGAGCTGCTCGTGACGGCCGAGGACGGCGCGCCCGTGGACTGCGACGGCCAGGAGCTCGACCTCGATGTCGTGATCCACCTCGCCGACGGCTCCACGGTGCCGGTGAAGGCCAAGGACCTCCAGGTGCGGTGCGAGGACGAGGCCGTGGCCGACGTGAGCCTGGTGCTCGACAACAGCGGAAGCCAGGCGGGCGTGCTCGGCGAGGTGCGCGAGGGGTCCACCCGCCTCGTCGACACCGTGCTCGGCACCGGCGGGCGCGTGTCGCTGGTGCGCGCCTCCACCTTCTCCCAACCCCTCACCGACGTCACCGAGGACGAGGGCACGCTGCTCGAGGCCATCGACGGCATGTTCGTGAACGCCGGCTGGACGGCCCTGTGGGACGCGGTGCGCATGGGCAACGAGACCCTCGAGGCCGCCCCCTCGCCCGACCCCACGCCCGCCTGCCTCACGCGCCGCAGCGCCGAGCTGGTGCTGTTCACCAACGGCGTCGACAACAACAGCGACGAGGCCCGCCTCACCCGCGACGGTGCGGGCGACGGCGTCGACACCACGCTCGAGGACGTGCTCGCGCTGGCGGTGCAGGGCGCGCCCACGCCGATCCACACCATCGGGCTCGGCGACGACCTCGACAGCCAGCTCCTCGCCGAGATCTCGGCCGCCACGGGGGGCGGTCACCTCGCCGTGCAGCGGGGCGAGGCCATCGACGCCGCCTTCGAGCTCGTGGCCACCTGGGTGGGCGAGCAGCGGCGCGTGTGCACCGAGGTGGAGCTGCCCGCGTGCGAGCCCGTGGAGGTGGAGATCACCTACGACTTCCGCGGCAAGCGCAAGTGCAACCAGGGCCTGGGCAACGGCTGGGAAGGCTGCGACCCCGGCGACTCCAACCACACCAACCCGTCGAACGACGAGCCCGACAGCCCGGGCCGCGGCAACGGCGACCCGCAGAGCGACGCGGCGGGCACGGGCCCCGACGAACTCGTGGAGATCCACGGCACCCAGACCGTGGTGGTGGTGGTGCCCTGCGACGAGGAAGGCTGACCGGGCGGGCCCGGCCGCACCCGGCGGCGCCTACCGGTTCTTCTTCTGCGACTTCAGGCGCTCCTTGCGCTTCGCCTTGCGGGCGCGGCGCTCGTCGGCGCTGATGACCTCGCGCTCCTTCGGCGCCTTGCCGCCCATCCCGGGGAAGCCGCCCATCCCGGGGAAGCCGCCCATGCCGGGCATGCCGCCGCCCATCCCGGGGAAGCCCCCGCCCATGCCGGGCATGCCACCGCCCATCATCTTGGCGAGGTTGCCCATGCCGCCCCCGCCCAGCATGGCGCCCATCATCTGACGGGCCTGCAGGAAGCGCTCGTGCAGGGCGTCGACCTCGGCCACCTCGCGGCCCGAGCCCTTCGCGATGCGCCGGATGCGGCCCGGGTTCATCACGTCGGGCTGCTTGCGCTCCTGCTTCGTCATCGACCCGATGATCGCCATCGTGCGGTCGAGCTCGGCGTCGTCGAGGGCCTCGGCGGGGATCTGGTCGAGGAGGCCCGACATCCCGGGCAGCCGACCGAGGAGGTCCTTGAGCGAGCCCATGCGACGGATGGTCTTCATCTGGTCGACGAAGTCGTCGTAGGTGAAGCGGCCCTCCATCATGCGCGTGGCGGACTTCTCGACCTTCTCGAGGTCGGCGTGCTTCTCGAAGTCCTCGACGAGGCCCACCACGTCGCCCATGCCGAGGATGCGCTGGGCCAGGCCCTCGGGACGGAAGCGCTCGAGCTTGTCGAGCTCCTCCCCCTGCCCCAGGAACTTCACGGGCTTGCCGGTGACGTGCTTGATCGCCAGCGCCGCGCCACCGCGAGCGTCGCCGTCGAGCTTGGTGAGCACGAAGCCGGTGAAGGCGAGGCGGCGGTCGAACTCGGCCGCCGTGCGCACGGCGTCCTGGCCGATCATCGCGTCGGCCACGAAGAGGATCTCGTCGGGCCGCGTGGCCGCCTTGATCCCCTCGAGCTCCTGCATGAGCGTGTCGTCGATGGCCAGGCGCCCGGCCGTGTCGAGGATCACGAGGTCGCGGCCGGTGCTCTTCGCCTGCCCCACCGCGAGGCGGCAGAGCTCCACGGGCTGCATGCCCTTGATCGAGAAGACCGGAACGTGGAGCTTGCGCCCGATGACCATGAGCTGGTCGACGGCGGCGGGCCGGTAGACGTCGGCCGCGACGAGCAGCGGCTTGCGCCCCTCCTCGAGGAAGCGCTTCGCGAGCTTGCCGGTGGTGGTGGTCTTGCCGGATCCCTGCAGGCCCACCATCATCACCACGGCCGGCGACTGCGTCAGCTCGAGCGCCGCCTCGGCGGGGCCCATGAGCTCGACGAGCTCGTCGTAGCAGGCCTTGACGAAGTGGTCCTGGGGCGTGAGGTCGCGGGCCGTGCGGCCCGCCTTGCCCTTGGCGGCACGCAGCTGCACCACCTCGCCGAGCAGCTTGTCGCGCACCCGCTCCACGAAGGCCTTCGCCACGCCGAGCTCCACGTCGGCCTGGAGCAGGCTGGCCCGCACCTCCTTGAGCGCCGGCTCGAGGTTGTCCTCGGACAGGCGGGTCTGGCCCCGCAACGACAGCTGCGCGGTGCGGAAGCCCTTGGAGAGCGCGTCGAACATGGGATCCTCGGTGTCCACCCGGCGTGGCCGCGGGGGGGAGCCCCCTAACGCGCGACTCCACGGTCGCTCATGGGCTCAGCGACCGGTGGAGCCGAAGCCCCCGGCGCCGCGCGCGGTGTCGTCCACCGCGTCGACGGGCTGCCAGGCCACCTGCGTGACCGGCGCCACGACGAGCTGGGCCACGCGCTCGCCGCGCGTGATGACGAAGGGCTCGGCGCCCAGGTTCACCAGGGCGACCTTGACCTCGCCCCGGTAGTCGGCGTCGATGGTGCCCGGGCTGTTGAGCACCGTGACCCCGTGCTTGACGGCCAGCCCCGACCGCGGCCGCACCTGGGCCTCGTGGCCCTCGGGCAGCGCGATCACCAGGCCGGTGGGGACGAGCGCGCGCGCTCCGGGCGCCAGCTCCAGCGGGGCGTCGACCGCGGCCCGGAGGTCGCAGCCGGCGCTGCCGGCGGTCTGGTAGGAGGGCAGCTCCAGCCCGCGAGCGTGCGGGAGCTGCACCACCTGGACGCGCACGTCCGTCACCGCGGACCTCAGGCGCCCGCGGAGGCGAGCGCCTCCTTGCGGGACAGGCGGATCTTGCCGGAGCGGTCGATGTCGATCACGCGCACCAGCACCTCGTCGCCCTCGTTGAGGACGTCCCGCACCTTCTCCACCCGGCCCTCGGCCAGGTGGCTGATGTGGATGAGGCCGTCGGTGCCCGGGAAGATCTCGACGAAGGCGCCGAAGTCGACGATGCGCTTCACCACGCCCAGGTAGAGCGCACCGATCTCGGCCTCCTGCGTGATCTCGCGGATCATCGCCACGGCCTTCTCGGTGTTCTCGCCGCTGGACGAGGCGATGTCGACCTTGCCGGAGTCGTCGACGCTGATCTTGACGCCGCAGGCCTCCTGGATGCCGCGGATCGTCTTGCCGCCCGGGCCGATGATGTCGCGGATCTTGTCGGGCTTGATCTGCACCGTGGTGATCCGCGGGGCGAAGGGCGACAGGTCGTCGCGCGGCGCCGACAGCGACTTGGCCATCTCGTCGAGGATGTGCAGGCGGCCGTCGCGCGCCTGGCTCATCGCCGCCGCCATGACCTCACGGCTCACGCCGGCGATCTTGGTGTCCATCTGGAAGGCGGTGATGCCCTTCGCGGTGCCGGTGACCTTGAAGTCCATGTCGCCCAGCGCGTCCTCGTCGCCGAGGATGTCGCTGATCACGGCGAAGCGGTCGCCCTCCTTGATCAGGCCCATCGCGATGCCCGCGACCGGCGCCTTGATGGGCACGCCCGCGTCCATCAGCGCCATCGTGCCGCCGCAGACCGTGGCCATCGAGGAGGAGCCGTTGGACTCCATGACCTCGGAGGTGAGCCGCAGGACGTACGGGAAGTCGGCCTTCTCGGGGATGACCGCCTGGAGCGCACGGTGCGCCAGGGCGCCGTGGCCCACCTCGCGCCGCTTCGGCGCCCGGAGGGGACGGGCCTCGCCGGTGCAGTAGGGCAGGAAGTTGTAGGTGAGCATGAAGGTGCGGTCGGTCTTGCCCGACGGGTAGTCGAGCAGCTGGGCGTCGCTGTCGGTGCCCAGGGCGCAGGTGACGAAGGCCTGCGTCTCGCCGCGGGTGAAGATGCCCGAGCCGTGGGCGCGCGGGGCCATGCCCACCTCGCACCAGATGGCGCGGACGTCGGCGGGCTTGCGGCCGTCGAGGCGACGGTTCTCGTCGAGCACCGTGGTGCGCATGGTGTGGCGGATCAGCTTGGACCACGCCTCCTTCGCGAACTCGGTGGTGGCCTCGACCTCGGCCTCGTCACGACCCTCGACCAGACGGGCCACGATCGCGTCGCGGGCGGCCTTCATGGCCTCCTTGCGGTCGTGCTTGCCCTTCACGGCCATCGCCTCGACCAGGGACGCCTTGCCCTCGGCGAAGACGAAGTCCTTGACGTCGGCGGGGATGGCGGCGGGCTCGGGCACCTCGAGGCGGGGCTTGCCGGCCTTGCCGTGCAGCTCCTCGAGGGCGGCCACGATGGTCTTGATGGCGGCGTGCGCGAGGTCGAGGGCGTCGAGCACCTCCTCCTCGCTCGCCTCGGCGGCGCCGCCCTCGACCATGGTGATGGCGTCGGCGGTGCCGGCGATCACGAGGTTGATGGTGGCGGCGTCGAGCTCGGCCTTGGTGGGGTTGAGCACCCAGGCATCCGCCACGCGGCAGACGCGCACGCCCGCCACCGCACCGGTCATCGGCGCGTCGGAGATGTAGGTGGCCGCAGACGCACCGATGAGCGCGAGCACGTCGGTCTCGGCGTCCTTGTCGTAGGACATGACCGTGGCGATGATCTGCAGCTCGTTGCGGAAGAGCTTGGGGAACATCGGACGGATGGGACGGTCGATCAGGCGGCTGATGAGCGTCTCGCGCTCGGAGCCGCGGCCCTCGCGCTTGAGGAAGCCGCCGGGGATGCCGCCGGCCGCGCCGAACATGTCGCGGTAGTCGACCGTGAGCGGCAGGAAGTCGAAGCGGGTGGGCTCGAGGCTGCACACCGTGGTGCAGAGCACGCGGCTGTCGCCCATGGCGACGACGACGGCGCCGCTGGCCTGCTTGGCGTACTTGCCGGTGGACAGGGTGATGGTCTTGCCGCCGATCTCGAAGGAGACGTCGACGGGGTTGGTTCCGTGCATGGAGATCCTCTCGGGTGCGGACGCGCTGGCGTCCGCGCGCCGACCGGCCCTCGAGGGCGGACGACGCGGTGGGTGGCACCACGCAGGACTGCGCAGCGCCGGGAATCCACCGAGAGAGCTCCGTTGGCGTGGGTCACGCACCAGGTCTTCGCAGACCTTCGAGGACCGACCGACCCGCCACCCCGCGAACGGGAGATGGGGCGGTCGGCCCTCGAAGACGTGCGAAGCCACGACGCGGGCAACGCTCTCGGCAGGTTGTCAGGGAACGGTGGCACGCGACCGGGGCCGCGCACCGGGGACGGCCGCCGGAGCGGCCGTCGTCTCGACGGGGGACGGCCGCCGGAGCGGCCGTCGTCTCAAGCGATCAGCGCCGGAGCCCGAGGCGCTCGATGAGCGAGCGGTAGCGCTGCTCGTCGATGCCCTTGACGTAGGCGAGGAGTCGCCGGCGCTGGCCGACGAGCTGGAGCAGGCCGCGCCGGGACCCGTGGTCCTTGGCGTGCGTGCGGAAGTGGTCGGTGAGGTAGGCGATGCGCTTGGTGAGCAGCGCGACCTGGACCTCGGGCGAGCCCGTGTCACCCTCGTGGGTGGCGTACTCGGTGATGATCTGCGCCTTGTCGTCGGCGGTGAGTGCCATGGGGACCTCGCGTTCCCGGACCGCGCAGCCTGGCCTCCGCAGCGTGCTGGGAGGGTCGCGACATGGCACGGTCGCGACGGGGCCGCCCTGGCCGGGCGTGGTGTGGGGTGCACGACACCTCGTCGCGCGGCGCCCACGTCACCCGTCGGCCCGCCCGAGTCAAGGACGGCGGGGGCGTCTCGGCGGGTCGTCCTGCCCGACCACGCGCAGCACCTTGGGCCCGCGCGCCGTCTGCTCGGCCACCGCGATGAGGTCGGCGCCGTGCACCAGCAGGTAGCGTCCCCCCACCTCGACGCCGGGCGGCAGCTCGCCCGGCGCGTGGCCGTTGCGCACCCGCCGCACGCCCGCCTCGTCCACGTCGATCAGGGGCAGGTGGCCCAGCGCGTCGAGGGGACGCACGAGCCGGGGCGCCAGGGCCGCGATCACCTCGTCGCGGGGACGCCAGGGCAGGCGCTCCTCGCGGCGACGCGGCAGCAGCACGTCCTGCCAGGTGTGGCCGGGCTCGGCCGAGACCAGCTCGCCCAGTGCGTCCATCGACACGGCGTCGGTCATGCGGAAGGGTCCGCTGCGCAGCCGGGCCAGCGCCTCGAGGTGGCCCGCGGTGCCCAGGGCGCTGGCGATCTCGTCGGCGAGCACACGGGCGTAGGTGCCGCGGCTGCAGGTGAGCTGCACCCGCAGGTGATCGGGCGACAGCTCCACCAGGCGCGCCTCGCTCACGGTGATGGGGCGCGCGGCCACCTCCACGTGCTCGCCGCGGCGGGCGTACCAGTACAGCGGCTTGCCCTTGTGCTTCACCGCGCTGAAGGCGGGCGGACGCTGCATGCGCTCGCCGAGGAAGCCGTCCAGGACGCCCTGCACCGCACCGGCCTCGAGCGGCGGGATCGCGGCGCTGCGGATGACCTCGCCCGTGGGGTCGCCGGTGTCGGTGGCGGTGCCCAGCCGGATCGTGGCGTCGTAGACCTTGATGGACTCGTCGAGGAACTGGAGCAGCCGCGTGGTGGCGCCCAGCGCCAGGGCGAGCACCCCGGTGGCGAACGGGTCGAGGGTGCCCGAGTGCCCCACCTTCTTCGTGCCGGTGACGGCACGCACCACGGCGACCACGTCGTGGCTGGTGATGCCCGCGGGCTTGTCGACGACGAGGAAGGCGTCGATCACTCCTCCTCCCCTGCGGTCGGCCGACCGCGCTCGAGATCGTGGAGGATGGAGGTCACGCGGATGGCTTCCTCGTGGCGCTGGTCGAACTCGAAGCGGAGCTCGGGCGCGGTGCGCAGGCGCAGGGCGCGGCCCACCGGACCCCGGAGCTGGCGCGCGGCCCGCTCCAGCGCCGCGAGCTGCGTGTCGGACGGCGTGCCCCCGCCCAGCGGGAGCCAGAAGACCACGGCACTGCCCAGATCCCGCGGCACCTCGACGCGGGTGATCGAGACGTCGCCGAGATCGGGATCCTCGAGATCGGTGCGCAGCCGGGAGGCCACCTCGCGGTGCACCATCTCGGCCACCCGCGCGGGACGCCACCTGGGCACGTCGCCTCCGGGGTCCGGGGGAAAGGGCGCGTGTCCTACGGCGAGCGGCGCGGGCCGTCAACGGGCTGGAGTGCCTTCCCGCGCCCATGCTCCCGTCGGGCAGTCACCCTCTGCCTTCCCGAGGCGCGCGCTGCCGGCGTCCTTGCAGCGGTCAGCGATCCTTCCAGGCCGGCGCGCGCTTCTCGACGAAGGCGGCGATGCCCTCCGCCGCGTCCTCGGTGAGCAGGTTGACCGTCAGACGGCCGTTGAGCAGGGCGAGCGCCGAGGCGTAGTCGAGGTCGGCCACGTCGTAGAAGGCCCGCTTGCCCAGGGCGACGATGGCCGACGATCGCGCGGCGATCTCGCCCGCGAGCGCGCGCGCCTCGGCCAGGGCCGTGCCCGCCGGCGCCACGCGGTTGGCGAGGCCGAGGGCCACGGCGCGCGCGGCGTCCACCCTGCCCCCGGTGAGCATGAGCTCGAGCAGCGCCTTGCGACCCACGTTGCGCTGCAGCGCCGCGGTGATCACGAAGGGGAAGAGCCCCACCTTGATCTCCGGCGTGCCCAGGCGCGCGCCCTCGTCCACCACGGCCAGGTCGCAGGCCGCCACGATGCCCAGGCCCCCGCCCATGGCATCGCCCTGCACCGCCGCGATCACCGGCACCCGACACCCGGGAAGGGCCGCGAGCAGCGCGCCGTAGCGACCGCGGGCGCGCTCCCCCTCCACGACGCCGTCGCCCGCCATGCCGCCGGCGAGATCCCCGCCCGCACAGAAGACGGGCCCGGCCCCCGTGAGCACCACGGCGCGCACCGCCGGGTCGGCGCCTGCGGCCGCCAGTGCCTCGTGCAGGGCCTCGACCAGCGCCGGCGAGAGCGCGTTGCGACGCTCGGGACGGTTCATCGTGAGGACGGCGACGCCGTCGGCGATCTCGGTGGTGACGAGCGACACGGGAACACCTCCGCCCACGGGCGTACCACGGGCGACCGGTGACCGGGTCGACCGCCCGGGCGGCCGCGGTACAGGGCCCGCTCGCCTGGGAGGTCCCGTGCAGCTCACCGTCGTCGGCCCCGGTCGCCTCGGCCGCAGCCTGGCCCCGCTGTGGCGCGCCGCCGGCCACGCGGTGGTCCTCGTGGGGCGGGACGAGGCCATCCCTCCGGCCGAGGCGATCGTGCTCGCCGTGCCGGACGGCGCGATCGCGGGGGTGGCGGCGCAGCTCCCGCCGGACGCCCTGGCGCTCCACACCTCGGGCGCCGCGGACCTCGGCCCCCTGGGACCGCGACCGCACGCCGCCCTGCTCCACCCGCTGATGACCTTCCCGGGCCCGGAGGTGGCCCAGCCCGATCTGCGCGGCGTGGCCGCCCGCATCGCCGGATCCAGCGAGCGCGCCCTCGGCGTGGCCCGCACGCTCGCCGCGTCCCTCGGACTGGTGCCCCTCGAGGTGCCCGGCGACCCGCGGCTCTACCACGCCGCCGCCGTCCTCGCGGGCAACCTCGCCACCGTGCTCCTCGCCGAGGCCGGGGCCACCCTCGCCGCCGCGGGCGTGCCCCCCGAGGAGGCCCGACGCGCGTTGCTCCCGCTGGCGCTCCGTTCCCTGCAGAACGCCGTCGCGGACCCGGTCGCCGCCCTCACCGGCCCCGCGGCCCGCGGCGACCACGCCACCCTCGCCGCCCACCGCGCCGCACTCGACGCGGCGGGCCTGGAGGGGCCGCGCGCCACCTACGACCAGCTCACCGCCCGCGCGCTCGCCTTGCTCGGATCCGTGCGATCCGCGTGAAGCCGCTGTCCATCGGCGAGGACGACCACAGAGGATCCACGGGTCCTCGCCACAGGTGGACGCAGGCGCCCCCGGTGTCTACGATCCCACCAGGACGCGGAGCGACCATGCTCGACAGCTTCATCATCGAGCGGATCCGGCGAGAGAAGGAACGCGAGCGCGACGCGGGCTACCGCCCCCTGCGCATCGAGCGCGTCCCTCCGCAAGTCCCGCCCGAGCGTCCGCGGCCCACGGTCGACGAGGATCCGCCCCGCGGATCCGTCGAGATCGACTTCCGGCTCTAGATTGTGGGTCCTGACCAGCTGGTCAGGACCGGTGGCTTGGCGGGACGCACGCGGCACGCGGGACCGGTGGCTCGGCGGGACGCTCGCGGCACGCTGGGACGGCGGCCTCGCGGGACGGGGCGCACCACGACGAACGCCCGCGACCGGGTGGTGCGGGCGTTCGATCGAGACGACAGACCGGGGACGCGACCGCGGTCGCGCGCGCTCCGATCAGAGCTTGCCGAGGTCGACGCCCATCTCGTCGGCGAAGACCTGGAGGCCCTTCTTGTCGATGGTGCGCATCGCGCGGGTCGACACCTTGAGCACCACGAAGCGCTCGCCCTCGGCCCACCAGAAGCGGCGCTTCTGCAGGTTGGGGAGCTGACGCTTCTTCGTCTTGATGTTCGAGTGCGAGACCTTGTTCGCGACGTTCGGACGCTTGCCGGTGAGCTGGCAGGTGCGGGCCATGACGGAGTCCTCGAAGGCTGGGGAGAGGCGGGCTCGCCGGTGCGTCGACGCAGCGCGTGACGACGCGGCCGGGCGGGGCAGCCCCACGCGACGGCGCGCCTTAACGGAGGGGACGCCGCGGGGCAACGGCGTCATGGCGACCCCCGCCTGACCTGATCGGCACCGAGCCGAGACCGGCGTGCGTCGGACCGAGGAGAAGGAGCGAAGGCGTAGCTCGCGCTACGTCGAGCGACGCCGACGACGGACCGGCGTGCGTCGGGCCGGCGAATGCCATCAGGTCAGGCGGGGGGGCGCCATCAGGGCGCGGCGGGCACGCAGACCACCCCGTCCACCACCTCGGCGGCATGGACGGCCACCACCTGGGACGGGTCGACGTCGCACGCGCCGGTGGCGAGGTCGAAGCGCCAGCCGTGCAGCGGGCACACCAGCGCGTCGCCTTCCAGATCGCCGTCGCCGAGGGGCCCCCCGGCGTGCGGGCAGGTGGCGTCGAGCACGTGCACACGGGTGCCACGGCGCACCACCACCACAGGCACCCCGTCGAGCAGGGTCTCGGTGAGCTGGCCGTCGACCAGATCCACCAGCGGCAGGAGCTGGCGCAGGGCAGCGGGCGGCGGCGGGGCCGGAGCGCCCGTGGGCGTCCCGTCGGCGGGCGCGGGCGGTCCGAGCAGACGCTCGAGCAGGGCCCGCACCAGGCGCCGGCGCACCCCGTCGGGCCGACCCATGAGCAGCAGACGCACGAGACGGCGCACACGATCTCCTGGAGGCAGGACTCCCGCTACACGCCGGTGGGTCGCGGCGCCACCCGACCGCCCGCGGCGATACGCTGCCGCGTCCCCCCGGAGCCGCGATGCCCGCCCTGCCCGTCGCCCCGCGCCGCCCTCGGCTCCCCGGCCGGAGCCTGCTGCTGCGGGGTGGCCTCCTGCTGGGGGCGTGGGCGTCGGGCGCGCAGGCGGTCGATCTCCCCACGGCGGCGAGCGAGCCCGACGTGGCCGAGCCGGCCCCCGAGGCGGAGGGGATGCTGGGCCCCGCGCGGGCGCTCCAGGGCGCGCACTGGGCCTTGCCGCCACCCGCCCTGCCCGGCTCCACCCCCCGCCCCGAGCGCCTGGAGGACGTCGCCGCGCTGCTCGCGGTGGGTCGCACGGAGGCTGCGCTCGCCGCCGCCGACCACCTCGCCCACACGCTGCGCGACGCCGAGGAGCGCGCTGCGGCCTGGCTCGCGGCGGGCATGGTGCACCGCGAGGCCGGGCGGGCCAACCTCGCCTCGGAGGCCTTCACGCAGGTGCGCTTCGGCGGCGGTCCCCTGGCCCCCCTTGGTGCGTGGTTCGAGGCGGAGCAGGATCTCGCGCGCGGCCGCGCCGCGGTCGCCGTGCGGGAGTGCCGGGCCTACCTCGACCGCTGGCCCGAGGGCTGGCACGCCGAGGACTGCGAGGTGCTCCTGCCCTTCGCGCTCGCCGACGCCGGCGACGCCGACGCCGCGCTCGAGGCCGCCGACGCGTGGGACGCCCACCACGCCGAGCTCCGCATCGGCGAGCCCGTGCGCCTCGCCGTGGCCGCCTGGGCGCGCACCCACGATCCCGCGCGCGCCGTCGCGCTCTACCAGGCGCTCGCCACGCGGTTCGAGGCCCCCCGCACGCCGCGGGTGGCCGAGGCGGCCCTCGCGGCCCTGCGGCGTGAGGGGCAGGTCGGCGCCACCGTGCCCGACGATCTGCAGAGCCTCACCCAGCGCGCCACCAGCCTGCGGCTGTGCGGGCGGGGCGAGGACGCGTGGGCGCTCTACACCCAGCTGCAGGACCGTGCCGACGACACGCCCTGGCTGGGTCGCTGGGTGGAGGGGGAGGCCACGTCCTTCGCCTGGTCGGCGCGCCGCTACGACCTGCTCGCCGGGCACTACCGCGCCCGGGCCGCCGAGGATCCCGACGATGCCCGCGCCCTCTGGCTGCTCTACCGGGCGCTCGATCGCGGGGGCCACCTGCAGGAGGCGGGGCGCGTCGGGCTGGACGGGCTGGCGCGCTTCTCCCGGGAGCGTCCCTGGCGCCGGGAGGAGGAGCGCATCGCGCGCACCCTGCTGCTCGCCCAGGACCACGTGGCCGCACGGCGCATCTTCGACGAGCTCGGGGACGCGCGAGGCTGGGCCGGCGTGCGCAACCGCTACTACGCCGCCTTCGCCTCGCTGCGCCTGGGCGACACCGCCGACGCCCTGCGTCGCCTCGACGCCCTCGTGGACGGGGACGACGGCCTGCACGCCGAGGCCCGGTACTGGCGCGCCACCCTGCTGGAGCCCACGGATCCCGCGGGCGCGGCGCGCGATCGGGCGTGGATCACCGGGCGCGAGCCCACGTCGTGGTACGGCCTGCTGCTCGCCGACGCCGTCCCCGCCGCGCGCACCGGGCGCTGGCCGGGCGCGGCGGCGCCCCGCCCCGATCCGGCCACTCCGGTGCAGCTCGGACGCCTCGCCGCGGGCCCCATGGATCGCCCCTCCGGTCGTCCGCCGGACGGCCGGCTCGCGGCGCTGAGCTGGTCGGCACTGCCCCGGATCGACGTCCCCGCCCCCGCCCCGCTCCCCGCGGCCGCCCCGGCGGAGCGCCCCTTCGACCACGTCGTGCCGTCCAGCCAGCACGATCCCGGCGCCGCAGCCGCCACGCTGCACGCCGTGGCCTGCGACCACGGAGCCGACTTCCCCCTGCTGCTCGCCGTGGAGCTCCTCGCCCGCGTGGGCCTCCACGAGCTGTCCGGCCCGATGCTCGCGGCGGTCCACGACGACTGGGGCACGCGTGCCCGGCGGCGCGATCCCGCCGCCCGCGCGCTGGCGGCCCGCCTCGAGAAGGCCGACTGGATCGATCTCTTCGTCACCGCCCGCGACGACCACGACGCCACGCGCTTCGCCTGGGGCCTGCACCGCCACGTGCCCGCCGCCGAGGCCCAGGCGGTGCAGGCCCTGGCCCTGCCCATCGCCCACGGCCGCCACGTCTGGCGCTCGGCACGGCGCCACGACGTCGATCCCCTGCTGGTGCTCGGCCTCATGCGCACCGAGAGCCAGTACGACCCCTACGCCGTGAGCCGGGTGGGCGCGCGCGGCCCGATGCAGATCATGCCGCGCACCGGCAACCTGCTCGCCGACCTCCGCGGCGACGAGACCTTCCACGTGGGCATGCTGCACGACCCGGAGCTCGCGCTGGAGCTGGGCGTCCAGTACCTGGGCCTGCTGATGGAACGCTTCGACGGCGTCTTCCCGCTCGCGGTGGCCGCCTACAACGCCGGCCCCCACAACGTGAGCGCCTGGCTCGACGCCCTGGGCCACGACGTGCCCCTCGACGTGCTCGTGGAGTACGTCCCCTTCGGCGAGACGCGGCGCTACGTGCGCAGCGTCACCGAGCGCTATGCCGAGTACGTCGCGCTCTACGGGCCGACGAGAGCCGGGGTGGAGCTCCCGCCCCGGCCGCGCGGCGACCACCCGGAGATCGTCGACTTCTGATGCGCCTGCTCGTCCTGCTCCTCCTGCTCGCCCTGCCGGCCCACGCCGGACGCAAGCGTGCCCCCGACGCCGACGCCCCCGAGGAGGCGCCCGCGGCGCGTGCACCCCGCGCCAAGGCGCCCTTCCCCGACACGCTCCCGGTGGACCTGGGGCCCCTGCCGGACGGGCTGGCCAACGCCTCGGCCCAGGCCTGCCACGCCTGCCACCCGGCGGTGACCGAGGCCTGGCGGGGCAGCGCCCACGCACGGGGCGTCACGCCCGCCCTCGCAGAGGCCGCGCGCGCAGCGGGCAGTCCCGCCTGCCTGTCGTGCCACCTGCCCCTGCGCCAGCAGCACGCCCGCGATCTGCTGGGCTCCTCGCGCGATCCCCTCGTGGAGGTGGGCCCGCCCAACCCCGCATGGTCCCCCACGCTCCAGCTGGAGGGCGTCACCTGCGCGGCCTGCCACGTGCGCCGCGGCGCCGTGGTGGGCGCCAGCCCCACCCGCCCCGCGCCCCACACCACGGCCTGGACCGACGCGCTCGGCAGCCCCGAGGCGTGCGCCACCTGCCACCAGCTCACGTGGCCCGGGGCCACGCAGCCCTTCTACGACACCTACGGCGAGTGGCAGGGCTCGCCCTGGGCCGCCGCGGGCGTCACCTGCCAGGACTGCCACATGGGCGCCGATGTGAGCGGCCACCGCAGCCACGCGGTGACGGCCGACCTGCGCCGCGCGCTCTCGGTGCTCGTCGGGGTGGGCGCGCCGGCGGTGGTGCGCGGAGGGGCTCCCGTGGCGCTGTCGGTCACGCTGCAGAACACCGGCGCCGGCCACCACCTCCCGAGCGGGTCGCCCTACACCTCCCTGGAGGTATGGGCCGTGCTGGAGCGCCAGGGCGAGCGACGGGTGATCCTCCAGGAGCGGCTCGGCCAGACCGTGGGCGACGCCCCTCCCTGGCCCATCCTCGCCGACACGCGGATCCCGGCGGGCGAGAGCCGTCGCCTGGACGCCAGCCTCGCGCTCGACCAGGGCGACCCGGCGGACGGCTGGGCGCTGGTGGTGGAGGTGGTCCGCAGCACCGACGGCGCGCTCGACGGCGCGGCCTCGCTCGTGCAGCGCCTCCCGCTGGTGGTGGAGTAGGCGGCCGATCCGTCGGCCGACGGCGCCGCGTTACACCTGCGCCCGGGAGGGGCTCCGCATGCTCCGCTTCCACGCCCGCACCGACGTCGGGCTCAAGCGCAAGCAGAACGAGGACGCCCTGCTCGCCCAGGAGGACCACGGACTCTTCGTGGTGGCCGACGGGGTGGGCGGACGCAAGGCCGGCGAGCTGGCCAGCGCGCTCACGGTCGACACCTTCCAGGCCTACGCCGATCGCCTCCGCGAGGCCGTGGCCGCCTTCGCGGAGGACGCCACGCGCAGCCGACGCAACGAGGTGCTCCAGCTGCTCGATCAGGCGGCCAACGTGGCCTCGAGCCGGGTGTACGAGACGGCCGAGTCCACCGGTCGCGAGGGCATGACCAGCACGCTGGCGGCCACCCTCATCGGCGGGGGCGTGGCCTTCGTGGTGCACGTGGGCGACAGCCGGGTCTACCTCCTGCGCGACGGGCAGCTGCGGCAGCTCACCGAGGACCACAGCCTGGTCAACGAGATGATCCGCTCCGGGCAGATCAGCCCGGAGGAGGCCCGCCGCAGCCGCCACCGCAACGTGATCACCCGCGCCATCGGGCTGTACCCCACGGTGCACCCCGACACGCTCGCCGTGGAGCTGCTCCAGGGCGACCGCCTCGTGGTGTGCTCCGACGGCCTGTCCGACCTCGTCGACCCCGAGCGGATCGTCGACCTGCTCCGGGCCTCCGACATGACCGCCGCGGTGGAGGCGCTGGTCGACGAGGCGCTGGCGAAGGGCGGCAAGGACAACATCAGCGTGATCGGCATCGCGCCCGAGGCGGTGCTCGACTCGGGCGTGGTGGCCGCGCGGGCGCACGCGATGGAGACGCTCTTCCTCTTCGAGGACCTGCCCTACCAGGCGCGCATCCGCGTGGGACGCGTGGTCTCGGATCACGCCGTGCCCAGGGGCGGCACGGTGGTCCGTCAGGGCGAGCCCGGCGACACGATGTACGTGGTGCTCCAGGGCACGGTGGACGTCGTCGTCGACGGCACCGCCGTCACCCAGCTGGGGGCCGGGGAGCACTTCGGCGAGCTGGCGCTCGTCGACGAGGCGCCCCGCTCCGCCACCATCGTGGCCGCCACCGACGCGCGCCTGCTGGCCATCGAGCGCGACGCCCTGCGCGCCTACTGCGCGATGGAGCCCGGCATCGGCAGCCGCATCCTCTGGAAGCTCGTCGCCACCCTGTCCCGCCGCCTGCGCGAGACCAACCAGCGCGCCGCGCGCATCGAGGCCTCGTGAGGGAGGTCCACGTCGCCTGCAGCCCCGACGCCGACGACCTCTTCATGGTGCGGGCGATCCTGCTCGACCTCATCGACACCGGGCCCTACCGCTTCGTCGTGCGCACCGAGCCCACCGACGCCCTGAACCGGCTCGGCGAGACGGACGACGTCGAGGTCCTGGCGATCTCCACGGCCTGGTACCCCCGGCTCGCCCACCGCTGGCGCATGCTGCCCCATGGCGGGAGCATGGGCGAGGGCTACGGCCCCGTGCTGGTGGCCCGCGAGCCCATGACCCTGGACGACCTGCGGGGCCGGAAGGTGGCCGTGCCCGGCCTCACCACCACGGCCTGGGCGATCACCCGGATGATGGTGGAGGTGGAGCCGGTCGTGGTGCCGATCACCCCGCCCGAACGGGTGTTCGAGACCCTGCGATCGGGCGAGGTGGAGGCGGCCGTCCTCATCCACGAGGGTCGGCTCACCTTCGCGCGCGAGGGCTTCGTGCAGGTGGCGGAGCTCGGCGCCTGGTGGTCGCGCGCCACCGGCGGCCTGCCCCTGCCGCTCGGCGCGAACACGATCCGGCGCGATCTGCCGCCCGCGGATCTCGCCGCCATCAGCGGGGTCCTGCGCGCGGCGATCGCCCACGCCCTCGAGGACCGGGACGCCGCGATCGCGTGGCTGCTCGCCCGCGGCGGTCCGCTGCGCACCGCCGACGAGGTCTCGCGCTACCTCGACATGTACGCCAACCAGCGCACCCTCGACTACGGTCCCGACGGTCGTGCGGCGGTCGAGGGGCTCCTCGCGCGCGGCGCCGCGGCGGGTCTGTGGCAGCCCGTGGAGGTGGACTGGGCCCCCTGAACGGGCGGGTGGATCCCAAGGGCGACGACCACGTCGCGGTACTGGCACCCCAGCACGGCTTGATCCGCCGCCCCGCCGACCGATACAACAGCATGCGGACTCCCTCCTGGTCCGCTCCACCCCCCGGGCGGCCGTCCATGGCTCCTCGCACCACCCAGACGCCCGAAGACGAGCCCATCGCGCTCGATGGCGAGGAGGGCGACGAGCCGTCGGCCGACGCGGCGTACCAGGACGACGCCTCGGAGGACGAGCCCACGAACACGCGCTCCGTGGAGCCCCAGGCCGTGCTGCTGGACGGTCGCTACCGCATCCGCCGCCTCATCGCGCGCGGCGGCATGAGCGTGGTGCACCTCGCGGAACAGGTGGACCTCCAGCGCGACGTCGCCCTGAAGGTGCTGCGCCCGCCCGCGTCGGTGCACGACCGCTTCGACTTCTCGGAGGCCTTCAAGCAGGAGGCCCGCACCCTCGCCTCCCTCCGCCACCCGAACGTGGTCACCCTGCACGACTTCGGTCGCGTGGGCAGGGACGAGGTCTTCCTCGCGATGGAGTACGTGGACGGCCGCCCGCTGTCGCAGGTGCTCGAGGAGGGGCCGCTCGCGCCGCTGCACGCGGTGCGGCTGATGCTCCAGGTGTGCCTCGCGCTGCGCTACACGCACGGCCGCGGCGTCATCCACAAGGACGTGAAGCCCTCGAACCTGATGGTCACGCTCGACGACGAGGGCGAGGAGCTGATCAAGGTCATCGACTTCGGCATCGCCGGCGGCGACCTCGACGTGGACCGCGACCTGGTGATCGGGTCGCCCGACTGCATGGCCCCCGAGCAGATCACCGGCGACCCCGTGGTGCCCGCCACCGACGTCTACGGCGTGGGGTGCGTGCTCTTCCGCGCCATCGCGGGGCGCTACCCCTACGTGGGCTCCTCCGCCGAGGACAAGCTGGTGGCGCACGTCACCGAGACGGTGCCGGTGCTGTCGGAGATCGCCACGAGCGCGGAGGTGTCTCCCGACCTCGACGAGATCGTCCGCCGCTGCCTGCAGAAGGAGGCCGCCCTCCGCTACCAGGACATGGACGGCCTCATCGACGACCTGGCCGCCTTCCTGGGCCTGCCCGACACGGGGTGGCGCACGGGCTCCTTCATCGCCCCCCGCGCGCTGCGGCTCGCTGCGGAGGGCGCCGCGGCCTCGCCGCCCGACACCCTGGCCACGGTGCGCCCGCGCAGCGTGCGGCCCCGCAGCACGCCGACCGAGGTCCCCGAAGCCGCGGACGCCTCGTCGAGCGCCTCCTCCGACCGGCTCCCGCTGGTGCTGGCGATCGGCGCCGCGGTGGTGCTGGTGCTCACCGCCGCCCTGATCTGGCCCTCCGGCGACCCGGCGCCCGTCGTCGCCGAGCCCCCCTCGCAGGCGGCCTCGCCGGCGCCCCCCGAGGCCGTCGAGGCGCCCGCGGGCCAGGCCACCGTGGCGGAGCCCGCTCCCCCCACGCCGAAGCCGGCAGCGCCGGCCCCGGCCCCGGAGGCGGAAGCCTCCCCTCCCCCGCGACGGCGATCCGCGCCGCGCGCGACGAAGCCCGAGCCCCAGGGCAGCGCCACCCCCACGCCTCCCCCGGCCGCGCGATCCGCGCCGCCCGCTTCGGCTCCGGCCGAGGACGAGGGAGCCGATGAGGTGGAGGCACCCAAGGGCTACAAGGCCATGCCGGAGTTCTGATGCCGCCCTGCCGGGCTCCGTCCCCCCCGGTACGCTCGACCGCAACCCGGCCCAGCGCGCTGCGCTTGACCGCATTTCGGCGCAGTGCGCTGCGCCTGATCGCATCCCGCCGCAGCGCGCTCCTCCTGGCGCTGCTCGTCTGGGCCGGTCCCGCGCACGCCGATCCCCGCGACGACGCACGGCGGCACTTCCGCGCAGGGCTGGAGGCGGCGAACGCCGGCTCGTACCGGGAGGCGATCGACGAGTTCCTCGCGGCCTACGCGGCCATCCCGCACGCGGCCACGGCCTTCAACATCGGTCGGGCCTACGAGGACCTGCGCGAGGACGACAAGGCCCTGTACTGGTACCAGCGCTTCCAGGAGATGGAGCCGGGGCGTGCCGCCGAGGCCGACGACGCCATCGCCCGCGTGCAGGCGCGCCTGCAGCCCGCGCCCGTGGCCGCGCCCGTCCCCGCGCAGGACGATCCCCTCGATCGTCTCGCCGCCCTGGACGCCGAGCGGGCCGCCCTGGCGGCGTCGCTCCGCGCCCAGGGCGTGGAGGTGCCCGAGATCGCCCCGGCCGAGCCCGAGCCCGAGGTCGAGCCCGCGGCCGCGCCGGACGTGCCGCAGCAGCCCTCCCCCGCCGTCGCGGACGCGCCCGAGGAGCCGATCACGCCGGACGCCCCCCGCGAGGGCTTCCTCACCGACGCCTACGAGCGCGTGATCGTCACCGCCTCGCGCTACAGCCAGGATCCCCTGGACGCGCCCAGCTCCATCACGGTCATCACCTCCGACGACATCCGCATGTCGGGGGCCGTGCACGTGGCCGACATCCTGCGGCGCGCCGTGGGCGTGGACGTCACGTCGATGACCGCGGGCGTGCCCTACGTGGGCATCCGCGCCTTCAACGGCGAGATGACGAACAAGGTGCTGTGGCTGCTCGACGGCAGGCCCACCAGCCTCGAGTTCCTGGCCACGCCCATGCCGGTCACGCTGCCGGTGGCCCTCGACGAGATCGAGCGCATCGAGATCATCCGGGGACCGGGCTCCGCGATCTACGGCGCCAACGCCGTCACCGGCGTGGTGAACATCATCACGAAGCGCCCCGGCGAGGGCGACAAGGCGGTGCTGTCGGCGTCGGCCGGCGCCAACCGCTTCGTCGCCGGCTCCGCCGTGGCCTCGGGCACCGTGGGCAAGGTCGGCTACCGCTTCAGCGCCGGCTACCAGCAGGAGGGCCGCTTCGAGCAGGAGCTCACCGGCATCGACGAGGAGGACGGCACCGCCGCCGGCTTCTCGCTGGACCAGGGGCTCGGCGAGCAGCGCGTCCGGGCCGCCGGCCGCGTCGACACCACCTTCGCCGACAAGGGCTGGGTGTCGCTGTCGGGCGGGTGGAGCCGCGGCACCACCGAGTACGCCTCCAAGGCGGCCCTCGGCTACTTCGGCCTCGAGGGCGACGTCGGGCACGCGCGCTTCGACCTGGCCTACGGTCCCTTCCACCTGCGCACCTACTGGCAGCGGGAGGAGGGCTACACGGCGCCGTGGCTCTACTCGCGGGGCGGCAGCCGCACGCCGGGCGCGTACGTCCGCGACGACGTGGCCGACGTGGAGGCCGAGGGCACCTTCGAGGCGCGCACCGGCAAGGTGGGCCACCGGCTGCAGGTGGGCGCCGGCTACACCTACAAGCAGTACCGCGCGGGCGTGCGCACCGAGGGCTTCCTCGTCCCCCGCGTGGAGCACCACGGGAAGGTGTTCGGGCAGTACGAGCTGTCGGTGGACTGGTTCCGGGCGATGGCCTCGCTCCGCTACGACCGGCACCCGCTCATCCCGAACGCCACCACGATCTCGCCACGGGGCGCGCTGGTCTTCCGGGTCACCCCCACCACGGCCATCCGCGCCAGCGCCGGGTCGGCCTTCCGCGCGATGAACGGGCTCGAGTCGTACGTGAACCTCGAGCTGGGCACCACGGCCGACGGCTACTTCGTGAACTTCTACGGTGCGGCCACCAACCCCAACGACACCGGGGTGCCCGGAGACGACCCCGACGATCTCGGCGCCGAGCAGGTCATCAACGCCGAGCTCGGCGTGCGCGACGAGAGCTCGAGCTTCCACGCGCTCGACGCCGCGGTCTACTGGAACCGGGTCACGAACCTCATCGACATCGGCTCGGTGACGCCCCAGCTCGGCGGCTTCCAGCCCAAGGCGAACGGCTACCCCTTCGGCTACGCGAGCTGGATCAACGACCGCGACACCGTCTACGACAACTTCGGCGCCGAGCTCGACCTCACCCTGTTCCCGGTGGACGGCCTCGACGTCTTCGCGAACGTGGCGATCTCGCAGGTGCTGGCGGCCACGCCCACCGGCACCACGGAGGACGGCTCCACCTCGCTGGTGCACGCCAACCTCGGCGTGCTCTACCGCTCCCCCGTGCGGCTGGACCTGTCCCTCAGCGGCCACCTCACCAGCGCGCAGACCTGGCAGATCCCCACGTTCGGGGGCGAGGGCGAGGTGATCCGGGAGCGCGCCGAGATCCCGGCGCGGGTGCTCATGGTGGCCCGCATCGCCGGCCGTCCGGTGCTCAAGCCCGAGCTCGAGCTCGCGCTCACCCTCTGGAACCCCCTCGGCTTCCTCCCGTCCCCGGGCACCTCCGGGGCTTCCGTCACCGCCTACCGCGAGCACCCCTCCGGCCAGGTGGTGGGTCCGCGCCTGCTCGGCACCGCGGCGTTGAGGTTCTGATGCGCGCTGTCCTGCCCCTGCTGCTCGGCCTCGCCGCCTGCCAGGCCCTCCCCCGCCTCGCGGAGGACCCCGACGTGCCCGGGAGCATCCTGTCGGGTCAGGTGCTCATCGAAGGCGACGACGCAGCGGCGCCCACGGTGGTGCTCCTGTCGAGCGAGGACGCGCCCATGCCCCCGGTGGGCGTGGGCCTGCCGATCTCCTTCACCGCGCTGGACGCCACCGCCTACGGTCCGGCGGCGGGCGGCGTGCGCAGCGCGCCCTTCGCGCTGACCGACGTGCCCCCGGGCGGCTGGTACCTGACGGGCCTGCTCGACGCCGACCGCAACTTCCACCCCGGCGTCACGGCGCTGGCCACCCCCACGTGCGGCGACCGCGTGGGCTGGCACGGCGAGAGCTTCACCGCCTTCGAGCCCACGCCCATCGGCGTGCCCGAGGGCACCTTCGTGCAGGGCGTCTCGGTGGGACCGCTCGTGCCCGCCACGGAGCCCCACCCCACGTTCACCACCGACGCCACGGTGAGCCTCAACGGGCTGCCCACGCTGCGGCTGGAGAGCACGGCCGTGAGCGGTCGCTTCGGCAGCCCCGCGCTGGAGCTCACCACGGGGGCGGTGTGGCCCGGCGGCGACCCCGTGTGCGCCCCGAGCTTCGCCTTCGTGCTCGCCGACGCCGACGGCGACGGCGCGGTGGACGACAGTCCCCTCGTGCCGGTGCCCGGGCTGTTCGACGACCGGTGGCCCCGCGTGGTCTTCCAGTGGCTCGGCGCGCCGGTGGACGACGACGGCGACGGCGTCACCGACGGCTTCGACCGCGGCGACGACGAGGACGTGCAGATCGCGGTGCTGGGCGATCCGCGCCTTCCCGACGGCGCCGCCGACCCCGCCCCGGAGCAGGTGGTGCGCACCGCCACCCTCGACGTGCGCTTCTCGGGGCTGGGGCTGCGCATCCTGCCCGACGGCGAGCAGGAGCTCCTCACCGACGAGAGCCAGCTCCCGCGGGGCGCCTGGGGCGTCACCGTGATCACGCGGCAGGGCCTGCTCTGGACGGTGCCCAACGAGCTCGACGACCTGCAGGCCGCCGCGCTGCCCGAGCCCGGTCGCACCACGCCCGCCGACCCCTCCCAGGGCGTCTTCCTGCTGCTCGAGTAGGCCCCCGACGGCGGCCCACGGCCCCGGTCAGCGACGGAAGCCGAGCCCCGCGCGCAGCGCCGCGTAGGCTGGCGAGAAGGCGCCGGAGGCCTCGCGCACCAACAGGGTCTCGTCGACGCGCGGCGCCCGATCCGGCGCGTCGGCCCGGGCGCAGGTGAGCACGGCGATCATCGGGGTCTCGCCCTCGCGGAAGACCACGTCGAGGCGGTGCACCACCACGAGCCCCGCCTCCACGGGCGCGGCCTCGGTGCGCGGGTCGCGCGCCGACATCACGAAGACGAAGCGACCGTGCGGCGCCAGCAGGGGTGCCGCGGTGGCGGCGTAGTCGAAGACGGACCCCCGCAGCTCCATCCGGCAGGCCGCCCGCTGCGGGTGGGGCGAGACCAGGCCCTTGCCGAGCGGGATGTAGGGCGGACTGCCCGTGACGAGGTCGAAGCCCCCGACAGGCCGCAGCGCCTCGGGGAGCACGGCCGCGTCGCGCAGGTCGCCGTGCAGCAGCGTGACCCGCGCCTGCAGGCCGTTGCGCGCCACGGAGCGTCGCGCGAGCCCGATGCTCACGTCCTGCGCCTCGATGCCCACGAGGGTGGCGTCGGCGTGCCCGAGCACCCCCAGGGTGTACAGGCCCACCGAGCCGATGCCGCACCCCAGGTCGAGGCAGCGACGCGCCTGCGGCACGGCCTGGGCCGCGCGCCAGCCCGTGAGCAGGTCGTCGGTGCTGAAGCGGTGCCCGCGCGCGAGCTGGAAGATCCACCAGTCCCCGAGGAGCCGATCGAGGGTCTCGTCGGGACCCGGGGGCTCGCCCGGAGGGGGCTGCGTCGGGAGAGCGTCCGGGGAAGCGTACATGCGCGGCAGGCCTGGCCGGGGTGCGATACGGGGCCGCGACGCGTGGGAAGGCCCTTCGCGGCACCGGGAGTGGACGTTGACGGTGGTGACCTGGCGGCCTGGATGGAGGCAGGGAGCGCGGAGGGCGCGGGCAGGCACCGTCCTCGTCGGCGCGCTGCTCTCGGGCGGCTGCGTGCAGGGCCTGACCCAGATCGCCGGCGTGGGCGCCCTCTATCACACCCGCTGCAGCGCCGACATGACGGCCGACGACGGCACCTACCGGGCCCGGTGCACGCCCGAGGCCTGCGCGCCCGGCTTCACCGAGGGTCCGGTGAGCCACGTGGTGGTGGCCCTCGACCCGGGCCGCAAGATCGTCGGCTACGCCGAGCGTCTCTGCCTGCAGGACCTGAGCGACGCCGGCACGCTCTTCTCGCCGCCGGTCCAGGAGCCGGCAGCCGAGCCCGCCGTCGCACCCGAGACGCCGTCTGCGGCCCCTGGGGAGGCGGGCGAGTGAAGAGCTGGACCCGCACGCTGAACCTCGACGACGCCCACACCCTGCTGGCCCTGGCCCAGCCGGGCCGCGGTGTGGCCGACTGGACCGCCGCCTGCCACCCCGCCCTGCCCGGCCTGTCCCAGGCACGTCGGCGCGAGCTCGTGCGCATCCTCCGCGACGGCTACCTCGAGCTCGACCGCGACCGCATCGCGCCCGGCCTCTTCCTCCGCCTCTACCTGAAGTCCCCCGCCACGGCGCAGCTCGGGCTGGTGCAGGCCCAGTGGGCGCTCACGCACCCGCTGTCGCGGGTGGCGGCCACCACGCTCGTGGGTCCCGCGCTCGCCTCGGGGCGGCTCGACATCCCGCTGCAGCGCGTGGAGGACCTGGTGGCCGCACACCTCGAGACGCGGTCGCAGGAGTCCCTGCGCAAGACGCGCACGGTGCTCCTCGGCGCCCTCGAAGGCATCGGCGTGCTCCACACCAGCGGCACGGGCCAGCACCGCGCCCTGCGCGCCGCGCGCGGGCGCCCCGACCCGGTCACCTTCGCCTACCTGGTGCTGCGCGAGCTCGACGAACGCGGTGTCGACGCCATGCTCGCCTCCGAGGTCCTCGAGACGGGCCACGCCGTGCAGCTCACGCAGTGCGGCGAGGAGCACGCGGCGCGATGCCTCCGCGGCGCCGTGCACCGCGGTCTGCTGGTGCAGATCGACGACGAGGTGCGCAGGGGCCCCGGATCGGTCGCGTGAGCGACCACCGGCCCCGGGTCGACGCCCGCACGGCGGCCGCGATCACCGCGGGGATGATGGCGGTGGCGCTCGCCGACGGGGAGGCGCACCCCCACGAGCTGGCCCTGCTCGCCACCTTCCGTGAGGGCCTGCCGGACGACATCGACCCGTCCGGGGTGGTGATCACCGACCCCACGGTGCGCCGCGTGCTCGTCCGCAGCCTGTTCGCCGTGGCGCTGGCCGACGGCGTGGTGGGCGATGCCGAGCGCGAGGTGATCGAGGAGATCGCCCGCGCCCACGGCGCGAGCCGGGCGCTGCTCGACGCCGAGGAGGGCGCGCTGCGGCGCGAGATGCTGGCCACCTTCCGGGGCGTGCGCCACGGCCGCGCCCAGGCCGAAGGCATCGGTGCGGCCCTCGGCCTGCCTCCCGACGAGGTGCGGCGGATCCTCGACGCCGTACCCGACGAGGCCTGATCAGCCGTCCCCGGGCCAGGGCGACGTGGCCTGCACGATGCGCCGCGCCGCCTCCTCGGGATCCACCCCGTCGACGGCGGCCTGCGCGACGGCTGCGGCGAGGTCCGGGTCGCGCAGGTCCAGGGTGCGCATCACCCACGCGGGACGGTCGGCGGGCGACAGGGAGGACAGGCGGGCGCGATGTGCCGCGAGCCCGGCCACCTGGCCCGCCACGAGCGCCTGGGCGGCGCGGGTGAGCTCCAGACGGGGCTGGAGGCCGCCGGGCGCCGACACCCGCCACGTGGCCCGGCGCAGGAGGCGCTCCACGTGCACGCGCGCGAAGTGCACCAGCTCGGCGCTCGCCGCGTGGTCCTCCAGCCCGTCGGTCGACAGGGCCACGTCGTAGCCGCCGAGCCCCGCTCCGCCGCTCACGAGCACCGTGCTGCGGACGAAGCGCCAGCCGTCGAGCCCCCCCTCCTCGGCAGCGGGCCCGTCCCGCCGGCCGATGAGCAGCACCGACACCGACCCGCCGTGCTCGGCCTCCCAGGCCATCGTGAACGGCGCGCCCGTCGCGGGTCGCGCGCCCACCCGGCGCGCCAGGTCGAGGACGAAGCCCAGGTGGGCCCCCTGGGCGTGCTGCACACGGAGGCAGCACACGGCGGGATCCAGCACCACGCGCTGGTGGGCACGCACCACCTCCCAGCCGCCGGCCGACAGCTCGCGGGAGGGACGCAGGCCGTCGCCCGCGATGGCCACCAGCCAGCGACCGGGCTCGGCGGCCGCCGCCTCGCAGGTCTCGTCGAGCCAGCGGGCGATGCGCTGCTGGATGCGCTCGCCGTCGAAGCCCACGTCGATGTCGCGTCCCGACGCGCCCGGCAGGAGCTGACCGTCGCCGAGGTAGCGGCGCCAGCCCCGCCAGCGCTCGAAGCTGTCGGCGGTGACCTGCCCCGCCTCGATCACGGGCGTGGGCACCTGGAGCCCGGGACGTCGCTCCATCGCCGAGGCGAGGGCCTCGGCGCCCGGAGGACGGATCTCCCAGCCGTCGGCCACGCGGTGGGGCACGAGCGAGGCCACCAGGTCGCGGTCGAGCACGCCGGAGGTGCGCATCACGCGCGCCAGGTGGGAGCCCAGGGACCCCGCGGGCACCGGCACCGGGCGGGTGACCACCGCCGCGAGGGCCTCCACGCTGCGGGCCCGGTGCCACGCGAGGAGCCGTGCGCGCGCGCGCTGGACCGCCTCGGCACCCTGGAGCCGCAGCGCGCCGTCGTCCGTGCGCGGCAGCGACGGATCGTCGAGACCGAGCTCGGCCACCGCGTGGCGGTGCCGCTCGGTGAGCTGGTCGACCAGCGCGGTGGCCGCGCGCAACAGGGCCGGCCGGGCACCCACGATGCCCGCACGGTGCACGTGCACCCACACGTCGTCCCCGTCCGGCTCGGGCGTGGCCGCCTCGACGAGCAGGGCCACGCCCACGTGGCGCACGTCGCCCGTCTCCAGGGCGCGGCGCAGGTCGCCCACCGCCACGAGGGCCACTGTGTGTGGCTGCCGCGGCGCCACGCACAGCTCCAGCGTGCCCCCCGTCTCCACCACGTCGTCCAGCAGCCCGGCCAGCGCGTGGGCCTGGGTGCCCCGGAGGAGGTGGTGGCGACGCACCGGCACCCCGGACTCCAGCGCGCGTCGCAGCGCGTACCGCCAGCGCAGGGCCGCCCGCTGATCCCGCTCGTCGCCGCCGCCGTCCCCCCGACCGATCACGGTGAGCCGCCGATCCGGATGCCCCGGCGGCAGACGCACGGTGCGCAGCAGCAGCTCCGCACAGGCATCCAGCGTGCGACGCGCCGTGGTGGTCACCTGCACCACGCCCCGCTGCCCTTCGTCGGCCGCGAGGACGTCGAGCATGCGCTCGATGGCGCGCGCCTGGGCGTGCGCGTCGACGTCCGTGCCGGGACGCGCCTCGGGGTCCCAAGGACGCTCCTGGCACACGAAGTACAGGTCCTCCCCGGGGCCCGCGGTGGGGGCGGGCATCACCATCGTGAAGGGAGACTCGGCGCGCACCTGCTCGGCGGCGCCACGTCGGAGGATGATCTCGTCGGCCTCCACGCGCTCGAAGGAGGCGAGCGCGCGCGGTGCGCCTGCGCGCCCGCCCCCGGGCTCGCCCCCCACATGGCCGACGAAGCGGTAGGGCGCGGTGCCCACCGGGGCCTGGCAGATGCGCTCGGTCATGTCGTAGACCTGCAGCTCCAGCCCCGGCAGCGGCGGCGGCGGCTCGTCCCACAGGCCGAGCAGGTGGAGCAGGCGCACGGTGACCGACCATGCCCGCGCCAGGTTCTCCTCGTCGTCGTGCTGGCCCGCCTCCAGGGTGAACCCCAGCCGGGGGCCCTCCTCACCCGCCTCGAGGCCCGCGTTGGCGCACAGGCCGCCCTCGAGGATCCCCCGCTCGTGCACGCCCGTGACGAGGCGGGCCACCCCGAGACGCTCGGCCAGCCGGGCATGCCGCAGGTCGTCCCGGAAGAGCAGGAAGACGGGCGAGGGACGGCTCGTGGAGTGCAGGTCGAGGATGGCCGTGCCGTCGAGCACCAGCGGGGCCAGCTCCAGCACGCGCCGTTCCTCGCTGCAGCGCGCCTCCGGGCTCCGGGCCGCCATCGTCGCCAGGCGCGACGGCGACCAGAGCCGGTTCATGTCCACCCCGTCCGGGGTGTGGCGCAGGTCGAGGGCCCGCGCGTCGAGGTTCGCGACGATCCCCGTGAGGGATCCGCGGACCAGGTGCCGGGGCGCCTCCTCCCGGAGACGGTCCAGCACGCGCTCCCCCACCCACTCGTTGCCGTGCTGACGACCGACCACCACGAGGTGGGGCGCATCCGGCGCGGGCTCCCCGGCCTGGAGACGCCACGCCCCCGCCACCGGGAGGGGCACCTCGCGCACCGGGAGCCGAGACAGGGAGGACGGGGAGCTCATCGGCGCGAGGCTAACCCGCGCGCGGTCGCCCACGCCGCGCCCGCGCCCGCGGGATCGGCGCCCCTCAGCCCTCGGCCGCGGGGCTCGCCTTCGCCTTCGCCGGCGCCTTCTTCTTCGCCGGCGCCTTCTTCGCGCCCGCCTTCGCCTTGGCCGGCGCCTTCTTCGCGCCCGTCTTCGCCTCGGCTCCCGCGCCATCCTTGGCTGCGCCCTCCTTGCCCTTGCGCGGGGGGAACTCGAAGCCGTGCTTGCCGGTGGGCTTGCGGAACAGGAGGCCCGTGAAGGGACGGCCCCGGCGCGAGGTGAAGCCCTCGATGAAGCCGGTGCGGCCCTCCTCCTCGAAGAAGCCGGCGATCTCCTCGACCTCGAGGGCGCGCTGGCACACGACCTTGGGCAGCACCGGGCCGGTGCGGGCCTCGCCGTCGAGCACGCGCTGGCACACGTAGCGGAGGCTGGTCTCGACGATGCCGGCGCAGCCCTCCTCGCCGCACGGGCACGGGAAGAGCACGTCGCCACGCTCCTCCTCGCCGCTGTCGGTGCCGCCCTCGCCGCCTCCGCTGCCGTACTCCACCCGCATGGTCCACGCCGCGCCCGGCGCGGGGTCCGTGGGCTCGAGCAGGATGGTGCCCTCGAGGGCCCGACCGAAGCGATCGACGAAGCCCGGCACCGGGCCCACCTTGCGATCGGTGAGCAGCCGCGTCGCCGTGGCGCGGTCGATGTAGCGACCGTTGCGGTCCTTCCAGAGCATGAACTGGCAGGCGTCGTCGCCCTGCACGTTGCGCGTGCAGCGGTAGCCCCAGGCGTTCTCGACCACCTGGCCCTTCCCGCAGGAAGGACAGGGTCCGAGGGAGGGCTCGGCCTCGAAGAGGTGGTCGTGGTCGAAGCCGGTGAGCGCGGCCGTGACCTCGCGGGTGAAGGACTCCAGCTCGGCCAGGGCGTCGTCCTTCTTCACCTGCCCCTGCTGCACCTGCTGCAGGGCGTACTCCCACGATCCCGTGAGGCGGGGCTGGGCGAGCTGGGCGACGTGGGCGTGGGTGAGCACGTCGAGCAGGCGCATGCCCTTGGGCGTGGGGCCCAGGCGACCGCCCTCCACCCGCCGGGCGTAGCCGGTCTGGATGAGGCGCTCGATGATGTCGGCACGGGTGGCCGGCGTGCCCAGGCCACGGCCTTCCATGGCCTCGGCGAGCTCGTCGTCCTCGAGGCGCTCACCGGCCGTCTCCATGAGGCGGAGCAGCTGGGCCTCGGAGTAGCGGGCCGGCGGGTGGGTCTGCTTCTCCTCCACGGTGACGTCGGAGAGCTCGACGGCCACGCCGGTGGTCTCGTCGCTGCCCGGCACGAGCGGCGCCAGGCGGGAGCCCTGCCCCTCCTCGCTGCCCAGGGCGGCGAGGAAGCCGGGCACCTCGAGGCTGCGCGCGGTGGTGCGGAAGCGGGCCACGTCGTCGCCGAGCGGCACCTCGACCTCGCGCTCCACCACGTCCCAGATCGCCGGCGGCATCAGCGCGGCCAGGGTCTGGCGCACCACGAGGTCGTAGATGCGCGCGTCGTCGCCCGACAGGTCGGTGGACGGCTCTGCGCCCGTGGGCACGATGGCGTGGTGGTCGGTGACCTTCGACCCGTCGAGCACGCGCTCGAGGTTCTGGGGTCCGTCGGCCACGATGCCCGAGGCCAGGTCGCGGTAGGCCACGTCGGCGCTGAGGGCGTCGAGCACCCCCGCCAGGGTGGGGCCGTGGTCGTCGGGCAGGTGCCGCGAGTCGGTACGCGGGTAGGTGAGCAGCTTGTGGCCCTCGTACAGGCGCTGGGCCGCGTTGAGCGTGCGCTTGGCCGAGAAGCTGAAGCGGCGGTTCGCCTCGCGCTGCAGGCTGGTGAGGTCGAAGGGCAGCGGCGGCTTCTGCGTGGACTTGCGGCGCCGCTCGCTGGCCATGCCGGCGCTGGCCGCCTGGAAGGCCGCCACGATGGCGTCGACCTTCTCGCGCTCGAAGACGCGGCTCGGCCGCACCTCGCGGTCCTCGTCGCCCTTCGCCGCCGGGTCGTGGTAGCGGCCGTCCCAGGTCTGGTGGCTCGCCTCGTGATCGGGCGTGGCCTCGGAGGTGTGGGCGAAGGCCCCGAGCACCTCCCAGTAGGTGCGCGGCTCGTGGGCGAGGAGCTCGCGCTCGCGCTCGACGAGCAGGGCGAGCGTGGGCGTCTGCACGCGCCCGGCCGACCAGGCCCCGCGCTCCGTGCGCCCCTTCAGGCGCTTGGTGAGCGCACGGGTGGTGTTCATGCCCACCAGCCAGTCGCCCACGCCGCGCAGCCAGGCGGCCGCGGCGAGGTTGTCGTAGCGCTCGCCCGGGCGCAGGTCCTCGAAGGCACGCCGGATGGCGTCGTCGGTCATCGACTGGAGCCAGAGGCGCTTGTGGGGCCGCTGGTCGAGGCCGGTGTACTCGGCGATGCGCCGGAAGATGATCTCGCCCTCGCGCCCGGCGTCGCAGGCGTTGATGAGGCCGTCGACGTCGTCGCGTCGGCCGAGCTTGCGGATCATGTCGAGGCGCTTCTTCTGGCCCTCGCGCGGCTTGACCTCGTACCGGGGGGGCACGATGGGCAGCGACTGGATGGTCCAGCCCTTCCAGCGCTCGTCGTAGTCCTGCGGCTCCGCCAGCTCGAGCAGGTGCCCGATGGCGAAGGTGAGCACGAACTCGGGGCTCTCGAGGTAGTCGCCCTTGTCGTCGAAGCCCCCCAGCGCCGCCGCGATGTCGCGGGCGACGCTCGGCTTCTCCGTGATGACGAGCTGCTTGCCCACGCGTCCTTCCCTGGAGCTGGCGGCCCCGGTGTCGGGTCGCGCGAGCCCGGACCCTATGGGCCGTCTGTGAGCAGGTCAAGGGAGGCGCGGACGCTGTCCCCCTCCCCGGCTATGCCCCGACGCATCCGCCAGACGCTCCTCGACACCGGGCACGTGCCTCGTTGACCCCTTCGCCCACCGGCCTCCCACCGCGGCCCTCGCCCGACGCCTACGAGGTCGCCTTCCACCGCGCCCTGCCCCACGGCGTGGTCAGCGGCGTGGTGCTCCCGGCCACGGCGGAGCCCGTGTCCGACGCGGTCCTGGAGCGTCTCCACCCCGACGAGGCGGCGCACGCGCGCACCCTCGCCGGCTTCCGGCAGACGAGCTTCGTGGGCGGACGACTGGCCCTGCGGGCGGCGCGCCGGCAGGTGGGCGCCCCCCTGGGTCCCGTGCTCCCCGACCCGCGCGGCACGCCCACCCTCGAGGGCGACTGGGTGGTGAGCGTCTCGCACAAGACCACGCTTGCCGTGGGCATGGCCGCGCGCGCGGCCGACGGCACCCTCGGGGTCGATCTGGAGGATCGGCTCCCGGAGCGCCTCCGCATCGCCGACCGGGTCCTGCGGCCCGCAGAGCTCGCCGCGCTCGCCGACCTGCCCCCGCACCGGGCATGGCAGGCCCTGCTCCTCAGGTTCTCGCTGAAGGAGTCGATCTACAAGGCGCTGGACCCCTACGTGCGGCGGTACGTCGGGTTCCACGAGGCGGAGGTCGACGTGGGGACGGACGGGCGCGCCGGAGTGTTCCTGCACCTCGCCCAGGGCGAGGGACCGTTCGCCGTGGACGCCCGGTACACCTGGCTTCCGGGCCGGGTGCTCACCTCGGTCAGGATTCGTCCGGACGTCGCGGGCAACGCGGGCTAAGCAGCCGCCGGGACGGGATGAAGGGCATGACGACTGCTCAGCAGGCCAGCACCGAGACCCTCTTCGCCCAGTGGCGCAAGGGCGACGCCGCCAGCGGCCAGGCCATGGCCCAGCGGTTCACCGACTGGTACTTCGCCATCTCGGCGAGCCGCCTCGGCGAGGTCGACGGCGACGGCCCCTTCCGCGAGGCCTGCACGGTCTTCTCCCGGGGCGTGGGCAAGGTGGGCGACCCGCGCCGCCTGCTGGGCTGGGCGCACGGCATCGCGCGGCAGCAGATCCACGACGCGGTGCGCCACGGCCGCCGCGACGACGGCGACATCCCCAACGCCTTCACCCGCCGCGCGTCGCCCAAGGACATCCTCGTCCAGCTCCGCGACCACCTGCCGCGCGAGATGGGCCTGCTCGAGCACGCCTACCGGGGCGGCGACGTGCCCGATCCCATCGCCGTGCTGCACGCGCGGTACGCGGTGAAGTCCTGGCTCGCCCAGAACCTCCAGATCCCCTTCCGGGTGCTCCCCGGCGTGCCCGATCCCGATCGCGCGCCGGTGTCCTTCTACGAGTCGGGGCGCATGGCCGACGAGGCCGAAGACACCCACTTCGAGCTCTTCATGCTGCACGACATGGAGGTCTGCCAGGACGTCGCGGAGTTCGCGCACTTCGCCATCGCGCTCCGCGGCGGCCTGCCCGGGCAGCCCCCGCCCCTGCACGCGCCGGAGTCCTCCCTGCCGGAGCCGCGTGCCCGAGCCGGCGCGCCGGTCTTCAGCGCGGGTCCCGCAGGCTCCCCCCCCGGAGGCGCCGCGCCCCAGGGCGTGCCGGCGGCCCCCCCGCCCACGCGGCAGCCCGCGGCCTCGGGCGGCAACGGCCTGCCGCTCACGCTCATCTACGGGGTCACGGCCTTCGCCATCGTGCTCGTCGCCTTCATGATGGTGCTGTGGTTGCTGCTTGGGTAGGGACGAGGTCGCCGGAGGCGGCTGGCGCATGGCGCCGGAAGCCCGTCGCCAGCTCCGTCTCGCGGCTGCCGAGCGCGCGCTGCGCCAGGGCGATCCCACGCGCTGCGTGGTCGAGGTCGAAGAGCTCCTCGACGACGACCCGCGCGACACTGAGGGCCTCTGGCTGCTCGCCCAGTCGCTCACGGCCCTGCGGGACGCCCCCGTGGCGGCCGAGGCCTGGCGGGCGCTGATCGAGGCCGGAGAAGACGGCGCCTGGGTGTGGGCGCAGCTCGCCGCGTGCGCCTTCGAGTCCGCCCAGATCGACCAGGCACGCCAGGCCGCCGAGCAGGCGCTGGCCCGCGACGCCACCTGTGGCGAGGCCTGGTACGTCCGCGCCCAGATCGTCGAGCGCAGCGAGGGAGCCGACGCGGCGTGGCCGCACTTCCTGCGCGCCCACCGGCTGGGCCCGCTCACCTGGCCTCTCCCCCTGGTCCTGTCTCCGCTGGACGTGGAGCGCATCGTCGAGCAGGCACTGGCCGACGTCGCCCCCGAGGTGGCGGCCCTGTGGACGGAGGTGCCCCTGCGCCTGCAGCCCTGGCCCGAGCTGGCCGTGCTGCAGGATCCGGTGCCCCCCGTGTCGCCGCGGGTGCTGGCCCTCTACGACGGTCCGCCGCCCCCCGACGCCACCAGCGGCCAGCGTCCGCCGGGCCTCGCGATCTACGTCGGCAACCTCGCCCACCACGACCACCCGGACCAGGCCGCCGCCGCGCTGGCGGACGCGCTCGAGCAGGAGGCCGCGGACTGGCTCCCCGCGCCCGAGGCCGACGGGTGAGCCCGCGCGCGGCCGCGTGAGCGCGTCCCAGGTGCCCCCCGGCGAGCCGCCGCTCGAGCTGGTGGTGCTGGGCAGCGGCACGGCGCTGCCCGACCCCGCGCGAGGCCCCACAGGACTCGCCGTGCGGGCGGCCGACGGCCCGTGGTGGTGGATCGACGGAGGGTCCGGCACGCTGCATCGCTCGGCGGCCGCAGGCATCGACCCGCTCGCGCTGGCGGGCGGCCTCCTCTCCCACCGTCACCTCGATCACAGCGCCGACCTCGCGCCGCTGCTCTTCGCACGCCGCGTGGCCCGCGTGGCCGCGACGTACCACCTCGTCGGAGGCGCGGGCCTGGAGGCCCACGTCGACGCGCTCCGCACCGCCCACGGCCACGGACTCGACACCCCGCTCCAGCTCACCGAGCTCTCGCTGGACGGCCCCACCACGATGCAGCTCGGCGGTCTGTCCCTGTCGACCGCGCCCGCGAACCACCGGGCGGGCGCGCTGCACCTGCGCCTCGACGCCGGCGGCCGCAGCGTGGTCTTCAGCGGCGACACCGGGCCGAGCCGGGCGCTGGTGGAGCTGGCGCGTGGGGCCGACCTGCTGGTGTGCGCCTGCGCCCTCGCGTCCGGCGACCCCTACCCCTTCCACCTCGACGCCCCGGCCGTCGCGGAGATCGCCGCCACCGCGCAGCCCGGGGAGGTCTGGCTCACGCACCTGTACCCGGGGGTGGATGCCGCGCAGGCGGTGGCGTGCGTGGCGGCCACGGGCGTGCCCGTGCGACGGGCCGCCGACGGCGACCGCTGGCCCGCCCTCAGCGTGCGGGTGCCGCCTGCAGCGACTCGCTGAAGCGCCCCCCTGTGTAGGCGTCCAGCGAGGCGGTGAGCTCGGCGAGACGCAGCTCGTCGCGCACCTGGCCCATCAGGTCGCGCTTCGGCGCGAGCAGCACGTCCACCTGCAGGCGCCGGCGCTCGAAGTAGAGCCGCGTGACCTCGCCGAGCACCTTCTCGCGCAGCTTCACCACGTCCTGCGCCTCGTTGATCACGCGGATCTGCTCGGAGGACATCACGAGCTTGTCGAGGTCCCAGGCGGCGCGCACGAGGATGGTGCGTGTCTGGCCCACGTCCGCGTCGGTCTGCACGGCCACGCCGTCGTCCTGGGACGTGGACACCGGCCCGGTGGGCGTGAAGTACTCGAAGTCGTTGCCGTAGTCGTCGGCCACCCGGTACTCGAAGCGCACCTGCGGCAGCGCCGCGAAGCCCCGACTGGCGGCGAGCCAGCGCTGCACCGTCTCGGGGCGCACCTGCGCGTAGGCGCTGGCCCATCGCTGAACCTCCGACACCGCGGGCTCGTGCGCGAAGGCGGCGAGCACGTCGTCCACGGTCTCGAAGGTGCGCGTGGCGGAGGCGGTGAGCTCCAGATCGACCCAGGTGCCCTCGCGCAGGGCACCGAGCGTCTCGTCGGCCAGCCCCGGCAGCACCCGCAGCTCCTCGAGGCTCCCCAAGCGGCCGCGCGCGGTGCGCAGCGCGACCACGGCCTGGGCGGTGGTCGCGTCGACCCCCGGCAGGGCCGCGAGCTGCTCGGACGTGGCCTGGTTGAGCAGGAGCCGGTCGTCGGCGGCCTCGGCCGCCCCGGCGAGGAGGAGCCACGCCGAGAGCGCGACCCCGCGTGCCATCGTCATCCACCACCTCCCGCTGCGCGGCCCGCACGGTATCGCGTGAGGGCTCCGTCGGTGAGCACGTCGAGCCAGGCGTCGATCTCGGCCAGGCGCAGCGCCCGCCGCACCCGGTCCGGCAGCGCCCTGCCCTCCCCCTCCTGCAGCAGCAGGAGCCGGTCGGAGACCAGCTGGCCGATGCGCTGCGTGGTGTCGCGCCGGTGGTCGGCCACCCGCCGGGCTCCGCTGCGCGCCGCCACGCCCTGCTCGAACGGCCCCACGAAGACCTGCGTGGTGTCGCCGTCCTGGGCGAGCACGAGCTCCTCGGGGTCCAGGGCGGCGGCGGTGCGGGCGGGCGGGGTCCACGTGGCGAACAGGTAGAGCGTGGCGCGGCCCGCCAGGTCCTCGGCGAGACCACCCCCCAGGCGGCTGCCCCGGTCGTCGCCCCGCGCCCAGCGCGCCTCCACCCCCACCTGCGGGAGCAGCCAGGTGGCGGCCGTCACCCCCGAGCCTCCGGGTGCGCGCTCGCGCAGGCCCACCCGCGACAGGCCCGCGTGCACGAGCAGCTCCACGGGCGGGAGCTCCGGCACCTCGACAGACGCCTGCTCCGCAGGCACGACCTCCGCGCGGAGCCGGAAGGCCCTGCCCCCGGCGACGACCCACAGGTGCGCGCCCGCGACGTCGAGCCCCGTGGCGCCCCCCTCCAGGCCCTCGCCCACCGGGGCCAGCTCCGCGTCGGGGCCCCCTCCGTGGGTCACCCCGTCGGCGGACGCGACGAGGAGCCGGCCGCGCTCGTCGACGCGCAGGGCCTCCACGCCTGCCAGGGCGCTGCCGGGAGGCCGGTCGAAGCGCAGGCCGTCCCGGGTGCGGACGAGCCCCGTGGCCTCCCCGAGCCACAGGGCCCCCTCCGGACCCGGCGTCCGGGCGAGGCGGCGGGCCACACGCACCACGCCCGGCACGGTCGCCCAGTCGTCCCCCTGGCCCCGGAGCACGCCGGCGTCGGTGGCGGCCCACACCTCCTCCCCGTCGGCGACGAGGTCGTGGACCGGCACCTCCGCGCCGGGGACCTCCCGGAGGCCGTCGAGGGAAGCGCCCGCGGACAGGCCCCAGGGCCCTCCCACGGCCCAGGCTCCCCCCGCCGTGCGCACCACCGCGGTGACGGGGCGCTCGACCACGCGCACCCAGCTCCCGGTGGCCTCCGTGGCCCGCCAGAGGCCGTCGGCCCGGCCCACGAGCCACGCCCCTCCGAATCGCCAGGCGCGCGGCGGCGGCCCCATCGGCTCGCCCCCGTCCTGCACCTGCCCGAAGAAGCCGGACTGCAGCGCGTCCGCCTGGAGGCGCTGGCCCACGGCTTCGCGGGCCTCCTCGAGCGCCTGGTCGAGGTCGTCCAGCTCCTGCTCGGCCTGCAGCGCGTCGCCGTCGGGATCCTCGAGGATGCCGGGATCGTCGAGGTCGAGCCCGTCGAGCAGCTCGCGCAGCCGCACCTCCGCATCGAGCCGGATGGCCTCGTCGTCGGAGGTGATCGCAGCCTGACCCCAAGTGGCGCCCAGCACCTCCTGCCAGCCGAGCCCGCCGTCCGGGCTGGCCCAGGCGGTGCCGTCGCGGCGGAGCACGAGCACGCCGCCGTCGGCTGCAACGGCGACGTCCACCAGCTCCTCCACCCCGCGGGGCCCCGACGCCGTCCAGCGGCCGGTCGGCGACCACGAGGGCGCCTCCATGGGTGCCGACGCCGGCTCCTCGACCGCGTCCTCGGCGGGCGGAAGCGCATCCTGCGCGCGGGCGGAGCCGGGTGCGAGCACCCAGCCCAGCGCCCACAGCACCATCGCCCTGCCAGCCATCACGGCACCCTAGCGCAGGTCGCCCCCGCGCGCGTCGACAGCTGCGTGACGACGCGGAAGCGGGGGCGCGATGGTGCTCCGGCCCCCCTAGGGGTTGATGCGGAAGCGGAAGAAGGTCTCGCCGATGATGACCTCCTCCCCGCCCAGCAGCCGCTTCTCGGTGATGAGCTCGCCGTCCACCAGCGTGCCGTTCGCGGACTTGTTGTCCTCGATGAAGAAGCTCGCGTCGCGCTTGAACAGCTTGCAGTGGTAGCGCGACACCTTCGAGTCGTTCTTCACCTGGATGGTGTTGTCGCGTCCGCGCCCCAGGGAGATGACCTCGCCCGTGAAGGGGTAGACGTGCTCCTCGTCGGTGCCCTCGCCCACGATGAGGACGGCCTGGCCCTCGGAGGCCTCCTCGGCCGCGGGCTCCTCCTCGACCGCCGCGGCGGCACCCGAGTCGTCCTCGGAGGCATCGCCCAGGTCGTCGAGGACGTCGCCAGCGATGCGCACACCGCCGGACGCCCCGCCCGACATGAAGGCGCCGCTGTCGGCGGAGTCGTCGAAGACCGCGCTGACGTCGTCCTGCACGCCCGGGGAGACGATCACCTGCACGCTGGAGCCACGCCCGCCCACGTCACCGAAGGCCTCCTCGGCGTCGTCCTCCACCAGGAAGGTGGTGCTGCTGCCCAGTCCCTCGTCGCGCTCGGCGCCCTCGTCCTCGGCGTCCTCCTCGAAGAGGGGCTCCTCGGCCTCCGGCTCCTCCTCGACCACCGAGGGCTCGACCACCGCAGGCGGAGGCTCGTCCTCGAGATCCTCGAGCAGGTCGTCCTCGGCCTCGACCTCGGCGGACGCGCCGCCCAGCGAAGCCCACGACGAGAGCAGACCGGAGAAGGAGGCGAGCTCCGCGTCGACCTCGGCCAGCTGCCCGCCGTGCTCGTCGACCGCGGACTTCAGGGCCGCAGCCTGGGCGTCGAAGCCCTCGTCGTCGAGCTCGCCGATCATCTTGCGGAGCTCGAGCTCCTCGAGGCCGAGGCGCGCGGCCTCCATGGCCTCCTCGATGCCGCCACGCCGACCGTGGAGCTCCGACACCACCGCCTGCACCTCGGGCACCAGCGGCGAGAGCACCTCGGCGACCTCGCGCATCTTGGCCGTGTTGTCCGTGACGACCTTCTCCACCACCTCGGGGCGGAACTTGTCCGTCATGCTCCGGGCCTTGTCGATGAAGCTCTGGTACCGCTCGTAGGCTTCCAGCTGCTTCTTGAACTCGGCCAGCAGGTCCGGCTTGTCCATCTGCACGCCTCTTCTTCCCGACGGGGGGTCTTGTCGTGGTGGTGACGGGACTCGTCGTACCCCGAGGATGCCCGTGGCGACGACGCAGACCGGGACGGAGTCGTGGTCCGGCCCGACGCCCGCGGAGCATAGCCGAAACCGTCTGCGGGGAAAAGCCGACGTCGGCTCGCGTCCGAAGACCTCGCGCGGGCTTTACCGCAGCGAGACCTCCTGCTGGCCCTCGAGGCTGTCGAAGCGCGTGTAGGCCTTGCGGAAGACCAGTTCCACCTTGCCTGTCGCGCCGCTCCGGTGCTTCGACACGATGACCTCGGCGACACCGGGCTTGGCGCTGTCGGGGTTGTAGACCTCGTCGCGGTAGATGAACATGATGACGTCGGCGTCCTGCTCGATGGCGCCCGACTCGCGCAGGTCGGAGACCAGGGGGCGCTTGTCGGCGCGGGACTCGACCGCGCGGTTGAGCTGCGACAGCGCGAGCACCGGCACGCCCAGCTCCTTCGCGAGGATCTTCAGGCCGCGGCTGATCTCGGTGACCTGCTGCTGCCGGTTCATCTTGCCGTCGCTGTGCTGCATGAGCTGCAGGTAGTCGAGGACCACGAGGCCGAGGTCGGGGTGCTTGGCCTTGAGGCGCCGCGTGCGGGCGCGCAGGTCCTCGATGGTCACCCCGGCGGTGTCGTCGATGAACAGCCGGGCACCGCGCAGGTGCTGGTCGGCCTCGTCGAGGCGCTTCCACTCCGCGTCGCTGAGCTTGCCCGTCTTCACCTTGCCGCCCTCCACCATGCCGGCGCAGCACAGCAGGCGGTTGGCGAGCTCGCCGCGGTCCATCTCCAGCGAGAAGATGCCGACGGCACGACCGCCCAGCACGGCCACGTTCAGCGCCAGGTTCAGCGCCAGCGCCGTCTTGCCCATGCCGGGACGGGCGGCGAGCACCACCAGCGTGGACGGGTGCAGGCCCAGCAGGATGCGGTCGAGGTCGGGGTAGCCGGTGGGCACGCCCGGCGTCTCGGCCTCGCTCCGCGACAGGTGCTCGATGCGCGTGAGCTCGCGGTCGATGATCTCGCTGATCTGCTCCCAGTCCCGCGAGGACTCGGCGTCGGCGATCTCGAGGAAGGCGTGGCTGGCCTGCGCGAGGAGCTCGCTCGGGCCCTTCTCGCCCCCCAGCGCCGACTCGCGCACGGTCTCGGCGGCCCGGATCACCCGCCGCAGCGACGCCTTCTCGCGCACCAGGCGGGCGTAGTGCCCGAGGTTGGCGCGGCTCGGCACCCGCTCGGTGAGGCCCAGCACGTAGCCGTAGCCACCGAAGGCCTCGTCCTGCCCGCCGCGGAGCACGCGATCGCCCACGGTGACCGCGTCGACGTGCTCCCCCTCCGCACGCATCTCCTTCAGGAGGGCGAAGAGACGGCCGTGGTCGGGCCGGTAGAAGTCCTCGGCGGAGACCTCGCGCTCCACCTCCTCGTACTGCTCGGGGTCGAGCAGCAGCCCACCGAGCAGGGCCTGCTCGGCGTCGACGGCCTGGGGGGTGGGACGGGCGTCCACGGGGGCTTCCTCGGAGCGGAGGCGGCGTGGCGGCGCCGAGGGATGCGGCGCGCGGGATCACCGCGCGCGGCGCGGGCGAGGCAGGATGCCCTGCCCCGCCGGCTCGCTCAAGCGCGCATCACGAAGACGCGCAGCTCCGCGGTGACCTCGCGGTGCAGACGGATCTTCACCGGGAAGAGGCCGATGGCGCGGATCGGCTCGTCGAGGAGCACGGCGCGGCGGTCCACGCTGATCTCGCGCTCCGCGAGGGCATCGACCACGTCGCGGTTCGTGACCGAGCCGAAGAGCTTGTCGTCCTCACCCGCCTCGCGACGGATGGTGATCGCCGTCTCGGCGATGGCCTTGGACAGCTCCTGCGCCGCCGAGAGCTCCTTGCGGCGGATGGCATCGGCCATCTGCTTCTGGTGCGAGAGCTCGGCGACGTTCGACTCGTTCGCGGGGATCGCGAGGCCGTTGGGGATCAGGTAGTTGCGGCCATAGCCCGGCTTGACGCGCACGATGTCGCCCGCGTCGCCGAGGTTCTGGACTTCCTTCTTCAGGATGACGAGCATGGGGGTCTCCAGGGGGCGCGCCGCTGTGGGGGCCCCGGCAGGGTTCACTCGTTGGCGGCGACGTCGTCGTCGTCGTCGTCGCTGTTCTCGTCGTCATCGGGACCCTCGAGCGCGGCGCGCTCGGCACGGCGACGGGCCTCCTCGGCCTTGATCTTGCGCTGCTCCTCGGCGAGCTCGAGCCGGGGCTCGATGTCGACCGCGTCGGCGATCTTCACCGTGAGGAAGCGGATGATCCGGTCGTCGAGGCGCATCTTGCGCTCGATCTCGAGGATCTGCGTGGGGCTCGAGAGGATGCGGAGCAGGATGTAGTGGCCCTTCGCGTGCTTCTGCACGAGGTAGGCCAGGCGCCGCTTGCCCCAGTCGTCGCGCTCGAGGAGGTGACCCTCCGTCTCGGCGACCGTGGCCTCGACCCGCTCGACCGCCGCCAGGGTGTCGGCGTCGTCGAGGTCGGGGCGGATGATGAAGACGATCTCGTACTCGTGGACCAAGGGATCCTCCACGTGGACATGTGGGGAGCGCCGGGCGCTCCCGAGGAGGGTGGACGTCAGGCTGCGAGCAGCGGCGCGATGACGAGCGCCACGACGCTGATGAGCTTGACGAGGATGTTGAGGGAGGGACCGGCCGTGTCCTTGAAGGGGTCGCCGACGGTGTCGCCGACGACGGTGGCCGCATGGGAAGGAGAGCCCTTCGGGTGGGTGGTGCCGTCGTCCATCTTGAAGCCGCCGCCCTCGAAGGACTTCTTGGCGTTGTCCCACGCGCCGCCGGCGTTGGACATGAAGATGGCCATGCACACGCCCGACACGGTGACGCCGGCGAGCAGGCCGCCGAGGGCCTCCGCACCGTTGCTGCCGAAGCCGAAGCCGATGGCGACGGGGGTGACCACCGCGAGGAGGCCGGGCACCACCATCTGGCGGATGGCGGCGTTGGTGGAGATCTCGACGCACTTGGCGGTCTCGGGCTTCGCGGTGCCCTCGAGGAGGCCGGGGATCTCGCGGAACTGGCGACGGACCTCCTCGATCATCTCCATCGCGGCCTTGCCGACGGCGGCCATGGCCATGGAGGAGAAGAGGAAGGGCAGCATCGCGCCGATGAACACGCCCACCATCGTGTAGGGGTTCAGGACGTTGATGCCCTCCTGCGCGATGCCGGACTGCTGGGCGTAGGCCGCGAAGAGGGCCAGCGCGGTCATGGCGGCGGAGCCGATGGCGAAGCCCTTGCCGATGGCGGCGGTGGTGTTGCCCACGGCGTCGAGGGAGTCGGTGCGCTCGCGGACCTTCGGATCCTGGTGGGTCATCTCGGCGATGCCGCCCGCGTTGTCGGCGATGGGGCCGAAGGCGTCGACGGCGAGCTGGATGCCCGTGGTGGAGAGCATGCCCAGCGCGGCGATGCCGATGCCGTACATGCCCGCGACCTCGTAGGCGCCGATGACGCCGGCGCCGATGAGGAGCACCGGGATGGCCGTGGACTCCATGCCGATGCCCAGGCCCGCGATGAGCACCGTGGCGGCGCCGGTGCGGGACTGGTTGGCGATGGTGTTCACGGGGCGCTTGCCCATGGAGCAGTAGTAGGAGGTGACCAGGCCGATGGCGACGCCGGCGGCGAGGCCGATGACGGTGGCGCCGCCCACGTGCAGCCAGGTGACGCCGTCGAGGCCGGCCTCGGGCCACACCACCTTGGCGATGCCGAAGGTGAGGAGGGCCGTGACGCCGGCCGCGCCGAAGGCGCCGGTGTCGAGCGCGGCGTGGGCGTTGCCGCCCTCCTTCACGCGCACGAAGAAGGTGCCGACGATGGAGGCGAGGATGCCGACCGCGGCCACCAGGAAGGGCAGCAGGATGGGACCCATCTCGACCGTGCCCGCGCCGACGGCGGTGTAGCCGAGGCCGAGCACCATCGTGCCGACGATGGCGCCGACGTAGGACTCGAAGAGGTCGGCGCCCATGCCGGCCACGTCACCGACGTTGTCGCCCACGTTGTCGGCGATGACGGCCGGGTTGCGGGGGTCGTCCTCGGGGAGGCCGGACTCGACCTTGCCGACGAGGTCGGCGCCGACGTCGGCCGCCTTCGTGTAGATGCCACCGCCCACGCGCGCGAAGAGCGCGATGGAGCTGGCACCCATCGAGAAGCCGGTGACCGTGTTGATCGTGGTCTGCATGCCCGTGTAGGAGGCGCCGAAGAGGGCCTCGCTCGTGTAGGCGATGAAGAGCAGGGACAGGCCGAGGAGCGCGAGGCCGACGACGGCCATGCCCATCACGGTGCCGCCGCTGAAGGCCACGTCGAGCGCGCCGGCGAGGCCGGTGCGCGCGGCGGCGGTGGTGCGCACGTTGGCGTTGGTGGCCACCCGCATGCCGGCCCAGCCCGCGAGGCCGGAGGCGGCGGCGCCCACCACGAAGCTGAGGGCCACGAGCGGCGACTGCGTCTCGCCGGACAGGTTCGCCACGCCCAGCAGGGCGGCGACCACGACGACGAAGATCGCGAGCACCCGGTACTCGGCGCGGAGGAAGGCCATCGCGCCGACCTGGATCTGCTCGGCGATGTCCTGCATGTCCTTGGTGCCGGGGTCGGCCTTGTTGGTCGACACCGCCTTCATGTAGCCGAAGGCGAGTGCGATGATCCCTGCTCCGGGCGCGGCGTAGATCAGCTGGTCCACGGGGGTGCTCCTGGGCAGCCGCGACCAGGATGGGGTCGGCGGCGGTGTGGCGAGGGCGTCGGGACGCCCAGGTCCGGGGTCGCTAGGCGCGGCCTCGGGTGTTGAAGTGGTTCATGGCCTCGACGGGTCCGGAACGGACGACCGCCTCGACGGCGTCGGCGGCCCGATCGACCACCTCGGGGAGCTCGGCGTGCTCGTCGGCGCTCCAGCGCCCGAGCACGTAGTCGGCGGTGTCCCAGCCCTCGGGGGGGCGCGAGACCCCGACACGGACGCGGATGCAGTCGGCACCGAGGTGCTTGACGATGTCGCGGATGCCGTTGTGGCCGCCGTGTCCCCCACCCTTCTTGACGCGCACGTCGCCGAAGGGGAGGTCGACCTCGTCGTGCACCACCACCACCTTGTCGACGGGGACGTCGTAGAAGGAGGCGAGGCGCTGCGTGGGGCCGCCCGACAGGTTCATGAACTGCTGGGGCTTGGCGAGGACCGTGGGCTGACCGCCCACCACGGCCTTGCCCGTGAGGGCGCCGTGCTGGGTGCGGTCGATCGAGGTGGCCGCCCGACGCGCCAGCGTGTCCACCACGAGGAACCCGACGTTGTGCCGGGTGTCCGCGTAGCGCGCGCCTGGATTGCCGAGCCCGACCACCACGTGCATGCCTACTTGTTCCCGCCCTTCTTGCCGAAGCAGGTCAGGACGTTGAAGTCGGTCTCGAAGACCAGCGACACGCCCTCGGGCGTGGGCACCTCGGAGGCCTTCACGATGTCGCCGATCTCCATGGGCGACACGTCGACATCGAGGGTCTCCGGGATGCGGTCGTAGGTGCAGCGCACCTTGAGCTCGCGCCGGATGATCCGGATGCGGCCGCCGAGCACGGCAGCCGCGGGACGCCCGGCGGCGACCACGGGGACCATGACCTCGACGGGCTTGTCGGCGCCGACCTTGAGGAAGTCGACGTGGAGGAACTGGCGGCTGACCGGGTGGCGCTGGGCCTCCTGGACCAGGACCGGCACCTCGGCATCGCCCAGCTTCAGCTGCACGACCGTGTTGCGGTTCCGCGACTTGCGGAAGATCTCGTCGAGGCGCGCGGGGTCGATCTCGACCTCGGTGGCCGCGTCGCCGTCGGCGTAGACCACCGCGGGGACCTTCCCGGCGGCGCGGAGCTTGCGGGCGGCGCCCTTGCCGGTGTTCGTGCGCGGCTCGGCGTTGAGCGTGGTGTCCATCGTCGATCCTCTCGGCTCCCGGGCCGCTCTGCATCGAGCCCCGAGGCCGCGGACGGACGAGACCGTCGTGGCCGCCTCCCTTGGGCTCGGGCCGCTCGCGCGACCGGGATGGCGCCGGAAACGTGGTGTGTGTCCCCCGGAGCGCAGGCCCCCGGCGGCCCCGACGGCTAACGACGCGAGGCACCCGGTGTCAAGGGAGGACTCCTCATAGCGCCCCCCGCCTGACCTGATCGGCACCGAGCCGAGACCGGCGCGCGTCGGACCGAGGAGAAGGAGCGAAGGCGTAGCTCGCGCTACGTCGAGCGACGCCGACGAAGGACCGGCGTGCGGCGGGCCGGCGAATGCCATCAGGTCAGGCGGGGGTCGCTATCAGTCCGCGCCGTCGAGGAAGAGGCGCGAGATGGAGTCGTTGTAGTGGATGGCCCGGATCGCCTCGGCGAAGAGCGAGGCGACCGACACCACCTCCAGCTTCGAGGTGGCCGCGGCCTGCGTCGACAGCGGGATGGTGTCGCTCACCACGACCTGCTGGAAGGCCGAGCTCGCGATGCGCTCCACCGCGGGCCCCGAGAGCACGGGGTGGGTGGCCACGGCGAGCACCTCCTTGGCCCCGCCCTCGATCACCGCCTGCCCGCCCTTGGTGAGCGTGCCGGCCGTGTCGATCATGTCGTCGATGAGCACCGCGGTGCGCCCCGAGACGTCACCCACGATGTGCAGGACCTCGCTCTCGTTCGGCTTGCTGCGGCGCTTGTCGATGATGGCCAGCGTGGCGTCGAGGCGCTTGGCGTAGGACCGCGCACGCTCCACGCCGCCCGCGTCGGGGCTCACCACCACGACCTCCCGGCCCTCGAGGCGCTGCTCCAGGTCGCGGAGCAGGAGCGGCTGCGCGTAGAGGTTGTCGACCGGGATCGAGAAGAAGCCCTGGATCTGGCCGGCGTGCAGGTCCATCGTCAGCACGCGGTCGATGCCGGCCGCCTGGAGCAGATCGGCCACGAGGCGCGCGGTGATCGGGGCGCGCGGTGCCACCTTGCGATCCTGGCGCGCGTAACCGAAGTACGGGATGACGGCCGTGATCCGCCCGGCGCTGGAGCGCTTGCAGGCCTCGGCCATCACCAGGAGCTCGACCAGGTTGTCGTTCGCGGGCGCGCAGGTGGACTGCACCAGGAAGACGTCACGTCCCCGCACGTTCTGCAGGATCTCGACGCGCGTCTCGCCATCGCTGAAGCGCCCCACGCGGGCCGCGCCCAGGCTGACGCCCAGGTGCTCGGCGATGCGCGCCGCGACGGCGGGGTTGGCGTTGCCCGTGAAGAGCGTGAGCTCGCCGTACATCGGCGCTCCGGGTGCGGGGTCCGGCGGCGACTGGGGCGGCAGGATTCGAACCTGCGAATGCCGGGGCCAAAACCCGGTGCCTTGCCACTTGGCGACGCCCCAAGAGGGACGGCCGAGGATAGCGTCGGCTCCCCACGGGAGCAACGCGCCCCGGCCGGTGGCTACACGGGCTTGCGGAGCGCGGCGACCGCGTCCTTCAGCCCGTCCACCGACAGCTCGTGCATGGGGAAGATCTGGCCGACGGCCGACACCGTGGGGTGATCCCACCAGCGCCGCGGATCGGGGTTGAGCCAGGCGCTGGCGGGACAACGACGGCGGAAGCGCCGCAACCACTCGATCCCCGTGGCGCGATCGGCCTCGCTCCCCCACCCCGTGGTCGTGAACAGCTCGTACGGCGCCATCGACGCGTCGCCGACGAAGAGCAGGCGGTGCCGGGGCCCGAGCTCGGCGAGCACCTCCGCCGTGGGGCGGCGCTCCCCCGCCTCGAAGTCCGTCCACAGCCACGAGTAGGGGCAGTTGTGGAAGAAGTAGGCCTCGAAGCTCGCGAAGGCACCCACCTCGTCGGCGGCCGTGAAGAGCTGCTCCACGCGCTCCGCGTGGGGGGCCATCGATCCCCCCGCGTCCATGAAGAGCACCAGCCGCACCTGGTTCGTCCGCTCCCGGGCGAAGGCCAGATCGATGTCGCCGGCGTTCTGGCAGGTGCGGTCGATGGTCTCGGGCAGATCGAGGGCCCAGTCCCCCTCGCGCTGGAGCTTGCGCAGGGCCTTGAGCGCCACCGTGAGGTCGCGCGTCTCGAGGGTGGTGTCGGTGCGGTAGCTGGCCCACTGCCGCTCGTCGGCCACCTGGACGGCGCCGCGGTTGCCGCCCGGCCCGCCGATGCGGATCCCCCGGGCGGCACGCCCGGAGTGGCCGAAGGGGCTCGTGCCGCCCGTGCCCACCCAGTGGTTGCCCCCGTCGTGACGCTCGGTCTGCTCGGCGAGGCGCTTGAGCAGCTCCTCCCAGAGCTGGGCGTCGGAGAAGGCGGGGTCGACGAGCTCGTCGGAGCTGCGCTCCACCGCGTCGGCCAGCCAGGACTCCAGCTTCTCGCGCACGGCGGGATCCAGCGCGGCGCCGCGGAAGGTGTCGGCGAAGGCGATGTCGAAGGCGTCGTAGTCGGCCTCGGTGCGGCACAGCAGCGCGCGCCCCAGGCGGTAGAGCCCGTCGAGATCGGTGGCGAGCCCCTCCGCCAGGCCCCGCAGCAGCGCCAGCCACTCCGAGGTGCCCACGGGGACGCCCTCGGCGCGCAGCCTGTACAGGAAGGCGGTGAACACGGCCCGGCTACCAGACCGTGCCGGCCGCGCCCTTCCGCACGGCCACCAGATCGCGCTCCTGCTTGAGCAGCACGCCGAGGAAGGGGTGGGCCTCGTCGAGGCGATCGGCGTCGATGCCCGCGTGCACCAGGACCGCCAGCCAGTCCAGCAGCTCGGAGGTGGACGGCGGCTTGCGCAGGCCCCGCACCTTCCGCAGGCCGAAGAAGCGATCGAGCGCGCGCTCCAGCAGGCGGTCGTCGAGATCCGGCAGGTGCGCGCGCACGATCTGCGTCATCCGCTCGGGCGTGGGGAAGGCGATGTAGTGGAAGACGCAGCGCCGCAGGAAGGCGTCGGGCAGCTCCTTCTCGGCGTTCGAGGTGATGAGGGTGATCGGCCGGTGCCGCGCCCGCACCGTCTCGTCGGTCTCGGGGATGTGGAAGGCCATCTCGTCGAGCTCCCGCAGCAGGTCGTTCGGGAACTCGAGGTCGGCCTTGTCGACCTCGTCGATGAGCACGACGTGCTGGCTGTCGGCCGAGAAGGCACGGCCGAGCACGCCGAGCTTGATGTACCGGGAGATGTCGCGCACGTCGCCGTCGCCGAAGCGCGCGTCGTTGAGCCGCTGCACGACGTCGTACTGGTACAGCCCGTCCATCGCCTTGGTGGTGGACTTGACGTGCCAGGTGAGCAGCGGCTTGCCCAGCGCCTCGGCCACCGCGTGCGCCAGCTGGGTCTTGCCGGTGCCGGGCTCCCCCTTCACGAGCAGCGGGCGACCGAGGGCGACGGCCGCATCGACGACCGCGACGAGATCGTCGTCGGCCACGTAGTCCGCTGTGCTGGCGAAGCGCGTTCCGCTCATGGGGGTCCTCCGGTGCGAGCCCCCTTCCTAGCGCGAAGGCCGCCGATGACATAGGCCGGCGCAGCCCGGGCGACCGTCCCGGGCCCCCACGAGAACGGCAGGCCCGCGCCGGGGAGTCTCCGCGGCCTGCAGCTCCGAGCACGGTCAGGCGGTCCCCCGCCGCTCGGAGAGACCCGCACCCCTACGGAGCCCACCTGGTGGAACGCAACATCGCGCTGCTGATCGACTTCGAGAACATCGCTGCTGGAACGGAGAAGGAAGGCCTCGGCCGCTTCGAGGTCGACAAGGTCATCGACCGCATCAAGGACAAGGGCCGCATCCTGCTGGCCCGCAGCTACGCCGACTGGGGACGCTTCGCCCGCTTCAAGCAGGGCCTGCTCACCAACAACGTCACGATGTACGAGCTGACGTCCCACGGCATGCAGGACAAGAACCGCGCCGACATCGCCATGGTCGTCGACTGCCTGGAGCTCGCCTACACGCGGCCCTACGTCGACACCTACGTGGTGGTCTCGGGCGACAGCGACTTCACCCCGCTGGTGCTCAAGCTCCGCGAGCTCGACAAGACCGTCATCGGGGTCGGCACGCGCAAGTCCACCAGCCGGCTGATCATCAACGCCTGCGACGAGTTCATCTTCTACGACAGCATCGTGCAGACGAAGGCCCGCACCCGCAGCCGGCCCACGGCCAGCGCGAGCGTGCCCAAGGAGCGGGCCAAGGCCCTCGAGCTGCTGTCGGAGGTCCTCGAGGGCATGCAGCGCGAGGATCCCACCCCGCCGCACGCCTCGGTGCTCAAGAGCGCGATGCTCCGGCGTCAGCCCGACTTCAACGAGGCCGACCTCGGCTTCGGCTCCTTCGCCCGCTTCCTCGAGTTCGCGCGCGACCAGGACTACGTCGAGCTCACCCGCGACCCGAAGGGCGGCGGCTACAAGGTCGACGCCACCGACGATGACGAGGCCGAGGGCGACACGGGCGGCGGCGCCGCCTCCGCGCCGGCCCGCGGCAGCGCCGGCAAGGGCGGCTACGAGGATCCCTACCTGCCCGAGGGGGCCGACGAGATCGTGGGCGCCCTGACGAAGGCCGGCCTGGGTCCCCTCTCCTACTCCACGCGCCTCGCCCTGCTGGAGCAGCTCGTGGAGCTGGCCGACGGCAAGGGCCGACGGCGCCGCCGGGTCAACATCCCCTTCGCCCAGGACGAGCTGGCGAAGCGGATGCGGCGCACCCACCCCGACCTGAAGCCGGTGCACATCCGCGACGTGCTGCGCGCCCTGCTCAAGGCGGGACTGCTCATGCACAAGGACGGCACCGCCATCCGCACGGCCACGGCGCAGTTCGACATCAACGTCCCCGCGCCCAAGCTGAACCAGGGCCTGGCCGAGGTCTACCTCCGCCAGCTCCGCGACGACGGCGTGTCGCTCGACGACACCGCGCTGCTCGCGGCCTTCCTCTTCGGCGACGCCGAGCGCACCCGCGACGTCGAGACCACGATCGCCTGGCTCGACGCCCCGCGGGACCTCGACGACGACGTGCTCCAGGTGGACGAGGACGACGATCTGCCGTCCGAGCCTGCGGCCGACCTCGACGACGATCTCGACGCCCTGCTCGACGTCGACGGCGACGACGTCCCCGCCGAGGAGGCGCCGAAGAAGAAGAAGCGCAAGCGCTCCCCGAAGAAGAAGGCGCCTGCCGCCGAGGAGGCGTCCGCCGAGGAGACGCCCGCCGACGAGCAGCCCGCCGACGAGCAGCCCGAGGCCCAGGAGGCACCCGCCCCCGCGGAGGAGCCCGCCGACGAGGCCACCGAGGAGGCCCCGGCCCCCGTGGCTGCCGACGACGAGGACGACGCGCTGCTCGACGTGGACGAGGAGGCCCCCAAGCCCCGCACCCGGCGCCGGAAGAAGTCCGAGGAAGACTGATTACGGCGCCGCGCGCGGCGCCCGGGACCAGACTACGGCGCCGCGCAGCGGCGCCCTGGGGATAGCGCCCGCGCGCGGCGCGCCGGGGATAGCGGCGCCCGGGGCATCACGCCGGGCATGAGCGCACCGCGGCGACCGGGAGTGCGGCGCCGCGTGCAGCGACCGTGCGGGCGGCGCTACCAGCCCTCGGGCACCACCACCTGGCGCACGCTGCGGATCGCCGTGGGGTCCTTGGCGAGCTCGGCGGCGCGGCCGGCCAGCGCCTCGAGCTCGTGCGTGCGCAGCGGGCGGTCGAGCACCGACAGGTCGTAGGCGATGCCGTTCGGGAAGTCCTGCTGGGTGCTGGCCAGGGTGCTGGCCTCGGCGTCGTAGATGGCGTCCTGCACGGCCTTCTTCGTGCCGCGCTCGGTGGAGTGCACCACGGCGAGCACCGCCTGGCCCACCCGGGGCTGCGGCAGCGCGAGCTGCACCCGCTGGGCGTACACGCAGTCACGGAGCGCGCCGAAGCGCGACAACTCCCCCACCGTGCGGGCCACGCGGCGGGCGATGCGCGGCTGCGCCTCCTGGGTGGCGGCGCCGATGTGCGGGGTGCACACGATGTGCGGCTCGTCCGCGTAGGGGTTGCGCCACGGCGAGCCCGGGGACGGCTCCTCGGGGAAGACGTCCACCGCCGCATGCCGCACCGCACCCGACGCCACGGCGTCGAGGAGGGCCTGGGCGCTGTGGAGGTTGCCCCGCGCGAGGTTGAGGAAGATGCGGGGGCTGTCGCCGGGCAGGTCCGCGCCCAGCTCGGCCAGGACGGGGTCGAGCAGGCCCTCGTTGTCCTGGCCCCAGGCGTCCTTGGCGCTGGTGTGCACGCTCACCACGTCCACCGAGCGGAAGAGCTCCTGCAGGGACTCGGTGCGACGCCAGCCCATCTCCTGGCCCACCTCCTGCGCCACCTCGCGCGTGTCGAAGAAGGCCACGTCCATGCCGAGGGCCTCGGCGGTGCGCGCCACCTGCCGGCCGATGTTGCCCAGGCCCACGATGCCGAGCTTCTTGTCGGCCACCTCGAAGCGCAGGGTGGCGGACTTGTCCCACCCGTGGGCGCGCGTCTCGCGGTCGGTCTCGTACAGGCGACGCGACAGGCCGATCATGTGGGCGACCGCGAGCTCCACCACGGAGCGCGCGTTGCTGACCGGGTCGTTGACCACGAGCAGCCCGTGGTCGGCGGTGGCCTCCTTGTCGACGCTGTCGTCGCCGATGCAGCACAGGGCCACCACCTGCAGCTCGGGGCAGGCCTCGACCACGGCGCGGGTGACCGGCACCCGGCTGCGCTTGAAGAGGACCTGGGCTCGGGCCTGACGCAGGGCGTCGATCAGCGCCTGGTCGTCGGGGACCCGGTCGAGGCGCACGGCCTCGATGCCGTAGGTGGCGAGATGGCTCTCGAGGGAGGCGTGCGGCGCCTCCACGATCAGGGCGCGGCGGAGGGGCTCGGTGAGGATGCGGGCCAAGGTGGGGCCTCCTGGAGGGCCCCCCGTCTAACCGCTGCGGAGACCACCGCAGCGCCGCGTCCTACGGCAGGGCACCGGGCTCGAGCCACGCCGGGAGGCCGGGCGCCTGCCAGCCGTCCCCGCCCACGTCCACCCAGATGGGGTTCGTGATCGCGTAGGGGTGCACCGGGTAGACCTTGGGGAAGCCCACCGGGTCGCCCAGCGCCACGCCCACGCCCGGCACGCCGCCCAGCGCGCCGGTGACCGCCTCGTCGAGCGGGATGTAGGGGATCTCCACGGCCGTGAACACCGGCGACATCGACCCGTCGCCCGCGACGATGGCGACGTACCAGGCGTCGGCCTGCGGCTCCACCGTGCGGGTGCCCGCGAAGCGCAGCGGCGACACGGGGTCGGCGTCGACCGGGATGAGGTCGATGAGCGTGCCGTTCTCGTAGAGCTCGATGTGGTCGACATCCACCCACAGGGGCGCCTGCACCTCGATCTCGAGCTCCACCGGCCCGTTCGCGTCGAGCTCGTCCCCGATGATCGCGCTCTTGCCGCCCGAGCGCGCCCACATGCGCACGAAGGGGCCGAAGGAGGCCACCACGTGGTGGTCGCGCACCGCGTCCGCGATCTCCTGGTCGGAGATCGCCGTGGGATCGTCGGTGCTCGACATCACGTAGTTGCGCGGGCAGCCGGCCTCGATCGACGAGGTGCCGTGGGTGTCGGAGTTGCCGATCGCCGTGATGCGGTAGCCGAGGTTGAGCAGCGTGAACCAGTCGTCGATGACGCCCTGGAGGTCCTCGGTGAGCTTGTCGGTGCCGTCGATGAGCGCCTGCTGCTCCTCGAGGGTGCGGCTGATCCAGGGCCAGAGGCGCGTGTCGCTGCCGTCGGCGTAGGCCACCGCCTCCGACACCAGCGGCGTGCGGTGGGTGTCGAGCCGCTTGCCCGTGAACATCTCGAGCGCGTCGAAGGACAGGTCCATCACGGCGTCGCGCAGGATGGGGTTCGGGTTGTCGAGCAGCCCGCCCACCTTGCTGTTCCAGATCACCTCGGCGGGCACGTCGCCCGAGGCCGGCACGCCGTCGAAGGGGTCGAAGCCGAACTCGTCGAAGTAGCCGAGGATGCCGTCGCGGGGATGTGCCACGAAGACGAGGGGCTCGAAGCCCGCGGCCCGCCCCTGCTCCCGCAGGGTCTCGAGGATGTCGACGGGCTCCATGCCCGTCCAGTCCATCGCGCCGCCCACGTCGCCCAGGAAGTCCTGCTGGAGCGGGAAGGCGAGGAAGTGGCCCAGCTCCACCGTGGTGGTCTCGACGCCCACCGCCGTCTGCAGCCAGGGCTCCAGCCGCATGGACTCCACCACGGGGGCGAAGTCCACGATGAAGTCGTGATCGGTGGAGGAGAAGAACTCCATGCCCTCGGCCACCATCGTGGCCACCCGCGTGGGCAGCGTGACGCCGGAGTCGTGCGAGGGCGCCGAGTGCACGTGGAGGTCCGCCGAGATCCATCCCTGGGTCTCGAGCGAGCGCACCACCTGCAGGTCGACGTGCACGCCGGTCTTCGCGTCGATGCGGAAGGGCTCGGAGCGATCGATCTCGTACTCGAGGCCACGGCTGGCCACGGCGACGTACCGACCGGGCGGCAGCGGCACCTCGCCCGTGCCCTCGGGCGAGAACACCACCCACTCCGGGGAGCCGGCGATGAAGCCGTCGCCCAGCGCGGGCACCAGCGACGACGCCTGCTTCGGATCGGCGCGCAGCACCGTGAGCTTGGCGGGCACGTGCTCGCCCGTCTCGTCGCGGATGGTGAAGCTGAGCACGCCACCGCGGAGGGCCTCGAGCCGCACGGTGTGGTCCTTCCCCTCCTTCACGTCGACGCGCACGCGCTTGCCGTCGGGGCGGCCCTGCTGGTGGACCAGCAGCTCCCAGGTGCCCACGGGCAGGCGGCCGCCGAACCAGCCGTCGGGCGTGTCGTCCTGCACGCCCACGTCGGTGCGCCACTGGCTGAAGGGGAACTCCGCACCGGGCTCGAACACGAAGACGTCGATGCCCGACATCGGCAGGCCCGTGCCCTGCTCCAGCACGCGGCCGTGCACCTCGCCGAAGGCGATGGCCACCGAGGGATCGCCGTCCTCCTCCGCCACCTTGTTCCGCACCTCGATGACCTGGTCGAGGATGGAGCCCACGTCGCCCTTGCCGATGAGGAAGTAGCGCTCGTAGGTGAAGGCGTCGGCGATGCAGAAGCGGTCGCCGAAGGCGACGGCCGGGTTGTCGGGGTGGCGCTGCGCGCAGGTGAGCGCGTCGGCGTCGCCGATCTTCATGCCGCCCACCACGGCCGTCTGCGAGGCGGTGAACAGCGGGATGAAGGCCTTGCCGCGCCGCGGGACGATGCCGTAGCTCACGCCGTCGCCGGTGGCGGCCACCCACGGGAACACGAAGGGGTCCGCGAAGATGTTGTCGCCGGCCTCCGTGCGCCGGAACACCGCGCCGTCCTCGTCGAAGCCGATGCCTGGCGCGAAGACGTCGACGCTGCCGCCGGCGAGGAAGAAGTCGCCGAGGACGATGCCGTCGATCAGGCCCACGTCGATGACCGGCAGGGCGTCGTCCGGGTAGTCCACGGGCGTGCCGTCGAGCACCGGGCCGTTGTCCTCGAAGGTGACCGTGGTGCGCACCGTGAGCCAGGGAGCACCCGGCTCGGCGATGTAGTCGGTGGTCATCCACATGTCGGGCATGCGCACGATGCCCCAGAGCAGGTCGAGCAGCGTGAGGAAGGGCGCGCCCAGGGCGTGCACCCGCACGATCGCCGCGCTGTCCTCGCTGCCCTCGGCGCCCTTCGGCACGAAGACGGTGGGCTGGGCGCCCTCGAAGTCCGGCGTGGCGAAGGGCACGTTCATGCTGGCGAGCGGGAACATCTCGTTCCACAGGTCGCGGCCGCGTCCGCCGTCGAAGCGGCTGTCGCCGCGCTGCAGGTCGGCATCGACGATGCTGCCGCCGTACAGGCCGGGCCCCTTGCTGTTGCGACCGGAGAGGATCGCCACCCGGAACCTGTCGTTCTCGAGGAGGAAGTCGCCGGGCAGGCCCTGCACGCCGTCGGCGGGGCGGGACATGCCCATCTCGCCGCCGATGGTCTCGTCCAGACCCTCGATCACCTTCGCGCGGGCGTAGGGACCGTCGGGCACCGACTTCGTGCACGCTCCACCCAGCAGCAGCAGGGTGGGCAGGAGGTTGCGAGCGCGACCGAGCTTCATGGCGTTATCCTCGCGCCGCCTCCAGGAGACCCCGATGTCCCGAGTGTCCCCTCTCCGTCCGGGCGCCCTGCTAACCTGCCTCGTGCTGGTGGCACCTGCGACCGCGCGCGCCAGCGACCCCGGCCGGATGGTCCGCCAGCCCTCCTGGAGCGAGACCGCTCCGGAGCGCACGTGGGTCCCCTGGCTCCGCCCCGATCTCCAGGCGCAGCTCTGGTTCACGGCGTGGGATCAGGACGAGTCGGCCCAGGCCGACGCGGCCTCCTACGGCGATCCCGAGCACGACGTCGGCTTCTCGGTCCCGCGCGCGCGCCTGGGCTTCTCGGGTGGCTACGGCGTGGCCGACTTCCGCCTGCGCGTCGGCACCTCCCGCCCGTACGACGCCCTGTCGGAGGAGCCGCCGGACTTCCAGCTGGTGGACGCCTGGGGGCGCGTCACCTTCGACACCGTCGCCGGCGCCACCTCGATCGCCTTCGGCCGGGTCTTCATCCCCTTCGGCCGCGAGCTCCAGATGTCGTCGAACGACATCGTGTTCCAGGAGCGCTCGGTGGCCATGAACTGGCTCGCCCCGCAGCGCGACCTCGGCGTCACCGCCAGCCACCAGTGGCGCTACGTGGGCGCCGCGGTGGGTCTGTACAACGGCGGCGGCGACCTCTGGGGCGACTCCGACGACGGCCTGCAGGTGGCGGCGCGTCTCGAGGCGCACGTGGGCGGCGACACCTACCGCACCAACAGCACCGAGAACGCCTTCGGCATCGGCGCCAGCTACCTCTACAACGACACGATCAGCGACACCACGCACCGCGTGGGCGTCGACCTGCTCGGCCGCATCGTGGGCCTCACGCTGCACGTCGAGGGCGCGATGAACTTCATCACGCCGGTCGACCAGCCCACGGCACTCCCGCCCGGCGTGCCGGTCACCACCCAGCGCCTCGGCGGCTTCGCCCAGCTCTCGTACTACGCCGAGACCAAGGTGGGCGGTGTCGAGCCCGCGGTGCGCCTGGCCTACTACGACGACGCCACCCACCTGGACGACAACGGCGACGTGGCCATCCTCCACGGCGGCCTGATGTGGCGCGAGCCGGTCCCCTTCATGGACTTCGGCGCGATGTACATCCACCGCTTCGAGCTGCAGGGCCGCGACCTGCCCAACGACACCGTCCGCGTCGTCGCCGGCGTGAAGTTCCCCAGCCGCAAGTACGCGCCCCTCGATCTCTTCGACATGGTCGACGACCTCAAGGCGCGCCGGCAGAAGCGGGAGGCCATGCGCGACGCCGAGGCGGAGCCCGAGGCAGAGGCCGACGCGGCGCCTGCGCCCGTCGCGCCCGCCCCGGAGCCGGAGCCCGCCCCCGCGCCGGAGACCGAGACCGAGACCGAGACCGAGGAGCCCGCGCCCGCGGACGCGCCCGAGGCCACCGACCCGGCCTGACCGGGAGCTCCCGCGCGCGGCGGTCTCGCCACCCGATCAGGGCGTCGCGCGCACCAGCCAGCGCACCGCCACGTTCACGGGACGCGTCTCGGCATCGCCACCCGTGATGTCGTGGACGTGCCTGCCCGCCGAGCCCGTCTGGCCCGAGGTGGACTGGTTCCAGACCGTGTAGGAGCTGCCGCCGCTCGAGAAGCTGCTGTAGGTGGACGGCCGCGTGGACCCGTGGGTGTGATCCCCCGCCTCGGCCGCCTCGAAGGGCACCTCGGGAGCGCCCGTGGCGTCGCCCTGGAGCGTGCCGACGAGGTCCCCCACGTTGCCCCCCGGGGCCGCGGCCCCTCGCCCGGCCGCGTCGGGATCGTTCCCCGCCCCCTCGTCGGCCCCGCGGAGGAAGCGGCCGCGAAGGTCGGGCAGGCGGAAGGTGGTGGCGCCGTCGCCCGAGCCGTGCGCCGTGCCCAGCGTGGCGAAGAGCTCCGGGTAGTCGGCGCGCGCCACCTCGGCGCCGTCGCACACCAGCCACCCCGCGGGGACCTGCAGGCCCACCGAGGCCACCACCACGCCCACGGGCACCTCCCGCGGCACCTTCGCGGCGATCGCGTCGACGAGCTCGGCGTCCTCGAGGAGCGCGGCCGTCAGCTCGGGATCGGCGAGCACCGCGTCGACCACGTCGGCGACGAAGTCGGCGTCCTGCAGCAGGGCGTCCGCGACCTCGGCCACGTCGACCGTGGCCAGCGTGCGGGTGCCGGCGCTGGGCTGGCCTCCGCTGTCGGCACAGGCGGCGCCGACGAGCAGGAGCGACGGGACGACGAGACGGCGGACGCCGCGCATGGGACCCCCGGGTCGGCGGCTAGTTGACCTTGACCTTCTTCGGCCGGCCCGCGGAGCCGTAGGTGACGCCGTCGGCCGACAGGTAGTACTCGACGCCCTCGGCGAAGGTGTCGTCGACGTCGATCACCGCACGGTAGCCGCCGAGGACGAAGCTCAGCTTCTTGGTGAACCACGAACCGCCGCCCGCAGACCGGTAGTGCAGGGTGACGTCGGTCTTGACGCAGGTCTTGGCCGCCACGGCGAGCGAGGCGCCCTTGCTCACGCTCGACGCCACGTCGACGTCCTTGAAGCACTGGGAGGGCGGCGGCGGCGGTGGCGGCGCCTCCTGGACGGCAGGCGCGGCGGTGGCCGGCGCCTCGGCCGGAGCTTCTGCCGACCCTCCGGAGGCCGGCTCCGTGCGCGCAGGCTCGGTGCGCGTGGGTTCCGTGCGCGCAGGCGTGGACTTCGTGGCCGCGGGGCGCTTGGCGGCCGGCGCAGCGGGCGTCTCGACCGCCGCCGTCGTGGCGGCCGCGGTGGCCGCCGGCGCCTCGGCCACCACGGCCGGCGCCTCGGCGACCTCGACGGGGGTGGGCGCCTCGGAGCCCGCGGTGGCGCCCGTGTCGCGCGACAGCAGCGCCCAGAGGGTGCCGCCCGCGGCGAGCAGGAGGAGCACCGCCACGCCACCGAGGATCGCCACGGAGGAGGTGCCGCCGGACCGGCCCAGCGAATCGGGCGGTGCCACGGTGCGGCCGCCGGACGGCGCGTAGACCGCCCGGTGCTGGCCCGAGTCCTCGATGAGGTCGCCCTCCATGGGCGGCATCGTGTGGCTGACGGTGGCGAGGCCGTCGTCGGGCAGCAGCGTCTCGCCCCCGCCCGGCGCCTTGGCCGCCGGCACCGACGCGATCGCCTTCTGCGAGCCCGTGACCTCCGACGAGGTGGTGGGCGGCGGCGGCGGGAGATCCTCCACCGGGCGCTGGAGCTTGGGCGTGCCCGCCGGCACCTCGGGGAGCGCGTCACGCACCCCGAGCAGCGCCGCGGCGAACTCGGACGCCGAGGCGTAGCGCTTCTCCTTCTTGTACTCGGTGGCCTTGATGAGCACCGGCACCAGCGGCGAGGGCACGCCCTCGAGCATCGTGGCGTCCTGCTCGGCGGCGAACAGGTCCATCGGGGTCTTGTCGGTGAGCAGCGAGTAGAGCGTGGCCGCCATCGCGTAGACGTCGGCGCGCTCGTCGACGTGCTTGGCGTCGCTGCGCTGCTCGGGGGCCATGAAGCCCCAGGTGCCCATCACGGCACCCGTCTTCGTGAGGTTGACGTCGCTGTCGCCGGCCCGGGCGATGCCGAAGTCGGTGAGGCGGCAGACGCCGTCCCGGTCGACCATGATGTTGTGCGGCTTGAGATCGCGGTGGATGACGCCCTTGTTGTGCGCCACCTGCAGGCCCTGGCAGGTCTCGACGATCACGTCGACCGCGAGGCGCGGCGGCATCGGACCGTGGGTCTCGAGCCAGTCGACGAGGCTGCCCCCCTCCACCAGCTCCATGACGATGTAGGCCCAGTCGTCGTCGCGGTCGACGTCGTACACCCGGACGATGTTCGGGTGCTCCAGCAGGGCCATGGTCTGCGCCTCGGCCTCGAAGCGCGCCATGATCTTCTTCTTCTTGGCGTACTCGGGCAGCAGCACCTTGATCGCGCGCCACACCTGGAGCCGCTGGTCGTAGCCCCGGTAGACGGTGGCCATGCCACCCTCGCCCAGGCGCTTGACGAGGAGGTAGCGGCCGCTGGCCAGCGTCTGCGGATCGGTCATCGCTGCGGTTCGCTCGACGGGGGGGGACGCGCGCGCACCGTACCACGCCCGTCCCGTCCGCGCCGGGCACGAGGATCGCGCGAAGCGACGCTCCGCCCGATCAGATCCGACCGGCCCCCACCGGTACCACGTAGGTGCGGTCGAGCACCTGCACGTCGTGGATCCGATCGAGCCGGAAGATCCGGGGCTCTGAGCGGAGGAGGCACAGGCCCTCCAGGCGCGGCAGGCGCACCCGCCACAGCTCCACCTCGCGGTCCGAGAGGTAGACACGCCCGTCCTCGTCGCGGGACACGTAGGTCAGCCGCACCGCCCGTCGGGCCGCAGCCGCCTCCCGCAGACGGCGTCCCATCGCGCGTCGCCAGGGGCTCCGGGGCCCCAGCTCGCCCAGTCGGGCCGCGAGGCCCTCGTCGTCGAGCCGCGCGTCGGGATCCACGAGCTCCAGCAGGCGCCACCACGCGCGGAGGGTGGCCTCGGCGTCGTGCCGGGCCCGGTGGGTGGTGGTGCGGGGCACGCCGCAGGCCTCGCAGACGTCGTCCAGGCGGTGACGCGACAGGGCCAGCACCGCGCGCGCGACCTCGAGGGAGTCGTGCCAGCGCACGTCGAGCGGCGGGGCCCCGAGCCGCGCGAGCGCCGCCATGAGGAAGGAGCGATCGACCGCGGCGGCGTGGGCCACCACGTCCGACCCCTCCAGCCGCGCCCGCAGCGCCGGGAGGACCTCCGCGAAGGCGGGCGCATCGGCCAGCTCCTCGGGTCCCAGGCCGTGGATGTGTCGTGCCTCGGTGTCGAGCGGCCCCCGGGGACGCACCAGCGCCGACCACGTCCCCTCCAGCTGCCCCGCGGTCCCCCAGGCCAGGCCCACCTCGCAGATCCCGTGGGTCTGCGGGTCCAGGCCCGTCATCTCCAGATCGAGCGCGACCCATCGACGCGTCCTGGCGGCCACCGCCTGCGCGATCCCCGCCACGTCAGCGGCGACGCGCGAGCTTGCCCCGCATCCGCGGCGCCGGCGGCCCCTGCTGCATGCGCATCGTCACGCCCTCGGGCGGCGGACCGCGCCGGCCGCGCACCATCGCCTGCTGGGCGGCCTCCTCGGGGAAGAAGCCGTACCAGCCCTCGCCGAGCACCGTGGGGCCGTCGACCTTCTCCTTGTTCGCGAGCGCCGCGCGCAGCTGCTTGAGCGCGCCGTGGTCGGGCAGCGCCTCGAGGCCCTGGGCCACCGTGCGCAGCGCCGCCTCGCGATCGCCCTTGCGGGCCTGGAGGACCGCCCCCACCAGGTAGATCTGCGGCTCCTTCGACGCGTAGGCGATGGCGTTGGCCAGGGCCGCGTCACGCTCGGCGGTGCGGCCGCGGCGATCGTGGACGCACGCGGCGGCCAGCGCGGCCGTCCAGTCGCGGAAGGCGCGCTCCAGCCGGGGCAGCGCCGCGTCGAACTCCATGATCATGTAGTCGAGCATCCCCACCTGGCCGTCGATCTGCCGGTCGAGGAGCACCTGCCAGCGCGACCAGTCGGTGCGCACCCGCTCGAGCCCCTCGCGCGCCCGCTCGATCACCGCCCGCACCTCGGCCTGGCTCTTCGCCTCCCGCAGCCCCTGGAGCGACGCGGTGACCGGCCCGAGCTCGGCCTGCACCTTCTGGCCCGTGCGGCGCACGAGCAGGAAGGCCACCACCGGGAAGATCAGGAGGGCGGGCACGATCCCCGTCACCCACGACATCCCGGCCAGCAGGGCGAGCGGGAAGGGCACGAGGGAGATCGCGAGCGCCAGCAGCAGCGTGTACATGGGCGAGTCCAGAGGGTCCCCGCCCCCTAACCACATGCACGATCCTCGCGCCGCCGATCCCCACGACCTCGCCCTGCGCCCCCGGGAGGCCCTGCTCGGGCTCGCGCGGGCGCACGGCTTCCACCACGCCCGTCTCGCCCAGGTGGGCCCCACGCCCCACGGCGCCGCCTTCGAGGCCTGGCTCGCGGCGGGCCACGCCGCCGACATGGGGTGGATGCGCCACGGCGTGGACGTGCGGCTCGACCCCCGCCGCCGCGAGGCCACGGCGCGCACCGCCCTCGTCCTCGCGGTGGAGCACCACCACCGCCGCCCCCCCGACCCCGGCGGACGCACCGGACTCGTGGCCCGGTACGCCTGGGGGCGCGACTACCACAACCTCGTCGGCAAGCGCCTGAAGCGCCTGGCGTCTGCGCTGCGCACCGCCGGCGTGACCTGCTGGGGGGGCGTCGACACCGCCCCGGTGCTGGAGCGCAGCTGGGCCGCGGAGGCCGGTCTGGGCTTCACCGGCAAGAGCAGCGTGCAGATCCTGCCTGCCCGCACCTCGTGGATGGTGCTCGGCGTGCTCTTCGTCGACCTCGAGGCCGAGCCCGACCGCCCCCTGCGCGACCACTGCGGCACCTGCCGGCGCTGCCTCGACGCGTGCCCCACCGAGGCCTTCGTGGGACCGCGCAGCCTCGATGCCGGGCGCTGCATCGCCTACTGGACCATCGAGGCCGCGGGCCTGCCTCCCCTCGCCCTCCGTCCGGGCTTCGGCCGCTGGGTCTTCGGCTGCGACGTGTGCCAGGAGGTCTGCCCGCACAATGCCGCGGCGCCGGATCCCGACGAGGCGGACCTGGCGCCGCGCCACGCCTGGCTCGACCTCGACGAGGTCGTCGCGAGCCCCGACGACGCCCTGCTGGCGCGCTTCACGGGCACGCCGCTCCGGCGCCCCGGCGCCGCGGGTCTCAAGCGCAACGCGCTGCTCGCCCTGGGCAACCTCGGCGACCCGGGCGGCGTGGACGCCGCGCGCCTCGGGCTGTCCCACCCGTCGCCCGTGGTCCGCGGCGCTGCCGTCTGGGCGCTCGCGCGGCTCGAGGCCCTGCCCGTCGCCGCCACGGACCCCGATTCGCTCGTGCAGGCCGAGATCCTCGCCGCGCGCGAGGGGCGCGTGCCACCGGCCACGCCCCTGGGCCCGCGTTAGTCCGAGCGGATGCCCGGACCGGAGCCGCGCATGGCGTCCAGCCCCCCGTCCCCCCAGCGTCGCCTCGCCGCGTGGGGCGTCCACCTCTACACCGCGCTCGGCCTTCCGCTCGCCTTCCTGTGCGTGCAGGCCCTGGTCGACGGCGACGCCGCCCGCTTCTTCGTCTTCTCGGCCCTCGCCTGCGCGGTCGACGCCAGCGACGGCTTCCTGGCACGCAAGGTGGGCGTCAAGGAGGTGCTGCCCGGCTTCTCGGGGCGCCGGCTCGACGACATCGTCGACTACCTCCACTTCGTCTGCCTGCCCCTCGCCGCGCTGCCGGCGCTGGGCCTGCTGCCCGCGGAGCTCGCGTGGGTGGTCGTCGTCCCGCTGATGGCCAGCGCCTACGGCTTCTGCCAGGAGCAGGCGAAGACCGAGGAGTCCTTCGTGGGCTTCCCGTCGTACTGGAACGTGCTGGCGCTCTACCTGTACGTGCTCGGCGCGAGCACGCAGGTGGTCGTGGGCAGCCTGCTGGTGCTGTCGGCCCTCGTCTTCGTCCCCATCCACTACGTCTACCCGTCGCGCACCCGCTTCATGCAGCGCACCACGGTGGGCCTGGGGCTGGTGTGGACGGCGATGGTGGTCGCCCTGTCGCTGTCACCGCACGCCGCGTGGGCAGTGCAGCTGGGCTGGGTCTCGCTGTTCTACCCGGCCTACTACGTGGGCCTGTCGCTGGTGCACCACCGCCGCGTCCACGGCGACGACGCCGACGGCGATCCCCCGGATCCGGCCGACCCCGCCGACGAGCCCCTGGCCGTCTGACGTCGGTCGGTCCCGCCGCGCAGCACGGGCGCTAGGCGTCGCCCCGCGAGGGCGCGCCCTGCGCCAGCACGTCGAGGAGCGCGCTCTCGAGGAGGTCCAGGCGCACGCCGCCGGCGTCGGCGTCCAGGTAGGCCCGACGGGCCGTGGGATCGCGCAGGAAGAGCCGCGCCATGGCGTCCACCCAGGCCCGTCCCTCGAGGTGCGGCACCGCCCGGGCGCGCAGCAGGCCCACCGCGGCCCAGGCCTGGGCACCGAGCACCCGCAGCGCCTGCGACGGCGGGTAGTCGGGCGTGGGCTCGCCCCGGAGCGCCACCTCCACCCTGCGGAAGGGCTCGTCCCCCTCGAGCTCGCGCACGATGCGGCCGGCGGACTCGAAGCGCACGAGGATGTCGGAGCGCCCGTCGGACAACGGCTCGTGGTGGTCGAGGTGCCCCACGCCGACCTCGACGCAGAGCGGCGGCGCGCCCAGGTGCTCCGCCTCGTGGCCCGGCGCGATGGTGGCGATGCCAAGCACGCCGTCGGCGGCCAGCACGTGGGCCACCAGCGCCCGGTAGCGCGGCTCGAAGACGCGGAGCGGGAGCAGCTCGCCCGGGAGCAGCACCACGCCCGGCAGCGGGAACACCGGCAGGGCGCGGCAGGTCTCGGACAGGTCGGTCATCGAGCGCCACCGTTCCGCGAGCGCAGTCGACCACGGGATAACGGGTCGCACGCCCAGCTGGAGCCCCTGCCGCGTGGTCCATCTCCGCCTGCCCGACGAGGACGTGACGCTCGACTGGGACGCCTTCGAGCAGCGCGTCGCCGCCGGTCGCGTCCCCGCGGACGCCCTGGTCCGGATCCCGGCGGTCACGGGAGAGGCGTGGGTGCGCGCCGACAGCCTCGAGCTCTACGGCGAGCTCGCCGGAGGGCGCCACGCCGCCTTCCAGCGGGTCCAGGCCGCCGCCGGACCGCCGCTGCTCACCGCGCTGCTCGTGGGCGTGCAGGTGCAGATCTGGTGGCTCGCCCGGCTGCCGGCCGTGCGCACCTTCGCCGAGCAGCGCCTCACCCGGTGGACGCCGCCCGTGCTGGAGGACGGCGAGGCGTGGCGGCTGATCACGATGGGCTTCGTCCACACCAGCCTGGGGCACGCCCTCGCCAACCTCACCTGGCTCGCCTACGTCGCCTTCCACCTCGAGCGCGCGCTCGGATGGCGCAACCTGCTCTTCCTGTACCTGGGGTCCGTGACGGGCGGGAGCGTGGTGTCGCTGCTGGGCTCGCCCGACGCCCCCTCCCTCGGCGCGTCGGGCGGCGTCTTCGGCCTGATCGCGGCCACGGTGGTCTTCGGGCTGTCGCGTCCGGAGCTGCTCCCCGAGCGGGCCCGGCGGGTCTTCGGCTTCGCGCTGCTCCCCTACCTGGGGCTCATGCTCGCCTCGGGCGTCCGGAGCCCCAACGTCGACAACTGGTCCCACCTGGGCGGGCTCGTGGCCGGGGGGGTGCTGGCGATGCTGGTGGACCCCGAGGGGCTGGAGCGACGTCCCGGCCGCTCGGCACGGGTCCGGTGGGCGGGCGCGGCGATGCTGGTCGTCCTGCTCGCCGGTCTGGCCCTCCTCGGTCCTCGCCTGGAGCCGCTGCGCACCGAGGCGGAGGCACGCAGGGTGGCGCTGCGGGCCCGCGGCGCCGATCGGGCCGCCGACCTCGACGCGAGCGAGGCGGGGCCGCTCACCGTGTTCGTGCCGGTGGGCTGGTCGTCCGAGCGCCTGGCCACCGGGGAGCCGGCGTGGTCGCCGCCCCTGTCGCCGCGCGCCTGGTCCGCCGTGGTGGAGCAGGCCGACCGTCCGACGACCGCCACCGCCGCCGTGGAGGCCGCACGGCAGGAGATCGACGGCCTGGGCTGGGAGACCCGGTGGGAGCCGCCGCATGAGGCGACGCTGGCGGGGCGGTCCGCCCTGGAGCTGCAGGGCACCGCGGCGATGCCCAGGCCGCGCCGGGTCGTGCTCCGCGCGACGGCCCGCGGCACCCAGGTGCTGACGACGCGCTGGCTCGTGGAGGAGGACCGCGCCGCCCACCTCGAGCCCCTGCACGCCCGCCTCCTCTCCGCGCTGCGATGGACCCCCGATGCCGGGATCGAGGCCCTGCGCGCCCGCGTGGCCCGCGCGCCGGACGCCGAGGTGCCCCGACGTGAGCTCGCCGAGGCGTTGGCGGCCGCCGGGGAGGGGCAGGAGGCGCTCGCGCTGCACGCGGCGCTCGTCGCGGCCTTCCCCCGTGCGCGCGCCGAGCGGCTGGCCCAGCTGCGCACCGTGGGGTGGTACCCCGAGCTGGTGCCCGACCTGGATGCACTCGTCGACGCCACGCTCGCCGCAGGCCTCGGGCCGCCCGTGACCGCCGCGGTGGCCGACCTCCTCGACGGCCTGGACCGCCGCGACGAGGCCGCAGGCCTGCTCGATCTGGCGTGGGTGCAGGCCCCCGGGGATCGCAGCCTCGCGCGCGCCCGTCGCGCGCGGCACCTGGGCATCGACCTCGACGCGGCGGGGAACGTGCGTGGGCCGCCCTGGCTCCCCTCCCGCGCGCCCGACGCGCTCGATCTCGACGCCGCCCGCGCGCAGGCGGCGCGGCGCGAGGCGGCCCGCACGGCGCTCGTGCAGGCGATCGCCGAGACGCCGCCGGGCGAGCCCGCGCTCGTGGCCGCCCTCGTCACGCTGGCCCGCGAGGCGGACGGCACCGCGGAGGATCTGCCCCTCGTGCGCGCCGACCTCGAGCGGGCCGTCGAGGGATCCACCCCGGCCTGGTGGGATCCGCGCCTCCCCCCCGCGACCGAGCTGCTCACGCGCCTGCCCGACCCGCAGCCCTGAGCGCCTTGCCGCACCCCTCCCTCGCGCCTAGGGTTGCGGCCCTCCTCCTCCCCACCTCGGAGTCCTCGTGCCCAAGGTCGTCGTCCTCGGCTCGGGCCCGGCGGGTCTCACCGCTGCGCTCTACCTGTCCCGCGCCAACCTCGCGCCCACCGTGCTGGAGGGCCTGGAGCCCGGCGGCCAGCTCACCACCACCACCGACGTCGACAACTTCCCCGGGTTCCCCGAGGGCATCATGGGCCCCGAGCTCATGGAGCGGATGAAGGCGCAGGCGGAGCGCTTCGGCACCACCTTCGTGCTGGACGAGGTCACCGAGGCCGATCTCTCGCAGCGGCCCTTCAAGCTCACCACCTCGATGTCGGGCACGCTCGAGGCCGATGCGCTGGTGATCGCCACCGGCGCCTCCGCCCGCTACCTCGGCCTGCCGAACGAGCTCCGGCTGCGGGGCCACGGCGTGAGCGCCTGCGCCACCTGCGACGGCTTCTTCTTCCAGGGCCAGGACATCGCCGTGATCGGCGGCGGCGACTCCGCCATGGAGGAGGCCACCTTCCTCACGAAGTTCGCGCGCAAGGTGTACGTGATCCACCGCCGCGCCGAGCTCCGCGCCTCGAAGATCATGCAGGACCGCGCCTTCGCGAACCCGAAGATCGAGTTCATCTGGAACAGCGAGGTCACCGACGTGCTCGGCGAGGGCAAGGTGGCCGGCCTCGTGGTGCGCGACCTGGAGCAGGACACCAGCCGCACCCTCGACGTCACCGGCCTCTTCCTGGCCATCGGCCACACGCCCAACACGGGGCCCTTCGCCCGCTGGCTGGGCCACGACGACCAGGGCTACCTCGTGACGGCCGAGGGCTCGACGCGCACCTCCGTCGAGGGCGTCTTCGCCTGCGGCGACGTGCAGGACACGATCTACCGCCAGGCGATCACCGCCGCGGGCAGCGGCTGCCAGGCCGCCCTCGACTGCGAGCGCTGGCTCGAGGCGAGCCACTAGGCACGTCGCCGCGTCTGCGCCGGCCCCCGACGTTGACGTGGGGGCGCGGCGCCGGTAGTCCGGCCGGCCCCCCGACGGGGTGGAGGTGGACGTGACCTACGACGTGGCCGGCCTCGGCAATGCCCTCATGGACGCCCTGGTCGTCGTCGACGACGCCGAGGCGCTGCTGGACCGCCTGGGCCTGGTGCGCGGCACCATGCACCCGGTCGACCACGCCGAGTGGGAGGCCGTCCACAAGGAGGTCGCCCACCTCGACGTGGTGCTGGAGTCGGGCGGGTCGTGCGCCAACACGATCGCCACCGTGGGACGCCTGGGCGCGCGCGCGGTCTACCGGGGCCAGGTGGGCGACGACGCGCTCGGGCAGACCTACGCCGATCGCCTCGCCGACGCGTGCGGCGAGCACCTCCTGCGCGTGAGCAGCGACGCCCCCACCGGCAAGTGCCTGTCGATCGTGTCGCGCCAGGACGCCGAGCGCACCATGGTCACCGACCTCGGCGCGTCCGTGCTCCTCCCCGACCTGGGAGGCTTCGCCGACGTCCTGCGCTCCACCCGCATCGCCCACTTCACCGGCTACACGCTGCTCGGCGGGGCCATGGAGGGCGTGGTGCGCCAGGCGCTGCCCCTGGCCCGCGATGCCGGAGCCCTGGTGTCGGTCGACGTCGCCGATCCCTTCGTGGTCGGACAGCTGCGCGACACCCTCTGGCGGGTGCTGGCGGCCTACGCCGACGTGGTCTTCCTCAACGCCGAGGAGGCCCGCGCCCTCACCGACCGCACCCCCGAGCACGCGGCCGAGACCATCGCGTCCGAGGCCGGCGTGAAGACGGTGGTGGTCAAGCTCGGTTCCCGCGGCAGCCTGGTGCTCCATGACGGCGAGGCGCACGAGATCGGCGTCCGCAAGGTCGAGGCCATCGACACCACGGGTGCCGGCGACGCCTACGCCGGCGGCTTCCTCTACGGCCTGGCCCGCGGGTGGGCGCCCGAGACCTGCGGTGCGCTCGCCAGCGCCGTGGCCGCAGAGACCGTGGCCCAGCTGGGTGCGGTGGTGAAGGACGGGGCGAGGCTGCGTGCCCTCGCGGCGGAGCTCGCGCCCCGCTGACGGGGCCGCGCCCCCCCACGCGCTAGCGGGCCCAGGCCTCCGCCGGGCGTCCGCCCTTGCGCGGGTCGCTCGCGCCGCGGGCCTCCCGACGGGGACTGACGACGATCGCCTGCACGGCCGTGAAGCCGGGCCGCACCACCACGTCGTGGCCCAGCGCGACCAGGGCGTCGCGGACCTCGGGTGCGAGGGTGGGCTCCACCACCAGCTGGTCGGGCAGCCACTGGTGGTGCACGCGCGGCGCGGCGAGGGCCTCCTCGGGCGTGAGGCCGAAGTCGAGGACCCCCAGCAGCACCTGCAGCGTGCCCGAGATGATCGTGCTGCCGCCGCTGGCCCCCACGACGAGCACCACCCGCCCCTGGTCGTCGAGCACGATGGTGGGCGACATCGACGACAGCGGACGCTTGCCCGGGGCGATGGCGTTGGCCTCGGCGCCCACGAGCCCCCACGTGTTCGGGACGCCCGGCGCAGCCGCGAAGTCGTCCATCTCGTTGTTCAGCACCACGCCGAGCCGCGGGGGCACGAGGCGCGACCCGAAGACGGTGTTGATGGTGGTGGTGAGCGCCACCGCACGCCCCGCCCCGTCCACCACGGAGATGTGCTGGGTGCCTCCGTCCACCGGCGGCGCGAGCAGCTCCCCGTAGGCCTCGGGCGGCAGGGTGCGTGCCGGATCGAAGGCGCCGAGGATCTCGTCGCGGCGGGCCTCGGACAGCAGGCGCTCCACCGGCACGTCCACGTGGTCGGGGTCGCCGAGATGCCGCGCCCGATCCGCGTAGGCGTGCTTCATCGCCTCCGTGATCCGGTGGAGGTAGGCCGCGGAGCCCCAGCCGAGCTCGCCCAGGTCCTCCTCCTCGGCGAGCACCCCGAGGACCTGCGCCAGCGCCACCCCGCCCGACGACGGCGGCGGCATCGTGACCACGGTCCACTGCCGGTAGGGCACCACCACCGGTGCCCGGTCCCGCGGCGCATAGGCGGCGAGATCCTCCGCCGTCAGAAGGCCCCCCGCCGAAGCGACGTGGTCGACGAGCAGGTCGGCACCGCGTCCGTCGTGCAGATCGTCCCCGTGGGTGCGTGCCCACCTCGAGAGCGTCCGCGCGAGCGCGGGCCGCCGCAGGCGAGCCCCCACCGCCGGCGCCTGCCCGTCCACGCCGAGCTCTGCGCGCACCTCGTCTCCGACGGGACGCTCGAGCGCATGGGCGAGATGGGCCTCCACGAAGAAGCCGCGGCGGGCGAGACGCACCGCGGGCGCGGCCACGCGCCGGGCCGGCAGGCTGCCGTGCTCCGCCAGCAGGCGCGCGAGGCCCCGGGATTCGCCCGGCACCGCGACGGCCCGCCCTCCGTCCACGGAAGCGGAAGCGTCGACGACCCCGTGCTCGCCGCGGTACATGTCCCGTGTGGCCGCCGCCGGCGCCACCTCCCGGAAGTCCAGCACGGCGCCGCCCGGCGCCCGGTCCGACACGACCACCGCGAAGCCCCCGCCTCCAAGGCCACTCCCCGCCGGCTGCACCACGCCGGCACACAGCGCTGCCGCCACCGCAGCATCCGCCGCATTCCCCCCCTGCTCGAGGATCTCGGCCCCACACCGGGACGCTGCCGCGTGATCGGCAGCCACCACGCCCGGTCGGACCGGTTCCGCGAACGCCGACCCAGACCCACTGAGCCAACCGAACAACATCAAGCGTGCCGATGTGCGGACGATGACGGGGTGCTGCATTGTGGTAGCCTCGCCTCCGCGCGCGTCGGCTCGCATCCCCCACTAGCCCGTCCAGAGGAGGGCCCTTGGCGCAGGGCTACGGATACCGGTCCGAACAGCGTCTCCGCAAGGAGAACCAGGACACCCACGGGGTGTTCGAGCTGCACGGCTTCACGGTGCTCGTCGTGTGCGACGGCATGGGCGGCCACGTCGGCGGCCGGCAGGCCTCGTCGATCGCGGTCCGCACGATCCACGACGAGCTCGCAGCCTACCAGGGCAACGACGTGCGCAGCGCGCTGCGTCGGGCGATCGAGGCCGCCAACCGCGCGATCTACGAGATGGCGCGGAAGAACTACCGGCTGATGGGCATGGGCACCACGTGCGTGGCCGCCGCGGTCCAGGGCAACGTGGCCCACGTGGCCCACGTCGGCGACAGCCGCTGCTACCTCGTCCGCGAGGGGCAGATCCGCGCGGTCACGCGCGACCACACGATGGTCAACCTCTTCGTGGACGCCGAGCTCCTCTCCCCCGAGGACGCCGCCACCCACCCCGAGGCCCACGTCCTGTCCCGCAGCCTCGGCGTCGAGCGCCAGGTCGAGGTCGACCTCGCCGAGCCGCTCAACCTCCAGACGGGCGATCGCGTCCTGCTGTGCTCCGACGGCGTGCACGGCGTCATCGGCACCGCCGGCCTCGGCTCGGTGGACTGGCGCAACCCGCAGGAGGGCGTCGACGCGGCGATCGCCACCGTGGAGCGGGCCGACGGCGACGACAACGCCACGCTCGTGGCCTTCGGCCTGGGCATCTCGGGTGCCTCGGCCCCGGTCACGATCCCGCCCGACCTCGCCTCCCTCGAGGAGGAGGCCCGTCAGGCGCCGATGCAGGTCTCGCTGCAGCCGGTGCGCCGCCCCACGATCATCCCGTCCGCGGGCCAGCACGAAGGCGACGTGGTCGCGCTCGAGGACCTCGAGCCCGCGCCGCAGGCCACCACCCCGGTGGCTCCCGCGCAGCAGGCCGGCAAGGGCAGCGCCCGCGGTGGCGTCCCGTGGCGTCTCGTCGGTGCCGCGGCCGCCGCGCTCCTGCTGGCGCTCATGGGCGGCGGCCTGCTGCTGATGGCCCGCTCCACCACGCCGGCGGAGCAGCCCGCCGTGGCCGTGGCCGAGCCCGTCCCCGAGCCGGTGCAGGTGGAGGAGCCCCCGGCCGAGGCCGCGGCCGCCCAGGTCATGCCCATGACCGAGGGCCAGACCGAGATCCTCCTCGCCAGCTCGGGCAACCGCGGCATGTTCCGCACCCGCTGCCTCGACTGCACGGCCAGCTTCGCGCTGCCCACGAGCGCGGCCTACCTCTCGGGCGACAACGACCCCGAGGTGGCGATCGCCTTCTTCGCGCCCGACGTGCCGCCGCCCCCGCGTCGCGTGCCGAACACCACCTCGGTCTACGATCACCCGCCGCCCAGCGGGCCCGAGCAGACCAAGGCGGTGCGCGCCGCCCGCAACAAGCGCTGCCGCGAGGCGCTCGACACCGTGCGCTTCGCGCTCCAGAAGTCCATCGACTACGCCTCCCTCTACGGCGCGGCCTGGTACTGCTTCAACGACACCCACACGTCGGCCCTGGCTCGCAGCCGGGCGAGCACGTGGGAGTCCTTCCGTCCCCTGCTGGTGCACTTCGAGGGCGAGCGTCGCATCCCGCCCACGGTGCTGAAGCTCCTCGCCCCCGTGAACGTGCCCGAGGAGCCGGCCACGCCGCCCGAGCCCGCAGAGGGTGCCGTCGCCGCAGCCGGTGGCGCGCCCACGCCCACCGAGCGCGAGCCCGATCCCGCCGCCACGCCCGAAGCCCCCGCGATGCCCGACCTGCCCGACATCTGGCAGATCCCGGCCACCGGCGGCGTCGAGTACCGTCTCGCGCTCTTCGAGCTCGATGGCGACGTGCAGGGCTTCCGCGACATCATGGTCGACCTCCTGGGCGAGCCCGTGGTCGCCGACCACCTCGCCAGCGACATCCTCCTCGAGGCCACGGCCGCCGCCAGCGTCGCCCGCATGGAGGACCCCACGCCCGAGGCCCTGCAGGTCTGGGCCCGCCGGGTCTACATCGCCTCCCGCGCGATGACGGGTCCCGTGGGCGAGCTCATCCGCGCGAACCGCCCCGAGATCGCGGGCCTCATCGAGGCCCTGCTCTTCGAGGCCACGGGTGGCGACGAGGGCCTGCTCGCCATCGAGGAGGGCTTCGTCAACGAGGCCGTGCCGCCCGTGGTGGCGCGCGCCCAGGCCGCCGGTCTCGCCGGCGAGATGCCGAACCTCGACGAGCTCGATGCCCTCGTGATGGGCGATCTCCCCCCGCCCAGCGAGGACGGTGCCGACCAGGCCGGGTCCAGCGGCCGTTCGCGCACGAACGTGGTGGGCACCATCCCGTCCGGGCGCCGCGGCGGGCCCTACCGCCGTCGTCGCACCGATCCCTCGGTGTCCACGCGCGATGGCGACGGCTTCGACTGGGAGAGCTTCGGCTACCTCAAGGTCTACTACCCGCGGCAGCGCATGCGGGTGCTGATCCCCTACCAGCCCGAGCTCGACGCGCTCGACGCGGTCCGCCAGATCCAGATGCTCGAGGGCATGGAGGTCTACGGCGGCAACGAGAAGATGGATCTCGACGAGGACTGGGAGGTCGCGCCGGACGCGCGGTAGCGCGGCGTCCGGACGCCCCGTTCGCGTTCCGAGGAATCCGACGAGGGATGTAAGTCCCGCCCTGCGTGGTCGTTCCACCGGCGCACCTGCGACCGGAGCACGACATGACCACCTGGCACCTCACCCTCGGCCTGACCGGGCTCGCCCTGCTGGGCGCGACCCTCGCGCCCTCCCTCGACGCCCTCCCCCCGCACGCGGGGCCCGCGCCTTCTGCGGACCCGCCCGCTCCCAGCGGCGCCGTGCAGGTGTCGGTGGCGGCCGACCGCCACGAGGTGGCCGTGGGCCGCCTGGAGGAGCGCTTCGTCACCGTGACCCTGGACCCGGTGGCCCAGGACGTGGCGGCCGTGGACCGTCCGCTGGACCTCGCCCTGGCCCTCGACGTGTCGGGATCGATGGCCGGCGACGGGAAGCTCGACCAGGCCGTGCGCGCGGCCCGGCACGTCGCCCGCGCGCTGCGGCCGCAGGACCGCCTCACCGTGGTCACCTTCTCGAACGCCGCCAGCGTGCTCGCCGCCGATGCACCCGGCAGGAGCGTCCTGCGTGCGCTCGACGGCCTGCTGCCCGGCGGGGGCACGAACCTGTACGACGGCCTCGACGCCGCGTTCCAGGCGACACAGGGTCCTCCCGACGGCCGCCTGCGCCGCGTGATCCTGCTGTCGGACGGCCAGGCCACCACCGGACGCACCGACGACGCCTCCATCCTCGGCCTGGCGCGCGAGGCCCAGGCCCACGGGGTGAGCGTGAGCGCGGTGGGCCTCGGCCTCGACTTCCACGAGGACCTCATGGCGGGCGTCTCGGACGCAGGCGGCGGCAGCTACGCCTTCGTGGACCTCCGCTCCGACCTCACCCGGGTCTTCGCCTCGGAGCTGGACCGCAGCGCGCGGCTCGTCGCGCGCCAGGCCGTGCTCGACCTGCACCTCGCGCCCGGCGTGGACGCCATCGAGCTCGTCGGCTGGGAGGGCGCGCGCACCGCCGACGGCTGGCGGGTCCCCCTGGGCGACCTCTATGGGGGCGAGGCCCGCAAGGTGGTGCTCCGCGTGCGCACGCGCGCCGAGGTCCCCGGGTCGACGCCGCTGGCGCACGCCGCGCTCGCCTTCGTGGACGTGCAGACCGAACGGCCCGCGCAGGCCCAGGCCGATCTGGCCGTGGAGGCCACCGCCAGCGTCGCCCGAGCCGACGCGTCGGTGAACGCGCCGGCCGCCGCCCAGGCCCAGCGCGCCTGGGGAGCCCGCCTCCTCGACCTGGCCTCCCGTGCCTACGCCCGCGGCGAGTCCGACGAGGCGCTCGAGCTCCTCGACGCCAGCCAGGAGGCCGTGCAGGAGCTCGAGCAGCTCGGCTACGCCGATCTCGCGGCCGAGGACGACGCGGTGCTGCGGGCGCAGGAGGAGGTGTACCGGAGCGTGGACGCGGACTCCTTCGGCGGCAAGGAGGCGATCAAGCGCGCCAAGGAGGCGAGCCGTGCCAAGGCCCGTTGACGCCGGCGCTGCCCTCCCCCGCCTGACGGGCCGCATGGCGCGATGGGCGGCCGCCCTCGCCGCCACGGCCTGGCTCGTGGAGGGCGTGACGGCGGTGGGGGCGCCCCGCCCGGCACTCGTGGCGGGGCTGGTCGTCGGGGCCACGGCGGCCACGCGGGTGCGCGACCTGCCGCTGCACGCGTTGGCTGCCTTCGCCGGGGCCGTGGCCGCCGACCTCGGGGGGATGCCCACCCTCCCCTGCGTGGCGGCAGGGGTGGGGACCTCCGTCACCTTCCGTGCGCCGCATCCCCGATCCCCGCTGGACCTGCTGCTGGGCGCCCTCGCCGCCACGGCCGCCGTGGGGCTGGCGCTCGCGCTGGCCGCCTCCTCGTCGCTGCTCGCGGAGGGCGGCAGTGCGGTGCGGACCGGGCTCGTCGCCCTCCTGGCGCCCTTCGCGATGCTGCCCGCGGCGTGGCGTCACGATCACCCTGAGGTGCCGGGTCGACGTGCCCTGGCCGGGCTGCGGGGCGAGCGCCAGGCCACCGCCGCCCGCGCCCTGGCGCTCGCGCGCGAGGCCCTCCCGCTGTGCTCCGACGCGCCCACCCGTCGCCGTCTGCTCGAGGTGGCGCTCTGGGTGGTGCGCCTGCAGCAGAGCCGCGGCCGCCTGGACGACGAAGCGGCCCGCCTGCACCCCACCGCCCTCGCGCAGCGCCTCGGTCCCCTGCCCGCTTCCCCCGCGCTGACGCGCCTGGCAGCCCACCGGCAGTGGGCCTCCGCGGAGGCCGGGCGGTGCGGGAGCCTCGCCCACGAGGCCCTGACCTGGCTCGAGGATGCGAGGGCCTGCCTGGTCCTCGGCCGCCTCACCGGCACCACGACGCGTCCGCCGGAGGTGGGCGAGCTGCTGGAGCGCCTGCGCATGGAGACCCGCGACCTGCGCGCCCGCACCCATGCGTCGTGGGAGGTGGGCTGATCACACCGTGATCGTCTCGCCCTCCCGCGCGAGGCGTACCCGCGGCGCCGTCTCGTGGCCGAAGCGCGCGGAGCGCTCGTCCAGCTCCTGGTCGGAGGCGTCGGGCTCGTGGTGGAAGAGCACCAGCCGATCCACACCCGCCGCCCGTGCCAGGGCGAGGGCGTACTCGGGGTAGCTGTGCCCCCAGGTCATCTTCTCCAGGTAGGCGTCGTGGTCGAACATCGTGTCGTACACGACCACCTGGCAGCCCTGCAGGAAGGCCAGCATCCGCCGCTCGGCGGGCTGGGGCTCCTCCCCGGCGAGCAGGCCCTCGCCCGGCTGCGCGAAGGGCGCCGTGTCGGTGACGTAGGCGATGGCGAGGCCGTCGGCCTCGACGCGGTAGCCCATCGACCCGCCCGGGTGGTTGAGCCGGTGCGGCGTCACCTTCCACCCGTCGAGCTCCAGCACCCGGCCCGGCCGCACCGCGAGGTAGCCGGCCAGCGCGGGCATCTCCCGCTGTCGCACGGGATGGAAGCTGCCGTTGAGGTAGCGACCCAGGCGCTCCCGCGCCTCGTCCTCGGAGTAGGCGGGCAGGCCCACCCGCACCTGGGTGCCCGGCGCGTACAGCGGCATGAAGAAGGGGAAGCCGAAGATGTGGTCGGCGTGCAGGTGCGACAGCAGCACGTGCACGCGACGGGCGTGCTCCCGCGCGAGCTTCACCCCGAGGGCACGCGCACCGGTGCCGCAGTCGAGCACCAGGGGCGGAAGGTCGCCATGGCGGACCTCCACGCACGAGGAGTTCCCGCCCCAGCGCGCGGTGTCGCCACCCGGCACGGGGATCGAACCGCGCACGCCCCAGAAGGTCAGCTCCACCGGCACGTCCACGGTGTCCGCGGTCCACTTCCCGATCGCCACCGAGGGACGCCCACGGGCCGCTCCTGCCGGACCAGTCGCGGTCCGGTATGGCGCAGACGCCAGGGCGTCGAGGACGGCGTCCACACGGCGAGCCCTGCAGGCCGGCTGCGTGGGCTGCCGAGGGGACGGGGAGGACGCGCGGTACAGGATTCGAACCTGTGACCTTTGGCTCCGGAGGCCAACGCTCTATCCAGCTGAGCTAACCGCGCAGGTTCCCGTCACGCCGCTCGCACCTATGCCATCGCCCGGTGGTGTCAACCCGCCTCGCGACCCCGCAGCCACGCGCGGATGGCGGGCACCGTCTCGCGGGACCAGCTCGCGGCAGCCCGCGCCTCGGCGAAGCGCTCGACGATGCCGGCGACCACCAGGACCACCTCCTCGTAGAGGAACATCCGGTCGACCACGGCCTCGTCCGGCGACTCCGACAGCACCTGCGGGAGCTTGAGGCCCACGAGGTCGAGGCCGGCCCCGCGCAGGGTCACCGAGAACTCGCGATCGTCACGACGCAGGCCGATGCGGAGATCCTGCACCACCTTGCCCCCGGCCAGCGCCGCACGCGCCTCGAGGGTGTGGGCCGGGTTCTCGCCCGTGAGCACGGCCGTGACCTTCGTGTCGCCCGGGGGGCGGAAGGCCAGGCGATCGTCGACCCAGAGGTCCACGGTGCCGGCGGGTGCCGGGAGGTCGAAGCGCCCCTCGAGACGCTCGCTCGTCCACCAGAGCCAGAGCAGCAGCTCGCTGCCGAGGTGGGCGGGGATGGGCGTGGCCTCGGCGCTCATGCCTCACCTCCGAAGGCCGAGGGCCCGCTGGCGACCAGGGAGGAGCGCGTGCCGGCATCCTCGACGAAGTCGAGCGGCGACCAGGGCTGCAGCTCCAGCCCGAAGGTGCGATGGAAGCGCGTGCGCACGCGGTCGCAGGCCTTCTCGGAGGTGGTGCCCACCAGGGCCCAGCCGTCGCGGACGTTCCACGACACCTCGACCAGCGTCACCCGCGGCAGCGCGCGCGCCAGCCACTCCTCCTCGAGCTGCTCCTTGATCTCGCGCTTCACGGCGGCGGGCACCTTCTCGGTGCCCCGCTCCGCGCACCACGCCTCGCAGCGCTTCTCGACCGTGGCCGAGAAGAGCTTGGCCGGCAGCGTCTTCTTGTCGACCCGCAGCGCGAACACCGCGAACGGATCGTAGAGCCAGCGATCCATCCGCGAGAAGCTCGTGTCGAGGAGGTTGTGGATCTGCACCCACCCCTCCAGCTCCTCCTTGCCCGTGGTGCCCGTGGGCTCCCGGAAGGCCATCGCGTCGAGGCGCTCACGCCACGCCTCGCGCCATCCCTGGGGCACCTGCCCCACCACCCGGTACCGTCGCGCCGTGACGGCACCCTTCCACAGTCCCATGCGTCCTCCGCGCCACCCGGGCCGCTATCGACCGGCACCCGGGGGTGCCAGCCCCACGATCAGGACGCGTCGTTCAGGGCATGGAGCGCGTGGCGGAAGATCACGACCACGGCGCCGCCCTTCACCTCGAGGCCCAGCTCGAACCGGCTGAACCACACGACACGCCCCGTGATCACCTCGCCCTCGAGCAGGGTGACCGCCACGGGCTGTGCACGATCGAGGGTGTTGAACAGTCGGCGGTCGCTGCAGGTGTAGCGATCCTGGGGACGCTCGGCCGGACGTCGCGGCGCCTCGCCGAGCTCCTTGTCCTTCTGCATCGCCTTCTTCACCCGCTTCGCGTCGTCGGGGAGGTAGGCGTACTTGAGGTCGAGCTTGTGGTGGGTCTCGGTGGTGCCGTCGGCGAGCCCGAGGATCACCTCGTAGGTGCCGACCTCCTTCACCGCCGCCTCCACCCGGCGCTGGTCGAACAGGGCCAGCACGCGGGGTGCACCGTCGGTGACGGCCTCGTCGAGCACCGACCGGCTGGCGTTCGCCGTGCGGTGCTCGTCGAAGCGACGCTTCGCGAGGAAGGCCGGCAGGTCGGCGTGGCCCAGCACCACCTGGGTGGCGAAGGCGCGGTTCAGGTCGTGCTCCTTCATCAGGCGCTCGACCTCGCTGCGCTGCGACAGCTTCTCGAGGGCCTCGTTCAGCTCCAGCTTGCCCTGCGCGACGAGCATGGCCATCTGGAAGGGGATCCCGGTGGCCGCGAGCTCGTCGGCCCGCTTGCGCGTCTCGGACACCGGCCCCGGCCCGCCCCGGCGATCCCCGGACTTGCGCGAGGGACCCTTGCGAGGCGGCCCCTTCGGATCGCCGGAGCCACCGGACGGACCCGACGGACGCTCGAAGGACAGCGCGGGCCTGCGACGACGCTCTCCCTGCTCACGGCGGACGACCTTCACCTCGGGCCGACTCATGGCTGCCTCCAGTCCCCTGATCCCTGCATCCCTGCAGGGTAACGCACCCCGCCGGGGAGCATCGGAATCAGGCTGTCAGCAGTCCGTCCGTGATGGCGCCGAGCAGGTCGCGGAGGGCGGGCCCCTCCGGGCGCACCACCAGCACCTTCGCGGTGCGGTAGACGGCGTCCGCCTCGGCCGTGGGGACGACGTCCCACAGGACGAGCACGTCGGCCCAGGCCACGTCGTCGTGGGCGGCCCCCTGCGCGCGGGGACCTCCGGGCACGGCACGCACCTCGAGCCGGGGGTCGAGCCCCTCACGCAACAGGCGCTGCCAGCGCGGCAGGCCCCCCACCACGAGCAGTCGGCGGTGGCCATGGAGCAGCAGCGCCCCGGCCAGATCGTCGAGCGCACGCTGGAGGGCCGCGCCGCCGGGCACGTCGGCCCGCTCGGGCGCCACCTGCACCACCGCCGCTCCCCGGCCGAGCGCCTCGGGGACGGGGCCGGAGGTGAGCAGCAGCTTGTCGTCGACGACGCCGGTGAGCACGTCGGCGGGCACCACCTGCAAGGCCCAGAGGACGTCGCGCAGGTGACGCCCGCCGGCCAGCGCCACCAGGGCGCGATCGAACTCGTCGGCCCCGCGGAGCCCGCGGGCCTCGAGCAGGTCGAGCAGGGGCACCGCGCCGGCGGACGCGGAGCCCGTCGCCGCCTGCCCACCGGCCTGCGCCGCACGCTCCGCCTCCAGGGCCGCGCGCTCGGCGGTGAGCGCGGTGTCGAGCTGCTGCAGGGCGTGATCGCGCGCCTCGAGCGCGCGCGACCGCCCGTCGAGGCGGAGGCGCAGATCCTCGAGCTCGCGCTGGCGCGCCTCGAACACGGCCCGCTCGCTCGCCAGGGCACGACGCTGGCTCTCGAGCGCAGCCCGCTCTGCCGCCAGCGCGGCGTGCTCGCCGTCCACGTCGACCGGAGGTGCGGAGGGAGCCGGACGCGGAGGAGGCGTCGCGGGCGACGCCACCTGGGGCGGCCGGGACCGCGGCGGCGCCGCCCGCGCCGGGCTCCGCGCCGAGGGGACCCGTGCGCCCTGGCGCGTGACCCCGGGCACCAGCGTGGCCATCAGGTCGGGACGCCCCTCCCCCATGGCCTCGAGCGTGGTCTCGGCGGGACCGCTGGAACCGGTGGGTCGATCGGGGACCTCGACCGGCAGGGGCGCCACGCCGTCGGCGAGCCCCTGGCGCAGCTTGGCCTCGACCGGGCCGCTCACCTGGTCCTCCACCGACCGGAAGCGCCCGAAGCCGAGCGCGTGCAGCACGCCGAGGACCTCTTCCGGGGTGCGGCGTACCTCCTTCGCGAGCTTGCGGATGCGTACCGCCATCGTGCCTGCCCCGTCCTGTCGGCGAACCGTCCCGCCGGCCTAACGCGCCCTCCCTGCGCCCGCAGACCCCTCGTCGCCCCAGGCCTCCGCCGCCCCGACCATCAGCGCAGGGCCTCGAGATCGGCCCGGCAGCGCGCGGCGAGATCGGCACGACCCGCCGCCTCCGCAGCCGTCGCCGCCTGCCTCAAGGCCTCCGCGGCGCCGTCCCGGCCCGCTCGGGCCAGGGTGCGCGCCTCGGCGACCCGGGCGAGCAGCTCCAGGTCCGCTGCACCCGCCTCCGCACCGCGATCGCGGGCGAGCGCGAACAGGCGGAGGGCCGCCTCATCGGCAGCCTCGACGCCCTCGTTGTAGGCCGCCCAGCCCTCCGCGAGACGCGCCGTGGCGGCGAGCTCCTCCTCGCGCAGCTCGGCGAAGCCCCGTGCCGCCTGGGCGAGCAGCCCGCGCGCCTCGGCGTAGCGCCTGGCCTCGAAGTGCGCGCGCCCTTCGGTGTACGCGCTCCGGCTCGCCTCCCAGCGCGCGTGCAGGGCGGGCGCCTGCTGGAGCGCCTCCGCGTCGAGGGCGGCCACGGCGGGCGCGCCGTGGCCGAGCCCCCGCAGCACGGCCCGCGTGCGCTCGGCGGCCTGCGCGCCCACCTCGGCGCCTCCGGGGGCCTCGGCCTCGCGCACGGCGCGGGCGAAGGCCTCCAGCGCGGCCGCGGTCGCACCCCGCAGACCACATGCCTCCCCGCGGACCAGCGAGAGGCGCGCCGCCGGCACGCCGGCCGCGGCCAGGGCCGCCCGCTGGGCGTCGCGCGGCGGCTCGAGACCGTCCACGCACGCCGCGGTGCGCTCCTCCTCCACGGCCACACGGGCGGCATCCGTCAGGTACCCCAGGCTCGACCACGCGGATCGTGCCCGTCCGAGCGTGCGGAGCGCGCCGCCCGCATCCCCGGCCGCGCGCGCGACGAGCCCCTCCAGCTCCAGGGCCCGCGCGGCAGCCTGGGCGTGCACCAGGCCGTCCGAGGACGCCTGGAGCGCCTCCAGGGCGCGCGTCGCGGCGCGGGCATCCTCGGCCCGCAGCGAGAGCCGGACCCGCGCGGCGAGCACGTCGAGGCGCCTCAGGCGGAAGCTCGTGCCCGCCAGCTCCGCCTCGGCCTCGTCGAGCACGGCGGCGGCCTCGCGCAGCGCCCCCTCGGCCACCAGCACGTCGGCCAGCTCCAGGCGCGCCGCCACGCGCTCCCGAAGCAGGCCCTGCGCGCCCGCCTCCCGCACCACCTGCTCCAGCCGGCTGCGCGCGGTGCCCGCACGGCCGGAGGTGCGCTCGATCATCGCCGTCGCGATGGAGGCATGGAGCCGATCCCGCGTCGAGACCGGTGCCGTGCGCACGAGCGCCTCGGCCTGGGCGGCGCGCCCGTGCCGCAGCGCGTCCACCACCTGCGCGATCAGATCCGCCGAGGCGCCGCGTCCGAGGGTGTCGAGCTGCGCGGCGGCCCGGGCGCCCACGTCCGGCAGCCGGCTGGCCTGCGTCCACACCTCCCGCGCCGCCTCGATCGCGCCGAGATCGGCGTGCACCAGGCCCAGGGTGAGCAGGGCGTGCCCCACCGACCACGCGTCGTCGGTGCGCGCCGCCTCCTCGAGCAGCCCGAGCGCCTCCCGTCCCCGCCCCTGGTCGGCGAGCACCAGCCCCTCCACCACGCGCAGACGCGGGTGGTCCGGCGCCACGGCGCGCGCCGCACGCACCACCTCCGCCGCCTGCCGCAGGTCGCCCTCCTCGTAGCGGGCGATCGCCTCCAGCACGCGCAGGTCCGCCCCCCCACCCGCCTCCACCAGGGCGTGGAGCTGTCGCGCGGCATCCGACCAGGCGTGGGCCTCGAGATCGGCGAGGGCCTCGTCGACCGCCACCTCGGCGCCCACGAGCACCCGCACGGCGTCGGCATCCACCAGCACCCGCGGCTCTCCCGCGAGCGCCGTCACCACCACCACGCTCCACCACGCCACCACGCACGCCTCCGGGGCTCCCCTTCACCGCGCGGCGCCGCGTCCGCCACGCGGAGCGCCGCCCGTCCGGGTCATGGGCGGGTCACGGATCGCCGCCCAGGGCCGGCTGCCGGCCTCAGGCGGGACGGATGTCGCGCACCTCGATCGAGCGCTGCATGGAACGCCCGAACCCGAGCGCATCGACACGGCGCCCCTGCACGACGACCTCGTGATCGCGGAGGTGCGCAGGCACGGCGCCCACCAGCGGCATCTCGCCGCCCTCCTCCTGCTCCAGCACCCACTGGCCTGCGCCCAGGTCGACGTAGCGAAGGGTCCCGATCCATTCCATGAAGGCCTCCTCAGGGGGCGTGCGCGGAACCCCGCGCGGGGTCGAGGCGATCGAGTCCAGCGACCGCCAGGGCAGCGAAGATCGCCACCACCGCTTGCAGGGCCAGCCACGTGGACGACCACGCACCCGGCAGCCACCACGGACGGGCGAGACCGCTCGCGAGGACCCACACGACGTCGGCCCCCACACCAGCACAGATACCGAGGACGGCCGCCCGGCTCCACCGCGGACCCCCGCCGAGCACCACGAGCCCGATCGCGAGCCCCCCCGCGAGCCACGCCCCCACATGCACCCAGGACGGCCCCAGCATCAGGCCCGGCCAGGCCAGCACGCCGCGCGACAGCAGGGCCCCCCCCCAGCCTCCGAAGGTGCCCAGCACCGGCACGCCCCCCGCGGCCAGCAGGCCCGCCACGGCGGCGAGGAGACGCCGACGCACCGCCAGACCGCCCACGGAGGCCACCACGAAGGCGAAGAAGGCCCCCAGCGCCCCGCGCTCCATCCCGTCGGCCAGACCGGTGAGCGCGAGCGCCGCCTCGAGGTCGAGCCGCCCCCAGCCCAGCTCCGGCGACCACGCGGCCTCGTCGGCCCCTGCGAGCAGCACGCGCTCCACGCCCCGCGCGTCGAGCACGCCCGTGGACAGCAGGGCCGCCGCGGCCCCGGCCACGTGCGGGGTGGCCATCGAGGTGCCCTGGAACTCCTTGTAGGCGTGCCCCTCGCCGTCGATGGTGTCCTGCCAGACCCCGCCCCCGGGCCGGCGCTTGTCGCCCCCCGGGGCCGCGACATCCACGCCCTTGCCGGCGTTGCTGTAGGGCGCCGGGCTGCCGTCGGGCCCCGTGGCCGCCACGCCGATCGCCTCGGGGAGCGCCCCCGGCCAGCTCACGCGTCGTCCCCCGTCGTTGCCCGCCGCGGCCACCACGATCACGCCGGCGCGGTGGGCCCGCTTCACCGCGTGGTGGATGAGCGCGGAGTAGCGCCCGCTGCCCAGCGACAGGTTGATCACCTGCGCCCCCTGCTCCACCGCCCAGTGGATGCCCGCGGCCACCTGCACGGAGGTGCCCCCGCCGAAGCGCGACAGCACCTTCACGGGCAGCAGCAGCGCGTGGGGCGCCACGCCCGCCACGCCCACGCCGTTGTGCGTGGTCTGCGCGATCGTGCCGGCCACGTGGGTGCCGTGCCCGTTGTCGTCGTCGGCCGAGACCACCCCGGCCACGAAGGACCTGCCGGGGAGCACGCGCCCCGCGTCGAGGTCCTCCACCGCGCGGATCCCGGTGTCGACCACCGCCACGATCACGCCCTTGCCCGCCGGCGTGTGCCACCAGCCGGCCTCGGCGTGCATGGCCGGCAGGTGCCACTGACGTCCGAAGAGCGGGTCGTCGGGGTAGCCGAGGGCCTCCACCTCCACGACGGCCTCGGCCACCTCCACGGGCAGGCCCGCGCCCTCGATCAGGGCGAGTGCCGCGGCCACGTCCCCCACCCGCCCCACCGCGATCGCCTCGTCGCGGGTGGTGTCGTCGAACCACGCCAGATCGGCGCCGAGCAGCGCCTCGACCCGATCGAGCGTGGCGTCGTCGGTGCCGTCGACGAGGTCGAGCACCAGCAGGTCGTCGGACGGCCGCACCTCGCTCCGCCCCGCCTCGTGGGCGTGATCCACCCCGTCGCGGAGGTCCTCGAGATCCGCTTCCCGACGCCCCGGATCGGCCGCACCCCACACCACGCCGAGGCTGGTGGCGACCAGGACGAGGGCGCCGCGGGTGACGGGTTGCATGCAGCCTCCGTGGGTACCTCGTTACGCGCCGGCAGGGCCGCGTCCTGCACGGCGCCGAGGGAAGTCCCCGACGCCGCTGCGGGTCGCAGCTTACGCGCAGACGGTGCGAGCGGATATGCTCGCCTCGCGAGCGGGCCGGTGGCCACAGCCAGGAGCACCCCAGCATGTCGACGTCGCGGATCGCCACGACCCTGTCCGTCAGCCTCGCACTGGCCCTGCCCGGCCTGGCCAGCGCCCAGGCCAAGCGGGATCCCCACCCGAACAAGACGTACGTCGCGGTCGTGATCGGCCTGTCGGCCTACGAGAACATGCCGGAGGAGGTCGAGCTCGACTTCGCCCGATCCGACGCCGCCACCGTGGCCGAGGCGCTGCAGCAGCAGGGCGCGTACGACCACGTCTTCCTGCTGTCGGATCGCAACGCCACGAAGGAGGCCATCACCGAGGTCTTCCGCGAGAAGGCCGCGCAGCTCACGGGTCCCAAGGACGTGCTGCTGGTCTACTTCGCCGGCCACGGCATCGGGTCCGACCTCGGCATCCCCACGCTGCTCGCCTACGACTCCACCGTGCAGAACGGCCACGAGGACGGCTTCCCGGTCGAGCAGCTCGCCACCGACATCGCCACGTGGACGCGCGCCGGGTCCACCATCCTGGTCACCGACGCGGTGCACAAGAACCAGCTCGACGGCATCTACTTCTACGGCCCGTCGGCCACCCAGTGGGCGGGCATCGGTCCGAACACGATGCTGGTGTCGGCCACCCCGAAGGAGACCCCGGCCACCGACGGCGTCTTCGGCCTGCCCTTCGCCGACGGCGTCTCGGGCGCCGCCGACCAGAACGCCGACGGCAAGATCACCGCCCGGGAGCTGCAGGAGTACCTGGTCAGCCGCATGGAGACCGTGAACCAGACCCCGGCCTTCGGCGGCACCTTCCAGCCCGACATGGTGATCGCCGACGGCGTGGTGCCCGGCGCCACCGCCACGGGCAACGACGCCCTCGACAACAAGATCGTCTACGGCGAGCACGAGGTCTACGCCGCGAAGTTCGTCTTCCGCGACGGCACGAACCCCACGGTGCAGTGCCGCGACAAGGAGGCGCAGCCCTGCGACTCCAGCTGCTACGTCCGCAACTTCCTCGCGGGCCCCTGCACCATCACCGCCTTCCACCTCGGCCAGCAGGTCAAGGGCGTGATCCTCGCGATGGTGCCCGGCAAGTACGACTGCGGCCTGCGCGCCGACAAGTCCCTCGCCTGCCTGCCGCCCGCGCAGACCTCGGGGCCCACGCCCGGTCGCTGACCGGAGCGGGCCCAGGCACCGCACGCCCGACGGCCGCAGGCCCGATGGCCGCGGACCCGGTCACCGCGGGCCCCTCGCCCGCGGGCGCCCGCTTCAGCGGACGGTGGGCAGGCCCGGCAGCAACATGAGCGCGCCGCCCTCGCGGGAGGCATGCTCGAGCACTGACAGCTCCCGGCGGAGCGCCTCGCCCTCGGGCAGCGGCAGCGCCACGTCCACGGTGACGGTGCGCGCGGCGGCGTCCTCGAAGTCCTCCATGAGGAGCTCGAAGAAGGTGCGCCGCTTCGGGTAGTCCACCACCTGGTAGTCCTCGAGGTTCGCCAGCTCGGCGGCCTTGGCCACGGCGTCGTCGAGGGTGCCGAGGGCGTCCACGAGCTCGTGGTCGAGCGCCTGCTCCCCGGTCCACACGCGGCCCTGGGCCACCTCGTGCACCGCGTCGCGCTCCAGGCCGCGGCCGGTGGAGACGATGTCCAGGAACTGGCCGTAGAACTCCTCCAGGTAGGCCCGGAAGACCACCCGCTCGTCGTCGTCGAACGGGCTCGACAGGCTCAGCAGGTCGGCCATGCGACCGCGCTGGAAGGCGTGCCGGCCGATCCCCAGCTTGTCCATGGTGCCCGACAGGTCGAGCTTGCCACCGAAGACGCCGATGCTGCCGGTGAGGGTGCCGGGCGCGGCCACCACCCAGTCGGCGTTGGCCGACATGAGGTAGCCACCGCTGGCGGCGTAGTCGCCCATGCTCACCACGAGGGGCTTGCCTGCGGCCATGGTGCGCGCGTTGTCGCGCCACATGAGCGAGGAGGCCAGCGCCGAGCCGCCGGGGCTGTCGACCCGCACGACCACCGCCTTGACGTTGTCGTCCTCGCGGACCTCCTCCATCCAGCGCGCGTAGGCGCCGTCGGTGAGCAGGCCGTCGTCGCCGAAGAGCGAGGGCTGGCCGTCGCCCGACACGATGGACCCGCTGGCGTGGATGACCGCGATGCGCGCGCCGAAGCGCGAGACGTCGGCCCGCAGCTCCTTCACGTACTCCTTGAGCGGCGTGAGCTCCGACGCGTCGTCGTCGGTGAGGGGATCCTCCAGGCGGGCCGCCCAGCCCTCCTCCGCCGCCTCGTGCACCCGCACCTCCATGGCGTCGGGCCAGGCCAGCACGTCGAGGAGACCGCGCTCCACCGCCGTGCGGGGCACGAGGGTGGGATCGTCGATGCTGGCCCGCACCTCGTCCGACGTCATGGACCGGCCGGCGGCGATGCCGTCCACCATCTGGGCGTACAGCGAGTCGAGCAGGCCCTCGTAGGCGGCCGCCGCGGGCGCGCTGGGGCCGTCGCGCTCGAAGGGCTCGATCGCGGACTTGAAGTCGCCGACGTGCTCGTACTCGGCCTGCACACCGAGACGCGCGAGCGCCTCCTTGTAGTAGAGCAGCTCCACCGACAGGCCGTTCACCAGCAGCACGCCGGCCGGCGCCATGCCCACCGTGGGGCACGCCGTGGCCAGGTAGTAGCTGCCATTGGTGAAGACCGAGGGCGAGTAGGCCACGCACGGCTTGCCGGCATCGACGAAGGCGCGCACCGCGGCACGGATCTCCTGCATGCCGCCCCAGCCCGCCTGGGGGCCGTCGAGCTCGAGGTACAGGCCCTCGATGCGCTCGTCCGAGGACGCGTGCCGGATGGCCCGCGCGATCTCGGTGATGGTGGGCGCGGCGTCGGCCGGGTCCTCGAAGAAGGAGGGGCGCTGAGGCGACGACGGCAGCTCGCCCGCCAGGTGCACGTGCAGGAAGCTCCCGTCCTCCACGTCCCCACGATCCGCCCGCTCCACCAGCCACACCACCACCCCGATGGCGGCGGCGAACAGGAAGAAGGCCGCCAGCGTCACCACCAGCAGCACGCCGAGCGCGCTGCGACGCGGACGCGGGGGCACGGGCGGCGGCGGGATGGGGTCGTCGAGCTGGGACATGATCTCTCACCGTGGGACGGGGGGCCAGCGCGGCCTGCAGCAGGCTCCTCACCCGTCCGGACGGGTCAAGCGACCTGACGCAGCGGACCGATACGCGCGATGACCTCGAGGATGGGCTTGCGGCTGTTCACCGACCGGCTGATCGCGCGCCCCACGGGCAGGGTCTCCACCACCGCGAAGCCGTCCGCCCGGCTGTAGAGCTGGTGCCGCACGATGGGCAGGTCGTGGTTCGACAGGACGACCGTGGCCCCGCGGAAGGCGGCGCGCTGGGCCTCGCGGGCCAGCTCCCGCTGCTCCCGCAGGCCGAAGGGCACCTTGCAGTAGGCCGTGAAGTCCGCCGACTGCGTGAGCGGCACGTAGGGCGGGTCGCAGTAGACCTGGTCGCCCCGGCCGGCACGACGCACCGTGTCGACGAAGCCGGCCACCCGGAGGTCGGTGCCCTGGAGCAGGCCCGACACGCCGCGGAAGGCCGCCTCGTCGGGCATGCGCACCTGCGCGTAGCGACCCACGGGCACGTTGTACGCGCCCGAGCGGTTCTCCCGGTACAGCCCGTTGAAGCCGGCACGGTTGAGCCAGAGGAAGCGCGCCGCGTGCCGTGGACCCGTGTGGGGGCCCGCGTTGAAGGCCTCGCGGACCTCGTAGTAGACCTCGCGGTAGTCCTCGACGGGCAGCCGCTCCAGCTCCGCGAGCACGTCGTCCACGGCGTCGCGGATCGCCACGTGCAGCGCCACCAGCTTGTCGTTCGCGTCGGCCAGCACGGCCTCGCCCACCTCGCCGCGGGCGCGACGGTGGAAGAAGACCGCGCCCGAGCCCACGAAGGGCTCGACGTAGGTGCCGCCACATCGCCCGCCGAAGGCGTCGTCGATGCGCCCGGCGAGCTTGTGCTTGCCGCCGGCCCACTTCAGCAGCGGCTTCACGGCCACCTCCCACCCGGGCGCTCGAGTCGGGGCGTGTATAGCACGCCGATCGGCGTCCTCCCCTCGGATCGGGCGGACGCGCTCCGGCGCACGCGCTACGAGCGCCGGTCCCGGAGGCCCACGTGCAACGTCCCGTGCTGCTCGGCGTGCTCCTGCTGGTGGCCCTGGCCACGGCGGTCGCCATCCTGTCCACGCCCGACACAGGCGCCGACGTGCCTGCCAGCGCGAGTCCCGGCCTGGCCGTGGAGGCCGACGGGCCCGCGCCCGTGTCGCTCGCCGCCCCCCCCGACGCGCCCGAGCAGGTCGAGGCCCCCGACGCCGAGCCCGTCGCCCCGGACGGGGTCGCCCAGGAGCCCGAGGAGCTCGAGGACCGCATGCTCGACGGCAGGGGTCCGTCGCCCGAGATCCTCGCCATCCAGGAGGCGCGCAAGGCTCCCCACGGCCAGCTCGCCGCGGGCCAGCTGTCCACGTGGACCACCCTGCTCCGCGCCCTCCGGCAGCACGACGTCGACGAGGCCTACGCGCGCGACGTCTACGCCCACGTGAAGGCGCTGCAGATGGCCCGGCTGTCGCCCAACCTCACCCGGGTGCGCCAGCTGCAGGGCGACCAGGCCGAGCTGCTCGCCGACCCCCGGCTCGGGGCGCTGGCCGGCGAGCCCGACGTGCGTATCCTCCTCGACCGCCTCGCCGCGCTCGACGCGCAGCACCCCCTCGACTGACGGAGTCCCCATGGCCCTGCCCCGACGCGCCTTCCTCCTCGGTGGCCACGTCACCCCCTTCCTGGGCAAGAAGCACCCTGACTTCATCTGGAAGGGTCACCCCGACTTCGGCACCCGCGACAACCCCACCCTCGAGGAGACGATCACCGCGGCGGTGCGCGGCGCGCTCGAGGCCACCGGCGTGGCCGCCGCCGACGTCGATCGCATCTGGATCGGCAACTTCGTCGGCGAGCTCTTCAGCAACCAGGGGCACCTCGGCGCCGCGGTGGTCGGTGCCCACCCGGATCTGCTCCACAAGCCCGCGCTGCGGGTGGAGGGGGCCTGCGCCTCGGGCGGCCTGGCCTTCGCGTCGGCCCTCGACGCGGTCGCGGCCGGCGCCGACGTCTGCCTCGTGGTGGGCGCCGAGGTGCAGACCACGGCCTCGGCGCGCCAGGGCGGCGACTACCTCGCCCGCGCCTCCCACTACGCGCGGCAGCGTCCGCTCGACGACTTCACCTTCCCCGCCCTGTTCGCGCAGCGCGCCCGGGAGGTCTACGGCCGCACCGAGACCACCGAGGACGACACCGCGCGGGTGAGCGTGAAGGCCTACGCCAACGCCCACCGCAACCCGCTGGCCCACATGCAGGCGGTGCCGCTCAGCTTCGAGGACGCCCGGCGCGCGGGCGACCACAACCCGGCCTTCCTCGGCAACGAGGCCCTCCGGCCCTACCTCAAGGTCAGCGACTGCAGCCAGGTGAGCGACGGCGGCGCCGCGCTCGTGGTGGTGAGCGAGGCCGGCCTCGCCCGCATGGGCCTCACCCCCGCCGACGCCATCGAGGTGGTGGGCCTCGGCGTGGCCACCGGCAACCTCTACGCCGACGGCGACCCGCTCGCCCTCGACACCACGGCGGTGGCCGCGGCGCGCGCCTACGCCCAGGCCGGCCTGTCCGCCGCCGACGTCGGCGTGGCCGAGGTCCACGACTGCTTCGCCGTCACCGAGATCCTCATGTACGAGGCCCTGGGCTTCGCGCCGCGTGGCCAGGGCGCCCACCTCGTCCGCGAGGGCCGCACCGCCATCGAGGGCGACCTGCCGGTGAACACCGGCGGCGGCCTCATCGGCTTCGGCCACCCGGTGGGCGCCACCGGCGTGAAGCAGCTGGTCGAGCTCGTCCGCCAGCTCCGTGGCGAGGCCGGCGACTACCAGGTGGGCCACGCCCCCACGGTGGCCCTGGCCGCGAACATGGGCGGCGACGACAAGACCGCCGTGGTGAGCCTGCTGCGCGCCGGCGGCTGACCTCCCCCCGGGCGGTTGACGCCGCCCGTCCGTTGCCATAAAGCCCGCCGGTCGTGCCCCGCCCGCCTGGGGGCCCCTGGAGTTCGTCATGGCTTCCGCCACCAAGCAGACCTGGTTCCGCCGGGAGCTGCGCCGCAAGAAGGCCGGCGCCGCGCGCAAGGCGCACGCCCGCAACCACGGCACCACGCCGCCCTTCGACGTGCGCGCGCCCGAGGCGCTCGCCAACGCCCCGGTCGATCAGCTCACCGAGGCCGAGCGGGCCGAGCGCCAGGGCTGATCGCGCCGCCTCGGCCCCCGGGTCGAGGTCGGGGCATCGCCCCACGACGCCGCCGACGCCCGATCGGGCGCCAGGCGCGATCCTGCGGGCTGCACGCCGTCGCCGCACGCCCCCTCCGGTCCGGCGTGTCGAGATAGGGCCCCCCTCGTGGAGGTGCCCTTGCGCATCGGCGTGCCCACCGAGATCAAGCCCCAGGAAGCCCGGGTCGGCGCCACGCCGGCGATGGTGCACGACCTCGTCGCGGCCGGGCACGAGGTGGTGGTGCAGGCCGGCGCCGGCGACGGTGCGGGCCTCCGCGACCACGAGTACCGCCACGCCGGTGCGCAGCTCACGTCCGAGGTCGACGCGGTCTGGGACGCCGATCTCGTGATCAAGGTGAAGGAGCCGCTGGAGGCCGAGTGGCCGCGCATCCGGCCCGGCCAGCTCCTGTTCACCTACTTCCACTTCGCTGCCGACGAGGCGCTCACGCGCGCGATGCTCGACGCGGGCGCCACCTGCTTCGCCTACGAGACGCTCACGCCCGACGGACGACGGCTGCCGCTGCTGCAGCCCATGAGCATGGTGGCGGGTCGCATGGCGGCCCAGGTGGCGGCCTCCTCCCTCGAACGCCACCGCGGCGGGCGGGGGGTGCTCCTCGGCGGGGTGCCGGGTGTCGAGCCCGCCACGGTGCTCGTCCTGGGCGGCGGCGTGGTGGGGGCCGAGGCCGCGCGCATCGCCGCCGGCATGGGCGCCACGGTGATCGTGCTCGACATCGACCTCGACCGTCTGCGCGCCCTGGCCGACACGCTGCCGCCCAACGTGCACACGGTCCACAGCTCGCCCTACGCCATCCGCCAGCTGCTGCCGCGCGCCGACGTGGTCATCGGCGCCGTGCTGCTCCACGGGGCCCGCGCGCCCGTGCTGGTGCGGCGCGAGGACCTGGGGCGCATGAAGTCCGACGGCCCCGTCCTCATCGACGTGGCGGTGGATCAGGGGGGGTGCATCGAGACCTGCCGCCCCACCACGCACGCCGACCCCACCTACGTGGTCGACGGGGTGCTGCACTACTGCGTGGCCAACATGCCGGGCGCCGTGCCCCGCACGTCCACCTTCGCGCTCTCGGCCGCCACCACGCCGTGGGCCCTCGCGCTGGCGGGGATGGGCGCACGCGCCGCCGTGGCGCACCCGGTGCTCGGCACCGCGGCCAACGTCGTGGCCGGCCACGTCACCCACCCGGGCGTGGCCCAGGCCTTCGACCTGCCCCACCTCCCGCCCGCCGAGGCCCTGGCGCGGTGAGGGAGCCGAGTCCGGAGGCCCTCGCGGCCGCGACCCGCGTGGCGATCGCCTGGTCCGTGGATGCCGCCCCTCCCCCGGCGCCGTCGGCCGAGGTGGCGCTGACCGTGCGCACCACGGTGGGCGATGCACCCGACGCCCACCGCCAGCTGGTGCGTCGCCTCGACCAGGCCTGGGACCTCGCCGCCCACACCCGGCCCGGCATGCGCTCCGACCGCGTGGAACGACCGGAGCTCGTCGTGGCCCTCACGGGTCCGCCCAGCCTGGCCGCCGAGCTCGGACGTCGCCTCCACGCGCACCCCCTGGCGGATCCGCCCACCGGGACGTGGGTGGTACGGGGCACCCCCGCGCCCGAGGGGCCGGTCGAGGTGGGCTTCGGCGAGGGCACGGGGCTTCGCCTTGGCGCCGACCCGCACGGGAGCACCTGGGCCACCGCGGTGCGGGCGCTCGCGCGCGCCGCCGGCCGCGCCGAGGCGGTGGATCGGGGCTTGCTGCTCCACGTGGGCACCGACCCCCGCGCGGCGCTGCACCTGGGGCATGCGCTCGGCATGCGGCGCTTCCCGTCCGCCCGCCTGGTGGGCCCGACGCTCGACCTGCGCAGCGACGCCGCGGGGGCCGATGCCGTGGCGGACGCCCGACGCGCCGAGGCGGAGCTGGCCCTGGCCGAGGGGCGGTTCGACGAGGCCGCCGCGCTGCTCTCCGGACTCGACGATCCGCGGAGCCTCCTCCAGCAGGCGCGCACACGGCTCGGCGACGGGCAGGCCGTCGAGGCCGAGGCCCTCGCCCGCCGCGCCGCCCACGGTCCTCCAGAGGTGGCCGCCCAGGCGGTGCGTCTGCTCCTCCGTGCCCGCGCCCCCCTGGCAGCCTGGGAGGTGGGGCGGGGCCTCGCCGTCCGCCACCCCGACGACGCCTCCGCCTGGCTGGCGCTGGCCGAGGCGTGCAGCGCGCTGGACCGCGACCGGGAGACCACGGACGCCCTCGAGGCGGCCGTGCGCTGCGCGCCCGACGAGCCTCCGATCCGCCTGCGTGCCGCGCGTCACCGGCTCGCCTGCCACGACGCCGAGGTGGCGCTCGTGCACCTGGAGGCGGGTCTCGTGCACGCCCCGGCGGATCCGGAGCTGCTGGACCTCGCCGCCGAGGCCTCCGTGCTGCAGGGACGCGCCGACGCGGTGGAGCGCACCCTCGCGGCCGCCGCGGCACGCCCGGAGGCCTGGCGGACGGCCGTGGTGCGCCTCTGGCGACTGGCGTGCCCGGAGCGCGTGTCGGCCGTGCTGCCCCCCGACGCCGGCTGGCCCACGCGCGCCCGCCTGGCCCTGTGGGGTGGACGCCTGGACGAGGCCCTCGTCCATGCCGCGCGGGCGCCCGACGACCCCGAGGCCCGCCTGGTGGGCGCCGCCGTCGCCGTCTGCCGGGGCGAGCCCGCCTCGGGCCTGTCCACGATCGACGCGCTGCTGGCCCAGCTGCCGACCGAGGGGCTGCCCTGGCTCACGATCGACACGCTCCACACCTGGCGCGCCGAGGCCCTGCGCGCGCTGGGACGCACCGAGGAGGCGGGCGCGGCGGCCCGGGCCGCGATGGCCAGCGGGCCGGCCTACAGCCTGGCTGCCGACCTGGCCCGGCTGCGCGCGGTCATCGACGCCCACCCGCCGGGCTCCCCCATCGACCCCGACGCTCACGGCAGCGTCACCACCAAGCTCCAGGCGCTGCACCCGTCCCCCATCCCGCTCAAGCGCCCCAGCGGCGCCACCCTGGGCCGGTACCTGGACGAGGCGGCCGCCCGCCTCGGCCCCAACCGCTCTCCGTGGCCCACCGTGCAGACGCCAGAGGGGCTGCAGGGCGTGCCGGTGCCACCGCACCCCCGCCACCTGGCGCGCACCACCCACCACCTGCTGCGCTGCCGGCCGGTGCCCGAGGTGATCGCCGCCTACGAGGCGCTGCAGGCCCGCTTTCCCGACGATCCCACCACCCGCACCTACCGGGGCGAAGTGCTGCTCTGGCTCGGCCGGTATGCCGAGGCCGCCGAGGCCCTGCAGGGGGCCCTCGACCTGCACCACGCCACGGTGTGGGCCTGGATCGGGCTGGGTGCCAGCCAGCTGCTGGCCGGCGATCCCGCCCGGGCCGTGGAGACCTTTCGCGAGGGCGTGCACGCCGTGAACCACCACGGGCCCACGATCCACGTGTACCGGGGCGAGGCGCGCCGCCTGCTCGGCGAGCACGACAAGGCGGTGCGCAACCTCGACCTGGCGCTGCGCACGAAGCCCGCCCGCCTGAGCGCCTGGGTGGTGCGCGCCTTCCTCGCCCACGACGCCGGCGACCCCGAGCCCGCCGCAGTGGTCGCGGGCCACATCGCGCGGGTCATGCCCAGCCTCCACGCGGACGCCCGCGAGACCGCCGCCACCCACACCCCGCTCGCGCTGCTGCAGGCCGCCCACGCGCTCATGCGGGGCAACCGGTCCAGCTCGCTGGTGAGCTGGGTGCTGCCGGACGACACGGTGCGGTTCGGCACGTGGCGTCCGCCGGGCCCCGCGCACGTCCTCTTCCCGTCGGTGCGCGAGGTGCGTGCCCCCGCGCGCCCGGGCAGGCTGCCGCGGCGCTGAGACCTCGCCGGGCCCACGCACGCGCAGCTACACTGGAACGGCCCTCCGCTCGAGCCTCCATGCGCCTGCTCCCCGTGCTGCTGCTCGCCTGCACCGCCGCCGCGCCCAAGGACGACGGCGACGGCACCGACACGCGCGAGACCGACACGGGCGAGGCGTCCGCGCCCCCGGACCACACCGACGACGAGACCGCGGAGACCGGCCCCACGGATCCCCCCGACACCGATCCGGGGCCGCGCTGGGCCACGTACGCCCCGCTGCAGCCGGCCCGCCAGGAGCACGGCACCACGGTCTTCCGTGGGGAGCTGGTGGTGGTGGGCGGCTACGTCGACGCCGGTCCGTTGGATCGGGTGGACGCGTGGAGCCCCGAGAGCGACACCTGGCGCCCCCTCGCCGACCTGCCCGAGCCCCTGCACCACCCCAACCTCGCCAGCGTGGGCGACACCCTGGTGGTGGCCGGCTTCCTCGTGGGCACCTTCCCCGCCTTCGTCGCGAAGGGCACGGTGTACCGCTACGACCCCGACGGCGACCGCTGGACGCTGGGCACGCCGATGCCCGCGGGCACGGCGCGCGGGGCGTCGGTCACGCTGGTGCACGACGATCGGGTGTGGGTGCTGGGGGGCATCGGGGTGGACGCGGTGGCCACGGCGTCGATCTACGACCCCGCCCTCGACACCTGGACGCCCCTGCCCGACCTCCCCACCGCCCGCGATCACGCCGCGGGTGGCGTGCTGGGCACCGGTCCCACCGTGGTGGGAGGACGCCGGATCTCCCTGGAGTCCAGCCTCGGCGTCGTGGAGGCCTGGGACCCCGCCCAGGCCGCGTGGACCACCCTGCCTGCGCTGCCGCGGCCCCGCGGCGGTCTCGCAGCCGCCGTGCTCGACGGGCGCCTCTACGCCCTCGGCGGCGAAGGCGACCTGACCGACCCCGACCTCATGTTCCGCGACGTGGACGCCTGGGACCCCGCGCAGGGCACGTGGACCTCGCTGGCCGCCATGCCCCGGGCGGTGCACGGCACGGCCGCGGTGACGCTGCAGGGACGGCTCTGGCTGGCGGGCGGCGGCACCCGCGCGGGGCTGCAGCCCACGGATGCGCTCCAGGCCTTCGACCCGCAGGGGCGCTGAACCCGCCGAGAACCCCGCCGACACCGAGACGAACGATGTCGTGCAGCCGGTGGCGACCGCGCGCCGGGATGGTACGCTGGACGCCGAGGAGGGCTCCCTGGGCCCACGACTCCTGCCACTGGTCCTGCTGCTCGGCTGCGCCCCCGCACCCGACGACGACGCCGTGCGGGACAGCACCGCGGACGACTCCGGCGTCGACAGCCCCAGCGACACCGACCAGCCCGTCGACACCGGCCCGCGCAAGCTGCTCCACCGCCTCGACGCGAGCACCTGGCGCCGCAGCGTCCGCGACCTGCTCTTCCTCGACACCCTCCCCCAGGTGGCCCTCGCCCCCGATCCCACGATCGCCAGCTTCGACCACCTGCTCGAGGGGCTCGCCCTCACGCCGCTGCACCTCGAGCTCTACGACCACGCGATCCACGCCCTCCTCTCGCCCCTCGCCGAGGCGTCGCACCCCTCCTGGGCACGCCTGCTCGACTGCGACCCGGTGGAGCCCACCTGCCGCGAGGCCGCGCTCGGTCGCTTCGCCAGCCGCGCCTGGCGTCGCCCCGTCACCGCGGAGGAGACCGCGCGCCTCGCCGACTTCGCCACCGAGGCGATCACCGCGGGCGCCGCCCCCCACGAGGCCGTCCTCGACGCCCTCTCGGCCGTGCTCACCAGCCCCGGCTTCCTCTTCCGCATCGAGCAGTACGGCGTCGTCGACGACGAGCCCGTCGACGCCTGGGAGCTGGCCTCCCGCATGGCCTTCTTCCTCTGGAAGTCGCTGCCCGACGACGCCCTGCGCGCCGACGCCGCCACCGGCGACCTCCTCGACCCGGCCGTGCGCGACGCCCACGTGCGCCGCATGCTCGCCGACCCCCGCGCCCAGGCGCTCACCGACGACTTCGCCGGCCAGTGGCTCGAGATCCGGGCCCTCGAGGACGCGCGTCCCGAACACTCGCTGTTCCCGGCCTACGACCTCGACCTGCGCAACCGCCGCAAGGAGGCGATCCGCGCCGACCTGGCCTGGCGCTTCGAGGAGGCCCTGGGAGCCGACGCGCCGGTGGCCGATCTCTTCCGCGGCAACACCGCCCTGGTCGACCCGGTGCTCGCCCCCCTCTACGGCTTGTCGATGCCCGCGGGTTCCCCACCGTCGGTGCGCGCGCTCCCGCCCCAGCGCAACGGCGGCTGGCTCACCTCGGCGGGCTGGCTCATCGTCACCTCCAAGGTGGCCCGCACCTCGCCCACGCGGCGCGGCAAGTGGATCCGCGAGCGCCTCTTCTGCGCCCCGCCCAGCGCCCCACCGCCGGGTGTCGACTCCTTCCCGCCCGAGCTCGTCGACCTCGACCTGAGCACCATCCGCGCGGCCATCGAGTTCCTGACGAAGGCGCCCGACTGCCAGGCCTGCCACGGCAAGACGGATCCCTACGGCTTCGCCTTCGAGCAGTTCAGCCACGCCGGCGTCTGGGGACTCGCCCAGGACGGCGGCGTGGTGGACGTGGAGGTCACGCTGCCCACCGGCGAGCACGTCACGGGCGCGAACGCCGTGGCCGACATCGTCGCCGACGATCCCCGCATCCCCGGCTGCTTCGTCGAGTACGCCACCACCTACGCGCTCGGCCGTCGGGCCCCGCAGGAGGCGGTGGACGCCGTGCTCGACGAGGTCGAGGCCAGCGGCGCCCCCCTCGCCACCACCTTCGAGCGCATCGTGGCCACGCCCTGGTTCTCCACCCGGGTGCCGGCGCCCGACGAGGAGGCCCGATGAGCGCCTGGCGTCGCGGTCCGCTGGCCGATCGCCGCAGCTTCCTCCGGGGGGCGGGCGCCCTCGTCGCGCTGCCCTGGCTCCCGTCCCTCGCACGGGGCGCCGACGCCGCCGCACCGCAGCGCCTGGTCTTCGTGATGTGGGAGAACGGCGCCCCGATGGATCGCTTCACCCCCGACGCCGCCGGCGCGGCGTGGGGCGCCACGCCCTGCCTGGACCCGCTGGTGCGCCACCGCGGTGATCTGGCCATCTGGACGGGGCTGTCGAACCGGCCCGCGATGGGCTGGCAGGGGGGCGGGCACTCCGAGTGCTTCGGCGGCTGGCTCACCACACGCGAGCTGCGCCCGTCGTTGGACATCGAGAACGACATCTCGGTGGACCAGGCAGCGCTGGCGCGGGTGGGCGCAGGCCGTGTCCTCCCCTCGCTGCAGGTCTCGCTCGAGAAGGGTGGCACCGGCGGCACCTGTCCGGCCCTGTTCCCCTGCGCCTACGACGTGGCGGTCTCGTGGGCCGGCAAGGGCCGCCCGCTGGCGCCGCTCGACGACGCCGGCCTCGTCTTCGACCGCCTCTTCCCCACGGCCCCCGAGGCCAAGGCGCTGGCCCGTCGTCGGAGCGTCCTCGATCTGGTCCGCGAGGACGCGGCCGCCCTGGCACCCCAGCTCGCGTCCGAGGACGCCCATCGCCTCGACGAGTGGCTCGAGGGCATCCGCCACGTGGAGCTCCGGCTGCAGGCCGCGGGCAACACCTGCGGCCTGTCCCGTCCCGAGGAGCTGGTGGTCGACGACGCCGAGCGCGCCGACCTGCTCTTCGAGCTCATCGCCACGGGCCTGGCCTGCGACGCCACGCGGGTGGTCACCCTCACGCTGGGGCGTGCCGCATCGGAGCGCGCGCTCCCCGGCTACGGCGCCTTCGACCACCACACGGCCTCCCACCACCGCGGCGACCCCAACGCCTACGACGCGTGGACCGGGTACACCGCGTGGTGCACCGAGCGCGTCGCCCGCCTGCTCGACCGCATGGCCGCCACCGACGACCACGGCGCCCGCCTGCTCGACCACAGCCTCGTCGTGGCGGGCTCGTGCATGGGCGAGGGCCAGCGCCACGTGCCCCGCGATCTCCCCCTGGTCACCGCCGGCTCGCTCGGCGGCCTCGTGGGCACGGGCAGCCACCACGTGCTCGAGGAGGACCGTCCCCTGGCCGACCTGTGGCTGGGCCTGCTCCACACCCTCGGCGACGACCGCGCCACCTTCGGCGACGACGGCACCCGCGCGATCGACCTGGGCTGACCGTCAGTACAGCCCCCACATCCTGCACCCCTGGTACAGGGCCCACGCGCCCAGTCCGGGGCGCGCCGCGAAGTGCACCGGCTCCCACCGCGGCGCGAGCTTGTCCTTGAAGCGCACGAGGTTGCGGAAGCCGAAGACCCGGTTGCCCAGCCAGGTGCCGTACAGCAGCCGGAAGATCGCCGTGAGGACCGGCCGACGGGGGTCGAAGGGCACACCGGCCATGGGGCAGGCGCCGAGCGACAGGGCGCGGGCCCCCTCGTCGCGGAGCTGCGCGACGGCGTGGGCCAGCAACAGCTCCATCGCGCCGGGCACCGCGTCGGGCCAGCGGCACATCACGTCCACGCCCCAGGTGCCCGGAGCCCCCGGCAGCAGCGTGACGAAGGCCTCCGCCCGCCCAGGCCCCCGCGCCACCAGGTAGCGACGGCCGGCGGGACGCGAGAAGGCCGGGGAGCCCACCAGCAGCTTCATGCGCCAGCTGGGGCGCTTGGCGGCGAGCCAGGCGGCGTGCATGGCCGACAGCTCCGCCTCCACCGCGGCGGGGGCCGCCTCCTCCACCACGAGCCCGCGGCGCCGCGCGCGGTTCCGCATCTGCCGGAGGTTCTCGAAGCGACGCCCGCGCAGCGTGAGCCCGGGCAGGTCCACCCAGGCCTCCACGCCCACCTGCACCGGCGCGAAGCCCGCCGACCGCGCCTCCTCGAGCTCGTCGGCCCGCACGGGGAAGACCAGCTGGCGCCGCACCCCGCGCGCAGCACAGGTGGACGCATACGCATCGAGCAGCGCGGCCTTGGCCCCCGGGGGTGCGTTCAGGCCCCCCACCGCGAAGGCCGTACGCCCGCGGTGCTGCCAGGCGAGCACGCGCCCGTCGTGCAGCACGTGGTGCAGGTCGTCCTCGAGCGCCAGCAGCGCCTCGGGGTGCACCGCCGTGGCCCGCACCCGCTCCTCCACCTCCCCGGGGGGCAGCGTGTCGGGCACGCGCACCTCGCCGTCGAAGGCCGACACCACCACGCCGGGCAGCGCGAGGAGGCCGCGGAGCACACGGTCGGCGAGGTCGGAGAGGGAGGCCACGGGGCCGCTGTAGCGTGCCCGGGGCAGCGCAGCGTCCCCCGGCCTCGCCGCACCGGGAGGTGGTGCCTACAGTCAGACGTGTCGCACCCCGAGGATCCCATGCTCGCCTGGCTCACGGCGCACGAGCCCACGGTCCGGCTGTCCGCCTTCTTCGGGGTCTTCCTCGTCATGGCCCTGCTCGAGCTCGTCGCCGCGCGCCGGCCGCTCACGGTGCCGAAGGGCCGGCGGTGGCTGGCCAACCTGGGCCTGGTGGTGGCGAACACCGTGGTGCTGCGCGTGCTCTTCCCGACGGCGGCCGTGGGCGCGGCGGCCTGGGCGGCCAGCCAGGGATGGGGAGTGCTCCCCCTGCTGGGCCTGCCTCACGGCCTCACGGTGCTCCTCGCCGTGCTCCTGCTCGACTTCGCGATCTACCTGCAGCACGTGATGTTCCACGCGGTGCCCGTCCTGTGGCGCCTGCACGCGGTCCACCACGCCGACCACGATCTCGACGTCACCAGCGGGCTGCGCTTCCACCCGGTGGAGATCCTGCTGTCGATGGGCATCAAGCTGGGCCTGGTGACGCTGCTCGGCGCGCCGGTGGAGGCCGTGCTGATCTTCGAGGTGGTCCTCAACGCCGCGGCGATGTTCAACCACGCGAACGTGGCCCTGCCCGCCACGGTGGACCGCGTGCTCCGCTGGGTGCTCGTCACCCCCGACATGCACCGCGTGCACCACTCCGTGATCCCCTCCGAGACGAACAGCAACTTCGGCTTCAACGCGCCCTGGTGGGACCGCCTGTGCGGCACCTACCGGGCCCAGCCGGCGGCGGGTCACCTGGGGATGACCCTCGGCCTGGACCACCTGCCGGAGCCGCGGGTGCAGGGCCTGGGGTGGATGCTCGCCCTGCCCTTCCGACGGGGCACCACCGGCGCCTACGACCTGGGCCACCGGGACACCTGACCGCGGTCAGCCGGGACGCTCCAGCAGGTAGAGGTGCAGGCGCCAGTCGGGCGCGTCGGCGCGCCACGGGGCCACCCGGTTGCACACCCGCAGGCCCGCGGCCTCGAAGCAGGCCGCGTCCACCTGGCAGGGGGTCCAGCCCGAGACCACCGCCCGCCCCCCGGGAACCAGGACGTCCGCGAGCCGCGCCACCAGGCGCAGGCAGGCCTCCTCCGGGAGCACGTTGACGCAGAGCGCCCCCACCGCCACCACGAGGTCCACGGGCCCCCCCGTGAGCTCGCCCAGGGCGCGGTCGTCGCGCAGGTCGGCGCGCACCGTGTGCACCGGTCGGCCGGCGAAGCGCGTGGCGGCCTCGCCCAGCAGGGCGGCGCACCGATCCACCAGCCAGGCCTCCGCCGGCGCGGGCACCAGCGCCAGGGCCTCGCCGTCCCCGCCGGCGAGATCCAGCACCCGCAGGCCCTCCGGCAGCACCGCGAGCGCCCGGGCCACCGCCGGGTAGACCCAGGTGCGGTAGGCCTCCCCGAAGGGCAGGCCGTCGGCCTCGCGGTCCTTCCACCCCGGCCACCACCCGTCGGGGAACTCCACCGTGCCCGTGGGCAGCAGGCGGTGGCGGCCCGCGAGGCGGAAGTCCACCTCCAGCTCGTCGCCGTGGAGCAGGGCCTGCAGCGCGTCCAGGAGCGGACGGACGAGCAGCAGCCAGCCATGTCCGACGAAGCGGTGTCGCGGGCCTCCGGGACCGAGCTCCGAGACCACCAGCGGCGCGCCCGTGCGGGGCCGCCCCGACACCGCCAGCCCGTCGAGACCGTCCACCCCGTAGGCGCGCAGATCCATGCGCCAGCCGAAGAAGGCGGAGACCAGGTCCTCGGCGTCCGGCGGGACGGGCGTGGCGTGGGCGTCCAGCGTGGCGCGCAGCAGGCGCAGCGTGGCCCCCACCCGCGCGCGCCGCGTCCCGTCCTCCGCCGGCGGGCCACCGAGGAAGCGCCACTGCGCCGCATCGAGCCACGGTGCTACGGTGCCCGACGCATGGTCGACCATCCCACCTCCTACGACCGCCTTCCCTACGAGAGCCATGCCTACCGGGCCAGCGCGCCCGCGTCGCTGGCGACCGTGGCCACGCTCTTCGGTCTGCACCCCGCGCCCCCCGCGGGCGCCCGCGTGCTCGAGCTGGGCTGCGCCTCCGGGGGCAACCTGGTGCCGCTGGCCGTGCGCCACCCCGAGGCCCGCTTCGTGGGGGTGGACCTGTCGGCACGGCAGATCGCGCAGGGCCAGGCCGAGGTGGAGGCGCTGGGCCTGCGCAACTGCGCCCTCGTGCACGCCGACCTCGCCACCTTCACCGCCGAGGCGGGCGCCTTCGACTACGTGATCTGCCACGGGGTCTACGCCTGGGTGCCGCCCATGGTGCAGCGCGCGATCCTCGACCTCTGCCGACGCTGCCTGACGCCGCAGGGCGTGGCCTACGTGAGCACGAACACGCTCCCCGGCTGGCGGATGTACCAGGGCGTGCGTGACGCCATGCGCTTCTTCACCGCCCACCTCGACGATCCGCGTGCCCAGGTGGCCCGCGGGGTGGGCCTGCTCGAGCTGCACGCCCGCTTCGTGCCCGAGGAGCACGTCGCGTGGCGCCACGCCCTCGCCGAGCTGGTGCACACGCTGGCGCAGCACGACGACGCCTACGTCTTCCACGAGCTGCTCGAGGAGCACAACGAGCCGGCCTGGCTGGTGGACCTGCACGGCCAGGTGCGCGCCGCCGGCCTGCAGTACCTGGCCGACGCCCACGTGCCGTCGATGCTGCCCCAGCTCTGGGGAGGCGACGTGGCCCAGGCCCTGGCGGGGCTGACGCAGGAGCTGGTGGTCGCGGAGCAGTACCTCGACCTGCTGCGAGGGCGGTGCTTCCGCCGCATGCTGCTGGTGCACGAGGAGGCCCGTCCGGTGCGGGATCTGCGCACCCTCGACCTGTCGCCCTTCCACGCCACGGCGGTGGCCGAGCACCGCCCTGCCCAGCCCGGGGTGCCGGAGTCCTTCTGGGGCGCCGAGCAGGGCGTGGTGATCGACGACGAGGGCACCAACGCGCTGCTGCGCGCGCTGTCGGCCCACGCCCCCGCCACGGTGCCCGTGCCCACCCTCGGGCGTGAGGTGGGGCTGGAGGGGCCGGCCCTGCTCCAGGCCGTCACCACGGGCTTCCTCCTCGACCTGCTCGAGCTCACGGTGGACCCGCCCGCGCACACGCCCCGGGCGAGCGCACGCCCGCGGGCGTGGTCGTACGCCCGGCACCTCGGCGCGCGCACCAGCCGCGTGTGCTCGCTGCGTCACGAGGTGGTGGACCTCGACGCGCTCGACCACCACCTGCTGCTGCAGCTCGACGGGCACACCGACGCCGCCACCCTCCTCGCGCGCCTCCGCGCCCACGTCGCCGCCTTCGAGGAGGCCACGGGGCAGCCCCATCCCTATGCGGGCGTCGACGCGGCCACGGTGGCCGCCCGCCTCGACCAGCTCGCCGCCTGGGCGCTCCTCGATGCCTGAGGTCCCCCGCCCGCCCCGCCCGCCCCTGGCGGCTGCCCACCCGGCGCAGCTCGCCGCCCAGGCCACGCTCGCCGGCCGCGCGGCACCGGCCCTCGACGGGGCACAGGTCCTGCACCTGGCCGCCACGCCCGAGGAGCTGCTGCCGCTGGCCTGGTCGCTGCCCTCCACCACCTTCCACGCGGTGGCCCTCGACGACGGCGCCGGCGACGCGCTCGCCACGGGCCGTGAGGCCCTCGGGCTCACGAACCTCACGCTGGACGGTCCCCTCCCCGCCCGGGCCGACCTCGTGGTCTGGCACCGGGGCTTCTCGGAGCGGACCGATCCTGCGGACGCCCTGGCGCACCTCGCACGGCGCCTCCCCGAGGACGGGCTGCTGCTGCTGGGCTGGTGCGTGCTGCCCGGGTGGCACATGCTCGGCATGGTGCGGGAGCTGCTGCGCTTCCACGTGGGCCGCACGCCCGATGCGCCGCCCGCGGCCGCGGCCCGGGCGCTGCTCGACCTGCTCGCCGACGCCATGCCCCCCTCGGGTGCGGGGAGCTGGCTGCGGGCCGTGCGCGCCACCGTGCGCACCCTCGACGACGGCGAGCTGGCGACCACCTTCCTGGCACCCCAGCACCACCCGCTGCACGCCCACGCGCTGCACGCCCACGCCGCCGAGGCCGGCCTGGTCCTGCTGGGCGACGCCGAGCGGCGCGAGGGCTCGGCGGCCCGCCTGCCCGACCACGTCGTGGACTTCCTGGTCGACGAGCGGCGCGCCCACGGCCCGGTGGTGGCCGAGCAGCACGTGGACCTGCTGGTGAACCGCGCCTTCCGCCTCACGGTGCTCGGACGCGCCGGGCGCCCCGAGGCGGCCCGTCCCCTGGTGGGGCTGTGGGTGGGCACGCCCGACCCCGCGCACCTCGTCGGAACGCACCCCGCCCTGGATGCCCTGCGTGCCGCCTGGCCGCGCTTCCTGCCCTACGAGGCGCTCCCGGAGGGGGGGAGCCCCGAGGCGCGGCTGCAGGCCGTCCTGGAGGCCCTGGAGGCCGATGCGGTGCTGGTGCGCACGCGTCCCCCGGCGGTGGGGGGCGACCGCGTCCCGGCCGTGGTGCGCCACCTCGCGGCCGCCGGCCTGCCGGTGCCCGATCTGCTCCACGTCGCCCGGCCCCTCTCGCCCGAGGATCGCGTGCTGCTCGCGCGGGGCGAGGTGCCCCCCGAGGCTCGGGCCCGCCTCGCACCCTGGCTCGCCCCCACCGAGGCACGGCCGTGAGGCGGCGCCTGCTGCAGGCCGAGACGGTGGCCGTGGGGCTGCTGATCCTGCTGCTCGCCGGCCAGCGCCTGCTGCGCCTGGACCTGGACCCCCACGCCGACGAGCTCGCCCTGATCGCCGGCGGCGGCGTGGTGGACGCGCTCATCGCCCCCGAGAACGGCGTGAACCCCCCGCTGCTCCACGTGCTGGCGAGCGCGCTGCCCACCGCCTGGGCGCTGACCTGGGGACGCGTCGGCGCCTGGCTGGCGGGGCTCGCCACCCTCGGGAGCCTGGCGGTGCTGGCGCGGCGCACCGTGGGCGACACCCCGGGCGCGGCGCTCGCGGCGGTGCTGGCCCTGGGCGTCCTCCCCCAGCACGTGGCCGTGGGCACCATGCTGCGGTCGTACGCCTTCTGGGGACTGGCCTGGACCGCCCACGCCGCCCTGCTCTCGCGGGCCCTCGAGGACGACGCCCGGGCCCGGCGGGCCTGGCTCGGCACGCTGATCCTGACGGGCTGGCTGCACTACGCGGCCCTGCCCCTGGCGGTGCTGGAGCTGGCCTGGCTGGCCACGGCCGGCCCCGCCGGGCGCAGCCTGCTCCGCCTCACGCCCTGGCTCGCGCTCGCCTGGGCCCCCCTGGCGATCCCGGTGGTGCAGCACGCCGTGGTGCGCACCCGGACCTCACCGCCCGCGGAGGTGCTGGAGCTGCTGCTCACGGCGGGGCTCGGCGAACGGACCACGGGCCCGCTGCTGCCGGCCCTGGTGCTGCTGCCGCTGGGGGTGGGCCTGCTGCGGTGGCGCCAGGCCGCACCGGCCACGCGCCTCGCCCTGGTGGCCTCCGTGGGGTCCCTGGCGCTGCTCCCGCTGCTGGGCACCCAGCAGGCCGTGCGCACCCAGGCCACCGTGCTCTTCGCGGTGCCGTGGGCCCTGGCCGTGGCCACCCTCCCCCTGCCGGGGGTGGCGGGTGCGTTGCTCCGGCTGGGCCTCGCCGGCGCGGTGGCCGGCCTCGTCGCCCCCCACGCCACCGAGGGACGCATCCGCGCCGAGGACCCCCGGGCCTGGCACGCCGTGGTGGAGGACTGGCCCCGATGGCGGGCGGACGGCGCGCTGTGGCTCGTGGACGACGCCGAGGTGGTGACGCTCTGCTACGTGGTGGCCGGGGTGCGGGAGTACGCCCACGGCTCGCCGGAGGCCGCCTGCGCGGGCGAGGCCTTCTGCTGCGTGCACGACGGCGTGGTGGTGCGCCGGGTGCGCACGCCGCCCGCGCCCGGCTGGCTGGTCACGCCCCGCCGCACCCTGCCCTGGACGCCCCCGGAGGGCTGCGCGGCGCAGGCCACGCCCGCCCGCTACGCGGAGGCGCGCTGCGGCGACACGGCGGGCGAGGGTCCGTAGAGGCGGTCGGCCACGTCGGGCAGCGGCTCCTCGGCATCCCCCGCGGGAGAGCGCGGCGAGGGCACGAGGCAGGCCACCTGGTCGGTGAGCCAGGCGAAGGGATCGGGCGCGTCGCCCTGGTCGGCCACCCACGCCCGGTGTCGCAGGACCGCGTAGCGCAGCAGCTCGAGGAGCCCGAGGTCGTCGATCCTGCCCAGCGCCGTGCCCCCCGGGCCGCCGGGCCGGGCATCCTCCACCGCGGCCTCGCCGAGCAGGGCCTCCCGCGCCGGCGTGAGCGCGTCCAGCTGTTCCTGCAGCACCTCCGCCAGGGCCGCGCGCAGCGCGTCGCGCTGGGCGTCGCTGCGGAAGGTCCATGCGAGGCGCGTGCCCAGCACGAAGAGCAGGGCCTGGCGCTTGTTGCGGCGCGCCCGCACCGGGTCGAAGACCACGCCCTCGGGCGCCACCGGCAGCGGCAGCCCGGGTCGCAGCGAGCAGAGGGGCTCGGCCAGGTGCGCGAGCAGGCGCGGCAGATCGGCCGCCTGTTCCCGGTCGCCCAGCGCCCCGTTCAGGGTGACGGCGGCGAACTGCCGCACGTCCCACCCCGTGTCGAGCAGCGCGTAGAGGAAGACCTCGTCCAGGGCGTCGTCGTCGAGGTGGCCCGCGGTCCAGAGCGCGCGAAGGCGGGCCACGCGCGCGAGCGAGGGCGTGCACTGCAGCAGCGCGTAGGGGTCGGCGGTGGCCGTCACCTCGCCCAGCGGCCCCAGCTCGGGCGTGTGGTAGAGCGCCACGTGCACGTGCCCGCCCTCGGGCGGGTGCAGGCCGCGCACCGGGTCGAAGTAGACCACGTCGCCGCCACACACCCCGATGGCCACCATCGAGGCGCCGAGGGGCTGGGCCGCGTAGGCGCGCAGCAGGGCCGCGTCCTGCACGCCGTGGTGGTGGAAGCTGGTCATCCCCTCCTCCACCACGCGCCGGCACAGCAGGCCCACCACCTGCGGCTCCACCCGCTCACGGTGCGCCGGGTCCACGGCCAGGGACTGCACCACCAGCGAGGGCCCCCAGGCGGCGTACACCAGCTCGCCCACGCGCAGGGCGTCCTCGAAGATGCCGGCGGTGACCGTGCCCGCCTCGTCGACCTCCTCGGTGCGGACCTCGATCCAGTCCGCCATCAGGTGGCCTTCACCTTCATGTTGGTGAGCTCGAGGAACTTGCCCTGCCCGTAGAAGGCCGGCAGCGGGCACATCTGCGGCGGCACCGGCCCCGGCGGCTGGTACATCGCCTTGAGCATGGGCTTGAACTCCACGACGCAGGTGGAGCCCTTGAGCACCATGGCCTTGCCCTCGGCCTTCACCGTCTTCGTCTTCTGGTCCATGCCGAGCATGCTGATCTTGCACATGCCCATGCCCGGGATGACGTAGAGGCCCGACATGTAGACGGCCATCGTCTTCCACTTCTTCTCGTCGCCGTCGAGCACGGCCTTCTTCCCCACCACCTTCACCTTCTTGGCCGAGCCCTTGATGGGCATCGGCACGGCGATGATGGTGGCCGGCCCGGCGGGGGGCGGCACGGGCACCGGGACGGGCGAGGGTGCGACGCCCCAGGGGGCCATCATCACGAGGACCATGGTCTGGTCGACGACGCAGAAGTCTCCCACGGGCCCGCCTCCTGACCGCCCCTATCCCGCGCGCTCGCCCTGCCACGCGCCGGCGGCGCGCGGAGGATAGGGGGCGACCGGAGGCAGGCGGTGGCGGAGCTCCCGGTGATCGTGGGTCACGACGTCCTCCTCGCGCAGCTCCGCGAGGCGGTGGACGGCGATCGCCTGCACCACGCCCTGCTCTTCGAGGGCCCGTCGGGCGTCGGGCGCCACACCACGGCGCGCTGGCTCGCCCTGGTCGCCAACTGCGAGGACGACCCCGGCCAGCGCCCCTGCGGTCGGTGCCGCGCCTGCACGATGATCCTCGCCGGGCAGCACCCCGACGTGATCGAGGTGGGGCCGGACCCCGACCTCGCCACGCCCACCATCCCTGCCTCCGCGGTGCGGGAGCTGGTGCGCCTGGCCGGCTTCCACCGCTTCAGCGCGCGTCGCCGCTTCGTCATCCTCGACCCCGCCGACGCCCTGCAGCCCGCCGGCGCCAACGCCCTGCTGAAGACGCTGGAGGAGCCGCCCGCCGGCACCCACTTCGTGCTCGTGGTGGGCCAGGCACGGTCGCTGCTGCCCACCATCGTGTCGCGCTGCCAGCGCACCCGCTTCGCGCCCGTGGAGGAGGCCTCGCTGCGGGCGTGGCTCGAGGCCCGCGGGGTGCCCGAGGCCGAGGCCCTGGCCCGCGCGGCGCAGGGCTCCCCGGGCACGGCCCTCGCGCTGGCCGACGGGGCGCTGGAGGCACGCGACGACCTCGCCACGGGCCTGCTCGCGGCGCTGGCCGGCGACCTGCAGGGCATCTTCACGTGGTCGGAGGGGCTCACGAAGGGCTCACGCCGCGACTGGGCCCCCCGCGCGCACGCCGCCCTCGACCTGCTCGAGGAGCTGCTGCGCGACGTGGTGGTGCAGGCCGCAGGCGCCGACCAGCCCCTGCTCCACCCCGCGCTCCAGCCGCGCACGGAGGCCTGGGTGGGCGCCCTGTGGCCCTCGGGCGTGAGCCGGTGCAGCGACGCCCTCACGGAGGCCCGCCGCGAGCTGGCCCTCAACGTGTCGGGCAAGAACGTGCTCGACGCGGTGATCACCCGCTTCGCCACCGAGCTGGGTGCGGCGCGCAAGGGCGGCCGCGCGGCCTGACCCCGCCGGCGGCGACCGTGAGGCGGCGTGGCTACCAGAGACTCACGCCGAACGGACGCACGGCCAGGCCGAAGAGCCCGAAGCAGACCACCGTGAGGACCGCGCTCACGCCCAGCGCGGGCCAGAAGCCCCAACGCGCGAGCAGCGACGGGAAGGCGAGGAACATGGGCAGCGTGGGCACCACGTAGAAGAAGGTGTACCAGGCGTGCCGGGCCAGCTTGTCGGTGGGCTGGCCCTCCGCGTGCATCCACGCGAGCGCGAGCACGGTGACCAGCGGCAGGGCGGCCACGAGGGCCCCCAGGCGGTCGCTCCGGCGGGCCACCTCCGACACCACCACCACCACGGCCGCGGTCACCAGGTACTTCGTGATCAGCCAGGGCATGGGGCCTCCGGGGTCAGGAGCCGAGGAGCGCGCGCACGGCCCCCACCAGGTAGAGGCTGCCCGCCACGATCACCTCGTCGGCTTCGGCACGTGCGCGCGGCAGCGCCTCCTCCACCCGGCCGCCCGCGGTCACGGGTGGGCCGAGCCCCTGGAGCGCCAGGGCGAGCGCGTCGGCCTGGCGGGCCTTGGGGTGGGCGCAGCGCGTGGTGAGGACGCCATCGACGTGGGGCAGCAGCGGCGCCACCACCTCGCGCGGGTCCCGGTCCTCGCCCATGCCCCAGAGCAGCAGCCGACGGCCGGTACGGGGCCGGCTGGCGAGCCAGGCGGCCAGCGCTTCGGCCGCCTGGACGTTGTGGGCGCCGTCCACCACCAGTCCGGGGGCGAGCTCCTCGAGCCGACCGGCGATGCGGCCGTGGGCCAGCCCGTGGACGACGGCCTCGTCGGGGAGGGCCCAGCCCTGCGCGGCGAGCTGGTGGAGCACGCCCACGCTCACGGCGGCGTTCGCCTCCTGGTGGGCCCCGGCCAGCGCGGGCCACACGGGGCCCACCCTGCCCCGGGGCGTGGCGATCACGAGGCCATCCGGCTCACGGCTCACGGTGACCTCACGGTCCACCCACCAGAGCGGCGTGCCCACCCGGGCCGCCACCTCGGCGAGGACCTCGGCCGCCTCGGGCGCCACGCGCCCCACCACCGCCGGCACGCCCGGCCGGAAGATCCCCGCCTTCTCGCGGGCGATGGACGCGAGGTCGGGCCCCAGCTCCACCACGTGGTCGAGGCCGATGCCCGTGACCGCGCTCACGGCGGGGCGCACCACGCCGGTGGCATCGAGGCGACCGCCCAACCCCACCTCCACCACCGCCACGTCCACCTGCTGCCGCGCGAACCACACCAGCGCCAGCGCGGTGGTGAGCTCGAAGTAGGTGAGCGGGGCCTGCGACCGGCCGGTGGCCGCACCGAAGGCCCGCCGCGCCGCGTCCAGCTCCCGCAGCAGCCCGTCCAGGGCGTCGTCGTCGATGGGCACGCCGTCCACCCGCACCCGCTCGTTGACGTGCTCGAGGTGGGGCGAGGTGTTGAGCCCGGTGCGCAGGCCCGCCGCCGTGAGGGCGGTGGCTACCGTGGTGCACACGCTCCCCTTCCCGTTCGTCCCCGCCACGTGCACCGCCGGGAAGGCACGCTCGGGATGACCGATCCAGCCGAGGAAGTCGCGGATCTCGTCGAGGCCCAGCTTCACCCCCGCGAGCGCGAGCTCGGAGAGCACCGGGTGGGTGATCACGCGCTCTCGCGCTGGTCGAGGAGCAGGCGCAGCAGGCGCGCCACGGTGGGCCGGAGGCGACCGCGCGGCACCACCAGGTCGACCATGCCGTGCTCCAGCAGGTACTCGGCGGTCTGGAAGCCGGCGGGCAGCTCCTCGCCGATGGTCTCCTTGATCACGCGCGGCCCGGCGAAGCCCACCAGCGCACCCGGCTCGGCGATGAGCACGTCGCCCAGGGTGGAGAAGCTGGCGGCCACGCCGCCGGTGGTGGGGTGCGTGAGGAGCGACAGGTAGGGCATGCGCGCCTCGTCCTTGAGCCGCGCGATGGCCGCGGAGGTCTTGGCCATCTGCATCAGCGACAGCACGCCCTCCTGCATGCGGGCGCCGCCCGAGGCGCTCACCACGAGGGCGGGCACGCGCCGCACGGTGGCGCGCTCGAAGAGCCGCGTGACGGCCTCGCCCACCACCGAGCCCATCGAGCCGCCGAGGAAGCGCCAGTCCATGGCGCCCAGCTCCACGGGGATGCCCTCGACATGCGCCGAGGCGGCCACGAAGGCCTCGTTCCGCCCGAGCTTCTCGCGCGCCGCGACCAGGCGGCGGTCGTAGGGCTTGGAGTCGACGAAGCCCAGCGCATCCACGCTGGTGAGCCCGGTGTCGTGCAGCTCCAGCGCGTCCTCGTCGGCGAGCTGGAGCAGGCGCTGCAGCGCCTCCACGGGGAAGTGGTGACCGCAGTGGGGGCAGACCTCGAGGTGCTCGGCGAGGACCTCGAGGAACAGGGCCTCGCCACAGCCGGGGCACTTGGTCCACAGATCGGGCCCGTCGTCGGCGTCGTCGCTCGTGCGCGTGCGCGCCTCGAAGCCCTTGGACTGCTCGAACCAGCGCCGTCCCTGACCGGCCATGACCGCCTCGCTCCAGGCCGGCCAGCCTATCGCCCGCGCGCCCTCAGGGCCCGTCGGCGGCGTCGAACCACACCCGCGGCGCCAGCGGCAGCGGCGTGCCGTCCACCGAGGCCCGCACCACCGCCTCGCCCGCCACGGCAGGGGCCCGCAGGGTGCGGCGCCAGGTGTCGCCCTCGCGCACCACCGGGCCCGTCCACGTGGCCTCCCCGAGGACCAGCTCCACCGTGACGTCGCCCACGGCCCGCAGGCCGCCGTCGGGGTGACGCGGACGCACCTCCACCACCAGCTCGGCGAGGCCGTCGGCCGGCAGGTGGCGATCGGCCTCCGAGAGCGTGAGCACCGGGGGCTCCACCACGGCGTGGGTGCGCCCCTCGGCGAGGTCCTCCACCACCTGCACCGTGCCCGACGGCCAGCGCACCGTGGCACGCCGTGCCGCGTGGGCGAGTCCCAGGCCGACGAAGACCGTGGGCGAGGAGATGCCCCCCGGCGAGGCGATGGCGCCCACCGCGAAGGTCTGGTCGTCGAGGCCGTCCACCTCCACGGTCACCACCGCCCCGATGCCCAGGTGGTTCGAGGTGGTGCCCTGCAGGCGCAGGGCGAGGTGGCCGTGCGCCGTGTCGACGCGGTTGAGCAGCACCCGGGGCGCCTCCCCCAGGCCCCCCAGCCCCAGGTCCGGGGCCGCGTCCCCGTCCACGTCGTGCACCGTGAGCGCGCGCCAGTTGCCCGACAGCCCCAGGCCCGCGGCGGCCGTCACGTCCACCGACGGCCCCTCGGCCGGGGTCCACCACGCGTGGGGCGTGTACGGGCCGTTCCAGGTGCCGGTGGTGTTCACCCGCGCGTCGTCCCCCAGCGCGAAGACCACGTCGCTGCGCCCGTCCCGGTCGAGATCGAGGGGGGCCAGTCCCCAGGGCAGCTCGGGCTCGCCCGCGGCGCCCATGCCCAGCTCGATCCCGTGGTCGAAGGTGGCGGCGTCGTAGACCTCCGACCCGTCCCCCTCCAGGACGTGGATCCAGGGGTCGGCCAGCGCGAGCACCAGATCGAGGAAGCCGTCGCGATCCAGGTCGGCCAGCGCACCGCCCATCGGGTTGCGGCGGGACAGCTTCGCCCCGGCACCGGAGGGCTGGAGCCGGAAGGCGGCGTCGGACGGCACGCGCTCCACCGCCGACCAGTGCACGCGGCCGTCGTCCCCCGCGGCCCCCGGCGTCCAGACGTTGGTGGGGCCATCCTGGAAGACGCAGCCGCGGCCCAGCGCGAGCAGGTCCTGGCCTCCGCCCGGCGCGGGCACCACGGCCAGGGCGTAGGGCTGCACCACGCGCTCCTCCTCGAGGAGGTCGGTGCGCGTCTCCCACGTGCGCGCGCCGGTGCGCACCGCGGCGAGCACACCCAGGCTGCTGGCGCAGTCCCCGGGGCCGAACACGAGGTCGAGCCAGCCGTCCTGGTCGAGGTCGCCGAGCGCCGCGAGCGACAGGCTCGGCAGGCGCGACAGGCCCGGACCGCGCTGCAGCGCCCCGTCGGTCCACGCCCCGGCGCCGTCGCCGAAGCCGAAGGTGGCGCGGTCGCTGGCGCGCAGCAGGTCGTCGTGGCCGTCGCCATCGAGGTCCACCACCGTGACCACCGGACCCGGGTGCAGGCCCACGCGCTCCGTGAGGTCGGCGCGCCACACCAGCCCGGCCGGCTCGGCCGAGAAGACCTGCACGATGCCCCAGTCCTCGCGGAGCACCTCGGAGGCGAGCACCTCGCGGACCCCGTCGCCGTCGAGGTCGCCGACGCTCACCCAGGTGGTGGCGGGGTAGTCGCGCGTGCCCGGCCCGCCGCCCGGGTACACCTGGAAGGTCGTCCCGTCCCACACCGAGGCCGTGAGATCCACGAAGCCCGGGCCGAGGTCGGCCGGGGGCAGATCCGCGGGGGGCGCCTCTTCGGGCGTGCCGGTGTCGAGCGGGAGCTCGTCGCCGGTGTCGACCTCCACGGGACCCGTGTCGGCGGAGTCGGCGGGGTCGGACGGGTGGGGGCCCTCGGGGCTGGCCGGATCCGCAGCCGACGGGCCTGCGGGGTCCGCCGGCACGACGCCCTGGGGCAGGCCCGTCGCCTCCGTCGTCCCGCCCGACGGATCCGCGACGGCCGGGCCCGCCTCCCCCGGAGGGAGACAGGCCGCCGCGAGGCATGCGAGCAGCAGGGGACGGAGGGGGGCGGACTGCATCCATGCATGGTGCCCCAGGTGCAGCCCTGCACCGGGTGCACGCCGGTTTCGCTTGCCCCTGCGCCGGCACCGTGCCACCGGACCCTGCCAGCCCCGGAGTCCGCCTGACGCGCCTGCTCACCACGCTCCAGGGCAACCGCCAGCGCCTCGACGGGGGCGCGATGTTCGGCAACGCGCCCCGAGCGCTGTGGTCACGCTGGGCCACGCCCGACGACGCCCACCGCATCCCGCTGGCCTGCCGTGCCCTGCTCGTGGAGGAACCGGGCCAGGTGGTGCTCTGCGAGACGGGCATCGGCCTGTGCTTCCCTCCCGACCTCCGGGAGCGCTACGGCGTGGACGAGGCCGAGGACGTGCTGGCACGCAGCCTCGCCGACGTGGGCCTCACCGACGTCGACGTCGACGTGGTGGTCCTGTCCCACCTGCACTTCGACCACGCGGGCGGCCTGCTGGCGCCGTGGGCGCAGGGCGAGCCGCCCCGCCTGCGCTTCCCCCACGCCACCTACGTGGTGGGCCGCGAGGCCTGGGCGCGGGCCCTGCACCCCCACCCCCGCGACCGCGCCAGCTTCCTGCCGGAGCTCCAGCCGTTGCTGGAGGCCTCGGGCCGGCTGGCCGTGGTGGACCGCCTCGACGAGGTGCTGGGCGCCGGGTGGACCTCGCGCACCAGCGACGGCCACACGCCCGGGCTGCTGCTGGCGGAGCTCGCGACCTCGCAGGGGCCGCTGGTCTTCGGCGCGGACCTCGTGCCCGGCACGCCCTGGGTCCACCCTGCGATCACGATGGGCTACGACCGCTTCCCGGAGCGCCTGGTGGACGAGAAGACGGCCCTGCTGGACGACCTCGCCGCGCGCGGTGGGCGCCTGGTCTACACCCACGACCCCGAGGTGGCCTGCTCGCGGATCGCCCGCGACGCCCGCGGACGCTTCGAGGTGGTGGATCCGGTGGCCGCGCTGCGTCGGGAGGCCGCGTGAGCGCGATCGTCCCGGCGGGCGCGCCGATCGCCGTGGTGGCCCCGTCGGGGGACTTCGACGAGGCGAAGCTGGCGCGCGGGCTGGAGGTGGCGCGCGCCGCAGGGCACGTGCTCGTCCCCTTCCCCGACCTGCGCCGGCCCCACCGCTACCTGGCCGCACCCGACGACAAGCGGCTCGCCGACCTCACCTACGCGCTCACGGCGAAGCAGTTCGCCGCTGTGTGGGCGGTGCGCGGCGGCTACGGCCTCACGCGCCTGATCGAGCGGCTGCCGTGGTCGAAGGTGCGCGCGATCCCCGTGATCGGCTTCTCGGACGTCACGCCGCTCCTCGACGTCGTGCGGCGCACGCAGCTGCGCGAGGTGGTGCACGGTCCGGTGCTCCACAGCCTCGCCGAGACGGCGCCCGCGGCCCGCGCCCACCTCTTCGACCTGCTGGCCGGACGCCCCACGGCCCCGCTGCAGGGCGAGACCTGGGTGGAGGGCGAGGCCGTGGGTCCGCTGGTGGGCGGCAACCTGGCCCTGCTGGCCGCCACCTGCGGCACGCCGATCCAGCTCGACGCCGAGGGCTGCATCCTGGCGCTGGAGGACGTGGGCGAGGCGCCCTACCGCATCGACCGCATGCTCCAGCAGCTCCGCAGCGCCGGCGTGCTCGACGGCGTCGCCGGCTTCGCGCTGGGGCGCTTCGCGGGCTGCGACCCTCCCGAGGGCACGCCCTGGTCGCTGGCCGACGTGCTGCGCGAGCACCTCGAGCCCCTGGGCGTGCCGGTGGTGGCCGAGCTGCCCTTCGGCCACGTGCGCGACAACTTCGCCCTGCCCCTGGGTCGCACCGTGCGTCTGGGTGGGGGTGTGCTCGACCTCACGCCGCAGCCAGACCTGCACGGCTGATCGCGGCGGTGCCCTGGCGCGGCGCCCCCCGTCGGCGGTACCCTGCCCGGCTGCGGAGGTGGACGATGACGCGGTGGACCCTGCCCCTGATCCTGGTCGCGGCCTGCACCGATCCCCTGACGGACGACAAGGCCACCGACGACACCGACACGGCCACCGACACGGGCGACACGTCGGACTCCGGGGACACCGGCAGCGGCGACTCAGGCAGCATCGGCAAGGGCGACTCCGGCAGCGGCGACTCCGGCAGCGGCGACTCCGGCAGCACCGGGGACTCCGGCGACAGCGGCGACTCCGGCAGCGGCGACTCCGGGTCGCCCACCACCGCGTGCACCCTGTCCACGCTCACCCAGGGCACCCAGGCCACCGTGGAGCCCTCCACCGGCCACGACATCCGGTTGGTGAACACCGTGGAGGCGTGCGTCTCGGCCTCCGGCCTCGACGGCCTCTGGCGCACCCTGGTGACGAACACGACGACGGGCCAGCAGGTCTGCGCCTTCGAGGTCGACATGAGCTCGACCACCGTCACGTCGGCCTGCACCACGTGCGACCGCACCTTCACGGGCGTGAGCTACACCGGCGCGACGATCTCGAACACCACGCTCTGCGGGGTCTTCTTCCGCGACGCGTCCTTCGTGACCAACCTCAACGCGAACTACGACGTGCTGGGCACCACCGCGGCGGGCGACATCGTCTACGAGAGCGGCAGCGCGGCCTGGCTGCGGGTGGACGACAACGGCACGGCGTCGCCCCGCACCGAGCACACCGACGGGAGCCACGTCGAGGTCATCGGGGTGGCCGAGTATCCCTACTGACCTCGTTCTCGGTGGCGGGAACCGGCAGACACCCGAACGGCCCCGAGGGTTCGGGCCTGGGGAAACCACGGTGGACACGGAGATGCGCGGAGGGCGCACGGAGAGGGAGATTCCCTCCGTGCGCCCTCCGTGATCCTCCGTGGCCCTCCGTGCGGGTCCCAGGTCCACAGCTGGCACCCGCCCCGGGGGACGCTGCCGTCCGACCCTGGATCCCTACGGCTCCTCCGTCCCAGGAGCCTCCCCCGAGCCTGCCCGGAGGGCCTCGAGACAGGTCTCCAGCTCCGGAGGCAAGGGGGCGGTGTAGGTGCGCCCGTCGGGGAGCGCCACCTCGCTGGCGTGCAGCCAGAGGCGCCAGGGGAAGCCCGGCACGGGGACGAAGCGCTTCGGGCCGTAGCGGTCGTCGCCCACGAGGGGGTGACCGAGGCCCTGGAGGTGGCGTCGGATCTGGTGCTTCCGCCCCGTGTCGGTGTGCACCCGGAGCAGGCTGAAGCGGCCCAGCCAGGCCTCGGTGACGTAGCGGGTGACGGCGTCGACGTGGCGACGACCCTCCTGGAGCGGGCGGCGGATCGTGCCCTTCTTGCGGGCCCGGCCGTGCACGACGGCGTGGTAGGTCTTGCCCACCTCGCCCTTGGCGAGGGCCTCCCCGAGCTCGGCCGCCACGCCCGACACGCGCGCCAGGATCACCACGCCCGACGTCTCCTTGTCGATGCGGTGGACGGGGGCCGGGTGGCCGTGGCCCTGGAGCGTGAGCCAGCTCACGAGGTCGGGATCGGCCGTGCCGGCGGCGTGCACCAGCCAGCCTGCCGGCTTGTCGACCACGAGGAGATCGTCGTCGGCCGCGAGGAGCACGGGCTCACGCGCCGGCGGACGGCCCGCGGGGGTGGCCTCACGCCCGCTCACGCCTGGGCCTCGACGGCGCCGAGGCCGTAGAAGCGCAGCCCGTTGGCGGTGGTGAGCCGCGCGAGCTCCGGCAGCGTGAGCCCCCGCAGCGCCGCCACCTTCTCGGCGGTGTGCACCACCAGGGCGGGCTCGTTGCGGCGCCCGCGGAAGGGCTCGGGCGTGAGGAAGGGGCTGTCGGTCTCGATCAGGAGCCGATCGGCGGGCACCGCAGCGGCCACCGCCGGCAGCTCCCCCGCCCGCTTGAAGGTGACGATGCCCGGGATGCTGATCCAGGCACCGGCCTCCACCAGCTCGGCCAGGTGGACGAGGCCGCCGGTGTAGCAGTGGTAGAGCACGCGGCCCTCGAAGGCGCCTTCGTCCTGCAGGGTGCGCAGGGTCTCGCCGTCGGTGTCGCGGTCGTGGATCACGATCGGCAGGTCGAGCTCGCGGGCCAGCGCGATCTGGGCGACGAGGCAGGCGCGTTGCGCCTCGCGCGGGCTCTTGTCGTAGTGGAAGTCGAGGCCCATCTCGCCCAGCGCCACGCAGCGGGGATCGGAGGCGGCCGCGCGCAGCCGGGCGACGACCTCCGGGCCCCAGTGCACGGCGTCGTGGGGGTGCAGGCCGGCGCTGAACCACACCCGCGGATGCCGCCGGGCCACGGCCTGCGCGCGCTCGATGCAGTCGACGCCGTAGCCGGCCCCGATGGTGACGAGGAAGCGCACCCCTGCCGCGTGCGCACGGGCCACCACCTCGTCGACGCCGGCGTCGCCGCCGTAGGTCTGCGGGTCGAGGTGACAGTGCGTGTCCATCAGCGGCACGTCGGTCATCGCGGATTACCCTCGGGTCGTCGGCAGGAGAGCCCGGTGGTGTATTCCGACCGCGTCCGCACCCGCACGAAGATCGTGGCCACCCTGGGGCCCGCCTCCTCCGAGCCGGAGCAGCTCCGCGCGCTGGTGGAGGCCGGTGTCGACGTCTTCCGCATCAACGCCAGCCACGCCGACGCCGACGCGATCCGTCGCCAGGTGGCCCGCGTGCGCCGCGCCGCTGCCGACTGCGGGGAGCCCGTGGCCCTGCTGCTCGACCTGCAGGGCCCGAAGATCCGTACCGGCAAGGCCGAGCCGCCGCTGGTGCTCGCCGCCGGCGACACCCTCACGGTGGTGATGGACGACCGCCCCGCCGAGGGCCTGCGCATCGGCACCACGTACCCGGAGATGGCCCAGGACGTGGCACCCGGCGACCGGGTGCTCTTCGCCGACGGCGCGCTGTCGGGCGAGGTGGCGGCGGTGCGCAGGGCGCTCTCGCCACCCGAGGTCGACATCCGGATGATCGACGGCGGGGAGCTGGGCAGCCACAAGGGCATCAACCTCCCCGGCGTGGCCATGAGCGTCCCGTCGATGACCGACAAGGACCGCGCCGACCTCGCGACGGGGCTCGAGGTGGGCATCGACTACGTGGCCCTGTCCTTCGTGCGCACGGCCGACGACGTGCACGCCCTGCACCGGGAGCTCGACCGCCACGACGCCCACGTGCCGGTCATCGCCAAGATCGAGAAGCCCGAGGCGCTGGTGGCGCTCGACGGCATCCTCGACGCGGCCGAGGGCGTGATGGTGGCGCGCGGCGACCTCGGGGTGGAGATGCCGCTGCACTCGGTGCCCGTGCACCAGAAGGACATCGTGGAGCGCGCCGCCCGACGCGGTCGCCTCGTGATCACCGCCACCCAGATGCTCGACAGCATGGAGCGCAACCCGCGCCCCACCCGCGCCGAGACCACCGATGTGGCCAACGCCATCTTCGACGGCACCGACGCCGTGATGCTGTCGGGCGAGACGAGCATCGGCCGTCACCCGCTGGAGGCCGTCCGCACCATGGACGCCATCTGCCGGGCCGCCGAGGAGAGCCGCTTCTTCCACGCCACGCCCCTCGATCGGCTCCCGGAGCTCCAGGGGCACGCGGGCGCCGTCACCCGGGCGGCCTGCCACGCGGTCACCGAGGCCCCGCGCCCGCTCGTGGTGTTCACCTGGTCGGGCGCCACAGCCCGCTACGTGAGCCGCCTGCGCCCGAAGGGGCCGATCTTCGCGATGAGCCCGAACCAGGAGGTGGTGGACCGCCTCGCGCTGGTGTGGGGGGTGATCCCCTTCCGCACCCCGCTGGTGAAGACCATCGAGGACATGACGCTCGCCGCCGAGAAGCTCCTGAAGGAGGCGGGCCTGGTGCTGCAGGGCGACGAGCTGCTCGTGCTCGGCGGCAACAGCCCCCAGCAGGAGGCCGCGGCCTTCCTCAAGGTGCACGTCGTGGCGTGAGCCTCGGGCTCACGGTGCCTCACGTGCCCCGGGCGTCGCCCGAGAGGTGCACGTGCAAGCGGTCGCTGAACCAGAAGCCCTCGTCGCGGCAGAGATCGGCCAGCCACCCCGCGCGGGCGCGGAGCGTGGCACCGTCACGCCCCTGGGGCATCAGCCAGACCCGGGAGGCCGGCACGTCCAGGCGGCTGAGCAGCGCCCGCACCTCCGCGAGGTCGTCGGGGCCGGCCACCACGAACTTGAAGGCCGCCTGGGGGAGCGCGGCGAGGTCCTCCAGCGCCGGACGCAGCCTCTGGGCCTCCGGCACGCCCGCGTTCGAGAGCTTGGGCGACACCACCAGCAGCTGCACCTCGGCGAGCAGGGCGTGGGAGGGACGCACGGTGCCGTTGGTCTCCACGTCCACGGTGAGTCGCGGGTCGGCGGCCCTGAGGCGCCGGAGCAGCGGCACGAGCGCGGCCTGCTGCAGCAGGGGCTCGCCCCCCGTGAGCACCAGCGCAGGGCAGCCGAGGGCCAGCACCCGCGCCACCACCTCGTCGTCGGTGCAGACGATCTCCTCGACGGCACGATCGAAGACCCGATCGTCGTCGTGGGGGTGCGTGGCGTCCCAGCGCCACGTGTAGGGCGTGTCGCACCACCGGCACCAGAGGTTGCAGCCCGACAGCCGCAGGAAGGTGGAGGGCCGCCCGAGTCGGGGCCCCTCCCCCTGCAGGGCGAGGAAGATCTCGGGCTGGCCGTCGGCCTGGTGGGCGAGGCGGAGGGTCACGGAGGCTCCCGGCGGTGGGCCCGCCCGGCCGCGCGACGCCGCGCGCGAGGGAGCCTACGGTACCTCGAAGCGGAAGACGACGTCGCCGCCGTGGTCGCCCATCCACACCCCCACGTCGAGCTGCCACAGCCCGGGCATGGTCAGGTCGAGCCCCGTGGCGGTGTAGGTGCCGGGCGTCGACGACTCCGTCACCGTGACCGGGGAGGTGCCGTGCCCGTGCGCCGGCATGGTGGCGTCGAGCGTGACGTCGAAGCCCTCCGCGGCCGCGCCGTGGTGGAGCACCACCAGGGTGACGTCGTGCGTGCCGACCGAAGGCGCCGGGTCGAGGGTGATCGCCACCTTCACGTGCCCGCCCTGCTTCTGCAGGCCGTCCACGTAGGTGTCGACGGCGTCGGCGGCGGTGTCCTCGGTGCCCGTGTGCTCGTGGTGGTCGGTGTCGTGCGCGTCGGTGTCGTGCGCGTCGTGGTCGTGCTCGTCGGATCCGGGCGCGCAGGCCAGGAGCAGGAGGGCGAGCGCGTGCGTGGGGCGGGGCATGGGACCTCCATCGGGAGGCCCCGGGTAGGCTGCCGGGACGGGCGCGGGGATGCGGTGTGTGGTCGCTGCGACGATGCACCGCTGCGACGATGGGCCACACCGGGCGGCCGGTGGCGGACGCCCGCCGTCACGCCACGCCCCACCCCTCCAGTGCGCCCAGCTGCAGCATCAACAGGCTCACCTGGAGGCTCACGGGATCCGTGAGCACGTGCCACACCGTGAGGGCGCACCCCTGCCTCGATCATCCACACCGGCGTGCCTCGGCCAGCTGCCGGCCTCGGCGTCGACGGGCGGGCCGCCATCGCCGAGAGGTAGGCCGCCGCGGGCAGATCGGCCTCGACCGCCGCGGCCACGGGGAACGCATCGCCGAGCCCACCACCGCGAGCGCCGCAGTCGCTGGAGGTGGTCTCGAAGGCGGCCGGCAGCGTGGGAGCAGCAGCTCCGGCGCCAGCACGGCCACCTGCAGGGGCAGCGACCGCGCGAGGCGTCCGGGGCACGCGCCGGGCGTCCCTGCGTCGGCGGATCGGGAGCAGTGCGGGCGGTGGAGGCACTGGGCGCGGTGGTGGTGGGGCCGAAGCAGGTGCGGTGAGCTGGTCCTCCAGCGTCGGTGGCACCCACCGCGGGACGCCGGCCTCGGCGGGCGCCCCCATGGCCGAGGGCTCGGGAGGTCGAGGGGCCGCGGTCCCCGGCGGTCTTCCCGAGCCGCGCGCGGTCCCGTCGTTCCGGGTGCCCGCGGCGCGCGGACGTAGAGGATCGTGTCTCGCGTGAAAGTGACGCGGATACCTTGACAGTTTTCGCTCCGCCGCGACCTGTCGATCACTGACCTGCGTCCTGCGGCGTCGCAATGGGGCCTGGCGCCCGCCTGGACGGCTCCGGCGCGCCTCGGCCACCTCGCGAGCCCTCCGACCCCACCGGCAGCGACCACGGCCCCCGTTCCGGAGGCCGAAAAACACCGAGATACCTTGTCTCCTCACACTGGAGACTCCCGTGAACGCTCTCCCCCTCGACCGCGCCCGCGAGGTGCACGACCGACTCCTCGCCGCCCTGCGCGACCGCCGCGCCGCAGAGCACGCCGCCGCCCTGCTCCTCCGGCAGGTCGCCGACGAGCAGCTCCACCACGCCTTCGGCCACGCGTCCGTCTACGAGTACGCCGAGCAGCGGCTGGACCTCACCCTCCGGCAGACCCGTGCCTTCCTCCAGATCGCCGGTGCGCTCCCGTCGCTTCCGGCCTTGGACGCGGCGTTCGCGGAGGGCCGCCTGCCGTGGACCAAGGTCCGCGAGGTGGTGCGCGTGGCCACCCCGGAGACCGAGACCGCCTGGGTGGAGGCCGCCACCCGACGCACCAGCCGCGAGCTGGAGTCGATGGTCTCCCGGTCCGTCACCGGCCAGTCGCCACCCGAGCCCGACGACCCACGTGGGCCCGCACGCAGGCGGGTCGTGTTCGAGATGGAGGCCAGCGATGCGCGCGTGCTCCTCGACGCGCTCGCGCTCCTCCGCGCCGAGGCCGGCGTCCATGGGGAGGAGCTCGACGACGGCGCCGCCCTCGCCGCGTTGGCCCAGCGCGTGCTGCATGATGCCGACGGCGACGGCGCCCCCCTCGCCGAGCGCTACCGCGTCGTCGTCCACCACTGCCCCACCTGTGACGCCGCCCACGCCGCCGACGCCGAGGTCAGCGAGACCGTGCAGGCCCAGGCCACCTGCGACGCCGAGCTCGTCGACCTCCGACCCGGCCCGACCCACGGCCACCTCACCCGGACGATCCCGCCCGCCACGCGCCGTGCGGTGCTGCACCGCGACGGCCAGCGCTGCGTGGTCCCTGGCTGCCGCTGCCGCCTGTGGCTCGACCTCCACCACCTGGAGCCCCGCTCCCTCGGTGGCAGCCACGAGCCCGACAACCTCGTCACCCTGTGCCCGCTCCACCACCGTCTCGCCCACGAGGGCCTCCTGGCCGTGCGGCGACGGCGCGACGGGGAGGTGGAGGTCGTCCACGCGGACGGTCGCCGGTCGGTGACCCGCCGCAGACCCACGTGGGTCGGGCAGACCCGGGCCTCGTCACCCACGATCGGGCGGGACGGGCGCGGCAGCGAGGGTTCTCCACGTCCAGCCGCCTGAACGTCGAGCTGCCCGGTCCGCCACCGCAGGGCACAGACGCCCCAAGCGCCCTGGCCCTCCCCCGCGCCACCTCCCGGACCCCGACGCATCGCTCGCTCGCCCACGACGGACGCCTTCGGGACCACCCCCGCCATGCCGTGCACGGGGCGCGCATCCACCGCGCCCACCTCGGCCTCGAGGACCTCGGTCCCCACGCCGTGCCCACCTCGCTGCCGCCACCGGCGACGGGTCAGCGCCCAAGCCACCGGGACGTCGGCGAGGATGCGGTGTGGGGTCGCTACGACGAACCGCCGCTGCGACAGCGCGCCGCACGGGACGCTAGGCCGTGGAGGCCCTGCGCTTCGCCACACCCCACCCCGCCAGTGCGCCCACCTGCAGCAGCGACAGGCTCACCTGCAGGCTCACGGGATCCGTGAGGACGTGCCACATCGTGAGGCCCACGGCGCTGACGGCGAACAGCGCGGCCGTGAGCGTGCGCGGCCCGCCCCCGGCGCCCCGCCAGAGGCCGGGCAGCACCGCGAGGTAGGCCACCCCACGCGCCAGGAGGAAGGCTGCGAGGAGCAGATGCTCGCCACCGAAGCCGCTGGCCGACAGGGCCACCAGCGACAGCAGGTCCTTCGTGGCCGACCAGGCGGCCACGCCGGCGGCGTAGCGATCGACCGAGGTGACGCTCACGGCCCACCCCCCAGCAGCTCGCCCACCACCGGCGCCAGCAGCTCGGCCAGGTGGGCGTTGCCCGCGGCCGTGGGGTGGCCGTCCCCGGGGATCGACCAGGCCGGATCGCCCCAGGGCACCACGCCGATCACCCGCACCGGCGTGCCCTCGGCGGCCTCGGCCAGACGCCGGGCGTAGGCGTCGATGGGCAGGCCCCGGTCCCCGTAGAGGTAGACCGCCACGGGCAGATCGGCCTCGACTGCCGCGGCCACGAGGCGGTCCATCGCCGAGCCCACCACCGCCAGCGCCACGAAGTCGCTGTAGGTGGTCTCGAAGGCCGCCGGCAGCGTGGTCAGCAGCAGCTCGGGCTCGAGCACGGCTCCCACCAGCTGCACGGGCAGCGACCGCGCGAGGCGGCCGTGGTCGTTGAGGTCCAGCGGCAGCGCGTCGTCGGGGATGAGGTAGCCCACCACCGCCGCATCGAGCTGGTGGGCCTGGGCCGCCCAGGCGAGGGTCTGCGCGTAGCTGCGGGCGTTGGCCCCGGCCTGGCCGAGGTTGATCAGGGCCGGCGCCTCGGCCCCCAGCCGCTCGCGGAGCTGCCAGCAGAGCGTGCCGCGGTCCTCCACGCCCTTGCCGTACACGAAGGAGTCGCCGATCAGCGCCACGCGCGGCCGACCCTCCGGCGGAGGCTGCGGACCACAGACCCGCGTGCCGTCCGCGCCGATGTGCGGGTGGGTGATGGCTCCCTGCACCTCCACGCGACGCTCCGAGCCCGGGTCGTACGGGAATCGGCCCGGCTCGCGGGGGTTGGCGAAGCCCCACGAGAAGAAGCCGTCCGGCGGCGACGTGACCGCAACCCACCGCTGGTGCACGCCCACGCCCGCGACGACCAGCGCCGTCGCCACCGCGCCCGCCCTCCACGCGGAGGGGAGCGCCGGCTGGCGCGTGAGGAAGCGCCCGACGTTCAGCGCGAAGGCCCAGAGCCCGAAGCGAAGCGGCACGAGGAGGGCCGGCAGCGACGGGAACTCGCGGATCACCGTGAACAGGCGCAGCAGCTCGAGCAGGCAGCCCCGCAGCGCGAGGAGCACGACGAGCATGCCGAGCCACACCGCGAAGGTCGCCCTCGCGCGTTCCCTCACCTCGCCTCCCCGACCGCCGACGGACGCCGCCGACCGCGCACGGCGATCAGAACACGGCGTAGAAGAAGGGGATCAGCACCGGCATCTCGGCGGCCGTGACGAAGACCACGACGAGGACGATGGCCACGAAGACCGGCAGCAGCACCCACTGGCGGCGCTCGCGGATCATCGCCCACAGCTCGCCCACGGTCTCCAGGCGGTCGGACAGGCCGGAACGTCGAGGGTCCACCTAGGCCTCCTCGGGCTTGGTGATGACGTACCTGCCGAGCACCAGCGCGTCCATCCCGGTGCGCGCGTAGCAGGCCCACGCCTCCTGGGGCGTGCACACGATGGGCTCGCCGCGGAGGTTGAAGGAGGTGTTGAGGAGCACGGGCACGCCCGTGCGTCGACCGAAGGCCTGGAGCAGGTCGTGGAAGCGCGGGTTGGAGGTGGGCGTCACGGTCTGCAGCCGCGCCGTGCCGTCCACGTGGGTGATGCTCGGCAGGATGGCCTGCGCCTCGGGCTTCACGGGCACGGCGAGCAGCATGAAGGGGCTCGGGTGCGTGGTGTCGAAGTAGGTGCCGGCATCGTCGAGGGGCACGGCCGGCGCGAAGGGCCGGAAGGACTCGCGGAACTTCACCCGCGCGTTGAGGCGGTCCTTCATCCCGGGGTCGCGCGGGTCGGCGAGGATGCTGCGGTTGCCCAGGGCGCGGGGACCGTACTCCATGCGCCCCTGGAACCAGCCCACCACCAGGCCGCGCTCGATCAGGCCGGCGACGTGGTCGACCAGTTCCTCGTCGTCGAGGCGGACGTAGTCGGCGCCCACCTCGGCGAGCAGGGCCTCGATGGCCGCGTCGTCGTAGGACGGCCCCAGGTAGGCGTGCTCCATGCGCGGCCGCTCGGTGCCGCCCAGCAGGGCCGAGTAGACGTGCAGGGCGCTGCCGAGCGCGCCGCCGTCGTCACCCGAGGCCGGCTGCACGAAGATGCGCTCGATGGGCGTGTCGCGGAGGATGCGGCCGTTGGCCACGCAGTTGAGCCCCACACCGCCGGCGATGCAGAGGTCGGTGAGGCCGTAGGTGGCGTGGGCGTGCTTCACGAGCTGGAGGATGGCCTCCTCCACCACGAGCTGCAGCGAGGCCGCCAGGTCCTTGTGCTCCTGCCGCAGCTCCGACTCCGGCGTGCGCGGCGGGATGGTGAGCGCCGCGAAGCGCTCGTTGGTCATCACCAGGTCGTAGTGGAAGGAGAAGTGGTCGAGATCGAGCTGGAAGCTGCCGTCGTCGAACACCCGGAAGACCTTGCGGAGCTGGTCGGCGAAGCGGGGCTCGCCGTACGAGGCCAGGCCCATCACCTTGCCCTCGCCCCCGTTCACCTTGAAGCCGAGGTGGGCCGTGACGGAGCTGTAGAGCAGGCCGATGGAGTGCGGGAAGCGCACGTCGCGATCGAGCCGGATCCGAGTGCCCTCGGCCACGCCCATCGCCAGGGTGGACCACTCGCCCGTGCCGTCCATCGTGAGCACGATCGCCTTGTCGAAGCCCGACGGCAGGAAGGCGCTGGCCGCGTGCGCGTAGTGGTGGTCGGAGAAGTAGATCTTCCCCTGGTAGCCGGTCTGCTGGCGGATGATCTGGGGCACGCGCAGCTTGTAGTTGAGCCACATCGGCAGGAAGCGCCGGAAGCTCGCGTAGCTGCGCGGCCACACCATCAGGTGGCTCTTGAGGATGCGCTCGAACTTGAGGAAGGGCTTCTCGTAGAAGACGATGGCGTCGAGGTCGTCCACCCCGATGCCCCCCTCGGCGAGCACGTACTCGAGCGCCCGCACCGGGAAGTCCACGGTGTGCTTGATGCGGAGGAAGCGCTCCTCCGCGGCGGCGGCCACCACCTCGCCGTCCCGCACGAGGCAGGCGGCGGAGTCGTGGTACATGTACGACATGCCCAGGACCGTGGTCAAAACTGCCTCAGGAAGCGGTCTTCCGTGGTGTCGGGCGGTTCCTTCGTGGTGAGGTTCGAGTCCTTCACCGGCGTGGCGCGCAGGTAGTCGGCGCCGAAGGCCCGCACGAGGAGCGAGGTGGGGCCCACCACGAGCCAGTACACGAGGAAGATGGCCACCGAGGTGGCCACGTGACCGAACCACGCACCCAGCAGGCGGAAGGTGGCGGTGATGCGGTTGTAGACGAAGTTCAGCGCGAAGGCGAAGAGCGTGCGCACGCGGGTGGGCAGCAGGGCCGCCAGCGTGCTGACCACGTAGGCCGACCCCAGGCCCACCCGCTCCTTCGCGGGCTTGCCCTCCTCGGTGTACTGGTCGAACTGCATCGACCGGATGCGCGCCTCGACCTCGGCACGACGACGCGCCTTCTCCTCGGCGGAGAGGGAGTCGGGAGGGGGCGCCTGGGGGCCTGACCCGCCGTCGCGGGCGTCGGGCGTGCTCATTCGGCGGAGCGCTCCAGCAGACGCGCCAGTCGACCACCCTTCCCCTCGCTCGCGACCCACTCCTCGGTGAGCTCGCGCGCGTGGTCGAGCTTGCCGGACAGGTAGGTCTTCGTCTCGGCCTCGTACTCCTCGAAGGTGTGGTTGTTCATGTAGCGACGCATGAACATGCCCAGCAGGATGTGCTGGGTGCAGATGACCTGCTTGTCCTTCGTGGTGCGCTTGACCTGCGGGCTGTCGGTGATGCCGAGCCGGAAGAGCTCCGCCTCGGTGTCGAGCCCGTACTCGAAGACGGGGTGGACCAGGGTGATGCCGAACTGCGCGTAGAAGTCGACGAGCTCGGGGATGAGGATGTTCTCGTTCTGCTCGGCGAACTGCTCGTTGCCGTGCACCGCGCCGTCGGCCGCGAAGCGGATGCCGTGCTCGATGCAGAAGAGCGCGGTGCGCCAGTGCATGGCGAGCTTGCAGTGACCGCAGGGCACCGAGGTCATCGTGCCGTGCTTCAGCAGGCTGCGGAGCTTCTTGTGCCCCTCGATCTCCTCGTACATCTTCCCGTACGGCAGCTTGTGCAGCGTGATCTCGGACTGCGGGAAGCGCCGCTGCATCCGCTCGAAGTGCACGTCGGGGTGATCCGAGTGCAGGAAGCCGAGGCGGAGGTACGTGACGAGCTTGACCTTGGGGAAGCGCTCCGCCAGCCGCGCCGCCGCCAGCGTGGAGTCGCAGCCACCCGAGTACATCAGCGCAACGCCGTGCTCCAGCGCAGGATCCGCCGGATCGATCGCTTCGTCCCAGCGCGGCACAGGCACTCCCGGGTGAAGCCCAAGGGTACCACCCACGGGGGGGAGACGCCAAGGTGGGGACGGGGGCGGTGGTGGGGCGGCAGCCGCCACAGAGGCACAGAGGGCGCAGAGGCCGGCACAGAGGTCGGCAGGTGCGGGCCTCTGTGCCTCCCTGGGTGGGTTCCACGGTGCCTGGGGGTGTCGGGGCGGGGCGCGGTGTCGGCGGGCGGCGCGTTTCCGCGCCGCGCGGGGAGGAACAGAGGCTCAGTGCGCCGTGTCGTTCCACGCTCCGTGCACCCCTCCGTGACCTCTGTGCCTCTGTGGCGGCTGACCGATCAGCCGCCGACCACCTGCGGTCCCGTCCACCCCTGGTCGCGCATCCACCGGACGAAGGTGGTCATCGCGCTGCCCACGTCGGTGTTGTTCTTCACGACCTTCTCCCGGAAGGAGAAGCGGGTGACGTGGTCCTTGTCGTAGGAGCCGAAGGCGTAGTGGTCGAAGCCGTGGCCCTCGTCGAGGTGGCCCAGCAGGTTCCCCTTCGCCAGGGCGGGCGTGTAGAGGAAGGAGGTGGAGCCGTAGACGTGGCCGTCCCAGTCGACGGTGACGTGGTCGTTGGTGCGCACCTCGCGCAGGCTCTCGCCGAGGTTGACCAGCAGGGCCTCGCAGCTGCCGTCGGCCCAGCGGCGCTGGAGCTCGAGGCCCAGCCGGAAGAGCTCGCGGCCGAAGGCGGCCGATCCCTCGGGGCTCCAGATGCGGCCCATGGCGTAGTTGAGCTGGATGCGCCGGAAGCCGAGGCCCGCGAGGTGGAAGAAGCTGTCGACCAGGCGGTCGACGGCCTTCTCGGACACCACCATGATGGCGTCGACGGCGAAGCCCCGATCGAGCACCGCGCGGGCGTGGGTGGCGGGGCTGTGGGCGTAGCTGTCCCAGCCGGGCTCGCGGCCGGGGCGCTGCAGGTGCTGCACCTCGGCGTCGCCGTCGAGGGAGAGCTGGAAGGCCACCGGGCGGGAGGCGAGCCAGTCGAGGCGGGCCTCGTCGAGGCTGAAGCCGTTCGTGGTGATGCGGAAGTCGAGGTCGCGGCCGAGCTGCCCGGCCTGCTCCAGGCCGTAGGCGATGGCGTGCTGCACCACCGGCCAGTTCTCCATGGGCTCGCCGCCGAAGAAGTGGAGGGTGAGCGCCTCGGCGTGGCTCGACAGCAGCAGGTCGACCGCCCGCTCGGCGGTGGCGGGCGTCATCTCCCGCCCCGCCTGCTTGGGGATGGTGCAGTAGGTGCAGCGCAGCTCGCACTGCCAGGTGGGCACCATGAACATCGTGGGCCGGAAGGCCTGGCTGAAGCGTGCGGCGGCGTCCTGCCAGGTGCTGGCCGGCCCCAGCACCCCGGCCGCGCGGGGCACCGGTGAGGCATCGCCCGCCTCCCGCCGCTTCGACGGCACGTCGCGCAGCGCCCGCAGCGCCGCCGTGCGCGGGGCCTCGTCGAGCAGGCGTCGCAGGCGCGCCCGGGCGGCGTCGGCATCGGGCAGCGCCGCCCACGCCTCGGCGAGACGGGTCACGCGCTCGGGGGTGACCGGATCGCCCGCGAACACGTGCGCCGCCGCGTCCATCCACGCTTCCCCCGTGGCGGGCACGCGCAGGGTGGGCTCGTGACCCTCCAGGTGCAGGCGCAGCAGCGCCACCAGCAGGTCGCCGACGGCCGGCAGGTCCACCTCCGGCGGCAGCTCCACCGGACCCACGCGCAGCGGCAGCCCGCGACGCCGCAGGCGATCGATCGCGTCGAGCGCGGCGCGCCGGAGCCTCGGACGCGCCGCCACCGGGCCGCGCAGGCGCACGGGGAGCACCGGCTGCTCGAGGCCCACCGCCGCCACGGCGTCGGCGTAGGCCGCGAGGGCCCCGGTGACGGCCTCGGGCGTGAGCTCGGTGCCCAGGCGGCCGGGCCAGACCACGGCACCACCGCCGTCGAGCAGCACCCCCGCGGCGAGCAGGGCGCGCCCCGCCTCGCCCTCGGGCTCCACGGTCCAGCCCCCCTCCCCCTGCGCCTGCAGACCCGGCAGATCGGACGCGAGGAGGCAGGTCTCGTCGGCCTCGGGCACGAGCAGGCCCCCGCGCACGCTGGCGGCGTCCACCAGCCGGACGCTGGCGAGGTCGTCGCCGCGGCGCGCCCGGAGGTCGAGCGCATCGCGACAGGCCTCGCCCGCGCCCGGTGGCAGCAGATCGGCGACGACGAGCAGGCGCGCGACGGGCTCCACGACGTCCTCGGAGGGAGGCGAGCAGCGAGGATAGCACGTCCCGCGCCCGGGCCCCTCACGCGCACCCGTGCCGCACCGGGACGAACCCGCTAGGCCCCGCGTGTTCCGCCTCGGGAGGTGCCGATGCACCGCTGGTCCTGGACGTCCGCCCTGCTCGCCCTGTCCCTGTCCGCGCCCGCCTTCGCCGGCGAGCTCGCGGGCGTCACCGTGCCCGACAGCGTCACGGTGGGCGACACGCCCCTGGTGCTGAACGGGCTCGGCCTGCGCGAGTTCCTCTGGATCGACATCTACGTGGGCGGGCTCTACCTGCCCGAGAAGACGAAGGACGCCGCCAAGGCGATGACCGCCGACGTGCCGAAGCGCGTGGTCATGGAGTTCATCTTCCGCAAGGTGAGCCGCCAGCGCATGGTCGACACCTTTCGCGACGGCTTCGCCGCCCAGGGCCTGTCGGACACCCTCAAGGATCGCCTGGCGAAGCTCGAGGCGATGATGGACGGCGACGTGGTGGCCGGCGACACGGTGGTGCTCGACTACGTCCCCGGCACCGGCCTCACGGTGTCCTTCAACGGCAAGGCCAAGGGCACCATCGAGGGCGCGGACTTCATGCAGGCCGTGCTGGGCATCTACATCGGCGACAAGCCGGCCAGCGAGAAGCTCAAGGCGGGCATGCTCGGTGGCTGAGGCGCCGTGGTACGCGCCCTTCGCGGCGTGGTGGGCCGAGGCCGAGGCCCACGAGCCCCGCGTGCCCGACGCGATGCAGATCGCCACCGTGGACGCGGACGGCAGCCCCAGCCTGCGCACCGTGCTGCTCAAGGAGCACGGTCCGGACGGGCTGGTCTTCTACACCCACACCACCAGCCGCAAGGGTCGCGCCCTGGCCGCCGACAGCCGCCTCGCCGCCTGCCTGCACTGGAAGTCGCTGGAGCGGCAGGTGCTCGCGGAGGGACGGGTGGTGCCCGTGACCGCCACCCAGGCCGACGCCTACTGGGCCACGCGACCGCGGGGGAGCCAGCTCGGCGCGTGGGCCAGCCCCCAGAGCGAGGAGATCGCGGATCGCCAGGTGCTGCTGGACGGGGTGGACGCCGCGGCCCGGCGCTTCGACGGGCAGGAGGTCCCCCGCCCCGCCGGGTGGAGCGGCTTCCGGCTGGTGCCGGAGCGGGTGGAGCTGTGGCAGGGCCACGCCGATCGCCTGCACGAGCGCCGCTGCTGGCTGCGCGAGGACGGCGTGTGGCGCCAGGTGCTGCTCGCCCCCTAGACCGGCGTGGGGTCGGCTCGCGGTGTTCGCGTCAGGTCGGGCCGGCGTCCTCGGGGACGGCAGCGGGCTCCTCCGTGGGCGCCACCTCCTCCACGCGGGCGCGACGTCCGGGCAGGGCCGGCGCGAAGCCGAGGCCGACCCGCGGGGACGGCCCCGCCAGCACCTCCACGTACAATCCGTTCTGCAGGCGGAGGCGGGCCTGGATGCCCCCGTCGAAGACCACCTGCGGCTGGGCGCAGTCGGAAGCCACCACGGCGCACGCCGCCGACGTGGTGGACAGCGCGGCCCCCAGACGCACGCCGAAGGCCCAGGCCTCGGCCCCCCGTGCGGCGTCGCGGCGCCAGCCCAGCTCGGCGACGAAGGCACCGTGGGGGAGCACCCCGAGGTGGCCGTAGTCGTCGGTGGTGGGGGCGCCGCCCACCTGGAAGGGGATGGCGTAGGGCGCCGTGTACAGCGAGGCCCCGCCCACCACGCCCACCCGCACCAGCGCGCGCTCCCGGGTGGGGACGACGGCGGCGAAGCCCGCCTCGGCACGGACGAGCGGACGGTCGTCGAGGAAGGCCCACAGGCCCTGCACCTCCCCGAGGAAGGCGAAGCCGCGGCGTCCGTCGTGGCGCACGGCCAGCTGCAGGCCCGCCACGGGGAGCTGCGTGGGGTAGTCCCAGCCCCCTGCGGCCGCGATCGCGAGCGTGTGGGCGCCGGGCTCGGCGAGGGCCGGACCGGCGAGCAGCAGCAGGCCCACGGTGCCCAGGCAGCGGATCGGGGACGGCATCGCCTCGCCTCGGAGGAGACGGGTGCCTCAGGGACGCGCGCGCGCCTCCTGATCGAGCACCTCGTCGAGCAGCCGACGATAGCGTGCCAGCAGCGCCTCGCCGACCTCCGCCTCGGCCACGCAGCCCTCCTCGCCGGGACGGTGCAGACAGTCACGGTAGCGACAGGCGAGCGGAGGCATGCCTGGGAAGGCGCCCTGGACGTCGGCGGCGGCGAGCCCGCTCGGCAGGAAGGTGCGGATGCCGGGGGAGTCCGCGACCTCGGCCGCGCCGAGCGCGTAGATCCGCGACGAGGTGGTGGTGTGCCGGCCCTGATCCCACCGCTCCGACACCTCACCGACCGGCCCCACGTCCACCTCGGGGAGGAGGGCCTGCACGAGGGAGGTCTTGCCCACGCCGGAGTGGCCCACGAAGGCCCAGGGACCCGGGGCATCGGCCTCCTCGAGGAAGGCGCGCACCGCATCGACGCCCTCCCCCGTGGGCGGCACGCAGCGCAGCACCGGCAGGCCCTGCGCCTCGCGAGCCGCCAGGTCGGCCTCGACCTCGGGCTCGACGCCGAGGTCGGCCTTGGTGACCACGAGCACCGCGTCGAGCCCGGCGGCGGCGGCCGCCACCAGGTAGCGGTCCACCAGCCCGGGCCGGTAGGGCGGGTGCTGGGTGCTCGCGACGACGACGAGGCCGCCGAGGTGCGCGGCGATCACCTGGTCCCGGCCCTTGAAGTCGCGGCGCACCAGGGTGCGCTCCCGCGGCCGCACGCCGACGAGCTTGCCCCCCTCACCGTGGGCCGTGACCCAGTCGACGAGATCGCCCACGACCGCACGCTGGCCCGAGAGGAAGCAGTCCCGCTCGCCGTCGTCGTCGGCGACCACGACCTTGCGGCCCTTGGTCGCGACCACGCGGCCCGCCCTCCGTCCTCGTCCCTCGCTGGAGCCGCCTCGCGCCACGCGGTACCCTCCCGCTCCCGCGGGTAGCCGCGGCGCCTGTCCACGGCCACGCCCCCGGAGCTTCGGTGCGACGCGACGCCCTCGAGCTGGACGGCACCCCGCTGTCCTCGCCCTACCGTCCTCCCCTCTCCCTCGGCGACGTGGAGGCCATGCGCCTGCTCCTCGCGGGCGGCTCGGTGGTGGACTGGCACAAGGCCGCCTTCGACACCCTCGACGACGTGGACCAGCTGCTGCGGCTCCACCTGCTCGAGCCAGGCGATCCCTTCGACGACGCCCGTCTGCGCTACCTCTTCACCGAGGCCGTCGCCTACGTGGAGGAGTACCTGCGCCTGCGCGTGCCCCCCAAGGTGCGCGAGGTGGCCGACGTGCGGGAGCTCTTCCTGCGGGCCTCCGACGTGCGCGGCTTCCGGCGCACCCAGGTGCTGTCGTGCATGGTGCTGAAGCTGATGCACGTGATGCAGCACCTGGAGGCGGCCGACCTGCGCCTGCGCATGCCGCTGTCGGACAACGCCCTGCTCGACCTGGCCGCCCGCCGCATCGGGGCCGCGGCCGATCGCATGCGGGCCGACGGCGTGCCGCTGGTGGCCTTCTACGGCAGCCGCAAGACCCGCACCGCGGTGATCACGAAGCTGCTGTGCAAGCGCGACGACGTGGCCACCCGGGTCTTCGACAAGCTGCGCTATCGGGTGCTCGTGCCCGAGCCCGAGGATCTGGCCACCGCCCTGACCTGGCTCGTGCGTCACCTGGTGCCCTTCCACATGGTGGTGCCCGGCCAGTCCCACAACAACCTGCTGGACCCCGACGAGATCACCGCGCGACTGGAGCCCACCCTGCGCGACGCCATCCAGCCGCTGGTGGACGACCCCGTGCGCAGCGAGGCCCGCACGAACGAGTTCAGCGGCGAGACCTACCGGATGATCAACGTGGTGGTGGACCTGCCCGTGCGCCTGCCCGACCACGCCCTGCCCGCCGGGCCGCAGGTGAGCCAGGGTCGTGTGGTGCACGTGGTGGTGGAGTTCCAGCTCGCGGACGTGGCCACCGACCAGGCCAACGAGGCCGGCGAGAACGCCCACGAGCACTACAAGCGTCGGCAGCACGAGCGCGTGCGACGCCGGCTCACGCGCGGGGTCTACACCCCGGAGGGCTGACCCTCCCAGCGGGCGAGCCACGCGTCCAGGGCGGTGTCGAGCAGCCGGTAGACGTGCTCGAAGCCGTCGGCACCGCCGTAGTAGGGGTCGGGCACGTCGCCGCCGCCCGTGGGGGCCAGCGCCAGGTGCAGCCGGTCCCGGAGCGCCGGTGGACAGCGGAGCTGCAGGTCGGTGAGGTTGGACTGGTCCATGGCGAGGATCCAGCGGAACCGCTCGAAGTCCTCCGCCGCCACCTGACGCGCCGTGAGCGGGCAGAGCGCGTCGTGGCGCGCCAGCACCTCGAGGGTGCGCGGATCCGCCGGACGGCCGACGTGCCACCCGGCGGTGCCGGCGGAGTCCACCGTGTAGGCCTCCGTGAGCCCACGGGCGCGCAACCGTGCGCGCAGGATCCCCTCGGCCATGGGGCTGCGGCAGATGTTCCCGAGGCAGACGAGCAGCACGGACGTCATGGGCGACCTCGACCAGAAGCGAACAGGACGGACGGGTCCCGCTTGGACGGTCTATGGTGGTCTGGGGCGCTCCGTCCCCCACTCCCCCCGCACGCCATGACCACTCAGGGCCACGAGTCGATCTGCGTCCTCGTCGTGCACCACGACGAGCCCGCCGCCGTGCAGCTCGCCCAGATGCTCCGCGCGGAGTCGCCGCGTTTCGTGGTCACGATGGCCTCCCGGCTCGACGCCGACGAGGCCTTTGCCCTGTCGGGGTCCGTGGACGTGGCCCTGCTGCCCCCCGACGCCGACCTCGGCCTGATGCGGGTCTTCCAGGGGGAGGACACGCCCTGCGCGCTGCTCTGGACCGAGCAGCCCGATCCGGCCCTCGAGCGTCTCGCGGCGCGCCTGCAGCTCGACGGCACCTCGCCGGTGGCCCCCCGCTCGGCCGTGGAGGCCGCGCTCGCGCGGGCCCTGGCGCAGCGGGCCCGCACCCACCCGGGCGACACCAGCCGCGACACCGAGGTGTCGGCCCGCTGGCTGTGGGACGGCGTCACGCGCCACATCCGGCTCGACGCGCACGCCTCCCTCCCGGTGGTGCGGGAGCGCCTGCGCGCCCTGCTCGCCCGCGACGTGGACGCCGTGCTCGCGCGCGAGGTCGCCAGCTTCCACCACGAGCACGAGATCGTCGCGGACGGCCTGTCCACCACGATCCGCATCCAGGGCACGCGTCGCCTGGGCCCCCGCGGGGAGGCCATGCTGCGGGGGATGATCACCGTGGTGCCCACGCACGCGGTGGTGCGGCGCGGCGACGCCGACCCGCTCACCGGCCTGCCCGGGCGCGCCAGCTTCCTGGACGCCCTCGAGGTGGCGCAGGAGCGCGCGCGGCGCGGGGGGCGCACCTACGCCGTGCTCTGCCTCGACCTCGACAACCTGCGGGCGATCAACGAGGGCTTCGGCCACCACGTGGGCGACCGACTGCTTCGCTGGACCACCGAGCGCCTGCTGGAGGTGGTGCCGGATCGGATGGTGGCCCGTCTGGGGAACGACGAGTTCGCCGTCCTGCTGCCGGCCGACAGCGCCGAGCCCCCCGAGGTGCAGGGCAAGATCATCCTCGGTGCGCTCAGCCAGGCGGTGTCGCTCGACGACCACCTCGTGTACCCGAGCGCCAAGGCGGGCCTGGCGGTGGCCGACGCCGAGACCCCCGACGTCGATGCGCCGCTGCGCGATGCCCAGTCGGCCCTGGCCCAGGCCAAGATGACCTCGGGGTCGCGCCTGGTGCGCTTCAATGGCGCGCTGAGGGCGCAGCACCTCGCGCTGCTCCAGCTCGACCGCGACCTGCGCCACGCCGTGGCCACCGACCAGCTCCGCCTGCACTACCAGCCCATCGTGGGCCTCGTGGACGGGCGGGTGCAGGGGCTGGAAGCGCTGCTGCGGTGGCCCCACCCCGACCGCGGCTGGGTCTCGCCGAGCGAGTTCGTCCCCCAGGCCGAGCGCAACGGGCTCATCCACCCCATCGGCGAGACCGTGCTCACCCGCGCCTGCGCGATGCTCGTGCGCCTGCGGGCCGGCGCGGGCGTGCTCCGCGAGGGCTACGTCAGCGTGAACCTCGCCGCCCCGCAGGTCTACCAGCGCGATCTGGTGGCCCAGGTGCGCGCGGCCCTGTCGAGCTCGGGCCTGCCCGCCTCGGCCCTGCGGCTGGAGCTCACGGAGTCCGCCGCCATGGCCGAGGGCGAGCGCGCGGTGGAGGTGCTCAGCCAGCTGCGCGAGCTCGGGGTGCGGCTCGTCATCGACGACTTCGGCACCGGGTACTCCTCGCTGCACTACCTGGCGCGCCTCCCGGTCGACGAGCTGAAGATCGACAAGTCCTTCGTCCGCGGCATCGGCACCGACGACCGCAAGACACGGGTGGTGTCGACCATCGCCGACCTCGCGTCCAGCCTCGAGCTCCGCGTCGTCGCCGAGGGCGTCGAGACCCAGGCCCAGGTGGAGGTGCTCCGGCAGCTGGGCGTCGACGCTGCGCAGGGCTTCCTCTTCGGGCGCGCACAGGCGGAGGAGGATCTCTTCGCCGATCTGGCCGCGCTCACGGGCTCCGACGGCAGCGCACCCACCGCCGGCGGGGCCACCGCCAGCCGAAGCCACTAGGCGCGAGGAAGGCCCCGTGGGGGTGTGGACGGCACTCAAGGCGGCCCTCGGGCTGGAGCGCGACCCGGAGCTGGCGCCGCTGGGTCCGCTTGCGCTCACGCCTGGCGCCGCCGAGGCCCTCGCGAGCCTGCCGCCCGACCGGTCGGCGCACCTGGCGCTCCTGCCGGTGCGTGGAGGCTGGCTGGTGCAGGTCACCGACGGCGACTTCGCCACGCCGCACCCCGCCTTCGAGGGCCTGCCGCTCGTCGCCCGCGACGAGGACGTCCACCGCCTCCACGGGCTCCAGCTCGACCACGTCGACGGGCGATGGCGCGTCGTCGCCCGCGTGCGCCTGCGGGCGCGGGAGACCCCCAACCCCGATGGCCGCCTCTACGTCACCGACCGCGTGCTCTGCGCCGGCCGGGCCTTCTTCGCCGCCGGGGCGGCCTCCCCCCCGCTCGTGGAGGACCTGCTCGCGCGTGCCGATGTGCTGTCGGTGCTCGTGCGCGATCACACGCTCACCGTGCAGCGCAGCCCCGGCGCGCCCTGGGACCCGTTGGACGCTGCCGTGACCGCCGCCGTGCGCCAGCACGTGCTCGCGGCCGGATCGCCCCTGACCCCGCGGGAGGTGGGCGACCGGGACGCCCTGGAGCGCGCCGTGTGGGAGGTGCTCGAGCACGAGGTGCTGCCCGGCATCCACCGGGACGGCGGCGACCTCGAGCTGCTGGAGGTGCGGGACGGCGTGGCACGGGTGCACCTCACGGGCGCCTGCGTCGGCTGCCCGGCCTCCACGCTCACGCTGCAGCACGGCATCGCGCGGGCGCTCCTCGCCGCCTTCCCCGGTGAGGTGGAGCGCGTGGAGCAGGTCTGATCGGTGCCGGGGGCGCGCTACGGCAGGGTGGCGCGCACCGCGTGGGCGACGAGCGCCACGAGGCGCGCCACCTGGTCCGGATCGGCGAGCAGATCGTTGCGGATCTCGAGCTCGATGGCCCGCCGTCCGTGACGACGCGCGTGGAGCTGGGGGCTGTACATCAGGCCCTCGAGCCCCGACCACGGCTCGTTCGGACGCACGTCGTAGCCGTGCCCGTCGAGCAGCTCGAGCCAGGCCGCGCCGAGGTCGGTGTCGTCCTCGAAGAGCACGCCCACCTCCACCGCACGCGGCGCGCCCTCGTACAGCGGCGTGTAGCTGTGCAGCCCGAGCACCGCGGCGCCGGGCGCCTGGGCGACCGCGGCGTCGCAGGCGGCGTGGTAGGGCGTGTAGAAGCGCTCGATGCGCTGGGCACGTTCGGCGGCGTCGAGGCCCGTGTTCAGGTGCACGGGCGCTCCGTCCGCCACGTCCCGGAACAGCGTGGGGGCGTCGAGAGGCCGGTTCGGGTCCACCAGCAGCCGGGAGAACCGCGACAGCACCGCGGGCGCGCCCAGCTCGGCGGCCAGCGCGCGCGCGAACGGGGCGATGCCGAGATCGAAGGCCCAGTGGGTCCCGGCGAGGCGCGCATCCTCCTCGGGCCAGGCGTAGGGCGACGGCAGCCGCTCGCTGGCGTGCTCACACGTGAGCACCACCGCGGGCGACGTGCCCGTGGCGGGGATCCACTCGACGGCGTCGTGGTCAGGCAGCATGCCACCCTCCCGGGAGGGGCCGCGGCCCGCGCTCACTGGTCGTCGTCTTCTTCCTCGTCGTCGAAGGCGATGATCGTGGCGCCCGAGCTGCGGCGCTGCGGCGCCGGCGAGAGCGGCGCGTCGCCGAGCGCGGCCGGCCGGTGGGGCTCGGGCGCAGGGCGCGGCGGCGTGGGCGGCGTGGAGACCACCACGGTGGGGAGCTCGTCCTCGGAGAGGCCGTCATCCATCGGAGGCAGGCTGGCCGGACGGCCCGCGACGGGGGCCCGCGCAGGACCGCCTCCGCCAGGGTTCACCGGCGCACGGCCGGTGCTGCCACCCTCCTGCGGCTGACGTCGCAGGACCATGACCAGCACCACACCCAGGATCACCGCCGCGGCGAGGCAGAGCAGCCCCGCGAGGGCGACGAGCAGGTAGGCGGTCAGGCTGTCATCCATCGTGTCTCCCCGTGGCGGCGTCCGCTATCCGAGCCGGCGAGAGGGAGCCATACTCCCGCAACGCGCTGTTCCGGTCAATGCATCCTGCACCGACCGGGCCACGCGTGGCCAGCATGCCGTGTGGGCCCCTCTCCCCGGCACCGCGCACGCCCCTCGCCATCAGGCGGCCCGAGGGTCGATGTCGAGGGAGGCGGCGGCCCCGGTGTAGACCTGCAGGAGCAGGCCCAGCGCCGCCAGGCCCACGAGCAGGGGCAGCGAGGTGGCCATGCCCAGCGACCAGCACACCGCCAGCGCCCCCACGGTGGGCGTGGTGAGACGGGGCATGCTCTCGAACACCCAGGGCAGCACGACGGCCAGCACGCCCGCGACGGCCCAGGGCACCCACGGGGGCGTGACGCTGCCGAAGGCGGTGAGGCCGGCGAGCGACAGCGCGAGACCCACCAGCACCCCGACGAAGGCGAGGCCGAGGCGGAGGTTGAGCCGCTCCGCCCACAGCACCCCCGCGGCGCCCAGCGCGAGCACCCCGGCGGCGGCCGTGGGGACCGCGTAGCGCTCGGGAGGACCGAACGCGGCGAGCACCCCGGCGGCGAGCAGGGTGCCCGAGATCGCCGATGCCAGACGCGGTGCGTCGCGCCCGAAGGAGGCGCCGCGCGCGAGGAGCGCCAGGCCGGCGAGCGCGACGAGCAGACGCACCGACCAGGGCGCGACGCCCACGTCGAGGTGGAAGCCCCCTGCCACGGTGGACCATGGCTCCTGGAGGGCGTCCCACAGGCCCTGCGGGCCGGAGGCCACGACCTCGTCGGCTCCGGTGGCGACGACCTCGTGCGCTGCCGCGGCGGCATCACCGGCGTCGGGCGTGGCGGGCTGCGCGCTCACCGGACCCGCACGATCTCGTCACCCTCGAACCAGTAGAGGGTGGCCCCCGGACGGGCGAGGCCGAGCTCGTCGGCCGCGAGGCGCTCCACCTGGAGGTGGTCCGTCTTCTGGCGCTGGATCTCGAAGAGGCGACGATCGTTGGCGACATCGGCCTCGGCCCAGCGCTGCTGCGACACGTCGGCCTCGCGCTCCAGGCGCCACACGTCGCGCGCTCCCCCCTCCCCGAAGATGGTGAAGCCGATGATCCCCACGATGAAGACGAAGGGTCCGCTCAGCACGAGGATGTGTCGGGTGCGGGCGTCCACGGCGTCTCCGCGGTCATCCTACCCCGCGATCGCCGCGGTTCAAGGGCCTTCGTCCTCTCCCCCGCCGGCCTCGCCGGCCCCGGCCTCGGTGGCGATGGCGATGCGCTCCAGCCCCAGGGTGCGCGCGAGGTCCATCACGGTGACCACGCGCCCGTGCGGCACCCCCTGATCCGCCTTCAGGATGACGAGCGTGCCGCGATCACGCTCCGCGGCGCGGCGGAGGCGGAGGCGGAGCTCGGCGAGGTCCACCGGCTCCTCGTCCACGGCCACGCTGCCGTCGGCGCCGATCCACACGCTGACGTCGTCGCGCTCGGCGAGGACCTCGTCGGTGCTCGCACGCGGCAGCTCCACCTCGAGCCCTGGCGCGGACACGAAGGTGGTGGAGACCATGAAGAAGAGGACGAGCTGGAAGACGATGTCGATCATCGGCGAGACGTCGATGATCGGATCCGGGCGGCGCAGGCGGGCGAAGCGCACGCTCAGCCCTCGGCGGCCACGGGCAGCGGCTCGCCCGGGTCGAGCAGATCGAGGACGGTGCTCGCGACCTCCTCGAGCTCGAGGAGCATGGCGTCGACCCGCGAGAGCACGTAGCGGTTGGCGATGAGCGTGGGGATGGCGACGGAGAGACCCGCGAAGGTGGTGATCAGCGCCTGGCTGATGCCACCCGCGAGGCTGCCGACGTTGCCGAGCCCCTCGGACTGGATCACCTGGAAGGTGAGGATCATGCCGCCCACCGTGCCGAGCAGGCCGAGCAGCGGGCTGATCGCCGCGATGGTGCCGAGCACGGGCACGAAGCGCTCCATGTCGGCCGCCTCGCGCCGTCCGACCTCCTCCAGGCGTTCACGGATGCGCGCCCGCGGGTGCCCCTGGAGCTCCAGGGCGGACTCCAGCACCCGCGCCGCCGCGACCGGGTGGGTGCGGCACCGGGTGGTGGCGTCGTCGAGCCTGCCCTGCCGGACCAGCTCCACGACCTCGACGCAGAAGGCACGGGGCACCACCCGACCGCGCCGCAGCGACCAGAGGCGCTCCAGGAAGACCGCGACCGCCATCAACGAGCAGGCCGCGATCGGGATCATCACCGGACCGCCGGCCACCAGGTACGCGAACACCGGGCCTCCGCCATCCCCGAGGGACAGCCGGACCTAACCGATCCGCGCGCCGCACCGTGGCACCACGACATCGATGTCAGGCCCGGCCCCCAGAGGACGTGCCAGGAACACGACGGCGTCCCGATTCTGGAACGACCGAGGTTCCAGAATCGGGACGCGGGGCCGGGACACGCGGACGAGCCGGCCCAAGGTGGGCCTCGTTCCGACCTTCCCGGCACCTGCCGTCACGACGCGTCAGGTTGGCACGACACATGCTTGACGGTTCCGTGACCTCCCAGGTCCCAGGAGTCCCCATGGCCAAGCCCCGCATCCGTCTGTCGGCCGAGGACGGTGGTGAGATCCTCGACCGGTACCTCGAGAACATGGGAGCCATCCGCCTGCTGAAGTCGGAGGAGGAGGTCGAGGTCGCGCGCCGGATCGACGACGGCGGTCCCGACGCGGAGCTCGCCAAGGCGGCGCTCATCAAGGCCAACCTGCGCCTCGTGGTGTCGATCGGCAAGCAGTACAGCTACCGCGGCCTGCCGCTCGCCGACCTCATCCAGGAGGGCAACCTGGGCCTCATGAAGGCCGTCGAGAAGTTCGACCACACCCGTGGCTTCAAGTTCTCGACCTACGCCTCGTGGTGGATCCGCCAGGCCATCGTGCGGGCGATCGAGTCGCAGATCCGCACCATCCGGATCCCCATCTACAAGCTCGAGATCGTCAACCGGGTCAACCAGACCCGCAAGCACCTCTACCAGGCCCTCGGCCGCGAGCCGACGGTCGACGAGATCGCCCAGCACCTCGAGATGGAGCTGGAGAAGGTGGAGGAGGTGCTCACCATGGTGCGCGAGCCCATGTCGCTCGACGCCGAGGTGGGCGAGGACGGCGACAGCACCGTGATGGACTTCATCGAGAACCCCGACGCCGAGGCGCCCTCCGCCTCCGTCGAGGCCCAGGCGCTCGCGGAGGAGATCTGCACGGTCCTCTCCACGCTGACGCCCCGCGAGGAGAAGGTCATCCGCATGCGCTACGGCATCGGCGAGCCCACGACCTACAGCCTCGAGGAGATCGGCAGCCGCTTCGCGCTCACCCGCGAGCGCATCCGCCAGATCGAGCTGAAGGCGCTGCGGAAGCTGCGGCACGCCACCCGTCGCAAGACCCTGGAAGCCTTCGCGGAAGCCGTCTGAGTCGGTCTGGCGGATCGTCGCTTCGGCGGGTCAGGACGTCTGGGCACTCCGCGGGGCGCCTTGGACCGTGGCGTCGCCTCAGTAGTCGCCCGTCGCCAGGCGCGCGGCGAGGCGCTCGTGCACGGCGACGATCTCGGGGCCATTGGCGTGCCTCCAACAGGTCGTCGCCTTCGAGGAGCGACCCGTCGAGCAGGAACAGCTGGTCGACGCCCGTGGCGTCGTCGCGGACCAGCTTGTACCGGTCGTCGCGGATCATGATGCGCTCGACCTTGTACGGGCCGTCGCCGTTGGGCTGGAACTGCTCGGCGACACGACGTCGCGGGCCTCGGCGGGCGGACGGGTCGCGCAGCCGCGGCGCGAAGCTGACGCTGTCGAGGTCGTCGCCCACGGCGCGCGGCACGCCGGCCAGATCCAGCACCGTGGCGAACAGGTCGACGGCGTGCACCAGGCTGTGGTCCCAGCGACCGCCGCCGTCCACGCCCGGACCGGCCACCACCAGCGGCACGCGCACGCCGAGCTCGCTGACGAAGCCCTTGGACGCGTGGCCCTTGTAGGCGGCCATCATCGCCCGCGGATCGCTGCCGTTGTCGGACAGGTAGATCACGATCGTGTCGTCGGCGATCGCGGTCGGCAGCCCGTCGAGCAGGCGCCCCATCTCGTGGTCGAGGGCGTCGACGATGGCCCGGTAGCGCTGGGCCTCCTTGCCGCCCGAGCCGTCGTTGCCGTCGTGGGTGAGCTCGGCCGGCGGCGGCTGCCACGGGTAGTGGGACGCGTGGAAGCTGACCTGGAGGAAGAACGGCTCGGGCATCGTGCGCACCAGCCGCAGCGCGTCGTCGACCTCGTCGGTGGTGGCGTAGGTGCGCAGGGGTGCGCTGGACCTCGCCGTCCACCACCTTTCCCAGTCGTAGTAGTTCTGGGGCTGACCATCGACGCTGTGGTCGTTCTGCAGGTTGCCGATCGAGCCGATGTGGGTGTCGAAGCCCTGGCGGCTGGGGCGGGGGCGTGCAGGGCGTCTTCGCGGATCGTGGTGAGGTGCCACTTGCCCACCAGCGCCGTGCGCCAGCCGCCCCGCGGGTCGGCGTGCAGGACCTCGGGCAGGCTCACCTCGGCGCGCAGCGGGCAGGCTCGGCTCGCCACGACGCCCGATGCGCAGCGGCCCGCCGATGCCGCTGCCGGCCGTAGCGACCGGTGAGCATCGCGGCGCGGGTGGGGGAGCAGGAGGGCATCGCGTAGCGCGATCGAAGCTGACGCCGCGATCCATCAGGGCCTGGAGCGTGGGCAGCGCGACGGCGTGGTCGTCGAGCCCCCACGGCCCGACGAGCTCGAGGCCGATGTCGTCGCAGGAGCAGCACGTCCGGGCGGCCGCTCGCCGACCAGGTGGACTCTCCCGCAGCGCGAGGCGAGCTGCCCTGGCGACGGACCTGGTGGCGGCCTCGGTGGTGTCCCCGTCGGGGCGCACCCCAGAGACCTCCCGAGCGGCGCGCAGGGATGGCGGGGGGAACCATTCCAGCTCCGCTGGAATGGGGGGCCCCACATCCCGAGATCAGCCGCAAACCGACGGTCGAGCGCGCCCCGCGAAGTGCCCCGACCCAGACCCCGTCACCGCCCCGACAGCGCCTCCCGCCTCCCCCGAGCAATGACCTCCATTCGCTCCCGGCACAGCGCGTAGCCCTCTTGCCAGGGCGCCACGTCCCGCTGATACGCCGCCACGTCCACGTAGAGCGGGTCGGCGTAGGCGTCGCCCTTGTCGGCCTGCAGCGCCTCCCAGGTCTGGGCGGCCAGGGCCGGGTCGCCGGGCCGCAGCGCGGGCCAGGCCGTGGCCAGGCAGCCGAGCAGCAGCGCGCCGGCGACCGGAGGCCTCACGCGGCGTCGTCGGGCAGCGAGGTGCGCAGGTTCTTGTCGCCGTAGACGTTGTCGACGCGCCCCGCCGTGGGCCACTGCTTGAAGCGGCGGAGGCCCGGCGCCGGGTAGGCGGCCAGCTCGCGCCCGTAGGGCCGATCCCAGGCGTCGGACAGCAGCACCTCGGCCGTGTGCGGCGCGTGGTGCAGGGGGTTGTCGTCGGCGGGGAAGCGTCCCTGCGCCACGTCGCGGATCTCGGCGCGGATGGCGATCATCGCGTCGCAGAAGCGGTCGAGCTCGGCCTTGGACTCGGACTCGGTGGGCTCGACCATGAGCGTGCCGGCCACGGGCCACGACATCGTGGGGCCGTGGAAGCCGTAGTCCATCAGGCGCTTGGCGATGTCGTCCACCGACACGCCCGCCTCGTCCTTGAAGGCACGGGCATCGAGGATGCACTCGTGGGCCACGAAGCCATGGCGGCCGGTGTAGAGCACCTCGAAGTGGCCCTCGAGCCGCTTCGCCACGTAGTTCGCGGCGAGCAGGGCGAGCTTGGTGGCGTGGGCAAGGCCGTCGGCGCCCATCATCGCGATGTAGGCCCAGCTGATGGGCAGGATGCTGGGGCTGCCGTAGGGCGCGGCGCTCACCGGACCGATGGCCTGGTCGCCTCCGACGCCCGGCACCACCGGGTGGCCCGGCAGGAAGGGCGCGAGGTGGCGCTTCACCGCGATGGGACCCATGCCGGGCCCGCCGCCGCCGTGGGGGATGCAGAAGGTCTTGTGCAGGTTGAGGTGGCAGACGTCGGCGCCGAGATCGCCCGGACGGCAGATGCCCACGAGCGCGTTCAGGTTGGCGCCGTCGAGGTAGACCTGCCCCCCGTGGCGGTGCACCACCGCGCAGATGTCGCGGATGCCCTCCTCGAACACGCCGTGGGTGGACGGGTAGGTGACCATCAGGGCGGCGAGGCGGTCGGCGTGGGCCTCCGCCTGGGCCGCGAGGTCGTCGACGTCGACGTTGCCGTGGTCGTCGCAGCGGACCTCCACCACCTCCATGCCCGCCATGACCGCGCTGGCCGGGTTGGTGCCGTGGGCGGACGTGGGGATGAGGCAGACCGTGCGGTGTGCCTCGCCCCGCGCCTGGTGGAAGGCGCGGATGACCAGCAGGCCCGCGTACTCGCCCTGGCTGCCGGCGTTGGGCTGCAGGGAGGTGGCGTGGAAGCCGGTGATCTCGGCGAGCCAGCGCTCGAGGTCGCCCAGCAGCGTGGCGTAGCCCTGGGCGCGACCGCGCGGCACGAAGGGATGGAGCGCGCCGAAGCCCGGCCAGGTGACGGCCTCCATCTCGGCCGTGGCGTTCAGCTTCATGGTGCACGAGCCGAGCGGGATCATCGCCGACGTGAGCGACAGGTCGCGGCTCTCGAGCCGGTGCAGGTAGCGGAGCATCTCGGTCTCGCTGCGGAAGCGCGAGAACACCGGGTGCTGGAGGTAGGCCGAGGTGCGGCGCGCCCACGCGGGCCAGCTCGCCGCAGGCAGCGCGGCAGCGTCGGCATCGGCCGAGGCGCCGAAGACCTCGAGGAGCTCGTCGACGTCGGCGCGGGTGACCGTCTCGTCGAGCGCGATCGAGAGCCGACCGTCGCCGTGATCGCGGAGCTCGATGCCGCGGGCGCGCGCGTCGGCGAGGAAGGCGGAGGCCTTGCCGCCGGCCTGCACGGTGACGGTGTCGAACCACACCTCGCCCTGGGGTGCCAAGCCGGCCGCGGCGAGCCCGCGCGCGAGGCGGGCGGTGTGACCGTGGACACGCTCGGCGATGGCCCGGAGCCCCTCGGGGCCGTGCCACACGGTGTACATCGCGGCGACCACGGCGAGCAGCACCTGGGCGGTGCACACGTTCGACGTGGCCTTCGCGCGACGGATGTGCTGCTCGCGCGTCTGCAGGGCCATGCGGTAGGCGGGACGGCCCTGGGCGTCGATCGTGACGCCGATGATGCGGCCCGGCATCTTGCGCGCGTGGGCGGCGCTGCAGGCGAGGAAGGCGGCGTGGGGGCCGCCGTAGCCCATGGGGACGCCGAAGCGCTGCGACGAGCCGATGGCGATGTCGGCGCCCCAGGCGGCGGGCTCGGCACGCAGGGTGAGCGCGAGGAGGTCGACGGCAGCGACACAGGCCGCCCCCGTGGCGTGCAGGCGCGTGGCCACCGGCGCGAGATCGCGGAGCCGACCGTCGCTGGCAGGATCCTGCACCAGCGCACCGAAGACCGGCGTGGCCTCGGGGTCGAGGGCGAGCGGATCGCCCACCACCACGGTCCAGCCCAGGGCCTCGGCGCGGGTGCGCGTGACCGCGACGGTCTGCGGGTGGCAGGCCTCGTCGACGAAGAAGGTCTCGGTGCGCTGCGTGAGCCCGCGCGGCGCGATGCGGTGGCACATCGCCATCGCCTCGGCGGCGGCCGTGGCCTCGTCGAGCAGCGAGGCGTTGCTCACCTCGAGGCCGGTGAGGTCCTGCACCATCATCTGGAAGACGAGGAGGGCCTCGAGGCGGCCCTGCGCGATCTCGGCCTGGTAGGGCGTGTAGGCCGTGTACCAGCCCGGGTTCTCGAGCACGTTCCGGAGGATGACCCCCGGCGTGAGCGTGCCGTGGTAGCCCATGCCCAGGTAGGCGCGGACGGGCTTGTTGGCCCCCGCCAGCTCGGCGAGGCGTGCCAACGCCTGGTGCTCCCCCACCGCGGGCGGCAGGTCGAGCGGCCGCTCGAGGCGGAGCCCCGCGGGGACCACCTTGTCGACGAGCTCGTCGAGGCTGGACAGGCCGAGGGTGGCGAGCATCGCCTCCACGTCGGCAGCACGCGGCCCCACGTGCCGCGCCACGAATGCCTGGTCGTTCACACCGTGCTCCGAGCCCGGGGCCGCGCCCCGGAGAGAGGGGGCTTCAGCCCTGGATCTTCACGCGGTAGGCCGCAGCGTCCTTGAGCGCGGCCAGCGCCGAGGTGTCGGCCGCGCGCAGCCGCACCATCCACCCCTGCCCGTAGGGGTCGCTGTTCACGAGCTCCTCGCTGCCGTCGAGCTCGCCGTTCACCTCGACCACCTCGCCCGCGACCGGGGTGTAGATCTCGGCGGTGGCCTTGGTGGACTCGACCTCGGCCAGGGCCTCGCCCGCCGCGAAGGTGTCGCCCACCGCGGGGAGGTCGACGAAGACGATGTCGCCGAGGGCGTCCTGCGCGAAGTCGGTGATGCCGATCACCACGGTGCCGTCGTCGTCGGCGCGGATCCACTCGTCGTGATCGGTGTAGCGCAGCGTCTCGGGGATGTTCATCTCGTCCTCCGGGGAGGCCCGGGCAGGTGGACCCGGGAGGGGGGGCTGACGCGGGCTGCGACGCGCTTCAGGCGTCGCGGCGGTAGAAGGGACCCTTGACCACGGTGGCCTGCACCGGGGTGCCACGGACATCGAGCGTGAGGCTCCCGCCCACCACGTCGAGGGCCTTCGGCACGTAGGCGAGCCCCACCGAGCGATCGAGGCTGGGCGCGCGCGTGCCGGAGGTGACCCGGCCGACGGGCGCGCCGTCGACCACCACCGGGGTGCCCTCGCGCGCGATGCGCTTGCCGTCGATCACGAAGCCGCAGAGGCGCAGATCGTCGGCGCCCGAGGCGCGTCGCGCGCGGATGGCCTCGGCGCCCACGAAGCCGCCGGGCTTGTCGAGCTTCACCGTCCACATCAGCTTGGCCTGGTGGGGGGCGGTGTGGTCGTCGAGCTCGTGGCCGTAGAGCGGGTAGCGCACCTCGAGGCGCAGCGTGTCGCGCGCTCCGAGGCCGATGGGGAGCAGGCCGTGGGGCGCGCCCGCGGCGACCACCGCGTCCCAGAGGGCCTCGGCGGCGTCGGAGGGACCGTAGATCTCGAAGCCGTCCTCGCCCGTGTAGCCGGTGCGGGCGACGACGCAGCCGGGCACCCCGGCCACCGTGCCCAGGGCGTGGTGGTAGGTGCCCACGCCGTCGAGGGCCACGTCGGTGAGCGGAGCGAGCACCGTGGCGGCGAGCGGCCCCTGCAGGGCGAGCTGGCACCAGAGGTCGCCCTCGTCGACCAGGTCGGCGCCCTCGAGGTGGGCCTCGGCCCAGGCGCGATCCTTGTCGCGGTTGGCGGCGTTGACCACGGCGAGGAAGTCGTCGTCGGCCAGGCGGTAGATCACCAGGTCGTCGACGACGCCACCCTCGTGGTTGCACATCAGCGTGTAGCGGGCCTGGCCGACGGCCAGCCCGGAGATGTCGTTGGTGACGAGGCGATCGAGCGCGGCCGCCGCCCCGGCGCCGCGCACGCGCAGCTCGCCCATGTGGCTGACGTCGAAGAGGCCCACGGCCGAGCGCACCCGCAGGTGCTCCTCCACCAGGCCCGTGTACCAGACCGGCATCTCGAAGCCGGCGAAGTCCACGAAGCGGGCGCCGTGGGCGGCGTGGCGATCATGCAGCGGCGTGCGCCGGCTCATCCCGGCTCCGGGCGGACGAGGGGGCGCCTCTATGGCCCGTCGGGACCTCCCTCGCCACCGGGCGTGACCAAATGCTGTCCCCTGCCCGGTAGCCCGCCTGGAAGCGCAGCTATGCGCCGCGCGCCAGGGCGGACTCGACGGTGTTGGCGAGGAGCATCGCGATGGTCATCGGGCCCACGCCCCCGGGGACCGGCGTGACGGCGCTCGCCACCTCGGCCACCTCGTCGGTGGCGACGTCGCCGCAGAGGCGCCCGTCGGCCTTCCGGTTGATGCCCACGTCGATGACCACGGCACCGGGCGCCACCCAGTCGGCGCGCACCAGCTCGGGCCGGCCCACCCCCACCACGAGGATGTCGGCGGTGCGGCACACGGCCGGCAGATCGCGCGTGCGCGAGTGGCACACCGTGACCGTGGCGTTGGCCTGCTCGAGCAGCATGGCCATCGGCCGCCCGACGATGTTCGAGCGCCCCACCACGACGGCGTGGGCGCCCTCGAGCACCGCGCCCGCCTCGTCGAGCAGCCGCATGCAGCCCTTGGGGGTGCAGGCCACGAGGCCAGGCCGGCCCTGGGCCAGCAGACCGAGGCTGGCCGTGGTCAGTCCGTCCACGTCCTTCGCCACCGGGATCGCGTCGAGCACGGCGGCCTGCGACAGGTGGGGCGGCAGCGGGAACTGCACGAGGATGCCGTCGATGGCGGGATCGTCACCGAGGGCGCGGACCACCTCGAGGAGGCGCGCCTGCGTGGTGTCGGCGGGCAGGTCGATCTGCCGGTGCACCAGCCCCATCGCCTCGGCCGCCCGCGCCTTGTTCCGCACGTAGACCCTGCTGGCGGGATCCTCGCCCACGAGCACCACGGCCAGGCCGGGCGCCCGCGCCAGTCCGCGCACCTGGTCGGCGAGCTCGCCACGGACCCGGGCCGCGAGGGCCTTGCCGTCGAGGAGCCGCGCGCTCATGCGGCCGAGCCGCTGGAGGACCCGCCGCCGGACGACCCGCTCGAGGAGCCGCCGGAGCTGCCCTCCGAGCCCCCGCCCTTGGAGGACTTCAGCCCGTAGTGGTCCTTGTACCAGCCACCGCCCTTCAGCACGAAGGAGGAGGCGCTGATGAGCTTGCGCGTCTGGGCGGCCCCGCACGCGGGGCAGGCCGGCACGGGCGCGTCGAGCTTCACCATCTTCTCGAAGTCCTCTCCGCATGCCTCGCAGCGGTACTCGTAGATCGGCACGACGATCCTCCGGCCGGAGCCCGCGCAGATATAGGGACGCCCGACCCTGGCGACAAGATCGGATGCTCTCCGCGACCTGGCTGCTGTACGTCCTCGTCCCCGGCCTGGTGCAGGCCGGCGTCGTGCTGCTGAGCCTCGGGCTGCTGGTGCGGGCCGCCTTCGCGTGGCGGGGCCTGACGATCCACGATGTCCACCGGCAGGAGCGCGTGCGGTGGACGCCCACGCGGCACGCGGTGCTCGCCCGCGAGACCATCGCCGGCTTCGTGCTGCTGGCGCTGCGTCCGATCGGGTGGGCCGACGCGCCCCTGCCCCGCGAGACCTCCGGCTGTCCGGTGCTGCTCGTGCCCGACCCGCGCCTCGGTCGGGGTGCCCTGGCCCTGCTGGAGGTCTTCCTGCGCCAGCGGGGGCTCGCCGTGTGGCCCGTGCGCCTGTCGCACCAGGACGCTTCGCTGGGCCAGCTCGCGGAGCGCCTCCAGGGCGAGGTGGGCCGCCTGCGCGAGGCCACCGGCGCCACGCAGGTCGACCTCGTGGGCTTCGGCCTCGGAGGGCTGGTGGCCGCCTGGCTCTGCCACCACCTGGACGGCGCCGCCACCGTGCGCCGCCTCGTCACCCTGGGCACCCCCTGGCGCGGCACCCGCCTGGCGGTCTTCTACCCGGGCACCCTGGCGCGCGAGATCCGCCCCGACGCCCACGACCTCGACGGCCTCGCGAGCTGCGGGGTCGACACGCTGTCGGTGTGGTGCCCGGAGGATCCCGAGGTGGTGCCCGCCGAGTCCGCCTGCGCCGACCCGGCGCGCTCGGTGGCGGTGGAGGGCGCGGGCCACCTGGGCATGCTGCTGTCGGCGCGCACCTTCCGGGCCGTGCTCACGGGCCTGCGCGATGCCCTCCCGGAGCCTGGGTGAGGGCGCTGCGCGACCACGAGCTCCTCGTCGTGACCGGGAAGGGAGGCGTGGGACGGACGACCACCACGGCGGCCCTGGGGCTGGCCGCCGCCCGCGAGGGCCTGCGCACCTGCGTGGTGGAGCTCGGCGGCCAGGCCAGCCTCGCCCGCACCCTCGGCCTGCCCGACGCCGCCTACGGTCCCCGTGAGGTGGCGCCCGGCCTGCACCTCATGTCGCTGTCGGCCACGGCCTGCCTGGGGGACTTCGGCCAGCGCAAGCTGCACGTGGGGGCCCTGGCCCGCTGGTTCTTCGAGAGCCGCGTGATGGCGGGCTTCGTCGAGGCCGTACCGGGCCTCACCGACGTGGTGCAGCTGGGCAAGGTGGAGGACATGCTCGCGGCCCCCCAGCGCGACGATCCCGTCTTCGACCTCGTGGTGCTCGACGCCCCCGCCACCGGCCACGGGCTCACCCTGCTCGCCGCCGCGCGCGCGATGGCGGAGATGACCGCCGTGGGACCCTTCCACGATCTGGCCGCGATCATCGAGGGCCTGCTCGGCGACCCGGAGCGCACGGGCGTGGTGCTGGTCACGCTGCCGGAGGCGTTGCCCGTGCAGGAGAGCGTGGAGCTCGCGCACGCCCTGGCCACCGACGGCGCGCCGCCCGTGCTCACCGTGGTCAACCAGCGGCTGCCCCCCTGGCCCGACGGGCTCGACGAGGCCGCAGTGACCGCCGCGCTGACGGCCGGCGCCGGTCCGGACGAGCCGGCACCACCGCTCCTCGCCGACCTCGCGCGGAGCGAGCTGCGGCGTCACCGTGCCCAGGTGGAGGCCCTCGCGCAGCTGGCGCGCCGCCTGCCCGAGGTGGTGGGCCACCCCGTGCCGCTCGCGTCGCTGGCGCGCCTGGCCGATCCGGGCCGCCTCGACGACCTGCTGCCGCCCCTGCGCGCCCACCTGGGGGCCCCGTGAGCGTGGAGGTGCTGCTGTGCTGCGGCGTGGGAGGTGCGGGGAAGACCACCTCCGCTGCCGCGCTCGCCGTGGCCCTCGCCGCCTCGGGACGCCAGGTGGTGGTGCTCACCATCGACCCCGCGCGTCGGCTGGCCGACGCCCTGGGCATCGACCACCTCGGCAACGAGCCCCAGGCGCTCGACCTGCCGGAGGTCACCGCCGCCGGGGGTCGCCTCGACGCCCTGATGCTCGACCGGAAGGCCACCTGGGACGCCCTGGTGCGCACCCACGCCGGGGACGCCGACCTCGCCGCCCGCCTCCTCGCGAACCCCTACTACGAGGCCCTGTCCACCCGCCTGACGGGCGGGCACGAGTACATGGCCACCGAGCGGCTGCACCAGCTCGCCCACGACGGGCGCTGGGACGTGGTGGTGGTGGACACGCCACCGAGCCAGCACGCCGTGGACTTCTTCCGGGCCCCGGCGCGCATCCGTCGCATCCTCGATCGCAACCTGCTCGGCGCCCTCCTCACGCCGTCGCAGGGCCTGCTGGGCGTGGCCACGCGGCGCGCGGTGGACGTCGTGCGGCGCCTCGCGGGCCCCAAGGTGCTCGACGACCTCGTCCACTTCTTCGAGCTGGTGGGCTCCCTCGCCGGCGGCCTGCGGGAGCGGAGCGCGGCGGTGCAGGCGCTGCTGCAGGCCCCCACCACGCGTGTGCTGCTGGTGGCCAGCGCCGTGTCCCCCCGCGAGGAGGACCTCCTCGACTTCCTCGGGGTGGTGCGCGAGGACGGCCTGCAGTTCGGTGGCTACCTGCTCACCCGCGCCGCCGCGCCCCTCGGGCTGCCGGCCGAGGCGCTGGTGGCGGCCATCCCTGACGGCGCACGCGATGTACCCGCCGAGGCCTGGGCGGCCGTGCGCGCGGCCCTCGCCGACGCAGTGCACCGTCGCGCCCGCGACAGCGCCCGCCACGTGGCCACCGCGGCCCGGCTCGCCGCGGCCGGTCGCGCGCCCGTGTGGACGCTGCCGGAGGTGGACGGCGGCGTGGCCGACCTCGACGGCCTGCGCGCCCTGGTGCCCCACCTGCCGCCAGCGCCCCCGCGGCTGCCGGCGCCCTGAGGCGCCGGGCGGATCAGGTGCCGATCGCCGCCTCGTACTCCGCCCGGATCTGGCTGCCGCGCGGGGGCACGCCGTCGCCGTGGAAGGTGATGGTGCGGGTCTCGGGGTCGAAGGTGAAGCCGTTCTCGGGGTCCTCCACCTGCAGGACGTCGTCCACGTACACCTCGAGGGTGCCGTCCTTCACGCCCGACGACAGCTCGAAGACCGTGAGGATGCCCGAGGCGTTCAGGCCCAGCGTGAACAGGAAGTCGCGCCAGACGGCCTCGCTCTCGCAGATGCTGTTCGACAGGCCGTTGAGCGCCTCGGCGAGCTCGATGTAGCGGAGCCCCGGCTGCGTGGTCTGGGCACACACCGAGCGGGCGTCCTGCAGGCCCACGATGGCCGCCACCTGCACCACGCGCTCGTTGCCCTTGAGCGCCTCGAAGCGACGCACGAAGGTGGACACGGGGGTGAGCAGCTCCGACTTCCGGTAGCAGTCGAGGTTGTCGGCCTCGGCGCCGAGCCGCCCCTCGTCGGAGCAGTCGTCCTCGTCCGACACGAACACGACGAGCAGGTTGGCCGAGGGGCGCAGGAAGCCCTCGTTGGGCCCCCCGGTGCTGGTCATCGTGGTGGACAAGGCGAAGGAGGCGGCCTCGAGACCCTTCTCGCGCCCGGAGCCCCGGAGCCCCACCAGCGCCCGCTCGCGGAACAGGCCGACGTAGTCGAGCAGCTCGCCCGTGTTCGCGTCGATGCGGGTGCTGTCGCGCGTGAGGATGCGCGGATCGCCGCGGAGCACGCCGCGGTCGGGGTCGTCGTAGAGGAAGGCCGTGGTGATCACGCCCAGGTGGAAGTCGATGTTCGCCTCGTCCACCCGGCTGATGAAGGCGTCGAAGCCGGCGGCCAGCAGGTTCTGCTCCAGCTCCATGGAGTTGGAGTTGTCGACCACGAAGAGGATGTCGACCTCGTCGGTGGGCGCCTGCTGCCAGGTGTCGATCTGGCGCACGCCGCCCAGCGACACGATGTCGTTGGCGCAGGCCGCGAGCACGATCAGGGCGAGGACGAGGGCGCGAACGCGCATCGGCGGGACTCCAGGCGGGGTGGCTCCCGTCTCACTCGGCGAAGGAGACCTCGCTGAGGCAGAGGTCGTTGAACTCCTTGCCGGGCTTGACGCCGGTCACCGTCAGCTTGACCGACGAGGTGATGACCTGCGGGAGATCGTACGTCGTGAGGCGGAAGGACGGGCGATCAATGGCGAGCACGTGGGTGCTGCCGTCGCTGTAGGCGAGCTGGAGCGAGGTGGCCTGGTTGGCCTTGAACCACAGCGCCATCGAGCTGCCGATGCCGTCGACGAGCGAGACCTTGGAGATCGTGCGCGGCTCGCCGAAGTCGACCGCCAACCACTGGCCCGTGCCATCGCCCGCGTCGCCCTCGCACCACATGCTGTCGACCAGGCCGTCGACCGCGTTGGCGGGCTGGTAGTTGCCGTCGCCGTCCTCCTTGGCGACCGAGGAGGCCGTGGCGGCGCCCACGATGCGGCCGTCCTTCGAGGCGCCGAGGAGCTGGACCTCGCTGATGCCGGTGTCGAACCACGTGGTGCCGTTGTACGTGGACTTCAGGCGCAGGCGCACGGTGCTCGTCTTCTTGCCGCCGCCCTCGATCGCGAAGGTCTGCGCCACCTTCTCGTCCTTCAGCGTGACCACCTGGGCCGAGCCGTCGGAGAACTTGAGCTCCACCTCCTTCGGACGGTTGGCGCGGTTCCAGTACTCCCAGCTCGACCAGTCGCCGCCCCAGATGCGGACCTGCTCCACCGTCTTCTCGCCGCCGAGGTCGAGCTCGATCCAGGCGCCCAGGCCGCTGCCCGACTCCCCCTCGACCCAGGAGCTGCCCTGCTTGCCGTCGAAGACCTTGTCGGCGTCGTAGCCGGGCTGCTCGCTGTAGGTGGACGAGGCCGTGGCGGACGCGATCTCGAGGGGACCGGCGAGGGCCGTGACGGGCAGGAGCGCGCCGAGCGCGCACCAGGTGCGGAGCGACATGGGGGCCTCGGGTCGGGGGCGACCCCCCACGTGGCCGTGCAGCAAGGCCTTGTCGAGGGTGCGTTGCGGAAGCCTGACACCCGAGGTGGCCCCGGGCGTCCGATCAGAAGGTGGTGGTGACCGCCAGCCGCGCGCCCTCGAAGCCGGGCAGCACGCGGCACTGGCCGCCCGAGCAGCGGATCCCGCTCTTGTAGGCGCCGTAGAAGGCGCGCAGCGTGAGCTGGGGGATGGGCTTCACCTGGAGCTCCGCGGCGCCGTAGACGATGTCGGAGAGGTTGCCGGTGGTGGTGATCAGCGGGTTGGTGGACACGTCGGTGAACCAGGTGAGCGCCACCTTGTTCCCCCACCCCACGGTGAAGGAGGTCTCCCACTCGGTGTAGTCGGTCTGCTGGATGGCGTTGACGCCCCAGCGGAACCACTCGCCCTGCACGTTGAGGTCGAGGCTGAACTGCGAGGGCAGCGGCGCGCGCAGCGTGAGCACGCCGTGGAGCTGGTGGTCGGCGCCGTAGGACGTGCCGTCGGCCCCGTCGTCGCGCAGGTCGGAGCGGTGGCCGAGGTCGAACAGCACGGCCCAGCCGTCGGCCGTGTACTCGAGGCCCACCATCGGGTGCAGGATGGTCTCGGGGGTGGGGTTGAAGTGCAGCGGGCTGTCGTCCTCGTCGCGGAAGAGGCCGACGCTCCAGTAGGGCACGAGCGCGCCGGGGATCGCGGTCCAGTCCATGCGCACCCGGCCGCCCCACATGTCGTTGCTGCCCACCGCGGCCGCGCTGTCCTCGGTGATGGCGCGCTCGAACTCCAGCGTGGGCGGGATGGCCACCTGGTACAGCTCGGGCGTGAGCAGGTTGTTGTTCCACTGGCTGTTCGCGTAGCGCTTGAACTCCACCAGCCAGGTGGTGGGGCCCCCGTAGATCGCACCCGACGCGTAGATCGCGTAGCCGGGCGAGGGCGTGCCCCCCCCCCACGCGTCGTCGGTGGGGTAGGCGAAGCCGTCGGCCTCCACGAACCAGTCCGTGGGTCCCAGGCCCAGCAGCTCCACGCTGCCGCCCGCCGCCACCACGTCGGGGGTGGTGCCGGCGTTGTCGAAGCCCGCAGCCCAGCCGATCTCGTCGGTGTAGCTGGTGACCACCGCGTGGGCGCCGAGGTTGGCGGGCCCCAGGCCGAAGCGATCCAGGCGCAGGCCCGCGAGGAGGTGGCGCCGCTCGCCGGGGATGCCCAGGTTCGGGTTGTCCTGGAAGACCTGCTGGCGGTTGAGGAAGCCGAAGACGCCGGTGACGTCCCAGGCCCCGGGGCGCCACACCAGCTTGATGCCCTGGATGGACGAGTCCACGTCGATGTCGACGTTGCGGTCGACGTCCAGCACGATGCCGCGGCCGAAGCTGGCGTAGCTGTCGCCCAGCATCACCGACAGGTTGCCCTTGTCGTAGCCGAAGCGGAGCTTCTCGAGGGTGAGGTAGGCGTTGCGGGCGGCGAGATCCCAGCCCTCGTCCCCCTGCGTGACGGGGTCGTAGGTGCCGGGCAGCAGGGGCGACCACAGGCCCGGCGACAGCAGCTCGCGCTCGATGCGCCGCACGTCGTCGAGCTGGTAGGTGTTCGCGAAGAGCGAGACGTGGTCGAACTGGCCGTACAGCGAGAACCACCCCACGCGGAGGTTCGCCGTGAAGCGGTTCACCAGCTCCACGTAGTCGAGCACCCGGGTGTCCTCGAAGCCCGCGAGCTGATCCGGCACCTGCCAGTAGCGGAGCTCGAGGTCGTCGGTGAACACCCGCGAGACGTCGACCTTGCGCTTGCGGGGGACGGGGGTCCCGGGATCGGCGAGCGGCTCGGGCTCCGGGGTGGGGTCGGGCCCGGGCTCGGGCGCGGGATCCGGCTCGGGTGCGGGGTCCGGCGCGGGCGCGGGCTCCGGCTCCGGGGCGGAGACGGGCGTGGGCTCGGGGCCCCCACCGTCCTGCGCGCGGGCGCCGCCCGGGCAGGCGAGCAGCAGCCCGACCGCCAGCGCACCGCAGGCCAGGCCGGGCTTCGGACTCACGGAGCCGGCGCCGCCAGGAGCTTGTCGATCTTCGCGGCCAGCGCGACCTCGTCGCCCGGGTCGTACCCGGTGTGCGCCTCCACCACCTCGAAGTCCCGACCGATCAGCACCGTGTACGGCAGGCTCTTGCTCGGGTTGTAGATGCCCACCACCGAGGAGTCGCGGTCGAGCAGCACGGGGAAGGAGAAGCCCTTCGACGCGATGAAGGGCTTGACCTTCGACGCCGTGCGGGCGTCGTCGGTGGAGATCGACAGCACCACGAGCCCGGCGTCCTTCTTGGCCCCGTAGAGCTTGTCGAGGTGGGGCATCTCCTCCTTGCACGGGCCGCACCAGGTGGCCCAGAAGGACAGCACCACCACCTTGCCCTTGAGCGAGGCGAGCGACACGCTCTGCCCGTTGACGTCGCGCAGGGTGAAGTCGTGGGCGGGGCTGGCCCACGCGGCGGGCGCCAGCGTGAGCAGCAGCAGGGCGATCAGGCGTCGGAGGGCTGGGGTCATGGGATCCTCCCGGGGACCACGCCACTTGGACGCAGTGCGCCGGAGCGCATTCGGCGGGCCGTGTATCGTCGCGCCCCCGGTGCACGCCAAGATGCCGACCCCACCCGCAGGGTGACGGCGCCGCCGCGCCCCTGAGGGGATAGAGCGCCCGGGGCTGGACGCGCTGCACCCCGCCGCCTATCGTGGGCGCGGGCCACGCCCGCCGCCGGAGACCCGTTGCGCCGCCTGCTCCTGCCGACGTCGCTCGCCCTGCTGGCGGGACCTGCGCGCCACGCCGTGGCCGCCGAGGTCACCGACCTGCCCCCCAACCTGCGTGCCGACCTGCACGTGGCCTACGGAGGGCTGTTCGATCAGGCCGGCCTCGAGGAGGGCGATCGCACCTTCGGCGCCCGCGACCTCGTGCGGCACGACGTGGACCTGGGCCTGGACTTCGCGGTCTACACCGGCCTGGCCGTCACGATCGGCGTGCCGATCACCGCCAGCCAGCTGATCCGCTTCCCCGCCGCGCGCGAGATGCTCTACGAGCCGGCGAGCGACACCGGGTCCTACCAGAACGGCCCGGCGATCGACGATCCCCCCGAGATCCGCAGCGGTGGCAGCCGCGGCGTGTGGCTCGGCCTCGCGGCCGCTCCCTTCCGCGAGGACTACGCGCGCGGCCTGCCGCTCACCTCGCGCCTCGACCTGGCCTTCCGCATCCCGCTGGCCGGCGCCACCCTGTACGGCCCCGGGCGCGGCGCCTCCCCTCCCGGCGTGGGCGTGCGGCTGGGCGCGGCCTTCAGCGTGGTCCGCGGGCCTGCGAACCCCTACCTGCGGCTGGCCTTCACGGCAGAGCTGCCGGGCGACATCGAGACGGTGAAGCCCGACGGCAGCACCGGTCCCACGCTCACGCTGCGCGACGGCCACGCGCTCGACGTGGGCGGCGGCGCCGAGCTGGTGGTGTGGCAGGATCCCGACCAGGCGCGCCGTGTGGCCTTCGACCTGCACCTGGGCCTCGGCTACCGCGGTCCTGCCGACACGGCGTCGGGGGTCTTCCTGCCGAGCGTGCTCGAGCGGTCCACCGAGGTGGCGGTCACGCGGTCGGAGTACCTGCAGCTCGGCGGCGGCCTGGCCCTCGACGTGGAGACGGGGCGCTACCTGGGCTTCCGGCTCGGCGCCGACGGCTGGTACCACACGCCCTACCGCATCGAGCACCCCTACGCGGTGCGCACCGACCCCCAGAGCTTCTCGGTGACCTGGCGCCTCGATCTGGTGGGCCGCATCCGCCTCAAGGGCGATCGCACCTGACGCGGTCCCCACAGCGCAGGGCGCCGGGTGGTACCCTGGACCCTGCGACGTGGGGTCGGACACGTGGAGCCAGCGCATCGGGCAGCGTGGATCCTGGTCCTGGGGATGCTCCTCGCCACGGCGTCCACCGCCGCGGCCGCCCCCTGCGGCGACAGCGACGAGGACGGGTGCGACGACTGCGCGCTCGGCGAGGCGGACCCGGCGATGGACGGCCCCGACCTCGACGGGGACGGGCTCTGCGACGGCGGTGACCCCGACCAGGACGGCGACGGGGCCGACGACGAGGTGGATCCCTTCCCCCGGGACCGCTTCCGCTGCGGCGACGCCGATCGGGACGGCTGCCCCGACTGCGCGGACCACGGCCACCAGGAGCTGGCCGACGACGGGCCGGACCTGGACCAGGACGGGCTGTGCGACCTCGGCGACCCCGACGACGACGGCGACGGCGTGGTGGACGTGCACGACCCCGAGCCCCGGGAGTCCAACACCTGCGGCGACCTCGACCACGACCTCTGCGACGACTGCCGGATCCGCAACCGTCGCTTCCCCGCCGACGACGGCCCCGACTTCGACGGGGACGGCCTCTGCGACGCCGGGGACCCGGACGCCGACAACGACGGGGTGGACGACACCGGCGACGTGGCCACGCGCGACCGCTTCCGCTGCCGCGACCTCGACGAGGACGGCTGCGACGACTGCGCGGTGCTGGGACGCCCGGACTCCGCGCAGGACGGTCCCGACCTCGACGCCGACGGCCAGTGCGACCGGGGTGACGACGACGACGACGGCGACGGCGTGCCCGACGCGCTGGACCGCAACCCCCTCGTCCGGAGCTCCTGCGCGGACGCCGACGCGGACGGCTGCGACGACTGCAGCGTCCTCGGCAGGGCGGACACGTCCCGCGACGGTCTCGACACCGACCAGGACGGCATCTGCGATCTGACCGATCCCGACGACGACGGCGACGGCGTGGACGACGAGCGGGATCCCGAGCCCCTGGACCCCTACGTGTGCGCGGACACGGACGACGACGACTGCGACGACTGCGCGGTGCTCGGGAGGGCGGACCCGCGGCAGGACGGCCCGGACCTCGACGGGGACGGGCTGTGCGACGAGGGGGACCCCGACCGCGACAACGACCGTGTGCTCGACCGGGACGACGTCGATCCCCTCGACCCGATGCGGTGCTTCGACCGCGACGAGGACGGGTGCGACGACTGCAGCGTGCACGGCCGGAGCAACCCCCGCGACGACGGCCTCGACACCGACAAGGACGCGCGCTGCGACCTGACCGACCCGGACGACGACAACGACGGCCTCACGGACGAGGAGGAGCTGCGGCTCGGCACCGACCCGCTGCGCCGCGACACCGACGGGGACGGCGTGTCCGACAAGGACGAGGTGGAGGCCGGCACCGACCCGCTCCGTCCGCCCGGCCCCGTCGCCCCGGTCGACACCGTGGACACCGCCGACACCGGGCTGCCCGACACGGACGAGTCCGACCCGCCGCCGCCCTCGTGCGGGTGCGCGGCGGCCTCGGGTCCGGCCTGGCCCGCCGCGCTCCTGCTGCTGGGCGTCGCGCGGAGGAGGAGGAGCCTCATGGCGCCCCCCGCCTGACCTGATCGGCACCGAGCCGAGACCGGCGCGCGTCGGACCGAGGAGAAGGAGCGAAGGCGTAGCTCGAGCTACGTCGAGCGACGCCGACGACGGACCGGCGTGCGTCGGGCCGGCGAATGCCATCAGGTCAGGCGGGGGTCGCTATCAGGTCTCCAGGGCGAGCAGCCGCTGGTAGGCCTCGCGGCGACTGATCCCCCACCGCGTGGCCAGCACAGCGGCCACGTCCTTGAGCGAGGCCCCCTCCCCCACCTCGGGCCCCGAGGCGGCCTCCAGGGCCTCCCCCGGCCCCACCACGAGCACGCACTCGCCCTTGAGGCTGCGGTCGGCCAGGAGCCCGGCCAGGGCCTCCAGCGGCGCCCGCAGCACCTCCTCGTGTCGCTTCGACAGCTCCCGGCACAGCACCGCCTCCCGCGCAGGGCTGCGGGCGGCCAGGCGGGCGACGAGATCGGGCAGCCGGCTGGGCGCCTCGAAGCACACGAGGGTCTCGGGGCGCCGGAGCACCTCGTCGGCCCAGCCGTCGCGCCCCTTGCGTGGAGGGAAGCCGAGGAAGGTGGACGGCGCCACGGGCATCCCCGACGCCGCCAGGGCCGCAGCCAGCGCGCTGGGACCGGGCACCGAGAGCACCCGCACCCCGGCCTCCAGGCAGGCCCGCACCAGCTCGCGCCCCGGATCGGAGATGCCGGGCGTGCCCGCGTCCGTGACCAGCGCCACCTCCTCCTGCAGCGCGCGGGCCGCGAGGGCCTCGGCGCGCTGGGCCTCGTTGTGCGCGTGCAGCGCCACGAGCGGGGGTGCCGGCAGGTCGAGGGCGCCGAGCAGCTTGCGCGTGGTGCGCGTGTCCTCGGCGGCGATGACCGCGGCCTCGGCGAGCACCCGGCGGGCGCGCGGGCTGCAGTCGTCCAGGGTGCCGATGGGGGTCGCGACGATCCAGAGAGCCACGCTCACCCCACGTCGAAGGCGTCATCCACCCAGCTCACCTGCCACGGCTCGGCAGACAGGTCGACCACCGCCACCAGGAAGGCCACCTCGGTGGCGGCCGTGGCGTGGGCCCGCAGCCAGGCGCGCGCCGCCCCCACGAGGCGGGCCTGCTTCGCGGGCGTGATCTGCTCGAGCGGGTCGAGCACGTCGTCGGCGCGGGCCTTCACCTCGACGAAGCGCAGCCGGCCGGCACGCTCCACCACGAGATCCAGCTCGCCCCCGCCGCCGCTCCAGCGGCGGGCGAGCACGCGCGCGCCACCCGCGACGAGGCGAGCGGCGACGAAGTCCTCGGCCTCGGCCCCTGCCTGCAGCGCCTCGCGACGCCCCCGGCCGGCCACGACCGCCTAGCGGATCGCGCGGAAGTCGCGGATCGGCTTGAGGCGCGCGGACTTCCCGCGGCGGCTGCGCAGGAAGTAGAGCTTGGCGCGACGGACCTTGTGGCGGGCCGTGACCTCGATCTTCTCGACCGTGGGGGAGCTCGCCGGGAAGATGCGCTCGACGCCGACGCCGTTGCTGATCTTGCGGACGGTGAAGGTGGTGCGCATGCCGCCGCGGCGGATGCGGATCACCGTGCCCTCGAAGACCTGGACGCGGCTCTTGTCGCCTTCCTTGATGCGCACGTGCACGCGCACGGTGTCGCCCGGACGGACGTCGACGTTGGCGCGCTTTTCCTTGCGCTCGGCGAGGATCTCGCTCTCGATCTGCTGCAGGAGGTCCATGGGATGCATCCTCGACGCGCAGCCTGGGGGAACCCGGCCGCGGAACCCGGCGCAGCTATCGGGAGTCGGGGTCCTCGTCAACCTCGGGCACCACCGTGGGATCGAGGCCGTGCCGCGCACAGTGGCGCGCCCAGAGGTCGGGACGGCGCGCGGCGGTGCGCGCCTGCGCCTGCGCGAGCCGCCAGGCACGGATGCGCCCGTGGTCACCGGAGCGCAGCACCTCGGGCACCTCCCTGCCCTCCCAGGCCAGCGGCCGGGTGAACTGCGGGTACTCGAGCAGGTCGTCGTCGAAGGACTCCTCGCCCGCGCTCGCGGCATTCCCGAGCACGCCGGGCAGAAGCCGGGCGGTGGCATCCACGATGGCCGAGGCCGCGATCTCCCCACCGGTGAGGACGAAGTCGCCGAGCGAGAGCTCCTCGTCGACCAGCGCCTCGATGCGCGCGTCGATGCCCTCGTAGTGCCCGCACACCAGCACCACGTGGGGCAGCGTGGCCAGACGTCGGGCGTCGGCCTGGGAGAAGGTGCGCCCCGCCGGCGAGGTGAGGATGACGTGGCTGTCGGGACGGCGGACCCGGGCCAGGGCCGCGGCCACCACGTCCACCTTCAGCACCATGCCGGCCCCGCCCCCGTAGGGTGTGTCGTCCACCGTGCGGTGCCGATCGGTGGTGACCTCGCGGATGTCGTGCACCCCGATGTCCACCAGGCCCCGGCCCACGGCGCGGCCCAGCACCGAGCCGTGCACGCAGGCGCGCACGATGTCGGGATGGATGGTGAGCACGTCGAAGGCGGTCACGCCGCTACTCCTCGGAGAGCGCACCCGGCGCGAGCACCACGCGCCCACCCGCCGCGTCGACCTCGAGCACCCAGGCCTTCACGCAGGGCACGAACCAGGGACCGCCCGGCGCGTCCACCTCGAGGACCTCGCCCACGTCGGTGGTCTGCACGTCCACGAGCGACCCCACGCGCTGCCCCTCGACGATCACGTCGGCGCCGATCACCTGCCACAGGTAGAACTCCCCGGGCGCGGGCGCCGGGAGGGCCGCCCGCGCGAGCACGATGCGCCAGTCGCGCAGCGAGGCCGCCACGTCGCGGTCGTCGAGTGCACCCAGGCGCGCGAGGATGCGCTTGCCGGCCCCCGGACGCACCTTGAGCTGGACGGCGTGCCGCTGGCCATCGGGCGCGACGAGCACGACGTCCACCGGCGCCCGCCACAGGCCCGACGTGGGGTTGTGCAGGAAGATCCGCACCTCGCCCCGGACGCCGAAGGCGCCCAGGACGTGGCCCAGCTCGAGCTCGTCGTCCGCGCGTCCCCGCCCCGGCAGCGCACGGAACGGCAGGGACCCCACGAGCGACTACTCCTCGGCGGACGCGCCGAAGGCGTCGACCAGCTCGACGGTGGCCTTGCGCCGACCCGCCGCCGCGCTGATCACGGTGCAGATGGAGCGCAGGGTGCGACCGCCGTCGTCCTCGAAGAGGGCCCGGTCGTCGGCATGGACGAGGGCCTCGAGCACGGTGACCGCATCGCCCTCGACGGCCTGGATCTGGACGTCGTCGGGATGGGCCACGAGGGGACGGATGAGGTGGAGCGCGAGCGCTTCCATCAGGCCTCCGCCTCGGCGGGAGCCGCCTCGGCCTTGGGCGCGCGGACGCGCTTCGGCAGCGCGATCACGCCGGCGTCGGTGACCTCGGCCGAACGGGCCTTCTCGATCAGGCGGCCCACCGTCTCGGTGGGCTGCGCGCCCACGCCGATCCAGTGGTCGACGCGCGCGAGATCGAGCTTGAGGGCCTTGGGGTCGCGCATGGGGTCGTACCAGCCGATCTGCTCGATCCACCGGCCGTCGCGCTGCACGCGGCTGTCGGCGGCGACGATGCGGTAGAAGGGCTTCTTCTTGGCACCCATGCGGGTCAGACGGAGCTTCACCATGGAGATCACCGAAGGGGGTCAGGGGGCAACCGCGCGCAGGTAGCTCCAGCGCCCCGCCGCGTCAAGGCGGCGGGCCGGCTACAGCGGGATGTTGCCGTGCTTCTTGGGGGGGAGTTCCTGGCGCTTGGTCTGCAGGGCGTCGAAGGCCAGGATGAGGCGGCGACGGGTGTCCTCGGGCAGGAGCACCTCGTCGATGTAGCCGAGGGAGGCCGCGCGGTAGGGGTTGGCGAAGGTGTCGCGGTAGCGCTCCACCAGCTCGGCCTTCTTCGAGACCGGATCGGCCGCATCCGCCAGCTCGCGGCGGAAGATGATGTTCACGGCGCCGTCGGGACCCATGACGGCGATCTCGGCGCTGGGCCACGCGAAGTTGAAGTCGGCCCGGATGTGCTTGGACGCCATGACGTCGTAGGCGCCGCCGTAGGCCTTGCGCGTGATGAGCGTGACCTTGGGGACCGTGGCCTCGGCGAAGGCGAAGAGCAGCTTGGCGCCGTGCTTGATGATGCCGCCGTGCTCCTGGGTGGTGCCGGGCAGGAAGCCGGGCACGTCGACCAGGGTGAGCAGGGGGATGTTGAAGCAGTCGCAGAAGCGCACGAAGCGGGCCGCCTTGAGGCTCGCCGCCACGTCGAGGCAGCCGGCGAGGTGGGCGGGCTGGTTGGCCACCACGCCCACGCTGCGGCCGCCCAGGCGGCAGAAGCCCACCACGATGTTCGGCGCGTGGTGGGGCTGCACCTCGAGGAAGCGACCGTCGTCGGCCACGGCGCGCACCACCTCGGTGATGTCGTAGGGCTTGTTCGGGCTCTCGGGGACGAGCTCGGCGAGCGCCGTGCAGGCGCGATCGACCGGGTCGGCCGTGGGCCGGCGGGGCGCCTCCTCCATGTTGTTCTGCGGCAGGTAGGACAGCAGCTCGCGCAGCAGGCCCGCCATGGCCGGCTCGTCGGGGACCTTGAAGTGGGCCACGCCCGAGGTGCGCGTGTGGGTGTCGGCGCCGCCGAGCTGCTCCTTCGTCACCTCCTCGTGGGTGACCGTCTTCACCACCTCGGGGCCCGTGACGAACATGTAGGCGGTGTGGTCCACCATCGCGATGAAGTCGGTGATGGCGGGGCTGTAGACGGCGCCACCGGCGCAGGGACCCAGGATGGCGCTGAGCTGGGGGATCACCCCGGAGGCCAACGTGTTGCGCAGGAAGATGTCGGCGTAGCCGCCGAGGCTCTCGACCCCCTCCTGGATGCGCGCGCCGCCCGAGTCGTTCAGGCCGATGACCGGCGCCCCGGCCTCCATCGCGCGGTCCATGATCTTGCAGATCTTGCCGGCGTGCGCGAGCGACAGCGAACCGCCGAAGACCGTGAAGTCCTGTGCGAACAGGTAGACCAGCCGCCCGTCGATGCGCGCGTGGCCGGTGACCACGCCGTCCCCGGGGACCTTCTGGTCCTGCATGCCGAAGTCGGTGCAGCCGTGGGTGACGAAGCGGTCGAGCTCCACGAAGCTGCCCGCGTCGACCAGCAGCTCGATGCGCTCGCGCGCGGTGAGCTTGCCCTTGGCGTGCTGGGCCTCGATGCGTGCGGCGCCACCGCCCTGCATCGCCTCCGCGGTGCGCTCCGCGAGCAGATCACGCCGTGCCTGTCGATCCATCACGCCCTCGCCGGGTGGGGCCGCCCCGTAACCGCACGGCCTGCCGCGGTCAGGGGTGGGCGCGCGGCTCCGCCTCCGGGTGCGCCCGCCAGATCGCCTCGCCGTCGCGGCTGACCTCCACCTCGTCGGGATGATCGGGCAGCCACACGAGCTCCGCCACCGGGCCGGTGCCGTCGACGAGGGCACGCACCACGCCGTCGCCGGCCGGGCGCACCCGTCCTCCGGGCGGCACGGCCACCCAGGTCCCCTCCCCGTCGCGCCAGGCCGCAGGCGGCACCCGGCCGCCCAGCAGCGACGACGGGGTGCGCAGATCCAGGGGTGCCCGTCGCGCGGCGCGGTCGTCCGGCGCCTCGGTGGGCACCTCCCGGGCCGGCACGAGCGCGCGCCATCGCCGCTCGTGGACCACCAGGGGACCCACCCGGAGGCCCCCGGGGCCGGTGACGGCCAGATCGTAGACGAGCTCGGTGCGCGCGTCGCCGTCGGGGGTGCGGCCGCGCGTCTCGACCACGCGCGCGAGCACCGCCGGCTGGGGACTGCCGTCGTCCTCCACCCCCACCACGCCGGAGGCCGTGCCGTCGATCTCGAGGCGCACCGGCACCCGGGTGCCGAGGAAGGCCAGCCTGTCGGGCACCTCGAGGCGCGCCACCAGGGGGGCGGCGGGCAGGTGCTGGAGGTCCGGGTGGTCCCAGAGACCCGCCAGATCGGGGTCGCGGCGTGCCTGGAAGGGCGTCCACGGCCCGAGCTCGAGGGCCCGCAGCACGTCGGCCGCCGCCCCGTCCCGGTCGCCGGCACGGGCCCGCAGGCAGGCGCGGAGGGCGACACCCTCGCCGAAGCGCGGCGCCGCGGCGAGGGCGTCGTCGAGCAGGGCGAGCGCCTCGTCGAGCGCACCCAGCTGGGCTGCGGCACGAGCCTCCCAGGCCGCCAGCAGGGCGTCGTCGGGCCGCGCTGCGCGGGCCGCGGCGAAGCGGGTGCGGGCGGTGCGGGCGTCCCCGTCCGCGAGGGCGACCTCACCGGCCTCGGCCTCGCGCACCGCCACCCCCACGGGGTCGAGCGCCGGCACGGAGGGCGCCGGGCCGCACGCGAGGAGCAGCCAGAGGATCATGGCCGCCACGCCACGATGCCCGCCTGGCGTCCCGCAGCGGGTCCCTCCCGACGCCAGGAGAAGAACCGCGGGTCCCAGGTGCTGCCACCGGTGCGGGCCACGCGGGCCACGCCGGCGGCCGCCAGCTGCAGCCCCACGGCCCTCCCCAGGTCCACCTGCCAGCGGTCCCGCCGGCCGGGGTGGGCCACGTCGGCACGCGGCAGGCCTGCCGCCTCCAGCGCCTCCACCACCTCGGGACCCACCTCGAAGGCGTCCACGCCCAGGTGTGGCCCCACGGCGGCCTCGACGTCCGAGGCGCCCGTGGCCTCCCGGAGCGCGTCGACGGCCGCCCCCACCACGCCCGCGACCACGCCGCGCCACCCGGCGTGCACCGCCGCCACGCCGCCGTCCGTGGCGAGGAGCACGGGCACGCAGTCGGCGATCCGCACGGCGAGGGCCAGACCGGGCACCGTGGTGACGAGCGCGTCGGCCTCGCCCGCCGTGGCCAGCGGCCCCGTGGGCGCCTCCACCCGGATCACCCGCGCGCCGTGCACCTGGCTCGCGAGCGCGAGGCGCGCAGGCTCGAGGCGCGGGTCGACGGCGTGCAGCGCGCGCGTCCAGTGATCGGCGAGGCACGCGTCCGGGACGCCCTCGGCGCGGGCCAGGGTGAGCCCGTCCGGCGCGGGCCAGCTCCCGCCTCGGCGCGCCGTGAAGCCGTGCACCACCGTGCGGCCGTCCCCGAAGCCGGGAGCGCGGAGCAGGTCGACCTCTGCCACGTGCGGTCCTCCGTGGTGCGCGGTCCGTGCCCGTCATACCCTCCGCGCCATGCCGCGCCTCCCGATCCTGCTGTCGCTGCTCGTCGCCTGCGCTCCGGAGCCGGAGCCGGGCACCGACTTCTCGCTGCGGCTCGCGCCGCTGCTGGCCGAGGGCCAGGACCCCTTCGCGGGCGCCACCCTCGATCTGCTCGTCACCGACGCGCTCGGCACCGCGGTGTACGAGCTCGGCGACGCCTCGGACGGCCCGTGGGAGCAGGTGGACGTGGGGCCGCTGGACGCGGCCGAGGTGGCCCTGCGCCTGCGGCCCGCCGGCGTCACCGAGCCCACCCCCGCCCAGGTGGCGGGCTGGGGGCGCACGGCCCCGGTCACGGCGTCGGAGGGCACCGTGGAGGTGCCGGTGCTGGTGGCCGCCACCGGGCAGGTCGGCGCCTTCGGTCGGCTCGACGCCACCACCCACCAGCCGGCCGCCGCCGTGCTCGCCAGCGGCGACGTGGTCCTCTTCGGCGGCAGCCCCACGGGCGTGCTCGACCCGAACGACCCGGCCAGCCTCGACCTGCGCGCCTTCGACGGCATCTGGCGCCTGTCGCGCCTCGACGAGAACGCGGCCTTCGAGCCCGTGGGCTCCCTGCCCTCGGTCGACAACGACCCGCCGCAGCGCGTGGCCGGCACGGCCACCGCGATCACCGTGGACGGCGAGGAGCGGGTGCTCCTCGTGGGCGGACGCAGCGCCTGGGGCAAGACCGTCTCGGGCACCGCGCGCTCGGTGCTCTGGGACCCGATCACCCGCACCCAGACGGCGGGGCCGAGCCTGCCCACCGGCGGCCGCTCCCAGCACGTCGCCGTGAAGGTGCAGGAGGACGTCCTCATCCTGGGCGGATTCGTCGACAACCAGCCCAACGTGGGGGGCGTGGTGATCGACACCTGGCGCGCCACCGCCAAGGACTGGGTGCGCGCGGGCGAGCTCGCGAACACCGGCGGCGTGGGCTTCGGCTGGGCCCGCCTCGACGACGGGGTGCTGGTCTGCGGCGGCGGACGCACCGACACCGGAGGCGGGAGGCGCTCGCTGGCGGCCACCCGCGGCTGCCACGTGGTGCCGCGCGACGGGGCCGCGCGACGTGTGGCCGACCTCGGCTTCCCCGTGCAGGACATGATCCTGCAGGGGCACGCCATGGCCGCGCTGCCCGATGGCACGGTCCTCCTCACGGGCGGCACCGACACGAGCGTGAGCGACGCGACCGCGAGCGCCGCCGTGGCGCGCGCGTGGCGCTACGACCCGGTGGCCGACGCCTGGTCGCCCCTGCCCGACATGGGCACGCCCCGCGCCCACCACGCGATGGTCCCGCTGCCCGACGGTCGCGTGCTCGTGGTGGGGGGTGCCCAGGCCATCGGCGGCGTGCCCCCCTTCGCGATGGGCGACGCCGTGGGCTGTGCCGAGGTCTTCGACCCCGCGAGCGCCACCTTCGCCCCGGTGGCGCCCTGCACCGAGGCGGGCGCCGGTGCCTGGCCGGTGGTGGCCGAGGGTCCGGACGTCGACTTCGTCCTGCAGGGCATGGGTCCCAGCGGTGGCGGGCTCAACTGGGGCCTGATCCCTCGGCCTCCGACGCCCTGATCGCCGCGAGCACCGCGCGCGGCACGAGGGCCGAGACGTCCTCCCCGCGGGCCAGGGCCGCGCGCACGGCCGTGCTCGAGACCTCCGGGAAGGTGGGCACGCCGGGCACCGCCGCGTGGCCCGCACGACCGACGATCAGGGGGGCGTACTCGGCCTCGATGCGCGACCAGGCCCGCCAGCGTGGCGTGTCGGGGAGGACGTCGGCGCCCACGACGAGGCGGAAGCCGTGGTGCGGGTGCGCCTCGGCGAGGGCGTCCAGCGTGTGGATGGTGTAGCTGGTGCCGCCCAGCGCCCGCTCGACGGGGTCCACGCGCACCCAGGGGCCCACGGTGTCGGCGAGCGCCCGGCACCAGGCGAGGCGGTGCGCGAACGGGGCGAGCTCCTTGCCGAAGGGGTGCGACCAGGCGGGCACGAGCCACACCTCGTCCACCTGATCGGTCCACCGCAGCCAGGCCGCCACGAGCGCGTGCCCCACGTGGGGTGGGTGGAAGGAGCCGCCGAAGACGCCGACCCGCACGACACACCTCCGCCCGGCAGATAACGCTGTCCGCCCCCGCGGACGGCGGCGTCCGGGTGCCCGGAGGCGCTGTGCGGATCGGGATCTTCGACTCGGGCATCGGCGGGCTCACCGTGCTCGCGGCGGCACGCCAGGCGATGCCGGGCCACGAGCTCGTCTACCTGGGCGACACCGCGCGCATCCCCTACGGCACCCGGTCTCCGCTCACGGTGGTGCGCTACTCGCTCGCCGTGGCCTCCCACCTGGTGCAGCACGAGCGGGTCGAGGCCCTCGTCGTGGCCTGCAACACCGCGTCCACCCACGCGCTGCCGGCGCTGCAGGCCGCCTGCCAGGCGCTGGACATCCCGGTGTTCGGCGTGGTGGAGCCGGGCGTGGAGGCGGCCCTCGAGGCCCACACGGGCGGCGCAGTCGCGGTGCTCGGCACGGCCGGCACGGTGGGCGGGGTGCGTACCAGCGGGCGCCCTGGCCGCACGGGCGCCCACGCTGGAGGTGCACGCCGTCCCCTGCCCGCTCTTCGTGCCGCTGGTGGAGGAGGGGCTGGCTGCACGGCGACGTGCCCCGGCAGGTGGCCGAGGCCTACGTGGGCTTCCTCCGCGACCGCGCCACCACCGTGATCCTGGGCTGCACGCACTACCCGCTGCTCACCGACGTGCTCGGCGAGGTGCTCCCGGGCGCGCGGCTGGTGGACTCTGCGCACGCGACGGCGCGGGCGGTCTCGGCGGTCCTCGGTGCGGGCGAGGGGTCGGGCGGGGTCGAGTTCCTGGTCACCGACCACGTGGAGCGCTTCCAGCACGTGGGCGCCCACTTCCTGGGCACGGTGCCCTCGCCGGTGCGGTGGGTGGATCTGGGGCCCGCGGTGCCCCCTTCACGTCCCCGTAGCGGCCGACGCCCTGCCGCCACGCGCCGAGACGTTAGGATCGGCAGGTGGAGGTCTCCTGCGCACCTCGCCCACGGTCGCCACCCTCACCGTGCTCGGCCTCTTCAGCAGCGGCCTGCTCGGTGGTGCCTGGCTCGGCGCGCGGGCCGCGGAGCATGCGCAGGACCCGTACGGCGCCCTCGACACCCTGGTGCGGGTCATCGGCCTGGTCGAGACCACCTGGGTGGACGAGATCGGCACCGAGGAGCTCGTGGAGGCCGCCCTGCAGGGCATGGTGGACCGGCTCGACGCCCACTCCGCCTGGATGACCCCGAGGCCTACCGCGACCTGCAGCGCGAGACCCACGGCGCCTACACGGGGCTCGGCGTGGAGGTGCGGCTCACCGACGAGGGCCCGCGGGTCACGCGCGTGCTGCCCGGGAGCCCCGCCAGCCGCGACGGCATCACCGTGGGCGACCTGATCCTCGAGGTGGACGGACAGCGCCTCGAGGCCAGCGAGATGGAGGAGGTCAACCGGGCACTGCTGGGTCCCCGCGGCCAGCCGGCGCGGCTGCAGGTGCGACGCGCCGGCGACGGCAGCGACCACACCATCCAGACCGTGCGCGACCGCGTGGAGGCCCCGAACGTCGACGTCGACGCGCTGGCGCCCGGCATCGCGTACGCCCGCATGGTGCAGTTCCGCGAGGGCGCGGCGGCCGACCTCGAGCGGCAGCTCGCCCGTCACGTGGCCGAGGGTCCGGTGGAGGCCCTGGTGCTCGACCTGCGCGACAACCCGGGGGGCCTGCTCACCGAGGCCGTGGCCACCGCCGACCTCTTCCTCTCGGAGGGCCCCATCGTGTCGACGACGGGGCGCGTGGAGGGCGAGCGACGCGCCTTCGAGGCCACGCCCGACAGCCTCGGGGTACCCGTGGTGGTGCTCGTGAACGGCCGCTCGGCGAGTGCTGCGGAGATCGTCGCGGCCGCCCTGCAGGACACGCGTGCCGGACGCCTCGTGGGCACGCGGACCTACGGCAAGGGCAGCATCCAGACCGTGTTCGAGCACCGTGACGGGTCGGCGCTGAAGCTCACGGTGGGCCGCTACCTCACGCCCTCGGGCACGCCGGTGGCCCCCGCGACGGTCGCCTGCCCGACGTGGTGATCCCGTGGCCCGGCGAGGACACCTCGGTCGACGATCTGCGCGAGGCCATCGTCGGCCTGCCCACGCTCACCGACGACCAGCGCACCGAGCTGCTCGATCTCGTCGACGGCCTGCCCCACGCCGAGCTCCGCATGCTGCGGTCGTCGATCCCCTGGGACGGTCCCCCGGCCAGCCGCCTGGCCCGCGACCCCCAGCTCACCGCCGCCCTCACCGAGGCCCGCCGCCTCGCCGACGAGGCCGCGCGGCAGAGGCGGAAGGCTGACGGCCTTGGCACGGCGCGGCCGGCGCAGAACCCGCGCCCCCCCGACGGCGGACGAGTCATTCGCGAGACCCCGCCGCCGGACGAGGCGAGACGCCGGTGGCGAACCCGCCACCCCCGACGGCCGGACGAGGCAAGACGCCGGTGGCGAACCCGCCACCCCCGACGGCCTGACGAGGCGAGACGCCGGGGGCGAACCCGCCACCCCCGACGGCCGGACGAGGCGAGACGCCGCTGGCGAACCCGCCACCGCGGCGCCCCTGGCGGGGCTGGGGCCCCGCCGTAATTTGGTCACAAGGCGGGGCGGGGCCCCCGCCGTAGTCTAGTTCGTCTCGCGGATGACGCTCACGCCCGTGGGCGGCGTGAACACGAACTCCTTGTCGTCGACCGCGGGATTCAGCTCGACGTTCTTCAGATCGAGCTCGGTGACGTTGTCGAAGGTGTCGGTGATGACGACCCGCTCGACGCCCAGCGCCCCGCCCAGGTGGATGACGACCTTCTTGAAGTTGTCGTCGCCCTTGGGCTTGAGCTCCACCACGCAGCCGGCGGCGCCCGAGGACACGACCGTGACCGAGGAACTTCTCCTCGAGCTTGTCGAGGGAGGTGAGCATCGTCTCGGTGGCGCCGCGCTGCCCCGACACGTCGTCGTAGACGATGACCTGCTTGTCCTCGGCCGTGTAGACCCACATCTTCGCGCCGTCGGTGACGAAGAGCTTGGCCGACGCGCCCGGAGCCCGAGGCCCACCGCATCTTGCCGGGCTGCTTCACCAGCAGCTTCGCCTCCACCGTCTCGTCGCCGAAGAGCGCGGAGCGCTGCGTCTGCACGACGTCGGCGCGGATGGCCTTGACGTCCTTGTACTTGGCCGAGAGCGCGTCCACGATCTGCTGCTTGGTCATCGGGCTCGCGACGGCGTCCTCGGCGCAGGCGCGCGGGACGAGCGGCGGCACGGTGACGCTGCCGAGCAGGAGCGCGGCGCAGATCACGGCGGCGGTGCGGGCGGCGGGGCGGAAGGCCATCAGGGTCTCCTGGGCGGAGCGGCCGGGGCGGTCGAGGACGGGCATCCGACGAGCGCGACGGCGGGGCATTCGATCCGAGGATGGGTTCAGCAGCCCGACACGCGGGATCGGACGAAGATGCCCGCGCCTGGACGATGTAGCACCCGAGGGATCGGGGAGCCACGGCGGCCTGCCGCCGAGACGGCAGCGGCGGAGCGGCTCACCCGCCATGGGGACCCACCAGCACGTCGCGCGGCCGTGCCCCGTCGGCCGGCCCCACCACGCCCGCGGCCTCCATCGCGTCGATGAGGGCGCGCCGCGCGGTTGTAGCCGATCTTCAGGTGCCGCTGGACCATCGAGGTGGACGCCTTGCCCTTCTCCACCACCACGCGCACCGCGTCGTCGTAGAGGTCGTCGTCGACCTCGGCGTCACCAAACTCGTCGCTGCCGCCCTCCCCTGCGTCGGTGACGCCCTCGACGTAAGTCGGGCTCGCGCTGCTCGCGCAGGAAGTCGATGACGCGCACCACCTCCTCGTCCGACACGAAGGCGCCGTGCATGCGCTTGACCTCGCCCGCACCCGGCAGGTGCAGCAGGTCGCCGCGGCCGAGCAGCTTCTCGGCGCCGCCCTGGTCGAGGATGGTGCGGCTGTCGACCACGGAACGCAGCTTGAAGCTGATGCGCGTGGGCATGTTGGTCTTGATGAGGCCGGTGACCACGTCGACCGAGGGACGCTGGGTGGCCACGATGAGGTGCATGCCACACGCGCGCGCCATCTGGGCGAGGCGCACGATGCTGTCCTGCGTCGTCCTTCTTCGCCACCATCATCAGGTCGGCGAGCTCGTCGATGACGATGACGATGTAGGGCAGCGGCTCGGGGGCAGGCGGCGGCAGCGGGCTGTCCCAGTCCTTGGGCGCGTAGCGCCAGGCCCTTGTCGGGCCCCCAGCTGCGCACCTCCTTCTCGACCTTCTTGTTGAAGCTGTCGATGGAGCGCGTCTTCCAGTCCGACAGGAGCTGGTAGCGTCGGTCCATCTCGCGGCAGGCCCAGGCCAGCGCGGCCGCGGCACCCGCAGGCTCGGTGACCACCGGGTGCAGCAGGTGGGGCACACACCGCCGTAGGCCTCGAACTCGAGCTTCTTCGGGTCGATGAGGAGCAGGCGCAGCTCCTCGGGGGTGCGGGTGTAGAGCAGCGAGAGCAGCATGCCGTTCACGCCGACGGACTTGCCCGACCCCGTGGTGCCACCCACGAGCACGTGCGGCATCTTCGCGAGGTCCTCCACCACCGGACGTCCCTCCACGTCCTTGCCGAGCACCACCGGCAGCGCGGCGTCGGTCTTGCGGAACTCGTCGGCGCCCAGGAGCTCCCTGCAGGAAGATGGTCATGCGGTGGCGGCTCGGGATCCGATGCCGACCACGCCCTTGCCCCGGATGGGCGCCACGACGCGCACCGACTTGGCGCGCAGGGCCATCGCCAGGTCGTCGGCGAGGTTCGCGATGCGACGCACCTTGATGCCCGGGTCGGGCAGGAACTCGAAGATGGTGACCACCGGCCCACGCGCACGTTCTGCACGCTGCCGGTGACGTTGAAGTGGGCGAGGCTCTGCTCCACCGTGGCAGCCAGGGCCTCCAGCTCCGCCGTGTCGATCTGGGCGCGCTGCTCGGGCACGGGATCGAGCAGCGAGAGCGCCGGCAACGCGAAGTAGAGCGAGCTGTGGTCGGAGACCGAGCGCCCGTCGTCGGCGACGCGGGACTCCAGGCCGGCGGCGGCCTCCACGTGCAACGGACGGCGGGGCCCCGTGGGCGCGGCGGCAGGGTGTGGCCCCATCGTGCGGACGTCGTCCTCGTCCTCGTCGACGTCGTCGTCGGGCCCGTAGGCCGTGGACAGGTCGTCCTCGTCGGGGGCTCGACGAAGGCCGGCGGCGGGGTGTCGAGCACGGCCACCGCGGCGGCCGCCGGCGCAGGCGCAGGCGCGGCACGTGCACGACCGGGGACCGCTTCACCTGGGGCGGCGCCGGCGGTGCAGCCGTCTTCGCGCGCGACGGCCGCGCCGCGGGCGCGGGCTCGTCGACCTCGCGGGGCGCGAGCTGGGGAACATGCCGAGGAGCGACGCGGGATCGCCGGCCTGGGTGGGATCCCACTGGACCTCGGCGGCGGGCGTGGTGGCGTCGCCCACGGCGGTGACGTCGGCCACGTGGCTGAGCGGGCCGGTGGCGCCTCCGAGGAAGGCGGACGGGTGAGCCCGGTGAGCTGGCGCCAGGAAGCCTCGTCGAGCTCCTCCACCTCGGTGCGGTGCAGGGCGACCTGCCCACGGCGCACCGCCTCCCCAGGAGGAGCGCGCCACCACGCCCAGCCCGCGCCACGCGGCCCGCACGGTGCCCACGAGCGCCGCGATGGCCGCGCTCCCGATCGCCTGCGCGAGGCTGCGGGCCGTGGCGCTGGCCAGGGCACGGAGCCCCGCCGTGGTCCAGGCCCCCACGCGACCGCCCGCGGCGGCCGCCTGCTCCTTGACCACCGGACGCGCGGCGTCGATGCCGTCGACCGCGCGGCGCGCCACCGCGCTCCACGACACGCCCGCGAGCAGGCTGGCGGCGCTGGCCACCGTGGCCACGCGCGCGAGCCACGCGCCTGCCGTGCCGATGACGCCCACGAGCGCATCGCCGAGGGCAGCGCCCACGACCCCGCCCGGAGGGAAGGCCTCTCCCGCCGGCAGGGGCCAGGTGCACGATGGCGAGCGACATCAGCACGAGCCAGCCGGCCACCAGCCACTGCACCGGAGAGAAGAAGCGCCGACCGGCCAGCGCGTACAGGGCGCCACCCAGCCGGGAACCACGACCATCCAGGCGCCGTGGCCCACGGCCTGGAAGAGCAGCTCGGCGAGGTTCGCGCCGAGCCACCCGGCGCGGGTTGGCGAAGCCCGACGTGCCGTCGAGACGCGGCCGCAGCCAGGTCTCGTCCGCCATGTCGAAGCCGGCCAGCGCCACGAGGGCGAAGGCCGTCACCGCGACCACGAGCACCGCGAGGATCTCCCCCGTCGCTCTCCGAGCACCGATGCGACCGTCCTGGTCGAACCGGAGGGGGCCGTCACCGCCGTCTTGCTGCGTCCCATCGAGCTCCCACGCCCGCGCAGCATAGCACCTCTTGACGCGTCATGGGACCGGGTGAGGCATCGTCGAGGGCGCCACGCGCGCGTCCTGGAGCCCAAAGGCACGCCGACGGCGCAGCCTAGAAGATGCCGCGCGGGATGATGATGTGGTCGTCGGGCTGGAGCACGATGTCCTCCTCGACGCCGCGATGCACCCGCAGGACGTTCACCCGAAGCCGGGACCCGTCGGCTCGACGGACGAGCACGCGCTTGAGGTTGGCGTAGAGGTCGGGCCCTCCGGCGCTCGCGAGCACCTGGGTGACCGTCATGGCCTCGTGCAGGGTGACCGTGCCCGCCCGCTTGATCTGGCCCTCGATGTACACGACCTCGCCCGGGCGCAGCACGATGCGGTCGCCGGCCTGCGCCAGCACCCCGCTCCGGCGAGGACATGAGCTTCTTGAGGTCGTAGGCCTCCTTCGTGCCATCGCGGCGGATGACGCGTCGACGGAGACCACGTTGTCGGCCGACGGCCCCCCGGCTATGCTGATCACCTCGACCACCGAGGTGTCGCCCTCGAGGAAGAGCGGCCCCCGCTTGCCCACGGCCCCGAGCACGTCGACGCGCTGGCTGCGGTGGCGCGTGACGAAGACGCTCACCGACGGCTGCACCAGGTAGCCGTCGGCGTACGCCGACGTGATGGCCGTGGCGAGCTCGGGTGGCGGTGAGCCCGCAGGTGGGGACCTCGCCGACGAGCGGCAGGGACACCGTGCAGCCCTCGCTCACGTCGACCTCGCCCGACAGCTCGCCCTCGTCGTACACGTCGACGCGCAGCCCGTCACCCGGGCCGATGCGGTACTCCGCGGGACCCGCGGCGACCGCGCCCAGCACGAGCAGCATCGATGCGCGCCTGCGTCCTGCCATCGTCACCTCCCGCGCCACCTATCCCAGCGGGACGGAACACGCGCCACGGCGCCCCGCGTCCGTGAGCCACGTCGCATCCCGGACCGGGCGGTGACACGCCCGCGGGGATCGAGGGCTCAGTAGACGAAGGAGATGTGGAAGCGCCTGACGAAGTTCAGGTACTCCACCGTGGGGTCGTCGAAGGACACGCGCTGCATGTACTCGACCGCCGGACGGAGCGTGAGGTAGCGCGTGGGCCGGATGGGCAGCGCCAGCGAGACATCGGGGAAGATGTCGTTGCGCTCGACCGCACCGTGGTAGCCCTCGAACCGCACGGACCCGGCCAGCTGCACGCCGAAGAAGCGGCCGAGGTTGCTGTCCCAGCCCAGCCCGACCTGATGGTAGGCCAGGTAGTTCGTGAAGAAGGAGTCGTTGTAGTCCTTGCGGTAGGACACGTGGACCCGCTGCCCGAAGCTCTCGCCGTCGGTGTACCCGAAGTCGAGCTCCGGCCGGACGTACACGATGAGGGAGTCGAGCAGGCTGGCGTTGTTCCGGTTGCTCAGGCTGAAGTCGCCGCCCAGGGCGTCCTGGTACATCGCGAAGCCGTAGCCCACGAGCGCCTGGAGCAGGAAGTGGCGCGTGAAGCGACCACGGATGCCCGTGACGGCGCGCAGGTACTGGCTGTCGGGCAGCGGGCGCTGCAGACCGGCCTCGTACTGCCGCCAGAGGTTCATCTCGTACGACGCCTCGAACACGAAGGCCGTGTTCGGGAAGAACAGCCAGGTGAAGTTCAGGTGCGGCGCGATGGTGTTGCGGTCACCGTAGCCGCGGCTCCCCACGGCGCCCGGGATGCGGAAGGTGTGGAAGGACCAGCTGGCCCCCGGCTCGATGGTGAACTCGGGCCCGGGCCGGATGGGCAGGCCCACGGCCAGCGTGTTGCGGATCTGCGTGACCAGCGCGTTGCCCTTGAAGGGCTCGTCGTTGCTGTTCGCCGAGAAGCGCGCCCGATCGCTGAGCTTGAACCCGACGATGCCCGACGGCGCCACGCTGAGGGCGGCGCCCGCCGCGAAGTTGCCGAGCTGGTTCAGGTTCTGGCTGGCCGGCGTGAGGAAGATGCGCGGCTCCCACTTGCCGTCGAAGTCGAACCACACCTTCGGAGCACGGAGCTGCACGCCCAGCCCGACGCGGCCGACGAAGTTGTAGCCGGGCAGCGTGCGCGCAGGCGCCTCGGAGCGGTAGGCGTTGCTCTGGATCTCGACGCCCGCCATCACCTCGGGGTGATGACCGCATGGCCCGCGACGACGTGATCTCCGGGGCAGCCCACGCCACGCCGCCACTGCACAGGAGCCCCGCGGCCCATCGGCCGAGGCTCCGCAGCGCGCGCGCGGTCCACGCAGGACTCCTCCCTCCCCGCTCATGCATCCTCTCCGGTGAACGTCGCGATGAACGTCGTGTTGGGTCCGCGATCCGTCAGAACGGGGACGTGTTGCCGGATCGGACCCGAAGTTCAGCAGCTCGACGACGATCTCGCGGACATCGCGCGAGGCATCGGCGAACACGTCGGTGACCTCGACGAGCGTGTCGCCCGTGAGCTCACCTCCGTCGCCCGAGCACTCGTGGGCCTCGGCGTACAGCTTCGACGCACCGTTTGCAGCGATGATCAACGTCTGCAGGAGCAGGTCTGCACGGACCGCGTTGCCCGCGGCTCGCCCTTGTCGTACTCGCCCTTGGCGTTCTTCGAGAGCGACGCCAGCGAGGCCAGCAGGCCGCCCTTGTCCTTCACGCAGCTCTGGGCGGCCTCGTTCTTCGCCTTGGCCTTGCCCTTGCCCAGCCGCTCGCGCAGCGACGTGACCCGGCCCTGGGCCTCCTCGATGGCCGCCATGGCGGCCGTAGCCGTCTCGGCCTTCTCGGCGTCGGACTTCTCCATCTCGGTGGCCACGCTGAAGGTGGGCAGCGGCTGCTCGGCTGCCCCGCGACGAGCGGGAGACCGGAGAGGACCACGATGGCGACGAGCTTGACGATGCTCATGACGAGCTCCTCCCCCCGGGCCTCGTACGCCGCCCCGCGCATGCCGTCAACCACGTGTGAAGCGGCTGGCGGCAGCCCCGAGGACGTCGTCGTCAGCGAAACCGCCCGACAACGTCACTCCTGGGGAGCGAAGATGAACGGTGACTTCGCCTCGCCGTCCTCGACGTCCTTGAAGTCCCACCGCGCCACCTTGCTCTTGATGCAGGAGGCGAGCTCGTCGTCACCCGTGGTGTTGTCGGCGATGTACACGTCGGAGGCGGCGCCATCCTCGACGTACCACCCGACCACGACACACGACCGGCGAGCTTCGGGTTGGACTTGAGGGACTTCTCGTAGCAGTACTTCAGCTGGCCCTGGTACTTGCGGACGACCGCAGACACACCGGCCACGCTGGCTCCGTCGACCTCGAGCGCACCTGCAGAGACCGTGCCCTTGGGCGTCTTGAGCGCGGGGCCCGGACCGACCGCCACACCGCCGCCGCCCTCACCGGCCTCGACGCCGCCGATGTCGCGGGTGCCCGTGCCGCCGGCCACGCCGTCGGCTCCGCGGAGCCGGCTGCCGTCGCCGATGGGTCCACCGGCCGCCTCGGCCGCCGCCAGGCGCTCGGCGATGTCGGAGTAGTCGCCGTCGGTGTTGGAGATGAGCACGCTGCCCTTGGCGTTCTCGCCCGTGGTGCCGATCATCTTGGCCTGCATGGCCTGGAAGAGGGCGGACTCGCCGGCGAGCTTGTCCTTGCGGGCCTCGTTGGCCTTCGCATCCGCGACCTGCTCGGCCTTGGACTTCTGCTCGGCGGGCTTGTCGGAGGGCTTGGGCTTCGTGGCCGCGGCCGTGGTCTCGACCGCCATGGCGTCGTCGACCTCGGGCTCGGGCTCGGGCTCCTCGATCTCGGGCGGAGGGAGATCCAGCACGACCTTCGTGAAGCGGTCGGGGATCTCCTCGAGATCGTACTCCCGCGGCTCGACGGAGTTCACGAGGATGGACAGGGCGATGCCCAGCGCGATCCAGATGGCGAGGAAGCCCAGGAAGATGGGATCCTCGTCGTCCTCGATGAGACGCGGCCGGAAGTCGAGCTTGAGGTCGACCGGAGGCGGCGCGGGCCCGACGGCCGCAGGCTCCACGAACTTGAAGAGGATCGTGACGCTGCCGAGCCGGACCTTGCCCTTGTCGGACTCGTCGAGCTTGACCGTGTAGACGCCGCCCTGCTGCGGGACCTTGCCTTCCTTCGCCGCCTTGTCGAGGGAGATGCGCTCGCCGCTGGCGGTGATCTTGCCCTTGACCGCTTCCGTGTACCGGAAGTGGTAGGCGCCGTCCTGCACCTGGAAGAGCGGGAAGGCGTCGTTGCCGAAGGGCGTGTCGGGGAAGGCGAAGGTGGCCTTGCTGGCGCCGCCGACGGTGACGGTCTCGCCGGCGGGCATCGCCCGCTCCTGCACGACCTTGCCGTCCTGGACGACGCCGATGAACAGGACCCTGGAGGTGGACTTCTGTGCGCTCATCCGGTCAGCACTCCACCGCGCCCGAACGCGCGCGCGGCCCGCGACGTCGCGCGCGACATCGGGAGTCTGGGAGTGGAGCCTGCGGAGAGACATCATGGTCGCCCTGCCCGTGACGGGGTGCGGACCACTTCGGACAACCCGCAACGCGAGGTGGTTCCACCCGTGGCCTCGCCTACGATAGTCCACCGCACCACCCCTGACAAGGCCACCGACGTCGTGTTCTCCTGCGGATCCTCGACCTGCGGCCCGACCGCTGGCCACCCCAGGGCCCGACCTGCGGAGATGCCCCCCGGGAAGGGGGGCCGCGGCATGGTGCGTGGGAGGCGTCATGATGCAGGACCCTCGCGACCGGCGAATCAGCCGGAGCCCTTGATCACGACGAACCGGAACTCACCGAACTGCGCCTGGCCCGCGGTGTACATGACCTCGCGGATGACGGCGAAGGGGAGCCGCTTGTCGCACTGCAGCAGCACCTGGCCCTTGAAGTCGAACTGATCGTTGCCAGCGCGCTCACCGAGGCGCTTGGCCTGCTCGGCCTTCGCCACCAGCTTGTCGTAGAGCTCGATGATCTTCGCGCCGCGCTTCGCAGCCTCGGGCACCTTGATCACGGGCTGGCCCGTGGTGGGGTCGGCCTCCTCCACGAGGGAGAGCACCGGCTCGCCATCGACGAGCACCTGGGCACGCGACACGATCACGTTCACGGCCAGCTTCGGCGGCTTCAGCGAGGTGGACACGGGCAGGACGAGGTCGTCGTTGCCCTGCACGCTGATGTCCTCGGCGGAGTAGGACTTGAGGAGGAACACGAGGATGATGGTCATCATGTCCATCATCGAGGTGATGTTCAGCTCCTCGTTGCCACCACCGCGGCGAACGGTCTTCTTCTTGGCCATCGGTGCGTTCCTCGTGGACTACTGCACGCCGGCAGCGATGACGACGTAGGGGAAGAGGGTGCGTGCCTTGCCCTGATCGTCCTTGTCCTCCTGGTCGTCGCGAGCGGCGTCCATGGTGAGCACGAGGACCTCGTAGGGCACGCCACCGTCGGGCACGAAGATCACGTTCTCCTCGCTCTCGTACCGGTCCTTCACCTTCTTCAGGCGCTCGGTGAGGGCGTGGTAGTCGTAGCTCTCGGGCGAACGGCAGCCGGCGTCGAGGCACGGGATGCGCGGGCCGTCGGTCTCGCTGTCGGGCGGGAGGACCTTGTCGGCGCCGGTGAGCGTGAAGCCGTTCGGCGTGATCAGGATCGAGAGGTTGAGCTTCTCCTCGGGATCCTCCTTCTCCTGCGTCACTTCGACCGTGATGGCCGGGGAGCGTGGAGTCGATGACCGCGAGGCTCACGAACTGCGCGGACATGAGCAGGAAGGGGATCAGGATCGTCACCAGGTTCATGATGGGAACCAGGTTCAGGCCCTCTTCTTCGACGGTGCGATGCTTGCGCATGCGCTCTGCTCCGGCTTGTCGGGAGGTGGGGTCCCTGGGGACCGACCACGGACGCTCGAGGATGGTTCCCAGGCGCGCCTCGGCGGCGCGCGCCCCCCCGGTTCAGGGGAGAGCGGCGCCGCCGGGGATCACGCCTGCTGGGCCGCTTGCTCTGGTCGAGCGTGCCGCGGCGACGGGCCGTGAGCAGGTTGACCGTCTTCAGGCCGTACTGATCGACGTCGTCGAGGATGCGGTTGGACTGGTTCTGCACGATGGAGTGCAGGACCATGGTGGGGATGGCGGCCATCAGACCACCGGCGGTGGTGTACATGGCGACCGAGATGCCCTGGGCCAGCAGGGTCTGCTTCATCTCGGCGGACGCCTTGGCGACGGCCTCGAAGGCCATGACCAGACCCCAGATGGTGCCGAGCAGGCCGATCAGGGTGGCGACGTTCGCCAGCATGCCCAGGTAGCCCGTGCGCTTGCTGATCATCGGGCCGACCTCGAGCGTGGCCTCGTCGACCGCGTTCTCGATGTCCTTCTCGGCGAGGTTGGCGCGGGTGAGCCCGGCCTTGACCACGCGGGGGAGGGCCGCGTGGGGCTCCGCGTTGCAGAGCTTGATCGCGCGGTCGATGTTGTTGGCCATGATCAGCTTCTGGATCTGGGCCATGAACGCGGTCGCGTTCAGGTTCGCGCGGAAGGTGACGTAGAACAGGCGCTCGAACGCGATGGCCATCGCGAACACGAACACCAGGAGGATGGGGTACATGAAAGTCCCGCCATCCTGAAACATCTCGATCATCCGGTCGAACATCGGGCGTTCCTCCGCAAGCGACTTCTGTGACTGCGGGGAGAACTGCCCCCCCAAGCCCAGGTGTGCCGCCGCCGAATCTAGTCCGTGCGGCGAGTTGACGTCATTGGGACTGTGTGAGGAGGTTGTGAGCAGGGCCGACATCCAGCTGCCACGAAGGCGCCGTGATCGCCGTGCTCCTCGGGGTGTCGAGCACTAGAACGGGGGCTCCGCCGCCGCCTGGACGATGCGGTCGAGGAAGTCCTCGTCGAGGCCGAGGTCGAAGCCCTGGTCGAGCTTCTTGCGGTCGACGACCACGACGACCTCGGGCTTCTGGACCTTGCCCTCGATGACGAAGGCGCCGTCCTGCATGACGAGCTCCTCCTGGGGGGAGCGCATCCTGCGCGAAGGCTGTGCTGCCGACCAGGAGGCTGGCGGTCAGGGCGATCCTCGTCACGGCATCCCTCCCCACCCTGGGTGTCCCAGGGCGATCCACCGGAGGCCGGGGCACCGCTGCCCTGCTCCTCCTTCTCGGCTTCCTTGAGGAGCTTCTCGCGCTTGGCGCGGTCCTCCTCACGCTTCCGGCGGGCCTCGTCGCGCTCGCGCTGACGCTCCGCCTTCTTCTTCTCGCGCTCGATGTCCTCGATGTACTCGAGCGCCAGCGTCGACTCCGGCCCCCCCGCCTCGATGTAGCGGTTGAAGTACCGGACGGCGCCGTCGTAGTCCTTGCGGTCGTCGCCGAGCAGGATGCCGAGGTTGAACAGCGGCACCGGATCGGCCGGCTTCAGGTCGAGGGCCTTCTCCCAGCTGCGCTGGGCCTCGTCGAGGCGGCCCAGCCCACGGTACGCGATGCCCAGGTCGACGAGCACGCCGTGGTTCTCGGGCGCCTTCTTCAGGGCCTTCTCGAGCAGCGGCACCATGTCGCCGAAGTTGCGGTCGGCCAGGTAGAGCTGCGCCAGGTAGACGAGGCCCGGCACGAACTCGGGGTCGAGCTCCACCGCACGCTTGAGCCGGATCTCGGCAGCGTAGGGCTCGCCGAGGATCTTGAGCGTCCACCCGAAGTTCGCCTGGATGCGGGCGTCGTCCTCGGCGCCCTCGACCGTCTCGGCCTTCTCGTAGACGAAGCGCGCGCGCTCCGGCTCGCCGATGTCGAGGTAGGCCAGGCCCATCAGGTTGTAGACGCCGAGCGCGAGGCTGTTGACCTTGAGGGCGGCCTTCGCCTCCTCGATGGCCTGGGCGCTGCGGCCGCTCTGGCGCAGCGCGCGGATGCGGGCCACGCGGGCATCGGTGTCGTCGGGGTCGATCTGCAGCGCGCGATCGAGGCGACGCAGGGCGGTGTCGACGTCGCCCAGCTGCAGCTCGGCCTCCCCCAGCCCGCGCCAGGCGGCCGCGAGATCGGCGTCGACGCGGGTGGCCCGCTGGAAGGCGTCGGCCGCGTCCACGAGGGACCCGAGCCGGGCGTAGGCCACACCGAGGTTGTACCAGGCCAGGGCCGCGTCGGGACGGGACGAGGTGATCGCCCGCAGCTCCGTCCGCGCCTTGATGGTGTCGGCCTCGGTGTTCCGGTCCAGCAGGGCCACGGCGGCCCGCAGGTCCTTGTCGGGGTCGACCTTCTTGGGCGGCGGCGGCGGCGGTGCCTCCTCCTCCTCGGCTGCGGGGGCCGCCTCGGCGGGCGCCACGGCGGCGGCCTCGGCCGGAGGCTTCGACGCCTGCTCCACCGGGGCCTTCTTGCAGCCGACGAGGGCGAGGACGATCAGGATCGGGAGAGCGCGCATCACTCCTCCACCGGCGGAGGCGACGCAGGAGCGAAGGTGGCCGGGTCGACCGCCTCGACCTTGCCGGGCAGCGGGTGCTTGACCGCAGGGTACGAGCTCGCGTCGATGTCGTTCAGGCCGGCACGCGCGCGGTCCACCCACGCCGAGTGCTTCTTCTTCTCGACGGCCACCGCGATCACCTTCTCGAACTGCTCCTTGGCCGCCTGCTCGATGGCCCGGAACTCGGGGAAGATGCGCTCCTCGAGGAGCTCCCAGTACGCGGCCTGGTCGTCCTCGCCGAGGCCGGCGGGCGGCGTGAGCGACATGCCGAGGTCGGCGTAGAACTTGCGGACCGCGCCCTGCAGGTACATCGCGGCCGTGGTGTACTCGAAGCTGAGGTAGCGCTCGATGAAGGCCGTGACCTCGGCGTCGAAGTCGGCCACCTCGGCGGCCAGGGTCTCGAAGAGCAGCTTGGTGTTCTTCTTCTCGTCCTTCGTGAGCTTCGCGTCGACCACGCCGTCGTAGGACCGCTGGAGCGCCGGGAAGGCCGCCTCGGCCGCCAGATCGCGACCGCGCGGGCCCACGGTGGCGCCCTTGGCCAGCGCGTCGTCGTAGAGCTTCACCACCTTGGCCGAGGCCGAGGACGCGTCCCGCGACCGGCCGAGCTCGGTGTAGAGCACCGCGATGCGGGCCTGGGCCGTGATCGCGTCGTCGGGGTTCGCCAGGCCGTAGGACTTCAGGTAGCGATCGTAGAACTGGATCGCCTGGCCCTTGTCGACCAGCTCGTACATCGGGCCGGCGCGGAAGTGGGTGGCCGCGCGGTCGTCGACCGTGGGGAACATCCTCGCGTAGGCCTCGTACCCGCGCGCCGCGCCGAGCGCGTCGCCGGTGCCCTCCTTGAGGAAGGAGGACATGTACTGCGCGGTCGGGGCCTCCTTGTCGGTGGGGTACTGCTTGAGGAAGGCCTCGTAGTACCGGATGGCCTCGTCGAGCTGGAAGGTGGCCTCGTAGTTCGACGCGATGCGGAAGAAGAAGGGCCGCGCGTCGGGGTGCGTGGGGTACTGGCGCAGGAAGCGCTCGTACAGGCCGTTCGCCTCGTCGGCCTTGCCGAGCTTCTCGAGCTGGAAGGCCGCCGACAGCATGGCGTCGGGGACGTTCGGGCTCTTCGGGAACTCGTCGATGAAGGCCAGGAAGGCCTCGGCCGCCGCCGCGTGATCGCCCCGATCCGCCGCTTCCTTGCCGAGGAGGTAGACCGTCTTCTCGTAGGTGTCCTGGAAGCGATCGGACAGCTCGGCCGCGTCGCCGCTGGGGGCGCCCAGCGCCATGCCGGCGAACTCGCGCGACCACTTGCGCACCGACGCGCTGTCGCCTTCGTTGATGAAGGTGTTCAGGAAGAGGTTCGCCGCGTAGGCCCCCTCGTCGGTGCGCGGCATCTCCTTGAAGATCTTCTGCAGACGCGGACGCGCCTCGTCGTAGCGGTTCGCGTAGTAGAGCACCTGCGCCGGCAGGTACAGGATCTTCGACCGGTTCCCGTCGACCACGGGACGGAAGTCGATGCCGACGTCGTCGAGCGGCGGACCGAACTCGTGGTCGATCACCGCGTCGGCGGCCGTGACGAAGCCCGCCTGGGCGTCGGTGAGCTCGTAGACCGTGATCTCGACGTTGCCGGCGGAGGTGTAGGTGCGCTCGACCTCGGCCGTCTCCACGTGGACGTCGGGCGGCTGCCCGAGCTCGCGGAGGAGCTTCTCGCGCGTGGTGAACAGGAAGTAGACGGCCGGATCACCGTAGTCGTGGAACTGGGCGTCGCGGACCAGGGTCTCGAACTCGGCTGCCGCCTCGGCCAGGCGCCCCGCGCGCATCAGCGCGTCGGCCATCTGCAGCTGGTTCTCGAAGTAGTTGTCGGCCATCGGGAAGCGCTGCAGGTACTCGCGGTACTTGTCGGCAGCGGCCGAGAACCGTGCGGTGTCGTTGGCCTCGGTGGCGAGGATCTTGAGCTCCTTCGCCACCTCGAGGAGGTAGTCCTCGATGAAGTGCCGGGCCTTCTCCTGCGCCTCGGGGTTGGCCCGGTTGGCGTCCCACCAGGCGGAACCCTCGCCGTAGCGCTCGGTCATCGCGATGCGCGCGGCGCCCGCGGCGACCAGATCGGCGCCGTAGCCCCGGGTGAGGAGCTTCACGACGAGATCCTGGAACTCCGGGTTCTCGGGGCGGAAGCGGAAGGTGTCGGAGGTCTGGAGGTACTCGTAGACGTCGACGGCCTCGTAGGGACGGCCGTACTTCACGAGCGCGTCGGCCAGCTGGACGAGCACGTCCCAGCGGTAGGGCTTGTCGAGGCCGATCTTCGTGAAGTAGGCGTTCGCCTGGTCGAGCGGCGCCACACTGTTCATGTCGGCCACGTCGGCCAGCGACAGGGCCAGGTAGGCCTCCGCCTCGGGCTCGAAGTTCGACGCGCGTCCGGTCTGCAGCCGACGCGTCTCCGACAGGTCGAGCAGGCCGGTGAACCGCGCCATCGCCTCGTCGTAGTCGTTCAGCTTGTAGCGGGCCCAGGCGAGCTGGTAGAGCGCCGCCTCGTAGTTCTTGCGCTGGACCTTGTCCTCGCCGCGATCGAGGACCGCCACGAACTCCGGGATCGAGCCCTCGAAGTCGTTGTCCTGGAAGGCGTAGAGGCCGAGCATCAGGTGGGCGGCGTCGGCGTAGTCGGAGTCGGGACTCGCGAGGGTGAGGCGCCGGAAGGTGTCGCGCGCCAGCTCGCGATCCTGCTGCTTGCTGGTGGGCTCGGAGTAGCTGTAGGCCAGCGTGTAGTACGCCACGTCGAGCAGCGCGTAGCGATCCTCGGGCGGCAGCGCCTCGTTGGCGTCGACCACCGTGGTGAGCAGCGCGATGACGCGGGCCAGGTCGAGCTTGGGCTCGCCGCGGGCCTCCAGGTTGGCGAGCCGATCGAGATCGTCGCCGGCCGCGTCGATCGCCGCGTAGTAGCGGTCGGACTCGGCCTGCCAGATCTCCTGGGCCTCCTGGTAGTAGAGCTCGGCGAGGCGCAGGCGCACCTCGGAGGTGCTGCGCACGTCGTCGTAGCGACGGAGGAAGGCCTCGAAGCTGGCCATGGCCTCGTCGCGCCGGGCGCGCTCGAGCTCCTTGTACTCGTCGAGGCGCTCGGTGAAGCCCTGCTCCAGGCGACCGAGCTGGCGCGCCTTCTGCTCGCGCACCCACCGGAGGGTGTCGGTGCGCATCTCCTCTGCACGGGACTCGAACCGCGCGAGCGCCTCGCGGAAGCCCTCGCGATCGGCCTCGGTCGCAGGCTCCACCGCGTGGGCGGGCAGCGACGCGAGGGCTGCGAGCAGCACGACGCCGAGGCGCATCATCCGGGGATGGCGAGGCTGCATCGTCACTGCTCCAGCTTCTGCTCGAGGAGGCCGTAGCGCCGCTCGAGCTCGCCGATGACCTCGTTCCGTTCCTCGAGCGTGGCGACGCGACCCTGGCCCGCCTCCACCCACTGGCTCCAGGCCACGTTCACGATCCCCATGTCGGCGCCCATGATGCTGTCGGAGAACACCTTCGCGACCCGCTCGAAGCTGCGCCCGAGCAGGTAGGAGGCGACGGCGTACGTGTCGGCCAGCTCGCCCTGGAGCTCGGCGCGCTCGGCCGCCACCGCCGACACCTCGGACTCGAAGAGGTCGCGGACCTCTGCGAAGGCGGCGGCGTCGAGGTTCGGCAGGTCGGTGCGCACCCGGTCGATGCGGGTGAGCACCGCGTCGAGCTCGTCGTAGAGGAGCTCGAGGCGCACGCTGGCCGGGTCGCGCTCGGGGTCGCGCCCCACCTGGGCCCGCGACGCCATGACCTCCTCGGCCAGCGTGGTGATCTCGGCGCCCACCTCGGCGAGCGCCGGGACGGCGGTGCGCTCGAGCTTCGCGATCTCCTGCTCGAGCCCCACCGTGGACACCATCGCCGCCCGCACCGGGACGGCCTGCGCCTGGATGTCGACCACCTCGCCCAGCGCCCGCTCGCCCCGGTCGGTGAACCCACGCACCGCGGTGGACGACAGCCCCAGGCCGCCGAGCCACTCCAGCTCGGCGCCGAGCAGCGCCAGCCGTGCGGCCTGGGCGTCGGCCGCGATCTCCACGAGGTCGAGCCGGACCGCCTCGGTGAGGTTCGCCGTGTCGACGTCGCCGAGCGCAGCGTCGAGCTCGCCGATGATGACGTCGGCCGCGTCGAGCTTGGCGCCCTGGGCCTCGAGGTCGTCGTAGACGTCGAGCGCCGCGACGAACTGGCGATCGGCCAGCAGCAGGTTCGTGGCGAAGACGGGGATGCCCGCGTCGGACTCCGACGACACCCGCGCGACCGGCGCGTCGTCGCCTGCGGCGCCGTCGTCGTCCCCCTCCTCCGCCTCGGCGACCACGGCCACGGAGGCGCGGAGGCGCTGGGCCTCCTCGAGGTACAGCTCGGGATCGTCGCTCGCGCCGCGGGCGTACTCCTCGAAGCGCGCGCGCACCGGCTCGAACTCCTCCACCACCGCCTCGTAGGAGGCCAGCGCCGCGCCCGTGTTGCCGCGCTCGAAGAGGAGGTGGCCTCCCACCAGCTTCAGCTCGGTGGAGTAGGCGTGATCGGGGAAGCGCTCGAGGAAGTCCTCCACCGCCACCAGGGCCTCGGCCCAGTGCTCGGCGCGGATGTGGACCCAGGCCACCTCGCGGAGCTTGTCGGCGAGGTAGGCCGACTCGTCCCCCACCCGCTCGTAGGCGGCGACCGCGAGGTCCCACTCGGAGCGCACGGTGTACAGGCGCCCCAGCGCCAGCCGGGAGAGGTCGACCACGAGGGCGTCCTCGGGCGTGGCCGGCACGAGGTTGGCCACCTCCTCGAACAGCGTGATCGCGCCCTGGATGCTGGCCAGATCGGCGGCCTGCACCAGCGACGCGCCCACCTGGTAGCGGGCGCGTGCGTAGTAGCTGCTGTCGACCTGGATCTGGGCGAAGTAGCTCTTGGCCCGACGGAGGTCGCCCTTGAGGCGGAAGGCCTTGCCCACCTCGTAGAGCACGACGTCGGTGGCCTCGACGCCGCCCTTCACGATCTCGGACTGGAAGACGTCGTCGAAGCGCTCCGGCTCGCCGTCGCGGGCGTAGACCTGCAGGAGGCGGCGCACCGCATCCTCCCGCATGGGGTGACCGGGCGCGGCACGGATCTTCTCGTACACCTCGGCCGACATCTCCAGGTAGTCGATGTCGCGGAGGGACTCGGCCAGGTACCACTCGCCGCCGCCCGCCAGGGCCGGCGAGCCGAGGGCGCCGCTGCGCACGAGCACGAAGAGGCGCTCCGCGGCCTGCTCGCTGCTGCCGATGAGGTGGGCGTAGACGGCCTGCTGGTAGCGGACCAGGGCGTCGGCCTCGTCGATGGAGGCCCCGCCGCCGGCACCCACGCGCTGCTCGACGCCACGCGAGCGCTCGCTCACGGCGTCGATGGCGGACTCGACGTCGGCCAGCGCCGTCTCGAGCCCGGGATCGGGCGCAGCGAAGGCACGCTGGCCGCCGAGAGCGACCAGCAGCGACAGCGCGAGGACGGGACCAGGGCGGTGCAGGATCACGATCACTCCACCCGCACGGACTCGCGCCGCTCCTCGTAGACCACCGTGGGACGTTCGACGAAGCGCTTGCGCACCCCGCCCTTCGACACGACGCGCACGGTGAGGTCGGCGACGGTGCCGCCCGCGACCTCGAAGGCGTAGCTGGACTCGACCGTGACCCGGTAGTCCTCCAGGTACGACAGCACGTCGGCGTTCCCGCGCACCACCAGGCTCACCTGCAGCGCGTGCTGGCCCGGACCCACGGCCGCCTCCCGGATCACCACGCCGTCGGGCATGGGCTCGGTGGAGGCCTCGGACCAGGTGTAGACGTTCCGTCCGTCGAGGAAGTAGTCGATGCCCTCGACCGCGTAGGCACGCGCGAGATCGTCGACGTGGGTGAGGCGGAGCATCGCGCCGGACGCGGCGCCCTCGATCACCAGCTCACGGAGCAGCTCGAGGTTCGCCTTGGACTGGAAGACCTTCTCCTTCAGCCCGTGGACCCGCTGCTCGATCGCCCGCAGCTCCCGCGTGTACTGCGCATCCTTGGAGGCCTTCGAGGGCGCCTCGGCGGGCACCTCCATGCCTCCCCCGTCCATGCCCTCCTCGGCCGGCGCGGCCGCGTCGACCGCCTCCGTCGCCGTGGCGTCGGCAGGCTCGGCCGCGGGCTCGCCGCCCTCGTCCTGCGCACGCGCCGCGCCGGAGCCCAGGACCCCGCACAGCGCGACCGCGAACAGGGCGTGTCGCCGCCCCGTGGAACACGTCCGCACGCCACCTCCAGCTCGGACCACATCGAACCAGGAACACCGCATCGAGCACCAGCCCCGCGAGACGACGAGCGACCCGAGTGGCCCTCCCCCCGGCTCCCGCCGGCCGCACTGTATCGAGAGGGGCTCGCTCATGGCAACGTGCTCTCCGCAGGGAGGTCGGCGGCGAAGGGCTCGCGCAGCGTCGCGAGCAGCGCGTCCATCAGTCGCTTGGCGTCGTCCAGGCCCGCGCGGACGTCGTTGGCGAGGATCGCGAAGGCGTAGCGCCGACCGTCCCTGGCGAGGAGGAACCCCGCGAGTGCGTGGACCTCGGCGAGGGTCCCGGTCTTGCCGCGCACCCACTGCGGCTCCTCGGTGAAGCGCTCCCTGAGGGTGCCGTCCTGGCCGCCGATCGCGAGCGACGAGACGAGCTCCGGACCCACCCGCGGATCGCGCGCCGCGGCGCGGAGCACCGTCGTGAGCTGCGCAGCCGTCAGCCGGGTGTCGCGCGACAGCCCGCTCCCGTTGGCCAGGGCCACCCGTTCGGGGGACACCCCGATGCGCTCCAGCCAGGCGCGCACGACCTGCAGCCCGCCGTCGGTGGTGCCGAGCCCGTGCACCTCGGCACCGAGCGCACGCAGCACGGTCTCGGCCATGTAGTTGCTGCTCCACTTGTTCGTGTCCATCAGGATCGCGGCGAGCGACGGCGAGGACAGGGAGCGCAGGCGGCGCGCGTCCGGGGCGAGCTCCCCGCGCCGCACCTGGCCGTCGAGCTCGAGACCGACCTGGGGCAGCAGGTAGCGGAGCACCGCCGCGAAGTAGGCGGTGGGCTCGGCGTAGGCCCGGCGGAAGCGACGGACGGAGGCCCCCGCCGCGACGGAGCCGCTGACGGTGAAGGCCAGGCGTCCCGGCGAGACCACGCGCTCGAGCTCCAGGCGCGTGCGGGAGCGCTCGGCCCCCGTGGTGACGCGGTGCTCCAGCTCGACGTAGCCGGGCGCCGGCAGCTCGAGGGCGACCACGGCGGGGGTGCCCGGCTCGGGCCCCGGACGCACGACGATCTCCAGGCTGCCGAAGTCGAGCCCCAGCGCGCCGATCGGCGGGAAGTAGGAGGGCCCCTCGTCGTGGTCGCGGGCGTTGTCCCAGCCGGGGATGACGGGGTCGCCCTGCAGGTAGCGATCGTGCAGCACCACGTCGCCGGCGACACGGTACAGCCCCAGCGTCCGCAGCTCCAGCAGCAGCCGCCAGATCCGCTCGGCCGTGAGCGTGGGGTCGGCCCCTCCCCGGAAGACCAGGTCGCCCTGGAGCACGCCGTCGACCAGCTCGCCCGTGGCCCACACCTCGGTGGTGAAGAGGTGGCCCGGCCCGAGGGCGTCGAGGGCCGCGGCCGCGGTGACCACCTTCATCACGCTGGCGGGGACCATCGGCTCGTCGGCGCGCCACGCCACCACCGGGCGCCCCGTGTCGAGCTCCACGACGTGGATGCCCACGACCATCCGACCGAAGTCCCGATCCGCCAGCACGGGCCGGATCCGCTCCACGAGGGCCGCGTCGGCCTGCAGCCGCGGGTCGACCGTGGGGTCGGCGGCCAGGGCCTGCCCGGCCACGATCAGGGGGGACAGGCGACGGAGCAGGGAGCGGAGCATGGACCTCGCCGCGGAACGCCTGGAGGGAGTGCCCGGTCCCGGACGACCCGTCAATCAGGAGGTTACGTCCCGCTCGTGCTCGTCGACGAGGGGTCATGCTCGCGGCGCTGTGGCTCTGGGTCGGGCTCGCGCTCGCGCAGGGCGTCCTGCCCAGCACGGTGGACCGTCCGCCCGTGCCCAGTGCCGGCCTCGCCACGGAGGACGGGCCTGGCGCGCTGTGGGTGAACCCGGCCAACATGGCCTACGATCCCGACGCGCGCTGGGCGCTGTTCTACCGCTACGACCCCGACGGCACCCACCCGCACGGCCTCGCGGGCACCTACGGCATCGGCGGTCTGGGGGTGGGCCTGCGCTGGCACCACAGCCTCGTGGGCGCGTCGGACTTCGTCTTCGACCTCGCCCTCGGCGTGAAGCTGCCGAAGCGGGTGGCCGTGGGCCTGGCCCTGCGCTGGAACATCCTGCAGGAGTCCCCGAACTTCGTCGCCTTCGACGCCTCGGCGGCGTGGAGGCCGGTGCCCTGGTTCGGGATGACCGTGCTCACGCGCAACATCGGCAACCCCGGCGGCGCGCAGATCGCGCTGCCCCAGGCCGGCGTGGGGCTGGCCATCCGGCCCGTGGGGCGGGTGCTCGTGATCGGCACCGACTGGATCCACACCTTCGACGACTTCGGCGACCCCGGCCTGGCGGGCACCCGGCCCAACGACGCGCTGGCCTTCACCGCGCGGGTGCGCCCCACCAGCGGCCTCTTCCTGCGTGCCGGCCTCGACACGCGGCTGCGCTTCGGCGCCGGCATCGAGCTGTACTTCGGCGGCCACGGGCTCGGGATGCACGCCGGCTCCGCCGATGGCCTCGGCGCGCCCGAGATCGTGGGCTGGGTGGGCAGCGACGAGCGGGACGAGCACCTCGCACCGCCGCGGGGCCAGGTCAGCGCGCTGGAGCTGGAGCGCACGCCGGGATCCCTCCCCGACCGCCGCTTCCTCACCCGGGACCGCACCCCCACGTGGCTCGAGACGCTGGAGCACCTGCGGCGCGTGGAGGACGAGCGGGGCGTGCGCGGCATGCTGCTGACGCTGGGGGACGTGGACCTGTCGTGGGCGCGCTGGCGCGAGCTGCGCGACGGCATCCGCCGCATCCGGCAGCAGGGGGGCGTGGTGCTGGTCCACCTCGTGGGCAGCCCGGGCAACGGCGCCATCTACGCCGCCTCGGCGGCCGACCGGGTGCTGGTGCATCCGGCGAGCGACCTGCGCCTGGTCGGCCTGTCCGCCGAGACCGTGTACCTCAAGGGCTTCCTGGATCTCGTGGGCGTCGACGTCGACGTCGTGCGACGCAGCGACTTCAAGTCCGCGGCCGAGCCGCTGTCGCGCCGCGAGCCGTCCGAGGCCGACCGTCTCCAGACCGAGGCCCTGCTCGACGACATCCTCGAGGAGCTGGAGACGGCGCTCGCCGAGGGACGCGCGCGCACCCCCGACGACGTGCACGCCTGGGTGGAGGGCGGGCCGTACACCGCCGAGCAGGCCGTGGCGCTGGGCATCGTCGACGCGCGGGCCTACCCCGATCAGGCGCGCGGCCACCTGGAGGAGCTGGTGGGCGGACGGGTCAGCCTGGTGGACCTGGGCGAGCGCCGCCAGCCCCGATCGCCGTGGGAGGAGCCCGCCCAGCTCGCCATCGTCTACCTGGACGGCACCCTCACCCGCGGTCCGTCGGCCCCCGGCGGTCTGCTCGGCCGCGCCACCACCGGCTCGGAGACCGTGGTGGCCCTGCTGGAGGAGGCCGCACGCGACGTGAAGATCCGGGGGGTGGTGCTGCGCGTGGACTCCCCCGGAGGGTCCGCCATCGCCTCGGACGAGATCTGGCGGGCCGTGGCGCGCGTGCAGGCGGCGGGCAAGCCGGTGGTGGCCTCGCTCGGTGGGGTGGCCGCGTCGGGCGGCTACTACGTGGCGTGCGGCACCGACGCCGTGTGGGCCGAGCCCACCACGCTCACCGGATCGATCGGCGTGGTGGCGCTGAAGCCCGACCTGTCCGGGCTGGCGGAGCGCCTCGGCGTGCAGTCCACCCGCATCGTGCGCGGGCGTGCCGCGGCGATGGACTCGCCGTGGCGGGCCTGGGACCCGGTGGAGCGTGCGCGCGTCGAGGCCCTGGTGGACGCCACCTACGCCACCTTCAAGGACCGCGTGGCCACCGGGCGCGGCCTGGAGCCCGACGCCGTGGAGGCGCTGGCGCAGGGGCGGGTGTGGTCCGGCCGCGACGCCGCGGACCTCGGCCTCGTCGACCACCTGGGAGGGCTCGAGGAGGCCCTGCAGGACGCGCGCCGGCTGGCGGGCATCCCCCCGCGCCGCACCGTGGCCTACGTGGGCCTGCGGCCGCGTCGGCCCCTCCTCGACCTGCTCGCCAACGACGTGGGGCTCCTGGCCTCCGAGGCGCGCATGGCCCGCATCGATCGCACGATGGCGCGCCTGTCCCGTGACGGCCTGGTCGCCGGTCCCCTGGGCGACCTGCTCGGTCTGCTCACCTTGCCCGGCGCCAGCCAGGAGCTGCTCTGGCTGGTGGATCCCTGGCTGCTCGACGTGGGGCCCCGGTGAGCGCCCGCCTCCTGGTGGTGGACGACGAGCGGGCCGTGCGCACCGCGCTGGAGGTCAACCTCTCCAAGCGCGGCGACGAGGTGACGCTGGCCGAGGACGCCGACGAGGCCCTGCGCCTGCTGCGCGCCCGCCCCTTCGACCTCGTCCTCACCGACGTGAAGATGCCCGGGGCCAGCGGCCTCGACCTGCTGCGACGGGTGCGCCAGAGCTGGCCCGAGACCCCCGTGGTGGTGATGACGGGCCAGGGGTCGGTCGAGGACGCCGTCGCCGCGATGAAGGCCGGCGCAGCCGACTACCTGGTCAAGCCCGTGGCCCGGGACGAGCTCTTCGTGGTGCTCGACAAGGCGCTGGAGCAGCGCACCCTCCGCGCCGAGCTGGTGCAGCTCCGGCGGGAGGTGACGGAGCGCTACGGCCTGGAGCGCATCGTGGGCGTGTCGCCCGCGATGGTGCGCGTGTACGAGCAGGTGGCGGCCGTGGCCGACAGCCAGGCCACCGTGCTTCTGCAGGGCCAGACGGGCACCGGCAAGGAGCTGCTCGCCCACGCGCTGCACTACCGGAGCCGACGCGCCACGGCGCCCTTCGTGCGGGTGAACTGCACCGCCATCCCCGAGAGCCTGCTGGAGTCGGAGCTCTTCGGGCACGAGCAGGGGGCCTTCACCGGCGCCGTGCGCCAGCACCGCGGCAAGTTCGAGCAGGCCGACGGCGGCACGCTCTTCCTCGACGAGATCGGCGAGATCGACGCGGCGATGCAGGCCTCGCTGCTGCGCGTGCTGGAGGTGGGCGAGTTCCAGCGGGTGGGCGGCACCGGCACGCTCACCGTGGACGTGCGCGTGGTGGCGGCCACGAACCGCGACCTGCGCGCCGAGGTGGCCGCCGGCCGCTTCCGCGAGGATCTCTTCTACCGGCTCGCCGTGGTGACCATCACCGTGCCTCCCCTCGCGCGACGCCTCGACGATCTGCCGCTGCTCGTCGACCACTTCGTGCAGGAGATCGCGACGCGCGAGGGCCGCGTCGTGCCGCCCCCCTCCCCCGACACCCTGGCGCGGCTTCGCGAGCACGCCTGGCCGGGCAACGTGCGCCAGCTCAGGCACGCCGTGGAGCGGGCGGTGCTGCTGCACCGGGAGGGCGAGGAGCTGCACATCACGGCGGTGGAGGAGGCCGAGGCGGTCGCCGACGCAGGCCCCGCGCCCACGCCCGTGCCCACGCCGGTCGACGGTCGCCCCCTGGGGGAGGTGCTCGAGCAGGTGGAGCGCGCCGCCATCATCCAGGCGCTGCGGGCCGCCGGAGGCGTGCAGGCCCAGGCCGCCCGCGACCTCGGCCTCTCGAAGTCCAACCTGCACTACCGCATCCGGAAGCTGGGCATCGAGCTGGCGGATCTGGACTACCGCTGAGGCGCGCCGCGCCGTGCGGATCGACGCGACGACGCGGGGTGGCGGATGCGGCGCGGAGGCCGTTGACGACGCCGACGTCGTGGGGTTACCCGCGTGGGGCTCCGGCCGGGTAGCTCAGTTGGTAGAGCAGCGGACTGAAAATCCGCGTGTCGGCGGTTCAACTCCGTCCCCGGCCACTCCCCCTCCCTCCCGCGATCAGCCCGGCTCCCGCACCACGCGCACGGTGCCGTCGGCCACCACGCGGGCCTGGCAGCCCAGGCGCTGATCGCTCGTGTCGAGGAAGGCGTCCTCGAGCGGGTCGAGCGGCGACAGCAGGTCCGCGCCCTCGCACACGCGGACACGGCACGAGGCGCACGCCGCGAAGCCGCCGCAGTCGGTGGGCAGCTCGACGCCGTGGGCCTCGCAGGCCTCCAGCAGGGTCTGGCCGGGCACCACGGCCACGGGCGGGCCGTCGTCCACCACGAGGCGGGCCACCGGGAGGCCGCTCAGCGCTTGCGCCGCTCGGGGAGCCGGCCGAGCTGACGCCCGACGCGGTCCACGATGCCGTTGACGAAGGCCCGGGACTCGGCGGTGCCGTAGCGCTTCGCCAGCTCGACGGCCTCGTTGCACGACACCGTGGCGGGGATGTCCTCGCAGGCGAGGAGCTCGAAGGCCGCCATCCGGAGGATGTTGCGATCGACCACCGGCATGCGGCGCAGGCGCCAGTTGGTGGAGCAGGACTCGATGAGCGTGTCGATCTCGTCGCGTCGCGTCGACACGCCGTGCACGATCCGCTGGGCGAACTCGACCTCGCCGCTCTCGGGGGCCTTGAGGTCGGGCAGGCCCTCACCGTCCATGAGGGCCGACCACAGGTCGTTCAGGCCACGCTGGACACCGGCCTCCGCGAGGTCGACCTCGTACAGCGCGAGCAGGGCGAACTCGCGCGCACGCCGACGCGAGCCGCCACCCTTGGCGGCGCGGCCGGCGTCGCCGTCGAGCTCGGGGCTGTCGGGAGCCACGTCAGCGCCCCAGCGTGGCCAGGAGCGACGCCATCTCGATCGCCGACGCGGCCGCGTGGGATCCCGCGTTGCCGGCCTTCGTGCCGGCACGCTCGATGGCCTGCTCGATGGTGTTCACGGTGAGCACCCCGAAGATCACGGGCAGGCCGTGCTTGAGCGAGACGTTCGCCACGCCCTTGCTCGCCTCGCCCGCCACGTGCTCGAAGTGCGGCGTGGCCCCACGGATGACCGCGCCGAGGGCGCACATGCCCACGTAGGCGCCGGAGCCCGCCGCCGCATCGCAGGCCAGGGGCAGCTCGAAGGCGCCGGGGACCCAGATGACGTCGACCCGCGCGTCGGGGTCGATGCCGTGCCGGCGGAAGGTGCCGAGCGCACCGTCGACGAGGCGGCTGACGATGAGCTCGTTGAACCGCGCGGCGACGATCGCGAAGCGACCCCCGGGGTCGACCAGCTGGCCTTCGATCACGCGCGCCATCCTGCCTCCAGAGAGCGTCCGGGCCGCGCCGCGCAGGGGCGGCACCCGGGCCCGCACGCCGGACGGACGCGCGGGCCCGGCCAGCTAACGCGGGCCCACCGCGCGGTCAGCCGTCGAGCGGGATGCGCTCGTCGATGTGGAGCCCGTAGGCGTCCACCCCGAGGATGGGGCGCCGCGTGCTCGTGAGCAGACGCAGGTGCTCCAGACCCAGGTCGCGGAGGATCTGGCAGCCGGCGCCCAGGTCGCGGAGCGCATCCGCGTGGGGCTGCACCGCCGGCGGGGCCTCGCCCCCCACGTCGCGCACGAAGGTGCGCTCGAGCATGGCGCTGTCGGTGCCGCCCAGGTGCATGAGGACCAGGGCGCCGCGGCCCGCCTCGGCGATGCGGTCGAGACACTCGAGCGCGGGACCGGCCAGCGCACTCGCGTCGGCGTTCAGGAAGGTCCACGCAGGTGGCGCCGCCTGCACCCGCACCAGGGTGGCCGAGCGATCGAGGTCGCCCTTCCACACCGCGAGGTGCAGCCCGCCGGTGACGAGCCCGGCGTACAGCCGCACCCGCCAGGTGCCGCGTCCGGGGATCTCGAGCGTGCCCTCGTGCTGGGGGGCGACCACGCGCTCGTGCTGCATGCGGTACTTGATGATGTCGGCCACGGCGCAGATGCGCAGGCCGTGCTCGGCGGCGAAGGCCTTGAGCTCGGGCAGCCGCGCCATCGTGCCGTCGGGGTTCATGATCTCGCAGATCACCGCCGACGGGTGCAGCCCGGCGAGGCGGGCGAGGTCGACCGAGCCCTCGGTCTGCCCCACGCGCTCCAGCACGCCGCCCGCACGCGCACGCAGCGGGAAGATGTGGCCCGGCGTGACGATGTCGTAGCGCGTGGACTCGGGTCGGATGGCCACCTGCACCGTGTGGGCGCGGTCGGCGGCGCTGATGCCCGTGCTCACGCCCTCGCGCGCCTCGATCGAGACGGTGAAGGCGGTGTTGTAGGCGGACTGGTTGTGGGTGGCCATCATCGGCAGGGCCAGCTTGTCGACCTGCGCGCCGGTGAGCGACAGGCAGATCAGCCCCCGCGCGTGGGTGGCCATGAAGTTGATGGCCTCGGGCGTGCAGTGCTGCCCCGCCAGCACGAGGTCGCCCTCGTTCTCGCGGTCCTCGTCGTCGACGAGGATGATCATCCGGCCCTGCCGCAGGTCCTGCAGCGCGAGCTCCACCCGCCGCAGCGCGTCGGGGTCCATCACCTGGTGTGCGTCCGTCATCCGAAGCCGTGCTCCCGAAGCTTGTCCCAGGTCAGGCCGCCGCCGCCCAGGCCGAGCATGCGCTCGACGTAGCGGGCGAGGACGTCGACCTCGAGGTTGACCGCGTCCCCGGGCTCCAGGGAGGCGAGGCGCGTGACCCGCGCCGTGTGGGGGATGATGTTGAGCCGACAGCGCGTGCCGTCGACCTCGTTGACCGTCAGCGAGACGCCGTCGACGCAGAGGCTGCCCTTCCGCGCCACGTAGCGCGCCAGCGCCTCGCCGGTGTCGATCCAGAGGACCCAGGTCTCGCTCGCCTCCTCGCTCGACACCACCGTGCCCAGGCCGTCGACGTGGCCCTGCACCAGGTGGCCGTCGAGGCGGGCGCCCACGGCGAGCGCGCGCTCGAGGTGCACCCGACGACCCGGCGCGACCCGGCCCAGCGTGGTGAGCGCCAGGGTCTCCTGCCCGGCCACCACCTCGAAGGTGTCGCCCGCCACGGACTCCACGGTGAGGCACGCCCCGTCGACCGCGATGGAGTCCCCGAGGCCCACCTCGGCCAGGGGCAGCGCACAGCGGATCGCCAGCCGACGCCCCTCCCCCTCGGGCCGGAGCGCCGCGATCGTGCCGGTGTCCTCGATGATCCCGGTGAACACGCGGCCTCCTAGGTGGCCTGCCCGGCGGGCGGGGTGGGGGCCTGCTCGGCGAGGCGGTAGTGCAGCAGGACGTCGTCGCCCAGGTGCTCGACCTCGGGACGGCCGAAGCGCGGCGCCGCCGCGAGGGGCTCCACCGGGGGCCCGCCCACCCAGGCACGCCCCCCGGGCAGCACGGTGCCCGCCACGTAGACGTACAGGTGGTCGACGCAGCCCGCGTCGAGGAAGCTGCGGTGGACGGCGCCCCCCCCCTCCACGAGCACGCGGTGCAGGCCACGCTCGGCGAGGGCCCGCAGGACGGCGTGCAGATCGAGCCCGGAGGGCCCCCGCGGCACGCGCACCACGTCGGCGGCCAGCTCCCGCTCGGGCGCGTCCTCGGCAGCCACGACCACGGCGCGGCGGGGCCCGGCGAGGACGGCGGCGTCCGACGGGATGGTGAGCCCCGAGTCGAGCACGACGGGCACCGGGTGGGCGCCCTCGGGCAGCCGACAGGTGAGGCGCGGGTCGTCGGCCTCCACGGTGCCTCGACCCACCAGCAGCGCGTCGTGCTGGTGACGCAGCACGTGCCCGTGGCGGCGCGCCGCCTCGCCCGTGATCCAGCGGCTGTCGCCTGCTTCGGTGGCGAGGCGTCCGTCGAGGCTCACCGCGGCCTTGAGCGCCACCTCGGGGAGGCCGCCCTCGTACACGCGCAGGAAGCCGCGCATCAGGGCCCGACAGGCCTCGGCGCGCACCCCCAGCTCCACCTCGACGCCCGCCGCACGCAGCTGCGACAGCGAGGCGCCCTGCATCGCCGGGTAGGGGTCGACCACGCCCACCACCACCCGCGCCACGCCGGCCGCGATCAGGGCGTCGGTGCAGGGCGGCGTGCGCCCCCAGTGGCAGCACGGCTCCAGCGTGACGTAGAGCACCGCGCCCCGGGGATCGTGGCCGCGCGCGCGCGCATCGGCGAGCGCCACCACCTCGGCGTGGTCGCCCCCGGGCGGCCGCGTGTAGCCCCGGCCGATGACCTCGCCGCGCGCCACGAGCACGGCACCCACGGGCGGGTTCGGCGCCGTGGTGCCGAGCGCGCGACGCCCCTCCTCCAGGGCGAGGTCCATGCCGGCCGCGTCGTTCACCGCGTGGCCCGCAGCGGGGCGATGGTCTCGACGAACTGATCCACGCTCTCGAAGGCCTGGTAGACCGAGGCGAACCGCACGTAGGCCACCTCGTCGACCTCGCGGAGCACGGCCATGCACGCCTCGCCCACCGCGGTGGAGGGCACCGTCTGCTCGCGGCGCTCCTCCAGCAGCTTGATCACCCGGTCGACCAGCTCGTCGACCTGCTCGGAGCTGGGACGCTTGCGGCAGGCGAGGCTGATGCCGGCGGCCACCTTGTCGCGCAGGAAGGGCTGCTTCTCGCCGCTGCGCTTGGTGACCCACAGCTGCCGTTGCTCCACCCGCTCGAAGGTGGTGAAGCGCGCGCCGCACACGAGGCACTCCCGCCGGCGACGGATGGCGTCGGCACTGGTGCGCGAGTCCACCACCCGCGTCTCCTCGGTGTCGCAGACCGGGCAGCGCATCAGGCGTGCAGGCTCCCTGGGTAGACCGGGTGGGCGCTGCAGAGCTCCAGCACCTGCCCGCGGATGGCGGCGAGCGCCGCCGCGTCGTCGCGCGCGTGGAGCGCATCGACGATCCAGTCCGCCACCTGGCGGCAGTCGTCGGTGCCGAGGCCGCGCGTGGTGATCGCGGGCGTGCCCAGCCGGATGCCGCTGGTGACGAAGGGGCTGCGCCGCTCGCCGGGCACCGTGTTCTTGTTGCAGGTGATGCCGGCGTGCTCGAGGGCGGCCTCGCCCTCCTTGCCGCTGCAGAGGTCGCCGAGATCCACCAGCACCAGGTGGTTGTCGGTGCCGCCCGACACCAGCGTGAGGCCGCGCTCGATCAGGCGGCTGGCCAGCACCTGCGCGTTGTCGACCACCGCCTGCGCGTACGACAGGAAGGAGGGCTGCAGCGCCTCGCGGAAGGCCACGGCCTTGCCCGCGATGACGTGCATGAGCGGCCCGCCCTGGTTGCCCGGGAACACGGCCTTGTTGACGGCCTTCGTCCACTCCTCGCTCGTGAGGATGAGGCCGCCGCGCGGCCCCCGGAGCGTCTTGTGCGTGGTGGTGGTGACCACGTGGCAGTGGGGCACCGGATCGGGGTGCAGCCCGGTGCAGACGAGGCCGGCCACGTGGGCGATGTCGGCGATGAGGAAGGCACCCACCTCGTCGGCGATGGCCCGGAAGGCGGCGAAGTCCCAGGCGCGCGCGTAGGCGGACGCGCCGGTGACGATGAGCTTCGGCTTCTCGGCCCGCGCGATGCGCCGCACCTCGTCCATGTCGATGCGCCCGGTGACCGGGTCGACCCCGTAGTGGACCGCCTTGTAGATCAGGCCCGAGGCGTTCACCGGCGAGCCGTGGGTGAGGTGGCCGCCATGCGACAGGTCGAGGCCGAGGATGGTGTCGCCCGGCTCGAGCATCGCCAGGTACACGGCCTGGTTGGCCTGGGCGCCCGAGTGCGGCTGCACGTTCGCGCCCGCCGACCCGAACAGCTCCATCGCGCGCTCGCGGGCCAGCCGCTCCACCACGTCGACGTGCTCGCAGCCCCCGTAGTAGCGCCGGCCCGGCAGGCCCTCGGCGTACTTGTTCGTGAGCACGGAGCCCACCGCCTGCAGCACCGGCACCGAGGTGTAGTTCTCGGACGCGATGAGCTCGAGGCCGTCCTCCTGGCGCCGCAGCTCGGCGAGGATGGCGTCGTGGACGGCAGGATCGGCGGTGGCCAGCGGCTCCATGGGCTCTCCTGGGCGGGATGCGGTCGCGCGTGGTGGCACGGGGTCGGGGCACGGTGGTGCAGTCGGCCGTGCCACCCCCGCCCTCGACGGGCCGCGGCACGTAACCGCTACACACCCGCCGGGCCCCGTGCGTGGCCGCACCCCGCGGCTGGGCCGCGATCCCAAGCCCGCGGCGCGATCGGGCCCGCGGCACGATCGGGCCTGCGCCGCGATCGGGCCTGCGCCGCGATCAGCCCTCGTCGCCGCCTTCCATCTTGGCGACGCGACGGCCATGACGGCCGCCCTCGAACGCGGTGGCCACCCAGGCGTCGACGCAGGCGAGCGCGAGGCCCGGACCCACCACGCGCTCGCCGAGGCAGAGCACGCGCGCGTCGTTGTGCGCCGCCACCATGCGCGCGGAGAACGTGTCGGACACCACCGCCGCGCGGACGCCGGGGACCTTGTTCGCGGTCATCGCCATGCCCTGCCCGGTGCCGCAGACCAGCACGCCGCGGTCGACCTCGCCCGAGGCCACCAGCGTGGCGACCCGGCGCGCGAAGTCCGGGTAGTCGCACGAGGTGGTCTCGTGGGTGCCCACGTCGACCACGTCGTGGTCGTTCGCGAGCAGGTGCGCGGCGATCAGCTTCTTCAGGGAGAGGCCGGCGTGGTCGGAGCCCACGGCGATCTTCATGACGACTCCACGGCGCGGGGAGCGCCAGCGAGCGTGGGGGGGCGGGCTGCCCGGGGGCGGAGGCCTAGAGCAGGGTCTTGCGGATGAAGCGCGTGGCGTCCTCGACCGTGCGGAGCTTCTCCGCCTCGTCGTCGGGGATCTTGATGTCGAACTCCTTCTCGATCGCGAAGATGGTCTCCACGATGCCGAGGGAGTCGGCCTGCAGATCGTGCACGAAGGAGGCGTGCGGCCGGACCTCCGCGAGGGGCTTCTTGAGCGCCTCGGCGATGATGCGCTGGACCCGCTGCGCGATCTCGTCGTCGGACATGCACCTCTCCGCGCGAGACGCCGTCAACCGGGCCCCGGGCGAGCCGCGAGACCGCGGGCGACGGCACCGACCAGCCCGTGGCCGTGGGCATAATGTGCAAGCTGGATCGCCGCACGCACCGCCACGGGGTCGGCGCGACCGTGCGCCACGACCACGGGCGCGGGCACCCCGAGCAGCAGCGCACCGCCCCGCGAGCGCCAGTCCAGCTCGTCCCGCAGGGCGCGCGCGGCAGGACGCAGGAGGAGCCCGGCGAGGCGGCCCCGGAGGTCGCCGCGGATCGCATCGCCCGCCACGCGCCGGAGCATGCCGATGACGCCCTCGGCCGTCTTCAGCAGGATGTTGCCCGTGAAGCCGTCCGAGACGAGCACGTCGCAGGCACCCGCGAAGGCGGCGTCGGGCTCCACGTTCCCCACGAAGTCCAGGGGGAGCGCCTCGATCAGGGGGGCGGACTCCTGCACGAGCCGGTTGCCCTTGCCCGGCTCCGACCCGTTCGACAGCAGCCCCACCCGCGGCGCGTCCATGCCGAGCACCCGCGCGTAGGCCTCGCCGAGCAGGGCGAAGGAGGCGAGGTGGTGGGGCTGCGCGTCGGTGGTGGTGCCGATGTCCACCAGCACCAGCGTGCCGCCGTCGGAGCGGGGCAGCGACGTGGCGATCGCCGGCCGGTCGACGCCCTCGACCCGCCCCAGCTCGAGGACCGCCGCGAAGAGCGTGGCACCGGAGTTCCCGGCCGACACCGCCCCGCAGGCGCGCCCCTCGGCGACCAGACGGAGGGCCACGCGGACGCTCGCGTCGTCGAGACGCTTGGCGTCCCCGGGCTTCGCGTCCATGCCCACCACGTCGGCGGCGTGGACGATCTGCACCCCGGACGACGCGGGCAGCAGCGGACGCAGCTCGGCCTCGTGGCCGACCAGGATCACGCCCAGGCCGGCCTCGTGGGCCAGGACCGCTCCCTCGACGAGGGCGCCCGGCGCCAGGTCGCCGCCCATCGCGTCCACGGCGACGACGGGACGCGGGGAGACGACCACGCGCCGCTACTCGGCGGCGGGCTCGTCGGCGGCCGCCTCGGCAGCCGGGCGGACCACCAGGCCACGGTAGGTGCCGCAGGCCGTGCACACCCGGTGGCGGAGCTTGGGCTCCCCGCAGCTCGGGCAGTACTCGATCGCAGCGCTGAACTTGATCGCGTCGTGGGCGCGGCGCATGTCGCGGCGGCGGCGCGAGGTCTTCTTCTTGGGGACGGCCATGACGAACTCCGAAGGGGCGGGGGGCCTGCGCCTAGCTGCGATCCTTGCCGAGCTGGCGCAGCACGGCGAAGGCGGGGTGGCCGACGACGTCGTCGGCCGGAGTCTCGGTGCGACCGAGCTCGCAGGAGATGCCCCCCTGCGCGGCCGCGCACGTAACACGGTCTGGCGCGGCGAGCGCGAAGGCCTCTGCGAGGATGTCGCCGATCTCGAGTCCCGTGCCGTCGAAGAAGCCCTCGTCGAGGTCGTCGGCCGACAGCTCCACCTCGCCGGAGGCGGGCGCCTCGGCCGTGGGGCGGTAGCCCAGGCGCGTGTCGACCTCGACCACCAGATCCACGGGCTCGCCGCAGCGGGCGCAGGGCAGCTCGACGCGGGCACGCCCGCGCACGAAGGCGCGGACGCCGGTGCCGTCCCGCTTGAGCCGCAGCTCGCCGGACAGCTCGGTGGGCGTGGCCTCGAGGGCCAGGGCCACCGGGGCCACGAGGGAGGGGTCGTCGAGCCCGTAGGCCACCACGCGACCGCGACTGGGGATGTCCTCGACCTCGACGCGCACGTCCTCTCCCGGTGCCCGCACGCAAACCCGCGCGGACTAGCCGCGTTCCAGGCGGATCGCAAGCGAGTGGATCCTCCCGTGCACGCGCAGATGGTTGACACGTGCCGGGCGCTGGATAGAAGCCGCCGGCCGATGCTGACCCGTGGTCGAATTGGCAAGACGTCTGGTTCTGGCCCAGAAGGTTCCAGGTTCGAGTCCTGGCGGGTCAACTCGGAGGTCCCATCGTCTAGCGGTTAGGACACCGCCCTCTCACGGCGGAGACAGGGGTTCGATTCCCCTTGGGACTACTCGCTCGACGCCCGGTCAGGTGCACCCTGGCCGGGCGTCTCCGCATCGGGGTCTGCCAGAACGGCCCCGCCTCAAGCTCCCATCGTCCAGAGGTCAGGACGCCGGCCTTTCACGCCGGAGACAGGGGTTCGATTCCCCTTGGGAGCGCCATGTGCGCACGCCGCGGCATCACCGCGGCAGCGCGCCCAGCGGCCAGGTGAGCGCGGCGCGCCCCGCGGGTGCGTCGGGCCGCTCCGCCAGCTCCATGATGCCCTGCCCCAGGTCCTGCGGGCGGAGGTGCAGCGCCATCCGCACCGGGCCCGCTGGCGGACGCACGCCGCGCGCGGCGAGCGGCGTGGCCGCGGCCTCGAAGCCCACGAGGCGGGTGGCGAGGGGCACGCGCACCTCCGCCCCGTCGGCCCCCTGGAGCACCACCTCCAGCTCGCCCACGAGGCGGGATCCGAGCCAGCCGATGTTGAAGCTGGAGCCCCGGAGGGCCTCGGCGTGCAGCACCAGGTCGAGCGTGCCGTCCGCGGCCCGGAGCACGTCGAGCCCCACCAGGAGCGGCGCGGCGCCCGGGTCGTCCTCGGGCACCACGCCCACGAAGCGCGTGCCCCCGGGCAGCGGCTGCACGACCACCTCGCCCGGCGCGCGGCCGAGCCCGAGCCGGCGCACCTCGGCCTCCGCGGGCGGCAGCACGTAGCGGTCGACGAGGGTGCTGGGACAGGTGGTGCCGGCGTGCTCCACCCGCAGCACGCGCTCGGAGCCCGAGAGGCGCCCGAGCTCCTCCACGACCGGCGCGTCCCAGGCGTCGGAGAGGTGGGTGCGCACGTCCTCCTCCAGGGCCGCGGCCTCGGCGTCCAGCGGCGCCCCCACCAGCACCACGAAGCACGGTGGCGGCTGGCTGCCCGGGAAGTCCGCGCCCTCGCGGGCGAGCAGGAAGTCCACCCCGTCCAGCGCCACGCTCGACCACGAGCCGCCCGCCACGCCGGCGACCACCGTGCGCCCGGCGAGCTCGGGCAGGCCGAGGGAGGTGAGGTCCTGCAGCTCCCGGAGGCGCCGATCGAAGGCCGGCCAGCCGTTCAGGCCGCTCGCCTCCTCCTGCCAGCGCCCCACCTGCTCCGCGGCGCGCCACCCGAGGCCCCCCACGAGCCACGCCACCATGCCCGCCTGCACGGCCCCGCGGGGTCGGAGCGCCTGCAGGAGGCGGGCCGCGCCCACGCCGCCCAGCACCGCGACGGCGGGCACGGCCACCGCCAGGTACCGCGCGTTGATCGGCAGCGTGACGTGGAGCTGCGGGTCGAAGAGCAGCGTGCCCACCGCGAGCCATGCCGCGGCCGCCAGCGGGCCGAGCAGCGTCAGGTCCTCCCCCACCCGCCGGCGCACCGCGGGCAGCAGGGCGCAGGGCGCCGCCAGCGCCGCGAGGCCGCCCAGCCAGGCCGCGGGCACGCGCACGGGGTCGAGCCAGGTGGGGTCGGGCACGTCCCGCATCCCCTGCCAGGTGCCCATCAGCAGCGCGGCCGAGGCCCGCGCGTCGGCGCCCGCACCGCGCCAGAACTGCGACGGGTCGGCGAGCTGGCGCACGGCGGGCTGGTCGAGCATGGCCCGACCTGCCGTCGCGCCGTCGGTGGCCTCGTGCAGCAGGAAGGGCGCGTAGAGCACGACCAGCACGGCGAGGGCGAGCGGGAGCTGGCGAAGCACCTCGCGCGGCCGCACCAGCACGGCCCCCACGAGCAGGCCGAGCCCCGCCGTGCCGCCCTGCAGGTGCATCTGGGCGCCCAGCCCGGTGCCCAGGGCCCAGAGCACCGCGGCGCGCCGACCGTCGCCGCGCGCCAGGCCCACGGCCCCCACGCAGGCCATCGCCACGAACAGCCCGAGGAAGGAGGGGTTCCACAGTCGCCAGGCGGTGGCCACCGTGGCCGGCGCGAGCACCGTGAGCGCCATCGCGAGCCCTGCGGCCACCGGCCCCGCCGCCCGGCCCGCGAGCAGGCCGAGCAGCACCACCCCCACGGCGTCCTGGAGGAGGGCCTGCTGGAAGACCGCCGCAGGATCGCCCGTGAGCCAGGTCACCGGGGCCATCAGCCAGTACTGGGCGCCTCCCGGGATGGCTGCGGTGCTGCCCTGCGACAGCTCGGCACCCGTGACGGGCAGGTCGCGCAGCACGTGCCAGGCGCGGGCCAGATCGCGGTCGGCCCACACCGTGTAGGTGAACCCCGAGACCCAAGCGCGCACGATCAGCAACGCGAGCGCCCCGCCCACGAGGAGGCGGCCGCCGAGGCGTTCCACCCACGGTGCCGGCCCCGCGGGGCCCTCCGGGGCGGAGGTCATGCGGCCAGGTGCCCTGCGACCGCGAGGACCGCGCCGATGCCGAGCACGGCGAGCAGATCGACGAGGACCACCGCGCCGAGCAGGGGCACGATCGCCAGGGGCACGGCGAGGCGCGACAGCAGGCGGCCGCCCCCGACCACGGTGCCGCCGAGCGCACCGACCGTGCCCGGGAGCAGCTGGACCAGGGGCACCGGCACCAGCACGCCGAGCACCCCGCCCAGGGCCGCACCCGAGGCGGCCCCGGAGGCCGCGCTCACGGCGCGAACGCCCGCGAGGGGCGCGAAGGCCTGCGCCGCCGTGCCCGCCACGGCGAAGAGGGTGGCGACCCCGAGCGGGCCCCAGCCCACCGGCGCTCCCCAGCCCAGCAGCGCGTAGGCGGCGAGCCCGAGCAGCGCGACGAGGGCGCCCGGCACCCCGGGGACGAACGCGAGCAGGAGGCCCGCGAGCAGCCCGGCCAGCGCCAGCAGCCATCCGATGAAGGCCAGCATCCGTCTCCCTTCGCCCGTCCGGGATACTCGCCGCCTCCCCCGGGGGCCACCATGGACTACCGCGGCCTGACCCTGGATCCCTTCCAGGCCCAGGCGATCCAGCACCTGCAGGACGGGCGCAGCGTGCTCGTCGCCGCGCCCACGGGCACCGGCAAGACGCTCGTGGCCGACTGGATGGTCGATCGGGCCCTGGAGGCCGGGCGTCGGGTGATCTACACCGCCCCCATCAAGGCCCTGTCGAACCAGAAGTTCCGCGACTACTGCCGCCTGCACGGCGAGCAGACGGTGGGCCTCGTCACGGGCGACCTCGTGATCCGCCGCGAGGCCCCCTGCCTCGTGATGACCACCGAGATCCTGCGGAACATGCTGCTGGCGGGCGAGCCCCTCGACGAGCTCGCGGCGGTCGTCATCGACGAGATCCACTTCCTCGACGACCGCGAGCGCGGCACCGTGTGGGAGGAGGTGCTGATCTACCTGCCGCCCCACGTGCGCATCGTGGCGCTGTCGGCCACGCTCCCGAACCTCGAGGACTTCAGCGCCTGGCTCACCCACGTGCGCGGCCACCCGGTGGAGGTGGTGATCGAGCGCGAGCGCGCCGTGCCCCTCGACTTCTGGTTCGTGAGCCAGGGCATGGGCCTGATGACCCCCGAGGAGTGGAACGCCCGGGCCACGCAGGCCGCACGCAGCCAGGCCGCAGCACCCGACGAGCCCCGGGGCGGACGAGGCAGGGGGCGCGGACGCGGACGCGACGGCGGGCGGGGCCGCGACGGCGGCGGACGCGGGGGGCGGGGCGGACGCGACCGTCGCGGTCCCCCACCCGCCCAGCGCACCCATCCCATCGACCTGTTCCGCGAGGTGCGCCGGGAGGACTGGCTCCCGATGCTCTACTTCGTGTTCAGCCGGCACGACGCGGAGCGCTTCGCCAAGGCGCTGGCCTTCCGCTTCCGTGCCGACCTGCTGGACGAGCGCCAGGCCGCGGAGGTGGGCGCCTTCCTCGAGGAGCACGACCCCGGCCCCGCGCTGGACGAGGAGCTCCGGCGGATGCTGCTGCAGGGCATCGGCTTCCACCACGCCGGCCTGCACGTCTCGCTCAAGGCCATCGTCGAGCAGCTCTACGAGCGCCGCCTGCTCCCCTGCCTCTTCTGCACCTCCACCTTCGCGCTGGGCATCAACATGCCGGCGCGCACGGTGGGCTTCCACGGCCTCGAGAAGTTCGACGGCCAGGCGGTGCGTCCCCTCCCCACCCGCGGCTTCATGCAGAAGGCCGGCCGGGCCGGACGCCGGGGCATGGACGAGCACGGCCACGTGGTCATCCGCATGGACCCCGCCGAGTGGCCCACGATGCGCCCGATCTTCGAGCGCTACACGCGGCACCAGTACGAGCCGGTGCGGTCGAGCTTCAACCTGTCGTGGAACAGCGTGATCAAGCTGCTCGAGAACCACGACCTGGACGGCATCCGCGAGATCGTCGACAAGAGCTTCCTGTCGTGGAGCCTCGCCCGACGCAGCCACGAGCACCTCGCCCGTGCCGAGGCGCTGGAGGGTCGGTCCGGCGACGGGGAGGCGTCGAAGCGCGACCTCAAGGAGGCGCGTCGGCTGCGACGGCGCGCCGAGCACGCCCACGACCAGTGCTGGCAGGAGTTCGAGGACAAGCGCCGCTTCCTGCAGCAGATCGGCTACCTCGGCGACGGCAGCGACTTCCACGCCGGCGCGAAGGTGCTCCGCCACCTGCAGATCGCCGAGCTGCTGATGACCGAGCTGGTGCTGTCGGGACTGATCGAGGACGTGGACGACCTCACCCTCTTCGGGCTGCTCTGCGCGCTCACCAACGACGTGCCGCGGTCGGTGCACCTGAACACCCGCCTGGACCGCCGCGATCGGGAGCTCGCCACGGCCGTCTACGAGCTGCGGATGAGCGAGGCCGTCACCGGCGCCGAGCGCATCACCCGCCAGCCCGTCACCTGGTCGCCCGACCTCATCCCGCTGGGGCGCGCCTGGGCGCGGGGCGTGCCGCTCGACGCCCTGCTCGCCGACGTCTCGTCGAGCAGCGACTGGTCGGGCAGCCTGGTCACCGGCCTGCGCCGCGCGAAGGACCTGCTGGGGCAGCTCGTGGACGTGTACGCCGACATCCCCGACCGCGCGTCCACCCTGCGCCGCCTGCTGCGCGAGGTGTCGCGCGACGAGGTGGAGGTGGTGGACTGATCGCGACCCCCGCCTGACCCGGCCTACAGGTGCCGCACGTCGCGACCCTCGACGAGCAGCACGATCATCTGGCCGAGGTTCACGGCGTGGTCGGCGATGCGCTCGAGGTAGCGGCTCACCGACGTGAAGCTCATCGCGCGGTCGGCCTGGTCGGGGTGGGCGGCCATCACGCCGAGCCAGTGGCGGAAGGCCTCGCGGTTCAGGTCGTCCACCTCGTCGTCACGGGCGCGGAGCTCGTCGTGCACCCGGGCGTCGCCCTGCACGAAGCCGTCGGCCGCGAGCCGGATCATGCGCACCACCGCGTCGCCCATGCGGGGCAGCGACTCGCCGGGCTCGAGCCCGGGGCCCGCCCCGAGGTCGAGGCCGCGCTCGGCGATGTTCACCGCCAGATCGCCCATGCGCTCGAGGTCGGTGACCATCTTGAGCACGGTGGTGACGAGGCGCAGCTCGTACCCGGAGGGCCGGGCCAGCGCGAGGTAGCGCACGCAGAGCCGATCGATCTCCACCTCGAGGTCGTCGAGGGCCTCGTCGGCGCTGGTGACCGCACGCGCCATGTGCGGGTCGCGCTGGATCAGCGACCGCACGGCCTGCTGGGTCATGGACTCCGCGCGCACGAACATCTGCAGGAAGAGCGTGCGGATGCGCTCGAGGTCCTGCGACAGGGGAGGGCGCGACATCACCGGGGCCTGCGGCATCGTGGGAGCACCCCGTGCGGGCGGGAGGGCGACGGGGCGCCCAGGATCTAGCGTAGGCGCGCGCGGCCGTGCCAGCCTCACGAGCACGCCACGATCGCGTGCCCGCCGTGCGACGCCCGGAGATCAGCGTCGCAGCGTGTCCTCCCAGGTGCGGGCCGCGCGATCGCGGGGGGCGGGCGGGAGGTGGACCGTGAAGGTGGAGCCCACCCCCTCCTCGGAGCGCACGGTGACGCGGGCGCCGCTCGCCTGGGCGAGGTGCTTGACGATGGCGAGCCCGAGGCCCGCCCCGCCGATCTGGCGCGCGCGGCCTCCGTCCACCCGGTAGAAGCGCTCGAACACCCGGCCCTGCGCGGTCTTCGGGATGCCCACCCCGGTGTCGCTCACGTCGATGCAGACGCCGTCGGGCGCGGCGTGCGCCTCCACCCGGATCTGCCCGCCGGCGGGCGTGTACTTGCAGGCGTTGCCCACCAGGTTGCCCACGATGGCCGACAGGGCCTGCCGGTTGCCCAGCGCACGCAGGCCGGGCTCGCAGCTGAGCTCGAAGCCCTGCTGGCGCGCCGCGGCCTGGTCGACCGCGGGCGCCACCGCCTCGGCGAGCAGCGGCGCCAGCTCGAGGTCCTCCCGCGGGAGCTCCCGTCGACGGGCCTCGATCTGGTGCAGGGTGAGCAGGTCCTCGAAGAGCTGCCGGAGGCGGTGCACGTTGCGCTGGATGGGCTGCACCAGGCGCAGCAGCTCCGGGGGCACGTCGGGGGTGTCGGCCAGGGTCTCGGTGAAGCCCTGGATCGCGGTGATGGGGGTGCGCAGCTCGTGGCTCACGTTCGCGACGAAGTCGGTGCGCGCCCGCTCCACCTGACGCTCCCGGCTCACGTCGCGCACCACCGCCAGCACGCCCGACGACATGGCGTGGGCCGAGACCGACAGGTCCAGGTCGCCGTGGACGAAGTCCCGTGGCGGGGCCGTGCCCACGCGCTCGGCCTCGACGAGCGCCTCGAGGATCTCCACGGCGGCCAGGGCCTCCACGGGCTGCAGGCCCACCAGCTCCCGCTCGCTGCCCAGCAGGGCGCGGAGGGCGCCGTTGGCGTGCTCGATGCGCCCGTCGGCCCCCACCACGAGCACGCCGTTGGGCGCCGCGTCGATGATCTCGGCCGTGCGCGCGGTGGCGCGTCGACCCGCCGTCGCCAGCGCCTCGGCCTCGGCGAGGCGCCGGGTCAGGGCCCGCGCCATCCGCCCCGCGCTGCCGGGGAGGTCCGCGGGCAGCGCTGCACCGGCCTCGCCGGCCGCGGCCACCTCCTCCAGGGCCGCCAGCTCGCGCAGCGCGGCGGTGCGGGGAGCGACCACCAGGACGGCCACGCCCAGCACGGCGACCGCCACGGCCGCCTCGACCGAGCCGAGCAGGAGCACCACGCCGCAGGCCACGGCGAGCAGGATCGCGAAGCCCGCGCGCAGGGCGCGGACCCGCCGCCCCCCCGCGACGGCCCCCACGGGCTAGCCCACCGGGTGTGCGTTGAAGCGGTAGCCCACGCCGCGCACCGTCTCGACGTGGCGGGCGGCGTCGCCCAGCTTCTCGCGCAGGCGCTTGACGTGGGTGTCGACCGTGCGGGTGTTCAGGTCGGGGGGCATGCCCCACACGTCCTGGAGCAGCGCGCCACGGGTCTGCACGCGTCCCACCCGCTTGGCGAGCACCAGCAGCAGCTTGAACTCCGTGGCCGTCAGGAGGACCTCCGCACCGCGCACCCACACGCGGTGGGCCGCCTCGTCCAGGCTCAGGTCCTCGTACTCCAGCGCGCTCTCGGGCGCCGCGTCGGCGGCCGCATCGCCCGACTTGCGGCGGAGCACCGCGCGCACGCGGAGCACCAGCTCGCGCACCGACAGGTTGGACTTCACGACGTAGTCGTCGGCGCCCACCTCGAAGCCCACCACGCGATCGATCTCGTCGCCCTTCGCCGACAGGATGATCACCGGCACCTCGGCGGTGCGGGCCGTGGCGCGCATCCGACGGCAGACCTCGGTGCCCGGCAGATCCGGCAGCATCAGGTCGAGCACGACGAGCGCCGGCGTGTACACCTCGAGCAGGTCGAGCGCCTCGCGCGCGGTGGTCGCCCGCAGCGTGGAGAAGCCCTCCCGCTGCAGGTTGATGTCGACCAGGTCGAGCAGGTCCTCCTCGTCGTCCACCACGAGGATCGGGCTGGAGGTGTCCATGGATGCTCCGGAGGTCGGCGCGGCCCTATCCAACCACGGTGACGCCCCACAAGCACCGTCACGCGGCTGGCGCGTATCGCCACGGGCTCGTCACGTGGAGCGGCACACACCACCTCCAGACCCCGCCGACCTTGACCACCTGCCTGTCGGCGCGGCAACGTGCGCGCTCACGGAGCGTCGATGCGCCCCCTGGCCGCCCTGATCCTCACCGTGCTGCTCGCGATCGCCGCACGGGGCGAGGCGGCCACCTACGATCCCCAGCTCCGGTGGCGCACGCTCGTCACCGAGCACTTCCGCATCCACTTCCACCAGGGGCTGGAGCGCCTGGCCGACGACCTCGCGGTGCAGAGCGAGGAGATCTACGCCACGATGCGCGAGGAGATGGCCTGGACGCTGCGGATGAAGGTCGACGTGGTGCTCATCGACCGCACCGACCAGGCCAACGGCTTCGCCACCGCGGTGCCCTACAACGCCATCACCATCTTCGTGACCGCGCCGCAGGAGGACGCCACCCTGTCGCTGTACGAGGACTGGACCGAGGCGATCTTCACCCACGAGCTCACCCACGTGCTCCACCTCGAGACGCACGACGGCATCGTGGCCGCAGCCCGCGCGATCGTGGGACGCATCGCGTCGACCAACGACGTGAGCCCGCCCTGGATGATCGAGGGCCTCGCCACCTTCCAGGAGACCCGGCACACGGCCGGCGGGCGCGGGCGCAGCCCGTACGTCGACATGATCGAGCGCACCGCGGTGGTGGAGGACGCCTTCCCGCCGCTGGGCAACCTCGACGGCATCCAGGTGGCCTTCCCGGCGGGCAACCTGCGCTACCTCTTCGGCGAGGACTTCATCCGCTACGTGGCGGAGCACACGGGCGAGGACGTCTGGACGCGGTGGACCCACGCCTACGGTCGCCACGTGCCGTGGATCCTGCCGGTGCGGAAGGTCTTCGGCCGCAAGCTGCAGGGCCTGTACCGGGACTGGAGGGCGGCCACCTTCTCCCGCTACCGCGCCCAGGTGGAACGCCTGGAGGCCCAGGGGGTCCGCGAGGGCCTGCGCCTGTCGGACGCCGACAGCTCCTGCACCGCCCCGAGCTTCGCCCCCACGGGCGATGCCCTGGTGTGGTCCTGCTACTCGCTGAAGACCGGCAACAGCCTGTGGCTGGCGAACCCCGACGGCACCGGCGTGCGCCGGCTCAAGCAGGACATCGGCGCCAAGACCTTCACCTGGCGGCGCGACGGCAAGGCCTTCGTCTACGCCGCCACGCACGTGGTCAACCGCTTCAACACCTGGTCCGACGTCTACCTGTACGACCTGCAGACCGACGGCGTGCGCGCGCTCACCCGCGGCGCCCGCGCCCGCGACCCCGACTTCAGCCCCGACGGCCAGCGGCTGGTCATGGTCACCAACCGCGCCCAGGACACCCAGCTGGAGGTGCTCACGGTCGATCAGCAGCGCGAGGCGCTCACCGCGAACGCCGACCACGACCAGTACGCCACGCCGCGCTTCGCCCCCACGGGGGAGGTGCTCGCCGTGAGCATCTGGGAGGAGGGGCGACGGGACCTGTGGATCGTGGGGACCGACGGCGAGCGCCTGCGTCGCCTCACCGCCGACGCCGCGAACGACCGCGATCCCGCCTGGTCGCCCGACGGGCGCTGGCTCTACTTCACGTCGGAGCGCAGCGGGATCCCGAACGTGTGGGCCGTGGAGGTGGCCACGGAGCGGCTGGTGCAGGTGACGAACGTGCGCACCGGCGCCGCGCGTCCCTCGGTCTCCGCGGACGGACGCTGGCTCGCCTACCAGCAGTACAGCCAGGACGGGTGGGAGGTGCGTCTGCTGGCGCTCGACCCCAGCACCTTCCTGGACCGCGGGCTCCTGCCCTCCCCCCTCCTCGGGGGTCCCCCCCTGGCGGCGCTGGTCGGCGCCACGCCGGAGACCGGGTCGGAGGCTCCCGCGGTGGCCTGGGACTGGGGCACGCCGGTGGACGTGACCGCGCCCCCCACCCTGTCGGCCCGCGAGCGCGCCGCGCAGCAGGACCCCCAGGATCCCGGCGCCATCGGCACCTACGACCAGATCGACGTGGACGACGCCTTCGGCGAGGCCGAGGACCATCCCTTCCGCGTCCCCGTGAAGAAGTACGACCCCGCCCCGTCCCTGCTGCCCCGGTACTGGTACCCGAGCTTCTCGCTGCTGCCGCTCCTGCCGGGTCCCCCGCGCAACGACGTGAGCCGCGCCTTCGCCAGCCTGCCCACGAACTTCCAGCTCGGCGGCTTCTCGTTCAGCGCGACCACCAGCGCCTCGGACCCGGTCAACCACTACGGCTACAGCCTCTTCCTCACCTACCGGTCCGACATCCACAGCCCGGGCGGCGGCGGCTCCTTCACGCTCAACCGCTGGCTGCCGGTGCTCACCGTGGGCGCCAGCACCACGCCGCGCCCCTTCACCTACCTGGTGACCGGGCCCTGGGTGGGGGTGGACGCGCAGGGCGAGCCCGTCTTCCGCAGCAGCGACCTGCGCTCCGTGTTCATGCGCCAGGTCGACGCCTACGTGTCGCTCGCCTACCCGTTCACCGTGCGCAGCTCGCTCTTCGCGTCGTACGCCTTCTCCTGGCGCACCCTGGAGGAGGAGCTCGAGGAGACGGCGTGGCTGCCGTCGCTGGCCCTGCGCGGCACCGTGGGCAACCTCACCCTCGGCTACGGCTACAGCTGGGGGCAGCCCACCGCGTCGTCGGTGGCCCCGGAGGACGGGCGGGCCATCTCGGTGTCGGCCACGCTCACCGGCCCCTTCCTCGGCACCTTCGCCGTGGACGAGGACGGCACCCGCACGCCGGTCACCCAGCTCCTCGTGTCGGCCGACTGGCGCGAGTACGTGGTGAACCCGCTCGCGCCCAACCACGTCTTCGAGCTGCACGCCGGCGCGGGCCTCGCCGTGGGCAGCGCCGACCGCTTCCTCGGCAACTTCCAGCTCGGGGGCACCACCCTCGGCGGCTCGCGCCGCATCCGCGGCTACGCCTTCGGCGCCGATCGCGGCGACAGCTACTGGGTGGCGGGCGCGTCGTACCACCTGCCGCTGTGGCGCATGGACCGGGGCTTCGGCACCTTCCCGCTCTTCTTCCGCTACCTGGCGGCGGAGATCTTCGTGGAGGCGGGCAACGCCTTCACCGACCCGGTGGACTTCGTGGACGCCTTCGACGACACGCTGGTGGGCGTGGGGGCGGAGCTGCAGCTGCAGCTCTTCGTGCTGTGGGGCGGCACGATCGACCTGCGCGTCGGGTACGGGGTCGGGCTCACCCAGGAGGGCTACTTCTTCGACGACCCGCGGTCGGTGTACGTGCTCTTCGGGGCGAACCTGTAGCCCGAGGCCCCCGGCAGCCTGTCCGCGGGAAGGGAGCACGGCGTCCGCGGGTGGTCCTCCCCGTCCCCTGGAGTGCTCGTGCTCACCTGGCTGCTCGCGCTCGCGCTCGCCGCCCCCCAGGCCCCCCTCGCCGACGCGGTCGCCCTCGGGGACTGCACCCGGGTGCTCGCCGAGCGTCCCCCCGACGACCTCGCCCGCCGCACGCCCGCCGCGGAGCGCCTCGCGGTCGCCTGGTGCCTGCGCGACCGCCCGGCCGCCGAGGTGGCGCCCGTGGTGGACGGCCTGGAGGAGGAGCCCTTCCGCAGCTGGGGACGCCTGGTGCTCGGGGAGGCGCTGGCCCGGGAGGGCAGCGCGGACGCCCTGCCGGTGCTCCACGCGCTCGACCTCCCCGGCCCCGGCGGACGGCATGCCCGCCTGCTGGAGGGACGCACCCTGGTGGCGCTCGGGCGCTCCCTGGAGGCACGCCCGCTGCTCCGGGATCTGCTCGACGGTCCCGAGGGCGACGAGGCCCGCTACCTGCTGGCGGTGGGCGGCCGCGACCGGGGGGATCGTGCCGCGGCCATCGCCACCTTCCAGCGCGTGTGGATCGACAGCACCCGCGGGCCCTGGGGCGAGCGGGCTGCAGCGGCGCTGGAGGCCCTCGGCGCGCCCGTGCCGGACCTGACCTCGTCCGAGGGGCGCGCCCTCGTCCAGCGACGCGTGGAGGCCCTGCAGGCGGCACGCCAGCACGGCGAGGCGCTCACGTGGATCGACCGGCTGCGTGCCGCCGAGGGGCGCACCGCGCCCAGCGCCGACTACGGACGCGCGCTCTTCCGCGGTCGGAAGTACGCCGAGGCGGCGGACGTGTGGAGCCGGGTGATCGGCGACGAGCCCGGCAGCCGCGCGGCGGCGGACCTGCTGTTCGACCTGGCCCTCGCGATCTCCCGCACCGGCGACTACGCCCGCGCCGCCGAGCGCTACACCCAGCTCGTCACCCTGCACCCGCGGCACCGCGAGGCCGACGAGGCCAGCTACAAGCTCGGGTACCTCCCCTACGACCAGGGCCGCTGCGAGGACGCGGTCACCGCCTGGACCGGCCACCTCGAGCGGTACCCCGGCTCCCGCTTCGCCAGCTCGGCCCTGTGGTTCAGCGGGTGGTGCCGCCTCACCCGCGGTCGCACCGACGAGGCCCTCGCCACCTGGGGGCGACTCATCGCCGAGCAGGCTGGCGACGAGCTGGTCCCGGCCGCCCGCTACTGGACCGCCCGGGTGGCGGGCCAGCGCGGCGACGTGGCGGGCGAGACCCGCGACCTGCAGGCGCTGCTCGGCGATCATCCCGACACCGGCCACGCCTGGCTGGCGGCCCAGCGCCTCGGCACCCGCTTCCCGCTCCGGCGCGTCGCGCCCCGCCCGCCGTGGCCCGAGGCCTGGCGTCAGGTACCCGCGGTGCGCCACGCCGACGCCCTGCTCGAGGCGGGCTTCCGCTCGTGGGCCGGCGACACGCTGCGCACCCTGGTCCCCGACGCGCGTTCCCGCGAGGAGCGCCTCGCGCTCGCCCACGCCCTGATCCTGGCCGGCGACGGCAAGACCGCCCGCCGCCTCGCCGCACCGTGGTGCGACGCGGACCCCGACGAGGACCCGGTGGGCGTGCAGGCCTGCCACCCCCGCCCCGAGGCCTCCCTGGTCACGGCCACGGCCACCGCCCGGGGCCTGCACCCCCTGCTGCCCTACGCGATCATGTGGTCGGAGTCGCTCTTCGACCCCGACGTCACCTCCGGTGCCGGCGCGCGGGGCCTGATGCAGCTCATGCCTGCAGAGCTGGAGCGCGTGCACGCCTCGGCCGGCCTCGCCTTCCCCGCCGACCCCGACGCCCTCTGGCGCGCGCCCTACAACGCGGTGCTCGGCACCACCGAGCTGGCGGATCTCCAGGGTCGCCTCGCCCCGCTCCTCGACGGCAGCCCCCTGCCCGCGGCCATCGCCGCCTACAACGGCGGGGAGGCCGCGGTGCGGCGGTGGGTGGAGCGGATCGGGCTGCCGCCGGTGCAGACCGACCGCTTCGTGGAGGAGGTCGGCTACCCGGAGACCCGGCGCTACGTCCGCCGCGTGCTCGGGCACCTCATGGCCTACCAGCGCGTGTACGGCGTGGCCCGCTGATCGCTGCGGGGGACGCTACCTCGGACGGCGGAGCAGCTCGGGCTGGAGCAGGCCCGCCACGGCCGTGCCCGGCGCGTCGACCAGGGGCTCCACCCAGCCCTCCAGCTCTGCCGTGAGCCCGAGGGCGCGCCAGGTGGCGCCAGGCAGTCCGCGCCGCGCCGCGTCGCGCACGAGGCGGCCGAGGCCCCCCGGCTCGGGGGGCGTCAGGTGGATCACGCGACACGTGCCGGCGTCGAGCTCCGCGCGCCGCTCCGCACTGGCCACGGCGTCCCACAGGTCGCCCTCGCGATCCACGAGGCCACGCGCGCAGGCGGCGCGCCCCGTCCACACCCGCCCGCGGCACCAGGGCTCGATCTCGTCCACCTCGACGCCTCGACCGAGGGCAGCACGCTCGACGAAGCCGTCGTAGATGCGCTGCAGCGAGGCGCGCAGGGAGCGCCGCTGGGCCGCGTCGAAGGGCCGCAGGGCCGAGAGCCGGAGCGCCTGCGGCGCCAGCGCCACCGGCACGGGCCGCACCCCCAGCTTGCGCGCGGCACCGCGGGCGACGAGCTTGCCGCCGAAGACGCCGATGGACCCCGTGATGGACGCGGGCCGCGCCACGATCTCGGCCGCGGGGCTCGCCAGGTAGTAGCCGCCCGAGGCCGCGACATCGCCGAAGCAGGCCACCACCGGCTTGGCCTCGGCGAGCCGCCCCACCGCGCGCCAGATGCGGTCGGACGCCACCGCGCTGCCCCCGGGGCTGTCGACGTGGAGCACCACGGCCTCCACGGCCGGCTGCTCGCGCAGGGCCTCGATCAGGGGCACGACCCGCGCCGCACGCACCCGGGGACCACCGCCCTCGTCGCCCGACACGATGGCGCCCTGCAGGTGGAGCACGGCCACCACCCGGCCTCGACCCCAGCCCTCCCACCGGCGCTGGAGCCGCTCGCGGAAGGCCCAGCCGCGCCAGCCCACGCGGCGCGCGCCCTGTCCTGCGGCCTCCACCTCGGCCTCGAGGAGCACGTCGAGGTAGGCCACGGCGTCCACCAGGCCCTCCCGCAGGCCCTCGTCGGGCCCGAGGGGCGCGCGCTCGAGCCAGTCGCGCACCTGCGCACGCGGCACGCCGCGCGACGCGGCCAGATCGCGCTCCACCGTGTCCTGCACCTCCCCGAGCAGCGCCACCAGGGCCTCGCGTGCCTCGGGGCTGGGATGGGTACGACGGAAGGGCTCGCCGAAGGACTTGTAGGCGCCGGCGGCCTCGACGTCGGCCTCGAGCCCCAGGCGGTCGAGCGCGCTGCGGAGGTAGCTCGTCTCCACGCCGAGGCCGGTGAGCTCCAGCTCCGCGAGCGGCGGCACCACCACCTCGTCGGCGGCCGAGGCGATCCAGAGGCTGGCGTTCCCGGGCGCGTCGATCCACGCCACCACGCGCTTGCCGGCGCGACGCAGGTCGGCGATCACGCCCCGGAGGTCCTCGCAGGTGGACCACCCCCCGGGCGTGCCCGCGATCTCGAGGACCACCGTGGCCACCAGGGAGTCGGCCGCCACGCCCCGGAGCAGGTCGAGCCAGAGGGCGACGGCGCGCACGTCGCCGCCCCCGTCGACCGGCACGTGGAGCACGGCGCGTCGCCCCGTCAGGCGACGGTGGAGCACCCAGGTGGCCCCCGTCAGGGGGAGCGAGGCCAGGCGCTTCAGCCCGGCCGAGAGCGACCACGCCATCGCTGCCTCTCGGAGCACGGGAGGATAGCCGGGACGGGCATGGCTGCCACGCGACCCACGATCCAGGGCACCCTCGTCGGCCTCTTCGTCCTCACGGGGCTGGGGTTGGCGGCGCTGGGCTTCGTCCGCGACGCGTGGTGGCCGCTGGCCGGTGCCACGGGGGCCCTGGCCGCCGCGGCGTGGATCGCCACCGAGGAGGACGACGGATGAGCTTCACCCTGCAGCCCGAGGAGTGGGCGCTCCTGCAGCACCTCCCCACCCAGGATCTCGTCGACCTCGCCGCCGATCTCGACGTGCTCATCCCCGCCGACGTCGACAAGCGCACCCTGCTCGAGCTCTGCGTGCCTCGCCTCGTGGAGCGCGGGCGCCGGTCGGGTCTGCCCTTCAGCAAGTACGATCGCGAGGATCTCGAGGCGCTGGGCGCGGCCGAGCGCGCGGCCCTCGGGCGCATCCAGGGCGTGGAGCCCGACGTCGACGCGATCCTCCGGGCGGGGGAGCGCGTCTACCGGACGATCGAACGTGAGCGCAAGGGCATCGACCCGGTCGCGATGATGCTGCCCAGCCTGCTCCGCCCCGTGCTGCGGCACGCGGTGGAGCAGGGCCAGGACGGCCAAGGTGCTTGACACCCCGCGCTGAGCGTGTTTTCAGCGCTCCTCTCGCGCGCGGAGCCGACCGGATGGAGACGAAGACCTGCCCCTCCTGTGGAACCGAGGTGCCGGTCGTCGCCAGCCGCTGCAAGACGTGCTTCCACGACTTCGACGAGGCGCCCACCCGGCGCTCCGGCGGCCCCATGTCGCTGCTGGCCGCCTTCGCCGCCATGGCCGTGGTGGGCGGCGCCGCGCTCTTCTGGGTCTCCCAGCAGCCCACGGATCAGCGCATCCTCGTCGACGGGCCCAGCCGGTCGGTGCAGTGGGTCAAGCAGTTCAGCGACGGCCGCCTCGAGACCGACCGCGTGTCCTTCGACGACATCGCGAAGCTCGAGTACGTCATCACCTCCACCGGCGAGCACGAGATCGTCGCGATCACCCTGCAGGGCGAGCGCAAGGTGATCGAGTCCGACGCCGACCAGGGCCTCGAGCTCCGCGCCAAGACCTACGCCGAGCTGATGGACAAGCCGCTGGCGAAGGTCGACAACACGCGCAGCTTCCTCGACTGAGGACGCGTCCAGAGGGAGGCCTGCCGTGCTGGGCCTGGGACGGTCAGGCACCGACGTCGCCGTGGACCTCGGGTCCACGCTCACCCGCGTGGTCACCGCCGACCCGCCCTCCTTCGCCGAGCTGCACTCGGTCCTCGTGATGCAGGAGGACGCCGAGGGCCGGCGGGCCACCGGCTTCGGCGAGCAGGCCCGTCAGCTGCTCGGTCGCACCTCGAGCGGCACGAAGGTGGTGCAGCCCATCCGCGGCGGCGCCGTGGAGGAGTTCGAGGCGGCCGAGCTGCTGCTGGCCCACGTGATCGGCCTCGTGGAGCGCGCCCGCCAGCGCAGCCCGCGCCTGCTGCTGCCGATCCGCACCGACGCCACCGAGGTGGAACGTCGCGCGCTCCAGGAGCTGGGCCGCGCTGCGGGCGCGCGGGAGGTGCGCCTCGTCCAGGCCCCGCTCGCCGCCGCCCTGGGCGCCCAGCTCCCGATCTCCGGCCCCACCGGATCGATGGTGGTGGACGTGGGCGGCGGCCGCACCGACGTGGCGGTGCTGGCGCTCGGCGGCCTGGTGATCCGTCGGTCCATCAAGGTGGCGGGCGAGACGCTCGACGCACGCATCGCCCAGTGGCTGCGCCGCGAGCACGGCCTGGTGGTGCCGCCGAGCACCGCCGAGCGCATCAAGGTGGAGGTCGGGGCGGCACGCCCCACCGACCGCGTGGTGCAGACGCGCATCCGCGGACGTGACCTGTCCACCGGCGCGCCGAAGGTCCTCGACGTCCACGGCGGGCACGTGGCCGAGGCCATCGCCGAGCCCATCGAGCGCATCCGGGCCACCGTGCTGGAGGTGCTGCGCGAGCTCCCCCCCGAGCTGTCGGCCGACGTGCTCGCGAGCGGCGTGATGCTCGTGGGCGGGGCCAGCCAGCTCCGTCTCCTCGACCGGGTGCTGGCCGAGGCCACGGGCCTGGCCTTCCTCCACGCCGACAGGCCCTCCGCCTGCACCGCGCTCGGGCTGCAGCGACTGCTCGCCGATCCCCAGCTGCTGGACTCGGCCACGGCCACCGCATGAGCGCGCGCCCCCCTCTCCCCGACCGGCTCCGCCCCCAGCACCTGGGCGAGCTGGTGGGCCAGGAGCGCTGGCTCGGTCCCGAGGGCATCCTCCGCCGCGAGCTGGCCACCGGCAGCCTGTCCTCGCTGGTGCTGTGGGGTCCGCCGGGCTGCGGCAAGACGACCCTCGCCCGGCTGCTCGCCGCCGAGGTGGGGGCCCGCTTCGTGCCGCTGTCGGCGGTGCTGGACGGAGTGAAGCGCCTGCGCGAGGTGGTGGACGAGGCGGAGACCGAGGCCGCCGGGGGCCTCCTCCCCGCGCCCACCGTGGTCTTCGTCGACGAGATCCATCGCTGGAACCGCGCCCAGCAGGACGCCCTGCTCCCGCACGTGGAGCGCGGCACGGTGGTGCTCGTGGGCGCCACCACCGAGAACCCGAGCTTCGAGCTCGTCGCCGCCCTGCGCTCCCGGCTGCGCATCGTGCGCCTGGAGCCGCTGTCGCGCGAGGCCGTGCGCACGCTGCTCGACCGGGCCCTCACGCACCCCGACGGCGTGGCTCGCCCGGACGTCACGGTCACCGAGGAGGTGCTGGAGGCACTCGCCACGGTGGCGGCAGGCGACGCCCGGCGCGCGCTCCTCGACCTCGAGCGGGTGGTGCGCGTCGCGCCCCCCGACGCCACCCTCGGCCTCGACGAGGCCCGTGCCACGCTGCAGCGCGCCGACCTCCGGCACGACCGGGACGGCGACGACCACCACGACGTGGTCTCCGCGCTCATCAAGAGCCTGCGCGGCTCCGACCCCGACGCCGCGCTCTACTGGCTCGCGCGCATGATCGAGGGAGGCGAGAGCGTCCGCTACATCGCGCGCCGGCTGGTGGTCTTCGCCGCCGAGGACGTGGGCAACGCCGACCCCCGCGCCCTCGCGGTGGCCGTGGACGCCTTCCACGCCGCCGAGCTGCTCGGACTGCCCGAGGCGCGCATCCCGCTCGCCCAGGCCGCCACCTGGCTCGCCTGCGCCCCCAAGAGCAACGCCGCCTACAAGGGCATCGACGCCGCGCTCGAGCTGGTGCGCCGCACCGGCGCCGCGCCCGTCCCGCTCCACCTGCGGAACGCGCCCACCGCGCTGGCCGAGGCCGAGGGCTTCGGACGCGGCTACCGCTACCCGCACGACCACCCGTACGGCGTGGTCCGCCAGCGCCATCTTCCCGAGGGGTTGGGACCCCAGGCCTTCTACCGGCCCACGCCCTACGGCGACGAGAAGACCATCCGCGAGCGCCTCGCCTTCTGGGCGCAGAAGCTTGCCACCCGCCCCCCGGAGGAGGAGGGCTGATCACGCTCGCTGGCGTCCCGTCTGCGGGCGCCGGCCGCGATCAGCCCGCGTTGCCCGAGGTGTCGGTGGTGCCCGGCGTGGAGAGGAACTCGTCGTCCTCCTCCGGCTGCAGGCCGCGCAGGAGCTGGTAGCGGATGAAGACCTCGGCGCGGGGGCTGGGGACCCAGTCCGTCATCACGACCGAGTTGCGCTCGGCGTTGTAGCGGTAGGGGAAGCAGGCGGTGAGGCCGAGCTCCCGGCAGACGTCGCCCACCTTCTTGGTGCCGACGATGAGGCGCTCGTCGACGCCGTCGTTGTAGCGGCCCTCGTCCTCGACCCACACCTGGAGCGTGCCGGGCACGGGGACCTCGGACAGGTAGTACTCGCGCCGGAGGCCGGCAGCCTGCAGGCCGAGCTCGCGGAGCACGCCCGACCAGTCCTCCTCGCAGATGGACTCGAAGATGCCGCCCACGGTGCGCGTGACGTTCTGGTAGACGCCCGCGGGCGCCGCCTCGGTGTCGGCGTTCGAGCAGCCCAGCGGCGGCGGGCCCACGATGGACGAGAAGGTGACGGGCGTGTCGGCGTCGGGCTTCAGGTTCTGCAGGAAGTTCGAGAACTCGAAGCGGTTCGTCTGCGGCGCGGACTGATCGTCCTCGTCGGAGATGATGACGATGTGGAGGGCCGCGTCCTCACGGTAGAAGCCCTCGTTCGCCCGGCGGATGGCGTCGTTGGGCGCCGCGAGCGCGAACTGCGTGGCGAGCAGGCCCTTCTCGGAGAACGAGCCCGTGGTGCCGAGCCGCGCCATCTCGCTGAACAGCAGGACGGGGTTGGGCGTCTCGTCGGTGAGGTAGCGGTAGCCGCCCTTCTCGATCAGCTTGCCGCGCTGGGACTTGTCCTCGGTGTCGGTGGACACCAGGCCGATGTGCCAGTCGAGGCCGGAGTCGACGAAGAAGCCGATGAAGGCGTCGAAGTTCTTGCCGAGCTTCACCTGCTCCTCGGACATCGAGCAGGAGTTGTCGACCACCCAGAGGACGTCGACCTGCGGCTTGACCACCTGGACGATGCGGTCGGTCTTCTCGGGCGTGGCGAGCACCGGAGGGTTCTTGTTCCCCGCGCTCAGGTCCTTGAAGCTGATCTCGGCGGCATTGCACGCACCCACCAGGAGCGTCGCCGCGAGCAGGGACCGCCGCATCTCGAACCTCCGTCGCCGCCAGGATCCGTCCATCCCCAGCGCGACGGCGCAGCATACACGATCCCGACACACGCCCGCAACCGGGGTGGAGGGGGGCGTTCGATCCTGGTGGGGGAGATCGACAGCCGCCACAGAGGCACAGAGGGCGCAGAGGTCGGCACAGAGCCTGGAAGGCACCGGCGGGCGCCGTCCTCTGTGTCTCGCGATCCAGGCGCTGTCGGACGACCGGCTCTGCAGGGCGGCGACGCCAGGCAGGTCGACCCCACCACGAGACACGGAGCAGGGGAACGCCCTCCGGCGGGGCAACCCGCCGCCCTGGACATGGACACCCTCCTCCGAGGCCCTCTCCGGGTCCGCCTGGCCACCCGACCCGGCGATCCCTTCCGCCCCGCCCCCCCTCGTGCAGGCCTCTGCGCCCTCTGTGCCTCTGTGGCGGCTGG
>JACKEO010000001.1:270000-562479 GCA_020632955.1 Alphaproteobacteria bacterium
CCTTACGGCTTAACCTTGCCACGAAGCACAACTCGCTGGCTCATTATGCAAAAGGTACGCGGTCACCTTGCGGCTCCCACTGTTTGTAGGCATGCGGTTTCAGGTGCTATTTCACTCCCCTCTCGGGGTTCTTTTCACCTTTCCCTCACGGTACTCGTTCACTATCGGTCAGCAGGGAGTACTTAGCCTTGGAGGGTGGTCCCCCCAGCTTCCCCCCGGATTTCACGTGTCCGAGGGTACTCAGGATACCACAGGCCGACTTCGACTTTCGTGTACGGGGCTGTCACCCGCTACGGCGCCGCTTCCCAACGGCTTCCACTAGCTTCCGTCGTGCCAGGCGTGGTCCTACAACCCCACCCCAGAAACCTGGAGTGGTTTGGGCTCTTCCCCGTTCGCTCGCCGCTACTAGGAGAGTCTCGTTTGATTTCCTTTCCTACGGGTACTTAGATGTTTCAGTTCCCCGCGTTGGCTCCGCCGAAGCGGTGACGGCCCACAGGCCGCCGGGTTTCCCCATTCGGACATCCCCGGATCATCGCGTGCTTGCCCGCTCCCCGAGGCTTTTCGCAGGCTCCTACGTCCTTCATCGCCTCCTGCTGCCAAGGCATCCACCACATGCCCTTTCATGCTTTCATATGCCAAGACACTCGCTCGTCCCAAGACCCTCCCCCACGCGACCAGAGGTCACGCGAGGATCAGGCCTCGACGACGAGGCATCTACCCGTCCATCCATCTCGTCATGTCAAAGAAGCGGTCCTGACGGCGTCACGAGGCGGACCTGGTGACGCGGACAGTCCCTGAAAGGCAGATAGTGAGTGATGAAGAGCCGTCGCTTACCTGGATGTTCCGCCGACCGAAGTCGGAGAATGGAACTCCTAAAGGAGGTGATCCAGCCACAGGTTCCCCTACGGCTACCTTGTTACGACTTCACCCCAGTCGCCGACCTAGCCGTAGACGCTGCCTACCAAAAGGTTCGGCTCACGGCTTCGGGCTCGGTCAACTCCCATGGTGTGACGGGCGGTGTGTACAAGGCCCGGGAACGTATTCACCGCGGCATTCTGATCCGCGATTACTAGCGATTCCAGCTTCATGAAGTCGAGTTGCAGACTTCAATCCGAACTGTGGCACCTTTTTTGGGATTTGCTCCACCTTGCGACTTCGCAGCCCTTTGTAGGTACCATTGTAGCACGTGTGTAGCCCCAGACATAAGGGCCATGAGGACTTGACGTCATCCCCACCTTCCTCCGATTTGTCATCGGCAGTCTCGCTAGAGTCCCCAACCAAATGCTGGTAACTAACGATAGGGGTTGCGCTCGTTGCCGGACTTAACCGAACACCTCACAGCACGAGCTGACGACAGCCATGCAGCACCTGTCTTCCGGTTCTGTCGTGAGACAGCACCCACACGTTTCCGCAAGGTTCCGGAGATGTCAAGCCTGGGTAAGGTTCTGCGCGTTGCTTCGAATTAAACCACATGCTCCACCGCTTGTGCGGGCCCCCGTCAATTCCTTTTGAGTTTTAGCCTTGCGGCCGTACTTCCCAGGCGGAATGCTTAATGCGTTAGCGACGCCAACGAACCGGTAAAAGGTCCATCAGCTAGCATTCATCGTTTACGGCGTGGACTACCAGGGTATCTAATCCTGTTTGCTACCCACGCTTTCGTCCATGAGCGTCAATATCGGGCCAGGAAGCCGCTTTCGCCACCGGTGTTCCTCCTGATATCTACGAATTTCACCTCTACACCAGGAATTCCGCTTCCCTCTCCCGTATTCAAGCACAGCAGTTTCGAATGCAGTTCCGGGGTTGAGCCCCGGGCTTTCACACCCGACTTGCTGCGCCGCCTGCGGACGCTTTACGCCCAGTGATTCCGAGCAACGCTTGCACCCTCCGTATTACCGCGGCTGCTGGCACGGAGTTAGCCGGTGCTTTCTTGTGAGGTACCGTCAGGTTTCTTCCCTCACGACAGGGCTTTACGACCCGAAGGCCTTCATCACCCACGCGGGTTGGCTGCGTCAGGCTTTCGCCCATTGCGCAATATTCCCCACTGCTGCCTCCCGTAGGAGTCTGGGCCGTGTCTCAGTCCCAGTGTGGCTGATCGTCCTCTCAGACCAGCTACCCATCGTACCCTTGGTAGGCCGTTACCCCACCAACTAGGATTAAATAATGGGCCGCAGGCTCCTCCTCTGGCGTCCGAAGACTTTGACCCGTGGGCCATATGCGGTATTAATCGGGGTTTCCCCCGGCTATGCCCCACCAGAGGACAGATGTCCTACGTGTTACTCACCCGTTCGCCGCTAGGACCGAAGTCCTCGCTCGACTTGCATGTGTTAAGCCACCCGCTAGCGTTCGCTCTGAGCCAGGATCAAACTCTCCACTTGAGTTGATCTCTATTCAAAGGACGCACCCTTCCGGATGCGCCTCGACGGGCTCACACCACTCACTACCTGCTTTTCAAAGACCGTCGGGACGCTTCGGCGAGATTCCTCTCGCACGCTGCAGTCCGTCCTTCGCTGCTATCGCCCGGCGCACCGTGCGTCCAGTCGGTCACTCCCGACCTCGATGCCGAGGCATCAGGGACACACCGCGTCGCGCGCAGCCCCCGGCATCTAACGACGCCTCGGGGCGGGTGCAAGCATGTGTGATCGCTACATCAGGAAGACGAGCTTCCACGCCCAGGATGCCACCATCATCGCGAGGGTGGCTCCGGCGAGCCACCCCTCCCGCCCCGCCACGAGGGCGTCGATCCGGTCCCAGCGCGCGCGCGGTGCCACCACCTCGGCCCCCGCCACGCCCGCCACGCCCACGACCAGCAGGAACAGCAGGGCCGCGAAGGGCTGGTTCACCACCCCCTCGACCACGCGCCCCTCCGCGAGCAGCGCGAAGGTGGTGGTGGCCCCGCACATGGGACAGGGACGCCCCGTGAGCGAGAAGAAGGTGCAGGGGGGAAGGCCCAGCGCGCGGTGCGTGCCGTGGCCCGCCGCGGCGGGCTCGAGCCAGCGCGCCACCGCCAGCACCGCCGTGCACGCGACCAGGAGCCCGACGTTGCCCAGGCGGGACCGCTGCCCGAGGGACATCACTCCTCCCCGGGTCCGCCGGGGAGGCCGGTGTCCAGACGCACCGCCACACCGGCGAGCTGCCGCTCCAGCTCGTCCAGGTCGCCGATCACGGCGGCCTGCAGGCGTCGGAAGTCGCCCGCGATGTTGAGCGCCGTGAGCATCGCGACCGTGTAGGCATCGAGGCCGCGGGAGGAGCGGGCCAGCTCCTCCATCCGGGCGTCGACGTACCGGGCCACCTCCTGCAGATCGACGCCATCCTCGTCGGACTGCACGGTGTAGGTCTGGCCGCGGACGGTGATCCGGGTCTTGATCGCGCCCTCCGGTGCTCGCCTAACGTCCCCATCGTCCGCCGGCCTGACGGCCGAGCCGCGGTGCACGCACGAAGCCGCCCGCCGCCGCCTAGACGATCGCATCCACGAAGGCGTCGACCTCGAAGGGGCGCAGGTCGTCGACCTGCTCGCCGATGCCCAGGAAGGCCACCGGCAGCCCGAGCTCCGCGGCGAGCGCGAGCACCATGCCGCCCTTGGCCGTGCCGTCGAGCTTGGTCACCACCACGCCGGTCAGCGGCGTGGCCTCGTGGAAGGTGCGCGCCTGGGACATGGCGTTCTGGCCCATCGTGCCGTCCACGACGAGGAGCGTGGCGTGCGGGGCGCCCGGCACCTTCTTGTCGATGACGCGCCGCACCTTCGTGAGCTGCTCCATCAGCGGCCGCTTCGTCTGGAGCCGCCCCGCCGTGTCCACGATGACCACGTCGCTGCCCCGCGCGAGCGCGGCATCGAGGGCGTCGTAGACCACGGCGGCGGGGTCGGCCCCCTCGTCCTGCCGCACGAGATCGGCGCCGGCACGCTCGGCCCAGACGCCCAGCTGCTCGGCCGCCGCGGCGCGGAAGGTGTCGCCGGCCGCCAGGAGCACCTTGTGCCCCTCCCTGCCCCACCGGGCGGCGAGCTTGCCGATGGTGGTGGTCTTGCCGCTGCCGTTGACGCCCACCACCAGCAGCACGAAGGGACGGGCCGCCGCGTCCAGGGCGAAGGGTGCGTGCACGCCCCCCAGCAGGCCACGCACCTCCTCGCGCAGCGCCGTGCGCAGCGCCGCCGGGTCGGTCTCGCCCGCCTTCACCCGGCTCCGCAGCGCGCCCACGAGGCGCTCCGTGGTGGGCACCCCCACGTCCGCGACGAGCAGGGTCTCCTCCAGGCCCTCCAGCAGGGCGGCGTCCACGACCTCGCGACCGAACAGCGTGTCGAGGCGACCCTGGAGCACCTCGCGGGTGCGCGCCATGCGCTGCGCGAGGCGGGCGGCGAGCCCCACGGGCGCCGGCTCCGCGGCCACCGGAGCCACCCGCTCGGCCGGTCGCTGCGCCGTCGCGAGGTCGGGCGTGCCCGGGAGCTCCCTGTCCTCGAGCGCGCCGACGGCACGACCGGCACCCTGGCGCCCGCGCAGGAGCACGGCGCCCACCACGAGGGCGAGCAGCACGCCGCCGCCCACGAGCCACGGGGTGGCATCGGGCGTGTCGACGGCATCCGACGGCACCAGCGTCTGGTCCGCCGTGGCGGTGGGGAGGATCAGGGGGAGCATCGGGTCTCCGAGGCGCGGGATCGTCGCGGCGCCCGCCCACGCCGCCGCATCAGTCCACCCGCACCGAGGTGCTCGCAGAGCAGCCAGGGGTGGGCATCGTGATGCCGTAGAGCGTGTCGGCGCACTCCATCGTCTTGCGGTTGTGCGTCACCACGAGGAACTGGGTCTTGGCCGACATCTGCCGGATCATGTCGTTGAAGCGGGCCCCGTTGGCCTCGTCGAGCGGCGCGTCGACCTCGTCGAGGATGCAGAAGGGCGACGGCTTCACCGAGAACAGGGACAGGAGCAGCGCGATGGCCGTCATGGCCTTCTCGCCGCCCGACAGCAGGCCGAGGTGCTGCATGCGCTTGCCCGGAGGACGCACGAGGATGTCGACGCCGGTCTCCAGCAGGTCCTCCTCGTCGGTGAGCTCCAGCCGGGCCTCGCCCCCGCCCACCAGCTCCGGGTAGGCCTTGCGGAAGGCCTCGTCCACCCGGTCGAAGGCCTCACGGAACCGCTCGCGGCAGGTGCGGTTCATCTTCGCGATGGCCTCGCGGATGCTCTCGACGCTCTCCTGCAGGTCGGCACGCTGCCCGTCGAGCTCCGAGAAGCGGCCATGCAGCTCGGCGTACTCCTCGAGCGCGGTGAGGTTCACCTCGCCGATGCGACCCAGGGCCTCGCGCGCGACCTCCAGCTCGGCGACCAGGCCCGCCACGCCGTCGGCGTCGTCGAGCAGATCGGCGTGGAGCACGAAGGCCTCCACCCCCTCCACCTGGCGACCGCCCAGCTCGAGCCCGTCCCGCACCTCGGGCGGCGCCTCCAGCACCACCGCATCGCGCTGCCGGAGCTGACCGAGCACCTCGTCCAGCTCCACCTGGTAGCGCTCGCGGATGCGCTGCACGAGCGCGTCGCGCTCGGTGACCAGCTGGTGCTCCCGCTGCTCCTCGCGCAGCAGGTCGGTGCGGAGCACCTGCGCCTCTGCCTCCTTGCCCTCGACGAGGGTGGCGAGCGCGTCGCGCTCCTCGGCGAGCCGAGCGGCGCGCGTGCGCGCCTCGTCGAGGGCCTGCGACGCCTCCTGGCGCTCGGGCGCCAGGGCATCCAGTCCGGCCCGCGCGGTGTCGCGGGCCTCGGCCGCCTGGGCCCGGAGCCGCTCCAGCTCCCCGATGCGCTGCCGCGCGGCCTCCCGACGGACCTCCGCCCCCTCCGCCTCGCGCGCGGCCGCCTCGCAGGAGGCCAGGAGACCGGCGCGGCGTTCGCGGAGGGTGGACCGTGCGTCGCGCGCCGCCTCGAGGGCACGCTGGGCGTCCGCCAGCCGCGTGGCCGCCTGCTCCACGCCGGCGCGGGCCTCGCCCAGGGCCCCCTCCCCGGCCTGGGCCTGCGCCGCGACCGCGCGCAGCTCGGCCTCCGCCTCGGCGAGACGGACGCCCACGTCCTGCGCGCTCGCCTCCAGTCCGGCGCGCTCCTCCTCCAGGGCGTCGCGCCGCTCCGCGAGCACCTCCACCTGACGCTCCGCCGCCTGGTGGTCGGCATCGAGGCGGGCCAGCACGAGCTCGTGCTCGGCCACCGCCCGCTCCGCGTCCCGCACCGCAGCCTGGGCGGCCGCAAAGGCCTGACCCGCCCGCTCCGCCTGGGCGCGCGCCTTGTCGAGCGCGGCGCGTCCCTGGCCGACCTCCTCCCGGAGGCGCTCGCGCCGCACCGCCACGTCGGCCGTCTGGGCGCGGACCTGCTCCCACGTCTCGACCCGCACCTGCTCGAGGCGGACCGCGAGCTCCGCACGCCGTGCCGCCCGGAGCTCCTCGAGCTCGGCGTGGCGCGTGGCGAGCCACGCCTCGACCTCGGCACGTGCGGCCTCCAGCGCCTGCTGGCCGGCCTCGGCCACCTGCGCGATGGCGGCGTCCCGCCGCGCGACCTCCTCGGCCACCTGCGCGTCGAGCCGCTCCCGATCCGCCTGACGCCAGGATGCCCGCTCCTGCTGCAGGGCGCGGACCCGGGCCTCCGCCTGCTCCCGGACCTGGGCGATCACCGCCGACACCCGATCGAGGGCGTCGTGCTCCGCCAGATCCACGGCCTCCGTGGTCTTGCGCACCGCGATCGAGGCCCCCTCCACCCGGGCTCGCGCCGCCGTGCGCTCCACCTCGAGCGCCGCGAGCTGGGCGGCCGCGGCCTCGCGCTCGGTGGCGAGCTCGGCCAGCTGCTCCCCACGCCGCGCCGCCTCGACGCCGCGTCCCGCGGGATCGGGCAGCACCACCACCCCGTCGGGCTCGATGCGGAGACCGGAGCTGCGGACGACCGCCCCGCCGGCCCCGTGGAGGTGGACGCCGAGCGCGGCGTCGAGATCCTCCACCACCTCCACGTGCCCCAGCAGCCGCGCGACCCGCGGGCCTTCGGGGCCGGCCACGATCACGCGCGCCGGACCCACGCCCGCCGCCGCGTCGAGCGCCACCGCCACCTGCTCGGGCGCGAGCACCGGGAGCACGAGCCGGTCGCCCAGTGCGGCGTGCACCCAGGCGCGGTCGTCGGCGGGCACGTCCAGCACGTCGAGCAGCCGGGGCGCGTCGGGGAGCGCACGCGCCACGGCCTCGTCGCCCGCCTCCAGCGCCGCCGCCGCGCGCTGCTCCGCGTCGAGCGCGGCGAACCGGCCCTCGAGCTCCCGCTGACGACGCAGGGCCACCGCCTGACGGGCCTCCACGTCGCCCAGCGCCTCCCGCGCCTCGGCGAGGCGCGCCTCCGCCTCGGACCGGCGCGACCGGGCCCCCTCCACCGCCTCCCGCTGCGCCTCGCGAGCCGCGGCCTCCGCCGTGGCCACGCCCGTGGAGACCTCGCCGAGCGCGGCGTCGATGGCCGCCTGACGCCGGGCGTCCTCGGCCTCGTGGGCCGCCTCGGCCTCGGCGCGCACCCGCGCGAGCCGTCCATCGGCCTCGGCACGCGCCTCCGCGAGCGACGTGCGCTGCCGGGCCTCCAGCTGCTCCACCTCGCCCCGGCGCGCGCGCTCCTCGTCGGCGCGACGTCCGGCCTCCTGCCGCTCCTGATCGCGCAGCGCGTTCTCGAGCTGCTGCGCCACGCGGCCCACGCGCGCCGCCACCTCCTCGTCGGCCTGCCCGGCGGTGGTCTCGGCGGCGGCCACCGCCTCGTCGAGGGCGACCGCGAGCGCGTCCAGCTCGAGCTCGGCGTGGCGCACCGCGTCGCGTGCGTGCAGATCGGCCTTCTCGCGACGCTCGACCTCGGCGCGGGCCTCGTCGCGGGCCGCCCGGAGCGCCTGGCTCCCTCCGCGACGCTCCGCGAGCACCTGGGCCGCCACCGTGACCCGCTTGCCCACCACCACCTGCTCGTGGACCACCTTGTCCAGGCGTTCCGTCGCCGCAGCGAGTCGGGCGGGGAGCTCCTGCGCCCGCTGCCGCAGGGCCTCGACGCGCGCGGCGAGCACGGCGTGCGCCTGCCCGCGGCTCGCCTGATCGCCCTCGGCGACGCGGAGCAGCCCGCGCGCGCCGTCGAGGGCGGCCTGGGCCGACGTCACGACCTCCTCGGCGCCCGCGGCCCGCTCCTGGGCCTGCGCGAGCTCCGGATCGACCTGGAGCAGCTCGCCCGCCGCGCGCTCGGCGAGCGCTGCCGCCTCGGTGGCCCGCGCCTCGTCCCGGGCCGCCTCGGCGATCGCGTCCTCCAGCTGCTGGGCCAGCTCGCCCTCGCGCAGGTCCTGCAGGGAGCTCGCGGCCTGCGTCTCCCGCAGGCGGGCGTCGACCTCCGCCAGGCCGTCGCGGGCCCGCTCCGCCGCGTCCTGCGCCACGCGGGCCTCGCCCCTGCGCAGCTCGAGCGTGGCGCGGGACTCCTCCAGGGCCGCCTCGAGCTCGGCGAGCGCCCCCCGCCCCCCGCCGAGGGTGCCCCGCAGATCGGACACGTCGGCGTCGACGTCGGCGAACTTCACCACCCCGAGCGCGATCTCGCGCTGCCGCACCAGCGCCCGGAGCCGCCGGTACTGGGCGGCCTTCACGCCCTGGCGCTCCAGCGTCTTGAGCCGCCGCTCCATCTCCTCGGCCACGTCGGCCGCACGATCGAGCTGCCCACCCGTGGCCTCGAGCTTCGACAGGGCCTCGGCGCGCCGCTTCTTGTAGCGGGTGATCCCGGCCGCCTCGTCGACCAGCGCACGCCGGTCCTCGGGGCTCGCGGTGACGATCTTGTCGATGCGTCCCTGCTCGATGAAGCTGTAGAGGTTGTTGCCGACGCCCGTGTCCATGAAGAGGTCGACCACGTCCTTGCGACGGACCCGGGTCTGGTTGAGCAGGTACTCGCTGGCCCCGCTGCGGTAGAGGCGCCGCGCCACGTGCAGCTCGGTGAAGCGCGCCAGCTCACCGGGGAAGGGCTCGCCGCCCTCCGACGACAGCACGAGGCCCACCTCGGCGTACCCGACCGGCTTGCGCTCCGCGGCGCCCGCGAAGATCACGTCGGCCATCTCGCCACCGCGCAGGCTCTTCGCGCTCTGCTCGCCGATGACCCACTTCAGCGCGTCGACGACGTTCGACTTGCCGCAGCCGTTCGGACCCACGATGCCCGAGATGCCCGATCCGAAGGTGAGCACCGTGCGGTCCGCGAAGGACTTGAAGCCGTGCAGCTCGAGGCGTCGGATGCGCATGGGGCTCCGGCGGGAGGCGGTCCCACGGAGGGCCCGGATAGCGCCCGGGCCCCCGCCCCGCACGCAGGATCCAGCCCGCCGACGCGGCGGGAGGATCGGTCGAACCGGTGACGGATCTGCGACGGGAGTTGTTCGAACGGCTTTCGTGGCACGTCAACCCCGTCCGGGTAACAGGACTGTCGGACGCCAGAGACGTCCGTGCGCAGGTTGGGGGCCGTGAGGAGTTCCCCCCCTGATCCCCGGTCCCCAACCCGCGCACCCTCTCTGACCTCCCTGCCCCTGCACCCCCAGCGCACCGCCCGGTGGGCGCCACCGTGGACGTCGGGAGCTAGAGCAGCAGGCCCGCCACGGCGCCCGTCATGCACGCGGCGAGGGCGCCTCCGAGCATCGCCCGCACGCCGAGGGAGGCCAGGTCGCCCATGCGCTCGGGCGCGATGCCCCCGATGCCCCCGAGCTGGATGCCGATGCTGGCGAAGTTGGCGAAGCCGCAGAGCGCGTACGACGCGATCACCGCCCCGCGCTCGGTGATCACCGGCGTGTCGCCCCCGAGCATGGCGCCCAGGTGGATGTAGGCGACGAACTCGGTGAGCACGATCTTCTCCCCGAGGAGGCCGCCCACCACCACCACGTCGGACAGGGGCACGCCCATCACCAGCGCCACCGGCGCGAAGACCCAGCCGAGGATGCGCGCCAGCGTGAGCGGCTCCGCGGCCACCTCCCCCGCACAGGTCCAGCCCGCGACGGGACCCTCGGGGCAGAAGCCCACGGGCACGTGCCCCACCGCGAAGTCCACCATGGCCACGAGGCCCACGATGGCGATCAGCATGGCCCCGACGTTCAGTGCCAGCTTCATGCCGTCGGTGGCGCCGTTCGCCGCCGCCTCCATCACGTTGGCCGCGTTGCGCTCCACCGAGACCTTCACCGCCCCGCGCGTGGCCGGCTCCCCGTCCTCGGGCACCATGACCTTGGCGATGGCGAGCGCCGCGGGCGCCGACAGGATCGACGCCATCACCAGGTGGCCGGCGATGTTGGGGATGTCGTCGAGGAACTTGACGTACGCCCCCATCACCCCGCCCGCGACCGTGGCGAAGCCGCCGGTCATCACGGCCATGAGCTCCGACCGCGTCATCGCGCCCACGAAGGGACGCACGAGCAGCGGCGCCTCGGTCTGCCCCACGAAGATGTTGCCGGCAGCCGACAGGCTCTCGGCGCCGCTGGTGCCGAGGGTGCGCACCATCGCGCGCGCGAGGACCTCCACCACGAGCTGCATCACGCCGAGGTGGTACAGCACCGCCATGAGCGACGAGAAGAAGACGATCGTGGGCAGGATCCAGAAGGCGAAGGTCTTCACCGGCGGCGAGACCTTGCCCACGATGGTCTGCGCCTCCCCGCCGATGACGATCTCGTGCGGCTCGATGGTGCCGAACACGAAGGTGGCGCCCTCCTCCGAGAAGGCGAGCAGCTGGTTCACCGCGCCGTCGACCACGCCGTAGAAGAAGCCGGCCGCCGCGGGCGAGAGCACCACGAGCCCGAGGGCGAGCTGCGCCACCGTGCCCCAGAGCACGGGCTTCCAGGAGATGCCGCGCCGGTTCTCCGACAGCAGCCAGGCGAGGCCCACCAGGGCGAGCAGACCCAGGGCGGAGGTGCCCCGCTCGAGCCAGGTGGTGGTGTGGGGCACGAAGCGCCCCTCTGCCGCCGCCGCCGTCGCCACCCACAGCCAGAGCACGCACACCTCCGCGCGACGGCGCATCCTACAGGAGGTCGGCCCCGCGTCCAGCCGCGTGGGCCCGGCGTTCGAGGACGAGCGGCGACACCTCCACCGGCCCCTCGGCGAGGACCACGGCGCCGGTGACCAGCGCCGTCGCCTCCTCGCACCCGCGGCCGTCGCGGTGCAGCAGCCGCGCCAGCGGCTGCCCGGGCACCACCGGCTCGCCGACGGTCACCTCGAGGATCACGCCCACGCCAGGGTCCACGGGGTCCTCGGCCCGCTGCCGTCCGCCCCCCAGCCGGAGCGCGGCGCGGCCCACCGCCAGCGCGTCCACCTGCGCCACCGTGCCCGCACGCCCGGCCACCACCACCGCCTCGCGGACCCCGTCGCCCGCCAGGCGCCCCGGATCGTCCACCACGCGCGGATCCCCTCCCTGCGCCTCCACCATGGCCTGGAAGCGGGCGAGCGCCGCGCCCCCGTCGAGCAGGCGCGCCCCCTCCGGGAGGTCCGCCAGGGCCAGCACGAGCGCGCGGAGGTCGTCAGGCCCCTCCCCGCGCAGGCAGGCGATGGCCTCGGCCGTCTCGACGGCGTTGCCGACCGCGCGACCGAGGGGCCTGTCCATCGCGGTGAGCAGTGCGTGCACCTGCATCCCGGCGCGGGAGCCCGCGGCCACCAGGGCGTCGGCCAGCCCGCGAGCGCTCGGAAGGTCCGGCATGAAGCCCCCCGGGCCCACCTTCACGTCGAGGACCAGCGCCTCCACCCCCGCCGCCAGCTTCTTGGACAGGATCGACGCCACGATGAGCGGCACCGACGCGATGGCGCCGATCTCGTCGCGGAGCGCGTAGAGCACCCGATCCGCCGGGGCGAGCGCGGGCGTCTGGGCGGCGATGAAGCAGCCGACGGCCTCGAGCTGGCGCCCCAGCGCGTCGGGGTCCCGATCGGTGCGGAAGCCGGGGATGGACTCCAGCTTGTCGAGCGTGCCGCCGGTGTGGGCCAGCCCCCGACCGGAGATCATCGGCACCCGGCGACCCGCGGCGGCCCACAGCGGCGCGAGCACGAGGCTGGTCTTGTCGCCCACGCCGCCCGTGGAGTGCTTGTCGACGCACGGCGCTCCCGGCGGCCAGGCCAGCCGCTCCCCGGTGGTGGCCATCGCCTCCAGCAGGGTGGCGGTCGCGGGCCCGTCGAGCCCGCGCGCGTACGCCCACGCCAGCCAGGCGGCGATCTGGGGCCGGGACAGGCTGCCGTCCACCACCCCCGCCACGAAGGCACGGATCGCCGCGTCGGACACCGCCGCGCCCTCGCACACGGCCGCCAGGATCTCGTCGGGGTGCACGCGCCCTCCGGCGGGATGCTACCCGGTGTGCTGCCCGGAGGCCCCGTGGACCTGCTCCCCGCACCGCCGCTCCCGGACCGGATCGCGCGCCAGCTCCCTCCCGGCGTGCGGCGGCACACCGTGCGGGTGGGCGACCACGCGCTGCACCTGATGGAGGCCGGCGAGGGGCGCCCCGTGCTCCTGATGCACGGCAACCCCACGTGGTCCTTCCTCTACCGCAAGGTCTTCGCCGCCCTGGCGGGAGAGCCGCTGCGCCTGATCGCGCCGGACCTCGTGGGCCTCGGCCTGTCGGACCGCGTGCCCGGTCGCTGGCACACGCTGGAGCGCCACGGTGCGGTGATCGCCGATCTCGTGGCGGGGCTCGACCTGCGCGACGTCGTCCTGGTGGGCCAGGACTGGGGTGGACCCATCGGGCTGCACGCCTTCGTGCGACAGCGCGAGCGGCTCGCCGGCCTCGTGGTGCTCAACACGGTGATCGGCCCCCCGCGACCCGGCTTCCGTCCCACCGCCTTCCACCGCTTCGCGCGCACGCCGGTCGTGTCGGACCTCGCCTTCCGCCTGGGCGCCTTCCCGCAGCGGGCCCTGCACACCGCCCAGGGCGACCGCGCCTCGATCCGTGGCGAGGTGGCCTGGGCCTACCGCTGGCCGCTCCGCGGGCTCGCGCGCAACGCCGCACCGCTCGCCCTGGCCCGCATGGTGCCCGACCGCGAGGCGCACCCCACCGTGCCGGCGCTCCGGGAAGTGGGCGAGCTGGTGGCCGGGTGGACCGGCCCCGCGGCCATCGTGTGGGGCGACCGCGACCCCGTGCTCGGCCGGCTCCGTCGCCACGTGGAGCGCACCCTGCCCCACGCCTCGGTGCGCGCCACGCAGGCAGGCCACTTCCTCCAGGAGGAGGTACCCGAGGACATCGCCGCCGCGGTGCGCGAGGTCGCGGCGGCAGCCGACGGGAGGACGGCATGAGCGAGCTGGAGCGGTTGCTGGCCCTCGAGGCGCCCGACGTGGAGGACGCGCTGGAGGCGGTCCGCGAGGTGCGGGCCACGGACCGTGATCGCTGGCAGCGCCTGGTGGTGGCCTGCCTCGACCTCACCAGCCTGCGGGCCGAGGACACCGCGCGCGACGTGGAGCGCCTCGCCGCGCGGGCGCTGGCTCCGGCCGACGGCTGGCCCCCGTGCGCCGCCGTCTGCGTCTTCCCGGTGTTCGTGCCCACCGTCCGGCGGGCGCTCGGCGACGGTCCGGTGAAGCTCGCGAGCGTGGCCGGCGCCTTCCCCCACGGGCAGCTCCCCCTCGCGCTCCGCACCGCCGAGGTCCGCTGGGTGGTCGACCAGGGCGCCGACGAGGTGGACGTGGTGGTGCGGCGCGGCCAGCTCCTCGCGGGGGAGCTCGACCGGGTCCACGACGATCTGGCGGCACTCGTCGAGGCGGCGGGCGGGGCCACGGTGAAGGTGATCCTCGAGACCGGAGGCCTGCCCGATGCGCGCGTCTGGCAGGGCGCGCTCGTCGCCCTGGCCGCAGGCGCCCACTTCCTGAAGACCTCCACCGGCACGAGCGGCATCGGCGCCACGCCCCGGGCCGGGGCCCTGCTGCTCCGTGCCCTGCGCACCCACCACGCCGCCACGGGCGAGGTGCGCGGCTACAAGGCCTCCGGCGGCCTGCGCACGCCCGAGGACGCCTGGGTGCACCTGGCCCTCGTGGCGCGCATCCTGGGCTCGGCCTGGCTGCACCCCGACCGCCTGAGGCTGGGCGCATCCAGCCTGCTCGACGCGGTCCTCGCCGACGGCGGCTGACCTCCCGCTCGCCCGGACTATGCTCGGATCCCACGCCCGCCCGAGGACCCGACATGGCCGACCTGTACCCCGTCCCGCCGCAAGCCCAGGCCAGCTCCCCGAGCCGGGTCACGAGCCTGGAGGCCTACGCCTCGCTCTGCCGCGCGATCGCCGCGGATCCCGACGCCTGGTGGGTGGCCGAGGCACGCCGGCGCCTGGCCTGGGCAGACCCGCCCACGCGCGGCCTCGACGGGAGCTTCCACGACGTGGTCGACAGCCCCGTGGCCTGGTTCGCGGACGGCCGCCTCGACGTCACGGCCTCCTGCCTCGACCGCCACCTCGCCACCCGCGGCGACAAGCCCGCCATCGTGTGGGAGGGCGACGAGCCCGGCACCACCCGCACCCTCACCTATCGGGAGCTGCACGCCGAGGTGTGTCGCACGGCCAACGCCCTGGCCGCCCTGGGCCTGCGCAAGGGCGACCGCGCGATCCTCTACATGGGCATGGTGCCCGAGGCGGCCATCGCGATGCTGGCCTGCGCCCGGCTCGGCGCGATCCACTCCGTGGTGTTCGGCGGCTTCTCGGCCGAGGCGCTGCGCGACCGCGTGCTCGACTGCGGCGCCGAGCTGGTGATCACGCAGGACGAGGGCCGTCGTGGCGGACGGAGCATCCCGCTCAAGGCCACCACCGACGAGGCGCTCGCCGGCCTCACCGAGGTGCGCCACGTGCTCGTGCTGCGTCACACCGGTGCCGAGGTGGGCTGGCAGGCCGGCCGCGACGTGTGGTGGCACGAGGCCGTGGCACCCGCCGCCCCCACGCACGAGGGCGTGATCTGCGAGGCCGAGGACCCCCTGTTCATCCTCTACACCTCGGGCTCCACCGGCCGCCCGAAGGGCCTCGTCCACACCCGCGGCGGCTACCTGGCCTGGACCAGCTTCACCCACGAGCTGGTCTTCGACCTGCGCGAGGACGACGTCTACGCCTGCGTGGCCGACGTGGGCTGGATCACCGGCCACAGCTACATCGTCTACGGACCGCTCTGCAACGGCGCCACCACGCTGATGTTCGAGTCGACGCCGCTGCACCCCGACCCGGGCCGCTACTGGGATCTGGTGGAGCGGCACGGGGTCACCGTCTTCTACACGGCGCCCACCGCCATCCGGACGCTGGCCGCCGCCGGGGACCACCACGTCACCGCCCACGACCTGTCGTCGCTGCGCGTGCTCGGCACGGTGGGGGAGCCCATCAACCCCGAGGCCTGGCGCTGGTACCACGAGGTCGTCGGCCAGGGACGCTGCGCGGTGGTCGACACCTGGTGGCAGACCGAGACCGGGGGGATGATGATCGCCCCCCTCGCGAGCGCCACGCCCACGAAGCCGGGCTCTGCCACCCTGCCCCTGCCCACCGTGCAGGCCACGATCGTCGACGCCCAGGACCGCGTGCTGCGCGGCCCGGGCCAGGGGCGCCTGTGCCTCACCGAGCCGTGGCCCGGCGTGGCGCGCACCGTGTGGGGCGACCACGCGCGCTACGTGGCCACCTACTTCAGCCAGCACCCGCCCTGGTACTTCACCGGCGACGGCTGCCGCCGCGACGCCGACGGCTACCACTGGATCACCGGGCGGGTGGACGACGTGCTCAACGTGAGCGGCCACCGCATCGGCACCGCCGAGATCGAGGCGGCCCTGGTCACGGTGGACGCCGTGGCCGAGGCGGCCGTGGTGGGCTTTCCCCACGACGTGAAGGGCCAGGGGGTGATGGCCTTCGTGGTGCTCCAGCCCGGCGAGCAGGGCGGCAGCACGCTCGAGGCCAGCCTGCAGCAGGCCTGTCGCACGGGCATCGGGGCGCACGCGCGGGTCGATCGCCTCCAGCTGGTCCCCGGCCTGCCCAAGACCCGCTCGGGCAAGGTCATGCGGCGCATCCTCCGCAAGGTCGCGGAGGGCGACGTGTCCAGCCTGGGCGACACCTCCACCCTCGCCGATCCCGGCGTCGTGGACGTGATCCTGGCGGATGCCGGCCTGTCCCGCTGAGGGCCGCGCGACCGCCAGAGGAGCGTGCTACACTCCGCACCGCCTGCCTCCCGATCAGGGATCTGGAACCTGCAACCCGGACTCTCAGCGATGCGCCGCCTGATCCTCACCGCCGCGCTCCTCGGTGCCTGCACCCCCGACATCCTCGTCGCGCCCACCGGCAAGGGGGCGCCCGACGACGAGCCCGACACCGGCCTGCCCCTCGACCAGCCCGACATCGAGGTCACGCCCGACGTGCTGCGCTTCGGCAAGCTCCCCCCGGGCTGCACCAGCGAGGCCCTCGAGGTCACGGTGAAGAACGTCGGCACCGCCGATCTCGACGTCACCGACCTGCGCCTCGCCGGCGCGCGGGCGGGCGCCTACACGCTGGTGAAGGCGCCGAAGCGGGTGCTCGCGCCCGACCAGTCCATGGTGGTCACGCTCACCTTCGAGGCCGACGAGATCCGCCCCTACAACGCCGCCTGGCTGGAGGTGGCGAGCAACGACCCCGACGAGCCGGTGTCGAAGGTCGATCTCTCCGCGGCCGGTGACGAGTTCGCCTACGCCGAGGAGCTCTTCTTCCAGGAGAACCAGGCCAACGTCGACGTGCTGTTCTCGATCGACCAGTCGGGCTCCATGGGCGGCGAGATCCAGGACCTGGCCAACGCCTTCGACGTGTTCATCACCGCCTTCGTGAACCTGGGTCTCGACTACCGCATCGCCGTGGCCACCGCGGATCCCGACGCCAACTGCGCGTCCTTCGCCGGGCCGTACATCTCGAACACCACGGCCGACCCCGTCGCCGAGTTCAACACCCAGGCCACGATGTCGCGCCCCTGCGGCACCGAGGCCGCCTTCGCCGCGTCGCGCGCCTCGCTCACCTCGGCGGAAGGCCAGGCCTTCCTCCGTCAGGACGCCTCCCTCGCGGTGATCGGCGTGTCGGACGAGGAGGAGCAGTCCACGCTCTTCTCGCCGCAGCAGTACGCCCAGTGGCTCACGAACCTCAAGGGCGGCGACCCCACGCGGGTCTCCTTCAACGGCCTGGTCGGTCCGCAGTCGGGCAACATCATCGCGGGTGGGTGCCCGGTCTCCAGCGGATCCGACGCCGACCCCGCCCCGCGCTACCACAACGCCATCCGGCTCACCGGCGGCGTGTGGGGCAACCTCTGCGACTTCGACGTGGGCCCCTTCCTGCAGCAGACCAGCTTCGTGGCGGCGGGCCTCGAGTTCCGCTTCCCGCTCGCGAACATCCCGAGCACCGCGAACCCGAACGACTACACGGTCACCGTGGACGGCGTGGAGGTCCCCTGGGACGGCTTCGACGGGTGGACCTACGACAGCAGCGACAACGCCATCGAGTTCCACGGCACCTCGCTCCCCAACCCGGGCGCCGAGATCGTGGTGGTGTACCCGTACGACGCGGTCTGCGGCCCCTGAGGAGGGCCGCGTGGGCATGAGCGCCCGGCTCCGGAGCCTCCTCGGGGCGCTGGCCCTCCTGTCGCTCCCCGCCGCGGCCGCCCCCGACCCCGCGGCCGAGCTGGTGCTCGAGCTGCAGGATCGCGCCCGCAGCGGCACGCTCGACGCGGCGTGGATCCAGGCGCACGTGGACCCGGGTCCCGCCGGGTGGACCACCGGGGAGCTCGCCCGATGGCGACGGGTGCTCGCCCCCGGATCCGCCCTGCCCCAGGCCCTGCAGCGGGCCACCGGCGTCGCCCACGTGGCCCGGGGCCAGGGGCCCACCCGGGTGGTGCTGGAGGGCGCCCCCCACCTGGCCGTGGAGGTCGAGGAGCCCGGGCTCCGCATCCGGGCCGTGGACGTCACCAGCTGCGTCGCCTGCGACGAGCGCCTCCGGTTCGTGCAGGACCTGCTCGCCGACGTCCGCCGCACCGGCAGCCTCGGGGCCCACCTGCGCCCCGGGCTGGAGCTCGACGTCTCGGAGCACCACGCGCGGGACGGTGCGCGGTGGCCCGCCTGGCTCGACACCTACCTGCAGTCCGACGCGCGCGTGGCCCGCGCGCTCGCCGCGGCCGTGGTCACGGGTCGCGAGGGCGACGTGGTGCGCCTGCGCTACGCCGACGGCCACACCGACACCTGGCGGGTGCGGTGGCAGCCCGGCAAGGGCTGGCAGGTGGCCTACGTCGATCTCGCGGCCCGCAGTCCCCTCCGCCTGGAGGACGCGTCCGTCCGCACCTGGATCCGCGACGACAGCGTCCAGGAGATCCGCACCCGCACCTGGCGCCCGGGCACGGCACGGGACGGCGCGTCGCTGCGCCTGGGCCACGGCGCCGTCGCGGCCGTCGTCGACCCCCTGGAGGACCGGGTCTGGATCGTGGCGCGCGACGTCGACGGGTCGCTGCAGTCCGCCTTCCTCGTCGATCCGCAGACCTCCGACCTCCTCGCGCGGGTGGACCTGCCCGACACGCGGGGCCCCACGCCCATCGTCGCCGCGGCCTGGGCCACCCGCTGGCCGGCGGCCCTCTCCCCCGACGGCGCCCACCTCGCGCTCGCCTCGCCGAACGGCCTCGTGGTGGTCGACACGCGGGAGCGCACGGTGACATCGACGGCCACCTGGACGTCGGAGGTCACCGATCTGGCCTGGCGTCCCGACGGCCTGCCCACCCTGGTGCTGGCAGACGGGCGCCTCGTGCGCGGCGAGGAGGTGATCGACCTGCCGGTGCGCGGGCACCCCCTCGCCGTGGCCGACGACGGCCGCGAGGCGAGCGTGATCACCTCGGCGGGCGAGCTCGTGCGCGTCGTGGGCGGCGACGCCCGCGTGGAGCGCACCGTGTGTGGCGGGCTGGCCCGCGCGGGCGCCTGGCGGGCGCGCGACGGCGCCTGGCTCGTGGCCTGCGCGCCCGGCTCGCCCCTGCACCACGTGGTGGTGGCCCCCTATGGCGGCGCCGAGCAACGGCAGGGCGGCGTCGTCCCCGCCACCGGGCCCGTGGCCTGGTCGGCCGACGGCGAGCGCTGCCTGCTGCCCGGTCCCGAGGGCCTGGGGGTGGAGATCTGGGACGCCCACGCCCGCACCTCGCTGGGCCTGGTGGGCGACGTCGCCCTGGCCGAGGCCGCCTTCGCCGGCGACGGCAGCGCGCTGGTCACGGTGTCGCAGCGGGGTGAGGTGCGATGGTGGACCCTGGCCCAGGCGCGCCGCCCCGGTCCACGGTCGCCCGGAGGCCCTCGGTGAAGCTGCTCTTCGTCTGCACCGGCAACATCTGCCGGTCCCCGATGGCCGCGGTGCTCGCCCACCACCTGGGGCAGGCGCGCGGCCTGCCGATCGAGACCCGCAGCGCGGGCACGCTCGACCTGGGACCCCGGCCCGCCGAGCGCCACGCCCAGGCCGTGGTCGCCGAGCTCGGTCTCGCGCTCGACGCCCACCTCGCCCACCAGGTCACGCCCGAGGACCTCGCGTGGGCCGACCACGTGCTGTGCATGGAGCTGGAGCACGCCGTGCGGCTGCGTGCCATGGACCCGGCCCTGGCCCACAAGGTGGAGCTGCTGGGGCCCTACGCCGGGGTCCCCGAGCTCCCCGACCCCATGGGGGGCTGGCGTCGCACCTTCCGCACGTGCAGGGACCAGCTCGCCCGGGCCCTCGGCGCCTACCTCGACCGCGTGGACGCGCTGGACGCCTGAGGCGCCGGCCTCACCCGGCCTCCTCGCAGACGTCGGGCACGGGCACGTCCCCGTCCTGGAAGGGCGAGGGCTCGCCGAAGACGTGCTGACGCAGGAACTTCCGGATGGCCGACCAGTAGGGCACGGGCACCGTGTGGCCCGAGCCGTGCTCGCAGGCCAGCACGTAGTGGCCGTCGGCCACCAGCTCGTCGCGGAAGGCCGCGGTGGCCTCCTTGAAGTCCAGGATGCTGATCCCCCCACCCGGCCAGATGTCGTTGTCGCCGCCGTCCACCAGCATCACCGGCAGCTCCTTGCGGGCCGGCGAGCGGTAGACGAGCTGCGGGGTGGCGTCCTGGTCGGTGCCGCCACTGGCGGTGGCGGCGGCCGCGAAGACGTCGCTGCGGTCCATGATGAGCAGCGAGTTCCACAAGCCCCCGCCCGAGAAGCCCCAGGAGGTGACGCGCCAGGGATCGGCGGCCAGTCCCTCGACGATGCAGGAGCGCAGGTCGTCGAAGAGCCGCAGATCGGCCTCGCGGTCGGCGTCGGCGAGGATGCCCCAGAGCAGCACGTCGGAGATGACCAGGTTGCGCACCGGGGACTCCGGCACCACCACGATCATGTCCTGCTTGCGCGCGAGCTCGTCGAGGTCGAAGGGGTTGACCATCTGCTCGATGACGTCGCCGAAGCCGGGCGCCGTGAGGCCGTGCCACACGAACATCACGGGCATCCCCTCGGGCTTCGCCTTCGGGAAGTACACGCCGACGCGGTGCTCCTCCCCGCCCGAGGTGAAGGTGGAGATGCCCGGCGCCGACAGGTCGGGACAGCTCCCGCTCTTCTCGGCCAGCGCCGCGGGCGCGCCCGGCGAGCCGAGCTCGGGACGATCGCCGGCGGTGTCCTTGCCCTCCCCGGCTGCGCACCCGGCCGCGAGCCCCAGCACCAGCACGGTCCACCGCATCCTGCCTCCACGGGATCGCCCGACCGGGCGACCTTACTACGCTCTCCCCCCGGTGACGACCGACCGGACGCCGCGGTCAGGTGCCGGGGTCGAGCTCGGCCAGGGCCTCCATCACGCCGTGCAGCAGCGTGTCGAGCGGGGCCGGCTTGGGGATGCGGCGCGCCACGCTGTCGCCGAAGAGGTCGAGCAGGACCTTGTCGGTGCAGGCGGTGTGCGAGACCACCATGGGCCGCGGGTCCATCCGGTCGATCTCCTCGAGGAGCACCAGGCCGCCGAGGTGGTCGACGTGCTCCTGGAAGCGCTTGGCACGACGGCCCAGCACCCGGTGCGGATGCTCCCCGAGGGGGACGAACAGGTCCATCACCACGAGCGCCCAGCCGCGATCGTGGAGCAGGTCGACCGCATCCTCCACGCTGGTGCTCACCACCACCTCGCGCCCGGAGGTCTCGCGGAGGATCTCGGCACCGATCTCCACGTTCTCGGGGTCGTCGTCGACGAAGAGGATGCCGCCGATCAACGCTGCCAGTCCCAGCGCTTGTAGTCCCACACGAAGGGGCCGGCGTGGCCCTGGTCGGGCACCTCGGCCACGAAGGCCACCTTGCGGCCGTCGGGCGCGACGAAGGCCATGGTGATGGTGCCCGCCTCGACCACCGCCTCGTAGGGGGGACGCATGAGCTTGCCGCCCAGGTAGATCTCGCCCTCGCCGCCCGTCATGCCCAGGTGGATGCGGCCGAAGCCCGGCTGGAGCTCCTCGGGCGCAGGCTCGGCAGCCGCAGGCTCCTCCCCCTCGGCCACCGCCTCGCCCTCCGCAGCCGGCGCGGCCTCGCGCGTCTCGGCCACCGGCTCGGGCTGGGGCTCCTCGGGAGCGCCCCCCGTGATGGGCGGCATGGGCAGGGGGCGACGCTCCGGCTGGGCCTCGCCGCCCGCCACCGCCGCCAGCCCGCTGCCGCCCTCGATGTAGCGGATGCCCGAGTAGGCGGCGACGAAGGCCAGCACCACCACCACCATGCCCACGAGCATCGACAGCAGCATCGCCCGCGTCTGGTCGCCGCGGCTCTGGTCGAGCGTGAAGTGCGGTCGCCGCGAGGCGCGGCTGCTGAGGTTGGAGGCGTCGGCCTCGGCCTCGCCGCGGCGGTGGACCTCCTGCCGGTGCAGCCCCTGGAGCTGCTCGTAGAAGGTGCCCATCTCCTGCCGCACGCTCACGGTGTCGGGCAGCAGCTCGGCGAGGTGGCGCCCCAGCTCGGCCGCGGTGGCGAAGCGCTTGCGCGGGTCGCGGTGCATCGCCCGGCGGAGGACGTCGGCCAGCGGCGCGTAGGAGGGATCGAGCCCCGACACGGCGTGGCTCGCGTAGTCCTCCGCGAGCATCTGCCGGATCTCCTCCTCCTTGCGGCCCTTGAACATCGAGCGGCGCGCTGCCATCTCGTACAGCACGATGCCGAGCGCGAAGACGTCCACGTTGGGACCGATGCGCTCGCCCTGCGCCTGCTCGGGCGCCATGTAGCCCCAGGTGCCCTTCACGGAGCCCTGCCGCTCGCTGCGCAGGCGACCCTTGCTGATGCCGAAGTCCAGGATCTTGACCCCGCCCTCGCTGTTCACGATCAGGTTCGAGGGCTTGATGTCGCGGTGGATGAGCCCCAGCGCGCGACCCTTCGCATCGACGGCCTGGTGGGCGTAGTGAAGCCCCTCGCAGGCCTGCCGACCGATCTCGCAGATCACGTGCATCGGCAGCTTCACCTCGTGGCGCGCCGCGAGGCCGATGACCTTGGAGAGCGTGAGGCCCTCCACGAACTCCATCACGAGGAAGTAGCGCTCGCCGTCGGAGTCGAAGTCGAGGATCTGCACGAGGTTCTGGTGCTGCATCGCAGCGCCCAGCCGGGCCTCGTTGATGAACAGCTCGCGGAAGGTGGAGCTGTTGGCGTAGTCCGGCAGGATGACCTTGATGGCCACGCGCGGCGACACGCCGCCGAAGGTCTCCTTGCGACCCTCGTAGACGAGCGCCATGCCGCCCTTGGAGAGCGCACGCACGATCCGGTAGCGGCCGATCCGCTCGGGGAGGCCTCTCGGGTCTTCGGTGCTCATCCCAGGCCCCATCACGCCTCCGGCGGGGGACGCGCCTGCGCGCGACTATCCCATCGGCCGCGTTCTCGCGAAGGTTACCCGAAGCGCAGCAGACCTACATCCGCTGCAGCGGGGTGAGCCCGAGCAGCTCCAGTCCGAGCGCCATCCCACGGGCCGTGGCGGCCACCAGCCCGAGCCGAGCCTCGCGCACCGCGGGCTCCACGTCGTCCTTGAGCACGGGACACGCCAGGTAGAAGGCCGAGAAGTCCTGCGCCAGGCCGAAGAGGTGGTCGGCCAGCAGGTTGGGGCGCGCCGCCTCCGCCGCCGTGGCCACGATCTCCGGGAGACGCAGCAGCGACAGGGCCAGGGTCCGCTCCGTGGGGTCGATGAGCGCCAGGGGTCGCGGCGTGCCGGGGTCGACGCCCGCGGTGCGGAGCATGGACCAGCAGCGCGCGTGCGCGTAGAGCAGGTAGACCGCCGTGTTCCCCGTGAGCGCCAGCATCTTGTCCCAGTCGAAGGTGACGTCGGACTGCGGGTTCTGGGACAGGTCGGCGTAGCGCACCGCCCCCAGGCCCACGGCCTCGGCGATGGCCGCGCGCTCCGCCTCGTCGGGGATCTCGTCGGCGCGCTGGTCGACCACGGCGCGCGCGCGCCGCACGGCCTCGTCCAGCACCTCCACCAGGCTCACGAGCCCCCCGCCCGAGCGGCTCGCCGCCACCTGCCCGTCGGCCAGCTTGAGCATGCCGAAGGCCACGTGCCGCAGGTCGGCCTGCACGCCCAGCCGCGCCGCGATCGCGAAGAGCTGCTGGAAGTGCTGCTTCTGGCGCACATCGGTGACGTACACGATGACGTCGGGCGTCCACCGGTCCATGCGGTAGCGGATCGTGGCCACGTCGGTGGTGGTGTAGGTGGCGGCGCCATCGCGCTTGCGCACCACCGCCACGGCGTCCTTGAGCCCCTTGCCGTCGGCCTCGTCGAAGCGGACGATCACCGCCCCCTCGTCCTCCACGGCGATGCCGCGCGCAAGCAGGTCGTCCACCACCCCCGGCAGCATCGCGTCGTAGGCCGACTCGCCGAGCGTCTCGTCGAAGCGGACGCCGAGCCGGCGGTAGACCTGGTCGAACTCCGCCATGCTCACCGCGACGAAGCGCTCCCACAGCGAGCGCGCCCGCGGCTCGCCCGCCTGGAGGTTCGCCGTCTCGGCCCGCGCCTGCTCCATCAGCGCGGGATCGTCGGCCGCCTCGGCCCGGAAGCGCTGGTACAGGCGCAGCAGCTCGGCCACAGGGTCGTCGCCGAAGGCCTCCTCGTCGCGCCACCGGTCCCACGCCACGATGAGCATGCCGAAGGGCGTCCCCCAGTCGCCGAGATGGTTGTCGGACACCACCGCGTAGCCGAGGAAGCGGAACATCCGGTCGAGGGCCTGCCCGATGAGGGTGGACCGCATGTGCCCGACGTGCATGCGCTTGGCGATGTTCGGGCTGGAGTAGTCGATCACCAGGGTGCGACCCGCCCCCGGCAGCGGGGCGCCGAAGCGCGGGTCGGCCGCGGCGGTGGCCAGCGCGTCGGCCAACGCCGCATCGTCGAGGCGGAAGTTCAGGAAACCCGGACCCGCCACCTCCACCGAGGCCACGAGCGGGTGCGCCGGCAGCGCGGCACGCACCGCCTCGGCCACCTGGCGGGGGTTGGTGCGCAGGGCCTTGCCCAGCCGGAAGGCGTGGTTCGACTGGTAGTCACCGTGCGCCGGATCCGTGGTGGGGACGCAGGGCTCGAGCGCCACGGGGGCATCGGCGTGCCCGGCGGCCGCGGCAGCGACCTGCACGAGCTCGGTGAGCGTCTGGGACAGCGTGGACACGGGGTCTCCGTGGAGCGGCGAGGGGGCGCCCCCTAATGCCCGGGGCTGCTACCCGCGACGGATGCCGAGCACCTCGAAGGCGGCATCGCGTCGCTCGGGGGCCACGTAGATGCGCGCGATGCGGTGAGCGTCGGCGTAGCGCTCGAAGACGCCGCTGGCCTCGTCGAGGCGCACCGTGCGGCTGGCCTTCTGCCCGGGCAGGCGCTCGCGCACGAAGATGGTGCGGTCGGAGGGATCCCGCCGCCCCAGCGCGTAGCGGGACAGGCGCCCGGTGGACTCGGTGACGATGGTGTCGATGCCGGCGCCCTCGAGCTGGCGGGCCTCGCGCCCCACGTCGACGTCGCGACCCACGCCGTGGCGCTCCACCACCCGCCGGTACTCCCGGTGCTCCACGATGCGCCGGGCCCAGGGGTCGTCGACCTGCCGCAGGTGCACGTCGAGGGCCACGTCGTCCTGGTAGAGGTAGGCGTCGAGATCAGCCGAGATGGCCCAGCCGCCCCCTGCCGCGTGGACGTAGCGCTTGAGCATCTCCTCGTAGACCACCGACTTGTGGTGGAAGTAGACCTGCAGGAACATGTGGTGGCGCGCCACCAGGAAGTCCTCGAAGGCGTAGATGGCGCCGCTGTCGAGCGCCAGCCACACCTGCCCGTGGGCCGCGTGGGTGGACAGGTTGGAGAGGATCCACCCCACGTCGACCAGCCCGTACTGGGCGCCGGTGTAGGTGGCGTCGCGCACCAGGTAGTCGAGGCGATCCGCGTCGAGCTCCGACGAGATGATCTGCGACAGCAGGCGGCGGTGGTCGAGCCCGCCGTCGCGGAAGAAGTCGTCGGGCACCCGCACGTCGTCGCTCACCAGGGCGGCGACATGGCGGGCCGTGCACGGGAAGGAGGCGTCGATGGCCGCCGCGAGCGCGCTGTGCTCGAGGATGGCGATGGTGTAGTCCTCGTGGCTGGCCCGACGCTCGCCCGGATCGGTGCGGTACCAGTCGATGCCCAGCGCGCGCACCGGCGGCATCGCGAACTCGGTGCAGTGCGAGTAGGGCGCGTGGCCCAGGTCGTGGCACAGGGCCGCCAGCCGCACGGCCGCACGGAAGCGGGCCCGGGCGTCGGGCTGGTCGAAGGTCCAGTCGCGGTAGGCCCGGTCGAAGGCCCTGCCCGCCACGTGCATCACGCCCAGGACGTGGGCGAAGCGGCTGTGCACCGCCCCCGGGAAGGGCAGCGAGGAGAAGCCGACCTGACGGATGCCGCGCAGGCGCTGCACGAAGGGCTGGTGGATGAGCGAGGCCTCGGCGTCGTCGAGCTCGATCGCGCCGTGGATCGGATCCCGGACCTCCATCACCACCGTCCTGAAGAGGAGACTGCCGACTAACCCTGTCACGACGGCGTCGACGGAAATGACGGGGCCATGGAGGGGGAGGTCCCCAGGCCCGTGTTACGCGGCGCGGCCATGCGACCGATCGCCGATCCGACGACGCTCCAGGCGGGCACCACGCTCTACCACTCCGCCTTCGGCTTCGCCGAGGTGGCGCGGGTGGAGGACGAGGCGGTCGTGCTGCGCTGGGAGCGCGAGGGCGCCCACCTCCCCTCGCAGGTGCGCTTCGACAACCTGCAGCGGGTCTACAGCCAGTGCAGCGCCGAGGGCTTCTTCCACCGCGCGCTGCACGACGTCGACGTGCTGAAGCAGACCCTGCTGGAGCGGCCTGCCGAGGCGCTCGCCTGGCTGCTCGAGGATCTGGCCCAGCCGCAGCGCCTGCGCGACGTCATGGACTGGCTGGTGGGCCGCGAGCTGTTCACGGCGAAGACCTTCGTGCGCTGGTGGGGCACGGCCGAGGCCGCGGTGAAGGCCGACGCACGCCTGTCGGTCGAGGGCGAGTGGCTGGCCCTCCGCGACCGGCCGAGCGATCCGCTGGTGCAGCTCGCGCCCGACGAGGTGGAGGCCGAGGCCGAGCTCGAGCTCGCGGGCGATCTGCTCGAGCTGGAGCGCACCGACCCGCCCACCGACACGCCCTCGGCCTTCGCCACGCCCCGTCCGGTCCCCCTGGGCGAGGTGCGCCCCCCGGCCAGCAGCCTGCCCGAGATCGGCCTGGCGCTCGCACGTGCCCTGGCCGCGCGGCACGCCGCGGGCGGCCTGGCCCACCCGCACGGCGGCGCCACCCTCCTCCACCCCGACGGCACGGTCACCTTCGGCGAGGGCGCGCCCTCCGCGGCGCCCTGGGCGGAGTCCCCGTCCCCCGCAGGCGACGTGCGCGAGGCCGCGGTCCTGCTCCTCGAGGCCTTCACCGGGCGCGCCGTCCCGCCTGGCGCCGAGCCCAGCGATCTCCTCCCCCACCTGCGCCACCGCCTGCCCGAGCTCGCCCCGTCCGTGCTGGCGCCGCTCACCGCGGGCCTCGCCCTGCTCGACCAGCGTCCCGACGCCACGGCCTGGCTCGCCACGTGGGAGGCCGTCCAGCAGGCGGAGCTCGACCGCCCCGGCGCGCTGGATCGCGGCGCGCACCTGCGCCTCGCCTACGACAGCCACATCGGGCGGGCGAAGCTGCTGCTCAGCCAGGTCAACCAGGACGCGGTCTGGGTGGGCACACGCGGCCCCCACGCCCTGGCCGTCGTCGCCGACGGCATCTCGATCAGCGATGCCGGTCGCGGCGAGGAGGCGAGCTGGATCGCCGCGCAGACCATCTCGCGGCTGTGGCAGGCGGTCCCGGTGGCGCGCACGTCGATGCACAAGCTGCTCGACCGCGCCCTGCACCTGGCGAACCGACGCATCTGCGAGCGCTCGCTCCAGGCCGCGGGGGGCGACCTCACGGGGCGCATGCCCATGGGCACCACGATCACCGTGGCCGCCTGCTGGGGCAACCACGTGCACCTGGCCTGGCTCGGCGACAGCCGCGCCTACCTGCTCGGTCCCTGGGGCATCTCGCAGCTCACCGCCGACGACAACGTGAGCGGCGAGCGCTACCTCGCCTGGTGCGCCGCCCGCGCCGATGGCTGGAGCCCCGACGGCCACGCACTGGTGCGCTACCTGGGCCACCTCGACCTGCGCGAGGGCGGGCTCGTGCCCGCCCCTTTCCCCGCGCACCACGCCGAGCTCGTGCTCCGTCCCGGCGAGCGCCTCGTGCTCACCTCCGACGGCGTCACCGACTACCTCGACGTCCACGAGTCGGGCATCGCGGCGCAGCTCCACCAGCTCGGCACCACGCCCGACGCCTACGACGCCGCGATGGCACTCGTGGCACGCGCCAACCGCACCGGCGGCGGCGACAACGCCACCGCCGTCGTCCTCGAGATCGCGCGCTGATCGGGCGCAGTCGACGCTCTAGAAGCCGCTCTCGGTGCCCGGAACGTACACGATCCACGGCGTGGGCCCCGTGACGCCGGCGCAGGTGACCTCGCCGATGAAGTCGTAGGCGCCCGGGTTGCGGGCCTGGACCTTGCCCTGCGGCAGCGTGAGCGTGCCCTGCACCCACACGTCGAGGTCGAGCGCCTGCTTGCCGGCCGTGAAGGTGACCTCCGTGGTGATCACCTGGCCGCACTTCGTGCGGAAGAACCGCCCCGTGGATCCGCCGCGCTCCACGGCGAACTCCGGCAGGAGCGTGGCATCCACGCGGTCGAGCGAGGCGCCGAAGCCCTCCTCCGAGGCGAGGAGGAGGCCGCCGTCGGCATCGCGCAGCACCACGGCCGCGTCGCCGGCAGCCCCCGTGTCGCGGATCATCGTGAGCGACACGGCCTCGCCCACGAGCACGGCGAGGTCGGGCGTGCGGTCCACCACGCCCTCGGTGGCGAGCCACGACAGGCGCCAGGGCACCTCGTCGGCGTCGAGCAGGGTGAGGGCCTGCCCGCCCCCGCTGGCGCCCCAGCACGGCTGCACCGACGACGCGAGCGGACCCGGGTGCGCGCCCACCTCCGTGACCGTGCCGGACACGCGGAAGATCTCCGCCCCCTCCACCGTCGTCGACGGCGCCGGGGGCTCCGCCTGATCGGTGGTCATGCAGAGCTTCATCAGCCCCGCCTCCGACGGCAGCTCCGCCTCCACGCCCGAGCACGCGCCGAGGACCCCGAGCACCACGCACCACCTCACGTCGCCTCCACGCGCCGACCGTCCACGGTCCTGTACACCCGCCGGGCAGGGACCTGCACCAGCCGCTCGGCCTCGACGACGAAGCCCGACAGCACGCCACCATAGCAGCAGCCCGTGTCGAGTCCGACCACGTGCGGGTGTCCGTCGCGCACCCACCAGACGAGGCCGCCGCGCGCGTCGTGGCCGAAGATCACGGGCCGCGTGCCCGTGTAGGCCTCGTGCCAGAGGGGCGCCCCCTCCCCGGGCAGGCGCCGCAGCGAGATCGCCATCGCCCGCGTGGTGCGCTGCAGGTCGCCGTCGGGCGCCAGGCCTCCGTGGACCACGGTGTACGGCCCCACCCCCTCGAGGAACAGCGGGAGCGCAGCCAGGTGTGCGCGCCATCCCGGGCCCGTGCGGTCCAGCGCCTCCACGCAGGCGGCACCGTCCACGTCGCCCGGCCGACGTCCGTCGATCACGTCCAGCAGGCGCGCGTCGTGGTTGCCGAGCACGGCCTCCGCGCCCGCCTCCCGCAGGATCGACCACACGCCGCCGGGATCGGGGCCCTTGGTGTACAGGTCGCCCACGAGCACCAGCCGCGTGGGCTGCACCACGTCGACGAGCCGCGCGAGCTCGTCGGCGCACCCGTGGACGTCTCCCACCACCAGCGTCGTCATGCTGCCGGCTACCACGTCGGGGGGCGGTCCGGGATAGAGCGCCCACGAGAGGTCAGGGTGGCCCAGCGCCCCGGTTCCGAAGACGACGACCCCCGCGGCCTGCGCGAGCGCGCGGTGCAGCGCGTGCTCGACGCGGCCCGCCGCGTGGTGGGCGCGCGCGGTGTGGACGGCACGGCGCTGCTCGACATCGCCGCCGCCGCCGGCGTCCCGTTGGGCCTGCTGCGCTACCACTTCCGCTCGATGGACCACCTGCTCATCGAGACCCAGCGCGCCACCTTCCGGCAGATCCACGAGCGCTTCGAGGAGCGTTTCGCCCGCGGCGAGGTGGGCCTCGACACCGCCCTCGAGGCGCTGGACGCCCTCTGGGCCAGCGTGCGCGAGCTGCACGCGTGGGCGCCCTTCATGGTGCAGACGATGGCGCTGGCCGCCCGCGATCCCTCGCTGGCCCACCGCCTCGACGCCTTCAACGCCGAGAACCTCACGCGTGTGGAGCTGGGCCTGATCCGCGCCCTGCCCCAGGAGGCGCACCGCCTGGTGCTGCCGCCCGAGCGCCTGGCGCGCACCATCCGCACGGGCCTGTACGGCCTGGTGGTGGAGCTGGCGTCGGCGCGCGACGACGCCGAGCGGGCGGCCATCGACCGCACCTACGCCGACGTGCGCGCCATCCTCGCGCGCATCGTCCTCGAGCCGGAGCCCGGCGGCCCCCCCGTCCATTGAGCGCCGCCTCGCCCGCCTGGCTCCAGGCGCTCGGCAGCCACCTCGCGGCCCACGGGCTCGACCGCCTGGGCGTGGCCGACGGCGCGCCGCACGGCGCCGTGCTCGCCGGCTGCCGCAGCGTGGTGGTGGTGGGCAACGGCGGACGCGCGCTGTGGGAGGGGCTGCTCGCCGCCGTGCGTGCCGAGCCCGCCCTGGCGGAGGCACCCCACCCGCTCGATGCCTACGTGGCGCGCGTGCTCGCGGAGGCGCCGGTGCCCGTACCGGGCCGCTGGGTGGCCTGCGCCGCCGAGAGCCCGGTCCCGCTGGACTTCCGCACCCTCGGCCTCCACGCGGGCCTGGGCTGGCCGTCCCGGCTGGGCCTGTTGCTGCACCCCGAGGCGGGTCCGTGGCTCGGGCTGCGGGCGGCCTTCTTCACGCCCGTGGCCCTCGCGCCCACGGGGCCCCTGCCGGGCGGGGGTCCGTGCCCCACGTGCCCGGCGCCCTGCATGCCCGCCTGTCCCATCGGCGCGGTGGGGCCCGAGGGCGTGGACTGGCGCGCCTCGTGGGCCTTCCGGCAGCGGGACGACCGCTGCCACGGCGGCTGCCTCGCCCGCGAGGCCTGCCCCGAGGGACGCGACCACGCGTACGGGGCTGCCCAGCACCGCTACCACCAGCACCCGCCGTCGCGGGCCGCCCTGCTGATCAGCGAAGCAGCGCGCGCGCCAGATCGGCCGTCGTGAAGATGCCCACCAGGCGCCTGCCCGCCACCACGGGCAGCGCGTGCAGGTGACCGCCAGCGAAGTGCTCCAGGGCCGCCCGCACCGGGTCGTCCACCCCCACGCTCACCACGGTGCCCGACATCGCCTCGCCCACGCTGCGATCGTCGGGCACGAAGCCGGTGTCGCGCAGGGCACCGGGCAGGTGCTTGACCTCCGCCAGCAGGTCGGACGCCGCGAGCATGCCCACCAGCTCGCCGCCGTCGACCACGGGCAGGTGACGGAAGCCGCCGTTGAGCATCTCGGTCCAGGCGTCCGACAGGCTCGCGCCCTTGTCCACCGTGAGGACGTCGGACGTCATGAGCGCGCGCACGGGGGTGTCGAGGTTCACGCGCCCTCCCCCTGATCGGCGTGGTCGACGCAGAAGGCCGTCCAGGGGATGGCCTGCAGCCGTCGGGGCTGGATGTCCTCGCCGCAGGCGGCGCACTGCCCGTAGGTGCCGTCGGCCACGCGCCGCAGCGCCGCGCGGATGCGCTCGGCATCGGCACGCCCGGCGTCGTCGAGCTGCTCGAGCACGTCGTCGAGCTCGGTGTAGGCGACCCGGTCCTCGAAGTCGGCCTCGTTGCGGCCGTCACCGCCCCGCAGGTGCGCCTCGACGGCGCCCGTGCGCCGCAACACCCGCTCCAGCTCTGCCTCCAGGGACGCCTTGGCGGCGTCCAGGTCGATCTCGGTCATGCGTGGCCTCCGCGCGGGGACACCCCGGGCTGGTGCCCTCTCCGTAGCGCGGCGTCCGGGCCGTCGGCACCGGGGCGGAACACTGCGCGGCAGGCCGGTGCCTGCCACGCGGACCGGATCAGGCCGGCGTGAAGGCGCCGGGACCCATGCCCTGCAGGCTGCGCACGGCCGGCGCCTCGCGACGCAGGTAGGCGATGGCCTCCACGGCGGCGCGAGCCGCCGACAGGCCGGTGAGCACGGGCACGCCGTGGCGCAGGCCCGCCATGCGCATCCGGCCCTCGTCCTCGCGGTTCGTGCGGCCGCGCGGCTGGTTGAGCACGAGCTGGATCTCGCCGCCGAGGATGCGATCGACCATGCTCGGACCGTCGTCGCGCACGCGGGGCACCGTGATGCAGTCGAAGCCCTGCTCCCGCAGGTACTGGGCGGTGCCCTCGGTGCCCGCCAGCGTGAAGCCCATCTCGACGAGGGCCGCCGCGATCGGGGGCAGCTCGCCCTTCAGCCGGTTGCGCGTGCTGAAGAGCACCCGGCCGGAGGTGGGCAGCGCCATGCCCGCGCTGGCGCAGGCCTTGGCGTAGGCCTCGCCGAAGGTGACGCCCACGCCCATGACCTCGCCGGTGGACCGCATCTCGGGCCCGAGCACGCCGTCGGACCCCGGGAGCTTGCGCCACGGGAAGACCGGCGCCTTGACGAACACCAGGCCGGGCCGGTGCGCGGGCACCGGGGCGATGTGCTGCAGCGTCTCGCCCAGGCTGACCCGCGTGGCGATCTTCGCGAGCGGCAGGCCCGTGGCCTTGGCCACGAAGGGCACGGTGCGGCTGGCGCGCGGGTTCACCTCGAGGACGTAGATCTCGCCCTCGTGGATGGCGAACTGCACGTTCATGCAGCCCACCACCTCGAGCTCGAGGGCCACGCGGGTGGTGATGTCGACGAGGGCCGCGCGGTGCGCGTCGGAGAGCACGCGGGCCGGGATGACCCCGAAGCTGTCGCCCGAGTGGACCCCGGCCTCCTCGATGTGCTCGATGATCCCGCCGATGTAGACCCGCTCGCCGTCGCAGATGGCGTCGACGTCGTACTCCACCGCCCCGTCGAGGAAGCGGTCGAGCAGCACCGCGCGGGCGTTCGAGCTGTAGACCGCGTCGAGCAGGGCCAGATCGAGGTCGGCGTCGTCGTAGCAGATGGTCATCGACCGCCCGCCGAGCACGTAGGACGGCCGCACCAGCAGCGGGTAGCCGAGGCGCTTGGCCACGAGCCGGGCCTCCGACGCATCCCGCGCCACCCACCCGGGCGGCTGCTTGACGCCCAGCCGCGTGAGGAGCTGGTTGAAGCGCTCGCGGTCCTCGCAGAGGTCGATGGCCTCGGGGCTGGACCCCACCACCGGCGCGGTGACCTCGTGCGCGATCTTCAGGGGCGTCTGGCCGCCGAACTGGAGGATGACCCCGCGCGGCTGCTCGCGACGGATGATCGCCTGCACGTGCTCCACCGTGCAGGGCTCGAAGTAGAGCTTGTCGCTGGTGTCGTAGTCGGTGCTCACCGTCTCCGGGTTGCAGTTGACCATGACGGAGGTGAGCCCGGCCTCGGCCACCGCGTAGGCGGCGTGCACGCAGCAGTAGTCGAACTCGAGGCCCTGGCCGATGCGGTTCGGCCCGTTGCCGAGGATGATCACCCGGTCGCTCTCGGAGCTGCCGGCCTCGTCCTCGTCCTCGAAGGTGCTGTACAGGTAGGGCGTGAAGCTCTCGAACTCGGCGGCGCAGGTGTCGACGCGCTTGTACACGCGCTGCAGGCCGAGGCCCTTGCGGTGGGCGGCCACCTCGGCGCGCGGCACGCCGAGCAGGGTGGCGATGCGCGCGTCCGACAGGCCGGCGCGCTTCAGCACGTCGAGCCGGTCGCGATCGAGGTCCTCCACCCGGGCGCCGCGCACGCTGCGCTCCAGGGTGACCAGGCGATCGACCTGGTCGAGGAACCAGGGGTCGATGGCCGTGACCCGGTGGACCGCCTCGGGCGTCCACCCGCGGTGCAGGGCCTCGAACACCGCCGCGAGGCGGTCGGGCGTGGCCACCGCCAGCTTGTGCCGCAGCTCCTGCTCCGACCAGCCGGAGGTGACGGGCCAGCCGCCCTCGAGGCTGTCGATCGCCTTGACCAGCGCCTCGATGAAGGTGCGCCCGATGCCCATGACCTCGCCCACCGCGCGCATCGCGCTGCCCAGGCGGGGGTCGGCCTTCGGACCGAACTTCTCGAAGTTCCACCGCGGGATCTTCACGATCACGTAGTCGAGCACGGGCTCGAAGCAGGCCGGCGTGACCTTGGTGATGTCGTTGTCGATGCCGTCGAGGGTGCCGCCCACCGCGAGCTGGGCCGCGATCTTCGCGATGGGGAAGCCCGTGGCCTTGCTGGCCAGCGCCGAGCTGCGGCTCACCCGGGGGTTGAGCTCGATGCACACGACGTCGCCGTTGGCCGGGTTCACCGCGAACTGCACGTTGGCGCCGCCGGTGGCCACGCCCACCCGACGGATGGCGGTGAGCGCCAGGTCGCGGAGGTTCTGGTACTCGCGATCCGTGAGCGTCATCGCCGGGGCGACCGTGATGCTGTCGCCCGTGTGCACGCCCATGGGGTCGAAGTTCTCGATGGTGCACACGATGATGGCGTTGTCGGCCTGATCGCGCATGACCTCGAGCTCGTACTCCTTCCAGCCCAGCAGGCTGGGCTCGACGAGCACCGAGGTGACCGGCGACAGGCGCAGGCCCTCGGCCACCACCTCGCGGAAGTCCTCGAGCGTGTGCACCACGCCGCCGCCCGCACCGCCCATGGTGAAGCTGGGACGGATGATGGAGGGCAGGCCGAAGGTCTCGAGGAGCGCCTCGGCCTCCTCCATCGTGTGGGCGATGCCGCCCTCGCACACGGGGACCCCGACCTCCTTCATCGCCACGCGGAAGGCCTCGCGGTCCTCGGCCACGTGGATGGTCTCGGGATCCGCGCCGATGAGCTTGCAGCCGTGGCGCTCGAGCACGCCGGCCTCGGCCAGCTGCATCGCCAGGTTCAGCCCCGTCTGCCCGCCCACGGTGGAGAGCACCGCGTCGGGCTTCTCCAGGGCGATGACGGCCTCGGCGTGCTCCACCGTGATCGGCTCGACGAAGGTGGCGTCGGCCACCGTCTCGTCGGTCATGATCGTGGCGGGGTTCGAGTTGAGCAGCACCACCCGGTAGCCGAGCGCCCGCAGCGCCTTGCAGGCCTGGGTGCCCGAGTAGTCGAACTCGCAGGCCTGCCCGATGACGATGGGGCCGGACCCGATGACGAGGATGGTGGAGCCCTCGGGCAGCCGCTCGGGCGCCGGGCGCCGCTGGAGCTCGTCGAGGAGGCTCACACGCCCTCCAGGGCGAAGCGGCGGAACCGCTGGAAGAGGTGGCGGCTGTCGTGCGGCCCCGGGTTGGACTCGGGGTGGTACTGCACGGCCATGACGCGCTTGCCGGCGTGCAGGAAGCCCGACACGGTGCCGTCGTTGAGGTGGGTGTGGCTCACCTGGGCACCCGTGGCGGCCAGGGCCTCGGCGTCGAGGGCGAAGCCGTGGTTCTGGCTGGTGATCTCCACCCGGCCGGTGAGCTCGTCGCGCACGGGCTGGTTGGCGCCGCGGTGGCCGAACTTCAGCTTGTAGGTGCGGGCCCCGAGGGCGAGGCCGAGCAGCTGGCAGCCCAGGCAGATGCCGAGCGTGGGGACGCGCCCCACGATGCCCGACAGCTTCGCGATGGCGTCCTCGAGCGCGGCGGGGTCGCCCGGGCCGTTGCTCACGAAGACCGCGTCGACGCCCTCCGTCCAGGCCGACGCCGGGTCGGAGATGGGGTGGACCCGCACGTACGCGCCGGTGGCGGCGAGCAGGTCGAGGATGTTCGTCTTGCAGCCGCCATCGACCACCGCCACGCGCCAGGTGGGCTGGGCGGGGTCGGCGTGCACCGCGGCGGTGTCGCGGCAGACCTCGCCGGCCAGGCCGCGCCCCTCCATCCCGGGCCACGCGTCGAGGGCCGCCTGCAGCGTCCCGATCGAGCTGCCGTCGGCCGCGAGGACCGCCTTCATGGCGCCCTTGCTGCGCAGGTGGCGCACGAGCGCACGGGTGTCGATCCCGTACAGCCCGGGGATGCCGTGGCGCACCAGGTAGGCGTCGAGGTCGCCGTCGGCCCGCCAGCTGCTGACCAGCGGGCTGGGCTCGCGGACGATGAAGCCTGCCGGCCACGCCCTCAGCGACTCCGGGTCCTCGCCGTTCACGCCCGTGTTGCCGATGTGCGGCGACGTCATCGCCACGATCTGCTCGGCATAGGACGGATCCGTGAGGATCTCCTGGTACCCAGTCATCGCCGTGTTGAACACGGCCTCTCCGACGCGATGGGTGGGCGCGCCAAAGCCACGGCCGACGAAACGTCGACCGTCTTGCAGGAGGAGCACGGCCTCCATCAGTCCTCCGACCGGCCGCGCGGCTTATTCGCTCCCGCGGGTCCCGTAAAGCCTGTCGGCGCAGGTCCGTGTGCCGGATCCGCGAGGATCCCCTACCAAGCGGGATCCGTGGCGTAGCGACGACCGCAGCCCCGGCACTGGAAGCCGAGCTGGCCGTGCACCGCCGGGTCCACGGGCGCGTCGGGCTCCGGACCGAGCACCAGCGCGTCGGCGTGCCGCTGGTCGAGACGCAGCGTCAGCAGCGTGGCCGGGCGCTCGCAGCACACCGGCCAGCGGGGCGCCACCACGAGGAAGCGTCCGGGGGTCTCGGCGAGCGCGGGCGCGATGCGATCGGGCAGCATCGGGCGGGGCGCGGCCTGGTCGGCCACCAGGGTGCCCGTGCGCGCGGCGAGCAGCTCCACCTCGCTCACCGGCCGCAGGACGGGATCGGTGAAGGCGCCCGTGGCGTCGCGTCCGAAGGGCCGGAGCGCCGGGTCGATCTCGGCCTGCAGCAGCACGGGGCCGTCGAGCTCGGGGTCGAAGGCGTTGCGCTCCCGCCAGAGGTCGTCGTCCACCCAGGGCACCGGAGAGGACCCGGGATCCACGTCGGCGTGGCGACGCACCACGTCGGCCAGCAGCCGCCGGTAGGTGGCGCGGCTCCAGCGCACCAGCCCCAGGCCCACCGCACCGCACACCAGCGCGACGCCCAGCACGGGCCACGGCAGCAGGCCCAGCCCCGTCGCGATCGCGAGGCCGACGCCGGCCACCACGAGCACGACGCCCCCCAGCACGGGATCCCCTCGGATCACCGCGAACCGGGTCCAGCTCCCCTCGACCGGCAGGGCGGATTCGTCCATGCGCGAGCCCTAGCCCGGAGGAGCCCGGGGGATGCAACCGACCGCTGACAGAACCGGCACCCCGAGGTGCGACCCGGGGGGCTAGGCTCCCCTCTTCCGGAGCCTCCCATGCGACACGCGCTGATCCTGATCGCCCTCGCGGCCTGCACCCCCGGCCCTGACGACGACGCCGACACCGACCTCGTCGACGCCAGCGCGGGCGGGCCCGGAGACCCCGGTCCCGTGCTCGCCATCAACGGGACCACGATCTTCGCCGCGGTCACCGACGGTCCGGGCTGGCGCGGGCCGGGCGGGCCCGTCGTGACCTTCGACGAGGGCGACCTCTTCACGCCCTGCGCGTCGCTGCCCACCCTGCCGTCCGACCTCGACCACCACAACCTCGTGGTGCCCTACCGGGGCCACCTGGTGCTCCCGTGGTCGCCCGAGTTCGGCACCGGCGGCATCACCTTCTACGAGGTGTCCGATCCCTGCCGGCCCGTGAAGGTGGGCGAGGGCACGTCGAAGCAGATGCGCGAGACCCACGCGATGGGCTTCTTCACCATCCCCGAGGGCGAGGCCCACGCGGGCGAGTACGCCGTGGTGAACGGCATGGCCCAGCCCCTGGCCGGCGCCTCGGGCATGGAGATCTGGGACATCACCGACCTCGAGGCGCCCGTGCCGGTGGCCTTCCTGCCGCTCGAGGGCAGCGGCTACCCCGACAGCTACACCATCGTGACCCTGTCGATCTTCGTGCAGTACCCCTACGTGTACGCGGCCTCGGCGAACGCGGGCGTCGCGGTGGCCGACGTCACCGACCCCACCACCCCCGAGCAGATCGCCCGCTTCCAGTTCCCGCAGGGCCTGCGCGCCGGCGGCGTGTTCGCGCTCGGCACCTCCCTGCTGGTCACCCCGGCCGAGGAGGAGCAGGCGGCGATGCTCGACGTCTCCGACCCGTACAACCCGCAGCTCGTGCCGGGCAGCCCCTTCGACGTGGTCGACAGCCTGGGCGAGCCCCGCGAGACCTACCACGGCAACCGCGCGGGCCCCTACGCCCTCTTCGACCGCAAGGAGGGCGGCGGCGGCCCCCTGATGTTCGACGTGAGCGACCCGGCCAAGCCCACCTACGTGGGCGACCTCCCCCTCCCCGGGATGAATGGCGGCTACGTCTTCTACGACGAGGGCTTCCTCTTCACCGGCGACAGCCACGCCGGGCACGTCATCGACGCCCGCGACCCCGCGAACATGACGCTCGTGGGCCTCGGCGTCATCTCCGGCGACCTCGACACGAACACGCCCTACGGCAACGTGTCGATCCTCGCGGTGGACGACCCCGGCGAAGGCCTCGGCAAGGGCAACGCGAGCCAGCTCATGCCCTGGAGCACCGACCCCGACGTGGCCCCCATCGAGATCCTCGGGGTGGATCCGGCCGAGGGCGCCACGGGCGTGGCGATCACCGCCCGCATCGGGGTGGGCTTCAACGAGATGGTCGATCCGGGCTCCGTCTTCCCGGGCTCCATCCGGCTCTTCGACGACGCCGGCCGCCCGGTGCCGGGCTGGACGAGCGCGCAGGAGAACACGGGGTCCTTCAGCCCGAAGATCGCCCTGAAGGCCGGCACCACCTACACCGTGGAGGTGCTCGCGGGCGGCCCGGAGGACGTGAACGGCAACGCCCTGGCCGCCACGAAGACGTGGACGTTCACCACAGCGGGGACCTTGTGACTTCGCTCGGCTCCGCTGCGCTCCGCCTCGCTGCGCACGACGTCTCTGGCGCGCTTGCGGGATGCCGGGATCGGCTCCGGCGCGATGCGCGCGACGCCCGCCGTGCCCCCGCGAGGACCCGGTGACGACCCGCGCGGTGGCAGCCCTCGGGCTGGCGGTGGGCGGCGCGCTCGTCGGAGGCTGCGGGGAGCCGGAGCCCGGGTGCTGCGACACCTGCAACTGCCTGGTCGACACGGTGGACACGTCGGGGGAGACGGCGACCGGACGTCCCGAGGTGGAGGCCGGGGCCGACGTGGTCGTGGCCGTCGGCACGCCCGTCACCCTGGGCGCGACGGCCGAGGGCGCCACGGACGCGCTCTGGGATCTCGGCGACGGCACCCGCGCGGAGGGCCTCGAGGTCACCCACACCTACGATGCGCCCGGCAACCACGTGGCCACGGTGCAGGTCACGGCGGCCAGCGGGCTCAAGGCCACGGACTCCCTGCGGGTCACCGCCTACCTGCCGGCGGCAGCACCCCTGCCCGCCGCGTCCTCCACGCTCGCGATCGACGCCGTGCGCGGGGTCGCGTGGGTGCCCGTGCCCGAGGCCGACGCCGTGGCGGCGATCGACCTGGCGACACGGTCGCGCACGATGGTGCCGGTGTGCGACGGCCCCCGCAGCGTGGCGGTGGACGGCAGCCGCGGGCTGGTCGCCTGCGAGGAGGACGACACCCTCGTCGTCCTCGACCTCGAGACGCGCGCGGTCTCCGGCGTGCCCGTCGCGCTCCCCCCGGGCAGCCACCCGCGGAGCGTGGTGCTGCGCGGCGACACGGCCTGGATCGCCGGACGCGGAGGCGCGGTCTGGCAGACGCAGGGCGACGCCGCCCCCGCGATCCTCTTCGAGGGGCCGGACCCGGGCGCGCTGGCCGTCGACGGCACGGCGCGGGTCTTCGCGGCCCGGCGACGCTCCACGAACGCCGGCGCCGAGGTGCTCGGCAGCGCCGGCGCCATCGCGCTGGGCCGGGACCCCGGCCCCGACTCCGACACCACGAACCGCGGCGTGCCCACCAACCTCCACGCCCTGGCGATCTCCCCCGACGGCGGCACGCTGTACGTGGGGGCCACCCTGGCGAACGTCGACCGCGGCCTCTTCGTGGAGCGCGACACCACGCCCCGGCCCGGCACCTTCGAGACCACGCTGCGCTCCACGCTGCGCGTGATCGACCTCGTGGGCGGCGTCGAGCGCTTCAAGGACCGCAAGCAGATCGACAACCACGGCCAGGTCAACGCCCTGGCGCTGTCGCCGCGGGGCAACTGGCTGTACGCCGCCGACCAGGGCACCGGCACCGTCTTCCGCTTCGACGCCTACACGCTGCGGGCGGCCGGAGCGATCGTGGATGCGGGGCAGGGCATCGCCGGCCTCGCGCTGGTGGACGACGGCGACACGCTGCTGGTGGACGCCTGGCTCGAGCGGGAGCTCCGGGCCTACGACGTCTCCGACCCCTCGGCCACGCAGCCGCCGCTCCGGTGGTCGGTGGCCACGGTCGACGCCGAACCCATCGCCGATCCGGTCGTCCTGCAGGGCAAGCGCATCTTCCACGACGCCGGCGACGTGCGGATGACCAAGGACGGCTACCTCACCTGCAGCGCCTGCCACCCCGACGGCGCCGACGACGGCATGACCTGGGACTTCACCCACCGCGGCGAGGGGCTGCGGAACACCACCAGCCTCGAGGGCCGGGCGGGCACCGGCATGGGTCCGGTGCACTGGACCGGCAACTTCGACGAGATCCAGGACTTCGAGCACGACATCCGCAACCAGCAGGGCGGCCTGGGCTTCCTGCCCACCGACGACTACGCGGCGGAGTCGCCCCTCGGCCCCTTCAAGTCGGGTCGCAGCCCAGAGCTCGACGCCCTCGCGGCCTACGTCACGTCGCTCGACCGCACCCCAGGCTCCCCGCACGCCGCGCCGGCGGGCGGCGCCCAGGCCTTCGCCACCGCGGGCTGCGCCACCTGCCACCCGGCGCCGCTCTACACGGACTCCGTGCCCACGAACACCCCTGCGGGCCTGATCCGGCACGACGTGGGCACCACCACCCTGCCCGGCGCGGGCACCCGGCTGGGCGAGCCCCTCGACGGCTTCGACACCCCCACCCTGCTCGGCAGCTGGGCCACCGGCCCCTACCTGCACGACGGCTCGGCCCCCTCGATCGAGGACGCGATCCGCGCCCACGACGGCGGCACCTTCGACGCCACGGGCCTGACGCCCCAGGACCTGACGCTGATCGCCGACTTCGTGCGCAGCCTGTAGGTCCCATGGAGCGGATCGCGCTGAAGGACGAGGCCTGGGTCGACCACGATCCGGCGTGGCTGGCGCCCGCGGAGGCCGACGCGATGCTGGCGGCGCTGCTCGAGGCGATGACCTGGGAGCACCGCGACATCGTGGTGTTCGGTCGACCGATCCCGCAGCCGCGGTTGATCGCCTGGGCCGGCGACCTGCCGTACCGCTACAGCGGCCAGACCCTCGAGCCCCGCGCGGCCCCGCCGGTGCTGTCGGCCTTGCAGGCGCGCATCGAGGAGGCCGTGGGCGCACGCTTCAACCACGTGCTGCTCAACCGCTACCGCGACGGCCGCGACCACATGGCGCGCCACGCCGACAACGAGCCCGAGCTCGGGCGCTGCCCCCTGATCGCCGCGCTCAGCCTGGGCGTCCCCCGCCGCTTCGTGCTGGAGCGCAAGCACGGCCGCACCAAGCGCACCCTGATGCTCGCGCACGGCTCCCTGATGGTGATGGGCGGCACCTGCCAGCACACCTGGCGCCACGCCGTGCCCAGGATGGCCACGGTCACCGGCGAGCGGGTGAACCTCACGCTCCGCCTGCTGCACGGACCGCCGGGCTGGCGCACGCCCCGCCCGGAGCGCGCACCCGCGGCCCCACGCGAGGCGGGCCCGTGAGGGTGGTGGTCACCGGCGCGACGGGCGGCATCGGCCACGCCGCGACCACGGCCCTGCGGGCACGAGGCGACGACGTGCGCGTGGTGGTGCGGGACCTCGACCGTGCCGCGCCCCTGCTGCCGGACGGCGTGGAGGCCGTGCTCGGCGACCTGCTCGACCCCGCCAGCCTCGACGACGCCATCGACGGCGCCGATCTCGTCGTGCACGCCGCCGGCATGCCCGAGCAGTGGGTCCGCGACCCGGCGATCTTCGACCGCGTGCACCGCCTGGGCACCCGGCACGTGCTCGACGCCGCGCGGCGCGCGAAGGTCTTCCGCGTGCTCCACGTGTCCACGATGGACGTCTTCGCCTGCCCGCCCGGCGGCACCCTCCGCGAGGACCACCCCGACCCGCACCCCAAGCCCACGGCCTACGAGCGGAGCAAGGTGGCGGCGGAGCGCGTCGTGGACGAGGCGGTCGCGGCGGGCCTCGACGTGGTGGTGGTGAACCCCGCGGCGGTGTACGGCCCGGGGCCCTCCCGCGTGGGGATGAACCGGCTGATCCTGGACGCCCGGGCGGGGCGGTCGCCGCTGCTGCCCCCGGGCGGCATGGCCCACGTCTTCGCACCCGGCCTGGCGCAGGCGATGCTGGCGGCGCTGGACCGTGGCCAGCCCGGACGGCGCTACCTGATCGCCGACGGCTACGCCGACCTGCCCGAGATCGTGCGCACGGTGGTCGAGGTGGCCGGCGCCGGACGCGTCCCGCCCACGGGCCCTGCCTGGCTGCTGGGCCTCGTCGCCTTCCTGGGCGACCTGGGCGGGCGCTGGCTGGGGGTGCCCCCGCTCGTGAGCCGCGGCGAGCTGCAGTTCCTGTCGTGGCGCGCCCGCGTGGACAGCCGGCGCGCACAGGAGGAGCTGGGCTTCGTGCCCACGCCGCTGCGCACCGGGATCGAGCAGACGCTGGCCGCGCTGGCCTCCCCGCCCTGAGCGGGCGACGCCTCCGCCACATGCCTGCGGAGGCCCTGTGCGCACCGTCCTGCTCCTCGTCGCGAGCAACCTCTTCATGACCGTGGCCTGGTACGGCCACCTGCGCTTCAAGGAGGTCCCCCTGTGGCAGGCCGTGCTGGTCAGCTGGGGCATCGCCTTCTTCGAGTACTGCCTCCAGGTGCCCGCCAACCGCTGGGGTCACGGCGCCTTCACCGCCTACCAGCTCAAGCTCCTGCAGGAAGCGATCACCCTGACGGTCTTCGTCGGCTTCGCCGCGGTGTGGCTGGGAGAGCGACTCCGCTGGAACCACGCCGCGGCCTTCGTGCTGCTGCTGGGTGCGGTGGCCCTCGCCTTCCTGCCGGTCTCGCCCACCGAGTGACACTCCGCGACGGCAACGGCGGGTCGGTGTGGTAGGTCCGGGGCGAGCGTGTGCCGGAGGCTCCGCGTGACCCTGCTGCTGTCCCTCGTGCTGTCTGCCGCCCAGGCGGCCCCCGAGATGATCCCGCTGGAGGAGGTCGACCTCGTCGGCCGCACCGCGCCCGAGCTGTCGCTGCCCCTGCGCGGCGGCGGGAGCTTCGATCTGGCCCAGGCGCGCGGCAAGCCCGTCGTCCTGTCCTTCTGGGCGAGCTGGTGCGGCCCCTGCCGCCAGGAGCTCCCCGCGCTGTCCGATCTGGCCTCGCGTCGCGACGACGTCACCATCGTGGCGGTGAACGTGGACCGCGAGAGCAAGGACGCGGAGCGCTTCCTGTCCCAGGTACGCGTCGACCTGCCCGTGGCCCTGGACCCCGAGGCCACCGCGCTCGGGGCCTACGAGGTGGCTTCGATGCCCACCACCTTCGTGGTCGACCGCAACGGCACGCTGAAGTGGCGCAAGGTGGGCTACTCCAGCGACAACGGCCTCGACGAGCTGATCGCCGTGCTCGACGGAGGCCGGAAGTGAGCGCCGCTGCCCCCTCCCGGGCGCGCGATCTGGCGCTCTGGCTGCTGCTGCCCCTGATGCTCGCGGGCTCCGCGATCGGCGTCTACATGGCCCGCCACCACGAGGTGGAGCTCTACGGCGGCGAGGCCTACGCCGGCGAGGAGCTCGTGGGCTGCGTCGAGACCGAGGGCGTGAGCTGCGACGTGGTGAACACCTCGCCCTGGTCGGAGGTGCTCGGCGTCCCCACCTTCGCGTGGGCCATCCCCACCTACCTGCTCGTGGCCGTGCTCGCGCTGCTCGCGCTGCGCGGGCGCCGTGGTGCGCTGCCGCTGGCCTTCGCCGTGGGTCTGGGCTGCGTGGGCTTCTCGGGCTTCCTCTACTGGATCAGCGTCACGCGCCTCGGCGTGGTGTGCCTCTGGTGCATGCGCCTGTACGCCATCAACGCCGCCATCCCGGTGCTGGTGGCCGTGGCGGGCGGCTGGGCCCGGCCCGGCACGCGGGAGCTCGGCCTCGCGGCCTCGGTGTACCTGGGGCTCACCGGCGCCACCGTCGGCGTGCAGAAGGCCTTCCGCGCCCACCTGCTCGACGGCGCCCCCGCCATGGCGGCGCTGGCCGAGGCCACCGAGCGCGCCGACACGCTGTCGGATCGCGATCCCGAAGGGCCGGCCCCCGAGCTGCGCATCCCGGTCACCACCGAGGACCGCAACCAGGCCGAGGTGGTCATCCGCCCCGAGGACCCCTGGAAGGGCAACCCCGACGCCAAGGTGGCCATCGTCGAGTTCGCCGACTTCGAGTGCGGCTACTGCAAGCGGGCCGGATTCCAGCTGCGGCGCCTCTACGAGGCCTACAAGGACGAGATCGTCTTCGTCTACAAGCACTTCCCGATGGACCCGGCCTGCAACCCGGGCGTGAACAACAAGCGCCACCCCCAGGCCTGCAACGCGCACGCCGCTGCGGCATGTGCCCAGGAACAAGGCCAGTTCTGGGCGTACCACGACCTCCTGTACAAGAACAACCACCAGCTCCGCACCGAGCACCTCGAGGCCTACGCCGAGGCCCTCGGCCTCGACCTGCCCGCGTGGCGCAGCTGCCTGCAGTCGGGTCGCGGCGCCGCCAAGGTGCAGCAGGCGGCGCAGGACGGGGCCGCGGTCGACAGCCACGGCACGCCGCGCATCTGGATCGCCGGCCAGCTCTACCGGTCGGGGAGCAGCGCCGAGCAGATGGCCCGCGCGCTGGAGCTCGCGCTGGGACGGAGCGGTGCAGACGCCGCCCGCAACGCCGCCAAGGTCCGCGAGGACGACGACGAGGTGCGCCCCGTGCCCGTGGACGGCCCCGGCATGCAGCGCATCGCCCACGGCGACCACGTCTTCCTGATCGACACCTTCGAGGCCAGCCTCGCCGACGGGGCCGCCCAGGAGGGCAAGCACCGCATCCCCGCCACCCGCATGTCGTGGTTCGCGGCGCACGACGCCTGCGAGGCCGCGGGCAAGCGCCTGTGCACCGAGGCGGAGTGGGTGACGGCCTGCCAGGGCGCGGTCGCGGTCGACGACGACCACGACGGCCAGACCGCCGACGACCTCATCGAGGGCAACGCCTACCCGTACGGCGACTTCCACGCGCCCGGGCGCTGCTGGGAGGACCACCGCGACCCGCCGGGCCTGCCCGAGGGCCAGGCCACGCCCTGGCGACCCGTCTACACGGGCGAGCTGCCCGGCTGCGTCACCCCCGACGGCGTCTACGATCTCACGGGCAACGTGGAGGAGTGGGTGGGCACCACCGAGGGCGAGGCCGTGCTGCTCGGCGGCGCCTTCGACACCCCCGACGACAAGGCGCGCTGCTACCGCCGCAACGACACCTTCGGCGCGGGCTTCGCGAACCTCCGCACCGGCTTCCGCTGCTGCAAGGACCCGTAGCGCCGCGGGGTGGACCGCCCGCCGCCCCTGCGGCATGACGGCGCATGCCCGCTCCCCTGCCCATCGACGCCGTCCTGCCCGAGCTGCGCGAGGCCGTCCGCGTCGGCAACGTGGTCCTGCACGCGCCCACCGGAGCGGGCAAGACCACCCGGGTGCCGCCCGCCCTCCTCGACGTGGTGCGGGGCGAGATCCTCGTGCTCGAGCCCCGGCGCGTGGCCGCACGGGCCGCCGCCGCGCGCATGGCCGAGGAGCGGGGCGAGGCCGTGGGCGCCACGATCGGCTTCCAGGTGCGCCTGGAGCGCCGCGTCTCGGCCGCCACCCGCGTGCGCGTGGTCACCGAGGGGATCGCCGTCCGCCGCCTCGTCGGCGACCCCCTCCTCGAAGGCGTGGGCGCCGTGGTCCTCGACGAGATCCACGAGCGCTCCCTCGACGTGGACCTGGCCCTCGCCCTGTGCCGCCAGGTGCAGCGCGAGGTGCGGCCGGACCTGCGGATCGTGGCCATGTCGGCCACCCTCGACACCGATCGGCTCGCCGCGTGGCTGGACGCCCGGGTGATCCGCAGCGAGGGTCGCGCCTTCCCGGTGGCGATGCACCACCTGCCCCGGCCCGACGACCGCCCCGTGGAGCTGCAGGTGGCCGACGGGGTGCGCCGCGCCCTCGCGGAGGCCGAGGGCGACGTGCTGGCCTTCCTCCCCGGCGTGGCGGAGATCCACGCCACCAGCGGCGCGCTGGGACGCCCCGACGGGGTGGACGTCCTGCCCCTGCACGGCCGCCTGCGGCCCGCCGAGCAGGACGCGGCCCTGCGACCCGGCACGCGACGGCGCGTGGTGCTGGCCACGAACGTGGCCGAGACGAGCGTCACCATCCCCGGGGTCACGGCGGTGGTCGACAGCGGTCTCGTGCGCCGGCTGCGCCACGACGCGGGCTCGGGCCTCGATCGCCTGGTCACCGAGGCCACCAGCCAGGCCAGCGCAGACCAGCGCGCAGGACGCGCGGGACGCACCGCACCGGGCACCTGCTGGCGCCTGTGGACCGCCGTCTCCCACGGCCGGCGCCCCGCCCACGATCCGCCCGAGATCGCCCGGGTGGACCTCGCCGGCGCGATGCTCGCGCTGCTGGCCTTCGGCGAGCGGGATCCGGGCGCCTGGCCGTGGTTCGACCCGCCCCCCGCCCACGCCGTCGAGGCCGCCCTGGACCTGCTGGCCCGCCTCGGCGCCCTCGACGCCCGCGGCCTCACCGATCTGGGCCGCACGCTGGCCGGCCTGCCGGCCCACCCCCGGGTGGCGCGCGCGCTGGTGGAGGCGTGGCGCCTCGGCGACCTCGCGCAGGCGGCGCGGGCCTGCGCGCTGCTGGCGGAGCCTCCGGCGCTGCGTCGGGACCGCGCGGTGCGCCGCACCGACGACGACCTCGCCGATCAGGTCGACGCGCTGGCCCAGCCGGGTCGGCACGGATGGCAGGCGGTGTCGCCCGGGGCCGTGACCCAGGTCCGCCAGGTGGCCGACCAGCTCGCCCGCCTCGCCGAGGACGCCCTCGGCCCTGCGCGCGGGGGCACGGCGCCACTGGCCCGGGCGATGCTCGCGGGCTGGCCCGACCGCGTGTCCCGTCGTCGCGGAGGGGAGGCCTACACGCTGGCCACGGGTCGCGGGGCCACGCTGCACCCGGCCTGCGGGGTGCGGGAGGAGCCCTGGCTCCTCGCCCTGGACGTGGTCGACACGGGGCGCACCGAGGCGCGCATCCTGCTCGCCAGCCGCGTGGACCCCGCCTGGCTGGAGGTGCCGTCGCGGATCGAGGTGACCTACGACCCGGTCCGCGACCGCGTGGTGGGCGCCGAGCGGGCGCGGTGGGGTGCCCTGGTGCTGCGGGAGCACGAGGGCGTGCGCGTGCCGCCGGAGCGCGTGCAGGCGGCCCTGGTCGAGGCGCTGGGCGCCGACCCGTCGCGGGGCGTGCCCGACGAGGGCGGGTTCCCTCGGCTGGTGGCCCGCCTGCGGTGCGCCGCGCGCGCCGCCCCCGCGGAGGCCTGGCCCGCCACCGACGACGCCGCGCTGCAGGCGCTCGCCGCCGAGCTCGCGCCGGGCTGCCGCAGCCTGGCCGAGCTGCGACGGCGGGACTGGGTGGGCACCCTGCTGGGCCGCATGCCATGGGCCCTCCGCACCCGCCTGGACACCCTCGCGCCCGAGACCCTCGCCGTGCCCAGCGGCAGCGAGATCCGGCTGGCGTATGCCGACGACGGCCGCTGCACGCTGTCCGTCCGCATCCAGGAGCTCTTCGGCTGGACCCGCACCCCCGAGGTGGGCGGCAGCCCGGTGGTCCTCGAGCTGCTGGCCCCCAACGGGCGGCCCCAGCAGGTCACCGAGGATCTCGAGGGCTTCTGGGATCGCCAGTGGCCCGCCGTGCGCGCCGAGCTGCGGGGCCGCTACCCCCGTCACCCGTGGCCCGAGGATCCCCGCACGGCCAAGGCCTGGCGCCCCGGCATGAAGCGGGAGCGCTGATCACGGGCAGGCCGACAGGCCGTCGATCCAGGCGCGCACCGGCGCCAGCCCGTCGTCGTCCACCCGGTGGCTGCCCAGCGGCGGCATCTGCTCGCCCGCCGCCCGCGATCCCGCGCGCTGCACGATGCGGCTCGCCGCGGCGTCGCCCGGCGCGAGGAGCACGCCGCCGTCCCCCGAGGGCACGCCGCAGAGCCCGGCGTCCTCCAGGGGCGTGGCCGCGCGCAGGTCCATGCCCGACAGGCCGATGCCGCCCGGCCGGTGACAGCCCGCGCAGTTCACGTCCAGCCAGGCGCGTGCGGCCACGGCCGTCTCGGCCACGGGCGCCCGCAGCGGCGGCACGGAGCGCGTGCCCGCCACGAGGCCCTCGCGCTCCAGGCGCGCCAGCTGGTCCTCCCCGTCCTCGGGCACCTGGAGCTGGGCATCGGTGAGGCCCAGGCTGCGGCCCGCCGCCGCCGTGTGGCAGGTCATGCAGTCGGCGCGCGAGGGCACGGGCCAGGTGCCGCCGTCGGGGTGCGGCACGGTGCTCCCGTCCAGCTGGAGCACGGCGTCGGAGCCGTCCTCGAGCCAGCGGTAGGTGTAGCCGGCCCAGTCCCCGTCCTCGTGGCGCACCAGCATCCGCGTCTCGAGCGGTGCAGCCGCGGGTCCGATGCGCTTCATGAGCACGGTGCCCACGGGCAGGTCCCAGTCGCCGTCGTCGCCGCGCGTGGCCTGCGTGCCCTCGGGGAGCACCAGCCACCTCAGCTTGTCGAGCCCGTCCGACCAGAAGGGCTGCAGCAGGGTGTAGGGGGTGGCGTCCCGCGAGGGCCGACGCGGATCGTCGGCGCGCACGCACCCCGTCTCCGACAGGCGCTGCGGGAAGCGCGCGCCCGTGGTGCCCGCGGGGGGCGTGAGCCGGAAGATCCGCCCGTCGTAGCCCACCAGCAGGAGCTCTCCGTCCGCCTCCTCGGCGAAGCTCGCGATCTGCAGGCCCGCGCGCTGCACCAGCACCTGCTGGCCCGAAGCACCCGTGATCGGGTCGAAGACCAGGGCCCGCACGTCACCCTTGTAGAACTCCGAGAAGAGGTAGGTGCCCACGAGCCCCGGCAGGGCGGCGCCCCGGTACACACGGCCCCCCACCACCGAGGCCGAGCCGCTGTGCCGGTAGGCGAACACGGGGTCGGTCCACGCGGGGTCGTCGCAGGGCGCGGCCGCCTCGAAGCAGGAGAAGCCCTCCTTGTGGTCCCACCCGTAGTTGCGGCCGCGCTCGATGCGGTCGATCTCCTCGAAGGCGTCCTGGCCCACGTCGCCGAGCCAGAGGTCCCCCGTCTCGCGGTCGAAGGCCCACTGCCACGGGTTGCGCAGCCCCCAGGCCCAGATCTCGTCGAGGCCGGGCGCGCCCACGAGCGGGTTGTCGGGAGGGACGGCGTAGGGGTCCCCCTCCACGTCCACCCGCAGCATCTTGCCCAGCCACGTGTCGAGCGACTGCGCGTTGCCCCAGGGATCGCCGGCGCTGCCGCCGTCGCCGAGCCCGATGTACAGCATGCCGTCGGGCCCGAAGTGGATCGTGCCCCCGTTGTGGTTGTCGCGCGGCTGGTCGCGCTGCAGCACCACCCGCTCGCTGGCGGCCGCGTAGGTGGCGCCGCCGTCCGACGTGGTGAACCGCGCCACCACGCTCCGGTTCCCCCCCGTGCGCGGGGTCGTGTAGTACAGCCACACGTGGTCGGCGTGCGCGGGGTCCGGGTGGAAGGCGAGCCCCAGCAGCCCGAGCTCCCCCGCCGAGCTCACCTTGCCCGACAGATCGAGCGCCACCTGCTTCGCCGCCGTGCCTGGGGCCGCGTCGAAGCGCACCAGCCGTCCCGCCTTCTCCACCGCGTACCAGACGTCAGGCGCCCCCGGACGCTGGGCGAGGGCCACGGGCACGGCCAGCGGCAGGTCCGGCCACACGCGGGTGAGCTCGAGCCTGTCCACCGACCCGGGACGCGCGGGGGCCACGCAGGTGGGCACGACGGGCGAGGTGTCCGCGGTGTCCAGCGGCGTGCTGTCGCCCGAGTCGACGACGGGTGGCGTGTCGGTGCCGCTCCCGGTGTCGGTGTCGTCGTCCTTCGGCGCCACGGTCCCCACGCACCCGAGGAGCAGGCAGAGGCTGGCTCGACGCACGGACACCTCGACGACGGGGACGCCATCGTACCCGAGGTCCCCGCCGCCCGTCGCGTCCCCCCATCCGGGTTAGGACGCTGCGCTTGCGCGGAGCTGCTCGTGGACCGGACCTGGGACCTGCTCGTGAAGGGGGCCACCGTCTTCGACGGCACGGGGGCCCCACCCCGTCGTGTCGACGTGGGCGTGCGCGACGGTCGCATCGAGGCCGTCGCCGCCGACCTGCCCGCCGACGCCGCCGCCGAGGTCGTGGCCGCGCAGGGCCAGTGGCTGCTGCCCGGCCTGCTCGACGTGCACACCCACTTCGACCTCGAGGTGGAGCTGGCACCCGGTCTCCCCGAGGCGGTGCGCCACGGCACCACCACGGTGGTCACGGCGAACTGCTCCCTCGGCCTCGCCTTCGGCAACCAGCGCCACACCGGCAGCGACCCCATCGTCGACTGCTTCGCCCGGGTGGAGAACATCCCCAAGCCGGTGCTGGCCCGCGCGGCCGACGTCGCCACCTGGCGCGAACCCGCCGCCTACCTCGATCACCTCGACACGCTCCCCCTGGGGCCGAACGTGGTCACGATGATGCCGCACTCCATGCTGCGCATCGAGGTGATGGGCCTGGACGCGGCGATCAGCCGCGAGCCCACCGACACCGAGCTCACCCGCATGAAGGCGCTGGTCGGAGCCGGGCTCGATGCCGGCTACGCGGGCTTCTCCACGGATGCCCTGCCCTTCCACTACCTGGCGAACGATCCCCACCGGAAGCGCAAGATCCCCACGCAGTACGCCACCTTCCGCGAGCTGCGCGCGCTCACCGAGGAGGCCCGGGCCCGCGGTCGGGTCTGGCAGACCACGCCGCCGAAGGACAACCCGCTCGCCAGCCTGCGGAACTTCTCGCTCAGCAGCGGTCGCCTCTGGGGCCGCGGCACCCCGCTCAAGGTCACGGCGGTGGCCGCCATGGACGTGGTGCCCAACGGCATGCTCTTCCGCATGGCCCGCACCATCACCACGCTGCTCAACTCCCGCCTGCTCGGCGGCCGGTTCTTCCTGCAGGCGCTCGCGGCCCGCTTCAAGGTGTGGTCCGACGGCGTGGTCAGCCCGCTGTCGGAGGAGGTCGACGTCCTGCGGGCGGTGAACGAGCAGGATCTCGACGACCGGGAGGGCCGCGCCCGGGTCATGGCGGATCCGGCCTGGCAGGCCCGGTTCCGCGCCTGGTGGTGGTCGGGCAAGTCCCTGCGCACCCCCATCGCCTGGCTCAAGCGTCGCCTGCGCTACGAGAAGGAGCAGCTCAGCCGCAAGCTCGAGGACATGGTGGTGGAGCGCTGCCCGGTCGAGGTGTGGCACGGCGAGAGCTTCCGCGCGGTGCACGACCGGCTGACCACCTGGCAGACCACCGGCATCGGCGCGCGCAGCCCCGAGGAGGCCGAGGCCTTCGCCCGCTTCCCCCACCGCTGCGACGAGGCCGACCTGGTCATCACGCTGCTGCGCACCTTCGACACCGACCTGGTGTGGTGGTGCATCTCGGCGAACGCCGACGAGGCCACCGTGGAGCGCATCCTGCTCGACGAGCGCTTCCTGCCCGGCTTCGCCGACAGCGGGGCCCACATCACGAACATGGCCTTCTACGACGCGAACCTCCGCGCGCTGCGGCACGCCCAGCGCCACGGCGAGGCCGGCGTGGCCCGCATGGTCCATCGCCTCACCCGCCAGCCCGCCGACTTCTTCGGCGTGGACGCCGGGCGCCTCGAGCCGGGTGCCCAGGCCGACCTGGTGCTCGTCGACCCCGCCGCGCTCGCCGCCTACGAGGGCGAGGCGCACGTCACGCGCATCTTCCGCGACGTCTTCCAGCACGAGCAGCTCGTGAACCGGTCCGACGGCGTGGTCCGGCAGGTCTTCATCGCCGGGCGTCGCGCCTGGGACGGCTCGGCCACCACACCCGAGCTCGGCACCGTGCCCATGGGCCGCCTCCTGCGCGCCGGCGAGGCGGCGCCCGTGCCCGCCGCCCAGGCCGCGAAGTAGGCGTGCTCGCCGCCGTCCTGGCGGGTCTTGCGGTCGCGGCGCCCGCGCCGTCGTCCGTGCGCACCCTGCTGCTGCCGGACGGAGCCCACCTCGAGGCCCACGCACCCGCCCCCCGTGCCCCACGTCTCCGCCTCCTGCCCGACGCGCTGCAGACGCTGCCGCTGCACGGGCCGGCGCCCTGGAGCACGCCCGACCGGCAGCTCGACCTCGTGGTGCTCTCGGAGGCCTACACCGCCGGGGAGCAGGCGCGGTTCGAGGCCGACGCGCGCGCCTTCGTCACCCACCTGCTGTCCCTGGAGCCCTGGTCCACCTTCCCCGATCTGCTCGCCGTGCGCGCGGTCTTCGTGCCCTCCGCCGACGCGGTGCTGGACGACCTCGAGGGGGAGGACCTGCGGCGCACGGCCTTCGAGTGCACGTATGGCTGCGGCCTGGAGGGCGTGGCCACCAGCCGCCTCGTCTGCTGCGACGAGCCCACCGTGATCGAGGCCGCCACCCGCACCGGCGAGGGCACCGACGGCATCCTCGTGCTCTCGGCCGACCCCCGCTTCGGCGGCTCGGGGGGGGCCACCTACGCGGTGGCCTACACCGGCGACGACGAGGCGCTCCGGGTCCAGGCCCACGAGGTGAGCCACACCCTGGTGCAGCTCTGGGACGAGTACGAGCTCGGCGTGGCCGTCACCCCCGACGACCTGCCGCGGTCCCCGAACTGCGCCGCCGCCGATGCCGCGCTGCCGTGGCACCGGTGGCTGGCGGCCGCGGTGGACTGGACGGCGTGGCATGCCGCCCTCGACGCCGGCGATCCGACGGCCTGCGACGGACGCGCGCTCGCGCCTGGCGAGGTCTGCGCCTTCCCCGGCTGCAGCTTCCCCGAGCTGGTGCGCCCCACGGCCGACGCCTGCACCATGCGCAGCCTGCAGGACCGCTGGTGCCCGGTGTGCCAGGAGGCCATCGTCCGCCGCCTCTACCGCGCGCTCGGGGAGGGCTTCGTCCTCGAGGTCGATCCCGATCCCACCCGTCCCGTGGTGCTCGGCGACGCCCCCACCACCTTCACGGCCACGGTGCCCCACGGCGACCTGCCGCTGGCCTGGTCGTGGACCCTCGACGACCTGCCCGTGGGCACCGGGTCCAGCCTCACCCTCGAGCGAGGGGCGCTGGGCGGTGGCCTGCTGCGGGTGGAGGTCCGCGACGCCTCGGGCTTCGTGCGCAGCGACCCCGGGGGCGTGGCGGTGCGCCAGCAGACCTGGCAGGTGGAGGACCCGGGGTGCACGGGCTGCGCCACGGGATCGGGCGGCCTCGGCCACGTCCTCCTCCCCCTCCTGATCCTCCCTCTCCGCCGGAGACGTCGATGACCCCCTGGATCCTGGCCTGCGCCGCCGGCCTCGCCCTGAGCCTCGTCGGCGAGGTCCGCGGCCACCGACCGGTGCGCGCGGTGGGCAAGCTCGCCGCCTCGGGGGCGTTCCTCGGCCTGGCGTGGAACGTGGGCCTCGCGGAGGTCGCACCGCACGGGCCGTGGATGGTGGGGGGCCTGCTGCTCTCGGCCCTGGGCGACGCCCTGCTGCTCGCCGACGACAAGCGCGTCTTCCTCGCCGGGCTCGTGGCCTTCCTGCTCGCCCACGTGGCCTACGCCGTGGCCTACGCCCTGCTCGGACCGGCGCTGCCGTGGGTGGCGGCGGGGGCCGTGGGCATGCTCGCCCTCGGCGTGGGCGTGGATCGCTGGCTGGGCACGGCCGCCGGGCGCCTGCGACCCGCCGTGCTCGCCTACACGGTGGCCATCGGGGTGATGGTGAGCCTCGCGGCCGGCGTGCCCGGGCGTCCCCTGCTCACGCTGGGCGCCGTGCTCTTCGCGATCTCCGACCTCTTCGTGGCGCGCCAGCGCTTCGTGGCCGCCGAGGTGCGCAACCGCCTGGTGGGGCTGCCGCTGTACTACCTGGCCCAGATCCTGCTGGTGGTGGCCGCCGCCGAGGCCGCCACCCCGTGAGGTGCTGGGCGATCTCCGACCTGCACGTCAGCCACCCGGGGAACGCCGCGGCGCTCGACGCGCTGCCCGACCTGCGCCCCGACTGGCTGATCGTCGCGGGCGACGTGGCCGAGCGCGCCGACACGGTGGTCGCCACCCTGGCCCGGCTGCGCGGCCGGGTGGGGCGTCTGCTCTGGGTGCCGGGCAACCACGAGCTGTGGCGGTCCGACGATGCCGCCGGCACGGGCGTGGGTCGCTACCTCGAGCTGGTGCGCAGGCTCCGCGCGGTCGACGTGCACACACCCGAGGACGGCTGGATCCGCTGGCCCGGCGAGGGCCCGCCCACCGCCGTCGTCCCCCTGTTCCTGCTCTACGACTACAGCTTCGCGCCCCCGGAGGTGGGCCCGGAGGGTGCGCTGGCGTGGGCGCGGGAGGGCGGCATCCACCCTGCCGACGAGGTGCTCCTCGACCCGGCCCCGTACGCGGACCGCCCCGCCTGGTGCCGCGCGCGCCTCGCCGCCGCCGAGGCGCTGCTGGCCACCGTCCCGGCCGACCACGCCACGGTCCTCGTGAACCACTGGCCGCTGCGGCGCGATCTGGTGCGCATCCCGCGGGTGCCTCGCTACGCGCCGTGGTGCGGCACCACGGCCACCGAGGACTGGCACCGCCGCTTCCGGGCGCGGGTGGTGGTGGCGGGCCACCTGCACGTGCGCACCACCGACTGGCGCGACGGCACCCGCTTCGAGGAGGCGAGCCTCGGCTACCCCCGCGACTGGGACGCCGCGCGGGGGGTGCAGGCCTACCTCAGGGAGATCCTGCCGGGTCCGTCAGGGCCCCTCCCCACCGGGAGCAGGGGCCCCGAGGTGCACCGCTAGGCGCGCTCCTCGTCGGGCTGCGTGGGCGCCTCGGGCGACGCCACGCCGTCCTGGGACTCGTAGAAGCCGGAGTCGTCGAACTCCCGCGGATCGAGGGCCTCCTTGGCCGGCACGGCGGCCTGGAAGACCTGCGCGGTGACCGCCGACAGCACCTCGTCGGGCGCGCCGTCGTCGGCCGGGGAGTTGACGGCCTGCACGGGCTTGTCGTTGCGACGGGCCACCGGCGGGGGCGCCACGGTGTCCACCGGGCCCGGGGCCGGCGCCACCACGCCGAGCTCCAGGGCGCGGTTCATGCGGTCGACCGCATCGCCGAGGCCGCGCAGCGTGAGGCGCGACTCGGCGAGCCAGGCGCGCGTGTTGCGCTCCACGGCCGAGTGGAGGAGCGCCATCTGCGCGTCCATCCGCATCGTCCGGGCCCGGTCCACGCCGACGATGTAGCCGAAGCCGGTGGCGAAGACCGACACCACCACCACGGGCCAGACCATGTTCGGCGACAGCGCCACGCCCAGCGAGAAGCCGGTGCAGGTGCCGAGCAGGGTGAAGTTGCGGACGATGTGATCGGCGTCCATGTAGAGCTGCGCGGCGCGCTCGTGGATCGCCTGCGGGTCGTACTCGATGTGCGTCATGGGACCCTCTTGCCGGTGCGGCGGGTGGGACGCATGGAACATCGACACGTCGCGCGCGTCCTGAAGGCGGACCGACGTCCGGTACCCGTCGGAGGGCTGCTGCGGTGCGAGGACTGGTCGACATCGTCCGTGAGCTGCTGGGCATGCTCCCGCCGTGGGCAGCGCTCCTCGTGGTGGCGGCGGTGCTCACGGTGGCCGCCCCGGGCCTGCGCACAGCGATGCGCAGCCGGCAGATCCGGGAATCGGTACGCCAGATGGTGCGCGCCGATCCCTCCCGGAAGGCGATCCTCGCGGACCGCGCCCTGGGCCGCGCCGGCGGATCCCCCGCCCTGCTGTCCCTGGTGGCCACCGAGGCCCACCGACGTCAGCTCCCGTCCCTGCACGCGCGGGCCCTCGACGCCCTGGCGGCGGTACCCCACGGCCGCGTCGAGCTCGCGCGTCTCCGACGCACCCTCGCGCCCGAGCGCGCCGCCCCGCGCCACCCCCTGGAGACGGTGGTGCGGGTGGAGCAGCTCCTCGAGGCCGGGGCGGTCGCCGCGGCACGGGCCCGTCTCGACGAAGGCCTCGCAGAGCATCCCTCCGACCCGGCGATCCAGGACGTGGCGGCGAAGGTGAGGGCGGCCGAAGCGGCGTTGGACGCACCCGAGGGCGAGCGGTAAGCCCGGCGGTCGCCCTGCCTGGAGCGCCGATGTCCTCCCCCACGACCGCGCAAGCCGCCGGAGCAGCCGCCGGCGCCACCGTCCTGGGCCACCCCGCGGGGCTGTTCACCCTGTTCTTCGCCGAGATGTGGGAGCGCTTCTCCTTCTACGGCATGCGCGCCCTGCTCACGCTGTACATGGTGAAGGGCTTCCTCGCGATGGACGACGACCGCGCCTACGCGGTCTACGGCTCCTACGGCGCCCTGGTGTACGCCTCGCCCTTCTTCGGCGGGATGATCGCCGACCAGCTCGTCGGCCCTCGCCGCGCCGTGCTGCTGGGCGCCCTGCTCATGGCCGGCGGCCACCTGCTGATGACCCTGGAGCACGCCACCGCCTTCTACCTGGCGCTGGCCCTGCTCGTGGTGGGCAACGGCTTCTTCAAGCCGAACATGTCCACGATGGTGGGCGAGCTGTACCCCGCGGGCAGCCCGCGGAAGGACGCCGGCTACACCCTCTTCTACATGGGCATCAACCTGGGCGCGGGCCTGGCTCCGCTGCTCTGCGGCTACTTCGGCGAGTCCGAGGCGTGGGGCTGGCACTACGGCTTCGGCCTGGCCACCGTGGGCATGCTCGTGGGCACGGCGATCTTCGTGGCGCCCACCCGCCTGACCCAGGTGCTCGTGGGCAGCACGGCCGTGGTCACCGCCGGCACGCTGGTCACGGTGCAGTCGGGCTGGATGCTCGCCGTGAACGCCTTCCTCGCCGTGGCCCTGCTCGTGGCGGCCGGCATCGCCGTGCTCGCCCTGCACCGGGGCGGCGTGCCCGCGGGGCTCGGCGCTCCCGCCCATCCCGAGCGCCTCACGAAGCGCCTCGCGGGCCTCGGCCCCTGGACCTGGACCTGGCTGGGTGCGCTGGCCGTGGTGCCCGTGGTGGCCCTGCTCCTGCAGCACGAGCCGGTGACCCGCGGCATCGTCAGCGCCGTGGGGGCCATCGCCCTGGCCTACCTGCTCCGCGAGGCATGGCGCGCCGCCCGGGTGGAGCGCGACCGGCTGCTGGTGGCGCTGGCGCTGATGTTCGCGTCCATCTTCTTCTGGGCGCTGTTCGAGCAGGCGGGCAGCTCGCTGTCCAACTTCACCGACCGCAACGTCGATCGCGTGGCGGACGCCGTGGTGGTCACCGAGGCCGACGTGGGGCGGGAGGTGGAGCTGCCGCTGTCGTCGGCCCAGCTCGGCTACCCGCGGGCGGGCCGCGCCCTGTCGGTGACCGACCTCGAGCAGGCCCGCAAGGAGGGCCAGGCGGCGCTCTCGTGGACGCTCGGTCCCGAGCACGTGGGCATGGCGCTGGAGGGCGAGGAGGTGGTGGCCAGCCAGCTCCAGTCCGCCAACCCGATCTTCATCCTGCTCTTCGGCCTGCCCTTCGCGGCGCTGTGGTCGTGGCTGGGCGCGCGCGGTCGCGAGCCCTCGGAGGCCGTGAAGTTCTCGCTGGGACTGGCCCAGGTGGGGCTGGGCTTCGTCGCCCTCTGGTACGGCACCACCGTGGCCGACGCGCAGGGCATGGTGGGCATGCACTGGCTGCTGCTCGCCTACCTGCTGCACACCACCGGCGAGCTGTGCGTCTCGCCCGTCGGCCTGTCGATGGTCACCAAGCTCGCCCCCAGACGCATCGTCGCCTCGGTCATGGGCGCATGGTTCCTGGCCACCAGCTTCAGCCACCTGATCGCCGCCGCCATCGCCGCGCTCACCGGGGTGAGCGGCCCGTCGGAGGACGGCGTGGTCCGCATCCCGCCCCCGGTCGAGACCGTCGGGGTGTACGGTGGCGTCTTCCTGCAGATCGGGCTGCTGGCCGTGGTCGCGGCCGCCGCCCTGCTCGTGGTGTCGCCCCTGCTGACACGGGGGATGCACCGCGAGGTGACCGCCCCGCCGGAGCCCGCCGCATGAGCGCCGACCACGCCTGGACCGCCGACGCCATCGCCCGCGACCTCGATCTCGTCGTCTTCGAGCTCGAGCAGGCGCCGCGCAAGGGCGACGACCGCGACGCGCTGCTGGCGGAACGTCAGGAACTCCGCCGCAAGCTGGAGCGTCTGCGACAGCGCGTCGAGGACCTGGCCTCCGCCCTCGGGTAGGGCCGCGGCCGGGGCCCGCACCGCCCTGCACCACAGGCCCCGCCACACCTGCGCACGCGGTCCCTGGGGAAGGTCTGTGGACAACCCGGGGACAACGCGGGGACGACCGCGCGCCGTCGGCCCGGAGTGACGGTTCGTCCGATCCTCTGCCGTGGGGGACGCTGTGGACGCTTCTTGTCCGGTTTTCCATAGCCGGATACCACATCTGGTAGGTCGACTCGGGATCACCCCCAAGATATGGTGTGCGGGTGCCGCCCGAGGCACGCCGGCCGTCGAGCGCACCGCGCTCCTCCCACCGGTGGGGCTCCCCGTCCCGCCACGGCCTCCCCTTCCCCGCACCGCCAGGGGTGTCCTCGTGAAGATCCAGCGCCGCTTCACCACCGCCGGGACCTCGCCCTACGAGGGCGTGGTCTGGGTGGTCCGCCGGTCCGAGATCCGCCACGCGAGCGGCGCCCTGGTGGCCTCCTCCCCGGAGGTCACGGTGCCCGAGGCCTGGAGCCAGGTGGCCACGGACATCCTGGCCCAGAAGTACCTCCGACGAGCCGGCGTGCCCTCGGCCACCCTCCCCGTGGCCGAGGACGGCATGCCCGTCTGGCTGCAGCGGCGGGTGCCCGTCGCGCAGGCGCGCACCTCGGGCGAGCACGACGCGCGGCAGGTCTTCGATCGCCTCGCCGGCTGCTGGGTCCACTGGGGCTGGAAGCTGGGCCTCTTCGACGACGAGGAGGACGCGCACGCCCTGCACGACGAGCTCCGCTACATGCTCGTCCACCAGCTCGCGGCGCCGAACAGCCCCCAGTGGTTCAACACCGGCCTGCACTGGGCCTACGGCATCGACGGCCCCGCGCAGGGCCACTTCCACGTCGATCCCACCTCGGGCGAGGTGGTCCCGTCCGCCACGGCCTACGCCCGGCCGCAGCCCCACGCCTGCTTCATCCAGGGCATCGACGACGATCTCGTGGGCCCCGACGGCATCATGTCGCTGTGGACGCGGGAGGCCCGCCTCTTCAAGTACGGCTCGGGCACGGGCACGAACTTCAGCAGCCTGCGCGGCGCCGGCGAGCCCCTCTCGGGCGGCGGCACGTCCTCGGGGCTGATGAGCTTCCTGCAGATCGGCGACAAGGCCGCGGGCGCCATCAAGTCCGGCGGCACCACGCGGCGCGCGGCGAAGATGGTCTGCCTCGATGTCGATCACCCCGACGTCGAGGCCTTCGTGGGCTGGAAGGTGGTGGAGGAGCAGAAGGTGGCCGCGCTGGTGGCCGGCTCCCGCGTGCTGCAGCGCCACCTCCAGGCCGTCCTCGACGCCGTGCACGCGCACACCGGCCCCGAGCCCACCGAGCCCCGGCGCAACCCGCCCCTGCGGGCCGCGCTCCGCCGTGCCCGCGCCGACGGGGTGCCCGACACCCTCCTCGCGCGCACCCTCCAGCAGGCCGCCGAGGGCCTGCGCACGGCCCCCATCGAGCGCTACGACACCGACTGGCAGGGCGCAGCCTACCAGTCGGTGAGCGGGCAGAACGCCAACACCTCGGTGCGCGTCCCCGATGCCTTCCTCCACGCCGTCGGGCGCGGAGAGCCCTGGGCGCTGCGCCGTCGCACCGACGGCCAGGTGGCGCGCACGGTGCCCGCCGCCCGCCTGTGGGACGAGATCTGCGAGGCCGCCTGGGCCTGCGCCGACCCGGGCCTCCAGTTCGACACCACGATCAACGCCTGGCACACCTGCCCGGCCGACGGGCGCATCCGCGCGTCGAACCCCTGCGCCGAGTACCTCTTCCTCGACGACACGGCGTGCAACCTCGCCTCGCTCAACCTGCGCGGCTTCCACGACCCCGCCACGGGCGAGCTGGCCCTCGACGACCTGCGCCACGCGGTGCGCCTGTGGACGGACGTCCTCGAGATCAGCGTCGAGATGGCCCAGTTCCCCTCGGCCTCCATCGCCCGGCGCTCCCACGACACCCGCACCCTGGGCCTGGGCTTCGCCAACCTCGGCGCGCTCGTGATGGTGCAGGGCCTGGCCTACGACAGCCGGGAGGGCCGCGCACTGGCCGCCGGCCTCACGGCCCTGCTCACCGGCGAGGCCTACGCCGAGTCCGCCCGGCTCGCGGCCCGCCTCGGGCCCTTCGCGGCCTTCGCGCGCAACCGCGACGCCATGATGCGCGTCGTGCGCAACCACCGCCGGGCCGCCCACGGCGCCGACGACTTCGAGGCGCTGCCCATCCGCCCCGTGGTCCTCGACGCCGACGCCGCCCCGCCCACCCTGGTGGCCGCGGCGCGCGCCGCCTGGGACGAGGCCCTCGCGCTCGGCGAGCAGCACGGCTTCCGCAACGCCCAGGTGTCCGTGGTGGCCCCCACGGGCACCATCGGGCTGCTGATGGACTGCGACACCACCGGCGTCGAGCCCGACTTCGCGCTGGTCAAGTTCAAGCGCCTCGCCGGCGGCGGCACGATCCGCATCATCAACGCCTCGGTGCCGCCCGCGCTCCGTCGCCTCGGCTACGACGAGGCCCAGGTGCGGCGCATCGTGGCCTGGGCCACGGGCCACGGCAGCCTCGTCGGCGCCCCCGGCATCGACCACGAGGCCCTGCGCAGCGCGGGCCTGCCCGACGAGGCCCTCGCGCGCATCGAGGCGGCGCTGCCCGGCTCCTTCGACCTGCGCTTCGCCGTCACGCCCCACGTCGTCGGGCTCGACGTGTGCGCCGAGGCGCTGGGCGTCGACCCCTCGCGCCTGGCCGACCCCACCTTCGACCTGCTGCGCGCCCTCGGCTTCTCCACGGCGCAGATCGACGCCGCCAACCTCCACGCCACGGGCACCATGACCCTGGAGGGCGCGCCCGACCTCAAGCCGGAGCACCTGCCCGTCTTCGACTGCGCCAACCGCTGCGGGCGCCTGGGCACGCGTGCCATCGGCGTCGAGGGCCACATCCGCATGATGGCGGCGGTGCAGCCCTTCGTCAGCGGCGGCATCAGCAAGACCATCAACCTGCCCCGCGAGGCCAGCCTCGCCGACGTGGCCCACGCCTACCAGCTCGCCTGGCGCCTCGGCGTGAAGTGCGTGGCGCTCTACCGCGACGGCTCCAAGCTCTCGCAGCCCCTGTCGGCCGCGTTGGCGAGCGATCTCTTCGACGACCTCGGCGAGCTGGAGGACCTCGACCTGCCGCCCGCGGTCCGCCTGCCCGAGGTGGCCGAGCGCGTCGTGGTCCGCATGCTCTCCGAGAAGCGCGCCCTGCCCGATCGGCGCCGCGGCTACACCCAGAAGGCCGTGGTGGGCGGCCACAAGGTCTACCTGCGCACGGGGGAGTACGACGACGGCACGCTGGGCGAGATCTTCGTCGACATGCACAAGGAGGGCGCCGCCTTCCGCAGCCTGATGAACGCCTTCGCCATCGCCGTGTCGATGGGGCTGCAGCACGGCGTCCCGCTCGAGAAGTTCGTCGAGCAGTTCGTGTTCTCGCGCTTCGAGCCCAACGGCATGGTGCAGGGCCACGACCGGCTGATGCTGGCCACCTCGGTGGTCGACTACATCTTCCGCGATCTGGCGATCACCTACCTGGGCCGCGACGACCTCGCGCACGTCACGCCCGAGGAGCTGCGCCACGACGCGCTGCACGAGGCCCGGCCGGCCCCCGAGGCGCCACCGGTCGTCGAGTCGCCGGCCACGGATCCGCCGCGCAGGGTCTACGGCAACGCCATCGACGTCGACGCCGCCCCCCCGGCGCCGCCCGTCGCCGCGCCGCGTCCCGTGGCCGCCGCGGCCGAGCTCGGCGCGGGCGCCGGTTCCGTCTCCGCGGCCGCCCAGGCGGTCGGCGAGGCACGCGCCAAGGGCTTCGAGGGCATCCCCTGCGACGCCTGCGGGGCGCTCACGATGGTGCGCTCAGGCACCTGCCTGAAGTGCGTGAGCTGCGGCAGCACCAGCGGCTGCTCGTAGCCCTCCCGGCGGCGATCAGGAGCGCGATCAGGAGCGCGATCAGGGTCCGGTGGGCAGCCGCGCGGCCTGGATCGCCTCCAGCACGGCCTTGCCCGCCTCGAACCACGGCGTGAGCTCGTGCTCGTCCCGCTCCAGCTCCCGCCCGGGCACGTGACCCGAGCCGAGCGTGGCGCCGGCGGTCACCAGGAAGAAGGCGGCCCTCCCGCCCGGCGGCCAGGGTGGCACGGGATCGTCGAGCACCTCGAGCTCGTCCCGGAACGCGAGCGCCTGGGCGCGGAAGGCCGCGGCCGCCTCGGCCACCGAGGGCACGGCGCCCATGCCCAGCGCCCCACCGCCGCGGCTGGTGTACAGGCTCACCGACCCGTCCTCCATCGCCACCACGGTGAGTCCGGAATCGCCCACGCCGATGTCCATCACGGCGCCGAGCACCCGCTCCGGCGGGCCTGCGGGGTCCGGCCCCAGGAAGTCCCGGGACAGGATCCCGCGGCGCAGCGCGGCGCCTGGCCCGTCCTCCACCACGCGACGCGGTGCAGGCAGGAGGAAGACCACGATCACCGCAGCCAGCACCATCAGGCCCAGCACGATGGCGGCTGCCGACATCATGCGTCGCCCTCGATCGTGGGCGGCGCCCACGTCACGCCGCCTCCCCGGCGGGGGCACGGCGCTCGTCGAGACGTTGGATCCTGCGGCACATGGTCGCACCCTCCCGGCGCGCGACCCTACCTCAGATCAGCGACCGTCCCGCCACGCCGCGCGGGCCGTCGCGATCGCCTGGGTCACCTCGGCACGCGCCTCGTCGGTGGTCACCGCCCCCGCCCGGTAGCGCTCCAGCGCGTCCCGGTAGACCGACAGCAGCGCCCTGAGCGCCTGCGTGCGCGCCTCGTCGGGGCGCGCCGCCGCCTCCGCCTCCATGCCCGACAGGCGCGCGTGGATCTGCCGCCAGCGCACCCGTGCCGGATCGGTGCCCTGGTCCAGCGCATACCGCTGCATCTGGTCGTGCAGGTGCTCCACCGCCGCGGCGTCGTCGTCCGCGGTGGGCACCCGGGTGCCGTAGGGATCCGCCGGCTCGGCCGCGCCCGCGCGGAGCGCCAGCTGCGCCGCCGCCACCGCCTTCACCAGGTGCTGCTCCGCCACCGCGACGTTCGCGCCGTCCTCGCCGAGGGCCCGCACGAGCTGCGCGTGGTCGTCGGCCAGCCGCGCGAGGGCGAACAGCACCATGTCACTGGTGCGTCCGTGCCCGAGATGCGCCGGCGCCAGCGCCTCGAAGAGCGCCGCGCCCTCGCGGCACCCGTCCACGGTGGGCTGGCCCGCGCAGGCCGCCACCGCAGCCTCCGAGGCCGCCACCAGCGCCACGGCCTCGCCGCCCGCCCCGGACGACGCCGCGACGGGCGGAGCCTCCACCGTGCCGCAGCCCGCCGACAGCAGGACGCCGAGCAGCACGCTCATCGGGCCCTCACGACGAGGCCGAGCAACGAAGGATCGACCGTCCACCCGCCACGCCACGGCGCTTCCGGGTGCGGTCGACACGAGGCGCGAGAGCCGAGGTCAGTCCTGCTTGACGTAGGGCAGCAGGGCGATCTGCCGCGCCCGCTTGATCGCCGTGGCGACCTGGCGCTGCTGCTTCGCCGTGAGGCCCGTGGCCCGGCGCGGGAGGATCTTGCCGCGCTCGGTGAGGAAGCGTTGCAGGCGGCGCACGTCCTTGTAGTCGATGTGCTCGCCGGTCTTGAGCGGGCTGCTCTTGCGTCGCGCCATGGTGTGTCCTCGGGGACGGGGGTGCGGTGTTCGTGGGCCAGGGCGTGTGCACGGACGGCACACGCGAACACGCATCGCGGAGGTCACGACGCGCGGAACCCCGCGGGCTTAACCGACACCTCCGCAGGCGTCACGGCGTCGGGCTGGCAGACGGGGCAGTCGAAGGTTGCACGGCCGCCGAGCACCGTCTTCCGGATGGCCGCGCCACACCGCGGGCAGGGCTCGCCCTCCCGGCCGTACACCGCGAAGGGGTTGTCGCCCCCCTCCGAGACGTACACCACCTCGTCGCCCAGCGTGTCGGCCAGCGTGGCCTCCAGCTGCACCGGGATGGCCTCGGCGAGGCGTGCCCAGGCGGCCGCGTCCAGGGCGGACGCCGGGAGCTGCGGCGCGATGCCCGCCCGCCACAGCGCCTCCGCGGCCTGGATGTTGCCCAGCCCGGCCACGCGTCCCTGCTCCATGAGCAGCACCTTGATCGGCCGACCCGACGCACAGCGCGCCGCGAGCCCCGGACCGTCGAGCGGCGCGTCGAGCGCGTCGGGTCCATGACCCGCACCCAGCGCCGCCGAGAGCTCGGCGAGGGACCCGGGCACGACGCAGCCGAAGCGTCGCGGGTCCACCAGCCACAGCGTGGAGCCGTCGTCGAGCACCACCCCCACGCGCCCGTGCCGAGGCACCTCGTCGGCGCGCCGCCGCACCCACTTGCCGGTCATGCCCAGGTGCAGGAGCAGGGCACGGTCGCCGAAGCGCCAGAGCGCGCGCTTGCCGTGGCGATCCACCCCGGTGCACCGCCGGCCCACGAAGCCGGCGAGCACCGCGTCGGCGCCGGGCAGGGCATCGGACGGTCGGCTCGAGGCCACCCGACGCACCGCGCCGGGGTCGGGCAGCCGCACACCGGCCACGGCGCGCCCCTCCGACCAGGCCGCGAGCTGGCGGCGACACACCTCGACCTCGGGAAGCTCGGGCACCCAGGCCCCTCCTCGCCCACCGCCGCGCTGCGGGCCGTGCGGCCCGCCCCGCGCGCGCTACCTTCTGCGGCCCGATGGGAGGACCGGATGTACCTCGTGAGCGACAGCTTCGTGCACCTCGGCTGGATCCCCGCCCGCCACGCCTTCGGGCAGCACGACCCCACCCACCACTTCGCCCTGGCCGGCAACCGCAGCCCGCACCTCGCCTGGGGCGACGTGCCCGCCGGCACGAAGAGCTTCGCGTTGATCTGCCACGACCCCGACGTGCCCAGCCGCGGCGACGACGTGAACCAGGAAGGCCGCACGGTGCCCCGCGACCTGCCCCGGGTGGACTTCTTCCACTGGGTGCTCCTCGACCTGCCCGCCGACCTGCGGGAGCTGGCCGAGGGGGCCTTCGCCGACGGCCCCGTCGCGCACGGCAAGGCCGCCGACGCCGGCCCGATCGGCACGTCGGGGATCAACGACTACACCGGCTGGTTCGCCGGCGACCCCGCCATGAAGGGCAACTACTACGGCTACGACGGGCCCGCGCCGCCGTGGAACGACAGCATCGTGCACGGCTACCACTTCACGATCCACGCGCTCGACGTGGCCACCACCGGCATGCACGGCAGCTTCGACGGCCACAAGGCGCGCCAGGCCATCGCGCGGCACGTGCTGGGCACCGCCACGCTGGTGGGGCTCTACGCCATCAACCCGGCGGCGCGGCAGGCCCAGGCGGCCCACCTCGCCGGCTGATCGCGCGTCGGGTCAGCGCCCGAGCGCGGCCCGCACGCGGGCGGTGACCTCGTCGGGCGCGCCCACGCCGTCCACCCGCTTCACCAGGCCCTTGGCCTCGTAGAAGGGCACGATGGGCGCGGTCTGGGCGTGGTAGGCGGCCAGGCGCGAGCGCACGGCCTCCTCGGTGTCGTCGGCCCGGTGCACGAGGCGGTCGGCCACCTCGGGCGGCGGCGGGTCGAAGACGAGGTGGTAGATGGCGCCCGTCTCGGGGTCGGACCGTCGGCCCACGATGCGCTCCACGATGAGGTCGTCGGGCACCTCCATCAGCACCACGGCGTCGAGCGCCAGGTCCTCGGCCTCGAGCATCACGTCGAGGGCCTCGGCCTGCGGGACGGTGCGCGGGAAGCCGTCGAGGAGCACGCCCGCCTGGGCGTCGGGCTCCTTGAGGCGGTCGCGCACGATGCCCACGATGATGTCGTCGCTGACGAGCTTGCCGGCCCGCATGGCCTCGTCCGCCAGGCGGCCCATCGCCGTGCCCGCCTTCACGGCGGCGCGGAGCATGTCGCCCGTGGACACGTGGGGGATGCCGAAGCCGTCGACGAGGCGCTTGGCCTGGGTGCCCTTCCCCGCGCCCGGGGGACCGATGAGGATGATGCGCACGCTGACCTCCTGGAGGGGGCGCCCGGTAACACCGTCCGCAGGGGCGACGACGCGCCGCGCGCCCACAGGGTTAGACCCGGCCACCCCCTCCGAGCCGCCCATGTCCGGCCTGCGCGCCCACGAGCTCTCCCGTCGCTTCGGCAACCGCTGGGTCCTCGTCCGCGTGGACCTGGAGGTGCCCGCCGGCGAGGGGCTCCTGCTGCTCGGACCCAACGGATCGGGGAAGACGACGCTGCTGCGCTGCCTGGCCACGGCGCTCAAGCCCCACCACGGCACCGCCACCTTCGAGGGCACCGATCTGTGGGCCGCCCGCCACGCGCTGCGCGACCGCATCGCGCTGCTGTCCCACGCCACGCGCCTGTACGAGGACCTGTCGGCGGCGCAGAACCTGTCGTGCTGGGCGGCCATGGGCGACTACCGCCCCGACGTGCCGGCCCTGCTGCACCGGGTGGGCCTCGACGGCACGGGCAGCAAGCCCGTGCGGGCCTTCTCGGCGGGCATGCGGCGCCGCCTCGCCCTCGCCCTCGCCCTCGTGAAGCAGCCCCGTCTCGTGCTCTTCGACGAGCCCTTCAGCGCGCTGGATCCCCAGGGTCGCGAGGTGGTGGGCGGCGTGCTCGACGAGCTGCGCGGCCAGGGCGCCACCCTGGTCCTGTCCACCCACCACGCCAGCCTGGGCGCCCGCTTCTGCACGCGGGCAGTGCGCCTGGAGGCGGGTCGCATCGCGTGGACCGGCCCGGCCGCCGAGGCCCGCGACGTCGTGGCCGACGCATGAGGGGCCTGCGTCTCGTCCTCGCCGTGGTCCGCAAGGAGCTCCTCCTGGAGTGGCGGGATCCCAGCCGGCTCACGGGCCTGCTCGTCTTCTCCGCCGCGCTCACCCTGCTGCTGGCCTTCGCGATGCCCGGCGTGCACGTGCTGCCCGACGTGGCGGCCGGCGCCATCTGGCTCGGGCTCGTGCTCGCCAGCACCCGCAGCCTCGACCAGTCCTTCCGCACCGAGGTCGAGAACGGCGCCCTCGAGGGCCTGGTGCTCTGGCCCGTGCCCTCGCTCGTGATCTTCCACGGCAAGGCCCTCGCCAACGCGATCGTGCTGCTGCTCGTCGCCGTGCCGCTCACCGCCCTGGTCTTCGTGCTCTACCACCCCCGCATGCACGGGAGCGTGGTGGATCTCGGCGTGGTGCTCACCCTGGGGTGCATGGCCCTGGCGGCACCGGGTACGCTGGTGGCCGCCATCGCCACCCAGGCCCGCGGGTCCTCGGCGCTCCTGCCGGTCCTCTTCTTCCCCCTGGTGGTCCCCGTGGTGCTCGCCGCCACCCGGGCCACCACGCTCGTCCTCGAGGGCGACCCCATGGATCAGGTCGGTGCCTGGGTGAAGTTGTTGCTCGTGTTCGACCTGGCGCACTGGACGCTGGATGGACTGCTCTTCTCCCGCATCGTCGACGAGGGCTGACCCATGGACCTGCCGCCGCTCGAAGCGCTGCCCCTCACCCCGGGCAAGGCCGTCGCCGTGCTGGCGATCCTGGTGATCGCGCTGCTCAACGTGCGCGCCGGACGGCGCCCCTGGTACCTGGCCCGCTGGGAGGACGCCTTCGGGCTCGTGGGCCTCTGCCTGCTGCTCGACGGCCAGTACATGGGCCTGGTGGACGCCCCCCGCGAGCGGATGATGGGCGAGGTCGGTCGCATCCTCTACGTCCACGTGCCGTCGGCCTGGCTCACGATGGTGGCCTTCACGCTCACCTGCCTGTTCGCCATCGGCTTCCTCGTCACCGGCTGGCGCAGCCTCGACCTGCTCGTCGAGTCTGCCGCCGAGGTGGGCGTGGCCCTGGGCATCGTGCTCCAGCTCACGGGCATGCTGTTCGCGCGCCCCACGTGGGGGGTCTACTGGGACTGGGATCCGCGCCTGGTGAGCACCGCGGTGATGCTGCTGTCGTTCATCGGCGTGCTCACGCTGCGCAGCCTGCTCACCGATCCGGACCAGCGCGCGAACCTCACGAGCGCGGGGGCCATCCTCGCCACCACCTCGATGATCGTCACCTACTTCAGCGTGCGCTGGTGGCGGTCGCTGCACCAGATGCAGTCCAGTCCCGACACCGTGGCCTCGCCCATGGTGCTCGTGCTGCGCATCAACGCCTTCGCGATGCTCTTCCTGTTCACCTGGCTGCTCGTCCGCCGCTGGCGCCTCGCGCGCGCGCTGGCGGCCCGTGACGAGGCCCCGCCCCTGCCCTCCGCCGAGGTGCCCGCATGAGCCCCGATCAAGCCGCCGAGGTCGGAAGCGGCGTCGTGACGGGAGGTTGGACCTACGTCACCGCCGCCTACTGCGTGTGCTGGACCGTGCTGGTCGGATACGTGGCCAGCCTCTGGTGGCGACACCCCCGAGGTGAAGCATGACCCCCCGCCTCCAGCGCCTGCTCCTCGCCGCCGCCGCCGTCAGCGTCCTGGGCGGCACCCTCGGCGCCCTGTCGATGAGCACGATGGGCGAAGAGCTGGTGTACTACTGGTCCCCCACCGAGCTGCACGCCAAGGGCGACGCCGCGCGCGACGCCACGGTGCGCATCATGGGCATGGTGGTCGACGGCAGCGTGGAGTGGATGCCCGAGGAGCAGCGCCTCGCCTTCCGCGTCACCGACGGCAGCGAGGAGGTCGCCGTGGAGGGCACCGGCGCCCCGCCCCAGATGTTCCGCGAGGGCATCGGCGTGGTGGTCGAGGGCAGGCTGCACGCCGACGGCGTCTTCCGCAGCCAGACCGTGATGGTCAAGCACGACAACGCCTACGCGCCGCCCGCCGAGGGGGAGATGCCCGACGAGGTGTACCGGGCGCTCCAGGCCTCGTCGGCGGAGGGGACGTGATCCCCGAGCTCGGCACCCTCCTCGTCCACGCCAGCCTCTTCTTCGCCGCCGTCGGCGCCGTCCTCGGGATGTGGGCCGGCGCGTGGCGCCACCTCCAGGCGTGGGCCTGGGCGCGGCGCGCGGCCTACGGCTTCGCCGCCACGATGCTCGGCGCCAACCTGCTGATGGTGGTGGCGCTGGTGCAGCGCGACTTCAGCGTCCGCTACGTGGCCGAGGTGGGCTCGCACGCCACGCCCCTGTACTTCACGATCGTCAGCCTCTGGGCCTCGCTCAACGGCTCGATCCTGTTCTGGGGCGGGGTGCTGGCCGTCTACACCCTCGCCTTCCTCGCGATCGAGGGTCGCCGCCACCGCGAGTACATGCCGTGGACCATCGGCGTGCTGCTCGCGAACAGCGTCTTCTTCGCGGTGCTGGTCAGCTCGGTGGCGAACCCCTTCGCGCGGGTCTCGCCGGTGCCGCTCGACGGTCCCGGCCCCAACCCGCTGCTGCAGAACCACTGGCTGATGGCCTTCCACCCCCCCACGCTCTACCTGGGCTACGTCGGGATGGTGGTGCCCTTCGCGATGATCTGCGCGGCCCTGCTGGCCGGGCGGCTCGACGCGGGCTGGATGGTGCCGCTCCGTCGCTGGATGCTGGTGCCCTACACCTTCCTGTCGGTGGGCATCGTGCTCGGCGGCTGGTGGAGCTACGGCGTGCTCGGCTGGGGCGGGGCCTGGGCGTGGGACCCGGTGGAGAACGCGAGCTTCCACCCCTGGCTCACCGCCACGGCCTTCATCCACTCGGCGATGGTCTTCCAGCGCCGGGGCACGCTGCGCATCTGGACCCTCGTGCTGGGGATGGCCACCTACCTGCTCACCCTGGTGGGCACGTTCATGACGCGCTCGGGCGTCTTCAACTCGGTCCACTCCTTCACCCAGTCGAACATCGGGCCCATCTTCCTGGCCTTCATCGCGCTGGTGCTCGTGGCCAGCGTGATCCTCCTCGCGGTGCGCGAGCACACCCTGGCCATCGACGAGGCCGAGCCGGCCGCCCGCACCACGCTGATGTCCGCCCTCTTCGGGCGGCGCCTCACCCTGTGGAGCCGCGAGTTCGCCATCCTCGCGCAGAACGCCGTGTTCACGGTGTTCACCTTCACGGTGCTGCTGGGCACGCTCTACCCGCTGATCACCGACGCCCTGCAGGACCGGAAGGTCAGCGTGGGCGAGCCCTACTTCGACCGCTGGGCCATGCCGCTGGGCCTGCTCATGGTCTTCCTCATGGGCGTGGGTCCGGTGCTGCCGTGGGGCCGCCTGTCCCCGCAGCGCGCCCTCGCGCGCCTGGGTCCGCCGCTGGTGGGCGGCGCCCTGCTCGCCGGGGCCATGGCCGCCCTCGGCTTCGTCAAGCCGGGCACCCAGGCCGCCCTCTTCCTCGTCGGCTACGCGGCGTGGGCGAACGTGGGCGAGCTCGTCACGCCGGCCCTGCAGCGCGCGCGCAGCCGCAGCGAGGCCCTCCCGCTGGCCCTGGTGCGGGTCTTCCAGCGCTCGCGGCGCCGCTACGGCGGGCTCATCGCCCACCTCGGCATCCTCCTCGCCGTGGCGAGCATCGCCCTGTGGAAGGGCTACAAGCTCGAGGCCGACGTCACCCTCGCCCCCGGCGAGACGGCCGAGCTCGGCGGCTACAGCGCCACCTTCGTGCGGGCCACGAAGGACCGCCGCACCGACACCGCACCCGACGGGCGCGAGGTGCTGCGGCGCACCGAGGTGGGCGCGCGGTTCACGGCCCGCCGGGGCGCCACGGAGCTCGGCGAGATCGTCCCCACCATGAACTACTACCCCACGCAGCGGGAGCCGATCTTCACGCCGGCGGTGCACAGCTCGGCGGGGGCCGACCTCTACCTGTCGCTCACCGAGCTCGATCCCGACGGCACCTACGTGGTGGTGCGGATGATCGTGATGCCCGGCATCCTCTGGCTGTGGGTGGCGCCCGGCGTCATCGCGCTGGGCACCCTGCTCACCCTGTGGCCCACCCGCCGCGCGAGCACCCTCCCCCTGCCCGTGGGCGTCGAGGGGCAGCAGGCGTGAGCCCCTGCGTCCAGCGCCGCCGACGCGGGCGCGTGAACCTCGGGGTGCTCCTGGGCGGCCTGGGCATCGTCGCCGTGCTGCTCGCGGTCCTCGCCTCGGGCTTCGGCAACGACCCGCGCGCCGTGCCCAGCGTGCTCGACAGCCAGCCGGCCCCCACCTTCGTGCTCACCGATCTCGACGGCCAGACCTGGGACCTCGCGCGCCTGCGCGGCAAGCCCGTGGTGATCAACTTCTGGTCCACGTGGTGCGGCCCCTGCAAGGCGGAGCACCCGCTGCTGCAGCAGGCCGCCCGGCGCTTCCCCGACGTGCAGTTCCTCGGGGTGATCTACGCCGACGAGCCCGAGGCGTGCCGGCGCTACCTCGCCCAGGCGGGCACCACCTACGACCACCTCATCGACCCGGACGGTCGCATCGCGATCGAGTACGGGGTGGCGGGCGTGCCCGAGACCTTCTTCGTCGACCGGCAGGGGGTCATCGTCCACAAGCACACCGGGCCGCTGTCGAGCCAGGCCGCGCTGGACTGGCTGGGCGCCATCACCGGGAGCTCCGAGTGACCCATCGTCTCGCCTTCATCGGCCTGTGGGCCCTGCTGTCGGCGGGCGTGGTCCACGCCGCGCAGCCCCCCACCGAGGTGGGCCTCATCGAGGGCATCGCCCCCGGTGCGCCGCCCCCGCCCGGCGAGGTGGACGCGCGCGCCCGCGAGATCGGCGCCGGCCTGCGGTGCCCCGTGTGCCAGGGCCTGTCGGTGTCGGACTCGAACTCGGCGGCCGCGCTGCAGATGCAGGGACGCATCCGTGATCTCGTCGCCGCCGGCTACGACCGCGAGGCCATCGAGGACTACTTCGTGAGCAAGTACGGCGAGTGGGTCCTGCTCGCGCCGCGGTCCCGCGGCGCCTGGCTCCTGCCCCTGGCGGCCGGCGTGATCGCCCTGGGTGTGCTGGGGCTGCGCCTGCGCGGCGGCGAGGACGACGACGCGGGGCCCGACACCATGGTGGACGAGCGGCACCCCGCCCCGATGGACGACCCCTACCGGGCCCGCCTGCGCGCGGAGGTCGACGATGATCGGTAGCGCCGTCCGCACCGTCACGGCCGTGCACGTGGCCGTGGTCCTCGCGCTGGTCTTCGGCCTGTCGTCGGCCGGGGTCACCCCCGACGTCATGGTGGCCGAGTCGTGGTGGTACGCCTTCCTGGCCGCCAACGCGGGCGTGCTCGCCGGCAACCTCGCGATGGGCGCGCTCGCGCGCCGCCCGGCCGACGCGGAGCGTCTCGAGCGCGAGGGCCGCCGGGAGGATCTGAGCGACAGCCACGCCGTGGTGGTGGAGCAGCTGCGGGCGCTGGAGGCCGAGCGCGACAAGCTCACCCCCGAGGACTACGTCCGCGAGCGCACCGCGCTGATGGCCGTGGGCGCGCAGGCGGCGCGGGAGCTCGACGAGGGCCCCCCCACGGCCTCCGAGGTCACGGCCGTGCAGCTCTCGGCGGCCTTCGCCCCGGTGGGCGGCGCCCCCACCTCGCCCGCCACGTCCCCCATCAGCTCCGCCGGCACCGGGCTGGGCGAGTCCGCCCTCGCGCGGCGCCTCACCGCCGAGCGCGACGCCGACCCCGACGCCTTCGACGACGCGATGCGCCTGCTCGGCTACGCGCGCCACCGCGTGGGCGCCGAGTTCCGGGGCGCCGCCTACGTGCTCGCCATCTTCGCCCTCGCCGGCACGCTCTACATCCTGGCCGGCAACCAGTCGCGCACCCGGCAGGAGGGCATGTCGATCACCGGCGGCGACAGCGTCCGCTCGCCGTCGGCCCGCGAGGCCGCATCGACCGCTCCTCCCACATCGGCCCAGGGCGAGATCGCCGAGCTCCGCGCCCGCCTCGCGGCCGACCCGGACGACCTCGACGCGCTCAACGGCCTGTCGGCCCTGGCGGTGCGGGAGGGCGACCTGCAGGCCCTGATGGAGCACAACCAGCACGCGCTGGAGGTGGCCCCCGCCGATCCCACGGCGCGCACCTACCGGAGCGTCGCCCTGCGCGCGATCGGGCGCACCGACGAGGCCCGCGCCACCCTCGACGCCGTGGTCCGGGACGACCCGAAGCACGTGCTGTCGCGGCTGCTGCGGAGCCAGCTGGTGGTGGGCTCGGATCCCGACCTCGCCGTGGCCGACCTGGAGGCGGCCCTCGCGGTGGAGGACAGCCCGATGCTCCGCCAGCTCCTGGCCGACGCCCAGGGTCGCGCCGCGGAGGCCCACACCCCCGCGGAGGTGCTCGTCTCGGGCAGCCTGGAGCTCCCCGAGGGTGTGTCTCCCGAGGGCTTCCGCACCGTCTTCGTGTCGCTGCGCCCGCCCGGGGGCGGCATGCCGCTGGCCACCGCCAAGCTGGAGCCGGGCCCCTTCCCCCTGGAGTTCACGGTCACCACGCGCGACCGCATGGGCCCCATGGCCGCGGTGCCCGTGCCGCCCGCCTTCGTCGTGAAGGCCTGGCTCGACACCGACGGCAACCCGATGACGAAGACGGACGCCGACCCCCTCATCGAACGCGCAGACGTCGCCAAGGGCACCACCGGTCTGGTGCTGCGGCTGGAGTGAGCCTTGACCGCCATCGTCCCCGCCACCGACGCCGGCCTCGCGCTGGCCGCCACCGCCCTGCGGGAGGGGCGCCCCGTCGTCATCCCCACCGAGACGGTCTACGGCCTCGCTGCCGACGCCACCTCGCCTGACGCGGTGGCGTCGGTGTTCGCGGCCAAGTCGCGCCCGTCCGACGACCCGCTCATCGTGCACGTGGCCCCGGGCCTGCTGCCTCGCCCCCGGGTGGAGGGGCTGGTGACCCTGGGCGTGGTGGCCGAGGACCTGGAGCCCGCCCAGCGCGCCACGGCCGACGCTCTCGTCGACGCCTTCTGGCCGGGGCCCCTCACCCTGGTGCTGCCGCGGGGTCCGGCGATCCCGCTCGCGGTCACCAGCCGCCTCGAGAGCGTGGCCATCCGCATGCCCGCCCACCCCGTGGCGCGCGCCGTCATCGAGGCTGCGGGCCGTCCCCTCGTGGCCCCCAGCGCCAACCTCTTCGGCCGCATCAGCCCCACCACCGCCGAGGCCGCCCAGAGCGAGCTCGAGGGCCGCATCGGCCTCGTGGTGGACGGCGGCCGCTGCGACGTGGGCGTGGAGTCCACGGTGGTGCGGGTGGACGCCGACGGCGGCCTGGGGCTGCTGCGGCCGGGCGCGGTCACCCGCGTGGATCTGGAGCGCGTCGCGGGCACCTCGCCCTACGACGTGCAGGCCGCCGAGGGCATCGCGGGCTCGCCCGGACGGCTGCTCCGCCACTACGCCCCGTCCACGCCCCTCGTCATCGTGGGCACGGGGCCGTCGGGCTGGCAGGAGCCCCGCTGGGCCGACCTCCGCCGCCGGCTCGCCCAGGGCACCGGACGCCTGGGCTACATCGCGTGGAGCTCGCCGTCCGAGGCCATCCGCATCGCGCTGGGGGGCGCCTCGACCGACCTCCACGTGCGCACGCTGGCGCCCGACGGCACCGTGGCCGAGGCCGCACACAGCCTCTACGCCGTGCTCCGCGAGCTCGACGAGCTGAAGGCCGACCTGCTGGTGGTGGAGCGTCCGCCGGGCGGCGGGGGTCTCGCCGACGCGGTGGCCGACCGCCTGGGCCGCGCCGCCCACGGCACGCCGCCGCTGGCCTGATCGCGCCCCCTCGGAGGGTCAGCCCTCCAGGCCGTGCTTGCGCATCCGGTAGAGCAGGCTGGTGCGCGGCAGGCCGAGCAGCCGCGCCGCCTCGGCCCGGTTGCCCCGGGCCTGCCGCAGGGCCTCCGCCAGCCGACCCCGCTCGGCCTCGTCGGCGGTGCGCTGGATCGGGGGCGCTGCGCCGGCGGCGAAGGGATCGAGCGTGAGGTGCGCCGCCTCCACGCGCGGGCCGTGCAGCACCACCGCGCGGGTGAGCACGTTGCGCAGCTCCCGCACGTTGCCCGGCCAGTCGTGCCCCCGGAGCACGCCCAGCGCCTCGGGGGTGAGCGAGGCGCCCGGGTGGTGACGGGCCAGCAGCGTGGCGGCGAGCTCGGGCAGATCCTCGAGGTGGGTGCGCAGCGGCGGCAGCGGCACGGTGAGCACCGCCAGCCGGAAGAGCAGGTCGCGCCGGAAGCGACCGGCCTCCACCAGCTCCGCGAGGTTGCGGTGGGTGGCGGCCACCAGGCGCACGTCGGGGAACTCGGGCTCGGCGCCCCCCACCCGCTGCACCTCGCCCGACTCCAGCACGCGCAGCAGCTTGGCCTGCACGTCGGGCGCCATCTCGCCGATCTCGTCGAGGAAGAGCGTGCCCTTGTGGGCCCGCTGGAAGGCACCGTCACGACGCCCCTGGGCCCCCGTGAAGGCGCCCGCCTCGTGACCGAAGAGCTCGGCCTCGACGAGCTGCGCGGGCACCGAGGCGCAGTTCACGGCGACGAAGGGGGCATCGCACCGCAGGCTGGCCTCGTGCAGGCCCCGCGCCGCCAGCTCCTTGCCCGTGCCCGACTCGCCCCACAGGAGCACCGTGGCGTCGTGCCGGGCCACGCGCTCCAGCGTGGTGAAGAGGCGCTGCAGCCCGGCCGACCGCCCCACCAGCTCGCCGAAGGAGGCGCGGGACCGGCCCTCGTCCTCCACCACCACCTCGCGCACCTCGAGCTCGTGCCGCCCCACCCGCAGCGTCTCGCCATCGCGGATCGGCGTGGGCTCACGCACCCGCAGCCCCGCGAGGAAGGCCGGCCGCGCCCCGGGCTCCACCAGCGCGCGCCCGCGCACCACCCGCAGCAGCACGGCGTCGGGCGGGAGCTCGTCGCCCAGCACCACGTGGGCGCCGGGCCCCCCCACCCGCACGCGGGGGCGCGACAGCTCGAAGCGCTCGCCCTCGCACGCGCCGCCCACCGCACGCAGCACCACGCGCCGTGCCGCGCAGCGCTCCCCCACGTCGAGCAGCTCCTCGTGGTCGGCCGGCCGCGCCAGGCGCGTGACCGTGCCCGCACGCCCGTCGGCCTCCTCGACGAAGCGCGCCTCGAAGGCCCCCAGCCCCAGCGTGCTGCCCGGCGCGAGCGGCCCCTCGGCCACCACCACGCCATCCACCTGGGTGCCGTGCCGGCTCTGGTCGACCACCCACCAGCCGCCCTCGCGCTCCTCGAGCACGCAGTGGGTGCGGCTGACCGCCTCGTCGGGCAGTGCCACGTCGCAGGTGTCGGCGCGCCCCAGCACCACGCGCGGACCGCGCAGCAGGTAGGACAGGACGACGCGGTCCTGGCGGAGGATCTGCAGGTGCGGCACCCGTCCTCCCGTGTCTGGCTGCCGGTGCATCGACTTCATCGCCACCGCGTCCTCCCGCTTGAGCCGTCCTCCCCCCGATGACCCGCCCAGCGCCCCACGGGCAGGAAGCCCGAGGCGCTTGGTCCAAGTCCGGGCCGACCGGGCCGATAGAGCGCCCGAGGGACGGAGAGGACGTGACGGAGGGCAACGGACGCGTGATCCACCTGCTGGGCTGCCTCGGACGAGGCGGCTTCGGCGAGGTGTACCGGGCCCGCGTCGAGCGGCCGTCCGGGCTGTCCACGCTCGCGGCCCTGAAGGTGCTGCACGCCGAGGTCGATCCCCGCAGCCAGGCCGGCCGCCGACTGCAGGACGAGGCCCGTCTGCTCGGCCTCATCCGCCACCGCGCCATCCCGCAGGTGCTCGACGTGCTCGAGGTCGAGGGCCGCCTGGGCCTGCTGGTGGAGCTGGTCGAGGGCATCGACCTGTCCCGCGCCCTGCGCGGTCCCGAGCCGCCGGGTCCCCGCGCCGTCCTCGAGGCGCTGGCCACCGTGGCCGACGCGCTCCACGCCGCCTGGTCCACGCCCCTGCCCGACGGCTCGGGCCGCACGGGCATCGTCCACCGCGACCTCAAGCCCGCGAACATCCGCCTCGCCCGCGACGGCGCCGCCCGCCTGCTCGACTTCGGCATCGCCTGGTCCGACGCCGTGGCGCGGGCCGCCATCACCCAGACGAGCGCCCTGGTGGGCAGCCCCGCCTACATGGCGCCGGAGCGCTTCGACGGCGCCAGCCCCACCCCCGCCAACGACATCTTCGGCCTGGGGGCGGTGCTGTACGAGGGGCTCACCGGCCAGCGCCTCTTCGCCGACCTGTCCTTCAAGGACCTCGCCTCGATCACGCTGTTCGAGGATCGCTACGCCCGCGCCGTGGAGGAGCGGCTGGTGGAGGTGCGGCGCGTCCACGGGCGCCCCCTCGAGCAGCTGGTGGCCACGCTGCTCGCCTGGTCCCCCCACGCGCGTCCGCCCGCGGAGGACGCGGCACGCCTGCTGGAGTCCACCGCCGCCGCACTCCCCGGCCCCGCGCTGCCCGCCTGGTGTCGCGCCCACCCCTGGCACCTGCAGCGAGACAAGGACGGACCGTGGGTGGGCTGGGACCTCCTCGAGACGAGGCCGGGGGTGCTGGTGGCCCGCCTCGATCCCCACGCCGACGACGGCCCCGTCACCACGCCCTCCGTCGCCGAGCCGCCGCTCGTCCTGTCCGAGGAGCTCGAGCCCGTCACCACCTCCCTCGAGCTGGAGCCGCTCGGGCCGCCCGGGAGCGCGTCGCGCCGGGGTCCCGGCGTCGCCTGGGGCGTGCTCGGCCTGCTCGCCGCCGCCGGGTGGGCGCTCGCCGTGATCCTGGCACCTCGGCCGGAGCCGGCCTCCCCCGTCGTGGCCGTCACGCCTCCGCCCGCGGTCGCGCCCGCCGAGGTCGACGAGGTCCGCGAGCCCCAGCCGACGCCCGCCGAGGAGCCGGAGGTGCTCGCCGCGGTGCGCACGCCGCCGCCGTCCCGCCGTCCGCGCGACAGGGCGCCCGCCACGCCGCCGCCGGCCGTCGAGCCGGTGGTGGTGCCACGGCTCGCCCCTGCGCCCCTCCCGGAACCCGCGGCCCTCCAGGAGCCCGCGGCCCTGCCGCAGGCCGCGGCCGTCGCGCCTGATCCCGCGCCGCGCCGCGCGTCCGCCCCCGCGCCGGAGCCCGTGGGTCCCCTGGTGCGCGTCGCGAGCGATCTCGGCGAGGTGCAGGTGGCCCTCAGCGACGGCGTGCGCACCACGCCCCTGCCCGCGCGGGTCGCGCCCGGCAGCTACACCATCCTCGCCACCGAGTCGGGCATCACGCGCCCCGAGGGCAAGGTGGAGGTGGGCAGCCAGGATCTGGTGGTGCGCTGCGTCCACGGCTTCTGCCGAGGCGTGCCGCCCTGATACGGTGCCCGCCGCGGAGGGCGTGATGCAGGTGCGGCGGCTGCCCGGGACGGATCTCGACCTGTCGGTGGTGGGCTTCGGCGCCTGGGCCGTGGGCGGCGACGCCTGGGGCGACGACGTCACCGAGGAGCGCTCGATCGCCGCGGTGCACGCCGCCCTCGACGCGGGCATCACCTGGTTCGACACCGCGCCCATCTACGGCTGGGGCCGATCGGAGGAGCTCCTCCGCAAGGCGCTCGGCCCCCGGCTGCAGGACGTGATCGTCGCCACGAAGGTGGGCGTGGTCCGCGGACCCGACGGCCACGCGCACAGCCACCTCACCCCCCAGACGCTGCGCGCCGATCTGGAGGGCTCGCTCCGTCGCCTGGGCGTCGACACGATCGACCTGCTCCAGATCCACTGGCCCTGCGAGCACGACACGCCGCTGGAGCAGACCCTCGAGGCCCTCGCCCAGCTCCGCGAGGAGGGCCGCTTCCGCTACCTGGGGGTGTGCAACTACGGCGCCGAGGCGCTCGACCGCGCCGCGGAGATCGGCGGCATCGTCAGCCTGCAGACCGGCTACTCGCTGCTCCGTCGCGAGCTCGAGGGACCCCTGCGCGACACCGCCGTGCGCCACGGCCTGGGCATCCTCGCCTACGAGCCGCTCTGCCGCGGGCTGCTCTCGGGCAGGTTCACGCACGTGCCCTCCTTCCCCGAGACCGACCTCCGCAGCCGCGACGACCGCTTCAAGGGCGCCCGCTTCCACCACGCCCAGCGGCTCACCGCGGACCTGTCGAAGGTCGCGCGTCGCATCGGGGTGCCCACCGCCGCGGTCGCCATCGGGTGGGTGGCGGCCCAGCCCGGCATCACGGCCGTGATCGCCGGCGCGAAGGGGCCCGAGCAGGTGCAGCAGAACGCGCAGGCCGCCCGCCTGGTGGGGCAGCAGAAGCTCTGGGACGTGGTGGGCCGCATCGCCGCGGTGCACGGCGGCACCCCGCGCTGATCCTCGCGATCAGTCGTCGAGGAAGCGCTCCTCGAGGCTCACGCCACGCTCCACGCTGCGCACGCCCACCCCCGCCTCCACCAGCGCGGCCATCAGGGCCACGCCGGCACGATCCACCGCGGCGTCGTCCTCGGCCTCCACGAGCACCTGGCCACCCGTCACCACCACCGTGGCAGGCGCCAGCGCCGCGGCCAGTCCGGGCGGCGCCTCGTCCGTCAGCTCCCAGCGCACGCGGCGCGAGCGGGCGGTGACCTCGGCCACGGAGCCCTGGCGCAGGCACCGACCCGCGTCGATCATCACCACCCAGTCGCACAGCCGCTCGAGCTCCAGCAGGTTGTGGCTGCTGACCACCACCGTGCCCTGCGTGGCGGCCTCGCGGATCACCGCCCGCACGGCCCGTGCGTGGCGCGGATCGAGGCCCGCCGTGGGCTCGTCGAGCAGCACCAGGCGGGGCCGCCCGAGCAGCGCCGTGGCCACCGCCACCCGCCGCCGCATGCCGTGGGACAGGGTGCCCACCGGGTCGTCCGCGCGATCGGCGAGCTGCACCGCGTCGAGGCAGCGCGCCGCGTCGGCCTCGGCCTCGGCCCGTCCCAGGCCCTGCAGGCGTGCCAGGTGCACCAGCAGCTCCCGCGGCGCGTGGCGGTCGGGGAGCTCCGCGTCCTGCGGCAGCACGCCCACCACGCCCCGCATCGCCCACACGTCGTAGGGCCCCTGGCCCAGCACGTCGATGGCGCCGGCGTCCGGCGCCAGCAGGCCCGTCGCCAGCGCGAAGGCGGTGGTCTTGCCCGCACCGTTGGGCCCGACGAGCCCGCACACCACGCCCGTCGGCACCTCGAAGGACAGGCCGTCCAGCGCCGGGCGACCACGCCGGCCGTAGCGCTTCACCACGCCGTCGAAGCGCAGGGCCGCGCTCACAGGTCCCGCCTCACGAGCCCCAGGGTGGCCACGCCCAGGCCCAGCAGCGACAGGCACACCAGCACCGCCGACGACAGCGCCAGCTCTCCGCCGCCCGTCCAGAGGCCGTGCGACCAGGCCTGCGGCAGCAACGGCACCAGGGCGTCCGACAGCCAGGTCCAGGGCGGGTCCTCGGCGAGGCGCAGGATGCCGTAGAGCACCCAGCTGCCCGCGGCGGCCGACAGGGCCAGCACCCGCGCCCACGCCGCGGAGGCCGTCCAGCACGAGCAGGCGATCCCGAGGGCGGCGAAGGGCAGCGACAGCAGCAGCGCACGCCCGCCGAGCACCGCGAGGCCCGCGCCGAGCGCCACCGGCGACTGCCCCACCATCAGCAGCATCCCCAGCGTCCACACCCCGAGCAGGGCCACGCCCTGGGCCACGGCGAGCAGCGCCACCTGGCCCACCCAGCGCCCCACCACCAGCTCGGTCCGGCCCGTGCGCAGGGCCTCGTACCGGATGGCGCGGCTCCGCACGTCCAGGGCGATGGTCTCGGCGGCCGCGGTGGCCGCGAGGAACGGCCCCAGCACGAGTCCGAACCACAGCTCCAGCACCGCGAGCAACGGCCAGCCCAGCAGCGCGTCCACCAGGGCCGGGTCCCCGGCGAAGCCCCCCACCAGATCGCGGATCTGCTCGCTGCGGCGCACCTCGTCGAGCAGCGGACCCGGCCAGCGCGTGGCCGGCACGCCCAGCTGCTCCGCCAGCCCCGTCTCCACCGCCGCGAGCGCCTCGATGAACACGTACGCCACGCCCACGTGCGCCACGAGGTGCACGACGAGCAGCGCCAGCGCACGCCAGGTGCGCAGCGCGCGCAGCAGCTCGAAGCGCGCCACCAGCCCGACGTCCCGCGCCGAGAGGACGGTCGTCACTCCCTGCCCCGCTCCAGCTCGCCCACGATGCCCAGGATCGCGGGATCCACGAAGCTCGTGGGGTCGGTGGACTCCTCCCGCAGCGCCGCGCGCTGGTCGGGCTCCAGCGCCTCGAGCATGCGCTCCTCGGTGACCACGAGCACGTCGAAGACGTCGGCGCCGAGCCGCATGACGTCGCGTCGACCCGGCGCGCGCCCCTCGGCCGACAGGGACACGAGCTCCCGGGCGATGCCCTCGAGCTCGTCGTTCATGTCGAGGAGGGCGGCGTCGATGGACTCCAGCTGGGCGGCCGTCGGGCGGGCGTCCTCCACCAGCGCGGCGCGCGCCTGCACGCGCCGGACCGCGAGCGCGTCCTGCATCGCGCCCACGCCGGGCCCCCCGTCCTCCGCCGGGCCGCCCTCGCCGCCGAGCGCGCCAGCGGGTCCCGTGGACCGAGGCCCCTCGCCCGCCTCCTCCTCGCCCCCGGCGGGCGTGGGGAGCGGGACCGGGTCCCCCCCGGTGCCGCGGTCGCGCAGGGGTCGTCCCTGGTCGGCCGAGCGCACACCGCCCACGATCAGGTCGGTGAGATCCGAGGCCGCCGCCGCCCGGCCCTCCCGTGCCACCTCGCGCTCCGCGTCGAGCAGCTCCGCGCGCAGGGCACGCACCTCCGCGCGCGGCCCCAGGCCGCCGGCGACCAGGCCGGCCACGAAGGCGCCCGCCACGAGCACGCCCACCGCGAGCCCGGTCCGTTGGCGGCTCATCCGGCCTCCTCGACGTCGGCGCCGTGGTCCAGCCAGCCCTGCAGCAGGATCACGGCCGCCTCCTGGTCGATCACCTGCTTGCGCCGCTGCCGCGACAGCCCGGCCGCGAGCAGGCGACGCTCCGCCTGCACCGACGAGAAGCGCTCGTCGACGTAGGCCACCGGCAGGCCGGCCGCCTCGCCGAGCGCCTCGCCGATCTGCCGCGCGAGCCGCGCCGGACGCTCCTCGCGCCCGTCGAGCTCCAGGGGCAGCCCCACCACCACGTGGTCCACCTCGCGCTCGCGCACGAGCCGCAGCAGCACCTCGGTGTCCTTCCGGACGCCCGACCGCGCGACCGTGCAGGTGGGGTGCGCCAGCATCCGGAGCTCGTCCGAGATCGCCACGCCGATCGTCTTGGTGCCCACGTCGAGGCCCATCGCTCGGGGCATCCCACGCTCCAGGGTGTGGGCACGGCCCTAACGCGCCCATCGTGACGAGACGGGGCCGCCCCTGCGTGTGAGGCGGACCCCAGGGCGTCGGACGGGCCCGCGCGGCACCTCGGACACCTTCTGTCCGCTTGACCTGGACAGAATCCTGGTGCCATTGTACAAGCTGCACGTCCGTTCAGGAGCCCCCCCTGGTCCACCCCGCCGCCACCGCCGTCCTCGTGTCCCAGGGCGACGAGGTCCTCACCGGGCAGACGGTCGACACGAACGCCGCCTGGCTGGCCGCGCGCCTCACCGAGCTCGGCGTGCGCGTCGTGCGGCACGTCACGGTGGGCGACGAGGTGGAGGCCATCCGGGGCGCACTCGCGGCGGCCGCCGCCGAGGCGTCGCTCGTGATCTGCACGGGCGGCCTGGGCCCCACGGCCGACGATCTCACGGCCGAGGCGGTGGCGCTGGCCTTCGCCGCGCCCCTCGCGCTCGACGAGGTGGCGCTGGCCCACGTCGAGGGCCTCTACCGCGCCTTCGGGCGGGCCATGCCGCCCAGCAACCGCAAGCAGGCCCTGCTCCCGGCCCGCAGCCTCCGGCTCGACAACCCCCACGGCACGGCCTGCGGCTTCGCCCTCGAGCACGGCGGCGCCTGGGTGGCCTGCCTGCCCGGGGTGCCGCGCGAGATGAAGCCCATGTTCGAGACGCAGGTGCTGCCCCGCGTGGTGGCCCGGCTCCAGCTCGCGCCGGGCCGGCTCGTCACGCTCCGCACCACGGGCGTCGGCGAGTCCACGCTGCAGGATCGCATCGGCGCCTTCGCCCACCCCGCCGCCGTGCTCGGCTACCGCACCTCCCTGGGCGAGAACCAGATCAAGCTGCGCTTCACCGCGGGCACGCCCGACGACGAGGTGCGCGCCCTGGTCGCCGACGTGGCGGCGCGCATCGGGTCCCCGGTCTTCGCGGTCGACGGGCTCGACGGCCTCGGGGGCGGTCTCGCCGCCACGGTGGGCGCCGCCCTGGTGGCCCAGGGGCACACGCTCGCGGTGGCCGAGTCCTGCACGGGCGGCCAGCTCTCCGCCCTCTGCACGGCCGAGCCCGGCGCCAGCGCCTGGTTCCTCGAGGGGGCCGTGGTCTACGACAACGCGGCGAAGGTGGCGCGTGCCGGCGTCCCCGCCGCGCTGCTCGAGGCCCACGGTGCCGTGAGCGAGCCCGTGGCGCGCGCGCTCGCCGAGGGCATCCGCACGGCCCTCGGCGCCACCCACGGCCTCGCCACCACCGGCATCGCCGGCCCCTCGGGCGGAAGCGAGGCCAAGCCGGTGGGCACGGTCCACCTCGCGCACGCCAGCCCCCACGGCACCACCCACCGCCTCGTCCGCCTCGCCGGCGATCGCGAGCGCATCCAGGGCCTCGCTGCCCACGCCGTCCTCGATCTCCTCCGGCGTCACCTGCAGGGGCTCCACCCTGCCGATGCCGCCCCTCCGCCCCGCTGATCCCCTCCCCCCCTCCACCCGAGAGGTCCCTCATGGCCGCCAAGAAGTCCGACCGAGAGAACGCCATCGACGCCGCCATCGCCTCCATCGAGCGCGCCTACGGCAAGGGCTCGATCATGCGCTACGGCAGCGCCGACGTCCCCAAGGTCGACGTGATCTCCACGGGCAGCCTCAACCTCGACCTCGGCCTCGGCGTGGGCGGCGTCCCCCTGGGCCGCGTGGTCGAGATCTACGGCGCCGAGTCCAGCGGCAAGACCACCCTCGCCCTGCAGATCGTCGCCCAGGCCCAGAAGATGGGCGGCTCGGCCGCCTTCATCGACGCCGAGCACGCCCTCGACGTGGGCTACGCCGGCAAGCTCGGCGTCAACGTCGAGGAGCTCCTCATCAGCCAGCCCGACCACGGCGAGCAGGCCCTCGAGATCGCCGAGGTGCTGGTGCGCTCCAACGCCATCAAGGTCATCGTGGTCGACTCGGTCGCGGCGCTGGTCCCCAAGGCCGAGCTCGAGGGCAACATGGGCGACAGCCAGCCCGGTGCCCAGGCCCGCCTCATGTCGCAGGCGCTGCGCAAGCTCACCGGCGCCATCCACAAGTCCGACTGCGTGGTCGTCTTCATCAACCAGACGCGCGAGAAGATCGGCGTCATGTTCGGCTCCCCGAAGACCACCTCGGGCGGCAACGCGCTGAAGTTCTACGCCTCGGTGCGGCTCGACATCGCGCGCATCGGCACCATCAAGGCCGGCGAGCACCCCATCGGCAACCAGACCCGGGTGAAGATCGTCAAGAACAAGGTCGCGCCGCCCTTCCGCCAGTGCGAGTTCGACATCTACTTCGGCCAGGGCGTCTGCCAGGCCTCCGAGGTGCTCGATCTGGGCATCGACGCCGGCGTCGTGCAGAAGTCCGGCTCCTGGTACGCGGTGGATGGCGAGCGCGTGGGCCAGGGCCGCGAGAACGCCCGCCAGTACCTCCTCGAGCGCCCCGAGCTGCTCGATCGCCTCCGCCTCGACATCCTGCGCCACCACGGCCTCGTCGAGGAGGTCGGCGAGGGCAGCCCGGTCATGGCGGATCAGCCGCCCGCCGAGGCCTGATCCCACGCACGGGGTCGGCATCGCGGCTCGGTGAGGCGTCCGCAGCACGTTAGCGGCGGGCGCCTCCCCAGGAGCCACCATGCAGGTCTCGTCCAGCCGTGCCCTCGTCACCGGGGGCGGCAGCGGCCTCGGCCGCACCTTCGTCCGCGAGCTCGCCGCCACCGGGGCCTCCGTGGCCTTCTGCGACGTCGACGCCGACGCCGTCCGCGCCACGGTGGACCTCTGCGAGGAACTGCCGGGCAAGGTGGCCGGCTTCGTCGCGAACGTGGCCGACGAGGCGCAGGTCGACGGCCTCGTGGCGCAGGCCGCCGAGGCCCTGGGCGGCCTCGACGTGCTCGTGAACAACGCGGGCATCTTCCGCGACGCCCTGCTCGTGAAGCGCGACAAGGAGACGGGCGAGGTCCGCACGATGACCCTGCAGCAGTGGCAGCAGGTGATCGACGTCGACCTCACGGGGCCCTTCCTCTGCACCCGCGCCTTCGCAGCCCACTGCGTGCGCACGGGCACGCGCCCCGCGGTGGTGGTGAACATCTCCTCGCTGGCCCGCTACGGGAACCGCGGGCAGTCGAACTACAGCGCCGCCAAGGCCGGGCTCGTGGCCGACACGGTGCTGTGGGCCGAGGAGCTCGCGCCCCACGGCCTGCGCGTGGCCGCCATCGCCCCCGGCTTCGTGCGCACCCCCATCCTCGAGGGCATGCCGCCCAAGGTGCTCGAGCGCATGCTCGCCACGGTCCCGCTCGGCCGCGCCGCCGAGCCCGAGGAGCTGTGGCAGGCCGTGCGCTTCCTGCTGGAGTGCGACTACGTCACCGGCACGTGCATCGACGTGGGCGGCGGCCTGAAGATGTAGGCCGGCGCCGAGGGCCCGCTACGCGTCGGCCTGGCCGCCCGAGATCTCCACGAAGCTGCTGCGGAGCTCGTAGAGCAGGGAGTCGACGAGCTTCTGCTCGTCGTCGTCGAGGTTTCCTCGGGTCTTCTCCTCGATGAGCCCGAGCACGTCGATGGTGTGGCGCGCCATGGGCAGGTCGAGCTCGCGCGCGCCGGTGCTGGGGTCCGGGGTCTTGCCCAGGTGGACCATCGCGGTGGAGGCGAGCGAGATCACGAAGTTCGAGAAGGTCACGCTCGGCAGGCCATCGGACGTCGACACTGTGCACCCCGGGCTGGCCTGGGTCGTACCGCCGGTGCGTGGGCAGGGCAAGCCGCGCCCGCCCTTGTCGCGGGACCTCCCTGCCGATACGGCGCGCCGTCCGGAGGACGCGTGACCCGCTGGCGCCTCGCGCATGCCCTGCTGCTGGTGCTCGCCCTGGTCGGGGGCTGCTCGCTCAAGACCAAGGGCAAGGAGCTCCAGATCGCGGCCTCCGGGCGGCCGCCGCGGGAGATCTACGCCCACGGCGAGAAGATGATGAAGCGGGGGCTCTTCGACAAGGCCCTCGAGGACTTCCAGGAGCTCCGCAACTTCCACCGCGACGACCCGCTCTCGGTGCGCGCCGAGCTCGCCATCGCCGAGATCCGCTTCCGCAAGGGCGACTACGACGAGGCCCGCTACGCCTTCCAGGAGTTCGAGGACTACCACCCGAACTTCGCGCCCGACTACGTCAGCTACATGGTGGGGTACACGATCTGGAAGGTGGCCCCCCGCGTGGTGGGCCGCGACCAGACGCTCACGCGCCAGGCCGTGAACGAGTGGACGGGCTTCGGCCAGCTCTACCCGGACTCCGAGTACCGGGACGAGGTCGACAAGCTCCTGCAGCGCGGCATCGATCGCCTCGCGAGCAAGGAGATGTTCGTGGCGCGCTTCTACCGGAAGCGTCGGGCATGGGCCGCGGTGGAGGGCCGCTCGGCCCGCCTGCTCCAGCTCTTCCCCTCCAGCCGCTACGCCGAGGAGGCGCTCGCCCTGCTGTCGGAGGGCTACCACCGGGTGGGCCGCGTGGAGGACGCGAAGCTCGCGCGCGAGCGACTCGTGGCGATGTACCCCGACTCCGGGCGGGTGCGTCACGTCGATCACGTGCTCGCGCTGCCCCCGGGCACGCCGCCCGAGGACGTCATCTTCGCCCGCCCCTACCGCCTGCCGGGCTACGGCCTCGGGGGCCAGGCGCCCCAGTGACGGCCTCGACACCACCCGGTGTCACCCTCCATCGTTCCGCCGCGTGACCGTTCCCACCGAGCTTTCCGCGGATCAAAACGGTCGTTGACACGGGACCCGCCTCACGGCTAAGTGCGCGTCGCGCATCCGCCGAAGGATGCTTGGAGGACGCGATGACTCTCACCCCCACGCGCCTGTCTGCCCTCGCGCTCGCCGGCATCCTGTCGGCCTGCACCGGCGGCACCGACAAGGACACCGTCGACACCGACACCGACTCCGGCACCGACACCGAGGACACCAGCACCTGCAAGTCGGGTGTGAACAAGGTCTCCCCGAAGGACAAGGCCCCCGACGCCTTCGTGCGCCAGCGCTTCGCCGTCACCTTCAAGGCTGACGAGAAGGCCACGGCCACCTTCAAGATCGTCGCCGGCGACTCCACCGAGACCGACGTCAAGAACGTCACCTGGGACGACTCGGGCAAGAACGTCTACTTCGACCCGGCCTCCGACCTCGCCCCCACCACCGCGTACACCCTGAAGATCACGTACTCGTGTGGCGAGTTCACCTCCACGTTCACCACGAGCGACGTGGGCACCCCCCTGGCCGACGCCAACACCCTCAAGGACGTGCCCTACGTCCTCGACCTCAGCACGCTCAACGTCATCGAGCCTGCCGGCGTCGGCGGCATCCTGTCGGGCCTGCTCTCCGACCTCGGCGGTCAGACCATCGCCATCGTCGCGAACGAGGTCGACACCGGTGCCAACACCCTGAAGTTCTACGGCGGTCTCATCGAGGCCACCATCACCGACGGCGCCGTCACCGCGGCCACGCAGCCCTGCGAGGCCACCTTCGCCTTCGACCAGGCCGTCACCTTCGACAACCCCTTCTTCGAGTTCTCGGGCAACGAGCTCGCGCTGTCGGTCGCCGGCTTCACGGTCACCCTCGGCTCCATCAACCTGTCGGGCGCGTTCAACCCGGCCGGTGACAAGATGGTCGGCGTCACCCTCGCCGGCGACATCGACGTCCGCGACCTCGGCGACGTGCTCGGCGAGCTCGTCGACGGTGGCGACCCCCAGGCCGCCTGCGACCTGCTGGTCACCTTCGGCGTGTCCTGCACGGCCTGCAGCGACAACCAGAACTTCTGCCTGTCGCTCGTCGCCACCGACATCACGGCCTACGCCGCCACGGATCTCGACATGAAGGAGATCACCGAGGCCGACGTCACCAACGAGTGCAAGCCGCCCGCCATGTGAGCCGGCTCCCTGGCCGTCGCACCCGCGGCGGCCAGCTCCCCCGGCGGGCCTCGCCCGTCGCGGGAGGCAGGCTCGAGGGGTCGATCCTCCGGGATCGGCCCCTTCGTGCTTTCTGGACTTGACTCGCCCTGACACTCGTGATCCGGTCGGCTAGGGTGCGAGCTGTCCCGGCCGGGACTCTGGAGTCCGACATGCGTCTGGGGACGCACCACCTCCCACCCGTCGCGCTCGCGGCACTCGTCATGGGCTGCGCCGAGATCGACCTCGCCGCCGCGCCGGGCAACGAGCTGCCCGCCGCCGACGACAGCCGGCCCGATCTGGCGGATCCCTCCGGCGACGGCGCACGGTCGGCGTGCACCTCCCACGCCACGTGGATCCACCCTGGCGACAGCGACGCGCCCGTGCGCATCGACACGTCGGTGCGCGTGGGCATCGAGCCCGCGCTCCCCGCCGACCGCGACGACTGGTCGCTGAAGGTGCCCGGCGTGGAGGGCACCGCCCTGCTCTCCGAGGATCGGCGCACCCTCACCTTCGTGCCCAACGAGCCCCTCGCGCACGAGCAGGCCTACGAGATCGCCGTCACCGTGTGCGACGACGTCCGCACCCAGGGCTTCCGCACGCTGCCTCCCCCGGTGAGCGAGGCCGGCCTGCCCGGGCGCGCGTGGGCCGTGGATCTCGACACCCTCACCTGGGTGCAGCCCGCGTCGGTGGCCTCCTTCCTCGACGACCTCGGTCTCGACACCCTGGTGCTGTCGGTCCAGCGCTCCGACGGCGCCCTTGAGCTCGTGGGTCGGCTGGCCGTACGCATCGGCTCCACGCCGCTGCCCCTCCCCTGCTCGGCCCTCATCGAGTTCGGTCCGATCGACCTGCGCGACAACCCGCGCTTCGTCGTGCCCACCACCGACATCGAGGTGGGCTGGCTGGGCGCCACGGCCCGCGTGGAGCAGCTGCGGCTCGAGGGCCTGCTGGCCAACGACGGTGCCACCCTGGCGAACCTCGAGGCCCGCGCCGTCTTCGACACGCGCGGCATCGATCGCATGCTCGGCGACGAGGTGGTGTGCGACCTGTCCGAGCGCTTCGGCGAGGACTGCGAGGCCTGCGAGGACGGCGAGCCGGCCTGCCTGCCCGCCTTCGTCTCCGACATCCGGGGCACCGCGGTGTCGAGCAACAGCCTCTTCGACCTCGGCATCGATCTCTGGGGCCTCTGCCCCTGATCGGCCCGCGAGGGCGCGATCAGGCGTCGCAGCCCGGCACGTCCAGCTCCAGGCGGGCCAGCACGGCCGCCAGGTCGTCCGGCACGGGGGCGCAGAACTCCAGCGGCTCGTCGCGCGTGGGGTGGCGGAAGCGCAGGCGCCAGGCGTGCAGCAGCGGGCGATCCTCGCCCACCAGCCCGCGCACCCAGGCTGGCGTGGGCCGGTCGCGCCGCGCGTAGAGGGTGTCGCAGGCCAGCGGCCAGCCCTGCTCCCGCAGGTGCACACGGATCTGGTGGGTGCGCCCGGTGCGCAGCTCGCAGCGCAGCAGCGACAGGCCGCGCGCCGCCCCCAGGCGCCACCAGTCGGTGATGGCCTGACGCCCGCCGTCCCCGTCGGTGCTCGCGAAGCGGAGGCGGTCCTTCGGATGCCTGGCCAGGTGCGTGTCGATGGTGCCGTGCGCGTCGGCCGGCACGCCCACGCACACCGCCAGGTACACGCGCCCCGCCGTCTTGTCGGCGAACTGGGCCGCGAGCGCCTGGTGGGCGCGATCGTGCTTGGCCACCACCAGCAGGCCCGAGGTGCCCCGGTCGAGGCGGTGCACGATGCCGGGGCGCTGCACGCCCCCCACGCCCGAGAGATCCCCCACGTGGTGGAGCAGGGCGTTGACCAGGGTGCCGTCGGCGTGGCCGGCGCCGGGATGCACCACCATGCCCGCCTCCTTGTCGACCACCACGAGGTCCTCGTCCTCGTAGACCGTGCGCAGGGGGAGATCCTGCGCCACGGCCTCGGCGGGTGCGGGCGGCGGCAGGTCGAGCTGCAGCACCGCGCCGGCGAAGAGGGTGTGGGCGGCGCGGGTGACCACCACGCCGTCCACGCGCACACGCCCGTCCTTCACCAGCCGTGTGGCCTGCGACCGCGACAGCTCCGGCACGAGCGCCGCCACCGCCACGTCGAGGCGCCCGTCGGCGGCGGCCTCACCGCGCACCTCGGTCATCCGTCGGCGCTGAACCGGCGCATGTAGCCCGACACCACCCGCTCCACGTCGAGGCCGAGCATGCGGGCCATCTCGCGGACGTACCCCCGCACGAAGGCCGGCGCGGGCGGCAGGGCGGCGAAGTCCTCACGCTCCACGGCCTCGAGGTAGCGCACGCTGATGCGCGTGACCTCGCTCATGCGGTCGAGCGTGAGCCCCTGATCCTCACGGATCGCCCCCAGCAGGGCACCGCCGTAGCCGAGCTGATCCACGAGCTGATCCACGTCGTGCGCGCTGGTGGGCACCGTGGTGGGCGTGGTGGGCGGCCCCTGGTGGCCGGGCGTGGTGTGGCGCGCCAGATCCACCACTGCCGCGTCGGACTCACGCGTCTCGACCATGCGCAGGCCCGGACGATCGGGGTGGAGCGCCACCACGTCGGCCGAGCGGCCCCCGCGGGACACCGGGCGGGGCGGCCCGAAGGCCCCCGCGGCACGCCCGACCCCGAGCGGGCTGGTGGGGGCGTCGTCGGCCACGGCGTCGCTCACGCGCCGCGCGGGCCCCAGGCGGGCCGGCTCGGGCAGGGGTGCCAGCGGCAGCGAGGTGGCCGCATCCACGATGCGCGCCGCCGCGGCCACCGACGGGTGGATCATCGACCCGGCCACGTGAGGCCAGAGGTCGTCGATCGGCGCCTCGGCGAGGCCCTCGCCCGCCACCGCGAGCATCGCGTCGTAGCGCCGACGTCGCGCGGGATCCGAGAGGATGGCCCACGCCTCGTCGAGCTGGTCGCGCGACAGGTCGAGCGTGGCCGTGTCGCCGCCCTGGCTCACGGTGGCCTCACGCCGCCGGAGCACGTGGGCCACCGACCGGCCATAGGCCGCCTTGATCTCGTCGAGATCGGCGTCGGGCACCACGCCGATCTGCTCGTACAGTCCACGGGTCATGTGGCGCTCTACCCGCTCGCCCAGCGGGCCGCCACGGCGCGCGGGGCCCCCGTGCGATCGCGGCGATCAGCCCTCGTCGTCGGGCTCGATCACCATGGGTGCGGTGGGCAGCGAGCCGGCGCCCGGCACGAAGCGGGAGCCGTCGAAGGGACGACGATCCACCAGCAGGGCCTGGGGGCTCGTGAGCCAGCGCACCAGCTCGGCGCCGTGGGGCACGCCGTTGGTGGAGCGCCCGCGCGGCACGGCCGGCATGCGCAGCGAGGTGGCCGAGGTGCCCCGGTTCACGTAGACGGCACCGGTGGTGAGCCGCTGGGCCAGCTCCATGGCCCCGCCCTCGTCGCGGGTGAAGATGGCCGCCGACACACGGCTGGCCAGCTGCTCGTGCAGGCTCACCATGTGGTCGGTGTCGGTGACGCAGTACACCTGCACCATCGGGCCCGGCGGCTCGGCATCGAGCGCGCCGTCGCGGGTGATCCAGTAGATGGCCGGGCGCACGTAGTAGCCCCTGGGCCCGTCGAGCTGGGCCGTGCCCCCCTCGAGCACGGGCGTGTGGCCCAGCGCCTGGAGGTCGTCGGCATAGGCCCGGAAGCGCTTGCGATGGGCATCCGAGATCATCGGTCCCATGAAGACGCCGTGGTCGAAGCCGTAGCCGACCACCAGCTCCTGCGTGCGGGCCAGCAGGCGCTCGCAGAAGGTGTCGAAGATCGCGCGATCCACGAAGACCCGCGCCGCCGCGTCGTGCCGCTGCCCCGCCGTGGCGAAGGCGCTCACCGCGATCTCGTAGGCGGCCAGGTCCAGATCGGCGTCCGCCAGCACCAGCGCCGCCGCCTTGCCCCCCGCCTGCAGCAGCACGGGCAGCTCCGGACGGTCGGCCGTGGCGGCGCGCACCTTGCAGGCCGTGTCGTACGAGCCCGTGAAGAGCAGCGCGTCGAGGCCCGGGTGCGACACCAGGCGGGCCCCCACCGACGCCCCGGAGCCCTGCACCATGTTGAAGGCACCGCGCGGCAGGCGGCAGCGGTCGAGGAGCTCCGCCAGCGCCTGCCCCACGCCGGGCGCGAACTTCGACGGCTTGAACACCACCGTGTTGCCGGCGAGCAGCGCGGCCAGGCAGTGCAGCGAGGGCAGCAGCAGCGGGTAGGTGAAGGGCGTGACCACGCCCACCACGCCCAGCGGCACCCGCTCCGACCACGCCGTGTCCTCCCGGAGCACCTTGGGCTGGAGCAGCGGCAGGCCGTCGCTCACCAGCAGCTTGGCCGCGCGCGCCGTGGCGCTCACCTCGGCCCGCGACTCCCAGAGCGGCTTGCCCGTCTCGCGGGTGATCAGCAGCGCGAGGTTCTCGCCCACCTCGTCGAGCAGCTCACGGAAGCGGCCCACGATCTCGCCGCGATCCTCCAGCGGCGTGTCCTGCCAGGCGCGCCGGCCCTCGTGCGCCGCCCCCACCGCCTCGTCCACCGCGGTGACCGTGAAGGCGAAGCGTCCGAGCACGTCGCTGCGATCGCCCGGGTTGACCGCGACGATGTAGCCGTCGACCGGACCGGTCCGGACGAAGGAACCCCAGATGTAGTCGCCGCGACGGAGCAGGCGGGACTCCGTGTCGATCACGCTCCCTCCATCCCGCGGGGGCCCCCTAGCATGGCGTCCTCGCCGCACCACCACCGCGGCGATACGGCGCCACGGTCCCCCCCGGAGCAGGAGTCGACGTGCACAAGGTCTTCGACCACGTCCTGGACGCGATCGGCGACACCCCGTGCGTGCGCCTCCACAAGGTCACCCAGGGGCTCGACGCCCAGGTCTACGCCAAGCTCGAGTACATGAACCCGGGCGGCTCGGTGAAGGATCGCATCGCGGTCCAGATCGTCGACGACGGCGAGGCCAGCGGCGCGCTCAAGCCCGGCGGCACCATCGTGGAGGCCACCAGCGGCAACACCGGCGCCGGCCTCGCGATGGTCGGCACGGTGCGCGGCTACAAGTGCGTCTTCGTCCTGCCCGACAAGCAGTCCGAGGAGAAGCGCGCCGCCCTGCGGGCCTACGGCGCGAAGGTGGTGGTCACGCCCACCAACGTGGAGCCCGAGGATCCGCGCTCCTACTACAGCGTGAGCCGTCGCCTCGCCGAGGAGACCCCCCAGGCCTTCTACGCGAACCAGTACCACAACCCCTCGAACCCCGAGGCCCACTACCGCACCACGGGCCCCGAGATCTGGAAGCAGTTCGACGGGCAGCTCGACGTCTTCATCGCGGGCCTGGGCACCGGCGGCACGATCACCGGCGTGGGTCGCTACCTCAAGGAGCAGAACCCCGACGTGCGCATCGTGGGCGTCGATCCCGTGGGGTCGGTCTACTACGACTACTTCCGCACCGGGAAGCTCACCGAGGCCTTCTCGTACGTGCTCGAGGGCATCGGCGAGGACTTCCTCCCCTCCACGATCGACTTCTCCTGCATCGACGACGTGGTGCGGGTGAACGACAAGGAGTGCTTCCAGATGACCCGCCGCCTGGCGCGTGAGGAGGGCCTCTTCGTGGGCGGCTCCTGCGGCGCGGCGGTGGCCGGCACCGTGAAGTGGCTGGCCCACCAGGAGGGCCTCGCGGGCAAGCGGGTGTGCGTGCTCCTGCCCGACTCCGGCAGCCGCTACCTGTCCAAGATCTACAACGACGCCTGGATGGAGGAGAACGGCTACCTCGAGCCCACCGCCCGCCTGGGCACCGTGGGCGACGTGCTGGCCAGCCTCGGCACGCAGCAGCCCATCACCGTGGCGCCCGGCGTGAGCGTCACCGAGGCCATCGGCCTCATGCGGCTGCACGGCATCAGCCAGCTCCCCGTCCTCGACGGCACCACCGTGGTGGGCGTGCTCCACGAGAAGCGCCTGCTCGAGGAGGCGCTGCGCCAGGGCCCCGGCGGCCGCGCCACCGCCGGCGAGTTCGCCGACAACAACTACTGCGTGGTCGACCCCAGCACCGAGGTCACCGTGGTCACCGACCTGCTGCGCAAGGTGAAGATCGCGCTGGTGCTCGGCCCCGACCGCGAGCTCGTGGGCGTGCTGTCGCGCATCGACCTCCTCGACCACATCGCCCGCTGCACCGGCGCCGTGAGCTGATGACCCACCGTCCCCCGCACCTCGCCACGCGCGTCATCCACGCCGGCCAGCACCCCGAGCCCGTCACGGGCGCGGTGATGCCGCCGGTCTTCCAGACGTCCACCTACGCCCAGCCCTGGCCCGCCCAGCACACCGGCTACGAGTACAGCCGCACCCAGAACCCCACCCGGGAGGCCCTGGAGCGGTGCGTGGCCGATCTGGAGGGCGGCACCGACGGCGTGGCCTTCGGGTCGGGGCTCGCGGCCACCCACGCGGTGCTGGCCATGCTCCCCGCCGGCGGGCGCGTGGTGTGCGGCGACGACGTGTACGGCGGCACCTACCGCCTGCTCACGAAGGTGATGGCCGACCGCGGCGTGCAGACGCGCTTCGTCGACCTGACGGCCACGCCCGCGGCCGAGGCCGTGCCCGAGGGCACCCACCTCGTGTGGCTCGAGACCCCCACGAACCCCCTGCTCCGCGTCATCGACATCGCGCCGCTGGTGGCCCGTGCGCGCGAGGTGGGCGCGCTGGTGGTGGTCGACAACACCTTCGCCACGCCCGTCTTCCAGACCCCGCTGGCCCTGGGCGCCGACATCGTGGTGCACTCCACCACGAAGTACCTCAACGGCCACTCCGACGTGGTGGGCGGCCTGGCGGTCACGGGCCGCGCCGACCTCGCCGAGCGCCTCCGCTTCCTGCAGAACGCCATCGGCAGCGTGCCCGGCCCCTGGGACTGCTGGCTGGTGCTCCGCGGCCTGAAGACCCTGCACGTGCGCATGGAGCGCCACCAGCGCAACCGGCAGGCCGTGGGCGCGTGGCTGCGGGCCCACCCCGAGGTGGTGCGCGTGCACGACCCCCTGCACCCCGACGACCCCGGCCACGCCGTGGCCTCCCGCCAGATGACCGGCTTCGGCGGCATGCTCGCCTTCGTGCTCGACGGCGATCTGGCCCGCGCCGAGCGGGTGTGCGCGTCCACGAAGGTCTTCACCCTCGCCGAGTCGCTGGGCGGGGTCGAGAGCCTGCTGGAGCTGCCGGCGCTCATGACCCACGCCTCGATCCCGGCAGCCGAGCGCCACGCCCGGGGCCTCGACGACGGCCTCATCCGCCTGTCGCTGGGCATCGAGGACGCCGACGACCTCATCGCCGACCTCGAGGCCGCCTTCGCCACCTCGCGCGATGCCTCCCTCGGCCCCGCCCCGCGCGGCTGATCCTCGCTGCGGCGGTTAGGAGCGCGCCCATGGGTTCGAGGACGTGGCTGCTGGTGGGGACGCTCGGGGCGACGCTCCCGGGCTGTGGTGCGCTCGGCGGCTTCTTCGGCTCCGACGAGCCGCCGAACTGCGCGCCGCGCGTGCCCTTCTGGCCCGACACCGACGACGACGGCGTGGGCGACCTCGGCCGGGTCTACCTCGGGTGCGTGGCGCCCGCGGGCTACGTCGACGTGCCCCCCGACACCGCCCCCGACACCGGCGACCCCACCGAGTCGGACGACGTGCGCGACAGCGACACCGGCATGGACACCGACACCGACACGTCGGGCGACTCCGGGAACAGCGGCGACTCGGGCGACTCCGGGAACAGCGGCGACTCCGGAGACAGCGGGGACTCCGGCGACAGCGGGGACTCCGGCGACAGCGGCGACTCGGCGCCGTGACCCCCCCCGTGCACGAGCCCGCGTCCTCCACGCCCACGGCGCCGGACGGCCCCGTGCGCTACGGCGCGGCCATGCTCCGGCGCTTCGGGTGGTTCTACCGGGTGCTCGGCCTGGGCGTGGTGCTCGACCGGGTGCGGGTGGAGGACCACTCGGTGGAGCGCATCCGCGAGGCCGGCGCCAAGGGCCCCGTGGTCTACGTGCTGCTCCACCGCGCCACGCTGGACCACCTCGCGCTCAACGCGGTGCTCAACCGTCGCCGCCTCCCGCTGTCGGCGTGGAGCAACGGCACCCCGAGCTTCTTCTGGCAGCCGGTCTTCGAGGCCTGGCGCGACGTCTTCCGGCGCATCGGCCAGGTGCTGCGGGTGGGGCGCGCCCCCGACCCGGTGCGGTCGGGCTGGGTGACGCGCACCGTGGCCGCGGGCACGCCGATCACGGTCTTCCTGCAGGCCGGCGCGGGCGCCGACGATCCGTCCTCCGACCCCCTGCGCGCCGTGCTCGAGGCCCAGGAGCGCACGCCGGGTGCGGTGCAGCTCCTCCCGGTGATCACGGTGTGGGACCGGGCCCCCGAGGCCTACGCCAGCGAGGTCCGCGACTTCCTCCTCGGCAGCCGTGAGGCGCCGTCGCTGTTCACCAAGCTGCGCAACCTCTACCTGCCCGGCGGCTACAGCCCCTTCGTGCAGGTGGGCGAGGCGCTCGACCTGCAGGCCTTCACCGAGCGCGTGCCCGAGGCGCGGCGCCTCGACAGCCTCCGCACCCTGCTGCGGCGCTACCTCAAGCGCGAGTCCCACGTGGTGCGCGGGCCGCGCCTGCTGCCCCGGTCGGTGCTGCGCTCGCTGGTGCTCGACGCGCCGCCGATGCGCCGCTTCGCCGAGGAGCAGGCCGCGCAGGCCGGCAAGCCCCTGCCGCAGATCCGCCGTCGGCTCGACCGCGAGTTCGACCGGGTGGCCGCCTCCTTCTCGTGGCCGCTCATCCGGCTGGCGTCGGTGGCCCTCCGGCCGCTCTTCACCCGGGTCTTCAGCGGCTACGACATCGGCGACGACGACCTCGACCGCGTGCGGGCCGCGATGCGCGACGGCACCGCCGTGCTGGTGCCCTGCCACAAGTCCCACGTGGACTACCTGCTGCTGTCGTGGATCTTCTACTGGCACGACCTGATCGTGCCCCACATCGTGGCCGGGGTGAACCTCGCGATCTGGCCGGTGCACTACCTGCTGCGCGGGGCGGGGGCCTTCTTCATCGAGCGCAGCTTCCAGGGCGCCGAGATCCACGCCCGCGTGTTCGCCCGCTACCTCCGCGAGCTGCTGCTCCACCGCTACACCGTGGAGTTCTTCGTGGAGGGCGGCCGCACCCGCACGGGTCGCCTGCTGCCCCCGCGCCACGGCGTGCTCGACATGGTGCTCGAGACGGCCGCGGCCGCGCCCGCGGGCCACGAGCTCACGCTGCTGCCCATCGCCATCGCCTACGAGCAGGTGGCCGAGGAGGGCGCCTACCAGTCCGAGCTGGAGGGCGGCGAGAAGCGCGCCGAGTCCATGGGCGAGATCATGAAGGCGCGACGGGTGCTCAGCCGCCGGTTCGGCCGGGTGCACGTGCGGGTGGGCGAGCCCATCAAGGCGTCGGAGATCGTGGCCCAGGGCTGGCGCGACCTGCCCGACGACGACCGCCACCACCGCCTCGCCTCCACCGGCGAGCGCCTGGTGCACCGCATCGGCAAGGCCATGGTGGTGCTGCCCTCGGCCATCGTCGCGCTGGGCCTGCTCGCCCACGACCGCCAGGGCATCACCCACGCCGAGCTGCTGGCCCGTCTCGTGCGCTTCCGCGCCGTGCTGCGACGGGCCGGCCTGCCCGAGGCCACCTCGCTGCGCTTCTTCGACGGCGCCGTGAGCCAGGCGCTGGATCGCTTCCTCGACGACAAGCGGGTGGAGCGCCTGGGCGAGGGCCCCGAGCGCGTGTGGCGCATCGTGCCCGAGCAGCGCCTGCGCCTCGACTTCCACAAGAACCAGGTGCTGCACGCCTTCGCCCTGCCCTGCCTCGCCGCCGCCGCCTTCCGCGCCCGGCCCGAGGAGACCCTGCAGGTGGGCGTGCTGCAGGACGACTTCACCTGGCTCGCCCACCTGCTGCGCCGCGAGCTGGTGCTCGACCCCGATCTCGACGCGGCCGCGCGCCTGCAGGAGGGGGTCGACGCGCTGTGGGCCCACGGCGCCGTGGCGATCGAGGACGGCGAGGCCCGGGTGGCCGACGTGGCCCTCATCGCCGAGATCCACGGCCTGCTGCGGGCCGTGCTCGAGTCCTACCGCCTGGTGGTCGCGGGGGCGGTGCGCCTCACGGGCAAGGAGGTCGACGCGAAGGCCCTGGTGGCCGCGGTGCTCGCGGAGCGCGCGGCGGCCCTCACCACCGGCCGCGCCACGCGTCCCGAGGCCTTCGACGCCGTCACGCTGCGCTCGGCCGTGGGTGCGCTGCGCGAGGACGGCGTGTTCGCGTGGACGGGCAAGCGGCTCGACGTGGACCTCGAGGCGGCGGCCGCCGTGGAGGCCCGCCTCACGTCGATGGTGGACGGGTGAGCCAGGAGGTCGACGAGCTCTTCGGGGAGGGCGCGGGCACGCCGGAGCCGCGCCTGGGCCTCGTGCGCGCGCTGCTGGCCGGGGGCGTGGCGCTCACCTTCGTCGGCCTGGCCTGCTCCACGGTGCCCGGGGGGCTGCTGGTGCTCGCGGCCTGGCTGGTCATCGACACCGAGGCCGAGCGCGTGGAGTCCGGCTACCTGCCCGCCGACACGCGTCCCCGCGTCGTGGTCCACCAGCGCGCCACCCTGGCCGGCCTCATCCTGGTGGGCCTGATGTTCACCGCCCAGATGCTGCTGCTGATGGGCGGCTTCTACGACGTGTTCTGGGGCGAGCTGCTCCGCGCCGCCCTCGCCGTGGCCGGTCTGGGAGCCGAGCAGGTGCCCTGACGGGCTGCGTCGACGCCCCCGGACGCGTGGTTAGCTGGAGGGGCCGAGGTGTCCATGCTCGCCGAGATCGAGGCCACCGTGGCGCAGGGCGGCCGCATCGACCGCAGCCAGGCCGCCTGGCTGTGGACGCAGGCCGACGACGCCGATCTGCAGCGGCTCGCCACCACCGTGCGGGGTCGCTTCCACCCGCCCGACCAGGCCACCTACCTGGTGATGGCGATCCTCAACTACACGAACGTGTGCGTCGCCAAGTGCGACTACTGCGCCTTCTACGCCCTGCCCGGCCAGGAGGGCGCCTACCTGCTCGACTTCGACACCCTCCGCGCGCGCATCGACGCGGTGGTGGGCCTGGGCGGCACGCTGGTGGGCTTCAACGGCGGGTTCCACCCCGACCTGCGCGTGGCCGACTACGCCGAGCTCTTCCGTCGCATCCGGGCGCACTACGGCGACAGCCTGTCGGTGTACGGGCTCACGGTGGCCGAGCTGATGTTCGTCGCCAAGGTGAGCAAGGTCTCGTACGACGAGGCCGCCGCCACCCTGCGTGAGGCCGGCCTGCGCTGGATCACCGGCGGCGGCGCCGAGATCCTCGAGGACGGCTTCCGCCGGCGCCACAGCCCGCTCAAGTACAAGGTGGACGACTACTACCGGGCCCAGCAGGCCATCCTCGACGCCGGCCTGGGCTCCACGGCCACGATGGTGATCGGCTTCGACGAGACCCTCGACGAGCGCCTGGCCCACCTCGAGCGCCTGCGGGACTTCCAGGACGCCAACGACGGCGCCCTCGCGAGCTTCCTCTGCTGGACCTACAAGCCCTGGCACACCGAGCTGGGGGGCCACGAGGTGGGCACCCGCGAGTACCTGCGCTGGCTGGCGCTGTGCCGTGTCTTCCTCGACAACTTCGTCCACGTGCGCACCAGCGTGCTCACGCGCAACGCCGCGGCCCTCGAGGGGCTGCGCTGGGGGGCCGACGACTTCGACCTGCCCACCGAGGACGAGGTCACGCAGAAGGCCGGTGCCACCGTGAGCCACGACTTCGCCCGGATCCTCGATCACGGGCGCGCCCTGGGCCTGGAGCTGGTGCACCGCGGTCCCTGGCCGCTGCGGCTGCCGCGCGCAGCCTGAGCCTGCGGCGCACGCTACGACCTCCCCTGCCCCGAGGTCGTGATGGACGCGCGCCCCTTCTTCCTCGCCGGTCGCTGGACGTCGTCCGACACGGTCGACACCCTCCGCTCGCCCTGGGACGAGGCCGTGGTGTCGCGCGTCTGCCGCGCCGGCCCCCACCACCTCGAGGAGGCGCTCCAGGCCGCCCACGAGGCGCGCGGGGCCCTGGCCGCCACCCCGCCCGCCGCACGCGCCGAGCTGCTGGAGGCGGCGCGTGAGGGCGTGCGCACGCGGCGTGAGGAGCTGGTGGACGTGATCGTGGCCGAGGCGGGCAAGCCGGTCACCGCAGCCCGGGGCGAGGCCGATCGGTGCCTCGACACCTTCACCGACGCGGCCTGGGCCTGCCGCGCCGCGCTGGGCGAGGTGGTGCCGCTGGACGCCGCCCACGCGGGCGCAGGCCGCACCGGGATCGTCCGCCGCGTGCCCAAGGGTCCGGTGGCCGCCATCACCCCGTTCAACTTCCCGCTGAACCTGGTGGCCCACAAGCTGGCACCGGCGATCGCGGCGGGCTGCCCGGTGGTGCTCAAGCCGGCTCCGCAGACGCCCACGGCCGCGCTGATCCTCGCCGAGATCCTCGCCGAGGCGGGCCTGCCCGCGGGCGGCCTGTCGGTGCTGCCCCTGGCCGACGACGACGCCGGCCCCCTGTCCACCGACCCCCGCCTGCGCTTCCTCAGCTTCACGGGGAGCGCGAAGGTGGGCTGGATGCTCAAGGCGCGGGCCACCCACCTGGGCGTGGCCCTGGAGCTGGGCGGCAACGCCGGGGTGTACGTGGCGGCCGACGCCGACCTCGACCACGCCGCCCGCCGCCTCGCCGCCGGCGGGTTCGGGTACGCCGGGCAGAGCTGCATCAGCGTGCAGCGCATCTTCGCCCACGCCGACGTGGCCGAGGCGCTGGTCGACCGGCTGGTGCAGGAGGTGCGCGACACCGTGGTGGCCGGCGACCCGCGCGACGAGGCCACCGTGGTGGGCCCGCTGATCCGCCGCCGCGACGCCGAGCGGGTCGAGGCCTGGATCGCCGCCGCCGTCGACGCCGGGGCCACCCTGCGCTGCGGCGGCACCCGCGAGGGCAGCCTGGTGCAGCCCACGGTGCTCACCGACGCCCCGCCCACCACGCAGGTGATGTGCGAGGAGGTCTTCGGGCCCGTGGTGACGGTGGTGGCCGTGGCCGACGACGACGAGGGGCTCCGGCGACTCGACGACAGCCGCTACGGCCTGCAGGCCGGCCTGTTCACCCGCGACGTGGGGCTGGTGATGCGGGCGTGGCGTGAGCTGGAGGTGGGCGGCGTGATCCACGACGACGCCAGCGCCTTCCGCGTGGACCTGATGCCCTACGGCGGCGTGAGGGACAGCGGCCTGGGGCGTGAGGGCCCCCGCCACGCGATCCTCGAGCTCACCGAGCCCCGCCTGCTGGTGCTGCGGGGCTGACGGGCGCCGTGGCCAGCCGCGCCCGGAAGAGGGCCGGCGGCGCGCCGCGCTCCAGGGGCAGCGCCCAGGCCAGCTCCACCGCACCCGCCCCGTGGGCCACCGCGAGGGCCGTGACCTCGCCCTGCACCACCGGACCCTCCAGGCGGCGCCCGTCGGCGCCGATCACCACGAGACCGCCGTCCTCCCGCTGCACCGCCACCCACCGGCCCCCCGGGCTCCGCCCCAGCGCGCCCTTCCCGAGGCCGTCCTGCAGCGGCCGGGGCGGGCCGTTCGGCGCCAGCCGCACCACGCGGTCGTGCTCCTGGGCGACCAGATCGCCGCCGAGCCACCCGAGCTGGGCGTCGCCGGGCAGGCCCCGCTGCCAGGCGGCCTCCTCCAGCGTGCCCAGGTCGATCACCCAGGCCGCGCCGCCGCGCAGGTAGGCCAGCCGGGTCCCGTCCGGCGCCAGGGCCACCGAGGCGAGAGGCAGCTGGTGACGGGAGACCTGCTCCACCTCGGCCTGGCCGGGTCGCCAGCGCCCGAGCGTGCTGCCGGCGGGCGTGAGCAGGCGGAGCACCGCGGCGTCGGCCACGGCGTCGGCCACCCCGAGCTGCACGTCGGGGCGGGGCGGGAAGGCCACGGCGGGCTGCAGGCCGGGCAGCACCGACCACACGCGTCGGCCGCCGTCCGACGTGGCCAGGTCGAGCAGGAGCTGCTCGGGGCCGCGCCAGGCCAGGCCCCCCGGGTTCTCGAGGTCCACCACGCCCAGGTCGTCGTGGATCAGCGCCCGCTCCTCGCCCTGCGACGGGAGCAGCGCGATCCCGGTGCCCACCCGCACGGCGAGCCAGCGCCCCTCGGCCGAGAAGGCCAGCGGCCCCACGCCCCCCGCGATCGGCAGGGGCACGCAGCCCGCCGCCGGCCCCGGGCAGGCGCGCGCCGCCTCGGGCACCCGCCGGCCCTGCTGGGCGGCCAGGCCGTAGCGGAAGAGGTGCACCAGGCCGCCGCTGGGGTCGAGCAGGCGCACCGTGCCCCCCGGGTCCGGGAGCATCGGCGCGGCGCGTCCCAGCGCCACGGAGCCGGGCCCCGCCGCCTGCTCGCCCATGTAGACCTCGAGGGGGGTCTCCACCGACACCTCGGTGCCCTCGGGCAGCGTGGCGGGGTGCTCGTCGCCGCCCACCAGCGCCCAGCCGCCGAGGTCCACCGTGCCGTCGGTCACGCGGGGATCGGCCTCGAGGATCACCCGCTCGTTCGAGGGGTAGCGCGCGTCGTCCCAGCCCGCGTAGCGCACGGCGCGCACGAAGACCGGCCCGTCGTGCTCGGCCTCCTCGGGCGCCCGCTCCACCTCCCGCCACGGGATGGGCGCGTCGCGCCAGAGCCAGATGGAGGCCGTGCCCTGCGGCGCGTCGGCCCAGGGGTCGGGGCCGCGTCCGAGCCAGCCGTAGGGGTCGACGCTCACGCGGCGGTCGCCGATCTCGCGGCCCACCTCGAGGTGCAGGTGGGGGCCCGTGCTGCAGCCGGAGTTGCCGCTGCGGGCCACCACGTCGCCGCGCCGCACCGGCCGGCCCACCGTGACATCCACCTGCTCGAGGTGGTCGAAGATCACGTTGTAGACCTGATCCTGCTCGCGGTGCTGCAGCACCAGCGTGCGCTGGTCGTCCACCGTGCGGCCGAGCACGGCGCAGTGGAAGGGACGCACCACCCCGGCGAAGACCACCACCCCGTCGGCCATGGCGCGCAGCGGCGTGCCCACCGGCAGCCGCCAGTCCCACCCCCGGTGGCCCGGCGTGCCCAGGGTCCACGTGCCGGTCATGTCGAGCACGCCGCGACCCGGCTGGGCGTGCGGCGCGTGGTCGAAGGCGTTCGACGCCACCGCCTCGCCGGCGAAGGGCGCCGAGAAGATCGGGAAGGACGGCCGCCCCGCGGGCACCGTGGGGGTGGGCGGATCCACCACCGGGTGGGCCGGCACCTCGACGGACGGCACCGACGGCACCGACGCCGCGGGCCCGGGAGTGCTCCCGCAGCCCGCCCACAGCAGCAGGGTGACCACCCGGACGTCCATGGCCCCGACGTATCCGGTGCGTGCCGCCGGGTCGCCGCGACGCTACCGGGCCCCCGCGAGGTGCACGTGCGCAGGCTGGCGTGGCTGCTGCTGGTTGTGGGGTGTGCAGGGTCCGATCTCGACGGCGACGGCTACGCCGCCCCGGAGGACTGCGACGACAGCGACCCCGAGACCCACCCCGACGCCCGGGAGCAGTGCGACGACGTCGACAACGACTGCGACGGCCAGATCGACGAGCCCGTCGCCCTGGGCGGGGTGGAGCGCTACCTCGACGAGGACGGCGACGGCTGGGGCACGAAGCGCAAGGACCTCGACGACGACGGCGAGACCGAGTCCACCACCGTGGTCACGTGCGACCCCGTCACCCGCTACGTCGAGCGCGCCGGCGACTGCGACGACGACGACCCCAAGGTCTTCCCCGGCCAGGGCTGCCCCTAGGCGGGGCGTCGGAAGCCTCCTCTAGACGCCCAGGAACGGGAAGCCGAACTGCCATGCGATGAGGGCCACCAGGCCGAAGGCGGCCAGCCAGGCCCACCAGGCGCCGTTCACGTCGTCCACGTCGACCTCCGTGCCACGTTGTACTCTCGACCGGGGGGGCGGGGCCACGTCGCGCGCGTGCGCCGCCCCGGGGAGGGAGCCTGACACCACGGAGCCTGTCACCGCTGCTGCTGGGGCTGCTGCTGTACGGCGCCTTCCTGCTGCTGCAGCTCACGGCCTCGCTGTGGGTGGGCTGGTCGTGGTTCGACACCCTGGGGCTGGCCGACGTCTACCTGCGGGTGCTGGGGGCGCGGGTGGGCACGGGCCTGCTCGCAGCGGCGATGGTGGCCACCCTGGCGGGCAGCGTGGTGGTGTGGGCGCTGCGCCTCACCGAGAACCGGCCGGTGCTGCCCTCGCTGGGCCTGCAGGAGGGCGGGCTGGTGCGCTGGCTGCGCAGGCCCGGGGCCCTGCGTCGCACGGCGCGGCAGGCGGTGGCCGTGGGCGCGCTCGCCGCCTTCGTGCTGGGGCTGGGCCACGGGCTCACGGTGCTGGCCTGGTCGACGCACCTGCCCTTCGGCCTCACGGAGCCGGTGCTGGGCCGCGACGTGGCCTTCCACGTCTACACCGTGCCGGTGCTCGAGGCGGCGCTGCAGGTGCTGCTGCTCGGCACCTGGCTGGGGCTGGGGCTGGGGCTCACGGTGCTGGTGGTGCGAGGCGCCCTCACGCTGGCCGCACCCGATCCCCACCGGGGCAGGCCGGCCTGGGTGCTGCGCGCCGACCCGCCCGCGCGTCGGCTGGTGGCCAGCACGGTGGCGGGCCTCGCGGTGCTGCTGGCCGTCGGTCTCCTGCTGGACCGACACGAGGCCCTGCTCCCCTCCCCCGCGCGACCCGACGGTCCCACGTACACCACCGTGCACGTCACCCTGCCGATGCTGCTGCTGCGCACCGGCGCCGGCTTCGTGGCGGCGGGCCTGCTCTTCCGCGGCTTCGACCGGCTGCGCGGCGGCTCCGTGCTCGCGGCCATCGCCGTGGTGGTGGTGGCGGGCCTGGCGCAGCCCGTGGCCGAGGGGCTGGTGCAGCGCCTGGTGGTCGTGCCCAACGAGCTCGAGCTGGAGCAGCCCTACCTGGCGGCGCGGGTCACCCAGACGCGCGCGGCCTGGGGTCTCGACCGGGTGGAGGAGCGCCCGCTGCCCGGCGACGACGCGCTGGACCTGTCGATGATCGAGGCCCACCGCGACACCCTGGAGGGCATCCGCCTCTGGGACCACGAGGTGCTGCTCGAGAGCCTGCGCCAGCTGCAGGAGATCCGCACCTACTACGAGTTCGTGGACGTGGACGACGACCGCTACGTGGTGGACGGCCGGCTGCGCCAGACCCTGCTCGCCCCACGGGAGCTGCTGCCCTCGAGCCTGCCCGCCGAGGCGCGCACGTGGACCGCCGAGCGCCTCGTCTACACCCACGGTCACGGCCTGGTGCTCGCGCCGGCCAACGCGGTCACTCACCAGGGCCTGCCGGAGCTGTGGCTGGCCGACGTGCCCCCGCAGGCGCTGCACCCCGACGCGCCGCCGCTCACGGCGCCGCGGCTGTACTACGGCGAGGCCACCACGGATCCGGTGCTGGTGCGCACCCGTCGGCCCGAGCTCGACTACCCCACGGCCGACGGCCAGGCGGTCACCACCTACGAGGGCACCGGCGGCCTGGAGCTGGGCGGGCTGGCCCACCGCGTGGCGCTGGCCCTGGTGCTGCGGGAGCTCGACCTGCTCACGTCGGCCGAGCTGGTGCCCACGAGCCGCCTGCTGCTCCATCGCCAGGTGGTGGACCGCGTGCGTCGCGTGGCCCCCTTCCTCGCGGTGGACGGCGACCCCACGCTGGTGATCGCCGACGGCAGGCTGGTGTGGATCGTGGAGGGCTACACGCACACGGCGCGCTGGCCCCTGTCCACCTGGGCCACGCTGGAGGGGCGCGGCCTGAAGGTGGGGGCCACGGCCGTGCGCAACCCGGTGAAGGCGCTGGTGGACGCCACCGACGGGTCGGTGCGGCTCTACCAGGTGGGGTCCGACCCCCTGCTCGACGCGTGGACCCGCGCCCTGCCCGGCCTGATCCACCCGGCCGACGAGCTCCCCGACGCGGTGCGCGCCCACCTGCAGGTGCCCGAGGCCCTGCTCGCCCTGCAGGCCGACCTGCTCACCACCTGGCACATGACCGACCCGCGGGAGCTGTTCACCCGCGAGGACGCCTGGGCCATCCCGCAGGCCACCCGCCAGGTGCGGTCGGGGCGTGAGGCCGTGGGCACCGACGGTCCGATGCGGCCCTACCACGTGGTGCTCACGCTGCCGGGCGAGGACGCCCCCGAGTTCGTGGCGATGCTGCCCCTCACGCCGGCGGGCAAGCCCAACCTCACGGCCTGGCTCGTGGCCCGGAACGACGGCGAGGCCTACGGCCGCCTGCGCGTCTACCGCTTCCCCAAGGACCGCCTGGTGTACGGCCCCGCCCAGGTGGCGGCCCGCATCCGCCAGGACGACGCCATCAGCGAGAAGATCACGCTGTGGGGCCAGCAGGGCAGCCGCGTGGTGCTGGGCACCCTGCAGGTGATCCCCGTGGGCACCGGCCTGCTCTACGTGCAGCCGCTCTACCTGCGGGCCGACGACGACGCGATCCCCGAGCTCACGCGGGTGATCGTGGCGCACGCCGACCGCGTGGCGATGGGGCGCACGCTCGACGAGGCGGTGGCCAGCCTGGTGGGCGTGAGCCGGCGTGAGCCCACGGGCGAGGCACCCCGCGCGCAGCCGCCGACAGCGTCCTCGGGACCTCCCGAGGATCGCCTCGCCGAGGTGCAGCGAGCGTGGCGCGAGGTGGAGCAGGCGCGCAGCCGGGGGGACTGGGAGGCGCTCGGGAAGGGGCTCGAGGCGCTGGGGACCTTGCTGGAGGAGGACGAGCCGGCGACGCCGGAGGAGTAGGCCGGCCGCGGCTCACGGCCCCAGGGGTCGGGTGTGCTTCCCCAGCTGGCGGTCCCAGCCGCCGTCGTCCACGGTCACCCGCACCCACGGGGAGGCCCGGCCCCAGGGATCCCAGCGACGCACGTGCAGCACCGAGGGCGCCTCCTCGAAGGGCCAAGCTCCGGCTCGCTCGCCGCAGGCCGAGACGCCCGACAGGATCGCCGCCTCGGGACCCGCGCAGGGACCCGCGTCGATCACGAAGCCCGAGGACGAACCCGCCACCATCGTGGTGCGCTCGCTCCCCTCGCCCGCCGCCACGTTCACCTCCCACACGCGCGTCGGCCCGCCGAGTCCCGGGCCCACCGCAGCCTCCCGCACCACCAGGCGCTCCGCGTGCGGCACGGGGAAGCAGAAGGCGTCCGACAGGTCCACGTGCACGTTCGCCGCCGTGAGCGCCGGCAGCGGCGAGTCCTCCGGTGGCGCGGCCTCCACCACCAGCGGCCACGTCCACACCTGCCGGCCGGAGAAGCGGTGGGCCACGGCCACCTCGAGCGTCCACCGGCTCCCCACCGGCAGCGGGCGCCCGGCCGCGACGTCGAGCACGTGGTGGAAGGCCAAATCCCGCCGAATCACCGCCGCCACCTCCTGCCCGTCCTTGGCCCGGTACACGAGCGAGGGCGGTGGTCGCGGCTCGTGCTCCGCGCACTGCAGGTCGGCGAGCCATCGCTCCAGACCGGCGAGCCACACCACGCCCGACGGGCCGACTGTGATCGGCGGCGCAGGCGGGGCGCCAGGCGCGGTGCAAGGCTGGCCCCCGATCAGCAGGCGGACGTCGGTGGCGCAGTAGCAGGCGTGAGCCGGCGTGAGGGGCGCCGTGAGCACGGCCATGGCCGCGGCGGCGAGGGCGAGCCTGGGCATGCGTGGGCGTCCTTCTGGGAGGGGGCTGAACGCCAAGGCGGCGATGCGCTTACGACGTGGGGCCGGTGTGCGTCTGGGGACAGGTGCGCCCGCGCGCCCGGTCGGAGCCGGAGACAGGAATCAGCGCCGGATTCATCCCTCCACGGCGGCCGCGACCAAGTCCCAGGCGTAGCGGCCGCGCGGCGCCCGGGGAGGCCCCCCGTCGGCAGGGCCGGCCGCCAGCACGTCCCGACGCTCCGCGCAGGGGCGCGTCGGGGTCCCCGCAGAGAGGACGTCCCACCCCAGTCCGAACGAAGGGGACCCCGACGATCAGCCCCGGAGCGGAGCCTCGCCAACGCCTCCCCGGCCCCCTCGCCACGGAGTCCCGCCCCCGCCCCATCCGCGATAGACGCCCAGCCCAACTGAGGAGGTCCCGGTGGGACTGCAGGCTGGCATCGTCGGACTCCCGAACGTGGGCAAGTCCACCCTCTTCAACGCGCTCACCGCCGCCGGCGCCGAGTCCGCGAACTACCCCTTCTGCACCATCGAGCCGAACGTCGGCGTGGTGCCGGTCCCCGACCCGCGCCTCCAGCGCATCCAGTCGCACATCAAGACCCAGAAGGTCATCCCGGCCTCGGTCGAGATCGTCGACATCGCCGGCCTCGTGCGCGGCGCCAGCAAGGGCGAGGGCCTGGGCAACCAGTTCCTCGGCCACATCCGCAGCACCGACGCCGTCCTGCAGGTGGTCCGCTGCTTCGAGGACGCCGACATCACCCACGTCGAGCAGTCCGTGGACCCGATCCGCGACATCGAGATCATCGAGATCGAGCTGATCTACGCCGACCTCGAGTCCGCCGAGCGCCGCCTCCAGAAGTACGTCAAGTCCGCCAAGGGCGGCGACAAGGAGGCCAAGCTGCACGCCGGCGTCGCCCAGAAGATGGTGGACGCCCTGGGCGCCGGCCTGCCCGTGCGCGCCGTGGAGTGGACCGAGGAGGAGCTCACCTCCGTCGACCAGGCGCAGATGATCACCTCACGCCCCGTGCTGTACGTCTGCAACGTCGACGAGGCCGGCATCCACGAAGACAACGACCACGTGAGGGCCGTGAGGGCTCACGCCGCCAAGGTGGGCGCCGGCGTCGTGAAGATCAGCGCCAAGATCGAGGCCGAGCTCTCGGAGCTCGACGAGGAGGAGCGCGCCGTCTTCCTGGAGGACCTGGGCCTCGAGGAGAGCGGGCTCGCGGTGCTCGCGCGCGCCACGTACCAGCTGCTCGGACTGCAGACCTACTTCACGGCCGGCGAGAAGGAGATCCGCGCGTGGACGTTCCGGAAGGGGGCGAAGGCGCCGGAGGCGGCCGGGGTGATCCACAGCGACTTCGAGCGCGGGTTCATCAAGGCGGAGGTGTATGGGATCGCGGACCTGGAGGAGTTCGGGAGCGAGGCGGGGATGAAGGGGGCCGGGAGGATGAGGATCGAGGGGAAGGAGTATGTGGTGCGGGATGGGGATGTGATGCATTTCCGGTTCAACGTCTAGGCCAACAACGACGGTTTATCCTGCATTTTCGCGCCGAAACACGACCATGATTTCAATCTCTGACGGCCCAAGCGGAGCCTGCACAGAAGCGGCGCGCACCGGGAACGAACATCGCCCGAGCATCGTCCCTCCTCGAGCGACGCGTTGCCCCAGCTTCACTCCAGCACGCCCCCCGCGCGCACCAGCCCCGTCGGGGGGGCAATCGGACCCGTCTTACGAAGCACGTGGCGCCGTCCCTGACAGCAGGAAGCCCGAGTCGCCCACGTTGAACTCCTCGCGCACGTCCTCGAGGACGGCCCGCAGGATCGCCTTGCCCTCGACCCACTTCTGTTGGAGCGCTTGGTCGTCGAGATCCTCCGCCGCGTCGACGCCCGACCACCGAAGGAGGCCATGCACCCATGGATCGAGCAGGTGGCGACGCAGGCCCCCCCTGGCACGTGTGCGATGCAGATCGAGCACCGCGAGCCGGCCACCGGGACGGAGAACCGCCAACGCGCGTCGGAGCGCTGACGGCAGGTCGTCCACGATGCCCAGCGCCCACGTGCTCAAGACGCCATCGAATGGGCCGTTCAGGCCCGCCAACTCCGCCGCGTCGCCCTGAACGAGCTCCACGTTCGTCCATCCGCGCTCCCGAACCCGCGATCTGGCCTGGTCGAGCATTCCGTTGGAATAGTCCAGGCCGACGACCCTGCCCGACGGCCCGACAGCCTCCACGAGCAGGGGCAGATTGAGCCCCGTTCCGCAACCGATGTCGAGCACGGACGCCCCAGGCTCGAGCTGAAGCCTCTCCACGGTCGCGATGCGTAGCTGACCGATGCCCGCGAAGGGCTGGACCAGCCAGCGGTCCGCCCAGTCGTAGATGGGGGCCAAGCGATCGTAGTTCCGTTTCACGTCTGCGAGGCGCACGGGTCCCCCTCGGGTGAAGCGCCGTGTCCTCCAAGGGACTGTTCCTGCGCCAGCTGGAGGGTGGAGTGCGCGATCCCCACATCCCGAAGCCGATGGCGGACACGCTGGAGGAGCGCGAGGGCCTCGTCGAGACTGGTGCAGTTCACCACGAGATCGGCGGTCAGCACGTGGTGCTCTCCTTCCTGCGACCAGACATGGACATGCCGGAGCTCCACGACCCCATCGATCTGTTCTGCCTCCGCGCGAAGCGCTCCAACGTCCACATCCTCGGGCACCGCCTGGAGAAAGACGTCCATGGTCCGCTTGAGGTTCCGCGCGGCGTTGAAACCCACCCACAGGGTCACTCCGATGGAGAGGATCGGGTCGAGGATCGGCACGTCGGCGAAGAGCATGACGATGCTCACGAGGAGCACCGCGACCCATCCCAGCACGTCCTCCAGGAGGTGCCAGGTGACGACCCGCTCGTTCAGCGTCGTTCCGGTACGAACGCGGAGCACAGCCGCACCGTTCACCAGCACGCCCAGCACGGCGAGCCCGAGCATGCCCGCCGCGTCCGGCTGGCCGGGGGACCAGAGACGGGGGATCGCCTCGCCGAGGACGAGACCCCCGCCGACCAACAAGACCAACGCGTTGATCCACGCACCGACGAGCGACAGCCGCCTGAACCCGTAGGTGTAGGTGTTGGTGGGTGCCCGACGCGACAGCCCTTCCATGCCCCACGCGAAAGCCAAGGAGAGGCTGTCGCCGAGATCGTGCAACGCGTCGGCGGCGATGGCCGTGCTGTTCGTCAGCCACGCGCCGAACAGCTCGATCACGGTGAACGCGACATTGAGCGCGAAGGCGAGCCCGAGCCGACCGCTGGCTCCGTCGTGTCCATGGTGATGGTGGTCGTGGCTCATGTCTGCCTTCCCTTCTCATCGACCTCGACAAGACGCCCGCTCACGAAGCCGATGGGCAACAGCCCGGGCAGCAACGCACGCTTGCGTACCCGGAACCCGTGCGCCGCCAGCAGGGCCTCCAGCCGGTCGAGCGTGAGTCGGCGCCGGCCTGGAAACCCCAGGAGGCCAATGATGCGAGAGACCAGCCGCGAGATGACCGTTTCGTCGTGACAGTAGGTGGGTATCACCAACCTCCCGCCCGGCCGCAACGCCCGCCGGATGGTGGCCATGGCCCCATCCACGTCTGGCAGGAGGTGCATCACGTTCGCCGCCACGACCGCGTCGAACACGCCATCCTCCACGAGCGCGTACACATCCAGTTGCCGTGTCTGCACGTTGTCGAACCCGAGCTCTGCCACCCGCGCATCCAACGCAGCCACCATCCCTTCGGCATAGTCCGTGGCCAACACCTCACCGACGGCGGGCGCCATGGCCGCCGTGACCAGCCCGGTCCCGGCAGCCAGCTCCAGCACCCGGTCCAACCCGCGCACTTCGTCCGTCACCATCGGCAGCATGGCGTCGAGCGGCCCGCCGAGCAGCCGCATCGACAGGTCGTACCGTTGCGCCGTGCGCTCCCAGAAGTCCCGCCCATCGTCATGCAAGGGCCACCTCCTCGTCACGGCCCTCGATGTAGGCGAACATCGCCGGCAGCACGAAGAGCGTGAGCAGGGTGCTGGTCACTAGCCCCCCGATCACAACCGTGGCGAGTGGCCGCTGCACCTCTGCCCCCGCCGAGTGCGAGAGCGCCATCGGAAGGAAGCCGAGCGCGTCCGTCACGGCGGTCATCAGCACCGGCCGAAGTCGACGCCTCGCTCCGGTGAGCGCCGCATCGCCGGCGGACAGGCCATCCGAGAGCAGGTCCCGCATACACGTCACCAGCACCACCCCATTCATGACGGCGATTCCGAACAGTGCGATGAAGCCCACGGCAGCCGAGATGGAGAACGGCAGCCCACGCGCGTACAGCGCCACGAGCCCGCCGGTGATCGCGAGCGGCACATTGGCGTACACCAGCATCGTGGTCCGCACCGACCGGAAGTTCGCCTGGAGCAGCACGAAGATCAGCATCAGCACCATCGGCACGAGCAACGCCAGCCGTGTGCTGGCTTGTTGCAGGTTCTCGAACGAGCCGCCCCACTCAGCAAGGACGCCGCGAGGCACGACATCGGCGCCCTCGAGTCGTTCCCTTGCTTCCGACACGAAGCCAGCCACGTCCCGACCTCGTACGTTCATCTCGATGGTCAACCGACGTTGGACGTTCTCCCGGCCGATCTGAAGCGGACCCTGGCTCACCCGAATGTCCGCCACCTGTGCCAACGGCACCATACGACCCCCGGACCTCCCCACCAAGACGCGCCCGATCTCCTCCGGATCCGATCGAATCGCCTCGGGGAATCGGACCTGGAGGGCAAAGCGCCGCTGCCCCACGAGCACCTCTCCCGCGGGCCTCCCACCGACGGTCTCCACAGCGTCCAACACGTCTCTCGCGTCCATGCCGAGCCGGGCGATGGCGCGACGATCCACCTGCACCTCCATCATGGGAAGACCCGCCAGCTTGTCCGCCTTGACGTCCCTGGCACCCTCTACAGCGGCCAGGACTCGAACCGCAGCGTCGCCAACACGTTCGAGCTCGTCGAGATCCTCCCCGTACAGGAACAGCGCGACGTCCGACCGTACCCCCTCGATCAGCTCGTTCACGCGCAGCTCGATGGGCTGCGAGAAGGCGAAGTTCACGCCAGGGACACGGCGCGTCAGCTCTTCTTCCATCTCCGCGACCAACCCTGCTTGGTCCGTCGCTCTCGTCCACGCGTCGCGAGGGTGGAGCATCACGTACACATCCGAGAAGTCGACACCCATCGGGTCCGTCGCGATCTCGGCTCGCCCGGTCCGCGAGATCACGGTCGACACCTCATCCGGGAAAGCGGTGTGGAGCGCCCGTTCCACGGCACTCGCTTGGGCGATCGACTCCTCGAGCGACACCGAGGGCGGGCGGATGATCTGAAGGGCGATGCTGCCTTCGTCGAGCTTCGGGATGAACACGGCGCCAAGCAGGGGGGCGAGCGACAAGCTGGCGAGGAACATCCCCACCGCAACCCCAGCTACCCACAGCGGACGGCGAACAACTCGCCGCAGCAGCGGGTCGTACACCCTGTGTGCCGAGCGCATGAGCCAGGTCTCCTTCTCCTCGGCCCCTTGGAGAAACAAGGACGCCAGCACGGGCATCAGCGTCATGGCCAACACCACCGAACCGATGAGCGCGAAGATCACCGTGAACGCCATCGGCCGGAACATTCGACCTTCGATCCCCGTGAGCGCGAGGATGGGCAGGTACACGAGGATGATGATCCCCACCGCGAACACGATCGGTCGTCCCACCTCGCGCGCCGCACCAAGGACCACGGCATCGTCGACGGGCTCCCCGTGTTGGCGCCGCCGACCGACGACGAGCACGATGTTCTCGATCATCACGACCGCACCGTCGACGATGAGACCGAAGTCGATGGCACCGAGGCTCATGAGGTTGCCCGAGACCCCCGCCATCCCCATGCCGATGAACGCGAAGAGCATCGACAGTGGAATCGCCACCGCGACGATCAGCCCGCCTCTCAGGTTCCCGAGCAGCAGCAGCAGCATCGCCACCACCAGCACGCCGCCTTCGACTAGGTTCCATCCAACCGTCGCGATGGTGCGGTCGACCAGATCCGTCCGGTCGTAGAAGACATCGATCTCCACGCCATCTGGCAGACTCGGGCGGAGGTCGTCCACCGCGCCCGCGAGGGCGGTCGACACGACCCGTGCGTTCTCGCCGAATCCCATCATGGCGATGCCGATGACCGCCTCGCCATCACCGTCCCGCGTCACAGCACCCTGCCGAATCAAGGGCGCGAAGCGCACGTCACCCAAGGCGTCCACTGTGACGGGCGTCCCCTCAGCTGTGGTCGACACGACGACGCTCCGAACGTCGTCGAGCGTGGCGAGCAGCGCGGCTCCCCGGACGAGCATCTGCTCCCGTCCGCGTTCGATGTACCCGCCACCGACCGTGAGGTTGTTGTGGTCGAGGGCCGCGAACACGTCGGCGAGCGCGAGGTCGTGAGCCGCCAAGCGGTCGGGCAGCACCTCGACCTGATAGGTGCGCAGCTCCCCGCCGAAGGTGTTCACCTCCACCACACCCGGCACCGAGCGCAGGCGCGGCGCGATCTGCCAGTCGAGCACGTCCCTCAAGTCCATGAGGGACGCACCCGATCCCTCGCCCGCCCGCACCTCGAACTGAAAGACCTCACCCAGACCCGTCGATGGGGGTCCGATTTCCGGCTCTCCGTAGCCCTCCGGGATGTTCTCGCGTGCCGCGGCGAGCCGCTCCGTGACGAGCTGACGGGCCCACCAGAGGTCCGTCCCCTCGTCGAACACGACGGTGACCACGGAGAGACCGAAACGCGAGATGGATCGGATCTCCGCCGTCTTCGGCATGCCAGACATCGCCGTCTCGACAGGCCAGGTCACCAATCGCTCGATCTCCACCGGGGACAATCCCGGGGAGGAGGTGAGGATCTGCACCTGGACGTCCGTCACATCAGGCACGGCGTCGATGGGAAGCTGCTGCGCGGATCGCACACCGGCCGCGACGAGCAACACGGTCGCGATCAGGACGACCGCCTTGTTTCGAAGAGCCGCGGCGAGAAGCCGGTCCAGGAAGCCGGGGCCGGAAGCACGCAGGAGGTCGTCGTTCGTCGGGTCAGTGCGCATGGCCTTCCCCCAACTCACCCTTCTCGAGCTCGCTCTTCAGCGTGAACGCTCCGTCGACGACGACCCGGTCACCGGGCTGAACGCCCGACAGGAGCCGCACCCGGTCCGAAGCAGCCTCGGCCACCACGACGGATCGCGGAACGAACCGGCCTGACGCCACCTCGATGAACACGCTGTCCCGGCCCTCCACTTGCTGGACCGCATCCACGGGAAGCACGATGCCCGTCTCAGGCGAACGCGCGGCAACCGACAGCGTGGCCGTGGCGAACATGTTGGGCTTCAGCGCGTGGTCGGCGTTCTCCACGACCACGCGCACCTCGACCGTCCGTGCGTCCGGGTCCACCCAGTCGCCCACTTGGGCCACCTCACCCTCGAAGTCTCGTTCCGGCCAGGCCTGCACCTCGAAGCGGACGGACTGCCCCTGCCGAACCGAGGACAGGTCGCGTTCGTAGACATCCAGGAGGAGCCACACCTCGTCGAGGTCCCCCACTCGGAACAAGGACTGACCGGGCACCACGCGCTGACCCGCTGAAGCGTCGGCTTCGAGCACGGTGCCTGCGATAGGCGTCGTCACCGGCACTCGGGATGGGAAGTGCTCTCCATCATGCGGAGATCCCACCGCCATCGGAACCCCGAGAATACGCAGTCGCTCTTCCGCGGCCTCCAACGCGGCATCCGCTTCCACGTGCGTCGCCTCGGCGTCGAGCACCTGCGCGCGGGACGACACGCCGTCCGCTTCCAGACGCTGAAGGCGCTCCAACCGCGCGTTCGCCGCATCGTGGCGCGCACTCGCGGCACGAAAGGCCGCGACGCCAAGACCGATTTCTGGAGACTGTACCCACGCGAGCTCTTGGCCGCGGCGGACCGAGTCCCCGGTGCGCACCGAGATGGTCTCCACCTGTCCGTCGATCCACGCACTCACCAACGCCTCGCGGCGAGGGTCGAGCGCGATTCGCGCCGGCAGGGAGAGTTGCCCTTCGAGGGTGCCCTCCGTTGCCTCGACGACCGTGATGCGTGCTGCCACGACCGCCTCGCGCGACAGAACGACGACCTCGTCACCGTGAGCCCCATCCCGTTCCACATCGACATGGTCGTCGTGCTCAGCATGGGTTGGACTTCCCGCGCCCCACCCGCACGCCGCGAGGGCGAGCGTCGCCCAGCAGATCCGCATCATGGGGCACCTCCCAACAGGACGTCGTCATCGAGGGCGAGCAACTCATCGATCCGCGCGTCTGCGACGAGACCGCGCAGCGTCACCACCGCGGCTTCCCCCTGCAGCACCTGGGTCTGCAACAGGACGGCGGTCGGAAGGTCGATCTCACCGGCGAGCACGCCGGACTCGATGCTCGCCAACGCAGCACGCGCCTCTTGCAGCTCGGCACCCTCCACGCCCGCCGCGGCGTCGGCCTCTCGGCGCCGGGCGGCGGCCGTGGACTGTTCAGCGTCCACGCGCGCCCTCAGGCTCTGGAGGCGCGCGTCTGCGACCTCCACATCGCCCAGCGCGCGAGCACGTTCCTCCTGGTTGCGGTCGAAGAAGGGAAACGTGAGCCCCACGGAAGGGCCGACGAACGTCTCGCCATCCTCCACGCGAACGCCCACGCCGAGGGACACGGGGGGCATCGTGGCGGCGCGCGCTCGACGCAGCTCGAGCCGCGCAGCATCGAGGGAGAGCTCGGCAGCCTCGAGGTCAGCCCGCCGGGGGGCCCGACCAGGGTCGACCGCCGGCGCGGCCTCGAGGGGGTCGAGCGCCAGGTCGCCTTCATCCACCGGCACCAGCACCAGCGCGGAGAGGACACGGAGTGCATCTGCCTGGTTGCGTCTGGCTTCGAGGAGCCGGGTGGCCGCTTGCACCTCTGCGAGGCGGGCAAGCCTGAGGTCCAGCTCGGAGGATTCGCCCTCCTCCAGCTTCCGCAGCACGCCGACGCGAAGCCTCGCGGCAAGGTCTGCCCCCTCTTGGGCGACCGCCACGAGGCCCGTGGCCACCACGGCGTCGATGTAGGCCTGCCGAACCGTGGCCGCGAGCACGCGCCTGGCGCGCTGGAGGGACGCCATGGCCGCGGCACCACGCTCGCGTGCGGCCGCACGGGCGTGCCATCCCTCCCCGGAGAACGAGAAGGGCTGGGAGGCGCCGACCTCGGCGCGTCGGCCGTCCGGACTGAACCAGGCATTTGCCGTCGGATTGGAGAGCAACACGGCAGCAGCGGATCGCGCGGCGTCCGTGGTCGCGACAGCGAGCTCCGCGTTGCGGATGTCGGGGTGGGCGGACAGCGCGAGCGCCACCGCACGATCGGGAGGGAGCGTCGAGCGGTCGCTGTCCGCCCACGCCGAGCCGGCGTGGAGCAGAAGGACGAGCGCCCCACATCCCCACCCACGAGGGATGATGGAGTGCATGATGGGAGCCTCGAAGACGGGAGAGGTCAGGTGCCGGACCACCGGCGACCGCACCTGCGCGCGGTCCTGACCGAATCGATGTCGTCGTCGACGTCAGGCTCTGGGAGGCGGCACCGGGGGCGCTTGGGCGCGATGCGCGATGGTCTCGTCGAAGCCCCACGGCTTCGTGCGGTGGCGAACGACCAGCCGAGGTTGGGGAAGCTCGACGCCATCCGGGACCAGCACGGGGACCGAAGCGTGGCACCCGCACGTGTGGCTGATCGGCGTGCAGCCATGCTCCGCTTCGAGCGCTTCATGCGCGGCGTGGTCTTCGTCCCCTTCGTGGCTCGCGACGTGCGCGGGGTGCCCGTCGCGCACGAGATGCTCCACGTTCTCCAACAGCTCACCCCAACCCGGCATCAGGGAGACGCAGAGGAGCAGGCTCAACAACTGGCGGAGGCGCTGGGACACAGTTCCTACCTATGCCACGCGCCGACGGTCGTCACGGTGTGCTCGACGGGCGCTCCGTGACGACCTTGCACTCAACAACTACTCAACAGGACACGGGGAAACCTGACGAAACGAGGAGACTGCAGGAGAATCGGGCATCGACACCGTGCACGCCGATCCCCTTAGTTCCTCGTCTTTCCGTGACGTCTCGTCGCCTGCCACATCCCCGGTTCAACGTCTGAGACCCCTCCTCTCACCGCACCAGCTCTGTCCCCTGCCGTAGGAGGTCCAGGTACGCCTCGAACGCAACGGCCCGGTTCTTCCTTCGTTCGCCGAGCGGACGCACGATGCCGGCCTCCTCCAGCACCCCGATGGCCTTCAGCGCCGCCGGGCGCGAGCAGCCGAGCAGATCGATCGCGCCGTTCACCGTGACGACGGGATGGCGCGGGAGGTGCTCGTACAGGCGCACGCTGATCATCGTGGCGTCGTCCCGCAGGACCAGCCGCTCGCGATGATCGGCGACGATGGCATGCAGGCGACGCGCCGTGGCGACCGCCTCGTCCGCCACGACCGCCACGCCCTCGAGGAAGAACGCGAGCCACCCTTCCCAGTCACCGTCCGTACGGACGGCCGACAGCCGTCGGTAGTACTCCTGACGGTGCAGCTTGAAGAACAGGCTCAGGTAGAGGAGCGGCCGTGACAGCAAGCCCCAGTGCTTCAGCAGCAAGGTGATCAGCAGGCGGCCCAGGCGGCCGTTTCCGTCCAGGTAGGGATGCAGGGTCTCGAACTGGACGTGCAGCAGCCCCGCCCGCACGAGGGGCGGCAAGTCACTCCCGTCGTGGACGGCGCGTTCGAAGTCGCCGAGCAGCTCGGCCAGCCGATGGGGAGGCGGTGGAACGAACACCGCGTTCCCCGGTCGGGTGCCTCCGATCCAGTTCTGCGACCGCCGGATCTCGCCGGGCTGCTTCGTGGCCCCCCTGGCGCCCGCGAGGAGGCGTCGGTGCGTCTCGGAGAGCAGGCGCACCGAAATGGGCAGGCCATCGTCCCGGTGGAGCGATGCCCACGCGAAGTTCAGCGCGTCCACGTAGCCGCACACCTCCTCGACGTCGGCGTCGACGGGCGCCTCGCCCGACGCCTCGACCTCGAGCAGGTCCAACAGCGTGGCCTGGGTGCCCTCGATCTGGGACGACAGCACGGCCTCCTTCCGGACGAAGGCGTAGACGAACCAGTCGACGGACGGCACCAGGTCGCCGGCGAGGTCGAGCAGACGCAGCCGCTCCGTCGCGCTCGCGAGGAGCACGCCGAGCTCCCCGTCGAGCCGGAGCGGCGGCTCCTCGGGCGGGAGCGGGAACGGCACGAACGCGCGGACGACCTCGCCCGCGACGGTGCTCTCCTCGTACGTCCCGGTGATCCGTTCCATGTGGGCCTCCCGCTCGTCGCTGCGCTGGTCCCCGAGGATGCGGTGAGCGATCGCGACGCTCGTCGGGCCAATGATAAGCGATCGCTTCTTTTTGTTCCACGATGATGAGCGTTCGCTGCGTTGCCCCCGGTGCACCGCACACCACGCCGGCGACACGACCGCCCCGGAATGCGCGTCGCTCCGTCGCCACCCGTGCGGTCACACGCGACCCGCCCGAACCCCGACAATCTCGACCCCACCTGCCTCGCGCGCAACGCGCCCCACCGCGGACGTAGCGCCGCACGGTGTTCCGGCTGCAGCCCATCTCGCGAGCGATGCGCTTGATCCCCCACCCGAGGTCGTGGAGGTGCCGCATCGCGGCCACTTCTCCTGGCGTCTGCACGTGGTCCACCCCGCCTTCTGCGGGCGGGCGTAGCGAGGTCGGCAAGGTGGCAGACATGGATCCCTCGGGCGGCAACGAGGGGGGTCAGTATTCGTGGCGCCGGGGGGTCAGTCTTGCGTGTCGCCTGACAACCCCCACGAACAAGCCCGGGAGTGGCACGCAGATCCCGCCAGCTGCCGTGGCGAGTCGGCGCGCCCGACCGGCGCCCGGTCACACGCCGCCAGCCTCCTCATCCCGTTCCCGGATCAGCGTCAGGATCTCCGGCCGCTCACCCAGGAACGTCCCCGAAGGCACGCGCACCAGCGGCGGATAGCCCTCCAGCCGATCGTTCATGGCCTCCGACTGCCGATTGTCGGGCTCGCGCCCCACGAGGCGCAGGTGCTCCATGTACTGGCCGCGCACCACACCGTAGTAGGCGCTCACCAGCCAAGGCGGGTCGAGCAGGCTGGTGACCACGAGCGGGTGCGTGCCGCCCGCCATCGCGGCGACGACCGGCTCGACGAACGCCCGGCGGACGCCTGCCCAGCGGTCGAGGTCCGCGCCTCCCCCGACCCACGGTCGACGACGGCAGAGGTCGCGCCACGCGCGCAGGCGAGCGCGCGGCTCGAGATCGGGGAAGCCGAGCGCGACCGCGTCGTAGAGGAAGGTGTCGGCGTCGAGCACGCGGGACGGATGGGTGGCGGCCAGCGTGCTCTTGCCGAGGCCCGACACGGCGTGGACGAGCACCGGACCGCCGGGTCGAGCCGGAACGAGCGCGGGTACCCGCTCGGCGTCGCGTCGACCGTTCTCGATCACGCGCAGGCCCCTTCGCGTCCGCGTTCGACTCGAGTACTCTCGCGCGCGAGATCCATCTGCATCACCACCGAGAACACCTGACGGTAGAAGCGCCAGAATGAATTGGCACAGTTCCTGCTCTTCTGTCGGGAATCCGGAGGTCGTGATGCCGAACTTCAGCCCGCACGCTTGGCGTCGCAGCGCGCAGCGCAGCGTTCCCGTGGAGCATATCGAACTCGCCCTCGCCTGGGGGCGCCCGATCCGTCAGCCCGGCGGGCGGGTCGCCTGCCACCTCGGCGACCGCGAGGCCAGCGACGCCCGCCACACCGGCGTCCCGATCCCCGAGCGCGCCATCGGTGTCGCCGTGGTCCTCGCCGACGACGGCACGGTCGTGACGGTCGTGCGGAGCGACGATCGCCACCGGCTCACGACCCGCGGCCGGCGCTCGCGTCCGCGCCGCCGTGCGGGAGGTGCTCGTTGAACACCGAACAGGCACGCCAGGACCTCTCCGAGCGCGGCGTCACCCTCTTGAAGGGCGCCGTGCCCCCTCTGCTGATCGATGCGCTGCGCGAGGCGGTCGCCGCCAACCGGGCCGCCGGCCGCCCGAAGAGCCGTCAGGTCCTCTACACCCACGGCAAGGCTCCAGCCGACCGCCCGCCGCTCACCGCGCTGATGGACCAGTGGTTGAGCCCCTTCCTCTACGAGGGGCCGGGCTCGACGCGGGCGGTCGCCGACGCGCTGCGCCCGCAAGCGGCCGCGCTCCTCGGCGAGCCGGGCGTGCTGTTCCAGGACCTCCTGCTCATCAAGCGCGAGGGCCACAAGGCGTTCCCCTGGCATCAGGACTTCGGGTACTGGCCTGTCGATCGGCCGATGGGCGTGGTGTTGTGGGTGCCTTTGCAGCCGTCCGACGGGGCCTCGGGGGCCTTGCGCTTCGCCGCCGGGAGCCACCGGCTCGGGCCGCGCCCGGTCGTCGATCTCCACGACGGCAACCCGCAGCAGGTCGGCGCGGATCTGGCCTTCGACCCCGACGCCTGGCCGTCCTTCGCCCCGACCTACGAGGCCGGCGACGTGGTGGCCTTCACCCCGACCACCTTCCACGCCTCGCCCGCGATGCGCCGCCCCGGCGAGCGCGCGGCCTGGTCCTGCATCTTCCTGTCCCCACGGGCGCGCTGGAGCCACGCCAACGCCCCGAACCACCCCCTCTGCAAGATCGTCGCCGACGGCGCGCCCGTCACGGAGCTCCCCCATGCCTGAGAGCACCCGCGAGCAACGCGCCCAGTTCGACCAGCAGGGCCACATCGTCGTCGGGCCGCTCGTGCAGCGCGAGCAGGTCGCCCGGCTGCGCCGCGCCTTCGAGGAGCAGGCCACCGCCTGGGCCGCCGAGATCGACACCCCGCTCGACGACTACCTGTCGGTCGTGTCGCAGTGGACGAACGTGTGGGAGCACAACGCCGTGTTCCGCGCGCAGATGTTCCACCAGCGCGCCGCCGCCATCGCGGCCGAGCTCATCGGCTGCGAGAAGGTGCGCGTGTTCCACGACCACCTGATCGTGAAGCCGCCGCACGGGGGCGACACGATCCCGTGGCACCGCGATCTGCCGAACTGGCCTGTCGCCGAGCCACGCGCCGTGTCCTGCTGGCTGGCGCTCGACGACGTGACCGCCGAGGCCGGCGCGATGCGCTTCATGCCCGGCGGCCACAAGGAGCCGATGACGCGCTCCATCGACTTCCTCAACGAGGCGAAGGCGTGGGGCGACCGCGAGGGGGACGCGGTGCCAGTCCCTGTGCCCGCAGGTTCGGCGATCTTCCACCACTGCCTGTCGTGGCACACGAGCCCACCCAACGCCACGGCAGGCTGGCGACGCGCCTACATCACCATCTACATGGACGCCGCCTGCACCTTCGACCCCGAACGGGCCGGCTGGCACCCCGTGTCGGGCAGGGTCACCGTGCCTCCCGGCTCGGTGTTCAACGAGGACGCTTTCCCCACGCTCGGGCCGGACCTGCCGGCGGCGGCCCTCGCCCGCGTGGTGGGAGGTGCCGCGTGAACCGAATCCAGATGTACGCGAGCTCGACGCACCTCAAGCACGGGCTGCACCGGGCCATCGCCGTGGCGCACGCGCTCACGAGCCCCGTGGAGCCGGGTGAGTCGGTGGCGTGGTGGTCGATGCTGGACGCCGACGAGCAGGAGCGCGGCCGGCTGCACGCGCTGCCGCTGGACGCCTTGGCGCAGATCTACGGCCGCGACGGTGCGCGCGCCGTGCTCGACGCCGGGCGCGTGGCGGTGGGCCTCCCGGCGCTCGACCACGAGGCCGTCCAGACCGCGTTCAAGGTGGCGATCATCAGCGGCAAGGCGCACCGCGCCCACATGGGCCGCGACGTGTACGGGTCGAGCAACAAGGGCCTGTGGGACCTCGTGTGCGGCGACTTCGGCCGCGCGGTCGCCGACCGCTACGGCCTGACGCTGGGCGACGATCCGGTGCCGCAGCACGAGAGCGCCCCGTCTGACACGGCGCTGGACGCGCTGCGGACCCTGACGGCCTTCAACACCAGCCCCCACGGCGACGGTCACGACGCCTGCGTGGAGTGGCTCGCGTCGCGGCTCTTGGCACTCGGATTCAGGGTCGAGGCCCTCGGCCACGACCGGGGCCGACCGCTCGTGGTCGCCCACCGGGAGGCGCGCGGTCTGGACGGCCACGTCGTCATGTACGGCCACTACGACGTGACCCCCTTCGGTCGCGAGCAGAAGTGGACCCACCCGCCGCGTGAGCTCACGGTCGCCGAGGGCCGGCTGTTCGCGCGGGGCGTCGCGGACAACAAGGGGCCGCTGGCCTGCCGGTTGGCGGCGCTCGCCGCACTCGAGTCCACGCCCGCGCTGACCTGGCTCCTCCAGGGCGAGGAGGAGACGGGCTCGGCGGTCGCGCACGCGCTGCTGCCCGACGTGATGCGCGACCTGCGGCCCACGCTGTGGCTCGACGAGACGGGCTACCACGACCACGAGGACGGCACGCTGCGGTTGCTCGGGCGGACTGTGGGCCGTCACGACACCAGCCTCCCGCCGGACCCGGCACTGACCGACCTGCTGCGCGCGCTGCGCGGCCTCGCGTCACGGTGGGGCGTCGCCGCCCGCCACGAGTGCCGGGGCCTGAACAAGAACGTGGTCGAGGGCGGCTGCCCGTTCAATCACGCGCTGCCCGAGGACGCTCGCTACCTCGCAGTAGGGGTCAACGACTCGGGCGCGCGCATCCACGGCCTGAACGAGTCGCTGCCGGGCTGGACCTTCCCGCTGCACACGGCCGAGCTCGACGTGATCTTCCGCTGGGCGGGCCGCACGGCAGGGGGCGCGTCATGAGGCTCGCCGCACTCGACAACCGCCGGGTCGACGCCTACCTCGCCCGGCTCGGCAGCCCCGACGTGCGCCACGACGCCGCCGGCCTCGCCCGGTTGCAGGCGGCGCACCTCATGGCGGTGCCCTTCCACAACCTGCTGCTCCTCGCAAACGACGGGCGGCCGTGGGGGCTCCAGGCGCTCCACGAGGTGGTGGACGAGGCCATCGCCGGGGTCGGGGGCAACTGCGACCGCACGACACCGCCGTTCACGGCGCTGCTCCAGGCGGTCGGATTCGACGCGCGCCTCGCGGCGACCACCGTGCGGGAGCCCGGCGATCACTTCGTCGCCGTGGTCCACGCGGACGGCGGGCGATTCCTGTGCGACGTGGGCAACGGGCACCCCTACCTGCGCCCCTGGGACCTCGACGGCCCGGTGCAGGAGCAGTCCTTCCAGGGCTGGCGGTTCCGCTTCGAGCCGAGAGCGCCTGGTGGACCGACCCTGCTGCGAGCGATGCCCGACGGCGCGCTCAAGACCGTCTACGTCGTCGACCCGGCACCACGCGCCTACGACGACTTCGCCCCGATGGTGACCGCCCACTACACCCAGGCGGGGTTCGGGCCGTTCCTGAGCGGCCTTCGCGCCGTCGCCATCCAGCCGGACGCGGTGCTGACCCTGCGCGATGCGGAGTACGCCCGCGACACGCGCTTCGGTCGCTCGGTACGCCGCGTGGCCGGGCGCGACGCCGTGCGCGCGCTGCTGGCGGAGCGGTTCGCGCTACCGCCCCGGCTGGTGGACGAGGCGCTGGAGGTGGTGGGCCGACGGCGGCCCGAGCTGTTCGGGGAGCCTCGCTGGTTCGCCCTCGGGCGAGGGCACGCGCGGGAGAGCGTCGGCCTGGAGCCACCTGCCCGCGAGGACGTGCCCGACGTGCTGGTGTCTCTCGCCACCGTGGGGCGCGGCGCGTCCGTTCGTCGGCTGCTCGACACCCTCGCGGAGGAGGTGCGCGCGTCGCACTACCCCGGACGTGTCGGCGTGCTCCTCGTCGCGAACCACGACCGCGCCGAGGGTGCGCCCGAGCCGGACCCGGACGGGATCTTCGTCCACCGGGTCGCCATCGAGGATCTCCGACGCGCGCTGGACCGCGCCGCCGAGGCCGGTGTGCTCCCGCCCGTCGGCGACCGGCTGCCGGTGCCCATCGGGGCCGCGCGGGACGCGCAGATCGCCGCCCTGCGCGCTCACCTCGCCACGCCCGTCGGGGGGCTCCCTCACCCGTCGGCCCACCCGATCGTGGTGTGGATGGTCGATGACGACCTCGCCTTCCAGCAGCTCGACCCGCACGGCCGGATCGGTCGGCACACGAACCTGCTGTTCCGCGCTGCGCGGTTCTGGTCGCATCTGCCGCAGCACGCCGTCGTGCTCGGGACGTTCACCGGCGACCCGCCCGTGCCCGGCCTGGACAGCCTCGGCGGTCAACTCCACGACCTCGCCGAGAACGTGTCCCGGATGCTCGTCCTCGGCCCCGACGCGGACTGGCAGCCGCCCGCGGCCCCCCCGCCGACCTTCGACGCCTACTACGACCTCACCGAGGCCCAGGCCCCCCACGCCGACGCGGTGTGGCCCTACGCGCCGCAACGCGCCGGGGCGCGCGTGCGCGACGTGGCGCTCGACCTGCTGCGCGACCTGCCGCACCTGATCGACGGCCAACAGCTCACCCGTCCGCTCGTGTGGGACGGCACCGACGCAGCGCCGCGTCCGTCCCTACGGCGAGGTGGCAACGCGCTGTTTCTCGACCTCGACGCGCTGTTCCGTTGGCCGACGCCGGTACTCGCGACGCCCGACGGCGTGACGACCCGTCGCGCCGACACGGTGTGGGCGGCGCTCGCCCAGGCCGAGGAGCCAGGCGCGGTCGTCGAGGCCACGCTGCCGCTGCTCCACCGTCGCAAGGGTCAGGCGGCCCGGCCCGGTTACGTCGCCGCCCATCAGGCCGCCCACCACACCGCCGCCCAGGTTCGTGGCGTCGTCCTGGCCCGCGCCGTGGCCGAGGCGCGCACCGTGGCGCACGAGCTCCCCGCGCGGGAGGCGCGCGTCACGGCGCAGCGACGGGAACTTCGCGCCCGGCTGGCCGATCTTCGGCAGCAGGTCCTCGCGCTGACGGCGTGGTCGGACCCGGACCTCGACCTCGCCGTCGCGGACGGACTGGAGGCGCTGGACACCCTCGACCGTCTGGCGGCAGCCGGCGAGCCGATGCCAGGCGATCCGGGCGAGATCGACGCCTTCCTGGCCCGCCTCCCCGACGCGGTGCGCGCGTGGCGAGGTGGCTGGTGAAGGCGCTCGTGACCGGCGGGTACTTCGACCAGGGCGGTGATGGCGTCGTGTGGCTGGTGGACCTCGCGACCCAGCGCGCCGAGGTGCTGCTGCGCTGGACGCCACCCGCGCACCTGCACGTCCCGACCAAGGGCTTCGCCGGGGGAAGCCTCGGAGCCGACGGGTTGCTCTACGTCGCCGCTCACGCCGCCGTGGTGCGGATCGATCCCGTGCGCGCCGAGGTGACCGGCGTGCTGCACCAGCCGTGCATGAACGACCTGCACCACGTCGCCGCCATGGACGACCGGCTCTACGTCTCGAACACTGGCCTGGGCGCGGTGGACGTGCTCGACCTCGACGGCCGCTTCCTCGGCAGCCACGCGCTGCTCCCGGCCTGGGCCAACGCGCGTCGCATCCAGGGCGACGACTTCCCAGCCGAGGCCCCGCCGGTGCGCCCCGGCTGGTCGGGCGAGCCGCCCGCGCCCTGGTCGGACCCGCGAGAGGACGACGGCTACCACGCCATCGAGCGGCGCTCGGCTCCGTTCCATCGCCTCAAGGTGCCGGACCACCTGCACGTCAACCACGTCGCCCAGGTCGATGGGCGGCTGCTCGCGACCTGCTTCGCCGACGGGGCGTTGCGCAACCTGCACGGCTTCGACGAGGCTGCACGCCTCGACGGGCACTTCCTGCACGACGGCATCGTCCACGACGACGCCTTCTGGCTCACAGCGATCGACGGAAGCGCGATCGAGCTCGACGCGGTGACCCTGCGCGAACGGCGCCGGATCGACGCGTTCGCCGTCGGACACCACGGCTGGTGTCGCGGCCTCGCCGTCACCGACGACCACCTGGCCATCGGGCTGACCGAGGTGCGACGGGCCCGCCTCCCGCGCCACCGCTGGGCCGATCGGGCGCCCGACGGCAGCGAGACGAGCGTACTGCTGCTCGACCGCCGGGACGGCCGGCTGCTCTCCCGCGTGAACCTCACCGACGAGGCCCGCCACGCCAAGCTGTACAGCGTCCTCCCCATCGAGGTGACCGCATGAAGAACGCCACCCTGGTCCTCGTGCGGCCCCACCCCGAACGTGGTGACCTGAACCACCCGACCGACGCTGCGTTGGCCGAGCGCCTCAGCAACTCGCCGCCGTGCTGGGTCGTGCTGATCGGCGGGAGCCCCCACAGAGCGGGCAAGGAAGGTGCCGACACGCGCGAGCGCCACCGCACCGCGCGCCACGATGCCATGCGTCGTGCGCTCTGCATGGAGGGAATCGCCAAGGACGGCGTCAGTGTGTTCGCGCCGGTGGATGTGGCCGGAGCGGGAGATGCCGACGACCTGGCCCTCGCGCTCGCCGGCTACCTCGCGGACGTGGGCCTACGGATGCCGCTGAAGCAGTCGAGCCAGCTCGACGTGCGGCTCCCGCCCGACCTTGCTCCCGCGCTCCTCGCGGCCGTCGTGGAGGCGGTCAGCGTGTACCCGAGGACCGACGTGTGGCTGGGTGACCAGAAGCTCTCCTCCAGCCTGCGCTGGGAGCTTCGACGCGACCTGTTCCGCTCGCCGTCGCGAGTCCCCTCCCCGGACGACGCGGAACTCCTGGGCTCCACACCGGCCATCGAGGAGGTGAGGCAGAAAGTCGCTCGCTACGCCGACAGGCCCTTCCCCGTCCTGATCATCGGCGAGACGGGCACCGGCAAGGAGGTGGTCGCGAAGATGCTGCATGAGCAGTCGAGCCGTGAGGGGCGGTTCATGGCGCAGAACGCCGCCCAGCTCTCACAGGAACTCGCCGACAGCCTGCTGTTCGGCCACGTCAAGGGTGCATTCACCGGGGCGGACACCGACCGGCACGGGCGCATCCGAGAAGCGAATGGCGGGACCTTCTTCCTCGACGAGGTGTTCAACCTCGCTCCCCCGGTGCAGGGCAAGCTGCTTCGGGCGCTCAATCGCGCCGACCAAGGCATCATCCATGTCGAGCCTCTCGGCTCGACAAGAGAGGTCCCAGTCAACGCACGGCTGGTCGTCTCCGCGCTCGGCGATCCGCGCATCGAGCAGCAGACCCCGGGCATGAACGCGATGCGAACGGATCTGTTCTACCGGGTTTCGGCGGGCATCATCTGCCTGCCCCCTCTACGGCAGACGCTCGACGACCTGCCCGAGCTCTGCCGGGCAATCCTGCACCGCCTCGACCACCACGGCCTGGTCACCGACGACGGCATCGCCGTGCTCCGCGAGCACGACTGGCCCGGCAATATCCGCGAGCTGCAGCTCATCCTGCTGCGGACGCTCATGGACGCGCCGAGCAAGGTCGAGGAGCTCGGTCCCGACGCACTCCGCGCAGCGCTCGACACCAATCGACTACCACCCCGAGCGGGCTCGCTGCAGCTCCCCTGCGACCTCGACCTCGAACTGAAGCGGCTCGAGGTGGCGACGTTGCGCGCGGCGCTGCTTGAGTGCGGTCACGTCCAGGCGCAGGCGGGCCGGCGGATCGGGATGGACCCGAAGAACGCCCGGAACTTCGGCCGGCGGCTGGAGACGGCTGAGCGGCAGCTTCTAGAGATGGCAAACCGCCATGCCGAATGACCTCGCGCCCCAGATGGCCCCCGCTGTCGCCGTCCTTCCAGACCGAGCCACGATCGCCGTGGTGGAGGTGGCGCGTGCGAGCTGAACCAGCGCCGCAGGTCCACATCGTGGGCATCGGGCCGGGGGGCGACGAGCGCTATCTGACCGATGCGGCCCGTCGTGCCGTGTCCGAGGCGGACGTGGTGATCTTTCCTGGTACGCAGATGGGCGACCCGATCCGCGCTCTCGTGCGCGGCGAGCTCCGATGGGGATGCTGGTTCGAGGACGCGGAGATCCGGGAGTGGGTCCGCGCCGCGGTCGAGGCGGGCCAGCGGGTCGCGTGGCTCTACGCCGGGGACCCCACGCTCTACGCTGGGGAGCCCGGCCGCTTCGGGTCGCTCTCTGCCAACGGAGCGTGGCTGCGCGAGCAAGGCATCCGCTTCGAGGTGCATCCCGGTGTGAGCAGTCTCCAGGCGCTCCTCGCGAAGCTCGGTCTCGAGCACGCACGTGTCGAGTCGGGATGTCCGATGGCCGTCTACGCGCCAGGGCGCGACGCCGCACCTCTGGCCCGCCGGCGCATGGACACCCTCGCGGCCTTGGGCATGCCGATGGCGCTGTTCCTGGCGGACCAGTCCATCGCAGACGTCCTCGAGGTCGGCACACGCCACTTCGGTCTCGAGGGGCGGATCGTGGTGGGACACCGCATCGGGTGGCCGGACGAGTGGATCATCGACAGCACGCTCGGCGAGTTCGCACGTCGGGCCGAGGGCACCGAAGTGCCCAGGCACACGCTGTTGCTTGTAGGTCCGTGGCATGGATGAGCGCATGAACGGCAGCACCCGACGGCGCGTCGCCGTCGTCGCCGGGGCCAACTCGGCCTCGGAGGTCATCCTGGGCGCAGCCGAGACCATCGGGGCTGGGCTCGTGGACGCTGGTTTCCGGGTCGCCACCGGGGGACTCGGCGGGGTGATGACCGCCGCCTCGCGCGGCGCGCGGCAGGCGTCCGGTTGGACCGATGGGTGCGTGATCGGCGTACTGCCGGGCCTGGTCGCCTCGGAAGCCAACCCCTTCGTGGACGTGGTGGTGCCGACCGGCATGAACTACGCCCGCAACACCATCCTCGTCGCGATGGCCGACGTGGTGGTCGCCGTCGGCGGCGGGTCGGGCACGCTCAGCGAGATCGCGCTGGCCTGGCAGCATGGCAAGCCCATCGTGGCGCTCGACCTCGGCGAGGGATGGAGCGCGCGCTTGGCCGGCGAGCGGCTCGACCACCGTCGCGGCGACCTCCTGCACCGGGCCACAAGCGCGGAGGAGGCCGTCAGGCTGGCCGTCAGGCTCGTGGGCACGAGGGAAGGAAGTCGTGGCTTCTGACGCGACCCGCATCCTGATGTTCCATCGCATCCTCGGCGACGCCTCGGCCGTCTTCGACCTTCCGAGCTGCTACCGGATGCGGGGCACGGCGCTGACGGTGCCCGAGTTCCTGCGTGTCGTCGAGGACGCCGGCCCGGTCCTGCGACTCGAAGCGGTGGAGTGCGCGCTCGCAGCCGGTGAGCGGCTCCCGCACGGATCCGTCCTCACGTTCGACGACGGCTACAGGGAGCACCTCGACGTGGTGGCGCCGCTGCTCGCCGCGCGGGGCGTCTCGGCCACGTTCTACGTCGCGACCGGGCTCCACGGGGAGGCTTCTGACGTGGCCGTCGTGGACGCGTGGTACTGGCTGCTGGACCACGCCGCCGGGCGGGTGGCGAGGGTGCCGCTGCCCGGCGGTGGTGAGCACCGGGGGCGCGTCGACACCTACGAGTGCAAGACCGCCTGGGTGGAAGGCGAGCCGAAGGCGCGCCTGCTCGCCGCCACGCCCGCGCAGCAGGCCGCGATGGTAGCGGCGCTGGCCGATTCGGTCGGCTGCGCGCTGCCAGCCGACCTCGCTGCACGTCTGTACCTGCGTCCGAGTGAGTGGGCCGCGTTGGTCGGCCTCGGGATGCGCGTCGGCGCTCACAGCGTCAGCCACCCCCGCCTGACGCAGGTAGATGACGAAACGCTTCGGGCTGAGGTCGAGGGGTCCGTCAGCGCGGTGCGGCAGCTCGGTGGCCAGGTGGCGTTCGCGTACCCGGACGGGGCCTACGACGAGCGGGTCGTGCGCGAGGTGAGCCGGGCGGCGGTGTCGTCGTCCGCGACCTGCGAACCGGGGATGGTGGGGCGCGGGGACGACTTGCTGCGGCTGTCGAGGGTGTTCGTGTCGACGCCCCGCGCGGGACCCTGACCGCGCCCCAGGCGGGCTTCGAGGTGTGGACGCTGAGTCCAGGACACGCACCGAAACCCGCCGTCGGCACCGGGGGCCAGATGGTCCTCCACTCCCGTGGTCGCCACGACGTCCACCGCACGGCGCGCCATGCAGTCGGACACTCGAGCACCGAGACCGTAGATGAACCGCCGGGCTCACCCTCGAACATCAGTCCCGCGCCGCGGCGAACCCCGCCGCCCCAAGCGCAGCGGCGGCCTCCACAGCCTCCCCCAGACCCGGCCCCTCCAGCCGCGACTTCCGCACGAACCCCTTCCACTGCGCCTGCTTCGTCGGCTCCGTCACGAAGGCCGTCGTCAGGCCGACCGGCAGCTCTGCTGGTATCGGCGTCCCACGCCGCGCGAAGGTGTGCCGGATGGCCGCCCCCAGGTGCTCCGCCGTCACCACGCCGAGCCGTCGAGCGGTCCAGAGGTCGTAGTAGTCCTTCATCCTGCTGTTGGTGAGCCCGAGGGAACAGACGGCGTGGAGCTTCTCCGCGAGCGTGGCGGCCGCCGGGTAGCCGAGCACCCGCGGCGCACCGAGATCGAGCAGCTGGGGATAGTCGACCCAGGTCGGCTCGGGGACGACGGCATCACCGAACCCCACGTCGACCTGCACGCGGACGACCATGCCGCCGAAGTCTGCCGTGAACCGCGCTCGGACGCCGACGTAGGCGCTCGCCACGGCGATGGGCTCGGCCTCGAGCGAGTCCAGGTCGAACACGACCCCGTCCGCTGGCACCTCGGTCGCGAGGATGTCCCCGAGCCGAGCCACCACAGCGCTGGTGGTGCTGTCGCCCCACCCCAGCAGGTCCACGTCGCGCGTGGGCCGTCCGTACTCCCCGGCCCAGGTCAGCGTCATCACCCCGCCCTTCAGCACGAACCGGTCGGCGTGGGGCGATGCCGCCAGCCGGAACAGGAAGCGTTCCATCGCGTAGAAGGTCGCGAGCTCCTGGAACACCCGCTTCTCGGCTCGGGCGCGATCCAGCAGGCGCTGCCGGACAGAGGCCGCGATGTTCGTGGTCTCCTTCTTCGTCATGCGAGCGCTTCGAGGTAGGGCCGCATGACGCGCTGCACCCGACAAGCCCTGGCCATGTCGTCGATCTCCGCGGGCGTGGCGATGCGCCGGGCGATCGCCTGGCGGAGCGCGTCGATCGCCGTGTCGAGCCCCACACGGGTCCGGAACTTGAACGCGTCGGCCACGGACTTCGCGGGCGAAGTGACGTGCATCTCGACCCCGTCGATCACGCGCAGCTCCTGGCCCGCCCGGAAGCTCACCGCCGAGAAGTGGTAGACCTCCAGCGGTGGATGGTGGAGCGAGGGCGCGTGCGTTCCGTGCGGAAGAGCCACGTGGACGGCGTGGGGGATCGCCTCCGTGATCCCGTGCAGGTGGAGCGCCGTCAGCGTGCAGAACAGCGCCTTCGGCGCGCGCATGGCGACCGCCACGAGGTCGGGTTCGGTGAGAGGTTCCTCCGCCAGGCGGTACACGCCGCGCGACACCTCCATGAGGTCGCCCGCATCCCGCGCGCGGTACAGATCGCGGGGGTGGAGACCGGCCGCCCGCACATCTCGGGTGCGCGCGGTGCCTCCCAGGCTCGTCATCAGGTTGCGCAGTTCAGGGTCCATGGATCGATTCCGCATCACTTGTTCGTAACTATAGCAATTTCGTCCATTCACACCAGGAACGACCCGAGGATCCCGGACACGTGGCCTTCACCGACGACGAGCTCGCCCACATCGACGCCACCGTCGGCGCCCTCGTGCGACGGCGCCAGCCACCGGAGCACCTCCGGGACAAGCTGCGCCTCGAGGTGGAGATCGACGGGCACAAGGTCCGCATCGTGGAGGTTCGCCCCTCCTACCGGGACCCGACGCAGGAGACCCGTTCTGGCGTCGCACAGTTCACGTACACGCGAACCCAGGACCGCTGGACGCTGCACTGGAAGCGAGCCGACGCCAAGTGGCACGCCTGGAAGCCCGCCAGCCACCTCGTGACGCTCCCCGCCCTGGTGCGGATCGTCGACGAGGACGCGCACGGCGGCTTCTGGGGCTGAGCGCCGCACGGCATCTGCTCGACAACGGACGGGAGAACCTGACGAAGCAAGGAGAGTCCAGGAGCGTCCTGCGGGAAAGGCAATCGCTCTGATCACCTTCCTTCTTCGTCGTTCGTCGGCGCGTCCCCGCTGGGGACATCCCCGGTCCAACCTACCGGACCGGCACGCCATCCCGGTCAAGTCTCATCCCGCCGCACGACGCCCCGCCGGCGCTGCAACGCCAGCCGCCCCTCATTGGCGCCCACCAGCACGACCACGCTACCCCCCCTCCGCCCCCCGAGAGGCCGGAGATGCAGACGACACAAGCCCTCGCGCTGGCCCTGGCCGCCCTCCCGGCCTGCACGATCGAGGCGCAGACCGACCGCCTGCACGTCGTGGGGAACGGGCTGACCAGCTCGGAGGAGGAGGTGCAGACGCTGCTCGAGGTCGGGGAGGACCTGCTCACCGCCATCGCGGCGCTGCACCCGGCAGACGTCGCCCTGGACGACGAGGTGCGGGTGGAGCTGCACGGCTGGTTCCGCTGGACCTCGCCCTACGTGGACGACGAGGGCACCGTGCACCTGTGGCGCTTCTCCGAGTCGGAGGGCGGCTATCGGGCGATGTACGCCCACGAGCTGGTGCACGCCATCGCCTACGACGCCCTGGTGGCCCCGGCGCTCGACAGGTCGGCGTTCGCCGGCTTCTACCTGGAGGGCTGGGCCGAGTACGTCGCCCTCCTGGTCGACCCGGGCAAGACCGGGTTCTCGCTCTTCGGCTTCGACGAGGACGTGGTGGTGGGCCACTGGCTGACGCAGGGGGGGCCCACGCTGGCCGCGTACCGTGAGCGGCACGAGGAGCTGAACCTGCGCTGCCAGGGGCAGGCCTACATCCTGCGGGCGTCGTGGTTCCGCTACGTGGACGAGGTGCTGGGCCGCGAGGTCGTGCTGGACCTGGCGGCCGCACGCGAGGGCCTGGACCCCGACGCCGTGGAGCGCATGCTGGGGGCTCCCCTGGAGGAGGTCGACGCCGACTGGGAGGCCTGGGCGAGGGCCCGGTACGACGCACACCCCGACGCCGAGGCGCAGGCAGCGGCCTACGAGGGGCGGATGGGCTGGTACGAGCCCTGCCTCGACTGACCGCGCCGCCCTCCCCTCACCGCCGCGTCAGCTGCACCGCCCCCTCCAGCACCACCGGCTCGAACCCCGTCGCCGCCCACGACGCGAACACGTGCTCGTCGGGGAAGGCGCGCGACCACTGCCAGCGCTCCTCGAAGAGCGGGCCGAGGCCGCGCTCCTCCACCAGCACCTCCGACGTCTGCCCGCTGAAGGGGTCGAGCACGTCCTCCCACACCTTCACCTTCGCGCCGCCCGCCTTCGTCGGCAGGTCGAGGCCCACCGACCAGGCCCAGAAGCGGGTGAGCTCGACGTCGGGTGCGAGCACCAGGGTGAACTCGAGCCGGCCGTCGCCGTTCACGTCCTCGCCCTCGGGGAGCGTGAGCGCCCCGAAGCCCTCGCGCAGCTCGGCCGTCACCGTGGTGCCGCCCTCGAACGTGAGCGTGCCCCAGAGCCGGTCGAGCCGGGTGGCGTACAGCTCCTGGCTGTCGAGCGTGACGTACACGGGAGACCAGTAGCCCCACACGTCGACGCGCATGCGCCCGTTCGCCGTGCCGAAGTCCCACGATGCGGCGTTGGTCCAGATCATCGGGCCGCCCGCGTCGTCGACGAGCTGCGCGGGGTTCGTGGGCAGGCGCACGTAGCGGCTGGTGACCGTGGGCACGAGCACCGTGTCGGGGTCGGACAGCACGCCGTCGAAGTCCACCGAGTCCGTCCCGGTGAAGAAGCCGCCGGTGACGAAGCCGTCCATCACGGAGTGGAAGAGCCACTCGAGGTTGTCGTCGGCCACCGCCGCGAGGCAGCCGTCGAAGTCGGGCCGGGGCAGCAGGCCCGGGCACGCCGCCTCGATCTGCACGTTGTCCTTGCCCTCGAGGTCGGCGTAGCAGACCTCGTCCCCGCACTGCCCGCCGGCCACGTCGGGCTGCGTGCCCTCCGGCCGATCGCACGCGGGGTCGGCCACCGTCTCGCACGTGGGCCCACCGGGCAGGTCCGGACACAGCTCCGGGGCCACGCGGAAGCAGAGGTGCACGGGCGGCGAGGCCCCCGCGATCGACACCCCGTTCGGGTACAGCACCGACAGCTTGCGACCCACCAGCGGAGAGGGCTCCACCCGTCGCGACATGGCGCCATGCTTCTGGATGGGCCCGATGTGGGCCACCCCCAGCGTGTCGTGGACGAGGTCCACCCGGAAGTCCGAGAAGCCCAGCCCGTAGCGCACGTCGATCCCCAGCGACGTGCCGCTCAGGATGGCGTCGTCCTGCAGGGTCCAGTCGGTGAGCGGGGTGAAGGGCTCGCCCAGCACGAGGTCGTCCGGGAACCGCAGCGACAGCTCCACGGGCAGGTAGATGTCGGCCACCGGCGCGCTCACGTCCACGTCGACCTCGGCGTCGACGCGCCCCGAGACCCGCATCCCGATGGGGATGAGGTCCCCCAGACCGGGCGGACCGAACGTGAGCTCCTCGGGCGGCCCGTCCGGGGGGCCGAAGTCCTGCTCGAAGCCCTCCTCCGCCAGCACCATGTCGCCCTGCGGCACGGGCTCCGTCGCGGTCGCCACCCGACGCTGGGCCCCGCCGCTGGCCACCAGCAGGTCGAAGGGCGTCGACGGCGAGACGAGCAGCTCGGCCTCGGACAGCAGCGGGATCGTCAGCACCTGGGTCTGCGTCTGCCGGTCGATCAGGTCCACGACCACGGTGCGCACGTCGCGCAGGCCCGCCGTGTCCACCACGTCCACCGTGAGCTCCACCACGGGGCCCGTCTCGAAGTCCAGCGACGCGGCGTCCACGACGTACACACGCCCGGTCTGCGCATCGACCTCGAAGGCCCGCCGGTCCGAGCCGGAGCCCACGTGGTCCTCCGACACCCAGCCGTAGGTGATGGTGTCGCCCTCGTCCGGGTCCGAGGCCGCGAGCTGGGCGACCGTGGTGTCGAAGGGCGCGTACTCGGGCACCGAGGTGCGGCCGGTGCGCACCCCGAAGGACGGCGCCTCGGGCACGTCGCGGATCGCCACCGGCAGCCAGCGGCAGGTCTCGAGGCCCGCGGGCACCTGCGCGCACACCGAGATCGACACGCGCGGCGTCGTCTCGTGGTCCAGCTCCTCCGCCGCCACCGTGAGCGCGCCGGTCCCGGCGTCGAAGTCGAACCAGCGGTTCGGGGCCACCCCCAGGGTCGCCACCCCACCCGACACGTCCACCGCCGACAGCGTGCCCACCAGCGCGCCCGGGTCGCTGCCCTCGTCCACGCCGAGGGCGCCGATCACCAGCGTCGGCGCCGCCTGCACCACCACCCCGGGGTCCACGATCAGCGTCGCGGCCGCGTTCGTGATCACGCGCTGGCCCTCCGGCGTCGTGCCCGTCTGCTGCCAGCCGTCGTCCACCAGCACGAGCGTGTCGCCGGCGTCGCCGAGCACCGTGAGGGTGCGATCGAGGTCGGGCAGGCGCAGCACGTCGGGCACGCGCACCGTGAGCCTCACGCTGCCGGCCCGCAGGTCGAACGCCTCCACCCCGCGCAGGCGTCCCCGGTGGTCGGCGAGCGGCACGTCGCCGTCCAGGTCGAGCACGAGGGTGTCGTGGCCCAGCCCGCCCTGCACCCGCAGGAAGCCCAGGTCGCCCACCCGGATCGTGTCGTCCCCGGCGCCGCCGTACAGCACGTCGGGGCCGCCGCGGCCGTCCAGCAGGTCGTCGCCGCGGCCGCCCAGCATCCGGTCCGCCGCCTCGCTCCCCACGAGCGCGTCGTCGCCGAGGCTGCCCTGGGCCGTGATGCGGCCCCGCAGGTCGCGGCCGAACCACACCGTGACCGCGCCGGCGTCCTCCCCCACCCCGTCGACGTCGGCCGTGGCCTTGCCCAGGATCAGGTCGCCGAGGCCGTCGCCGTCCACGTCGTCGGCCGCCACGTCGCTGAACCCGCCGAACACGTCGAAGGCGAACAGGTAGCCGGCGGTGCCGTCCACGATCTCGCTCCAGGCCACCGTGTCGGTGCCGGTCCGGCCGTACACCACCGCCACGTGGTCGCCCTCGCGCGGCACGCTGAAGGCCAGCCCGATGTCGTCGAGGCCGTCCCCGTCCACGTCGCCCAGGCGCGCCGCACGCATGAGGTTGTAGCCGTTGGGTGAAGGGACCCCCTCCACCACGAAGCCGCCCTCGCCGCGGTCCGGCCCCTCCACGTCGAGGGTGTGCAGGTCCGGCCGCCCGAAGAAGACCGCCACCTCGGACTGCGCGCGACCGTCCTCGCGCTCCGTGTAGGGGATGACGAGGTCCGCGAGGCCGTCGCCGTTCACGTCGCCCACGCCCGACGCCATGCCGAACCAGTCGGTCTTGCCCGACTCCACGGCCTCGGGGATGGCCCACGACATGCCGTAGTCGGCGCCCTGGGTCGCCAGCACCACCACGTTCGGGCCGGGGTCGGCGAAGCGGTGGTGCTCGAAGGCGCCGCCGAGCACGAGGTAGTTGGCGTTCCACCAGCCCCCGTCCCAGCCGAGCCCGCCCGTGTGCGACACGAGCACCTCGTCGTCTCCGTCGCCGTCCATGTCGCCCGCGTCCACCAGGTGACGGCCCACCTCCGCGGCCACCGGGATGAAGCGGTGACCGTTCTCGGTGTCGACGCCGGTCCAGATGGCGCCTTCGACGTAGGCAGCGCCCGCGGCCTCGGGAGCGGCCTCCACGGACTCGGTGAGGTCGCCGAGCCAGGTGTCGGCCAGGCCCGGTCCGCCGCGGATCGCCCACGCGCCGCCGGCGTTCGGGGCCACCCCACCCAGGTCCACCAGGTCGCCCTCGGCCCCGAGCGCGCCCACGAGCAGGTCGCGGTAGCCGTCGCCGTCGAGGTCCGCGGTGGCCAGGCCGATGCCCGACAGGTGCCCGTCGTGCAGCGGGTCGGGGAACCAGAAGCCCTCCTCCTTCACGTAGGCCAGCTCGGGGTCGATGCCCTGCTCGCCCTCGAAGGACCGGCCGCCGCGCTGCGCGAGCTGACCGATCGACAGGGCCGGCTCGCGGATGCTCGCTCCGGAGATCTGGTAGGTCATCCCGGCCAGGTAGGCGCCGTGGGCCAGGGCGTAGGGCGCGCTGACCACGAAGTCGGGCACCCCGTCGCCGTCCATGTCGCCGGCGGCGCGCACGCGCGTGCCGAGGCCGTCGCCCAGCGGCGCCTCGAAGGAGGGACGCTCCGCCGTGCCCGCGGGAACCGCCTCGCACGACCCCACGCCGGGGCGGCACCAGGTGTCCTGCATCGTCCAGCCGCCGCTCATGCCGCGCCAGGTCCAGCCGCCCTGCCCGCCCTCCACGTGCGCGAGGTCGGTGGTGCGGTCCTCGGGGGCGGCCTTCACCAGCCAGATGCGACCCGCGCTCGTGTACGACCCGGTGGCCGCATTGGGCGCGCCGATGAGGATCTCGGGGCGGCCGTCGCCGGTGAGGTCGCCCACGCTCGCCACCGACATGCCGGCGAGGTCGCCCGCCGCCACGCCGTGGATCGTCCACTGGCTGGGCCGCACCTCGGCCGTGGCGGAGGTCTGCGTGGGGCCCACGAGCCCGCTCGGGTCGCGGGGCGTCGCGGCGCACGCGAGCCCACCGTCCACCGGCAGCCCCTCGGCGTCGATCGTGGCCCCCGTCCCCACCACCTCGCCGTCCAGCGTCCAGGTGATGTCGACCTCGGCCTCCGCCCCGCACACCGACGTGACGGCGCCGAGCGCGCACGTGATCGGCCCGTCGTCGCGCACGGTGAGCGGCAGGGTCGCGCCGTCGAGCGTGGGCGCGGTGCCCTCCACCACCTGCGGGGCCGTGGACGCCGTCACCGTCGGCGTCGCGTCCACCACCCGCACGGCCACGTCGCAGGTGAGCGCGTCGCCGGGCGACAGGCCGAGCGCGTCGGGCGCGGGCACCTCGAACGAGAAGGTGGGCGCACGCACGGGGTTGGTGACCACCACGGCGTACGGCGCCGCAGCCGCCTGTCCGTCCACCCGCCACTGCACGTCCACCGCCAGATCGATGCCGTCCCGGGGGGCGCCGGCCGGCGTGGTCATCGTCACCCGGCAGGACCGGCGCACGCAGGCCTCCGATGCCTCGGGCACCACCTCGGCGTGCGTGATCTGCCCGGGGTCGCGGTGCAGGGGGATCGGCCGGGTCTGGTCGAGATCCACGGGGCCGCCGCCATCGTCCCGCCAGGCGCGGCAGCGCAGGGGCGCCGGCGTGTCGTCGGCCGGGTCGAAGGTGAGCTCCAGCTCCGGCTCGGTGGGGGTGGTGACCTCCGACAGCGCGGTCCAGCCGCCCAGGCCGTCGTCGGCCTCGAGCACCAGCCCGATCGTGCCCGGCGCCCCCGGCTCGACCTCGACGCGACAGGCCACGTCCCGGCCGGGCTGCGCCGCATCGTCGGGCGTGATGGTCAGGGTGCGCAGCTCGCCGGCCACCGCCTCGCGCAGGGTGGTGGGCGCCGACCAGGTCCAGCCGGTGTGGTTGAAGCCGTCGTGGGCGCGCACGCCGCACTGGATGGTGTCGCCGGGCGCGAGCTCGCGACCGCCGGGGAGGTGGCTGACGTTGTAGACGGTCCACCACAGGCCCGTGAACCACAGCCCGCCCTCCAGCGGGTACGGCGACGGATCGGGGTCTCCCGGGTACTCGCCGAACGGCGTGACCTGGGTGCCGTTCACCCGCCACGCCACCTGGTGGAAGCGTCGCTCCGACGTGGTGACCGCCGTGTCGTTCCACGCGCAGGTCAGGTCGCCCGTGTAGCTGATGCCGAGCTCGGGACCCGGCGACAGCGTCACCACCGCGTCGTCCCAGGTGGGGTTGGCCCCGAACGGGAAGACCTCCACCGTGTTGGACACGTCCGCCGTGGTGAGCTTGCCGTTGCGCGCGTCCCGTGCGGCGTACAGGCACGTGACGGCCACGCCCTCGGGCGCGAGGTCCACCGGGAGCTCGCAGCCCTCGTGGAACCAGGTGGTGGCCGGCGCCTGGTAGCGCTGGCGGTCCCAGTGCCTCACGCCGCGCTCCGTCAGCACCCACCAGCGGCACTGGTCGTCCGCGGTGACCGGATCCGGATCGTCGTCGGACCACAGCACGCACTCGCACCGGTACGGATCGTCCGGCCCGGCCGTGGTCTCGTTGCGCACGGCCGCGAGGGTGCACGCCGTGGCCTGCCCCACCTTCACGGACGGCGTGTGCGTCAGCGTCGTGCCCACCTCCAGCCCGTCGAACGGGGTGGCCTCCACCAGGATCGGCGTGCCCACCGTCCAGCTCGCGTCCTCTGCCGTCACCTCCAGCGTCTGGCCCGGCCCGAGGTCGGCCGACGCCACCTCCACGCCGTCGATCACGATCCGGCAGCGGGTGGTCTCCGGGTCGCCGTCGCCGTCGGTCCAGTCCACCCCGCCGCAGCGCACCACGCCGCCCACCGCAGAGCGCGTCACGGTCTGGTCTGCGCCCGTGATCGCGGCGAGGCGTGGCAGGCGGTTGAGGACCGTGGCCGGCGCGGAGGTGCCCTCGGCGCCGTCGAAGCCGTCGTGCACCCGCACCGCGCAGGTGAGCGTGTCGTCGCGCACCAGCCCCAGCCCCGCCGTGTCCAGCTCCCGGTCGGTGCCCGGCAGCACGCCCTGGGCGGCGCTGGTCCAGGTGAAGCTGGTCTGCAGGACGGGCACGTCGCCGTCGGCGTCCGACAGCACGGGCGCGCACGCGAACACGCTGTCGGCGCGCCCGCTCGCCAGGCCCACGCCCAGCACCCTCGGCGGCGAGTTCCCCACGGGGAGCGCGGGCGCCTCGCCCCGCGCGGGCGGCCCGTCCGACACGCCGTCGTCCACCACCACCTCGCACCCCACGGCCTGGCCGCGCACCAGCGCATCGCCCGTCCAGGCCTCCAGCTGGCCCACCGTCACGGCGTGGGTCGCCTCGGTGTCGACCGCCACGTGCACCAGCGCCCCGTCCACGGTCCACGACCAGGTGGTCGTGAGCAGGTCGCCCTCGAGGTCGAGCGCCTCGCGGCCGCACACCAGCTCGGTGCCGGGCTCGGTGCCGCGGACCGGGTCACGGTCGGCCTGCAGCGTCGTGGCGATCAGCAGGGGCTGCCGGTTGCCCGGCAGGACCACGTCCCCCACGGCCGGCCCCGCGTCGGTGCCGTCGGAGGGGACCAGCGTGCAGGCCACGGGCTCGCCGGACTGCACCTCGTCGCCGACCAGGGTGCAGCCCGTGCCCAGCGTGGCGCCGAGGGAGTCCGTCCACGTGCAGGCGGGGGCAGCGAGGGTGTCGCGGTCCGCGTCCGTGCCGTCCACGCAGGCACAGGTCAACGCGTCGCCCGCGTACGGGGCCGTCGGCGTGATCACGGCGTCCGCGCAGGCCGGGGGGCTGTTGACCACCGTGACCTCGGCGGTGGCCACGCAGTCCCGCGTGGGGTGGTCGACGGTGGCCACCACCGTCCACGTCTGGTCGCGCGCGGTGAGCAGGCTGGGCACCACCGCGCCCACGCGCGTGGCGCCGCCCGGCACGGCGCTCCAGGCGAAGGACACGACGCCCGCGGCGGCCGGGTCCCGCCAGGTCACGCGCGCGACGAGCGCCGCGGTGGAGGCGGGGGCGACCGGGTCGGTGCGCAGCGTGGCGAGGTCGTCGCAGGCCGCGTCGAGGTCGACGGTGACGCCACTGTCGCCGGAGTCGCCGGAGTCGCCGGAGTCGCCCGAGTCGCCCGAGTCGCCAGTGGGTCCAGAGTCCCCGGAGTCCCCGCTGTCCCCGGAGTCCCCGCTGTCGCCCGAGTCGCCCGAGTCCCCGGAGTCCCCGCTGTCGCCCGAGTCGCCGATCACTCCGGTGTCGCCGCTGTCTCCCGAGTCCCCGCTGTCCCCCGAGTCCCCGGAGTCCCCGCTGTCTCCCGGGGCGCCGGAGTCCGTGGGGTCGTCCGTGGCGCCATCCACGCGCGGATCTCCCTCCCCGGGCCCGGCGTCGCAGGCGGCCAGCAGCCCCACGAGGACCAGGACGGGGACCGAGGGCGACGAGATCCAAGGCATGACGCGGACTCCGGGCGAGCCGCACACCCTACTGCACCCCCGCTCCCCACCCGTGTCCGCACGTGGCCGCTCGGTGGCCACCTGCGCGACACCTCAGGTCTCGTCCTGCCCGGTCCATGCGTCGAGCAGCGTCTCGAGATCCCGGAGGAGCGGCTGGATGGCCGGGCGATGACGCGTGGCCTGCGAGGTCACCAGCCACAGGGGCAGCTCGCACCCGACCACGTCGGGCAGGACCGGCACGCGATCATCTCCCGCCCAGCCGTCGCCGGGCAGCTCCACCGCCGGCACGAAGGCCAGGCCCAGTCCCTGGCGGGCCGCCTCCCAGTTCGACACGTCGTCGCTGGACAACGCGGGTAGGACGGCGAGACGCCCCCCGTCCCACAGGGGCAGGTGCCCGGTCGACCCACCAGGCAGGACCGGCATGTAGAGCGGGTGCGCGGCGAGCGCGTCGACCGTGTCCGGCACGCCCGCGACCTCGGCGTAGATCCGATGGGCGAACAGGCCGAAGCGGACCGTGGCCAGGCGTCGGGCGAGCCACGGACCCTCGGGCACCGACGGCGCCCACTGCAGCGCGAAGTCCCCCTCGGAGGCCAGCGAGGCCACCGGATCCCGCCGGTGCCGCACGTGCAGGCGAGACTCGGGGTGACGTGCCCGCAGGGCCGCGAAGGTGTGCACCGTGGCCACGGGGTGGACGCCGTTCGGCACGAGGACCGTGAGGCCGGTGCTGGGGTCGTGCACCTGGCGGGCCAGGTCGCGATGCAGGCGCTCGGCCTGCTCGAGCAGCTCCTCGGCGCGCGCCACCAGCTCGCGACCCGGCGGCGTGAGCACCAGATCCTGCCCGTGCAGCCGCACCAGCTCCGTGCCGAACGACGCCTCCAGCGCCGCCACCCGACGCCTGAGGGTGGTGCGTGCGACGCCGGACCGGCGCGCGGCATCCAGCCAGGTGCCCGCGTCGGCCACGACGAGGAAGGCCCGGAGCTGATCGAGGTCCACACGTCCTCCCGGGCGGGTTGTACCGCGGCGGGCCCGACCTACGGGTTCAGGTCGATCTTCGACCCCTTCACCGTGGTGCCCCCCGACGACGCGTACCCCCCACCGTACACGGCCTTGCTCACCGCCACGATGAAGTCCCCGGGGTCGTACAGCACCATGCCCGCCTCGGGCACGAAGCCCGGCGGCGGCTCGGGGCTCACCGCGCAGACCTGGACGGGGATGCCGCCCAGCGTGGCGGGCTTGTCGGGGGAGGCCAGGTCGTCGGCCGACCAGCAGAGCACGCCGGGGTCGTGGAACAGCGTGCCCACCTCGGCGATCGCCGCGCGGGCCTCGTCCTGGGTCCAGCCATGGCCGAAGCCCACCGCCGGCAGCAGCCCACCGGCCACCGCGCCCTCGGCGCTCGGGAGCACCTCGATCACCTGCCACCGCAGGTCCTTGGTGACCATGGTGGACACCAGCACCGGCTGCGGCGGCGCGCTCGCGGCGTCGAGCTTCGCGAGCTTGTCCTCCAGCTTGCGGATCACGTCGTCGATGCCGTCGACACGCCGCTCCAGCGTGGCCACCGCGGCGCGGGTGCCCGAGAGCTCCTTGGCGGTCTGCGCGATCGCCGCCCCCTGGCCGACGAGCTGGGCGTCCACCTTGCCGAGGGCCTCCTGGAGGGCCTGGAGGGTGGCGTCGTGCGCCTCGTCGTTGGCCAGCAGCTTGCCGTACGAGATCTGGAACTCGCCCTTCGCGAACTCGAGGTCGCCCTTGTTCTGGGCGACCAGGCCCGCCAGGCGACCGATCTTCGTGCCCCAGGACGACACCTCGTCGCCGACCAGGTCGAGCTCGGACTGCAGCGCGCCGATCGCCAGGTCCTGCTCCGCGTCCTTCGCGCGCGACTTGTGGTACTCGAAGTCCACCTTGCCCTTGAGCTGGGCGAGCTCGTCCCCCAGGTCGGTGACCTCGCTGCCGAAGGTGGCGAGGTCGCCGCCGAGGATCTCGAGCGCGCTCCCGTGCGCGCCCACCTCGACGGCCAGCGAGGCCACCTCGTCCTGCAGCGCGCCGAGCTCGCGGCCCTGCCTGGCGGTCTGCTCGCCCAGCGCCTCGAGCTCGATCTTGCCGCTGATCTGCTCGAGCTTGTTCTGCTTCACCTGCGCCGTGAGCTCGACCACGGTGTCGCTCACCAGCGACAGGGAGTCGTGCAGGAACTCCAGCACCGACGCGGTGGCCTGGTCGACCGAGCCCCGCACGAAGTCCGACACCTCGGCGGCGAGGGCCCGGATGCGCGCGGCGCCGGACTCCGCTCGACGCGCAGCCTCGGCCTCGAGACGACGCGCCTCGAGGGCGGCCTCCCGCTCGGCCCGGGCCTCCTCGATCCACGAGGCCCGCTGCACGGCGCCGTCGTCCACCTCGACGTCCTGGGCGAAGGCCGGGGAGAACCCGCACAACGCGATGGCCGGAAGGCCGATCCGACCCACGATCCCGTTCATGATCCCTCCACGGGGTCGGCCACGCGACGCACGCCGCGCACCACCCACCTCTCGGCCCGGCCCCTGTACTCCGCCCCATGGGGATCGCGAAGGCGCGCGGGCTATGGGCGCAACATGCCGGAAACCCCTGCGACCGCCTACGATGCGGTGCCCTACACCTCGCACGCCTACGAGCGCACCCAGCCCACCCGGCTCGCCGCCATGGCGCGCCTGTTCGGCGTCGAGGCGCCGGATCCGCGCACGGCCCGCGTGCTCGAGATCGGGTGTGGCCGCGGCGGCAACGTCGTCCCGATGGCCTCGGCCTCCCCCGAGGCGCGATTCGTCGGGCTCGACCTGTCGCGCGTGCAGGTGGACGAGGCGCAGGCGCTGGCCCGGCGCCTCGGGCTCACGAACCTCGACCTGCGCCACGCCGACATCCTCGACGTGGACGACGCCTGGGGCTCCTTCGACTACGTCATCGCCCACGGCATCTGGTCGTGGGTGCCCGAGGCGGTGCGCGCCGCGATCCTCCAGCTCGTCCGCGACCGCCTCACGCCGCACGGCGTCGCCTACGTCAGCTACAACGTGCTCCCCGGCTGGCGCATGCGGGGCATGGTGGCCGACCTCATGCGCTACCACACCCGGCGCCTCACGGATCCGGCGGCGCGGGTGCACCACGCGCGCACCGTGCTGGAGTTCCTGGCGAAGGTGCGCGGCCCCGAGGTCCACACGCCCTACACCGACGCGCTGCACGAGGAGTCGTCCACCCTGGCCGGCCTCCCCGACGCCTACCTGCTCCACGACCACCTGGGCGAGGTCAACCACGCCGTCTACGTCCACGACTTCGTGCAGCAGGCCCAGGAGCACGGCCTCGCCTTCCTCTCGGAGGCCTCGCTGTCCGACATGATGCCGTCGGGCCTCGGCGCCGAGGCCACGGCCTTCCTGCAGCGCATCCCCGACCAGGTCGAGCGCGAGCAGTACCTCGACTTCCTCGTGAACCGCGCCTTCCGCGCCACGCTGCTGGTGCACGGCGAACGCACGATCTCCCGCAGGCTGGGGCCCACCTCCCTCGGGGGCCTCCACCTGCAGTGCGCCGGCACCTTCACCACCGAGGGTCCCCTGGCCGACCCCACGGTGGCAGGCACCCTGGAGCTGGCCGGCCGCACCTCTCGGACCTCCGCGCCCATCGCCAAGGCGGCGATGCACCACCTCTGCGCACGGTGGCCCGCCTCGGTGCCGTTCGAGGAGCTGGTCGACGTCGCGCGCGCCGAGGTGGGCAGCACGCGCCCCGTGGCCGACGACCGCGCCGACGTGGGCGGCGTGCTCCTCCAGGGCGTCCTGCACAGGCTGTTCCTGCTGCGCGCCGACCCCTCGCCGGCAGTGGCCGACACAGTGCCCGGCCGCCTGTTCCCTCCCGCCCGCCTGCAGATCGAGGACGGCGCCGACCTGGTGGTGAGCGCGCTCCACACCCACGTCCGCGTCGACCCCGACGACGCCCGCACCCTGCTCGACCTCGACCGCATCTCGCCCGCAGCCCGGGCTCGCGTGGCGCGGATGGGGCTGCTGGTGGCGTAGACACGCCGACGCGCCAGACCTCATCCACCACACGAAACTAAACCATCGGTTAAGTTTCGCGCATGACCCTCTCCGCCCCATCCTGGACCGCGCTGTACCAGACGGCCGACCTGCAGGCTGGCCACGTCACCACCCGCCAGGCCGCCGACGCGGGCTATTCGCCGCAGCTGATCCACAAGCACCTCGCGTCAGGTCGGCTCGTGCGCGTCCACCGCGGCATCTACCGCCTGGTCCACTACCCTTCGTCCGATCTCGAGGACCTCGTGGTCCACTGGCTCTGGAGCGGCCACGAGGGGGTGCTGAGCCACGAGACGGCGCTGTTCCTGCACGAGCTGTCCGACGTGCTCCCTGACACCGTCACCATGACGGTCCCCACGTCCTGGCGCCGACGTCGCCTCTCGGTCCCCGAGGGGCTTCGCCTTGAGTACGCCGACCTCGACGGGGTCGACCGCGCATGGCACGGACCGATCCCGGTCACCACGCCGCTGCGCACGCTCGTCGATGTCCACGCTGCCTCGATCTCCCCCGAGCACGTCGAGCGCGCGGCTGCCGACGGCGTCGCACGCGGACTGTTCACCGAAGGCGAGGTCGGCGCCATCCTCGCCGCCGACCATGGGGCGCCGCGATGAGCAGGTACGCGCGTCCCCAGGCCTTCCGTGCAGCACTCGAGGAACGAATCCGGTCGCACACCCGCGTCACCGGTCGCAGCCACAACCGGTTCCGACTGCGCCTCGTGATGGACAGGTTCGCCGCACGGGTGGTCCAGGTGTTCGGCGACCACGTCGTGCTCAAGGGGGGCATGGTTCTCGAGCTTCGCCTGCAGGGGGCTCGATCCACCCGCGACCTCGATCTCCACCTGACAGCACCGTCCGCCGAGACGCTCGCGCACCTCCAGGAGGCCGGACGCAGGGACCTCGGGGACCACCTGACCTTCGAGGTGGTCCCCGACCCGCGCCACCCCACGATCGACGCGGAGGGAATGCGGTACGAGGGACTCCGCTTCCGGGTGCAGGCGAGACTCGGGGGCCTTCGCTACAGCGACCCGTTCGGCGTCGATGCCGCCTTCGCAGAGCCGATGACGGGCGATCCCGACGAGATCCGCGGGTCGGACTTCCTCGGCTTCGCCGGCATCGACGCGCCATCCCTGCGCGTGTACCCGGTCGAGACCCACATCGCGGAGAAGCTCCACGCCTACACGATGCCGCGCTCCCGACCGAACTCCCGAGTCAAGGACCTCCCCGACATCGCACTGCTGGCACGAGCCCGCGCACTCGACGCGAGCGAGCTGCGCTACGCGCTCCGCCAGACGTTCGACCACCGAGGGATCCACCCGGTGCCTTCCCAGGTCCCCCCACCGGCGGAGGCGTGGCGCGTCCCGTACCGCCGCATGGCCGAGCAGGACCGGCTCCCCTGGTCCGACCTGGACGCCGTGCATCAGGCCGTCGCCAGCTTCCTGGACCCCGTGCTCGGCGGGGGGCGGGGGCGATGGACCGTCGAGACCTGGTCCTGGGACGACGAAGGAGACCGCGCGCGCCACGATGGCACGGCCTAGGAAGGCGAAGCCCGACCACCCCGCCGTCCAGTCCACATCCGCTCCCCCACTCCACCCCGGACCTCCCCATGCCCCCCGACGACTGGTCCCGCCGCGACGTCCACCGCGCGCTGCTCGGCACCCTGGTCGCCGGGTGCGCCCCCCGGGGCAGCGCCACCGGCGACACCGACGTCCTCACCGACACCGACGGCCCCGCCGCCTCCGGCCGCCCCCGGGCCGTGATCCTCATCACCGCCGACGACCTGGGCTGGAAGGACGTGGGCGCCTACGGCCTCGACCTCGTGGCCACCCCGGCGCTCGACCGCCTCGTCGCCGAGGGCGCCACCTTCGACAGGGCCTTCGACGTCACGTCCACCTGCAGCTCCAGCCGCGCCACCTACGCCACCGGCCAGTACCCCCACACCCACGGCGTCACCGGCCTCGTCCACCGCCACCCCGAGCTGTCGCTGCCCTCCTCGCGTCCCCACCTCGCCCGCAGCTTCCAGGACGCCGGCTGGGCCACGGCCCTGCAGGGCAAGTGGCACCTGTCGCAGACCGAGCAGCCCCAGGCCTTCGGCTACGACGAGCACCTCCCCACCGAGGTCGACCAGCTCATCCGCACCTCCGACGCCGCGCGGGCCTTCCTCGAGCAGCACCGCGACGGCGGCTTCTTCCTCGAGCTGAACTTCATGCAGACCCACCGCATCCCGCTGGTGGAGACGCTGCCGCAGGAGCCCGGCTTCGAGGTGGACGAAGGCATCGCCTCGCCCCCGGCGTGGTGGGGCCTGCCCGACCTGCCCGCCGTGCGCACCGAGGTGGCCGGGTACATGAGTCGCCTGGCCTGGATGGACGCCCTCATCGGCGAGGTGCTCGACGCGCTCGACGACCTCGGCCTCGCCGACGACACCCTCGTCGCCTTCGTCTCCGACAACGGCCCGCCCTTCGCGGGGCTGAAGCTCACGCTCTACGACCGGGGCACGGGCACGCCGCTGATGTTCCGCTGGCCCGCCGGCCTCACGCCCCAGCGCACCGACGCCCTCTGGAGCTCGGTGGACCTCGCCCCCACCCTCCTCGACCTGGCCGGCCTGCCCCCGCTGGAGGGTGCCCAGGGCCGGTCGTGGCGGCCCTTCCTCGAGGAGGGCGGCCCGTTCGCGCTGCCCGAGGCGATCTTCTCCGAGATGGAGCAGCACGGCGGTCCCCTCCCCGCCCGGGCGGTGCGCACCGCCACCCACAAGTACGTGGTGAACCTGTCCGACAAGCCCTGGGGAGGCGCGGGCCAGGGCTGGAAGGACGAGGTGATGGACCTGCCCGGCCAGACCTGGGACGAGCCCCGACCGCGCGAGGAGCTCTACGACCTCACGGCCGACCCGCTGGAGCGCACCAACCTCGTGGACGATCCGGGGAGCTCCGCCGTGCTGGCCGACCTGCGGGCGCGGCTGGCGGCGCACCTGGCGGCCAGCGAGGACCCGCGGGCGGGTGACGTGGCGGCCCGGCAGGCGGGGTGAGCTGCGTTCGCGCGGCACCTCGACCGCGCGCGCCTCACGCCGCGGCCTTCCTGCCGTGGAGGGTGTAGGCCCAGCGCCACCCCAGCGGCGCGGACGGCACGAAGCCGTGGGCGCGCAGCTTGTCGGCCACCGCCTCCGCCGACTCGAAGTCCGGGTCGGGGTGGTGCTCGGTGATCGCGATCACGCCGTCGTCCTTCAGCACCCGGTGGGCTTCCTCGAGGAAGGCCGCCTGGTCCGCGATCTCGCCGAAGACCGTCACGAGGAAGACGGCGTCGAGACAGGCATCGTCGAACGGGAGCGCGGTGCCTGCCGCCACCTGCAGGCGGGCGTTGTCGATGCCCGCCGCCTCCAGCCGACGGGCGCACTTCGCGAGCATCTCGGGCTGCAGGTCGAGCAGGGTCAACGTGCCCTGCGGCACCTTCCTGGCGGCGGCCACGCTGTAGTGCCCCGAGCCCGGACCGACCTCGAGCACGTGCGCGTCCGGCCCCACCGGCAGCCGCTCGGCGACCGTGCTCGGCGGCATGATCCATCCCCGACCGGGCAGGTCGAGGATCCAGCTCATCTCGTGGGGGAAGACCCCCACCCCGAAGGCGCGACGCAGGATGCCGACGTGGCGGGAGAGGTCCATGGCGCGCTCCTGGGGGCCCCCGGAAGGCCGCGTCGGCTTCACCGCTCCAGCCACCACACCAGGGACTCGTAGCCCCCCTGGTAGGGCGTGGCCGTGCCCTCCACGGCGCCGCCGGGGCCGCGCACCGTGGCCACGTCGCCGATCGACCCGCGCACCAGGATGCGGCCGTCCGGAGACTCGCTCGCCGACAGGTCGAAGACCTCCTCGGTGGGCGTGGTGACCGTGCGCACCCACTCCAGCGCGCCGTCGTCGGGCCGGTGGCGCGCGAGGACGCCGATCGACCGCGCGGCGTCTCCCGCCACGGTGACCGCGACGCTGCCGTCCCGATCGAGGATCGACGTGCCGTACTGCCAGGAGCTGCCTGCGTAGAAGGCGCCGTCCGGCCCGAAGGACGGGTACGACAGCAGGATCTCCTGGTCGGAGGCGTGCGGCCTCACCCACATCAGGTCGCCGTCGAACGACCACACCGACGCCCAGCTCATCTCGCCCTCGTTGGGCATGGGCGTGGCGGCGATCACGGTCTCGTGGGCGCCACCGAGGTCCCAGGTGGTGGGGGTGTTCGGGCCGAAGGTGAGGAAGCCCACGCGCCCGGGCCCCTTCGCGAGGGCCCCCACCGACGTCCAGCGGTCGGTGGTGACCTCACGCGCCCACGTGAGGCTGCCGTCGGCGGCGAAGCGGGCCAGGAGCGTGCCCCAGGTGGCAGCGGTGGCGGTGGCGGCGTCGCCCGGCGAGGCCTCCATCCCGTCGGCGGCGTTGAACAGCGCGATGCACGAGCCGTCCTCGAGGGCGGCCACGCCGTACAGGCCACGGATGGGCGAGTTCCCGCTCGCGATCGCGAAGGTGAGCGTGCGCGTCAGCGCGCCGTCGCGGTCCACCCAGCCCAGCCAGGAGCCGTTCGACACCGCGGGCAGCGTCTGGGTGCCCCCGGGGCCCGTGAGCACCGCGTCGTCGACGTAGTAGGCGCCCACGCAGCCCGACCCGTCCGCACGCAGGTCGGCCACGGGCGAGCCCTCGAAGGTGCTGGTGCTGTCCTGCACCAGGGCCCACAGGGGCTTCAGGTCGGCATCCAGGGCGATGATCGCGCCGGCGCGCCCGTCGCTGGTGGCGTCGATCACCAGCTCGTCCTTGCCGCCCGGCGCCACGACGAGGCGGTCGTCGTTGAACCAGGTGGTGAGCAGCAGGCGGTCGCCGTTCCCGGCCAGGGTGGTGGTGTAGCCGCGCGCACCGAAGTCGATCACGAGCTCGCCGACCACCGCACCCTTGGCGTCGAGCTTGAGCACGTGGCCGCCGTAGCCGCTGGTGGGCGTGGTGAAGACCCCGCTCGTGAGGCCCAGATCGGCGTTGCGGTGGGTGCCGGCCACGAAGGCCGTCTCGCCCAGGAACACCGCGTTGCCCGGGCCCGAGGCGATCGTGTCCGGCACCGTGGACACCGACGTGGTGCGGGTGTTCGTGGGCGGCTGGTAGACGCAGTCCTCGCCCACGGCCTGGTGGTAGGGCAGGCACGCGGGGCCCACGTCGGTGTCGGGGTCGGTGTCGACCGCCGTCTCCGTGTCGTCCCCGCGCGCGGTGTCGTCGTCCGACGTGCCGTCGGTGTCCCCGTCGGTGTCGTCGGGGCCGTCCTTGGCCTCGTCCACCCCCGTGGCGCGGCTGCAGGCGACGGCGAACAGGATGGGCCAGAGCAGTCGGGACATCGGCACCTCGTGCCCCCCTACCGTCGCGTTCGCCCCACGGCCCCCTCACCCTTCCAGCGGATTCTCCTCCAGGAAGGCCAGCACCGCATCGCGGAACACCTCCAGCTTCGGAGGCAGCACCCGCGCCGACGAGAACACGAGGTGCAGCGCGCCCCGCCCGAACTCGTGGTCGGGCAGCAGCCGCACCAGCTCTCCCGACGCCACCGCCTCCCGCGCCAGGTGGGTGGGCAGCGCGGCGAGGCCCACGCCGTGGCGGGCCAGCGCGGCCGCCAGCAGCATGTCGTTGGCGGCCACGGCCGTGGCCCGGCGCCAGGCCTCCGGGAGGCTGTCGGATCCGCCCACGATCACGTGGTGGGCCAGGTCGTCGAGGCTCGACGGCGGCGGGCGGCGCGCCAGGTAGGACGGCGCGCCGAACAGGCCCATCACCAGCGGGCCCAGGCGGCGGGCGCGCAGCCGGCTCTCGCCGGGCGGGCCCATGTGCACCCGCAGCGCCACGTCGAAGCCCTCGCGCTCGAGGTCCACCACGCGGTTGCCCACCACCACCACGGGGTGCAGCGCCGGGTACCGCGCCACCAGCCCGCCGAGCACGGACGGCAGCATCCACTGCGCCAGATCGGCGGGAGCCGTGATGCGCAGCTCGCCCGCCGGCTCCAGCGCCGCCTCGGGCAGCCCGTCCACCGCCGCCTCCACCGCCGACAGGAGCGGCCCCACCTCCCCGAGCAGGCGCCGGCCCGCGGTGGTGGTGTCCACGTGGCGGGTGCTCCGCAGCAGCAGCTGCACGCCCAGCTCCTCCTCCAGCGACGACACCCGGCGGCTCGCCACGGAGCGCGACACCCCCAGGGCCTCGGCCGCCGCCGTGAAGCTGCGCCGCTCGGCCACCGCGACGAAGGCCTCCAGGGCCGTCCAGTCCATTGTTGCGTCCTACGCACGAGTGATGACGAGTTCCACGCCATAGTGCGCCTTGTGCACGGTGACTACGCTGCCCATCCACCGAGGAGCTGTCATGATCGCCGTCACCGGAGCCACCGGAAAGCTGGGGACCCACGTCCTCTCCCTGCTGCTGGAGCGCGTGCCCGCAGCGCAGATCCGCGCCGTCGTGCGCACGCCGTCGAAGGCCGCCGCCTGGTCGGCGCGGGGCGTGGAGGTGGTCGCCGCCGACTACGACGACCCCGAACGTCTCGAGGCTGCCTTCCGCGGCGCCGACAAGGTGCTGCTCATCTCGTCGAGCGCCGTGGGGCAGCGGGCGCGCCAGCACCGGGCCGCCATCGACGCCGCCACCCGGGCCGGGGTGCCCCTGCTGGTGTACACGAGCATGCTGCACGCCGACACCAGCCACACCCTCCTCGCCGAGGAGCACCGGGCCACCGAGGCCGCGCTGAAGGAGGCACCGTTGTCCACGATCGTCCTGCGCAACGGCTGGTACGTCGAGAACTACACCGAGAACCTGGGCGCCAACCTCGGCATGGGCCTGTTCCCCGGCGCCGCGAAGGACGGCCGCATCGCCGCCGCCACCCGCGAGGACCTCGCCGCCGCGGCCGTGGCCGTGCTCACCGAGGAGGGCCACGCCGGCCACACCTACGAGCTGGCCGGCCCGTCCTTCACGATGACCGAGCTCGCCCGCACCGTGTCGGAGGTCGCCGGCCGCAGCCTGCCCTACGTCGACATGGAGGAGGCCGCCTACCGCGCCGCCCTCGTCGAGGCGGGCGTGCCCGCGGGCATGGCGCACGTGCTGGCCGACGCCGACGCCGCCATCGCCCGCGGCGAGCTGGACGCGCCCTCCGACGATCTGGTGGGCCTCATCGGCCGGGCGCCCACGCCCCTGCGCGCCGTGGTGGAGGCCCGGCTTGGCCACGGATGACCGCCCCCCGGGTCCTTCCCTGTCCCGTCGCACCGTGATGGCGGGCGCGTCGGCGGTGGCGGGCCTCGCCGGCCTCCGCTCGCTCGCCGCCCCCTCCTCCACCGAGGTCCCCATGCGCTCGATGCCCGCGATCTACCTCCCCCACGGCGGCGGCCCCTGGCCCTGGCTGCCGGCGGACTTCGGCACCCCCCAGGGCCACACCGCCCTGCGCACCTGGCTCGAGGCCCTGCCCTCCCAGGTGCCACGGCCGCGCGCCATCCTCTGCGTCACGGCCCACTGGGAGGCGCCGGTGGCCACGGTGTCCACCCAGGCCGCCCCGGGCCTCCTCTTCGACTACGGCGGCTTCCCCGCCCACACCTACCAGCTCAGCTGGCCTGCGCCCGGTGCACCCGACGTGGCCGCGCGCGTGGTGCAGCTGCTCGAGGCCGCCCACATCCCCCACGCGGTGGACGCCGAGCGTGGCCTCGACCACGGCACCTTCGTGCCCCTGTCGGTGGCCTGGCCCGAGGCCGACGTGCCGGTGGTGCAGATGTCGCTGGTGAAGGGGCTCGACCCCGCGCACCACCTCGCCATCGGCCGCGCGCTCCGTCCGCTCCGCGACGAGGGCGTGCTGATCGTGGGCAGCGGCATGAGCTACCACGACATGCGCGGCTTCGGCGGCCAGGGTCGCGCCGACGCCGCCACCTTCGACGGCTGGCTGGGCGAGGCGATGGCCTCCCCCGCCCACCGCGCCGACGCCCTCACCGCCTGGAGCCAGGCCCCCGCAGGGCGGCGCAGCCACCCCCGCGAGGAGCACCTGCTGCCGCTGATGGTGGTGGCCGGTGCGGCCGAGGGCGACGCCGGCAGCCTGCCCTTCCGGGACGACGTGCTGGGCGTGCGCGTCAGCGCCGTCCGCTTCGACGCGCAGGACGCGCCCGCCTGAGTCCCGCGGCCGCACACCGAGGCGCATCCCAGACCATCGGTGACGGGATCCCGCGTGCCGGCCCGTCCCACACTCTATAGATTCATACATGAATGATTTCATGGAGACGCCGATGTCGAACGCCGCTGCCACCTCCCCTGCCGCCCCCGCCACCCTCGCCCTCGACGACGCCACCGTACGCGACGCCGGCCTGCTGCTGCTCCGCGTGGTGCCGGCGGTCTTCATGCTGACGCTGCACGGCTGGGGCAAGCTCCAGGCCCTGCTCGCGGGCGCCGAGGGCTTCCCCGACCCGCTCGGCGTCGGCAGCCTGGCGAGCGCCACGCTGGCCGTGGGTGCGGAGGTCGGCGCGTCGGCCTTCGTGGCCGTCGGGCTCTTCACGCGCCTCGCCACGGTCCCGCTGGTGATCACGATGGCCGTGGCCGCCTTCGTGCTGCACGCCGGCGACGACCTCGCCACGCGCGAGTCCGCGCTCGTGTACCTCACGCTCTTCCTCACGGTCGCGGCCCTCGGCCCCGGCCGGTGGTCCCTGGATGGACTGCGGGCGCCCCGTGCGTGAGTCCGACCCCGCCCCCGCGGTGGTGCGCCTGCCCCGGGGGCTGATGGTGCTCATGGGCGCCCTCGCGGCCCTGGGGCCGTTCAGCATCGACCTGTACCTGCCCGCCTTCGGCGCCATCGCCGGCGAGCTCCGCGCGCGTCCGGACCAGGTGCAGGCCACGCTGTCGACCTACTTCGCGGGGCTCGCCGCGGGGCAGCTGCTGGTGGGGCCGCTCTCGGACCGGATCGGCAGGCGGGGTCCCCTGCTCGCGGGGCTGGCGCTGTACGTGCTGGCCTCGCTGGCCTGCGCCCTCGCCCCCGACGTGGAGGCCCTGGCGGGCTGGCGCGCCGTGCAGGCCTTCGGCGCCTGCGCAGGGCTCGTGACCTCCCGAGCGGTGCTGCGGGACCTCTTCTCGCCCCGCGACATGGCGCGGGCACTGTCGGCCGTGATGCTGGTGATGGGACTCGCGCCCATCGTGGCGCCGATGGTGGGGGCCACCGTGTCCGAGGTGCTCGGCTGGCGCGCCCTCTTCGTCGGCCTCGCAGCCTACGGGGCCGTCGTGCTCGTCGCCGTGGCCGCCTCCCTGCCGGAGACGCGCGGCGAGGCCCCGGGGCGCTCGGCAGCCCAGGTGGTCGGCGCCTTCGTCGAGGTGCTGCGCACCCGCCACTTCACCGGTCACGCGGTGGCCGGGAGCCTCGCGATGGCGGCGATGTTCGCGTACATCGCGTCGTCCTCCTTCGTGTTCACGCAGGCCTACGGGCTGTCCACCGGGGGCTTCGCGCTGGTGTTCGGGGGCACCGCCGCCAGCTTCATCGCCGCCACGCAGGTCAACGAGCGCTGGCTGCGCCGCCGCAGCCCCGAGAGCACGCTGCCCGCGGTGCTGGGCGTGCAGGCCGTGGCGTCGCTCGGCGTGCTGCTCGCGGCCACCACCGGTCTCGGGGGGTGGGTGGGCCTGTCGATCCCGCTCGTGGTGTGCATCGCGAGCCTGGGCTTCTCGTTGCCCAACACCACCGCCGCGGCGATGGCGCCCGTGGGCCACCACGCCGGCATCGCCGCCGCGCTGCTCGGGGTGATCCAGTACGGCGTCGCGGGCCTGGCCACCTGGGCCGTCGGCGGGCTCTACGATGGCACCGCGCTGCCGATGGCCACGGCGATCGCGGTACTCAGCGTCAGCGCGAGCGTGGTGCTGTTCGCCAGCACCGGCGACAGGACCCGGGTGGCCCCGGAGCTCGCGAGGAGTCGCTGATGGCACGCGTCACCGCCGAGGAAGCCGCCCGGACCCGCGAGAGGCTCCTCGACGCGGCCCTCGAGGTGTTCTGGGAGCACGGCGTGGCGCGGCCCAGCCTCACGAAGGTGGCAGAGCGGGCAGGCATGACCCGCGGCGCGATCTACGGTCACTTCGACAACAAGGAGGACGTGTTCAGCGCGCTCTGCGACCGCTTCCTGCTGCCGGCCGCCGTGCTGGAGCAGCTGCGGCAGGACGGCGCCGACGATCCCCTCGGCACGCTGGTCGCCTGGGTCCAGAGCATCCTCCGCGACGCCCGCGCCGATCCGTGCCGACGCAGGTTCTTCGAGATCCTGCTGCTGAAGTGCGAAGCCGTGGAGGGCGACGACATCCGCGGACGCATGCGGCGCGACTTCGAGCGCGCGCGCCTGCACGAGGAGGCCCTGCTCTGCGCCGCCGTGCGCCAGGGGCAGGTGCCGGCCGACCTGGACGTCCCCCTCGCCGCCCTGATCCTCCACGCCACGATCGGCGGCCTGCTGCGCCACCTCGCCCTGCATCCCGAGGCCGAGGCCGACCTGCTCGTGGAGCGCATCGGGGGCCTGGTGTGCGACATGCTCCGAGGCGAGGCGCTGCGACGGGCGTAGGCCGGGGTCCGACGCATCGGGAGACCCGTCGCACGCGCGTGTCGGACGGTCGGGGCCGCCTTGTCCCGGCCTGCCCCCTGGCGTACGCTGGACCCACTGGGACCAGGGAGGTCGGGATGACGACGCGCCACCGGGGATGGCTGCTGGGGGCGGGCTTCGCCCTCGTGACGGGATGTGTGGGCGTGCCCGAGGGCAGCCTCGCGCCGGGCCTGCAGGCCGAGCAGACGCAGCGCTGGCGACCGGCCGCGAACGCATGCCGGGTCTTCGGACGACGCGACCTCGCGCCCGGCCAGCCGGGGCGCTTCGCCCGCCCGGAGTGTCCCGAGGGCCGCTTCCAGGACGGCACGCTCTGCTACGTCGAGCCCGACCCGATCCCGGCCGAGTGCCCGCCCGGGCGCTTCTCCGACGGCACGGCCTGCGCCGTGGAGCCCGACCCGATCCCGGCCGAGTGCCCCGAGGGCCGCTTCGCCGTGGGCGAGCTCTGCGACCAGGACCCGGGCCCCTTCGAGCCCACCTGCCCGCCGGGCCGCTTCTCCGACGCCAAGGGCTGCCTCGACCCCGACGACGGCCGCTACACCACCGCCGAGTGCTCGCCCGGGCGCTTCTCCGACGGCACCCTCTGCGTGGCCGACCCGGGACCCGTGGAGGCCGAGTGCCCCAAGGGCCGCTTCTCCGACGGCACCCTGTGCGTGGTGGACCTGTCGCCCACCGAGCCCACCTGCCCGCCGGGTCGCTTCGCCGACGTCCAGGGCTGCCTCGACCCCGACGACGGCCGCTTCACCCAGCCCGCCTGCGAGCCCGGCCGCTTCGCCGACGCCGACCTGTGCCAGGTCGACACCGCGCCCACCGAGCCCACGTGCCCGCCGGGTCGCTTCGCCGACGCCCGCGGGTGCGTCGACCCCGACGACGGCCGCTTCAGCCAGCCCGAGTGCGAGCCCGGCCGCTTCGCCGATGCCGATCTGTGCGCACTCGACCTCGAGCCCGGCGAGGCCGAGTGTCCGCCCGGCCGCTTCGCGTCCGTGGACCTCTGCACCCTCGATCCCGACGCGTCGGACCCCACCTGCCCCGAGGGCCGCTTCGCCACGCAGGATGCCTGCGCGCTCGACCCCGATCCCATCGCGGCCGAGTGTCCCCCCGGCCGCTTCTCCGACGGCCAGGCCTGCGTCGTCGACGGCGATCCGGTGCCCCCCACCTGCCCGCCCGGCCGCTTCTCGGTCCTCGATCGCGCGTGCGTGGGCGGCAGGGGTCGCTTCTCCGACGCCTCGTCCACCTCCAGCGGCGTCTTCCACGGGGTGGGCCTGCGCCTGCCCGAGCGCGGCAGCTGGCCCCCCGCCTTCGGCACCCTGGTGCCCGGCAGCGAGGACCTGCGCGTGGGCGAGCCCTGCACCTGCGTCACCGACGCCACGGGCGCGCTCCTCTGCAGTGGCTGACGCGCGGCACGCGGTGGTCGCCGGCCTGGGGGCGATCGCCGTGGCCGGCCTGGCGGTGCAGGTGCCCTGGCGGCCCTCCGACGCCGCCGAGGCGTCCCACCCGCCACCGACGGCCTCGCCCGGCGCCTTCGTGGGCAGCCAGGCCTGCGGGAGCTGCCACCCGGGTCCCCACGCCTCCTGGCAGCAGAGCTTCCACCGCACGATGACGCAGGTGGCCACGCCCGCCAAGGCGCTGGCGCCCTTCGCCGGCGAGGTGCTGTCCGACCGCGGACGCACGCTGCGCATGTCGCAGGACGAGGGCCGCCTGCGGGTGGAGGAGGCCGCCGACGGCACCTTCGGCGCGCCCCGGGCCGTCGAGATCAGCACCGGCTCCCACCACCTGCAGGTCTACTGGGTGCGGGCCGACGACGGCACGCTCACGCAGCTGCCCTTCGCCTGGCGGGTGGCGGAGGCGCGGTGGATCCCCAACGCCGACTCCTTCCTCGTGGACCCCGACCTCGCGGCCCGCGGCAGCGGCGGCCGCTGGGACACCACCTGCTTCCGCTGCCACGCCACCGGCTGGTCCACGGACGACCCCGCCACCGGGGCCCACGACCAGGTGGCCGTCCGGGACCTCGGCATCGCGTGCGAGGCCTGCCACGGCCCTGCGGCCCACCACGTGGCGCACAACCGCAACCCGCTGCGCCGATGGGGCCTGTGGCTGCAGGGCGAGGGCGACCCCACCGTGGTGCACCCCCACCGCCTCGACGCCGCGCGCGCCAACGCCGTGTGCGCCCAGTGCCACAGCGAGGCCATGCCCCGGGTGCTCCCGGGCGACGACCGGTCGCGTGAGCCCTTCCTGGCGGGCGGCCGCCACGAGGACCACTTCTCGCCCGACGCCCCCGAGCGCCTGCACCAGGCGCTGCACGAGCGCGGCGTGCTGTCGGGACCGCGCGTGGCCGACGGGTTCTGGCCCGACGGCACCGGGCGCGTGGCCGGACGCGAGCACACCGCGATGCGACGCTCGGCCTGCGCCGAACAGGGCGAGCTCGCCTGCACGGACTGCCACCAGCTCCACGGCGCCGACCCCGACCAGCAGCTCGCCCCCGCGGCGCGCACCGACGCCATGTGCACCGGCTGCCACCCGGACGTGGCCGCAGCCGGCCGCGACCACACCCACCACGCGCCCGACGGGGAGGCCAGCCGCTGCGTGAGCTGCCACATGCCGCGCGTGACCTACGGGCTCTTCGCGGCGCGCCGCTCCCACCGCATCTCGAGCCCCACGGCGTCAGGCGCGGACGCCCACGCGCGGCCCAATGCCTGCAACCTCTGCCACCTCGACCAGACGCTGGCCTGGACCGCCGAGGCGCTGGCGGCCTGGCACGACCAGCCCCGACCCGAGCTCCCCCCGGTGCACACGGAGGTGGCCGCCTCGCTGGTGTGGGCGCTCACCGGTGATGCCGTGCAGCGCGCCCTGATCGCCTGGCACCTGGGCGACGCCGCCGCGCGGGAGGCCTCGGGCGACGACTGGCAGGTGCCGGTGCTCAGCCACCTCCTCGACGACCGCTACGCCATCGTCCGGGCGCTGGCCGGAGAGGCCCTGTTCGGGCGGTGGGCGACGCCCGAGGACTTCGACTACGTGGCCCCCGCCGAGGCACGTCGCGCCTTCGCGCGGCGCGCCCTCGACGCCTGGCCGGGCGGCAGGCCACGCGCCCCCGCCGAGGCACGTCAGCGCCTGCTGCAGCCCGACGGACAGGTGGATCTGCAGCGCTTCTCCGAGCTGGCCGCCCAGCGCGACGACACGCCCGTGGGGGTGACCGAGTGACCGACCTGCAGCACGAGCGCCTGGGCTGGTGGTGGATCTGCGTGTTCGCGGCCCTGGGGCTCGTGCTCGAGACGCTCCACGGCCTGAAGCTGCCGGTCTACCTGGATCCGGCGGCCGGGCCGCGCCGCCTGCTCTGGACCCTCGCGCATGCCCACGGCGTGCTGCTGGGCCTGGTGCACCTGGGCTTCGCCGCCACCCTGCGCGCGCGTCCCGCCTGGGAGGGACGAGGCAGGATCCTGGCCTCGCGTCTGCTGGTCGCCGCCGCCGTGCTGCTGCCCGCGGGCTTCTTCCTGGGCGGCCTCGTCATCCACGGCGGCGACCCGAACGCCCTGGTGCTGCTCACGCCCGTGGGCGGGCTGGCCCTGGTGGGCGCGGCCGCGCTCACGGCGCGCGCCACCCCGTGAGGCGTGAGGCGTGAGGACTCACGGTGCCGCCGACCTCAGGCAGGCGCGGTGAGCACGGAGCCCATGCGGGCCAGGCAGGCCTCGAAGACCGTCAGAGGCTCCTGACCCGACCCGGCAGCACCCTGCAGGGCCAGGCGTCCTGCGGCCACCACCGTCGCGGCCGCCAGGGCCACCGCGTGGCTGTCGGCCGGCACGCCCCAGCGCGCCGCGATGACGGCACCCAGCGCGGCCTCCGCGTCCACGGAGACCTGGATCCACACGGCCCGCAGCCGCTCCGTGCCCGTCAGCACGTCGAGGAGGACCGCCGCGTCCTGGGCGTGGACGAGGCCCAGCACCTCGGCGTGCGCCTGCCTCACCGCGTCGGTCAGGCTGCCCTCGCCACACAGCGCGTCCACCCGCGCCACCACGTGGTCGAGCCCCGCCGTGAGGTAGGGCCTCACGGCATCCTCCTTCCGCGGGAAGTAGCGGTAGAAGGTCCGCTCCGACACCCCCGCGTGTTCGGCGAGCTCCCGGATGGTGAAGTCGCTGCGTCCGTGCTGCAGGAGGAGGGCCACCACCGCCTGGGAGGCCGCGAGCACGGCCTGGTCCCGGCTGCTCGGGGCGTCGAACCGCGGCAGGGGGGTCCCTTGGGAGGCGTCGGGCGTGGGCTCGGGGTGCGTGGGCATCGACCTCTCCCCGGCTCCGTCCACGGCAGATGTGGCAGTTTCTGCCAGTGCGTGGCATGGAGGCCGGAGGAGGTCCCCATGTCGACGGCCCTGCGGGCGATGGCGCCCGCGCAGCGGATCCGGTTCCGCGCAGCCTACCTCACCCACCTGCGCGCACGCGACGGCGTGCCCGACCTTCGCGAGCGCAGCTTCGACGTGCGCGAGCGCTTCTTCGAGCGCATCGACGCGGAGCCGGTGCGGTGGGAGGGCGCCTCTCCCGTGGATCCGGACGTGTTCGCCCGCAACCACGTGGCACCGGCACCCGAGCCGGGGCTCGACGCGGCCACGCTCTGGGCCCTGGCCACCGCCAAGGTCAACCGCGCCGAGCAGTTCGGCGTGGAGATGAAGATCGACCACGTGGGCGACGAGGTCACGAACGTGGACGACCCCTACACCTACATCCAGGTGGAGGAGACCTACCACACCCGCATCCTGCGGGACGTGCTGGCCACCCTGGGCCTGCAGATGGAGGTGGCCACCCCCCAGGCGGGCACGCGCCTGCTCATCCGCGGCATGGTCCACATGCCCGAGGGCCTGGCCAACGTGGCCATCCTCTGCGGCGAGATCTTCGGCGTGGCCGTCTTCTCCCTGCTGCTCGACAAGGCCCGCGAGCTCTTCGCGGCCCAGCCCGTGGTCCTCGAGCGGATGGAGGAGCTCTTCGCCCAGATCCTCGTGGACGAGGTGGGCCACGTCCACTTCGTGCGCAGCACCCTGGGCCCCGCGGGCATCCGCCTCGCCCGCTGGATGCTGCCGGTGGTCGCGAACGCCACGCTGCGCGACATCCCCGAGCTGGTGGCGCTCTTCGGCCGTGAGGCGATCCTCACGCGGGTGCTGGCGGCCGACGTGGATGGCGCGGCGGCGGGGTACGAAGACCGGATGGTGGTGGAGGGGTGAGGCTGGGCGTGGGGGCTCGCGGACTGGCGAGCCTCACCGTTTGCGGGTGGGGATGCGGGCGAGGAGGCCGATGCTCGCACCAACGCCCGCGGCGAACCTCCACTCGACGGGTGCGGAGTTGAGCGCAGCCGGCGCATCGAACAAGCCACCTGCGGGGTAGAACGTGGTGAACTCGTCCTGACGAACGAAGGGGCCGGAGGACAGGCCCGTCCAGTTCTGGAAAGACTGCCCCGCCACGGGGACGTCGATATCGACGCGCGCGAACACGGAAAGGTAGCGCCACACATCGGCCTCCAACCCAGCTCCGGCGCGAAGAACGACGAGGTTGTTGCCCGCCATCCACGCGGCAACGTAGCTGTCCGGGAGCGGTGAGATCACCGAAGCGATGCTCCGGCCATCCCAGTATGCCCACCCGATACTTGCGGTGGGACGTACCAGCTTCGCCGGGAGCGGTGCGAAGGTCACGCGGTTGCCGACGTACCAGCTGGGGTCGCTGATGACCTGATCGAGGGAGGCCGGGTCGGGAATCTCGCGTTGCGGCGCTCCATCGATTTCGGAGAAGAACTGCCATCGGAAGGGAGAGGCAAGCACCCCCACGACAAAGGTCACGTCGAGCCATGGCAGGACGCCGTACCCGAGCTCGAACTCACCCGCGGCCACGAGATCGTTCACGTTCAGCTGGAGCGCGCTCTGCTGCAGGATGTCCCCACTACGCGGGCTTTGCTGGAACTCCTTGGGGGTCCCATCCCGCAGGAGCAGGCCCGTATGGTGCGCCTGTCCCCAGGGGCCCTGGCTGAATCGGAACGCGGCGCGCACCAGCACCTGCGCACGCCTTCCTTGGTCCGGCCGGTGCGCGGCCGCAGCGGATGCGGTCTCTCGCATCGGGGATGACCTAGGCGCGTCCAGGCTCGCGCCCGCGAGCGGCCGGACCTCGGTGCGCGCGAGGACGACCTCGTTACTGACGAGCACGAGGTCCAGGCTCCATCGCTCGGACGCGTGCGCGGGGAGCTGCTCGACCAGCGTCCACGTGCTGTCGTCCACGCGCGACATCCAGCCGAGGTGCCGCCCGCCCTCCTCTACCGCCACGCGTGCTGTCGACGGGACCTCCGAGGACCGCGCCGTGAGCGTGTACGGCTCCCCGACGCGCGCCGCCTCCAGCTCGACCTCGACGGTGAGGGTCACGCCCTCGAGCGCCACCTCCACTTCCACCTCGGCCTGGTCGGCCTGCACCAGCCGCGCCCGCGCGAACCGCGTGGTCTCGGCGTCCACCTGCCGCACCTCGAAGACCACGTTCCCCGGGTGGCGTGAGGACCAGTGGAGCACCACGAGCTCGCGGAAGCCCATGCGCTCCACGCGCGCCACGGCCTCGTCGCGGTGGGCCGGATCGAGCAGCAGGAGCCCGTCGTCGCCCAGCACCGAGGGATCCTCGGCGGCCTGGCTGCCCTCGGGGAGCGCGCCCAGGAGAGCCGACAGGATCCGGTCCTGGCGCTCCCAGATCCACCCGGGCGCCGACGTCTCCGGGTCCACGAGGAAGAGCACCGGGCGCTCGCGTGCCAGCCGCAGCCGCACGATCTGCGCCAGTCGGTCGCCGGCCAGCTCGGGCCAGGTCTCCTCGGAGGGCTCCACCACCACCACATCGCCCGGCACGACCGGCTCGCCGTCCAGGCGCGCCTCCACCGCCTCCACGAGCGCGGCAGGCGCCTCACGGCGCGTGAGGCAGCCCAGCAGCTTCTCGTCCACCTCGTTCGTCTCCACGAGGAGGAGGAGTTGCGCCATTGGCGTGCGGTCCACGAGGTCCATCAGCGTGCCGCACCGCAGGGTGTCGGCGGCGCTCGCCACCGTGGACGTGAGGAGCCCCACCAGGACGCCGACGCTGCGCCCCCGCAGCACGAGCCGTCCCCCCACGCTCGACCGTGCCCCCGTCGACATGGATGGTGTCCCCCGCCGCCAGCGCCTCGCGCCGCCTCGGCCATCCGGCCGACGCCACGAGGATAGTCGGCCGGAGGCCACGAGGCCCGCCATCGGCGCTGGCACGGCCCGACCCCCTCGGGCAGGCTCGGCGGAGCTGTCAGATCGACGCCCGCTCGTCGTCCCAGACAGCATCGACCGGAGCCCACCTGCCCTCCCCCTTCCGCCCCACCCCCTTCGCCCGCACCCTCCTCCGCCGGATGCTCCGCGCCCGCGCCACGGAGCTCCACGGCGACCCCGACGCCCGCGTCTCCCCGCTGCTCCCGCAGTGGCAGGAGGGGCTGCACCCCGCGGTGCGCGCTGAGGCCGAGACCCTCGTGGCGTCGGGCGCCCTCCCCCTGCACGACCACGTCCACGCCCTGCACAGCTCCCAGGCCTTCGCGCTGAACCTCTTCTTGCCGGCGCGCGTGGGCGATCGCACGGCACTCTCGGCCTTCGTGTCCGACGCCCTGGGCCGGGCGGTGTCGATCGTCGACGTGGAGCTGGAGTTCATCGGCTCGGGCGACCTCCTCGCCGAGATCCCCGGCGCTGTGCCGGGACCCGACGACCGCGTCACGCAGGCCGACGTGGCCCTGCACCTGCAGGACGAGGCCGGGCGCCGCGGCCTGCTGCTCGTGGAGGTGAAGCTGTCGGAGGGGGGCTTCACCGCCTGCGGCGGCGCAGGCAGTCGGGGCAACCGCGACAGGGCCCCCTGCGAGGACGCCGCGATCTTCCTGGCCGACCCGGCACGATGCTACCTCCGCCGTCCCCGCCACGCGGCACGCGACCGTCGCTACTGGACCCTCTTCGCCGCGCACCACGGCAGCGTCGCCGCCGCCTTCCCGGGCGCGGCCCCGACCGGTCCCTGCCCCTTCGCCGGAGACTGGCAGCAGCCCATGCGCAACCACGCACTGGCGCTGGCCGCCGTGGAGGCGGGCCTCGCGGACTTCGCCGCCGTGGCCCTGGTGCACCACGACCACAACCCCGACGTGCCGGGCCCGTGGGACGCCTACCGTGAGGCGGTGGCCGCACCCGAGCTGCTCCAGCGCTGGCCCGCCTCACGCCTCCTCACGGCGCTCGACGCCACGCTCCCGGCCGCACCCTTCCCGGTCGGGGCGTGGCTGCGCGAGCGGTACCACCTCCCGGAGACCCCATGACCCAGGACTTCGACCGCCTGGTGTGCGCGCCCGTCCGCGCCCACCTCGGCCGCCCCGTGCGTCTTCCCTCGGCGGGGGACTGGCGGGTGGACACGGTGCGCGGCGTGCCCACCCTCACGCTCACGCTGCCTCACGCCACCCTCGGTCGGAACCTCCAGACCACCCACGCCGCCGCACCGGCCTTCCTCGCCTGCTTCGGCTGGTGGCACGGCCGGCTCACGGGCACCGACCCGGCCCTCCACCTCGACATCGTGGGCGACGAGCCCGCCGACCCCTCCGCGCGACGTCACGCGCGCCGTGCCCGCATCGCCCTGGAGGCCCTCACGGTCGCCCTCGGCGACCGGCTCACCACCACCGGCCTCGAGGCCGACCCCTGGCCGCGCGTCCCCGTCTTCAACGCTCCGAAGGAGGCCCGAGGCAGCGAGCTCGGCGGGGGCGGACGGGAGCACCAGGTGGAGGTGCAGCTCGCCGACGAGCCGGAGCACGCGCGCACCCTGCCCGTCGACGACGTGCGCATCGACGGCTTCCAGCGCCAGCTCCCGCTGGGGCTCTTCGAGGGCACGGTGGCCCACGACGCCCGGTGGACCCCGGGGAACAAGGCCCAGGCCGACCTGTGGGCCACCTCGCCGGACGGCCGCGTCTTCCACCTCTTCGAGCTGAAGGTGGCCGACAACGACGGACTGGGGATCCTGCCCGAGCTGCTCTGCTACCTGTGGCTGGTGCACCGGGCCCGCGTGGGGCTGCCCGACGGTCGCCGGCTCACGGGGGGAGGCGCGGGCCTGGACGCCGCGCGCCGCGCCGAGCGTCTCGTGGGATGGACGCTGGCGCCCGACCTCCACCCCCTGCTCGGCACCCCCGACGCCACGCCGCTCTCGTGGATCGCCGAGGGGCTGCGTCCCCACATGGACCTCGGGATGCTCGGCTTCCACGACCCCGGCGGGCCGCGAGGCTTCGGCGGCTGGCGGCCCGAGCGCACCTGGCGGTCGTGGGCCGCGGCCTAGGCGACGGCCCGGCCCTTCGACATCACCCAGGCGGGCACGGGGCGTTCCAGCGTCCACACGATCTGCATGGGACGCGCGCCGCCGTGACGCTCGTAGTGGGCCCACCCGAGGCAGGTGAAGGGCAGGGTCTCGCCGCGCTCGTCCTTGGGGCGCTCCCGCACCAGGAGCAGCACCCGGCTGCCGCGGGCGTCGTGCTCCACGTACCGTCGGCCCACGGGGGTGCCGTCGTGCGTGTGGTTCTGGGACTCCCAGTGGAAGCGCGTGGGCGAGATCGGGTAGTCCGCGTAGCGGATCGAGGGGGTGAAGGCGTCGTCGCTCTTGTCGAGCGTGACGAAGAAGGCGTCGGTGGCGGCCTCCTCCACCCACACCGGGCCCTCACGCGACTCACGCAGCCGTCCCTTCGCCGTGGCGCCGAAGGCCGCCACCAGCTCGGCGCGGGTGTACGTGGCGTGGCTGCACATGGGCAGGGCGGGATCGCCCAGGTCCCGCGGCGTGTGCCGCACACGGTCGCGGAGCACGCCCAGCAGCTCGGCCAGCTCCTCGCGGGCCACGTCGTGGGACCAGAAGGCGTCGAGCTCCTCCTGGAGCTCCACCAGCGGTCGCCGCCGATCGCCCACCGACACCCAGAGCATGCGCGCCAGCGCGAGGTCTCGGGGCGTGAGGCGGTCGACGCGCGGTGCGTTGGACGCCATGAGCCAGCGCCGCCACGTGGTGAGGCGGGGCTCGTCGTCCACGTGGCGCAGGCGGCCCACCCGCTTGCGGAGCGCCAGATCCTCGGCCGTGGACTCGCGACGCTCGAAGCCCGCGTCCCGCCGTAGCAGCGACCAGGAGCGTCCGGTCCCCGTCTGGGGCTGGAAGACGTCGTCGAGGTCCGCGTCGGTGTGCCGCAGCAGGTCGGCCAGACCCGTCCGCGGTCCGAGCCGCTGCAGGTCGTGCACCAGCAGGCGCCAACCCGCCGAGCCCACCACCTTCTGGATGCCGTCGAGCACGAGCCGCTCGGCCTGCTCCTCCAGCTGGATGGCACACCCCGGCGGCAGTCGGGGGAAGCCCCGCTCCACCTGGTCGCGCACCTGCTTGCGCGTGCCCCCGAGCAGCGCGCGGTACCGCACCTCGTAGCGGTAGTCCTGGTGCACCTGCCCCACGAGGTCGAGCACCACGAGCTGGCTCTTGCCCGGGTGCCGCCGCAGGCCACGCCCGAGCTGCTGCAGGAAGACCGTGGCGCTCTCGGTGGGACGGAGGAAGAGCACCGTGTCGACCTCGGGGAGGTCCACGCCCTCGTTGAACAGATCCACCGTGAACACCAGCTGCAGGGCGCCGGACCGCAGATCCCGGATCGCCGCGCGACGGTCCTCACGCGGGGTGCCTCCGTGCAGCGCCACCGCGGCCAGGCCGTGCTCACGGCTCACGCGGGCCATGAGCTCGGCGTGCCCCACGCCCACGCAGAAGCCCAGCGCGCGCATGCGCCGGGGGTCGGCCACGTGGCGCTCCACGGCCTGGAGCACCTGCCGCGCGCGGAGGTGGTCGCCCGTGTAGAGCCGATCCAGCTCGCCCACGTCGAGACGACCGCGACGCCATGCGACCGCCGCCGAGCCGGGGTCGTGCACGCCGAAGTAGTGGAAGGGCGCCAGCAGGCCCTCCTCCAGCGCGTCCCAGAGGCGGATCTCGGCGGCGATGCGGTGGTCGAACCAGTGGAGCACCGAGCGGCCGTCCGCACGCTCGGGGGTGGCCGTGAGGCCCAGCAGGATCGTGGGGGCCAGCCGCTGCAGCAGCGCGTCGTAGGTGGGGGCGGCCGCGTGGTGGAACTCGTCCACCACCACCATGTCGAAGGCCGCGGCGTCGAGGGCGGCCACCGCGTCGGCGCCCAGGCTCTGGATCGAGGCGAAGACGTGCCGCCCCCGCTCGGGACGCGCGCCGTCCACCAGCAGCTCGCCGAAGCCGGGGTCCTTGAGCACGGTGCGGAAGACCAGCAGCGCCTGCTCGAGGATCTCCTTGCGGTGGGCCACGAAGAGCAGGCTGTCCACCGTGCCCTCGGCCCGCAGCCGGCGGTAGTCGAAGGCCGAGACCCAGGTCTTGCCCGTGCCGGTGGCCGCCACGACGAGGTTGTGGGCGTGGCCGTGGGCGCGCTCGGCCTCCAGCGCGTCCAGCACGCGCTCCTGGTGGCGCTTGGGTGACGCATCGATCACCAGGAAGGCCTGGTCGAGCGCCCCCGACTCGCCGCGAGCCCGCGACAGCGAGCGCTGCAGCCGCTCGGCGTGGGCCTCGGGGTGGTGGTCCTCGGGCCCCAGGGCCTCCCAGAACTGGGTGAAGGCCTGGTCGAAGCGCTCCAGCAGCGCGGGCGTGGCCACCTCGGTCACCCGCACGTTCCACTCGGCGCCGTCGGTGAGCGCCGACCGGGAGAGGTTCGACGAGCCGATGTAGGCCGTGGACAGGCCGCTGGCGCGGTGGAAGAGCCAGGCCTTGGCGTGCAGGCGGGTGCCGTCCTCCTCGTACGCGAGGCGCACCCGGGCCCCCAGGCGGCAGAGCTCCTTCACGGCACGGGCGTCGGTGGCGCCCACGTAGGTGGAGGCCACGAGGCGCAGCTCCCCCCCGCGCTCGACGAAGCGCCGAAGTGCCTGCTCCAGCAGCTTGAACCCGGAGAACTTCAGGAAGGCGACGATGGCGTCGACCCGGTCGGCGCTGGCGATCTCGCGCTCCAGCTCGTGGAAGAGCGAGACGTCCTGGGCCCCGTTGAAGAGCAGCGCCGGGTGCACCAGCCCGTGCTCGGGCCGCGGCGGCGGCACCGGCGTGGCGAGCCCTGGGTTCTCGGGTGCCACCCAGAGCAGGGCGTCCCGGGTCGCGGCGGGCGTGTCGGCCGCGAGGTCGACCACCTCGGCGGGCAGCGTCTCGAGGACCCGGCGCACGAGGTCCACGCGCGCGTCGATGCCACCCTCCGCGGGGAGCCCGGCCAGCGCCGCCCTCAGGAGCCCCGTGACGTGCCGGGCGAGGGCCTCGTCCAGCCAGTCGAGCTGCTGCGCCTTGCGCTCCACCTTCCGCCCGGCCGCCGCGAGGCGCGCCAGCGCCTCCTCCACCGCCTGCGTGATGAGCCGCTCGTGCAGACCCGCCGCGAGCGTGTGGCGCATGCGCGATCCCCCTCGCGCACCTGGTAGCGCCGAGATCGGCCGCGCGGCCACCCGCGGCGAACCGCTCGCCCTACTCGCCCGCCCACCGCGCCCGGTTGCGCGCGATGGCCGCCTCCACCAGATCGGTGTCCTCGTAGAAGGCGCCGGCGAGCACGTTCAGGTTCGCCATGCCGTCGTGCGCCGCGATGAGCCGGCTCGGGAGGTCGCCGGCGAAGCCCAGGGCGAGGCTGGCCTCGCGCACCCCGGCGTAGGTGCCGATGAAGGAGGCCTGCTCCACCACCGACGCCGAGCCGTCGAGCGAGAAGGCGAAGTCGTTCACCAGGAGGTGGTCGGGGTCGCGGCTGTCGACGGATCCCGCGAGGGCCGCGTCCACCCCCTCCGGCGTGGTGGTGATCGACCAGGTGCGATCGAGGGTGACCGTGGACGGCGTGCAGCCCTCCCGGGCGAGCAGCAGCTCGCGCAGCCGGCCGCCCGGCGCCCACACCAGCGGACGCCCGGCCGCCTGCAGCGCACCGAGCGCCACGGTGGCCGCCGGCGCTTCGCCGTCGTGGAGCAGGGAACACACCGAGGTCCCGTCCCGCGGTGCAGCCATCAGGTCCACGAGCTGCGGCAGGTCCTCCTCCTCCAGATCCAGCCCGAAGGTGAGCACCACGATCTCGTCGGGCCAGGCCTGCGCGAAGGCCACGAGCTCGTCGAGCACCTCGTCCAGCGGCAGGCCGTACACGCTGTGCCAGGTGGTGATCACGCCGTCCTTGATCGTGACGTTGATCTCGAGGAAGCGGATGCCGTCCTCGAGCTGCCGACCCAGCGAGCGGTCCTGGGTGCGGGCCCAGTCCACCACGCGCTGACGGTTCGGGTCGTCGTCGGGTGTCGTCTCGTCGCCCCAGAGGGTGCGCACCACCGCCGGCGCGTGCGGAGAGATGCCGAGCCGCGCCTCGCACGCGTACGACGAGGAGTTGAAGGCACCCGGCAGCAGCACGCGCCCCAGGGGCACCTCGGGGTGGTCGGCGAAGACGTCGGCCATCCAGTGGGCGGTGGCGGGGACCGGGAGGTCGGTGTCGTCGCCGCCGTCCGTGCCGGCGGCGTCGGGCTGCGCGGGCGCTGCGCACCCGAGGACGGCCAAGCAGAGGCTGCACGGGATCGGGCGGCGCATCGGGGCCTCCGGGGGGCGCGTCCCCCTCCCTGTCGCCCGTCCGGGAGCGGGCCACCACCCGCGTGCCGCGCGCGTCACGGGCCCGTCCGGGGATCGCCCGCCGACCGGACAGGCGGGACGAGCGGGATACACAAGCGCCCCCCCCCACCAGCGAGGTCCCATGGCGAAGGTCCGTCCCAGCGTCCAGAAGCGACTCAAGGAAGCCCGAGCGATCGAGAAGAAGCAGGCCAAGGCCGCCCGTCAGGCGGCGCGCGCCGAGGCCAAGGCCAGCCGGCCCGACGTCGACGACGGTGTCGATCCCGATCTCGTGGGTCTCACGGTCGGCCCGCGGGCCGAGGAGCCCTGGTACATGCGCGAGGCCCTGCAGGACGAGTAGGCGTCGCGCAGCCCGCGCGCCGCCGCACCTCAGTCCGTGTAGCCCAGCTCCCGCAAGGCCTCCCCGACGCGCCCCCCGCGTGGCGCCTCGTCGGGCACCAGCGTGGTGCCCCTGCCGTGCTCTGCCGTCCACCAGGCGGCCTGCGCGTGGGCGCCGAGCACCTGCCCCAGCAGCAGGCGCGCCCGCCAGGCGCCCAGCCCCTGACGCGCCGCGTCGACGGGCTGCTGCTCGCCCGGGTCCACGCGCAGGTCGTGCACCTCCGCCACGCCGTCGGCGCCCGCGATCACCTTCCACCCCGCGCTCGTGAGCGCGTGACGACGATCGCCATTGGCGCTGAGGGCGCCCGGCGGTGCCGGGCCCGGCAGGCCCATCGCCCGACCCACCAACGAGGCGGCGGCGGCGCCCGGCAGCGGCGGCACCGCCAGCAGCTCGGTGAGGGTGCTGGGCACCGCCACGGTGCTCACCACCTCCTCCACCCGCCCACCCGCCGGCAGCCGACCCGGCAGCCGCAGCAGGAGGGGCACGTGCAGCACCTCGTCGTAGAGCGTGGTGCCGTGGCGCCAGCCGCCGTGCTCCCCGAACTCCTCGCCGTGGTCGGCGGTGAGCACCACGAGGGTGTCGTCGGCGAGACCGAGCGCCTCCAGTCGTGCCAGGAAGCGCCCCAGCTCGCCGTCGTGCTGCGTGATCTCGCCGTCGTGCAGCGCCTCCAGGCGGCGCGCATCACGCGCCGAGAAGGTGAAGGCCGGCGGACGCTCCTCGGCCTGCGTGAGCAGGCGGCTGGTGGCCTCGGGCGTGACGGGGCCGTCGTAGGGGTCCGCGTCGTAGAGCGCCAGGGAGGCCTCGTCGGGCGCGTAGGGGTCGTGCGGATCCATGGGCTGCACGTAGAGGAAGAAGCGCTGCTGCGCGTGGGCCTCCAGCCAGTCGCCCGCCGCCTCGTACAGGGTGGCCGCGTCGGTCTTCTGCTCGCCGCTGGGGAAGGCCTGGAAGGTGTCCCAGCCCTGGTCGAAGCCGAAGCGCTCCGTGAGCCACGGGTTGGCGGTGAGCGCGGCCGTCGCGAAGCCCTGCGCCTGGAGGTGTTCGGCCAGGAGCAGCGCCTCGGGCGGGAGCGCCGCCTCGGGCGTGGTCTGCCCGTGGGCGTCGGGGTGCAGACCGGTGAGCAGCGAGGCCACCGCCGGCTTCGTCCAGCTCTCGGGGGAGCGGGCCTGCGCGAACAGCACCCCGCCGGCCGCGAGAGCGTCGAGGGCTGGGGTGCGCACCCGCGTGGCAGGCCGAACGGCGTGCACCCGCGCCGCCCCCAGTGTGTCGACCACCACCAGCACCACCCCGCGTGCAGGAGCCAGGTCAGGCGCCGGTCGGGGCGCCACGACGATGCAGGGCGCCTCCCAGCGGATCGAGGACGACGGGTCGCCCAGGGCCTCGAGCTCCAGGCGCACGGTGGTGCCCGACGGTGCCCCCAGCGACAGGTCGAGGGATGCGACCTCCCCGTCGGCCACGCCCTCGTGCAGGGTGCGCGCCTCGCCCCCATCCGGGGTGAGCCGCACCCGGAAGGGCACGCTGCCGTCCACCGCCCTCACGCCCACCTGGAGCCGGGCCTCGGGAGGCAGCACGAGGTGCACGCGCAGGGTGGAGCGCCCCGCGAGCTGCAGCGCGCCGGGAACGCGCCCCAACCGGTCGTGGGTGGTGGGCACCTCGGGTGCGGGCGCCGCGCCACGCCGCAGCCACAGCCAGTCCACGGCCAGCGGAACTGCGGCCGCGGAGGCGTCCTCGCCCCCCACCCGAAGCGCGGTGAAGGGAGCGCGGAGGCGTCCCTCGGGGAGCGGCACCTCGACCACGACCGGCGCTCCCCCCGGCGTGACGGGCACCGGCGGCAGCACCACCTCGTCCAGCTGCACCCGCACGGCGCGCGCCGCGCCGGGATGCACGCGCAGGCGCAGGGAGGTGGGCACCTCGGAGGCGTCCACCGGGATCACCAGATCCCGGGAGGGATCCGCCAACGCCCAGGTGCCGTCCCCGAGATCGGGCCGTCGGGTCCAGCCGCCCAGGGTGTGCTTGGGACCCGCCGGAGACCCCACGTCCACCACCCAGCCCCCCTCGTCCACCTCCGCCAGGTGGCGCAGGGCGACGAGGTCGCGGAGCACGTGCGCTGCGGGCTCGGCCGGCGACGGAGCACCACCGCACCCCACCCCGAGGGCGAGGAGGAGGCCGATCACCACGTGCCGGTGCTCGGCATCGAGGCCCAGGGCTCCTGCGGCGTCAACGCCTCACCCGCCTGCAGCAGCTCCACGCTGATCCCGTCGGGGCTGCGCACGAAGGCCATGCGGCCGTCGCGGGGAGGCCGGAGGATCGTGACGCCGCCCGCCTGCAGGCGCGCGCAGGCCGCGTGGATGTCGTGGGTGGCGAAGGCCAGGTGACCGAAGTTCCGGCCTCCGTCGTAGGGCTCCTCCTGGTCCCAGTTCCAGGTGAGCTCGATCTCGGCGGCGTCGCCGTCCGCACCCGTCGACAGGAAGACCAGGGTGAAGCGACCGGCCTCGACGGCGCGGCGACGCACCTCCACCAGGCCGAGCAGGTCGCAGAAGAAGTGCAGGGCCGCGTCGAGGTCGCGCACCCGGACCATGGCGTGCAGGAAGCGCATCGGTCCTCCGGGAGTCGTCGGAGGTATCCCCCCGGACGCCCGCCCGGTCCCTCCGCGCACCTGCGTGCTAGGGTCGCGCCGACCTCGCGAGCGTGCGCATGCGCCTGTCCCCCCGCGTCCTCGGCGCCGCCTTCCTGGCCCTGTCGTGCGTGCAGCTCGCCGCCGAGCTGGCGGCCTGGCCCGAGGCCATCTTCCTGGTCAAGCCGCTGCTGCTCCCGCTGCTGGGTGCCTGGTACCTGGCCTCGGTGCCCACCCCGCGTACGCGCGTCGACCGTCGGATGGGCGTGGCCTTCGCCACCTCGTGGGTGGGCGACGTGGCGCTGATGCTCGCGCCGGCACATCCCGACGACACCGCGATCCTGGGCATCCCGAAGCACGACGCCTGGTTCCTCGTGGGCGTGGGCGCCTTCTTCGTCTGCCACCTGGCCTTCATCGCGGTCTTCCGCGCCGTGGACCGTCCCGAGGTGCCCGGTCCGTTCCCCTCGCGCTGGGCGTGGTTCCTGCCCCTGGCGGCCTACGGCCTGGGCATCATCAGCTACGTGGTGCCCCGGGTGGCGGCCGACCCCGTGCGCGGCGACGCCGCCGGACCCGTGGCGGTGTACGCCGTGGTCCTCTGCCTGATGGCCGCCTTCGCGCTGCAGCGCCACGGTCGCGTCTCGACGAGGAGCTTCACGGCGGTCGCGGTGGGGGCGCACGTCTTCGTGGCGTCGGACTCCCTCATCGCCCTCGCCCACCTCGTCCACCTGCCGATCCCCTTCTCGGGCTTCCTCATCATGTCCACCTACCTGGTGGCCGAAGCCCTCATCGCCTGGGGGGTGCTCGCGCAGCGCCGGGACCAGGCCGACGGAGCCTAGACCGATGCGCTGCTCGCCCTGCCTGCTGCTCGCCCTGCTGGCCTGCACCGACGCCCCCGAGGACGCCGAGGACACCGACACCGGGGAGCTCGCTCCCGATCCCTTCTGGACCGACCTGGGCGAGGGCCCGCCCGCGATCCCGCCAGCCCTGGGCCTGCCCGCCGACGCGCCCGCCCCGTCCGGGCTCTGGAGCGCGCCCGACCCGGCGCGCACGTCTGCCGAGGGCACCTCCCACCTGGGCTACTTCGCCGTGGGCAACGGCTCGCTTTTCGGCGTCGTCGGCGTCGGCATCCCCGCGAACACGCTCCACGGGGTCACGGGTCCCGACTACGACAAGGCCCAGGATGCCTACTGGCCCGACGTGGGCCTGCAGCTGGTGCGCGGCGGGGTGCCGCTCACGCCCACCCGCGAAGCGGTGTTCCGCCTGGAGGGCACGGCGGTGGTGCTCACCCGCCTCGAGGCCGAGGGCCTCGCACTGTGGACCCTGGACGCCGCGGTGTGGTCGGGCGCCTGGCCGGCACCTCCCGACGCCGACGTGCCGCTCGGCCATCGCTGGATCGTGCGCCGCGTGCTCGTGGAGGACCTCGACGGCCAGGGTGTGCCGCCCGACGTGGAGGTGCGCACGACCACGGGTTCCGCCTTCGCGGCCGAGGGCGCCTGGCTCCGACGGGACCAGCCCGGTCGCACCCTCTGGGTGGGCGAGCGCGACGAAGGCGCCCCACGGGGCACGGTGGCCGACGGGGCATGGCGGGCGCCGGCGGGCGACCTCGGGACGCCGGTCGAGCTGCTCGTGGGTGCCACCTACGACGGCGAGACGCTCGCGGACCTGCCGCGCCCCGCGCCCGACGCCCTGGGGGCGACAGTGGAGCGGTGGCGGACGTGGTCGGCGCAGGGGATGCAGCTCACCGAGGGACCCGCCCGCCTGCGCGCCCTGCTCGACGCCAACAAGGTGGCCATCCGCACCCAGCTCGCGGCGCGCGGCGAGCCCTGCCCGATGGTCTTCTACACCCGCATGTGGAACCGCGATCTCATCGGCCCGGTGCGCCTCTTCCTCGCGCTCGGGCTGGAGGACGACGCCACGGCCATGCTCGACGCCCACTGGACGGCCGTGCGGCAGGCGGGCGACCTCGCCAACTCCTACGCGAGCCACCGTGATCCGCGCGACGTGACCACCACCCCCGACTTCGAGGCGAGGACCACGCCCTACGACGGTCGCAGCCGCGCCGAGGGTCCGAGCTACACCCCCCTGGCCTACCAGGCCCTGTGGCGCGCCACCGGTCGGGCCGACCGCGGCCTCGAGCGCCTCGGCCTGCTCGTGCGGGCCGTGCGGGGGCAGGAGCGCGCCAACGGCCTGCTCCCCTTCAGCGGCGACGAGACCTTCCGTCCCCAGATGGCCACCTCCTTCGGCCTGCCGATCACCTTCCTCTTCGAGGAGGAGACGTGGTCGGCGAACTCGGGCCTGCTCTGGGTGGCGGCGGCCGAGGCCGTGCAGGCGCTGGCCACCGAGGCAGGGCGCACCGACCTCGTCGACGAGCTCGGGCCGGCCGTCACGCAGGTCCGGGAAGCCACCGAGACCACCTTCCGCCAGGCCGACGGCAGCCTGCTCCCCTTCGTCTTCCAGGACGGGACCCCGCCGCCGCCCTCGCCCTACCCGGACGTGGCGCTCAAGGAGGCCTGGTCGGGCTACCGTGCCCCGCTCGACCCGGCCCACCTGCGGGCCGTCGACGCCACGGTCGACGCGATCTGGGACCCCGAGGGCCTCTTCCTCGCCCCGCTCGACCCCAGCTACGTGGGCTTCGCGGGTCTCGACATCGAGCGCGGCATCATGGCCGGGATGAGCCCCGGCTACGGCACCTGGACCCTGGCCCGCACCTTCCGACCGGAGCTGGCGGACGCGGCGCGCTTCCTCGCCAGCGCCGTCGACCCCGGCGGCACCTGGCCCGAGGTGCTGGTGGTGGACGACCGCTCGGGGCTCACCCCCTTCTACCTGGGCACCGGCTTCACCGAGACCTGGGCCCGCTACCGTCCGTGGGAGGGCGGCATCGACATGGAGGCCCTGCTGGTGGCCGCCCTCGGTCTCGAGGCCGACGCGCGCACGGGCACGCTGCGCCTCTCGCCCGGCCTCCCGGGGATGGGTCCGTTGAGGGCGGAGGGCGTGCCGGTGGGCGCGGTCCGCGTGGACGTGCACCACCTGCCCGGCCCCACGCGCCACGCCCTCGAGGTGCGCGCGACCGCGCCCGTCACCGTGCGGCTCGAGGTGTGCGCACGCGGCGAGGTCACCGCCGACGGCGAGCCCCTCGCCACCGAGGTGCTCGTGGACGACGCCGTGCGCCACGTGGTGGCCGCCGAGCTCGCGCTCGACGACACCCCCGTCACCCTCGCCTGGCCCGCCGCCTGCCGGTAGCGCGGGGCAGGCAGGTCGACGGGCCGACGGGGGCGCGCGCGTCGGGAGCTACGGGCAGGTCACCGTGACCGCGAGGTCGTAGGTGTCGCAGCTCGACAGCCCCACGATGCTGATCAGCGGCGAGGTCGTGCTGCCGGACGTGTTCGTGTAGACCACCGTCTCGCCACCCACCGCGAGGACCGTGTCCTCGAAGCCGAAGGGCGGCACGATCACCTGGGCCAGGGCCAGGGAGTCGGGCGAGACGAAGTCGAAGGTGCCCTCGAGCGTGCAGCCCGGCGGCACCTCGGTCTCGTACAGGTCGATGTCGAGGGCGCCCGGCTCGATCACGGCCCCGTCGAGGAGCACGGTGCTGCCCGGCGTCGCACCGGTGACCGTGGGACCACCCGGCAGGGGCAGGTTGTTGAACTCGTAGGGATCGGTGCCGCACACCGGCGCAGGGCCCTGGCCGAGCGGGCAGACCACCCCGACGATCACGTCGTAGTCGGCGCAGACGCTGTCATCGGTGGCCACCACCAGCGACAGGTCCTGGGCCGAGCCCGTGGGGTTGTCGCCGAAGGCGAACGAGGCGCCGAGCAGGGTCAGACCGGTCTGCTGGAGGACGAAGTCGTCGTCGACCACGTAGGCGGTGACGCCGTCGGCCGGATCCGAGCCGAAGATGCTCGCCACGTAGTTGCAGCCGGCCGGCACGCTGAAGTCGAAGACGTCCTGGTCGCCGGCCGTCCCGTCGAGGGCCAGGCTGGTCTCGAGGAACAGGTCGAAGGAGCTGTCGACGCGGGTGCGCGTGCCCTGGTCGATGCCGTCGTTCTCCTCGAAGGGATCCGAGGCGTCGCAGGTGCTCGCCGGCACGGTGACCGGGTCGCAGTCGAGCGTGGCCACGAGGTCGTAGTCCGCGCAGAACAGCTGCCCGCTGATGGAGATCTCCACCACGTCGGAGAAGCGGTCGTCGTTGCGGTAGGTCATCGACATGTTGCCGAGGACGCCCAGGCCCACCGCGCCGGGCAGGATGCGGGTGGTGTCGCGCACCGAGCCGCCGACCAGCGCGAAGAAGGGATCGTAGGAGACGTCGACGTTCAGCGTGCAGCTGGGCGGCACGATGGCGAGGAAGACGTCGCGGTCCCCGCCCGGCATCGTGCCGGTGAAGCTGTAGCTGTCGCCGTCGCGATCCAGGCCGGTGGGCGTGGCCGAGGCGCCGTCGTCGTTGGGCTCGTTGGCGTCGTCGTCCGGGCAGGTGGCGGGAGGACCGGAGTCGCCGCTGTCGCCCGAGTCGCCGCTGTCGCCCGAGTCGCCGCTGTCGCCCGAGTCACCGCTGTCGCCCGAGTCGCCGCTGTCGCCACCCGTGTCGCCCGAGTCGCCGCCGGTGTCCCCGGAGTCGCCACCCGTGTCGCCACTGTCGCCGCCGGTGTCCCCGGAGTCGCCGCCCGTGTCGCCCGAGTCGCCGCCGTGTCCCGGAGTCGCCACCCGTGTCGCCACTGTCGCCGCCGGTGTCCCCGGAGTCGCCGCCCGTGTCGCCCGAGTCGCCGCCGGTGTCGCCAGAGTCGCCGCCCGTGTCGCCGGAGTCGCCGCCCGTGTCGCCGAGTCACCGCTGTCGCCAGAGTCACCGCTGTCGCCAGAGTCGCCGCTGTCGCCAGAGTCGCCGCTGTCGCCGGAGTCGCCGCTGTCGCCAGAGTCGCCGCCGGTGTCCCGAGTCGCCACCGTGCGCAGTCGCCGCCGGTGTCCCCGGAGTCGCCACCCGTGTCGCCGCTGTCGCCGCCGGTGTCCCCGAGTCGCCACCCGTGTCCCCGAGTCGCCGCCCGTGTCGCCACTGTCGCCGCCGGTGTCCCGATCGCCGCCGGTTCCAGAGTCGCCGCTGTCGCCAGAGTCGCCGCTGTCGCCAGAGTCACCGCTGTCGCCAGAGTCACCGCTGTCGCCAGAGTCACCGCTGTCGCCAGGACAGGTGATCGTGACGTCCAGGTCGTACTCGGTGCAGTCGCCGGTGGTGCTCACCGTGAACTGGAAGGCCTCGGTGGACCCCGTCTGGTTGGTGTAGGCGGGCGCCGTGTCGAGCGCGCCGTCCGTCACGGTGCCCAGGAAGACCTGGGGCGGCGTGGCGATCGGGTCGAAGGTGCCCGACACGGTCAGGGTGCAGCCGTCGGCCAGCGTGGCGACGAAGAGATCGTCGTCGCCCACGTCCACCGACAGGTCGACGAGCTGGACCACGTCGCCCACGAAGAGGCTGTCGAGGTCGAAGGGCGAGGCCGCGCCCTCGGTGATGTCCACCGGGCAGACGACGCCGCTGTCGCCGGAGTCGCCCGAGTCGCCCGAGTCGCCCGAGTCGCCGGAGTCACCCGAATCGCCGGAGTCACCCGAATCGCCGGAGTCTCCGCTGTCGCCCGAGTCACCCGAGTCACCCGAGTCGCCGGAGTCACCCGAGTCGCCGGAATCCCCGCTGTCGCCCGAGTCGCCGCTGTCGCCACAGTCGAGGACCACCTCGACCTCGTAGGGCAGGCAGTCGCCGGACACGCTCGAGACCGAGAGCAGGTAGTCGCCCGGGAGCACGTCCACCGTGGTGGTGTAGGCGCCCGACGCGGTGCGGTCGAAGACCGTGAGCAGGCCGCGCTCCACCATCAGGCGGTAGGGCACGGTGTCGACACCCGGGGTCCAGGTGACCGTGAGGGTGCAGGTGTCGGAGAAGGACCACCCGATCGCGTCGACGTCGGAGCCCGAGAGCGAGCCGGTGAGGCTGTAGGTGGGGGGATCGGTGGAGACCTCCACCAGATCGCCGAGGCCGAGCGGACCCGTGGCGTCGTTCGGCTCGTTGGGGTCGGGATCGCAGGGCACGCCGGTGTCGCCGGAGTCGCCCGAGTCGCCGCCGGAGTCACCCGAGTCGCCCGAGTCGCCGGTGTCGATGATGATGCCGGAGTCACCCGAGTCGCCGGTGTCGACCGTGTCGCCGCCGGTGTCGACCGTGTCGCCCGTGCCGCTGTCGGGGTCGCCCGTGTCGCGGGACCCGGAGTCATCGGGGTCGGTGTCGATGTCCTTGTCCGGGTCGACGTCCTCGACGACGCACGCACCCGTCCACAGCAACCCCAGCAGCAGCACAGAACGCATTGGACCCCCAGAGCCCGTTTCGCGCAGTCTACCCCGCGCGCACCAGCCTACCAAGCACGCGATCCCCTCCCCGAGCCGATCCGCGGGCTCTGCCGCCCGCGACCGGGAGGTCTCGTCGGGGTCTCCGGCGATCGGCGCACGTCCCGCTGCGCGCGCAGGACCGCCTCCGGTGTAGCGTTTCGTACGTGCCCATCGCCCCGACGCGGGCAGGGATAGGGACCCGCCATGGCCGCCAGGATCCTCCTCGTCGAAGACGATCGCGAGCTCGCGCAGCTCACCGCCGAGTACCTCACGAGCCAGGGCTTCGTGGTCGACCTCGCGTACGACGGGCGCGACGTCGCCGCGCGGGTGCTCGCCTGCCCGCCCGACGCGCTGGTCCTCGACCTGGGCCTGCCGGGGCGCGACGGCCTCGAGATCTGCCGCGACGTGCGCAAGGACTACGCCGGCCCGATCGTGATGCTCACCGCGCGCGCCGACGAGCTCGACGAGATCGTCGGGCTCGAGCACGGCGCCGACGACTACATCGGCAAGCCGGCCAGCCCGCGCAAGCTGGCCCTCCGCCTGGAGGCGGTGCTGCGCCGCAACCGGCTGGCCGAGCCGCAGGAGGCCTACGAGGACGCCGACCTGTCGCTGGACCCGGCGCGACGGGCCCTCGTGGTGCGGGGCACGCAGGTGGACGTCACCGCGGCGGAGTTCGAGCTGGTCGCCCTGCTCGTGAGCCACATGGGGCGGCCCCTCTCTCGCGATGCCTACTTCCGGCACGCCACGGGCGCGCCCTACGACGGCCTCGACCGGGGCATGGACATCCGCATGAGCCACGTGCGCCGCAAGCTGCTGGCGGGCGGGCTGCCTCCCGCGCGCCTCTCCACGATCCGGGGCGTCGGGTACCAGCTCAACCTCCCGTGAGCGGCCCTCGGTGACGGCGGCGATCCACCGGCTGAGCGGCGAGTTCGTCGACCCCGTGGACGAGGCGGCCTTCCTGGAGGCCACCCACGCCCACCGCCTGCTGCGCACCCGCCTCGTCTACGCCCTCGGCGCGGTCACCTGGCTGCTCTTCCTGGTGTCGGACCTGACCATCGCCGACCCGGCCACGCGCGCGCTGTGCGCCGGCCTGCGCGTGGTCGCGGTGCTCCCGGGCCTGGGACTGCTCGTGCTGCGCACCCCGGGCCCCACCACCCTCCAGACCTCCGCGGGCCTGTCGGTGGCCGCCTGGTTCGCGGTGCAGGGCGTGCTCGACCTCGTCCACCCGCACACCGACGACCGCCTCCTCGTGGCGATGGCCGGCCTCGCCTCGGTGAACGTGCTGTGCACGGTGCACAGCTTCCGGTGGCTGGTGGGCTCCACCCTGCTGCTGGTGCTGCCCCTCGTGCCGCTCTGGGCTACCGCCACGCAGGCCGACGACGCCGCGATCGTGAGCGCCGTGCTGCTGTCGGCGGCGATGATCGCGGCCAGCCTCTACTTCCACGGCACCTTCAACACCGTGATGCGGCAGCGCCAGCGTGCGCTCTGGCAGGTGGAGGCCCAGGTGGGCGCCCGCGAGCGCCTGCTGTCGGCGCTGGCCCACGAGCTGCGCACGCCGATGGCCAAGGCACGCATGCGCGTGGCGCTGGCCCAGGACGCCCCGCAGCGACGGGAGGAGCACCTCACCCGGATCGACGCCGACCTCGAGCACCTCACCGACCTCGTCGACGGGGTCTTCCGGCTGGGCAAGCTCGACGAGAGCGCGCGCACCTCGGTGCGGGAGCCCGTGTCCTGCCGCGCGCTGGTGCGCGCCGCGGCGGAGTCCCTCGGCGGCCTGTCCCCCGACGTGGAGGTGGAGGTGGGCGACCTCCCCCCCACCCCTCTGCTCGTCGACCACCAGCTCCTGCGCGCCGCCCTGCAGAGCCTGGGCTCGAACGCGGTACGGCACGCGCGCGGCCACGTGCGGCTGGAGGCCCACCCCGTGGATCAGGGCATGGCCTTCGACGTGAGCGACGACGGGCCGGGCGTGCCCGCCGAGGACCGGGAGCGCATCTTCGACCCCTTCGTGCAGGCCGGCGCAGAGGGCGAGGCGGGTCACCTGGGCCTGGGGCTCGCCATCGCCCGACGCATCGCAGAGGCGCACGGCGGCACGCTCACCGTGGACGACGGCCCGCTCGGCGGCGCGCGCTTCCGGCTCGTGGTGGCCACGGGGTGAGCACCGCGCCTGCCATCGACCCGTGGACCGGTGCCTTCGTCGATGCGGCGAAGGAGGACGCCTACCTGAGGGAGACGGCCTCGGCGCGCGAGGCGCGGGCCCGCTCGGGCGTGGCCCTCTTCGCCGCGGTGTGGCTGGCCTGGATCGCCAAGGACGTCATCTCCGCGCCGCAGGCCTGGGGCTGGATCGCGCTCCTCCGCGCGGTGGCGTTGCTCCCCGCGTTGCGTCTGTGGCGGGTGCCCGCGCACGAGGACCCGCGCATCCTCCAGCGGCAGCTCGCGTGGAACGCCGCCTTCGTCGCCCTCGTCGTGAACGTGCCCACCCTGCTCTACACCCACCTCGACGGCCAGGTGATCGCCACCCGCCTGGGTCTCGTGTTCGCGATGACCGCGTGGCTCACCCTGGGTGCGGGCGCGCTGCTCGCCGTGGACCTGCTCATCGTGATCCCCGGCCTGCTCATCTGGGCCGCGCGGAGCCACCCCACGCCGGGCTCCCTCCTCGCCACGATGCTGGTGCTCCTCGGCACCGTGGCGGCCTCGGCCCTCTTCCACGCGCTCGCGAACGCCCTCATGCGCGATCACCAGGCGGCCCTCTGGTCGGCCGAGGAGCAGGTGCGTGCGCGGGAGCAGCTCGTCGAGGCCCTCGCCCACGAGCTGCACCGCCCCCTGGGCACGGCCCGGATGCACGTCCGCCTCGCCCGGGAGCGCCCCGACGCCGCCCCACGCTTCCTCAAGCACGTCGACAAGGACCTCGAGCGCCTCACCGAGCGCATCTCGAGCGTGCTCCGGCTGGGCCGGGTGCAGCGCGGGGCCCAGGGCACCACCGAGGTGCTGCTGTCCGACCTGTGTCGTGCCGTGGAGTCCGAGCTGTCCGAGCGCACCCAGCCGGTGCGCCTCGACGTGGTGCTGCAGGCCGACGGCACGGTGCGCGCCGACTTCCTGCTCCTCCGCGACGCGGTGGTGAGCCTGGTGGTGCAGGCCCTGGAGCGCGCCACCGAGGGGGTGCGCCTCGAGCTGTCGGCCGGCCACCCGCAGGCCGCCGTGGTGATCGACGACGACGGCGACCCGCCCGACGCGGAGGCCGACCCGAAGCGCGCGGGCCCCCAGGCGAAGCGCGACTTCAGCGTGGCCATGGCGCGCCGCATCGCCCAGGCCCACGGCGGCGACCTGCGCATCTCGCGCAGCGCGCTCGGCGGCACCTGCGTCACCCTCACCCTCGCCTCGGCCCTCGGCGAGTAGTCCTCCTGCTCAGGGCTCCTCGGGACAGCGGTCGTCGACGATGCGGTGGAAGGCGATGCCGCGCGGGGGCAGGTCGACGAAGCGCTGCTCCTGGCCCGCCAGATCGGGCAGGCGGCCGTCCTCGCCTGCGGTGAGCACCCGGTCGTTGAGGCGCACCACGTCGCCCTGCAGCTCGTCCGACGCGAGGTTCCAGGTGAAGCCGTACCCCTCCACGGCCAGCGGCACGTCGGCCAGGTTGATCAGCGCGAGCGACAGCCCTCCCTCCGGGTGGCAGTGCGCGTAGGCGCGCAGCTCGGGGTCGGCGCTCTGCACGTCGACCACCACGGACCCCATCACCCGCTTCCAGATCAGGCTCGCCCAGGCGTCCGGCCGCAGGGCCAGCGTGTCGTCGTCGAGCAGGCCGTAGTCGCTGCCCGACAGGTTCTGGCGCACCGCCAGACGGTGACCGCGCCGCGCGAGCAGGCCCAGCTGGTCGACCCACCAGGCGGTGCTCGCCCAGGTGTCGCTCACGCCGGGCTCCCCGCCACACTGGGCGTTGCCGGACTCCCCCAGCCACACCTCGGCCTCCGGCAGGTGCAGGTCGCGCAGGCGCTCCACCTCGGCCGCCCACACCGCCGCCTCGTCCAGGGCCTCGGGTTCCTGCAGCAGCTCGGGCGTGGCGGCCCGGGTGGCCACCGGACACCGCCGCCCCTGCTGCGGGTAGTAGTGCCAGGTGATCGCGTCGAGACCGCCGCCCATCGCGGCGAGCGTGGGCTCCAGGTAGGGCACGATCTCGCCGGCCTCGGGCCAGAAGGCGACGGACGCCCCCACCAGCGGCACGCCCGGCGTGAGCTCGTCCCGCACGGCCACCGCCACGGGCACGTCGGCCGCATAGGCCTCGGGCGGGTGGCCGAAGCCCAGCTGCAGCCGGAAGCCGTTCGGCTCGTTGCCGAGCTCCCAGGCGTGCAGGGGGTCGCCGCGGCCGGCCGCACGCGCCGCCAGCCGGCGGGCGGGCGCGGGATCCCAGCTCCCGTCGGGCAGGCGCGGACCCGGGCCGTCGTTCCAGGTGAACATCAGGTCGAGACCCGCCTCGGTGGCGAAGTCGGCGAGGTCGTCCCAGCGCGCGAGCTCGAGCACGGCGTCGTAGCCGTCGGGGAGCGGGTCGGGCGCGTCACCGTCCGCGTAGAACAGCCGGTCGGACTCGGTGCCCCCCACCCGCAGCACGCCGGGCGCGAGCGCTGCGGCGAAGGCCTTCAGGCCGGGCCGCGACAGGTCGTAGGGGGCCACGGGCACCTCGGTCTCCTCGGCGTCGGCGTCCGGATTCCAGAAGCGCGACCCCACCACCTGGCCCAGATCGACGGCCACGGAGAGGAACCGGGGGTCGACCTCGCCCACCCGGTCGCCGATCCGGAGGTCGACCACGGTGCCGAGCGGTTCGGGCGCGCAGCCGGTGGCCAGGAGCAGCAGCAGACCGGAGATCACGCGACGACCGTCCCCCGCGCCGTGGTGCGCAGCCCGTCCATGGTTCCCTCCTTCGTGGCCTGCCCGGAGGCTACCCTCTCCTGTCGCCGCGCGCCGAGGGCTTCCACGCCCGGTCAGCGCGCGTCACGCCGCTTCACGGCTTGGCGAGACCTGCCGTCGGCACGCGCCGTCGGCACCGGCGTCGCTAGGAGCCGCCCGGACTCCAGCCCCGGGACCGGACCCATGCTCCTCGGCAGCCTCCTCCTCGCCACGGCCCACGCGGGCACCCCCGACGCCGACGACAGCCTGTTCAACCTCGACGACAAGCCCGTGGGCGTCGTGCTCCAGGCCGAGGTGGGCTTCCTGGCCACGCTGGACCACACCCTGCAGTTCGGCAAGGACGGCACGCGGGTGGACGTGCCCGACGAGCTCGGCCAGAGCACCCTCGCTCCCTTCCTGCGCTTCCAGGCCGACCTCGACATCGGCACGCGCCGCCGCAACACGATCAGCCTGCTGTACCAGCCGCTCGATCTCACCAGCCAGGTGGCGCCCGAGCGTGATCTGGTGGTGGGCGACGTCACCTTCCCCGCGGGTCGGGGTCTCGACTTCCGCTACGGCTTCAGCTTCTTCCGCGGCACCTGGCTCTACGACCTGCTCCCGGCCCGCGACAAGGAGGTGGCGCTCGGCCTCGGGCTGCAGATCCGCAACGCCGACATCGTCTACGCGGCCCGCGACGGCAGCGCGGTGGTGGCCAGCCGCGACGTGGGGCCGGTGCCGCTGCTCGCCTTCCGCGGCAGGGGCACCCTCACCCGTCGCCTCTGGATGGCGGGCGAGGTGCAGGGCTTCTATGCGCCGATCAAGTACCTCAACGGTACCGGCGCCGACGTGGAGGGGGCCATCGCCGACGCGAGCGTCAAGCTCGGGCTGGCCGCACCCAAGGGCACCGACGCCTTCCTGGCCGTGCGCTACGTCGGTGGCGGTGCGAGCGGCACCTCCAGCGCACCCGACCCGTTCACGGACGGCTTCGTCGACAACTGGGTCCACTTCCTGAGCGTGAGCCTCGGGGTCCTCCTCCACTGACCGCGCCGCGAAACACGCGCTCGATCGTACGTTTCCGGTACCCACGCAGGGGCGCGGCCCGATCTCGACGGGGATCGCCGCGCCTCTCGACCTTTCGTCATGGACCTGTCATGCTGCGAGCGACACGCGTCCTCCCGCTGGGGTGGGCGGTCGCGGCATGCAGGAAGGTCCCGTCATGACGGCACGCGCCACTCCCCGTCCTCCGTCCGGCGTCTCTCCGCTGCTGGGCGCGCTGCTGGTCGCCCTCGTCGGCTGTGCCCCGGGCGATCCGCCACAGGACGCCGACACCGCCTCGCCCTCCCAGGACGACACCGTCGCCCTGCCCGTGGACCAGGCCCCCCCGCCCGTGGACTGCGGCAACGGCGTGCTGGACGGCCTCGAGGAGTGCGACGACGGCAACACCACCTCCGGCGATGGCTGTTCGGCGGCCTGCCGCTTCGACGCCGGCACGCTCACCGTCTGCTCGCTCGCCCGCGACGGCTCCCCCACCTTCGCCACGCCCACCGTGGTCAACCGCTACTTCCCGGGCACCGCGAGCCAGGCCGTGGGCGATCGGCTGCTCTCGGTGGGCACGGCCGCAGGCCACGCCACCCCCGTGAAGGCCGGTGACCGCCTCCTCGTCCTGCAGGTCCAGGGGGTGCAGATCAACACGGGCTCCGACGCGAACGCGAACGATCCCTACGGCGACGGCGCGGGCGGCAACGACCGCGCCGGCTACCTCGACAACGGCTCGCTCGTGGCGGGCACCTACGAGATCGTGATCGCCACCGGCCCCGAGAGCGCCGGCAGCCTCCCCGTGCGGGGCGGCGGCCCCGGGGACGGCCTGCGCAACGCCTACGTGTCCGTGGGCACGGTGAACGGGGGCACCGGCGTGCGTGCCTGGCAGGTGGTGCGCATCCCCCAGTTCGACGACGTGGAGCTCGACGCAGGCGGGTCGATGCTGGCCCTGCCCTGGAACGGCGCGGTGGGCGGCGTGGTGGCGGCCGACGTGGCCGGCACGCTCACCTTCGACGGCGGCAGCGTCAGCGCGGCGGGCCGAGGCTTCCGCGGCGGGCGCGCGATCACCGCGAACAACGACGGTGCAGGCCAGTCGGGCTGGCCCGCGTGGAAGGGCGAGGGCATCGCCGGCCCCCCGGCACAGATGTACGTCTCGGCCACGAACACGTTCGTGAACCGCGGGAGCACCGGTGTGCCCCTGGCCAGCGGCGAGGGCACGGGCGCTCCGGGCAACGGCGGCGGCAACGCCCGCCTCACCGACGACAGCGGCGGCGGCGGCGGCGGGCACTTCGGCGCGGGCGGCGTGGGCGGCTCGGGCCAGGACAACCTCGCCAACCGCAACCGCGCGGGCCGTGGCGGCGCGCCGGTGAACGGCCCCGGCTACTTCGCCATGTCCCCGGCCCGCCTCTTCCTCGGCGGCGGCGGCGGCGGCGCGTCGGGCGACGACCCCATCCCCAACGAGGCGGCGGGGTCCGGTCAGTCGGGCGGCGGCCTCGTCTTCCTCCGGGCCGCCGACGTGGCGGTGACCGGGGCGGGCGGCACGGTCACGGCGGCCGGCGCGGGCGGCCTCGTGGCTCCCTCCGAGGGCGGCGGCGGCGGCGGCGCCGGCGGCACCGTGCTCCTCTTCACCGACAGCGACAGCGCGGCGCTGCTCACCATCACGGTGCGCGGCGGCAACGGCAACACCTCCACCGAGACCAACGACGGCGGCGGCGGCGGCGGCGGTGGCGGCGTGGTGTACCTGGTCGACACCACGGCCGGCGTGGTCACCACCACGGGCGGCACCGGCGGCACCTCCAACGGCACCAACCGCGTGGGCGGCGGCGGCACCGGCGGCACCCTGTCGGCGCCCGCGCCACTCCTCGACCTGTACGACTGCGACTTCGGCCCGGTGGACTCCGACAACGACGGGCTCTTCGACCACGAAGAGGAGCTGCTCGGCACCGACCCCCTCGATCCCGACACCGACGGCGACGGCCTCACCGACTTCGAGGAGGACCAGGGCGTCACCGATCCCCTCGACGCCGACACCGACGACGACGGCCTCGGCGACGGCGTGGAGGCCGCGGGGCCCACCGAGCCCGACGACTTCGACTCGGACGACGACGGCCTCGGCGACGGCCTCGAGCTCGGGGTCACCACGGGCGTGCCCGGCGGGGTGAGCGACGGGGAGGAGATCCCCTACGCAGGCACCGCCCCCGGCTTCCAGGGCGACACCGATCCCGGGTCCACCACCTTCCCCACGAACGACGACTCCGACGGCGACGGCGTGCTCGACGGCGACGAGGACGTGGACGGCGACGGCGCCTTCGACGGTGACCAGCCGGGCCTGGCCAGCGACGAGACCGACCCCCGCAACGCGAACACCGACGGCCAGGGCGGGAACGACGGCCAGGAGGGCGGCGCGGGCGCCGGCGCGCCCGACACCGACGGCGACCAGATCATCGACGCCCTCGACATCTGCACGGGCACCGACAGCAGCGGTGACACCGACGGGGACGGCACCTGCGACACCGAGGACCTCTGTCCGCTCGACCCTGCCAAGCTCGCCCCCGGTGCGTGCGGGTGCGGCACCGCCGACACCGACGGCGACAGCGATGGCCAGCCCGACTGCGTCGACCCCTGCCCGCTGGACAACCCGGACGACTCCGACCTCGACGGCACCTGCGACACCGACGACGGCTGCCCCCTCGACATCGGGAAGACGGCCCCGGGCACCTGCGGCTGCGGCACCCCCGACACCGACGGCGACGGCGACGGCACGCCCGACTGCATCGACACCTGTCCGTTCGACAACCCCGACGACTCCGATCTCGACGGCACCTGCGACAGCGACGACGGCTGCCCCGCCGACCCGGCCAAGGTGGCCCCCGGCACCTGCGGCTGCGGCGTGAGCGAGGTCGACGGCGACGGCGACGGCGTGCCGAACTGCATCGACCCCTGCCCCCTCGACAACCCCGACGACGCCGACCTCGACGGCACCTGCGACAGCGACGACGCCTGCCCCCTCGACATCGGCAAGACGACCCCCGGCCAGTGCGGCTGCGGCACCCCCGACACCGACGGCGACGGCGACGGCACGGCCGACTGCGTCGACCTCTGCCCGGCCGACGGGGGCAAGACGGTGCCGGGCACCTGCGGCTGCGGCACCCCCGACACCGACAGCGACGGCGACGGCGTCCCCGACTGCCTCGACCCCTGCCCGCTGGACGACCCGAACGACTCCGACGGCGACGGCACCTGCGACGCCGACGACGCCTGTCCCGACGACTTCTTCAAGACCGCGCCCGGCACCTGCGGCTGCGGCCTGTCGGACGTGGACGGCGACGGCGACGGCGTCCCGAACTGCATCGACCCGTGCCCCCTCGACAACCCCGACGACGCCGACAACGACCAGGTGTGCGACAGCGGCGACCTCTGCCCGACCGACCCCGACAAGTCCGCACCCGGCATCTGCGGCTGCGGGGTGCCCGACACCGACGGCGACGGCGACGGCCAGGCCGACTGCGTCGACCCCTGCCCCCTCGACGACCCCGACGACTCCGATCACGACCAGGTGTGCGACAGCCTCGACGACTGCCCCCTGGATCCCTTCAAGGCGGCCCCCGGCGCCTGCGGCTGCGGCGTCAGCGACGCCGACGGCGACGGCGACGGCATCCCGAACTGCCTGGATCCCTGCCCCCTCGACGACCCCGACGACTCCGACCTCGACGGCACCTGCGACAGCAGCGACGCCTGCCCGCTCGACATCGCCAAGGTGCTCCCCGGCGTCTGCGGCTGCGGCGTGCCCGACGACGACGGGGATGGCGACGGCAAGGCCGACTGCATCGATCCCTGCCCGCTCGACGACCCCGACGACTCCGACCTCGACGGCACCTGCGACACCGACGACGCCTGCCCCCTCGACAGCTTCAAGACCGCCCCCGGCGCCTGCGGCTGCGGCGTGAGCGAGGCCGACACCGACGGCGACGGCACCCCCAACTGCCTCGACCCCTGCCCGCTCGACGACCCCGGCGACTCCGACGCCGACGGCACCTGCGACAGCGACGACTTCTGCGACGCCGATCCCGGCAAGGTGACGCCCGGCGTGTGCGGCTGCGGCGTGGCCGACACCGACGGCGACGGCGACGGGACGGCCGACTGCATCGACACCTGCCCGCTCGACAACCCCGACGATCCTGACGGCGACGGCACGTGCAGCAGCGCCGACGGCTGCCCCGACGACGGCACGAAGCTGGCGCCCGGCCAGTGCGGCTGCGGCGTCCCCGACACCGACGGCGATGGCGACGGGAAGGCCGACTGCGTCGACCCCTGTCCGCTCGACAACCCCGACGACACCGACGGCGACGGCGTCTGCGAGTCGGTCGACGCCTGCTTCGGCGACGACGCCAGCGGCGACGACGACGGCGACGGCGTGTGCGACGACACCGACCCCTGCTTCGGCGACAACCTCACCGGCGACGCCGACCAGGACGGCGTGTGCGACTCCGACGACGCCTGCTTCGGCGACGACCTCGTGGGCGATGCCGACCTCGACGGCGTCTGCGACGACGAGGACCGGTGCGTCGGCGACGACGCCACCGGCGACCTCGACAAGGACGGGGTGTGCGACTCCGACGACGCCTGCCTGGGCGACGACGCGCTGGGCGATGGCGACGGCGACGGCCTGTGCGACGGTCGCGACCGCTGCATCGGCGACGACGCCACGGGCGACACCGACGTGGACGGGGTGTGCGACGACCGGGACGCCTGCTTCGGCGACGACAGCTTCGGCGACACCGACGGCGACGACGTCTGCGACGACCTGGACGACTGCATCGGCGACGACGCCACCGGCGACGTCGACCGTGACGGGGTGTGCGCCGACCTCGACCCCTGCCCGCTCGACAGCCCCAACGACACCGACGGCGACGGCGTCTGCGACAGCGACGACCCCTGTCCCCTCGACAACCCCGACGACACCGACGGCGACGGCCTCTGCGACAGCCGCGACCCCTGCCCCCTCGACAACCCGGACGACTCGGACGGCGATGGCGTCTGCGACTCCGACGATCCCTGCCCCCTGGATCGGCCGGACGACATCGACGGCGACGGGGTGTGCGAGTCGGTCGACCCCTGCTTCGGCGACAACAGCACCGGCGACTCCGACAACGACGGCATCTGCGACGACGTCGACATCTGCGACGGCGCCTTCTCGGCCGACGCCGACGCCGACGGGCTCTGCGACGACATCGATCCGTGCCCCCTGGATGCCGACAACGACCTCGACAGCGACGGCGTGTGCGGCAACCTCGACCCCTGCCCCGAGGACAAGCCGGACGACACCGACAGCGACGGCGTCTGCGACTCCGACGACCCGTGTCCCCTCGATCGGCTCGACGACCAGGACGGCGACGGCCTCTGCGACTCCGACGATGCCTGCCCCCTCGACAACCCCGACGACACCGACAGCGACGGGGTCTGCGACAGCGACGACCCGTGCCCCATCGACCCGCTCGACGACCAGGACGGCGACGGCCTCTGCGACCGCGACGACCCGTGTCCGGTCGACAACCCCGACGACCTCGACGGCGACGGCGTGTGCGAGTCGGTCGACCCCTGCTTCGGCGACAACGCCACCGGCGACTCCGACGGCGACGGCGTCTGCGACTCCGACGACCTCTGTCTGGGCGACGACGCCACGGGCGATCCCGACGGCGACCGTCTGTGCAACGACACCGAGAACACCGAGCAGACCGACCCGGGCGACGCCGATACCGACGACGACGGGCTGTCCGACGGCGACGAGGTGCTCGGCGCGGGCCTCCTGGCGCCCTTCGGGCCCACGAACCCCCGCGATCCCGACACCGACGCCGACGGCCTCCTCGACGGCACCGAGGTGGGCGTGGAGCTGCCGCTGCCCGACACCGACCTGTCGGTCTTCGAGCCCGACGCCGATCCGCGGAACACCACCGATCCCACCGACGACGACACCGACGACGACTGCCTGGTGGACGGGTCGGAGGACGCCGACCTCGACGGGGCCGTGGCCTTCGACGAGACCGACCCGGGCGACCCCGACACCGACGGCGACGGCGTGCAGGACGGCACGGAGCTCGGCCTGACCGGGCCCGAGGGCACGGGCACCGACGGCACGATCTGCGTGGTGGACGTCGATCCCACCACCACCACCGACGCGCTCGACGACGACACCGACGACGACGGCCTGATGGACGGCGAGGAGGACCTCGACGGCGACGGCAGCTACACCAGCCAGCTCGGCGGCACCGGCACGTCCAGCAGCGGCGGCGAGACCGACCCGGCCGACGCCGACTCCGACGACGACGGCCTGCTCGACGGCACCGAGCGGGGCGTGTGCACGCCGGCGGGCCTCGACACCTCGCGCAGCTTCGTGCCCGACGGCGACTGCGGCGCCACCACCACCGACCCGCTCGACAGCGACACCGACGACGGCACGGTGCCCGACGGCCTCGAGGATCTGGACCTCGACGGGGTGATCGACCCCGGCGAGACCGACCCGAACGACGGCAGCGACGACGTGCCCGACGCCGACGGCGACGGCATCCCCGACAGCGAGGAGGACCTCGACGACGACGGCGTGGTCGATCCGGGCGAGACCGACCCGAACGACGCCGACTCCGACGACGACGGCCTGCTCGACGGCGAGGAGGTCCTCGGCACGGGCCCGCTGGCGCCCTTCGGACCCACGGATCCCAACGATCCCGACACCGACGGCGACGGCGTGCAGGACGGCACCGAGGTGGGCGTCACCACGGCCCGCGACGGCACGGGTGCGGGCTTCGTGCCCGACGCCGACCCCACCACCACCACCGACCCCCTCGACGACGACTCCGACGACGACTGCCTGCTGGACGGCACCGAGGACGCGAACGGCAACGGCGCCGTGGACGCGGGCGAGACGGATCCCAACGCCCTCGACACCGACGGCGACGGCCTGCAGGACGGCACGGAGTCCGGCGTCACCGGTCCGGAGGGCCAGGGCACCGCCGACGGCGTGTGCGTGCCCGACAGCGATCCCGACAGCACCACCGACCCCACCGATCCCGACTCCGACGACGACGGCCTCGACGACGGGCAGGAGGATCGTGACGGCGACGGCGCCGTGGACGAGGGCGAGCCGAACCCCAACGATCCCGACTCCGACGACGACGGCCTCGTCGACGGCGACGAGGACCTGGACGGGGACGGCGAGGTGGATCCGGGCGAGTCCGACCCGCTCGACCCGGACTCCGACGACGACGGGCTCGACGACAAGACCGAGCGCGACCTGGGCACCGATCCGCTGGTGGCCTTCAGCACCCAGGGCGGCGGCTGCCGCTGCGACACCGGGCCCGCGGGCAGCCCGGCCGGGCTCGGCGCCCTGTTCGCCCTCGCGTGGGGCGTGGCGCTCCGGAGGCGTCGGCGGGCCGCCTGAGCCCGGCTCCGGGTCCCCTCGCGCCGCAGTAGGGCGTGGGGGGCACCCGCGTCGGATCAGCGCTCCAGGCGCGCCCGGAAGGCCCAGGTGAAGGTCCAGCGCGAGACCTGCTCCCCGCCGGCGTCGTAGCCCACCACCTCGGTGTCGCAGGTGAGCGCCCGCCCGGTGGCGAGGGTCTCCTCGATGCGCGCGCGCACCGCGTCCCCCTGCGTGAAGTGGAAGGTGCCGCGGCCCTTGCACATGCGGGTGAACTCGCCCTGGCAGCCCGACAGGATCATCCGCACCGGCACGGGTGCGGCCTGGGTGAGCACGTAGCCGTGGACGCCCGTGGCCATCTCGGCGGCCATGCCCTGGGCGGCCCAGTACATCGAGCCGAAGGGGTTCTGGGTGCGCCAGCCGCCCGGGAGCGAGACGACGCACGCCTGCGCGTCGATCCGGTCCACCCGCAGACCGGCGGCCACGCCCAGCGGCATCTTCGCCAGGTTGAAGCCCCAGACGGCGAGGGGGCGCCCGAGGGTGCGCAGGCCGCGCTCGATCTTCGCCGGGTCCAGACGGGGTGCTGCGTTCACGGGACCTCCAGGGGGCGTGCGATATCCCACGCGGGCCGCGCAGGGTCGCGCGCTCCCCCACCGCCCGGCCGGGCGGCCGGCACCTCGTGGGCTGGCACCCGACGTGCAGGTGGGGATGGGTTCCCCGGAGCCCGCCATGTCCGCACCTTCCCGCTGGGTCCTCCCCTTCGCCCGCATCGGCCACGAGGACCTGCCGCGCGTGGGCGGCAAGACGGCCTCCCTGGGCGAGCTCATCCGGGCGCTCGGGCCGCAGGGCGTGGCGGTGCCCGACGGCTTCGCCGTCACCGCGGCCGCGTACCGGGACTTCCTCGACCACAACGGGCTGGTGCCGGTGCTGCACGACCTTCTCGACGGGCTCGACGTCGACGACGTGGCGCGCCTCCAGGAGCGGTCGGCGGCCGCACGGGAGGCCCTGCGCGGCGGCTCGATGCCGCCTGCGCTCGCCGCGGAGATCCGCGCCGCCTACGCCCGCCTCGACCCCGGCGGTCGCCTGTCGGTGGCGGTGCGCTCCTCCGCCACGGCGGAGGACCTGCCCACCGCGAGCTTCGCCGGCCAGCAGGAGACCTTCCTGCACGTGCGGGGCGCCGACGACGTGCTGCGTCGCGTGCAGGACTGCTTCGCCAGCCTCTTCCTCGCCCGCGCGGTGGCCTACCGGGCCCACCGCGGCTTCGGCCAGCTGGACGTGGCGCTGTCGGTGGCCGTGCAGCGCATGGTGCGCACCGACACGGGCGCGGCCGGGGTGGCCTTCACCCTCGACCCCGACACCGGCCACCGGGGCTTCGTCTACCTCTCGGGGGCCTGGGGCCTCGGCGAGAACGTGGTGCAGGGCCGCGTGGTGCCCGACGCCTGGTACGTGCACAGGTCCACGCTGGAGGCCGGCCACGACGGCGTCGTGCGCCGCGTGCTGGGCACCAAGGCCACGGCGCTGCGCTGGGATCCCCAGGGCGGGGCACTGGCCGACACGCCGGTGCCGCAGGCGGATCGCGACCGCTTCTGCCTGGACGACGAGGAGGTCCGCCAGCTCGCGCGGTGGGCCCTGGCCGTGGAGGCGCAGTTCACCCAGGTGCGCGGCGAGCCCACCCCCATGGACCTCGAGTGGGGGCGCGACGGCGAGACCGGCGAGCTCTTCCTGCTGCAGGCCCGCCCCGAGACCGTGCACGGCCAGCGTCGCACCGGCCTGCTGCGCACCTGGCGGCTCGATGCCACCGGCCACGCGCCGCTGGTGGAGGGCCTGGCGGTGGGCGGTGCGGTGGGCACCGGCACGGCCCGGGTGTGCGAGTCGGCCGAGGACCTGGCGGCCGTGCAGCCCGGCGACGTGCTGGTGGCGCGCACCACCGACCCCGACTGGGAGCCCGTGATGAAGGTGGCGGCGGCGATCGTCACCGAGGAGGGCGGACGCACGAGCCACGCCGCCATCGTGAGCCGCGAGCACGGCATCCCCGCCGTCGTGGCGGCCACGGGCGCGCGCAGTCTGCTCCACGCGGGCCAGCAGATCACGGTGTCGTGTGCCGAGGGCAGCATCGGACGGGTGTACGCCGGGGCCCTCGCCGCCGAGGTGGAGGAGGTGGACCTCACCACCCTGCCCGCGCCGCGCACCCACATCCTGGTGAACGTGGGCGACCCCGAGCGGGCGCTGCAGGCCAGCCTGCTGCCCGTGGACGGCGTGGGGCTCGCGCGCATGGAGTTCGTCTTCGCCGGGTGGGTGGGCGTGCACCCCCTCGCCCTGCTCCACCCCGAGCGCACCTCCCCGGAGGTGCAGGCGGAGCTCGCCCGCCGCTGCGCAGGCCACGCCACGCCGCAGGCCTGGTTCGTCGACCGCCTGGCCCAGGGCATCGGGATGCTCGCCGCCGCCTTCCACCCACGGCCCGTGATCCTGCGCTTCAGCGACTTCAAGTCGAACGAGTACGCCCACCTCCTCGGCGGGGAGGCCTTCGAGCCCCAGGAGGAGAACCCGATGATCGGGTGGCGTGGGGCCAGCCGCTACCACCACCCCGCCTTCCGTGAGGCCTTCGCCCTGGAGGTGGCGGCGGTGCGGCAGGTGCGCGAGGCGCTCGGGCTCACGAACCTGCACCTGATGATCCCCTTCTGCCGCACCCCCGAGGAGGGGCGGCAGGTGATCGCCGAGCTGGCACGGGGTGGGCTCCGTCGCGGCGACGGGGGCCTCGAGCTGTACGTGATGGCCGAGATCCCCTCGAACGTGCTGCTGGCCGAGGAGTTCGCGAAGGACTTCGACGGCTTCTCCATCGGGTCCAACGACCTCACCCAGCTCGTCTACGGGGTGGACCGCGACAGCGCGATGGTGGCCGATCTCTTCGACGACGACGGACCCGCGCTGCAGCGCGCCTGCGCGATGCTGCTCGAGGCCGCCCACGGTGCAGGCCGGAAGGTGGGCATCTGCGGGCAGGCACCGTCGGACCACCCCGCCTTCGCCGCCTTCCTCGTGGAGCACGGCATCGACAGCATCAGCCTGGCGACCGACGCCGTCCTGGCGACGCGTCAGGCCGTGGTGGAGGCAGAGCAGCGACTGGAGCGCGCGCGCACCTGACCGCCGACGCACGCCACGTTCCGTCCGGGTTGCACCACCAACGGACGAAGCACGTGTTTCGCAGAATTCGCGCCGGAGATGCAGGGAGAAGCGAACCGGAGGTCACGCGGCGTCACGTGGGAGGCGGACGGGGCAGACGCCCCCCACACCAGGAGCCTCCGATGACCATCCGCACCACCTCCACCGTCCTGCTCTTCGCCCTCGCCGCCTGCACCCCCGCGTCGCAGGTCGACGACGACACGCAGGTGGACGACACCCTCGACGAGGACACCGGCAGCGGCACCGAGGACACCAGTGTCGACGACACCGGCGCCGACGACACCGGCACCGACGACACCGCCGCCCCGGCCAAGGCCCCCGAGATCGCCGACACGGCGCCCGCGGACGGCGAGCGGGGCGTGATGCCCAACCGCCTCATCGTGGTGCACTTCACCGAGCCGATGGACCACGCCAGCGTCGAGGCCGCCCTGTCCTCGAAGGCGCTCGGCGAGGACGGCTTCACCGTGGCCTGGGGCAGCGACACCAGCCTGTCGATCATCCCGAAGGCCAAGATGGAGGTGCTGGCCGCCAACGACTCCGACAAGGGCGAGGAGATCGACATCCGCATCGGCACGGGCGCCCGCTCGCAAGCCGGTCTGGCCCTGGCCGAGGAGTTCTCGTCCAGCTTCCAGGTGGCCCGTTCGTACACGGTCTCCTTCGGGTACGAGCCCACGCTGACCGGACGCCTCGGCAGCTCCGGCCCCGCGACCGTCGGCTCCTTCCACGTGGGCGACGCCGCGAACGGCACCGCCTACCAGTCGGTGGCCACGTTCGACCTGGAGGAGGTCCCCACGGTGGTGGAGGTGGACCAGGCGGTCCTGCGCATCGAGGTGAGCCAGGTGAAGGGCAACCCCTTCGACACGCTCGGCGACCTCGGCGTGGACCTCGTCGACATCCCGGTGCTCAAGGAGAGCGCCTACGACGCCCCTGCGCTGACGGCCACCGTGGTGGGCCCCGACAGCATCAGCGAGCTCGGCACCTGGAGCGTCGACGTCACCTCGCTCGTCGCCTACGCGATGAAGGACCGCGTGGCCCTCGACGACCTGGTCCAGCTGCGCCTGGCCTTCGAGGAGGCCACCAGCGCCAACGACAAGTCCGACGTGGTGATGTTCTACCGCGAGCCCGGCACGCCCAAGCTCACCGTCTCGCTCTTCGTGGAGTGACCTCGCCCCCCCGGGTCACGCCACGGCGGCGTCGGCACCTCGGTGCCGGCGCCGCTCCTGCGTGGGGGGTCAGCGCGGCGGCCGCAGGGGCACCTCGAGGTAGGTGCCGAACTCGCCCACGAAGTCCACCGACACGCAGGCGTGCACACGGCCCTGCTTGTCGTCGAAGACCTGCGCGTCGCCGGCAGGGAACATCGGCTGGTGCCACACCTCGGGCAGGATCTGCACCCCCAGAGGCCCGTCGAACCAGAAGGCGACGAAGTGCTCGGGCCGGACGTCGTCACGAGGCAGGGCCAGCAGGGCGACGAAGGGGCGCTGGTCGCGCGCGGCGAAGACCTGCCCCCCGTCGGGGTGGTGGTTGGCCTCGTGCGTCAGCACCCGGCCGAGGTCGGCGGGCTCGACGGCGGCGGAGGCGGTGGCGGGGTCGCCGTACCAGCCGGTGAGGTAGCGCCGGCCCACGGCGTGGTTGTGCGCGAACAGCAGCCCTCCCTCCCGCTGCATCGCGAAGACGTCCTCCACCACGCCGCCCTCGACGCCCGTGCCGGGCACCAGCGGCCGGCGGCCCGTCACCGGCCACGGCACGATCACCACGTCCTCGGCCGCGTAGTCGCCGACGAGGCGGCCGTAGCCGCGCAGGCTCTCGGCGGTGGCCCGCACCAGCGGGACGGGGTGCACACGCGCCTCCCCCCGCGCCACCGAGGGCATGGCGCCCAGGTCGTGCCCCACGAAGTTCGACAGGTCCGTCACGGCGCCTCCGCGCGCCGTGTAGCGCGCGCCGCGGCGACGGGGGAAGCAGGCAGATGCAGACGCTCCCCCTCCAGGCCATCGCCCGCGCCCTGCTGCGGCGTCGTCCCCGGATCCTCGGCCTGCAGGGCGCCCAGGGCACCGGCAAGTCCACCCTCGCCCGCGCCCTGGAGCCGGTGTTCGCGGCAGAGGGATGCCGGGTGGTCACGCTGGGCCTCGACGACCTCTACCTGCCCCGCGCGTCGCGCCTGCAGCGCGCTGCCGAGGTGCACCCGCTGCTGCGCACCCGTGGCGTGCCCGGCACCCACGACGTGGACCTCGCGCACCGCCTGCTCGACGAGCTCCTCTGGGCGGATCGCCCCGGCGACCGCGTGGAGCTGCCCGTCTTCGACAAGGGCACCGACGACCGGGCGCCGACGCCGCGGGTGGTGGAGGGCCCCGTCGATGCCGTGCTCCTCGAGGGCTGGTGCGTGGGCCTGCCTCCGCTGCCCTCGCCGCGCCTGCTGGAGCCCGGCAACGCGCTGGAGCGCACCCTCGACACGGACGGCCGGTGGCGCCGTCACGTGCAGGCCCAGCTGATGGGGCCCTACGCCGGCCTGTGGGACCGGCTGGACGCGCTGGCGGTGCTGCTGCCCCCGAGCTGGGACACCGTGCGCCGCTGGCGACGCGACCAGGAGCTGCCACTGCGCGAGCGGGGGGCGCCCGAAGCCCTCGACGACGCGGCGCTCGACCGCTTCCTCGCGCACTACGAGCGCTGGACCCGCTGGGGGCTCGAGGTGCTCCCCGAGCGCGCGGACGTGGTGGTGGGCCTCGACGAGGACCACGGGCTCCGCTTCCTCGCGCTGCCCTGACCGTCACCCCGCGGACAGCACGTCGGATCCAGAACGACACACGAGGATCCTCTATGTTACGATGCGGTGACGGAGGGTCCCATGGACCGCTACGAAGCCGCCGCCGAGCTCCTCACCCTGGCCATCGCCATGGTCGCCGTGGTCTCGGTCCTCGTCTGATCCCCCGGGCGTAGAGGCCCGGCGCGCCGGGATCAGCGCCCCGTCATCCCCGCCAGCTCCCGCTCGAAGGCGTCCAGCATGCCGTCGAGGGTGAAGCGCTCCACGAAGCGTCGCCGGCCCGCCTGACCGAAGGCGACGCGCCGCGACGGGTCCGCCACGAGCACCTCGAGGGCGTCGGCGAGGGCGTCCACGTCGCCCACGGGCACCCTCAGGCCGGTGTGGCCGTGGTCCACCACCTCGCGCAGGCCGTACGTGTCGCTGGCGACCACCGCCCGGCCGGTGCGCATCGCCTCGGCCGCGGCGAGGCAGAAGCCCTCGCGCCACTGCACGTGGACCGCTCCCCCCGGAAGCGGCACCACCTCATCCTCCACCGAGGGACACACCACGAGATCGCAGGCCGCGAGCCGCGCGGGCACGTCGTCGCGGAAGCCCAGGAAGCGCACGCGGTCGGCCACGCCGAGCTGTGTCGCGCGCTCGGCCAGCCAGGCCGCGTACCGGCCCTCCGGGTCGGCGCCCACGACGTCGAGGCGAAGCCTGCCCGCGGCGCCGGGGGACAGCCGCGCGACGGCGTCGAGGAGGTGGTGCACCCCCTTCTCGGGCGAGAGTCGGCCCAGGAAGAGGGCGACCACCTCGTCTGCCGGCGGACGCGGCGGCGGCGGCGGCTGATCGGGCAGTCCGTTGTACATGACCGCGGTGCGCCCGCGGTCCAGGGTGGGGAGCCGCGCGTGCAGGTCCTCGCGCACCGCCTCCGACACCGCGAGCACACGGTCGGCGCGGAGCACCACCGCGCGCGTGAGCCGCAGGGCCGCGTCGGCGGGACCGCCCTGGGCGTGGAGCAGCAGCGGGACGCGCACGAGGCGAGCGGACGGCAGGGCCAGCAGGCCCGCCCGCGCCTCGGCGACGTAGAGCACGTCGATGCGCTCGCGCCGCAGCCAGGCCGCGAGCCGCACCACGAAGGGCGGCCCCCCCCGCAGCGCGCGCAGCGCCAGCTTCCAGCGGGGCATCCGCACCAGCGCGCCCCCGTAGGCCGCGAGGCCCTCGTGCAGGGGCAGCGCCGTCGCCGGCAGACCACGCGCCCTCGCCCGCTCCAGGATCTCGAAGGCGCCCGGCGCCAGCACGTGGGCGTGGCCCCCTCGCGCCGCGTGCCCCGCGGCGAGCTGCAGGAGCATCTCCTGCGAACCCCCGTGCGCCGGTCGGCTGGAGAGGAAGGCCACGCGCGGCAGATCGACACCCATCCCGCGCTCCACCCTCACCAGGCGATGCAGACGTTCTTCGTCTCGCTGAAGAACTCGAGCGACCACCGCCCGCCTTCACGCCCCACGCCGCTGTCCTTCACGCCGCCGAAGGGCACGCGGAGGTCGCGGAGCAGCCACGTGTTGACCCACACCATGCCCACGTCGAGGGCGCGCGCCACGCGGTGGGCCCGGCCCAGGTCGCGGGTCCACACCGAGGCCGACAGGCCGTAGGCGACGCCGTTCGCCAGGGCGATGGCCTCCTCCTCGTCGTCGAAGGGGTGGACCGTCACCACGGGACCGAAGATCTCCTCGGTGGCGGTGCGACAGGCGGGCGCCAGACCCGACACGACGGCGGGGGCGAGGAAGCTGCCGCCCGCGAGGGAGCCGGGCAGGTCCGGACGCGTGCCGCCGCAGCGCACCGTGCCCCCCTCGTCCACCGCCAGCCGCAGGTAGCCCTCCACCTTGTCGCGGTGGGCCGCACTCACGAGCGCGCCCACCCGCGTGGCGGGGTCGGCAGGATCGCCCACCGTCAGCGCCGCCACCCGCGCAGCGTACGCCTCCACGAAGCGGTCGTGGACGCTCCGCTGCACGAGCAGGCGGGAGCCGCACAGGCAGATCTCCCCCTGGTTGGCGAAGCCGGCGCGCACCGCGCCGTCCAGCGTGGCCTCCCAGTCGCAGTCGTCGAAGACCACGGTGGCGTTCTTGCCGCCCAGCTCGAGCGAGAGCTTCTTGAACCGCGGTGCCGCGGTGGCCGCCACGCGCCGCCCCGTCACCGTGCCGCCGGTGAAGGACACCGCCTTGACGTCCGGGTGCTCCACCAGGGCCTGCCCCGCCTCGGGACCCAGCCCGTGGACGAGGTTGAACACGCCCGGCGGCAGGCCCGCCTCCTCCATCACGTCGACGAGGGCGTCGGCGGTGAGCGGCGTGAGCTCGCTGGGCTTGGCCACCACCGCGTTGCCCATCGCCAGGGCGGGCGCCGCCTTCCAGGTGAGCAGGTAGAGCGGCAGGTTCCAGGGCGTGACGAGGCCGCACACGCCCACCGGGCTGCGCTGGGTGAGGTTCACCGCGCCGGGCATCGGATGGCTCGGCAGCTCCTGGTGACGGACGGCGCCGGCGAAGAAGCGGAAGTTCGCGATGGCCCGGGGGATGTCGACCTCGCGGGCGAGGGAGACGGGCTTGCCCTGGTCGCGCGACTCCAGCGCCGCGAGCTCGTCCAGGCGCGCCTCCAGTCCGTCGGCCACGCGGTCGAGCACACGCGCACGCGCCTCGTCCGACAGGGCGGCCCAGGCGGGCTGGGCGGCTCGCGCGGCCTGCACGGCCGCGTCGACGTCCCGTGCGTCCGACCGTGCGATGCGCGCGATCACCTCGCCCGTGGCGGGCCCCACGTCGTCGAGCCACGCGCCCGACGCCGCGGGCACGCGCCGCCCGCCGATGCGGTTGGGGACCTCGCGCACCGTGTCGCTCATGGAGACCTCAGGCCGTAGGGCGCCGCGGGGTCCTCCCAGCGGTCGTCGTCGGGATCCCACTCGTCCCAGGTGGGGATGGCCTCGAGCGCGGCGAGGCGGTCGGGCGGCACCACGCCCGGCACCAGGAAGGCCTTCTGCCGGTGCAGCGGGTACGGATTGCGCAGCTCGAGGCCCAGCACCCCGAGCACGCCGCGCGCGACGTACCAGGTGGCCCGCGGGTCCCAGCCGTGCGCGATCTTGATCACCACGCCCAGGCCCTCGGGGAAGTCGGGGTGCACCACGGCCAGGCCGAGCAGCCCGTCGGCGCCCTCCTTCGCGAGGACCTGGCCCTCGCCGGCCTTGAGGATGGTGCTGTCGAGGCGGTTGAAGCCGCCGACGAGGTCGGGGTGGCGCACCATCGCCTCCCAGATCCAGTCCTCGTCGCGGCGCGCAGCGAGGCCCGCGTACAGCCGCGCGAGCTCGTCCACCGTGTTGCTGACGGTGGGCAGCCCGCAGCCGTCGCGGGCCACCCGCAGGGGCGACCAGTCGGCCCCCAGGGTGCGCCGCAGCACGTCGAGGTAGGCGCCGAACAGGGGGTGCGAGGGCAGCGTGTAGCCCACGCGCTCCCAGCCCTTGAGCCGACACCCGCGCAGCAGGGCCGCGTGCTCCCCGGAGCAGGTGTGGTACCAGCGGCGCGGCCGACGCACCTGTCGCCCGAACTGCACCAGCGGCACGTCGAGCGGCGTCTGCATCAGGCCCCACTCCCCGCGGGTGAGGATGGACTGCGCCGTGGCGACGTGCTCGGTGTCGCCGTTGTGGCTGGCCACGGCGATGGCCCGCTGCGGCCAGTCCAGCTCAGGCTCCAGCTCCTCCGCGAAGACCTTCAGCATGAAGGGCTTCATCATGCTCCGGCCGTAGCAGAGCACGTTGCCGCCGAAGGAGTGGACGATGCGGTCGCCCGAGGCCCAGGCCACCGCGCCGTGGATGGTGGTCTCGCTCACGCCGTTCCGGCGGTAGTCGACCAGGGGCTCCCAGGCGACGTCGCGCCCCGTGGCGATGCCGGGCTCGGCCACGCCGAGCGGACTCGTGGGGTAGCGCCCGGACCCGGGACGCCCCGGGGTGACGGCCGAGGGCTGGATGGGCGCCTTCACGCCTGCTCCAGCAGGGGCGCGACGCGCTCGCGGAAGGCACGCATGCCCCGCACCACCCGGTCGCCGTCGTGGTCGAAGAAGTCGAACCACAGCATCAGGCGGTCGTCGGGGTGGAAGCGGGCCCGCGCCTGGGCCGCCACCGTGTCGGCGTCGCCGATGAGCGCGTTGTCGGCCGCCTGGGCCAGCTTGCGCGGGTCGATGGTGCCCTCCAGGGCCGTCCAGTAGGCCGAGAGCGCGGCCTGCGCGCGGGCCTGGGCCGCCTCCACCGTGTCGTCGAGGAAGACCATCACCGTGCGCGGCATGTGGCCGCGTCGCCAGGGACCGCCGTCGGGGTGGTAGGCCGCCGCGAGCCGCCGGTGGGTGTCCTCGATCACCTCGGGACGCGTGATCGACAGGTTGAAGACCTGCACGGGCGCGATGCGGTTGATGGCCTCCTGGAGCTGCGGGTCGTGGCTGCCCACGACGAGCTGGAGCAGCTCGCGACGCCAGTCCTGGGGCACGATGCGCAGGGTCTCGAAGATCCAGCGGTTCGGGATGGCGACCTGCTCGCCGTCGGCCAGCGCGCGGACACGCTCCCAGGCCGGCTCGGACCAGGCCACCTGGGTGCCGCCGCAGGCCCGGCAGCGCAGGTGCTCCCGTGCCGCGAAGGGCAGGTCCCACGTGGCGCCACAGCCGGCGCAGCGGGCCTGGATCCAGAAGTCCTCGCGCCCGAGGACCGTGGGGGCCACGTCGTCGGACGACAGCGTGTCGCCACGCAGCAGCCGCACGAAGATCTCGGCCGCCTCCGCGAAGATGCGGCCGCGGAGGGCGGGCCAGGCGGCCTCCTCCAGGGGGGAGCGCGGGACGATGCCGCTGGCCTCGTTCATGAAGGCGAAGCGCCCGGCCGAGAAGCCCACGTGCAGGCGTCGGGTCTCGGCGGGATCGAGGCCGTGCAGGGCGAGGAAGGCGGCCACGCGCTCCGCGGCGGCGATCGGTCCGCCCATGCACACGATGTTCATCACCGCGCTGCCCACCTCGATGCGCTTCGTGCGCTGGAAGGTGTGGGCGGCGAGCAGCGGCAGCTGGGTGTTCAGCCCGATCTCACCCTGCCAGTGTGGCACCACGGGCCGGCGGTTGCCCTTCTGCACCTCGGTGGACAGGTGGGACTCCGCCACCCAGGCCACGCCGTAGCCGAGCTCGTCCGCCGCCTCGACCTGCCGGAAGTAGCTGGCGAACATCTCCGCCTCGGTGGGGAGGCGGCCGTCCACCGGCGTCTGGCTGATCGAGAAGAAGACGTCGAGCTCCATCAGATGCTCCGCATCCGTCCGCCGTCCACCGCCAGGCTCGCACCCCGGACGTAGCCGGCCGCGGGGCTGCAGAGGAAGGCCACCACGCCGGCGAGCTCGTCGGGGCTGGCGAGGCGCGCCTCGGGCACCGCCGCGAGCCAGCCCTCCTCCACCTCCGCCTCGCTCCTGCCGGTACGCCCGGCGATGGCCGTGCGCAGGCCGTCGAGCCGCTCGGTGGTGGTGAACCCGGGCAGCACGTTGTTGATGGTGACCCCGGGGGGCAGCTCGCGCGACATGGACTTCGACCAGCTGGCCATCGCGCCCCGCACCGTGTTGCTGACGCCCAGGCCGTCGATGGGCTCGCGCACCGAGGTGGACAGCACCGTGACGATGCGGCCGTAGCCGGCCTCCACCATGCCGGGGAGCAGGGCCTGCACCAGCACCTGGGCCGACAGCACGTGCTCCGCGAAGGTACGGGCCAGCTTGTCGGTGGACTCGTCGAGCAGGCGCCCTCCCGGCGGGCCCCCGGTGTTGTGCACCAGGATCTGCACGCGCAGGCCCTGCACCGCGGCACGCAGGCCCTCGGTGTCGGACAGGTCGGCGGCCAGGGCCTGGGCCGACGGGGCGCCGGCCTCCCTCAACGCAGGCAGGAGGGCCTCGAGCCGGTCGGCGCGACGCGACAGCACCACCAGGTCGGCTCCCTGGCGCGCGAGCTGCAGGGCCGTGGCGCGACCGATGCCGGCGCTGGCGCCACACACCAGGGCACGTCGTCCTCGCAGATCCAGATCCATCAGGTGCTCCTCGGGGCGTCCCGGCCGAGCGGGACGTGGGCGATGACCTTGAGCTCCACCGCGATCGGGGTGGGCAGCGCACGCACCGCCAGGGTGGTGCGCGTGGGGCCGACGGGCCCGAGCAGCTCGGCGTACACCGCGTTGTAGGCAGCGAAGTCGCGGTCCATGTCGACCAGGAAGGCGGTGACGTCCACCACGTCGGCCAGGGAGGCGCCGGCGGCCTCGAGCACGGCGCGGACGTTGCCGATGCAGGCGCGCGTCTGGGCGGCGACGTCGTACGGCAGCGGCGCGCCGGCGGCGTCGCGGATGGGGCCCCCGGGGATGGCGTCGGTGCCGGGCTGACGGGGCCCCACGCCCGAGAGGTAGAGCAGATCGTCCACGCGACGCGCGTGCGGGTAGGCGCCCACCGGCGCGGCCGCCGTGGCCGTGGTGACCGAGGCCGAACGGGTGGGGGCAGGCTCGGGCGCGCGCGGTGCCGGCGGGGTCGGCACGTCCTCCTCGTCCTCGTCGGAGACGGGATCGAGCACCTCGCGGTGGCCGTGCCAGACCTCCACGTCGTCCTCGTCGAACTCCTTGTCGCCCCGGGCCTCGCCCGTGGGGGTGAGCCCCACCACCGCGCCGCCCGTGCCGTGCACGGCCTCGTAGGCGAGCACCTCGCCGTGGTGGTGGTTGTGCTGGCCCATGAGCGCCGAGAGGAACCACATGGGCTTGAAGCTCACCACCTTCCGCACCCGCACCTCGCGGTGGATGGTGCGGGAGAGCTGCGCCACGTCCTCCAGTCGGCCCTGGCCGAGGAACTCCAGGATCTTGCGGTTCCACTCGTCGTCCTTCGCGGAGTGGACGTGGTCGTCGGCGGGGTCGATCCAGTCGGTGAAGAGGCGGTTCGACAGGGTGCTCACCACCACGGCGACCGCCCGGCGACCCGTGGACGCGACCGCGTCGCGCGCGGCCTTCGCCAGCACCAGGGTCTCGGCGCGGTCGGCGTAGACGTTGCTGCTCACGATCACCGCGGGGATGCGGGAGTCCGGGTCCAGCAGCTTCAGCGCCACCACCGAGCCCGTGTCGATGGGGAAGCCGTCGTACGCCACGGTGCGCGAGGCGAGACCGCGGCGCTCGTTCGCCTCGTGCCACGCCCGGGCGAGCTCGGTGTCCATCGTGAAGCGGTACGGGATCGACCCGAGCGCGTGGAAGAGCTCGTCGACGTGCACCCAGGTGGGCGCGGGGTGGGCCTGGAGCTGGTGGCCGATGACGCTGGGCCACATCGTGCTGTAGACCAGCAGCACGTCGGGCTGGAGCGCGGCGATGCGCGCCGCGGCCTGATCGAAGGCGTCGCGGAGCCGACGGTAGCCGGGGCTCGCATCGGGCGTGAGCAGCGGGTGGGGCAGACCGGGCACCACCCAGCCCTGGAGGATGGTCATGCCGCCCTCTCGGGCCAGAAGCCCATCACGGCGTTGCCCGTGCCGATCACGGTGCCGTAGCCGTACAGCTCCGCCCCCTGCGTGGGGAAGCCCAGCGCGGAGAGCATCCACGTGAGCGAGCCCGCGTCGGTCTCGCCGATGGCCTGGGTGGTGAGCTCGTGCAGGATGGAGACGAGCTCGCGGGTGCGGCCCTCGCGCAGCATGCGGATGGCCTTCATGTCCCAGAGGTGCTGGCCGTGGTGGGTGATGTGCTCGCGGCTCATGTCCTCGGGCAGCGGCCCCTCCGTGGTGAAGTGGCGGTGCGACAGGCTGTTGGACGACAGGAGCACGGCGCGGCGCCCGCTGGCCTCGATGGCCCGCGCGGTGGCACGCCCCAGCGCGATCGCCTGCTCCTGCATCACGTCGACCCCGTAGTAGGCCGACGCGCGGCAGGAGCTGATGGCCACGATGGGCCGGCTCCAGGCCGGGTCGGTGAGGTGGCAGGAGACCAGCGTGCCGTAGTCCACGCGGAAGTCGGGGTTGCGCATCATCGACGAGACCAGGCCCTCGGCCCGCGCCTCCTCGTGGATCGCCTCGGCGAGCGCGACGTCGACGTCCAGCGCGTAGCGGTAGCGGAAGAGGTTCGGGAACACCGGGTCCACCGACAGGCTCTCGAAGCGCGGCACGCCGAGCAGGTGCCAGCCCACGTAGGTCTGCCAGTGGGGCGAGAGCACCACGAGCACGTCGTGCTCCACCTGCGCGAGATCGGCACGCAGGCGCTCGTAGCCCCACCGCAGCGTCTCCCAGCCGCACTCCGCGCGCGGTTCGTTCTGCGGGGGGTTCTCGGCGTAGACGAGGTGAGGCGGGTGCGGCGCCAGCAGACCGGCGACGATGCGACCGCGGGCAGCCATGTGCCCTCCCAGGATGCACCGGGGCTAACCCCCGGGCGGCGTGCGCGCGGCGCGACCCCACGGCGAGGTGCACGCGACCCGCCACCTTCGGTAGGCTCTGCCGACCCCCGCACCCCAGGGTCCCGATGACGCGCCACCTCCTCCCCCTCCTGCTCCTCCTCTCCACCCAGGCCCACGCGGGCGAGACCTTCGAGGAGCTCCAACGCTACTGGTCCATGGAGCTGGGCGCGGGCTTCGAGCTCAGCGCCGACATCACGGGCAACGTGCGCGACATCGCCCGCCCCTACGCCTCGGGGGACGTGGCCTCCGATCTGCCTCTCGGCGGCGGCTTCTTCTTCCGCAACGTGCTGCGCTACCCGCTGGGCAAGGCCTCCCCCGCCCTGCTCGCCCGCATCGCCTACGCGAACACCGCGACGTCGGGCGCCCTCGACACCCACGGCGACTACACGCGCGGTGCCGAGCGCCTCGAGGTGCTGGTGGGCCCGGGCGTCTGCGTGGACGATCACGCCTGCCTCTTCGCCACCTTCGGCTGGCGCCACGTGGGCACCTTCGACGACAACTACCCGATCACCAACCTCGCCGCGGCCCTGGGCAACAGCGACGAGTTCACGGTCGACAGCTTCACGGCACCCTACCTGGGCGCCATCATCGGCGAGACGCTGGTCAACGGCCTGCTGTCCACCGTCGACTTCGACAACCAGCGCGTGGCCATCGACGTCACGGACGACGTGGTCATGCAGGGCGGCATGCTCGCCACCGTGATCGGTGCCGGCCAGCGCATCACGGTGGACGGCGGCGTCGGCTACTTCGTCCTCCACCAGATCCACACGGCCACCACGCGGGTCACGAAGGACGTGGCCGACGCGCCGGACGACGTGACCAGCTTCGACTACGACTGGGAGAAGGGCCTGGGCGCCGTGGGCATCGACCTGGGCACCTCCATCGGCCTGCTGCCCGATCGCTTCCCGGTCCAGCTCGCCCTCGGCCTGCGGGGCAGCCTCGTGGCGCTGGTCGACCTCGATCGCGACCGCAGCGTCGGCACCTACGTCTTCGCGAGCGGCTTCCTCTCGGCGAAGTGGTGACGTGGCCGGGGTCCTCGCCGGCCTGCGTCCGCCCGCGGTACGCTGCGCCCTCGGGGACCCCATGACGCTCGGCCGCTCCATGCTCGCCACGGCCCTGGTGGCCACGCTGCCCGCGCCCCTCGCGCGCGCGGACGGCACCCCCGCCGACCGGATGCCCACGCCACGCGCCGAACGCTGCGTGGGCTTCGTCTCGGCCGTCGACGAGGGCGAGGCCGCCGCCCCGATGGGTCTGCACTACGAGGAGGTCAAGCCCGCCCTCCACGCCGCCATCCAGTTCGCGGCCTACTGCCCGCGCCCGGCCGGCGTGTCGCGCCTGCACCTCACCTTCGAGCTGATGGTGGGCTGCGACGGTCTCGTGTCGGAGATCGAGGTGTCCGACGACGGGGGGGCCCCGGCCACCTACGTGACCTGCGTGCGCGAGGTGCTCCAGAAGGCCGACTTCCCCGCCCACGACATGCGCGACGGCTTCCCCATCACCTACCCGGTGAACGTGGCCTGGTGAGGCGGAGGGGGTCAGGCGAGCGGGAAGACGAAGGGGTACGTGACCACCACGATGCCGCCCCCCTCGGGCGCCGCGAAGCGCGTGCCACGCACCACCTCGAGCACGCAGGCCTCGGCCGTGTCGTCGCGGAGGCTGGTGGAGCGCACCGAGGCCTTCTTCACCGACCCGTCGGCGTCGACGACGAAGTAGACCAGCACCTTGCCCGGCCGGGCGCCCGATGCGTGGCAGGCCGCGAGGGCCTCCCGCTGCGAGGCCAGCGCCCCGTCGATCGCGGTGCGCGGCAGCCGACCGAGCACCACCGGCTCCGGCAGGATCGGCTCGGCGTCGAAGCGCACCGCGGGCGCCTCCTCGACCGGGGCGGCCTCGGGCGCCGGTGCCGGCGCCTCGACGGGGGCGGGGGCACCGCACGCGAGCAACAGGGGGAGCCAGGAGGTCATGCGGGGAGTCTGCCACAGAGCGGGCCGCCGCGTCATGGCGCCCCCCGCCTGACCTGATCGGCACCGAGCCGAGACCGGCGCGCGTCGGACCGAGGAGAAGGAGAGAAGGCTTGGCTCGCGCCACGTCGAGCGACGCCGACGACGGACCGGCGTGCGTCGGGCCGGCGAATGCCATCAGGTCAGGCGGGGGTCGCCATCAGGCGGGCAGCGGCGCGCGGTAGGCGGGGAAGTAGCCGGTGGCCCGGAGGGCCTCGACCGAGGTGCCCGCGCGGCGCGCACGCGCCTCGGTCAGCGCGCGCTCGGTCTCGGAGTCGAGCACGCAGCGCCCGGTGAAGAAGGGCAATCGGCGCCCTCCGCTCGCGGCCTTGAAGGCGAAGAGCGCGTCGTCGGCCGTGAGCCCCCCTCCGAGGTGGACCCGCGCCAGGCCCGCGTCCGAGGCCCAGGCCAACGCCGCGTCCACCATCTGGTTCATCACCCCGGTGCGCCCCGCCGTGCGGTGCGAGCCGGCCAGGTGGTAGTGCAGCAGCTCGCCCCAGCGCATCCACAGCGAGGCCGCGACCACCTCGCCCGCCGCGTCCACCACCTCCACGATGCGCAGGTCGTCGCCCAGCCCGTCCCTCAGCGCCGTGTAGTAGGCATCGGGGAAGAAGTAGTAGGGCCGCGCCTCCACCCGCTCCATCGTCTCGTCGTAGATGCGACGGAAGGCGCCCCCCGGGGCCAGATCGGCCTCGGTCACCACCCGGGTTCGCGGCGTGTGGCCCCCCTTGGCCGCCTTGCGCACCTTGTTCCGCCACTGGGGCACCGCCCGCGCGAAGACGGCCTCGTGCCCCCCCTCGAGCTCGACCGCGATGGTCTCGTTGTGCGGCCTGAGCTCCAGGTGGGCGTCCGCGCCGTGCAAGAGCGCCTGCCCCTCCAGCAGCGAGCCCACGCGCAACAGCTCCGCCACCACCCCACGCTCCCGTGCCGTGGCGCGGAAGGCCTCCCGGAAGGCACGCCAGGCCGCTGCCGGCGTGCCAGCAGGCGCCCAGATGCCGGCGTAGCCATAGGGCGACACGAGGTCGACCAGCGGCCCCCCCAGCCCGGCCTCCGCGATGAGATCCGGGTCCACGACACGCTTGAGGTACGGGTAGAGGAACGGCCCGGGCTCGCCCACCGCCACCTCCCAGCGCGCCCCGTCGGACGCCTCCACGGCGCGGCCATAGCCGGGGCCGAAGTAGACGTCGGGCCAGGGCAGGTCGGCCTGCCCGGCCGCATCCACGTCGAGGAAGCTCAGGCTGATCACACGACCTCCGCGGGCTCCCCTACCCGGACCCGACCGCGCTGTCGGGGAGAAGGGCGCGGAGGCCGGACGCACGAGGGCCCGGCGCGACACGGGGTCGGGCCGGGCCCTGGGGAGCCCCGGCGCCAGGGACGCCAGGGCAACAAAGGACCTCGTCAGGGCGTGAGGCCCGCACCCACGATGGCCGTGCCGGACGGGTTCAGCACCACGTCGGCCCGGTTGATCTGGGTGGACGTGGTGTTGTGCGTGCCGTCGGGCGCCGCACCGCCACCGACCAGGAGGTCGGCGCCGACCTGGCCGTTGTTGTCGCTCACGAAGCAGCCGTCGATCACGCGCACCGTCTCGGTGCCGAGCTCGGCCGACCCGACGATGTTCGAGTCGAAGATGTCGAGGTCGACCGTGATGTCCTTGGTGCGGACGCCCCGCTGGCCCGAGTTGCGGACGTCGGCGAAGCGCACGGTGGTGACGCCGCCGTTGGCGCTGGCGTTGATGCCGTGGGCCGTGGCGCCGTCGACCGCGACGTGGGTGATGTCGGCCACGCCCACCGCGATGCCGATGCCATCGGCCCCGTTCACCGAGACCTCCTCGATGGTGGACCCGGTGGCCGAGAGGAAGACCCGCACGCCGTAGCCACCGCAGCTGCTGAGCGTGGCGCCGTCGATGGTGATGAGGTCGCCGTCGGTGGACTCGATGCAGGCGGTGCCCGTGTTCGAGACCGTGACGTTGCTCGCGTCCATGTCGAAGCGCGCCAGGATGCCCTGGCCGCCAGCGCCGGTGACCGTGGAGTCGCTCACGGTGAGCATCGGTCCCGTGGTCTGGATGCCCTGCAGGCCGACGGTGTTCACGGTGACGTTCGTGGCGGTGAGGTTCCCCGCCGCACGCACGCCGAAGCCGGCCGCGTTCGTGATCGTGACGTTGTCGACCATCGTGTCGCCGACCACCGTCTGGGTGTCGACGGCGTTCGTGCCGATGTTCGTGAAGGTGGAGTTCGACAGGCTCAGGCTGCCCGAGGTCTCGATCACGAAGCCCGCGAAGCGCAGATCGGTGAAGTCGACGCCGGTGGCCACCACCCGCGCGTTCTGCAGACCGAGGCCGCGTCCGTAGAAGACGTCGCTGACATCGAGGTCGTCGATGACCACGTCGTGGGCCGCCAGCGCGATGTCGCCGCCCTGGATCCCGAGCTCCACGTCGTGGACGTCGACCTCGTCGAAGGTGATCGTGGCGTCGGGGTTCGCCCGGTACGACATCGCCAGGTAGGCGTCGTGCAGCGTGGCACCGGTGAGCGTGACGTCGTCGAAGTCGCGGATGTCGAGCAGCGTGAGGTCGATGGCGTTGAAGCCGCCCACCGACAGCGGCCCGTACGAGACCGCCGCGTCCTGGCTGACGAGCAGCATGCCGACGGGCACGAGGATGCGGTCGTAGATCGCCGTGACGTCGGTGAACGTGCCGATGGCATCCCCATGGGCGTAGACCGGCACGTTGTCGATCTCGACGTTCGTCAGCACCGAGGCCATCTGCAGGGTGGAGCTGCCGTCGGTGAAGAGGTTGAGGCCGTCGGTGCCGCGCGCGAAGGGCGTGCTGGTGAGCGTGACGGGCGTGCCCGAGACGCCATTGAGCGCGAGCGCGCCCTCGACGAACAGCCCGCTGTTCACGCCGAAGGTGAGCGTGACGCCGGCGTCGACCGACAGCGTGACCCCATCCGGCACGAACCACGGGTTGCAGATCGTGGTGTCGACCGAGATCGTGGTGTCGACGCTCACCGTGGTGACGCCGACGCAGTCGAGCAGCGGGCCCGCAGGACCCGTGGGACCGACCGCGCCCGTGTCGCCCGTGGCGCCGGTGGCACCCGTGTCGCCCGTGGCGCCGGTGGCACCCGTGTCGCCCGCAGGACCCGTGGCGCCCGTGGCACCCGCAGGGCCGGTGTCGCCCGCGGGACCCACGTCACCGGGGTCGCCCTTGGCGCCTTGCGGACCCGTGGCGCCGGCAGGACCGGCATCTCCCGGATCTCCCTGGGGGCCCTGGGGTCCCTCGGGGCCGGCGCAGGCCGCGAGAGCCGCGGCGAACAGCATGACAGATCCGCGCATGTGTACCTCCGGAGGGACGGACGAGAACTCCCCCGCTGGAGGATAGCCGGCCTGCGCGACCCCTGGCAATGCGGGTCCGGGAACGAGCACATCCCCCGCGCGACGGTCCCGTCACGTTCCCGCGGCGGAGGGATCCCACGCATCGGCGCCGCCGGCGCGGTACCACGCCACGGTCCTGCGGATGCCCTCCTGGAACGACACCGACGGCGCGAAGCCCAGCAGCGCGCGCGCGCGATCCAGGTCCGCCTGGGAGAAGGGCTGGTCACCGGGGCGCGGCGGCACGTGGCGGGGCGGCACGTACGCGCCCACCGCGTCGGCGATCGCCCGGTGCAGCTCCAGCACCGTGATGATCCCGCCCGTGGCGATGTTCACCGCCCCCTTCAGGCGCGTGGCGTCGGCGTCCACCGCCATCATGTTGGCCCGCACCACGTTCTCGACGAAGGTGAAGTCGCGGGTCTGGGAGCCGTCCCCGAAGATCGTGGCCGCTTCGCCCCGCAGCGCGGCGCGCACCCACAGGGGCACCACCGCCGCGTACGGGTTCGCGGGATCCTGTCGCGGACCGAAGACGTTGAAGTAGCGCAGGCCCAGCGACGGCAGGCCGAAGGCGGCGCTGAAGCCGGCGCAGAGATCCTCCATCGCGGCCTTGGTGCCCGCGTACATGCTCACCGGGCTGGGGAGGAGGTCCTCCTGCCGGGGAAGGACGGGGTTGTCGCCGTAGATGCTCGAGGAGCTGGCGTACACGAACCGCCCCACCCGCGCGTCACGCGCCGCGATGAGCAGGTTGTAGGTGCCCACGAGATTGACCTCGAAGGCGCCCTTCGGATCCTTGAGGCTGCGAGGGATCGAGTTGCGTGCCGCCTCGTGCAGCACCACGTCGACCCCCTCCATCAGCCGCGTGACCAGCGGGACGTCGCGGATGTCGCCCACCACCAGCTCCGCGTCGGGGTGCACGCTCTCGGGGTGGCCGCTGGACAGGTCGTCGATCACGCGGACCTTCGCGCCGCGTGCGAGGAGGGCGTCGACGAGGTGGGACCCGATGAAGCCGGCGCCGCCGGTGACCAGTGCCTGCACTGCCCTGCCTCCCTGCTCCCGAGGCAGGAGCGTGGCCGCGCCCCTATCCCCTCGCGGCCCTCGGGGCGGCCCGGCCGAGGCGGTGCCGGATCCCGGCGTGGACGCTAGGACCGCGAGACCCGAGGGCGCATGACGACGGCCTACGCCTCCCAGCGCGAGCTTCCCGTGGTCCTGTGGACCCTCGGCGTGCTGTCGTCGCCCTTCCTCGTGTTCCGCTCGGGCCTGCCCCAGCCGTCGGACTTCCTGCTGCTCGGCGCGATGCTGTCGCTGGCGGTGTACAACCGCGGCCGCTTCGTGTGGCCCAAGGAGTCCGCCGGCTTCGTGGGGTTTCTCAGTGCCTTCGCGCTGTACCTGGGCATGGTGGGGCTCACCTGGTCGGCCCTCACCCAGAACGTCAAGCCGGCCATCGGCACCGTCTTCCACCTGTACAACGGCTTCATCGCGCTGGGCGTGATGGCCATGTTCCAGCGCTACGGACCGCGCCTCGTCTGGGTGCTCACCACGATGCCCGCGGTGGCGCTCGTGCTGGAGCTGGTGCTGGGCATGCTCTTCTACCGGCACACCTCGGTGCGGGCGTCGCTCACCTTCCACAACCCCAACTCGCTCGCGCACTTCGCGGTGGTGAGCTGCGCGACCTACTTCGCCGTGCCGACCTCGATGAAGCGCCCGCTCTGGCAGGAGCTGGGCGTGCTGCTCGTGGCCTTCCAGCTCACGGTGCTGTCGGCCTCCCGCGGCGGCATGCTCGCCCTCGTGCCGCTCGCCATCCAGGTGGGCATGCGCGACCAGCGCTCCCGCACCGCCCTGCTCGTGGCCGGCGGCGTCGGCGTGCTCGGCGCCACCTACCTCGCCCCGGACCTGCTGGAGCCCGCGCTGCGGCGCCTCGGCAACCTCGAGGGCGGCCGCGGCTACTCACGCATCCTGGAGCATCCCTGGCTGCTCGTCTTCGGGGCCGGCGAGGGGCGCTCGAACGAGTTCCGCGGGGCGTACGCAGGCCACGAGATCCACTCCCTGCCCGGCACGATCTTCTTCAGCTACGGCATCGTCGGCAGCGTGCTCTTCATGGGGATGCTGTGGCAGCTCGTCCTGTTGGGGAGGTCGTCCCTGGTGCTGGCCCTCGCCGCCCCGATGGCCTTCGGGCTCACCCACAACATCATCCGCCAGACCGACTTCTGGGTGCTCATCTCCCTGTTGATGATGCGGGCGGTGGCCTCGGATCGGCAGCGCCGGCGCGGCACGACGACCGTCACGGCCCCCCTGCAGCCCACACCGGCAGAGGCCGGGGCGGGCTAGCCGGCCACCCGTGCGTCCGAGACGAGACGGACGACGACGGCCTCGGCATCCGCCACCCACGCGCCGCCGAGCCCGGGCGGCAGGTAGAGCGCGTCGCCCGGCGCCAGCCGTGCGAGGCCACCCGCCTCGACCTCGACGCCCCCCGCGAGGCAGACGAGCACGTCGTGACCTGCGGGCGGGAGCGCGCCCCGCCCGGGTCCCGCGTGCACCAGGGCGGGACGTGCCCGCTCGTGCATCAGCGTCCAGGGCACGGCCGCCGGCGTCGCGACGTCACCGGCCCGGCCGGCGGCCACCTCCGTCAGCGGCCGGAACCCGTCGGTGGCGCCCAGGCCCGCGGCGGTCCACGCCAGCGCGGGCCAGCCGTCGGCCGCTCCCTCCAGCACCACCGGCAGGCCCGGCAGCAGGTGGTCGCGGAGGAAGTCCAGGCCCTCGAGGTCGCGTCGGCGGATCACGCGGCTCATGCGAGCCCCATCGCCGCGAGCATGGTCGCCGCCACGCGCGGTGCGGCGTAGCGGGCGAGGCACCGCGCGTGCGCCGCCTCCCCCATCCGCACCACCCGGGCAGGATCGTCGAGCACCGCACCCAGGGCGGCGGCCAGCGCCCCCGGATCGTCCGGACGCACGATCAGCCCCTCCACGCCGTGCCGGATCGTCTGGCGACAGCCGGGCACGTCGGTGGTGACGATGGCCCGCCCCATCGACATCGCCTCGAGCACGGCCAGCGGCGTGCCCTCCCGACGCGAGGGGTGGACCAGCACGCTCGCCGCCGCGAGGTGGGGGCGCACGTCGCTCGCCTCGCCGTCGTGGACCACGTCGCCGTCCGCCGTCCAGGCGGCGAGCTCCTCCTCGGTGACCGCCGAGGGGTGCCCCGGGTCGAAGCGCCCCAGCAGGTGGAGCTCCGCACCCGGCGCGCGGTGCCGCACCGAGCGCCACGCCTCCACCAGCTCCGGCAGGCCCTTCGACCTGAGCAGGCGGCCCATCCAGAGGAGGCGCGGGGGCCCCTTCGGCAGCGGCACCCGCGCGAAGTGCTGCATGTCCACGCCGCTGCCGTGCACCACCGACACGCCGTCGAGCGAGCGCAGCACGCCGAGCTCGAGGAAGAGCAGCACGTCGTCGGCGTTCTGGAAGATCACCCCCTCCGACGCCGCCACGCCCAGGCGGTACAGCACGCGCGCCACCTGGCGGACCGCGGCGTCGCGCACCGAGCCGGCCTCCGAGAACACGTCGCCCACGCCCGTGACGAGCGCGAAGCGATGCGGGACGCCGGCCGCCGCCGCCGCCAGCGTGCCGTACACGTTCGGCTTGATGTTGGAGTGGAGGACCACGTCGGGACGCAGCCGCCGGTAGAGGCGCAGGAAGGCCGCGAACACCTCGGCGTCCTTCCGCAGGCCGGTGCCGTGGCGCTCGATGCCGAGGGGCTCGAAGGCCACGCCCAGGGCGGCGAGGGCGTCGATGCTCGCCTGCCCGCCCCGCGCGGGGTCCCCGACCGCGATCACCTCGTGGCCTGCCTGCGCCAACGCACGGACCACGGCCCCGCGCTGGCGTTCGACCGCACGCACGGTGCCCGCGACGACGACGACCCTCATGCCCCCCGCAGCCCCGGCGTCGACAGCACGGCGTCCACGACGCGCGCGCGGTCGACCTCGGTGAGGCTGCTGCCGCTCGGCAGGCAGAGCCCCACCTCGAAGGCCGCGTCGGACACCCCGCCGAGGAAGGCCCGTGCGTCGCGGAAGACCGGCTGCTGGTGCATGGGCTTCCACACGGGACGCGCCTCGATGTCGAGGCCGGCGAGGTGCAGGCGCACGGCCTCGCGGTCGACCCCGAGCCGCACCGGATCGAGCGTGATGCACGTGAGCCACGCGTTGGGGACGGTGCCGGGCAGCGCCTGCATGACCTCGAGGCCCTCCACCGTGCCCAGCGTGGCGGTGTAGTGGGCGTGGTGCTCCTGGCGCGTGGCGATCTTGGCGTGGAGCCGCTCCAGCTGGCCCCGGCCCACCGCCGCGAGCAGGTTCGACAGGCGGTAGTTGTAGCCCACGTGCTCGTGCTCGTAGTGGGGCGCCGGCTCGCGGGCCTGGCTGCCCAGGAAGCGCGCCCGCGCCGCCAGCTCGGAGTCGGCGGCCACCAGGGCCCCTCCGCCGGACGTGGTGATGATCTTGTTGCCGTTGAAGGACAGCGCCGCGAAGGCGCCGAAGGACCCGGCCAGCCTGCCGCCGCGCGTGGACCCCAGCGCCTCGGCCGCGTCCTCGATCACCACCGCGCCGGCCGCCGCCGCGCGCGCCTCGATCGCGGGGTGGTCGCAGACCTGACCGTACAGGTCGACGGGCAGCACCGCACGGGCCGGGCGGCCGGTGGCGGCGCACCACGCCAGCGCCTCCTCCAGCAGGTCCACGTCCATGGTCCACCCGACCGGCTCGGCGTCGACGAGGACGGGCTCCGCGCCCACGTAGCGGATCGCGTTGACCGTGGCGGCGAAGGTGAAGGTGCTCGTGACGACCCGGTCGCCCGGCTGCACGCCCGCGAGGATCAGCGCGAGGTGCAGCGCCGCCGTGCCGCTCGACAGGGCGGCCACCGCCCTGCCCTCCACCCACGCGCCGAGCTCCGCCTCGAAGGCGTCGACGTGGGGACCGAGGGGGGCGATCCAGTTGCTGTCGAAGGCGTCGAGCAGGAGCGCCCGCTCCCGGCCGTCGAGGTGGGGAGGAGACAACCAGATGCGACTCACCGGACCTCCGCGAGGAGCTGTTCCACCGCCGCCTGCACCGCCGCGCGCTGCCCGGGCCGCGCCTCGCTCGCCCGCTGGGCCCGCAGCGCCGGGAGCGGATGCGCCGTGCGCGCCACCTCCGCGCCCCGGTCGCGGAGCACTGCCTGCACCCCTGCCAGGAAGCTCTCGGGGTCGGCGCAGATCTCCTCGTACGTGACATCGAGGCAGCCCACGTGGCCGGCGCGGGCGAAGGAGGCCCGGTAGGCGTCGAGCACGTGCACCACCTGGCTGGCCGCCTGGAGCTCCACCGGCGCGTCCACGTAGGCCTCGCCGGCCCGCGCGCGCAGGCCCGACCAGACCTCCTCGCCCCCCGAGTACTCCCGCCGCAGCTTGAGCACCGACAGGGCGTTGTCGACGGGCTCCCGCGACACGAGCACGAACACTGTGCGCGGCAGCACGCGCTGCACCTGCTGCACGTAGAAGCCGAGCATCATGGACTTGAAGACCACGGGAGCGCCGGCCGCCACGGTCATGTGCGTGAGCACTGTGCGGATGCGCTGCCAGTCGATGGGCGTGGCGTCGGGGTCGGCGGGCTCGTGCAGGTGGGCGTTCCCGAGGATGCGCGACCAGAAGTACCCGAACTCGTGGGGCTCGTGCAGCGCGTCGGTGCGACCGAAGTTCGAGGCGTAGCTCGAGGGGAAGCTGCGCCCGAGGAGCTTCTGGGAGAGCCGGAGCCCGTGCACGGGCGCCGCCCAGAAGGCCGCCGCGAGGTTGGTGATGCGCGCCAGCTCGAGGTTGGCCGTGAGCAGCTGGGTGACCAACGTGGTGCCCGAGCGCGGCGGACCGATCACGTGCACAGTGGGGAAGGGCTCCCCCACGTCGCCGTGGTCGGCGTACCAGGCCTCCTCGACCGGCGCGAGCACCGCGTTGAGGTGCTCGAGGAAGCGCTCCTCCTCGGGGTCCTTCACGAAGGCCGGGGCCAGCGGCTGGTCGACACGGTCGGGACGCACGGGCGGGCTCACGGGTCCTCCCACCCGCCCACCGGGGCCAGATCGTCCACCTGCTCCGGGTTGCGGTCGTCGACCATGCCCTCCCGGCGCACCACCACGCCCACGGTGCGGAGCAGGATGCGCAGGTCGCCGACGAGGCTGAAGTCGTCGATGTAGGCGTTGTCGAGCGCGATGCGGCGGGACCACGAGAGCTGGTTGCGACCGCTGATCTGCGCGAGGCCGGTGAGCCCCGGCTTCATCCGGAACCGACGCATCTGCGCGTCGGTGTAGCGCTGCAGGTGGATGATCACCGGCGGGCGGGGACCCACGAAGCTCATCTCGCCGCGCGCGATGTTCACGAGCTGCGGGAGCTCGTCGAGGCTGGTGCGGCGCAGCCAGCGCCCCACGCGGGTGATGCGGTGACGCGTGGGACGGCCGCGCGCGTCGACGAAGCGGTCGGCGTCCACGAGCATCGTGCGGAACTTGAGCACGTGGAAGGGACGCGCGCCCAGGCCCGGGCGCTCCTGCAGGAAGAGCGCGGGGCCCCCGTCCTCGAGGCGGATGGCCAGCGCGATGGCGCCGAGCAACGGGGCCGTGGCGGCCACCGCGACGGTGCCGAGCGCCCGATCGAGGGCGTACTTCGTGCGCACCTGCCAGTCGTCCCGGAGGGTGCCGACGGCCTCCCGCGCCTCGGCGAGGCTGCGACGCCGACCGGGCTCGCCCTCCGCTGCGGTCAGCACGCCTTCGGACTCCACGATCCCCGTCTCCCGGCCGTGGCCGCCACCTCGTGTCCGACCACCCCTGGTGTTACTACCCTCCGTCGGCCGTGGACGCCCGGCACGGAGGAGCGTTGGAGCCGCAAACCGACGACACCGCGAGCTTCGGCTTCGGGCTCGCGGACCTCTGGGGGCTCGCGCGCGTCCACCGGAACCTGATGGCGCTCGTCTTCCTCGGGGCGATCGTGCTCGTGATGGGCGGCACGATGCTCATCACGCCCGAGTACAAGTCCACGGCCACCCTGCACCTCACGATGCCCGTGGGCCAGGAGGTGGGCTCCACGGCCGAGGCCGTGAGCGACCGGATGCTGGTCGGGCGCAACGTCTACGTCCGCACCCAGATCGAGATCATCAAGTCCGAGAAGCTCCAGCAGAAGGTCTTCGAGCGCTACGGCGAGGCCGGCTACCTGCCCGACCCCCGCGTGCCCAGCGCCGCCTCCCTGCTCCCGCACATCGGCGCGTGGATGCGGCCCGAGACCGAGCTGGTGGACGTGTGGGTGATCCACACCGATCCCCAGCGCGCCGCTGCGCTCGCCAACCTGATCGCCGAGGTCTACCGGGAGTACAGCCTCGACGCGACGCGCGACGCCGCGCAGGACGCCCGCACCTGGCTCGAGGAGCAGATCGTCACCTACGGCGAGCGCATCGAGGAGCTCGACGCGGCCATCGTCGCCTACCAGCGCGAGCACGACCTGCCCGACGCCGTGCAGCGGGTCACGGCCCTCGGCGCCCACCTCGAGGCGCTCAAGCAGCGGCTCGCCGCCACCCGCACCGAGGCCACGGTGCTCGCGTCGGAGGTCGAGGCCCACGAGCGCATGGCGAAGGCCGGCGTCTACGAGGAGCTGGCGAACTCCATGGGCACCCCGCTGGTCGGGGCGCTCACCAACGTGTACGCCGAGGCCATGGCCAAGGGCGTGGCCCTGGCGGCACGCTACGGCGAGAAGCACCCCGAGCGCGTGGCGGTGCAGGCGCTGTTCGAGCGCATCCGCGACGAGCTGCAGGCCGAGGTCGAGCGCAACATCGAGGCCGATCGCGCCACGCTGCAGGTGCTGCGCGCCACCGAGGCCGAGCTGGCCGAGGACGTGGCCACGGCGAACGCCACGCTGCTGGAGCAGCAGTCGGTGCGCGACGGCTACGACCGGATGCGGGCCGAGATCGACCGCAGCAAGCACTACCTCACGAAGCTCTCGCAGCGGAAGGACGAGCTCGACATGCTCGCCCGCACGCAGCTGCACAACGCCCGAATCATCGAGCTGGCCAAGCCGCCCGGCGGCCCGTTCCGTCCCGATCTGGTGTCGAGCGCGGCCTTCGCCACGGTGCTGGGCCTGCTCGCCGCCATCGCGGCCGCCCTGCTCGCCGAGTACCTCGACGACCGCCTGCTCGCGCCCGAGGACATCCAGCGCCACCTGGGCGTGCCCTACCTCGGCTACATCCCCACGCTGCCGCCCGAGCCCACCACGAAGACGCCCGCGCTCTTCACGCACGAGTACCCGAACTCGGTCACCACCGAGGCGGTGCGCGCGGTGCGTACGATGGTGGAGCTGGGCGCCGGCGGCACGATGCCGCGCCGCCTGCTGATCACCTCCGCCCTGCCTCGCGAGGGCAAGACCGACACCAGCGCGCGCCTCGCGATCGCCTTCGCGCAGGCCAACCGCCGGGTGCTGCTCATCGACGCCGACCTCTACTCGCCCCGTCAGCACCGGGCCTTCGGCATCCCCGACCGCGACCCGGGCATGGTCGACCTGCTCGGTGGCGCCCACATCGCCGACGTGGTGCGCCGGACCGACGTGCCGGGCGTCGACCTCGTCACGGCGGGTTCCGGCGGCGTGCACGTCAAGGAGCTCCTGGGCAGCCAGCGCATGGAGGAGATCCTGCAGGAGGCCGAGCAGCTCTACGACCTCGTGCTGCTCGACACCCCCCCGGTGCACCTCACGGCCGATCCGGCGATCCTGTCGCGCTTCGTGGGCGGCATCGTCATCGTGGTGCGCTGGCAGACGGCCCCCCGCGCGGTGGTGCGCCACGCCATCGGCACCCTCAAGAAGGTGGGCGCGCCCATCGTCGGCGTGGTGCTGAACGCCACCACGGGCCGCGCCTTCCGCGGGAACGCCTACTACAGCAACCGCTACCCCTACCGGTACGGCTACGGGCAGTCCGAGGACGGGGACGACGCGGAGGACCAGACCGCTGCCAAGTAGGGGGGCCGACCAAGCGGTCGCGGTCGCCTCGGGCCGTGCCGCCGCAGGCCTGCCCCGCCACGCCTTCCAGCTCTGTCTCGTCTTCGCCTGGTGCGCGGCCTTCGCGCCCCTCGGTGGCGTGGCGCCGTGGTCGCGCGCCGCCGTGCACCTGTGCCTGCTCCTGGCGCTGCTCCTCGCCCTGCGGGAGCCCGACGGCGCCCTGGCACGCCTGGGCACGCTGCGTGCGCCTGTCACGGGCGCCCTGGTGATCGCCGGCTGCATCGCCGCCGGTCTGCTGCCCCTGCCCCGCGCCGTGCTGGAGCTCGTGGCGCCCGCCCACCCGCTGGCGGCCGGCGCACGCTGGGGGGTGCCCTCGCAGGATCCCGAGGCCACCCTCGGCAGCCTGGCCGACCTCGTCAGCCTCGTCACGATGGCCGCGCTCACGGCGCTCGCCGCGATCCGCGCGCGCTCCACGCGACGGGGCCTGGGGGGCAGCCTCCTCTGGCTGGCGCTGGGCGCCACCGTGGTGATCGCCGCCCACGAGCTCGTGGGCGCGCAGACGGCCTTCGGCCTGTGGCGACCGGCCGTGCAGAACCGGAGCACCTTCCTCCCGGTGGTGAACGCGAACCACGTGGCCGCCCTGGCGAACCTGCTGCTGCCCCTGGCGGCGGCCACCGCCGGCACGCGCCGCCCCACCAGCCGTCGCGCCCTCGCGCTCGCCACCACGATCGCGCTCCTGGGGCTCATCGTCGCGTCGGGCAGCCGAGCCGGACAAGCGACGATGCTGTGCAGCATCGGCGTGCTCGTGGTGGCTCGCTGGCCGCGCCCGGCCGTGGCCGCGGCAGGTCTGGGGGCCGTGGCCCTCACGCTCGCCACCGGGGCGGCGCTGCTCGCCCGCGGTGGGCAGGGGCGCCGCGACACCTGGGAGGCCGCCCTGGGCGCCCTCGCAGGGCAGCCGGTGTTCGGCGTGGGCGCCGGCGCCTTCGACGCGGCCGTCGACCCCTTCCGCGTGGACACCCGCTTCGTGCGGCTGGCGCACGTGCACAACGACCCCCTCCAGTGGATGGTGGAGACGGGTCTGGTGGGCGTGGGGGGCGCGGCGGTGGCGATGGCGGTCGCATGGCCGCGGCGCTTGCGCGAGGCCGACCCTGCGCTCACCGGAGGGCTGCTGCTGGGGCTGCTCGCCTTCGTCCTGCAGAGCACGGTCGACTTCCCCTTCCGCATCCCGGCCCTGGCGCTGGCCTTCGCCGCGGTCGGCGGGGGCCTGTGGGGCACCGTGATCGAGCGGGGCAGGCTCCCGGTGCCCACGGTGCGGCGCGGGCTGGCGGCGCTCGCCGTGCTGCAGCTCCTCGCGATGGGATGGCGCGCCCGGGAGGCGGTGGCCGACGAGGCCGCGCAGCGCGTCGAGGAGGGCATCCAGCACTTCCACGTGGACGAGGCCGCGCGGGCACGCCTGCGCCGTGCGGCACCCTGGCGTCGCACCCTCACGCGCGCGGCACTGGTCGAGGCGCCGGACCTGGCGGCGGTCCACGACCTGCTCGGCGAGTCGCCGGAGCACCCCGATCTCCTCCTCACCGCCGCCGGTGTCGCCGTGGTGGAGGGCGACGTCGCGCAGGCCCGCGCCTGGACCCGCCGTGCCGCCGAGCTCGCCCCCTACGACTGGCGCACCTTCGCGCTCGGAGCGCGGCTCGCAGGGCTCGGCGGTCGATGCGACCTCCAGGCCTGGGGAGACGCCTTCCGTCGTCGCGCCCCGCCCGACCTCGTCGTGGAGGCCTTCGGATCCTGCGTGGACGAGACCCCTGCGGCCTGGGTGGAGGCGCTGCGCGACACGAGGCCGATCTACCTGACGCGGGTGCTGGAGGCCTTCCACCGCCGCGGCGTCCCCGTGGTCCTGGACCCCCTCCTCCTCGCCCTCGACGACCTCCTCCAGGGCGACGGTGCCTTCGTGCGCGAGCGCGCCGCCGCCCGCGCCCGTGCCGAGGAGCACGACGTGGCCTTCGACCGCGCCCGTGCACCCCTGCGTCACCGCCCCGACGACGCACGCCTCGTCGCGGTCATCGTCGGCCTCCTCGAGGCACACCAGCTGTGCGCTCGCCTCGACGAGGTGCTGGAACTCGCCCGCACCGTGCCCCGTCTCCAGGCGGCCGCGCTGGAGGAGCTCACGCGCCACGAGGGGGCCACCGCAGCGCTGCAGCTGCTGCAGCGCTGGCAGCTGGAGGGCGTGCACACCGAGGTGCACCCCGCCGTGGAGGCCTCGCTGCTCGCCCGGAGCGGCGACCCCGAGGCGTGCCGGCGACGTCTCGCGCGCGACGACCTCCTCGGGCAGGAGGCCGAGGTCTGCGCGACGCAGGGACCGGAGGCGCAGACGGACTGACCGCCGGGCTCAGCGCCCCTGCGACTGGGCCGCACGCCGCGCGCGGGCCGCATCGAGGTCGGCCACGGCCGCGGCCGTTCCGCGCCGCCCGGGGCCGAACTCGGGCACGAGCACCTGCAGCTGGCGACGCGTGCCGGCGACGTCGCCGAGCTGCGCGAAGCGGACGAGCGCCTCCACGCCCGGCACCAGCTCCGCCAGGACCGCGGCGGCCGGGCTGGCACGACACAGGGAGGGCACGTCGGTGGGCACGAGATCCTCGTCCTCGTACGCCAGCTCCTCGTAGAGCTTCTCGCCCGGACGCAGCCCCACGAAGGCGATCTCGACGTCCTCCCCGGGCGTGAGCCCGGCCAGGCGGATCATCTGCCGGGCGAGATCGACGATCTTCACCGGCTCGCCCATGTCGAGGACGTAGAGCTTGCCCGCCTCGTCGGCCGCGGGCGGCAGCGCGCCCGCGTGGAGCACGAGCTGCACCGCCTCGCGGATGGTCATGAAGTACCGCTCGATGTCGGGGTGGGTGACCGTGATGGGCCCGCCCGCCTCGAGCTGCCGCTGGAAGAGCGGCACCACCGACCCGCTGCTGCCGAGCACGTTGCCGAAGCGCACGGTGACGAAGCGCGTGCCCCGCCCGGCCGCCCTCACCTGCTCCAGATCCAGCGCCTGGCAGTAGCGCTCCGCGAGGCGCTTGGTGGCGCCCATCACGTTGGTGGGCCGCACCGCCTTGTCGGTGGAGATGAGCACCATCGTGCTCACGCCGTGGGCCACGCAGGCGTCGGCCACCACCCGGCTGCCCAGCACGTTCGTGAGCACGCCCTGGCAGGGGTTGTGCTCCACCATGGGGACGTGCTTGAGCGCTGCGGCGTGGAGCACGAGGTCGGGGCGGTGCTCCTCCATCAGACGGGCCACGTGGGCGGCATCACGCACGTCGCAGAGCACCGGCACGCGCACGGCGTTGGGCCAGCGCTCCGCCACCTCGTGGTCGATCTGGTAGAGGTTGTGCTCCGACAGCTCGGCCAGCACCACGCGCTCCGGGCCGAAGGCGCACACCTGCCGCACCAGCTCCGACCCGATGGAGCCCCCGGCACCGGTGACGAGCACCCGGCGACCCGAGACCAGATCGACCACGCGCGCGGGCGACAGGGCGGTCTGCGGGCGGTTGAGCAGGTCCTCCACCTGGATGGGCTGCACGTGGAGGCCGCCGCCCTGGCCGGCACGCACCTCGGTGCTGTCGGCGATCCGGGCGATCGACAGGCCGAGCTGCTCCGCCTCGGAGACGAGCTGCCGCGTGAGCGGCCCCGCCACCCGGCCGCCGGCGATGAGGAGCTTGCGCGGACGCCGCCCCCGCGCCTCGAGCACCTCCACCACCTTGGCCAGCTCGGCATCGAGGGTGCCCACGATGGGCACGCCGTGGATCTCGAGATCGAGGCGGCTGGCGTCGGCCTCCAGCAGGCCGACGATCTCGAGGCCGAACTGCCGATCGCGCCGCACCGCGCGCACGAAGTGCTCCGCGTGGTCGCCCGAGCCCGCGAGCAGCGTGGGGACCCGGTCGTCCACCCCTGCGCTCGGGCCCAGGTGCCCCTCCTGCAGCAGGCGCCAGGCCAGCCGCGACCCGGCCAGCAGGGCGAGCAGCACGAGCCACTGGATGAAGAAGACCGACCGCGGCATCAGCGCCGGCACCCCGGTCATCACCGAGGCCGCCAGGAAGAGGAACTCCAGCGCCGTGACGTTGCGGGCAAGCCGCACCAGGTCGACGGGCGAGACGTACCGCCACATCGCGCGGCTGGGGCTGACCAGGAAGACCACCGCCGCCAGGCCCCCGTACATCGCGGTGGCGAGGGCGTAGTCGGCGATGTCGAAGGTGGCGCGACCCAGGCCCTCCATGCGGAGCCAGAGCGACACCGGCAGCGACACGGCCGACATGCCCACGTCGTGCACGAAGGCGAGCACGCGGGTGAGCCTGCGCCGGACCGTCAGCTGCATGCACGCCCTCCCCGGGACCGCCGCGCGTCACCGCGCGCAGCACACCGATCGCACCTATCACCCCGGCGACGCGGTGGTCACAGCGCGAGGTAGGTGCGGCCCTCCAGCGCGTCGCGATCGAGCACCGCCTTCACGTCGAAGACCACCCCGCCAGGCCGCACGCGACGGGCGAGCGCTGCGGTGGAGAGCCCCACGTAGGCGCGGTGGGGCACGGCGAGCACGAGGGCGTCCATGTCGTGCACCGCGTCCAGCGCGGCGAGGTCGACGCCGTGCTCGTGGCGGGCCTCTGTCGGGTCGGCGAGCGGGTCGCAGACCACGGGGTCCACCCCGAAGGCCCGCAGCTCGTCGATGACGTCCGGCACGCGGCTGTTGCGCAGGTCGGGCACGTCCTCCTTGAAGGTGAGGCCCAGCACCGCCACCCGCGCCTCGGTGAGCCGGGTGCCGGCGCGTCCGAGCGCCTGCGCCACCCGACGCGCGACGTGGCGTCCCATGCCGTCGTTGGTGCGCCGGCCCGCGAGGATGACCTCGGGGTGGTAGCCCACCGCCTCCGCCCGGGCGGTCAGGTAGTACGGGTCCACGCCGATGCAGTGGCCCCCCACCAGTCCCGGCGAGAAGGGCAGGAAGTTCCACTTGGTGCGCGCGGCCGCGAGCACGTCCCGGGTGGGGATGTCGAGGCGCTCGAGGATGAGGGACAGCTCGTTCATCAGCGCGATGTTGAGGTCGCGCTGCGTGTTCTCGAGCACCTTGGCCGTCTCGGCCACCTGGATGCTGGGCGCGATGTGCAGTCCCGCCGCCACGAAGGTGCCGTAGGCGGCGGCCACGCGCTCCAGCGCCTCGGGGGTCTGCGCGCTCACCACCTTCACGATGCGCTCGAGGGTGTGCTCCTTGTCGCCCGGGTTGATGCGCTCGGGGCTGTAGGCCACGGCGAAGTCGACGCCGAGCTCGAGCCCCGAGACCTCGGCGAGCACGGGGCCGCACAGCTCCTCGGTGACCCCCGGGTAGACCGTGGACTCGTACACGACGACGGCGCCCTTCTCCATCACCGCGCCCACCGTGCGGCTGGCGGCGAGCACGGCGCGCAGGTCGGGCTGCCGGTTGTCGTCCACGGGCGTGGGCACCGTGACCACGAAGAGCGTGCAGCCCCGCAGGTCGTCCGTCTGGTCGGTGACCCGCAGGCCGCTGGCCACGAGCTCCGCCTCGTCCACCTCGCGGGTGCGATCGCGCCCCGCGCGCAGCTCCGCCACGCGCTCGGGGTCGATGTCGAAGCCCACGGTGGCGTGGTGCCGCGCGAAGCCGAGGGCCACGGGCAGGCCCACGTACCCGAGGCCGAGGACCCCCACGCGCTCGCTCGCCATGCTGCCTCCCAGGACGGAGGCCGTCCCTCACCCGGCGCGTCGGCCCTCGCCAGCGCGCCGGGGAGGAGCGGTGGCGCGGATCAGCTGCCCGAGATCTGGACGTCGTCGCAGCCCAGGTACGTGGCGACCACGCGGCCGGACTGGTTGGCCAGGTCGGCGCCGGGGATCCCCTCGAGGCCGCTGACGCCCACCTCGTAGGAGATGTCGATGGCGCCGGAGACCACGCAGCCCGCGTCGTCGGCGGCGACCTGGTCGAAGGTGACGTCGAGGGCGTAGCCCACGCCCACGCCCGAAGCGCCGGTGGCGATGCCCACCACGTAGGTGCCGTCGATGGTGGTGCCGCCCACGTCGTTCGAGGTGTAGGCCAGGCGCACCTCGTAGGTGAGCCCGGTGCCCTCGGCCGCGTAGACGAGCACGAGGTTGGTGCCGTCCCAGGCGTACTCGGTGGAGCCCTGCGCGAGCTCGGCGCGCGACAGGCCGGGGATGCCGGTGCCGGAGCTGGCGCCGTAGCTGATGTGCTGGCCGGCCAGCGTCTGCATGGTGCCGCCCATGGCGTTCACCTTGCTCTGGACGGCGGACTCCTCGGCGTCCTCCTCGAGCCCGGCGAGGTCGCCGGCCTGGGTGCCGAGGGTCTTGCCGGTGTTCGTCATGCCCTCGTCCTCGATGACGGTGGTGCCGCCGGCGGCGCAGGCCGCGGTGAGGGCGAGGACGGGAAGCAGCGCGTGGAAACGGGTCATGGACTCCTCCAGGGTGCGTCGGACGCGCCCCGAGCCTACCCCGACGACGGGCACCTGCCAGCCCGTCGGGTTCTGGGGCCCCCACGAGGTGCCCGTGCGCACGACCTCCCGGCACTACCGCACGCCCTACCGCCCGTGGCCGGTGGCGCTCGCCAACCGGGTGCTCGCGCCCCTGGGGCTCCCGCCGTCGTCGGGGCTCGCCGCGGACGCCCTGCGCGCCGCCGCGGCCCGCGCCGAGGGGCTCGACCCGTCCCCCGATCCCGAGCTGGACGAGCCCCTGGACGTGCTCTGCGCGAGCCTGCGCGAGGAGGCCCGCCTCACGCCCCTGGGGCGCCTCGTGCAGCGCCAGCGCCTGATCGGGCTGCTGCGGGCCAGGCTCCGGCTGCAGCACGCGGTGCGCGGGGTCCCCGCCCCCGACGACGAGGCGCTGTCGAGCCCGCTCGTGATCACCGGTCTGCCCCGCACGGGCACCACCTTCCTGCACCGGCTGCTCGCGGCGGATCCACGGCTTCGGGCGCTCCGGAGCTGGGAGGCCATCGCGCCCGCCCCCCTCCCCGACGACCCGGGGGACGCGCGGCGCCGCGCCGCCGCCCGCCGCAACGAGCAGGCGCTCCGCTACCTCGCCCCCGACTTCTTCGCGGTCCACCCGATCGACGCGGAGGGCGTGGAGGAGGAGGTGCTGCTCCTCGATCTGGCCCTGCGCACGAACGTGGCGCCCGCCACCTGCCACGTGCCCGCCTTCGAGGCCTGGCTCGCCACGGCCGATCGCACGCCCGCCTACGCGCTGCTCCGGCAGGCCCTCGGGCTGCTGTCGGCACCTGCGGGGCCACGGCGCTGGGTGCTCAAGACCCCCGACCACCTCCCCTTCCTCGACGTGCTCGCGTCGGTCTTCCCCGGCGCAAGGGTCATCCACACCCACCGCCACCCGCGGGAGACGACGGGCAGCTTCGCCTCGATGGTGGCGCACGCCCACGGGCTGTGCACCGACGCCGTCGACCCCGAGCGCATCGGGCGCAGCTGGCTCACGCAGCACGCGGCCTGGGTGCGCACGGCCCAGGCCCACCGCGACCAGGGCACCGCACCGCCCGTGCTGGACGTGCGCTACGACGACCTCATGGCCGACCCGCTCCGCGAGGTGGCCCGCATCTACGCCTTCGCAGGGCTGGCGTTGCCCGACGACGTGCAGGCCCGCATCGCCGCCGCCCGGGAGGCGGGGTCGCGCCACGCCCCCGGACGGCATCGCTACGCCCTCGAGGACTTCGGGCTCTCCGCCGGCGAGGTGGACGAGGCCTTCGCCGACTACGTCGCCCGCTTCGATCTGGCCCCGCGGGCGCGATAGCCGGCCGGCCCTGGAGTCCCGTGGCCGACGACCTCCCGATCACCGAGCGCCTCGTGCTCCCCGGCAGCGATCTGTCGGAGGAGACGCTGCGCGCCGGTGGCCCCGGCGGCCAGCACCAGAACACCACCGACTCGGCGGTGCGCCTGCGGCTCGCGCTGGACGCCACCCAGGTCCTGACCGAGGGCGTGAAGGACCGCCTGCGCCAGGCCTTCCCGAGCCAGGTCACCTCCGGCGGCGAGCTGCTCGTGGTGGCGCGCGAGCACCGCTCGCAGGCCGCGAACCGCGAGGCCGCCCGCGACCGCCTCGTCCAGATGATCCGCGCGCACCTCCGCGCGCCGCCGCCGCGTCGGCCCACCCGGCCCACGAAGGCGTCGAAGACCCGGCGCCTCACCGGCAAGCGGCTGCGCGGCGCGGTGAAGAGCGGCCGCGGCAAGGTGCAGGACGACGGGACGTGAGCGAGGTCCCGCCCATCGTGCCCTCGCTCCGCAGCCCCGTGGTCCTCTGGGGCCTGGGGGGCGTGCTGCTCCTGCTGGGGCGGGCCATCGCGCGCCTCACGCCGATGGCGCTGGAGCCGCTGGAGCGGGGCGACCTCTCCGGCCTGCACCTGGCCTTCGGGGGGATCTGGGTGGCCGGCATGGTGTGGTCGGAGGGGTGGCGGGGCTTCCACCAGCGCTTCGCGCCCCGCGCCGTGCGCCGCGCCGCCTACCTCCACGCCGCCCCCCTCCCCGTCCGGCTGCTCGCGCCCCTGGCCTGCATGGGCCTCGTGTGGGCCACCCCGCGACGTCGCCGCGCCTCGGCGCTGGTGCTGTGCTTCGTGATCGCCGCCATCGTCAGCGTGCGCTGGCTGCCGTACCCGTGGCGCGGCCTCGTCGACGCCGGGGTGGTGGCCGGCCTCGGCGTGGGCGTGGCCAGCCTGCTGTGGCACCTGGTGCGAGGCTGGTCGGGCACGCTGCCCGCCATCGACCCCGATCTGCCCGATCAGGCGCTCCAGGCCAGCCAGCCGAGGTAGCCCAGGTAGCTGGCGCCCAGGCCGAGGCCCTCCGCGCGCGACACCCGCAGCCCGGTCCAGAGCACGGGCAGCAGGACCGCGGCGAGGAGCGTGGCGAGCATCAGGTCCACCCCGCCCACCCAGGGACGGACATGCAGGCCCGTCGGCGCCACGAGGGCCGACACCCCGAGCACGCCCAGCAGGTTGAAGAGGTTGCTCCCCACCACGTTGGCCACGGCCACGTCGAGGTGGCCGCGACGGGTGGCGGCCATCGAGGCGAAGAGCTCGGGCAGGCTGGTGCCGGCCGCCACCACGGTGACGGCCACCAGCCGCGGGTCGACGCCGGCCGCATCCGCGAGCGCGACGCTGCCCGTGACCAGCAGGCGCGCCCCGCCCCCCAGGAACACGAGGCCGCCCACCACGCGCGTCATCGGCCAGCGCACGGGCGCCGCGTCGTCGCCTGCCGGCGCCCCCCCCCCCTCACGTCGCGCCGCGCGCACCACCCACGCCGTGTGGGCCCCCAGGGCGAGCAGCAGCACGCCTCCCTCGACACGCCCGATCACACCGTCGAGCGCCGCCAGCGCCACGCCCACCGACGCCAGCAGCATGAGCGGCGCGTCGCGCACGGCGAGCACCCGGTCCACGTGCAGCGGGGCGAGCAGCGCGCAGGCCGCGAGCACCGCGCCCACGTTGAAGAGGTTCGAGCCCGAGACGTTGCCCACCGCGAGCGCGTCGGCGCCGGAGGCCGAGGCCACGGCGCTCGCCGCGAGCTCCGGCGCCGAGGTGCCCCACGCGACCAGCACCAGCCCCACCAGCAGCGGCGACACCCGCCAGCGCGTCGCCAGCCCGATCGCGCCGCCCACGAGGAGCTCTGCACCACCGGCGAGCGCCAGCAGGCCCGCGAGCACGGCGATCACCGAGGCCACGCTTCCCTCCTCCCCGGCCGGCCGGGGTGGTGGGATCTCCTAGCGCCTGCGCGCCGTGGCGTGGCGTGGCGCCTGTCCGCGGGCCGGGCAGGTCGACCGCGAGCCGCAGGCCAGCCCGGCTACTCCACGATCTCGGCCTTGCGGATGTAGGACAGGTTGGGGAACTCGGCCTCGAGGTAGCGCGCCCCCTCCTGCTGGATGCGGCCCTGGTTCGGCCCGCGGCCGCTGGGCGCGCCCTCGCCGTAGCCCTTGTAGAGCGCGTCGAGCGCGGTCATGTCGCGCACCTTGCCGAAGGGCGCGAAGCCCATGGCGTCGAGGTTCCGGTTGTCCTTGTAGTTGAAGAAGATCTGCGTGGTGCGCGTGTTCGGCCCCGCCGTGGCGAAGGTGACCATGCCGCGGGTGTTCGACTGCGTGACCGGGTCGTCCTTGATGCGCGCCATGCGCCACGCGACGTTGACCTCGGGGTCGCCGTGCAGGCCCACCTGCGCCATGAAGTTGTCGATGACCCGGAAGAAGGCCACGCCGTCGTAGAAGCCGCCCTTCACGAGGTTGTAGAAGCGATCGGCCCCGAGCGGCGCCCAGGCGCGCTCCACGTCCACGAGCACCTCGCCCGCCGTGGTGTCGAGGCGCACGGTGTAGGTGGGAGGCGCCTCGGCCGTGAAGGCCGACGGATCGCGCAGGGAGGCGGACCCGTCTGCCGCGGCCGCAGGGGCCGCCTTCGCCGGGGTCTGGGCCTCGGCGGGCGCCTCCGCCTTCGAGGGAGCCTCCGCTTCGGCAGGGGCCTCCGACGGGGAGGACGTGGGGCTCTCGCCTCCACAGCCGAGCCCGAGGGCGAGGACGAGGACGGGCAGGGCGAGCGCGCGGACGTGCATGGATCCTCCGGGAGCGGAAGCCGCCTAACGTCGGGGATTCCGGGCGGCCGCCACCGCGTCGGCGTTCTCCTAGCACTTCCGTGCCACAGAACCCCCGGCGTGCTACACGCGCGCGACCGCGGAGGTCCGATGAATCCAGCCCGTCCCCTGATCTTCGCGTTGGCGCTCACCGGCTGCGCGCCGCTGCCCCAGGTGAGCAAGGACAGCCTCGCCGACACCGACTCGGGCGACGACGACTACCAGCCCGCGCCCGACACCTCCACCGACACGGCGCAGGGCGACAGCGGCTCGATCGGCAAGAAGCCCACCGACTCGGACCCGAAGGACTCCAAGGACTCCACGCCTCCCTGGGGCACCGGCGACACGCGCACCGACACCAGCGCCGACACGTGGCCCGACACGTGGCCCGACACCTGGCAGGACACCGGGCCCCCTCCGGTGGCGTGCACCACGTCCGACCCCACCGAGCCGAACAACGCGGTGCTCACCGCGGTGAAGGCCAGCCCGGTCGCCGACGGCGCGGCCTGGACCCGCACGGCCGTGCCCATCGACGGCATCGACGACCCCGTCGACCGCTACGAGGTGAACGTCCCCTCGGGCTGCTACGTCGACGCCTCGATCACCTTCGACGCGTCCATCGATCTCGACCTGTACCTGTCGACGCCGATCCAGATCCAGTACGACGGCTCCTACTCGGCCTCCAACCCCACCGAGCAGGTCGACTGGCTCAACGAGTACGCCACGGCCGTGAAGGCCTACGTCGACGTCGAGTCCTGGGACCTGGGCTGCACGTCGTACGACCTGTCGATCGCCCTGGTGTGCACCTTCGGCGGCACGTGGTCGGATCCCGACACCGACGCCGACCCGCCCGCGCCCGCCTGCAGCACCACCGACGGCAACGAGCCCAACGACCGCCGCAACACCGCCACCGCCACCGGCGTCTCCGCGGCGGGCAACAAGTTCTCGGCCACCGCGGTGCCGCTCGACGGCCGCACCGGCGACGTGGACCTCTACCGGGCCGACGTGCCGGCCGGCTGCGTGGTGGAGGCCACCGCCGCGTTCACCGGCGCCGACGCCGACGTCGACATCGAGCTCCTGGCCGCGAACGGCACCAACCTCGACGGCAGCTACGGCGTGGGCGACACCGAGGGCGTGGCCTGGCAGAACACGGGCAGCAGCTCGGTGCCGGTCTACTTCGCGCTCTTCAACCTCGACCTGGTCTGCGAGCCGGTGGACGTCACGCTCGAGGTCTCCTGCCCCGGCGGCTCCTGGACCGACCCGTACCCCAGCTCGTACGTGGATACGTATTACCCCTGAGGGGCAAGCCCTCAGGGGGTTACCCCTGAGCGACAAGCCCTCAGGGGGTCACCCCTGGGGGACGAATCCCCTGAGACACGAGCGCCCGGACCCCCGCTCCGTGGAGCAGGCATCCGGGCGCCGGGGTGGTCGGCGGACCCCGCACCCCGGAGGGCGCGGAGCGCGTCGGCCCGCGATCACTCGGCCGAGCAGACCGTGTCGGTGATCATGCGGGTGACCACGTAGGGATCGCAGTTCGCGTTGGGGCGGCGATCCTCGGCGTAGCCCTTGCCGTCGATCTTGACCTGCCAGGGGATGCGGATGGACGCACCGCGGTCGGAGACGCCGTAGGAGAACTGCTTCCAGCTCTGCGTCTCGTGCTTGCCGGTGAGGCGATCCTCGATGCCGTGGCCGTAGGCCTTGACGTGCTCCATCGCCTTCTTGCCCAGGGCCTCGCACGCCGCCACGACGGCGTCGTAGCTCTCGCGCATGGCCGCGGTGGAGAAGTTGGTGTGGCAGCCGGCGCCGTTCCAGTCGCCCTTGGCGGGCTTGGCGGCGAAGGTGGCGTCGCAGCCGAACTCCTCGGCGATGCGGCAGAGCAGCCAGCGCGCGAGGGTGAGGCTGTCGGCCATCTCCAGCGGCGGCACGGGACCGATCTGGAACTCCCACTGGCCGGGCATGACCTCGGCGTTGATGCCGCTGACCTTGAGGCCGGCCTGGAGGCAGGCCTCGAGGTGGGCCTCGACGATGTCGCGGCCGTAGATCTGCGAGCCGCCGACGCCGCAGTAGTAGGGGCCCTGGGGCGCGGGGTAGCCGTTCGTGGGGAAGCCGAGGGGCGTCCCGTCGAACTTCATGAACGTGTACTCCTGCTCCATGCCGAACCACATGCCGTTCGCCGCGTACTTCTCGGCCACGGCGCGCAGCGGGGCGCGGGTGTTCGTGGGGTGCGGGTTGCCGTCGACCGTGAAGACCTCGCAGAGCACCAGCTTGTGGTCGCCGCCGCGGATGGGGTCGGGGACGGTGAAGACCGGCTTGAGGACGCAGTCCGACTTGTCACCGGGAGCCTGGTTGGTGGACGAGCCGTCGAAGCCCCAGGTGGGGGGCTCTTCGCCGACGGCGAGGATCTTGGTCTTGCTGCGCAGGAGCGGGGTGGGCTCCGTGCCGTCGACCCAGATGTACTCGGCCTTGTACACGGTCATGCGGTCCTCTCGGGTGCGGGTGGACGAGGGTGTGGACGTGGGATGCACGCTCCCCGGGGCGTTTCCCCGGGACGCGCGGCGGCCCCTTACCTCACGCTCCGGGGGGCGTCGCGGATCCGACACAACTTCGATTCCTACATTTTCGTGGGTTTTTTGATATGCCGCTCGGGCGGGTGAAAACGACGGCGTGAGGGACTCGGCGCCTCGATGGATCCACTCGCGGACGCGGGCGACGCCCCCCTGCCGAGACCCCGCGAGCGGGTCGAGGTGGCCCGTCGAGGGCCCGGACACGCCCCCGGGGCCACCGCGGCATCCCGTCCCCGACGTCCCCCCGTCGCGACCTCCCCGCATTCCCACCGGGGCGTGGGGACGCGCGGCCCCGACGGGCACCTGGACGCCGGCCCGCACGGCGTGCCCGTACAGTCGGAGCGGCGCGTCCGCTGCGTTACACACCGCGGGCTCGGGACGGGGCGAGGTGGGCATGAGCGACGACGTGCAGGCAGAGGGGGGCGTCCGCACGCCCGTGTTCGGCGGCGGCGTGGCCGTGGGCCTCGTCGTGGGTCTCGCGCTGGGCTGGGCCGCCTTCAGCCCCACCACCCCCGGCCTGCCGCCCGCGACGACGGTGCAGACCCCCACCTCCCCCGACGCACCCGCCCCGGGGGCCCTCGACCTGCACGGGGGCAAGAGCCAGCGACTCGTCGAGATCGTCTCGGGCGTCCCGGAGCCGTCCGGCACCCCGATCCAGGAGGTGCGCTCCAGCTTCACGCCCGACGAGACCGTGCTGCTCCACGGCCGCTGGAACCCCGGCAGCGGGGCGGTGTCGGTCCACTGGACCTGGTTCGCCCCCACCGGCGAGAAGGTCTACGAGTCCGACCTCGGCGTGCAGTCCGACTGGACGAACACGTGGGTGACCTACCGGGGCCCCAAGCCCATGGCCGCCGGCACCTGGCGCGTGGAGCTCACCGAGGACGGCGCCCCGCTCGCCACCCTGGGCTTCGAGGTGGTGCGCGATCCGTCGGACGTGCCCGTGCGCCAGCAGGCCGAGGCCTTCGAGGCGGCGCGCATCTCCGACGAGGACGCCACCCGCCTCGGCCTCGCCCTGCGCGCCGTGCTCGCGGGCAACGCCGGCGCTCCCCAGGTGCTCGCGGCCCTGCCCACCGGCCTCGCCGACCGCCAGGTGCTCCTGGCCGTCTCGGTGTTCGCCGACCAGGCCACGAAGCTCGTGCGCGTGGGCCAGGGCGCCACGCTCGGCGCGTCGGTGGAGGACGTGGTGGGGGCGATGAAGCGCCTGTCGGTGGACGCCACCAAGGCCACGGTCGAGCTCACCCTGGTGCACTCCAGCATCGAGATCCCGAACCGTCCCGGCCACGTGGACGCCCGCACCCAGGCCGACGTGGGCTTCACCCTCACGGTGGGCGACAAGTCCGCCACCCTGCTCCCGGCCGCCATCGCCCGTGCCGGCGCCGCCGACGGCACCACCATCCTCCGCCAGCTCGCCACCGACGCGGGCGTCGACGAGGCCGCCTGGCAGGGCAGCGACGCGAAGCTCTCCAGCTTCCGCACCCAGGACTACGTGCTGGTGCCCGGCAGCCTGGTGGCCGAGCCCCTCGTCCACGCCCGCACGGTCTTCCTCCCCGCGCAGCTCGACCACGCCGCGCTGGGCCACGCCGTCGACCTCGCCGCCGCCTGGTACCTGGCCAACCAGAAGGAGGACGGCCGGTACATGTACACCTTCTTCCCCGGCAAGGATCTCGAGCCGCCGGACGACTGGTGCCTGCGCGTGCTGAACGCCGTCTTCGTCATGGCCGAGATCGCCGTGGCGCGCCCCGATCGTCCCGAGATCCGTGCCAGCGTGGTGCGGGCCATCGACGTGTTCAAGGAGGCCGTCGTCGACCAGGGCGACACCGCCTACGTGGACTGGAAGCTGCCGCGCGCCGACCACGCGCTGGGCTCCACGGCCTTCCTGCTGGCCGCCATGGCCACGCTCGACGACCCGGCCGACCGCCCGCTCATGCGGAAGCTGGCGCGCGCCATCATGGCCGAGCAGGAGCCCACGGGCCGCCTGTCCACCGACTTCGTGAACCCCGCGTCGGCCGACCGTCCGGTCGACCAGCAGTTCTACCCGGGCGAGGCCCTGCTCTCGCTGGTGCGCTACCACGCCGCCACCCGCGACGAGGCCGCCCTCGCCGTGGTCGACAAGGCCTTCCCCTTCTACACGGCCTACTGGGACCAGGAGAAGCACCCGCCCTTCGTGCCCTGGCAGGTGCGCGCCTACGGCGAGCGCCACGCCGCCGGCGGCCCCGAGGCCATGAAGGACTTCGCCTTCGCGATGATGGACTGGATGCTCGACACCTACCCCACGGTCGACGTGGAGCAGGCCGGCTGGAGCTACGCGGGCAGCCTGTCGCGCAACTCGGCGTCCACAGGCGTGTACGCCGAGGGCATCGAGGCCGCCTGGGCCCTCGCCCGGCGCGTGGGCGACCGGGCCCGGGAGGAGCGGTACGGCAACGCCCTGGTGGCCGCCTCCCGCTACGCCATCCAGCTGCAGTACCGGGAGCACGACGTGTACGCCTACGCGCGCCCGGCCAAGGTGCTCGGCGGCCTGCCCACGAACCCCGCGGTCAACGAGATGCGGCTGGACTTCACGTACCACGCCATCTCGGCCCTCCACGCCGCCCACCGCCACACCACGCCCACGCAGTGGAAGGCGATGCACGCGCGCGCCTACCCGTGATCGCCGGGTGATCCACACGCGCTCCGCGCGATAGGGGCCGCCTCCGAGGAGACCCCATGCGCGCGTGGCTGCTGCTGCCCTTCCTGCTGTCGTCCTGCGGCGACGACGGCGGTGTGTCGAGCCTGATCGTCGTCGCGGGTCCCGGCGAGGCCGAGGGCGTGCGTGCCTGGGCGCGCACCATCGGCGACATCCGCATCGGCGTGGTCCAGGAGACCGATCCTGGCCAGGCGGGCCCGCGCTGGCGCTCGATCACGCTGGCCCTGGGGCAGGGCCAGGATCTCTGCGACCAGTGCTACGTGATCGACGTGGACGACACCGTGATCACCGTGCGCGGCGGCGGCCTGCTGGGTCGCCTCTACGGTGCCTCCCACGCCCTCGAGGCGATGGGCTACCGCTTCCACCACCCCTACGAGAGCCTGCTCCCCGAGGGCCTGGAGGTCGATCCCGACGCCTTCCCCGGGCCCGAGACGGTGCACGCGCCCGAGATCGGCGGACGACGCGGCATCCACCTGCACACGCTGCACCCGCTCGACACGATGTTCGACGCCTGGGTGCCCTCCGAGGACGGCGTGGAGCGCATGGGGGCGGTGGCCGACTGGGTGGTGCGCAACCGCGGCAGCCACCTGCAGTGGGTGGCCCTCGACGACATCCTCGACTCGTCCGACACCCACGCGGCCTGGAAGGAGCACACGCAGGCGGTGCTGAAGCGGGTGCACGGCGTGGGCCTCACCGCGGGCCTGGGCATCCAGCTCTTCGGCTCGGGCAACCTGCAGCTCGCCTTCGACCTCGTCGACAAGGGCACCACGATCGAGGCGCAGCGCGAGGAGCTGGGGCCGCGGCTCGATCTCGTCACCGAAGGCCTCGACTTCGACCTCTACAACCTGTCCTTCGGCGAGTTCTTCGGCGCCGACCCCGAGCGCTTCGTGCAGAGCGTGGAGCTGGTGTACGACGAGCTCGAGGCGCGGGCCCCCGACGCCGAGCTCACCACCGTGCTGCACGTGGGCGACGACCAGCGCGTGGAGTTCGAGGGCAAGGAGCTGATCTACTACTTCCTCGCCACCTTCGCGGACCGCCCCATCACCCACTGGGTCCACACGGTGATGTACTACGGGCTCGAGGGGGACGCGGGCGGCGCCTACCACCACGAGGAGTTCGACCAGCACCGCCAGTACCTGCACGACCAGCTCGAGGCCCAGCAGCCCGTCGGCTACTTCCCCGAGTCGGCGTACTGGATCGCCTTCGACAACTCGGTGCCCCGCTACCTGCCGCTCTACCAGCGGCAGCGCTGGGACGACATGCGCGGCCTGAAGGCCTTCGCCGCCGACAAGGGCGTGCCCGGCCTGCAGGACCAGGTGCTGTTCAGCAGCGGCTGGGAGTGGGGCCACTGGCAGCACGACGTCTCCTTCCTGCGCCACGCCTGGGGCCTGCAGGACGACTGGTGCGCCCCCCTGCACTTCCACCTCGACGCCCACGGCGAGGTGGGCGAGGCCGTGGCCGACGCCGCCTGCCGCCTGGGCGACCTCCAGCGCACGGCGCTCATCGACCAGCGGCTCACGCCCTACCTGGCCAGCGCCGACAGCATCATGCAGGTGGGCTACCCGCTCGGCATCGTCGCCCAGCCGGAGCGCCCCTCCTACGTGAAGGTGGCCACCACGAACCCCGGCTCCCCGCTCGACCGCTACCGCGTCGACACCGAGAACCTCGGCGCCTACGCCGAGGCCACGATCAAGCTGTCGCAGGAGGTCTCGGCGCTCGAGCTGCCCGAGGGCGACACCGTGCTCGCCGAGACCGTGCAGGGCATCCAGCTCACGGCCCTGCGGGCCCGCTTCGCCCACCAGATCTCGGTGGCCACCATCCTCTACGCCGAGCAGCAGAACACGGCGGCCGGCGAGGCCCTCGACCGCGCCGACCAGCGCATGGTGGAGGCCCGCGCCGTGGTGGACGCCCGCCACGCCGACCTGCTGGACCCGATGCCCAAGCGCCTGCTGGAGCCCGGCGACAACCCCACCCTCTACGACTACGGCTACCTGCTGCGCGCCGAGCAGCTCTGCTTCTGGGAGCGGGAGCTGCGGCAGGTGCGCAACGACCTGCAGGGCACCACCTTCGAGGTGCCGGGGTGCGCGCTGGAGCCGTGAGGGAGGCCGAGACCTGGGCCTAGGCCTTCCACTTGAGGTTGCAGCCCAGGCTCGGCCGCTGCGGCCCGCGCACCGCCTCGCCCGCCAGCACCGCCCGCACCGCCGCCACCAGGTCCTCCCCCGTCACCGGCAGCCCGTTGCCCGGGCGGCTCGCGTCGAGCTGGCCCCGGTAGACCAGCCGGCGATCGCCGTCGTACACGAACCAGTCGGGCGTGCACGCGGCCCCGAAGGCGCGCGCCACCTCCTGGGTGGCGTCCAGCAGCGACGGGTAGGGCAGGCCCAGCGCACGCGCCTCGCGGGCCACCTCGTCCGGACCGTCGGCCGGATAGGCCACGGCGTCGTTGCTGTGCACGGCCACCACGCTGGCGCCCTCGGCGATGAGGCCGCCCAGGATGCCGGGCAGCGACGGCTTGACGTGCACCACGTAGGGGCAGTGCACGCACACGAAGGCCACCACGAGCGCACGGCCGGGCAGGTCGTCCGGGGTCCACACGCGACCCTCGGTGTCGGGCAGCGCGAAGGAGGGCAGCGGGCTGCCCAGGGGCGTCATCGAGGAGGGCGTCAGCGCCACGGGGGACTCCGCAGGACGAAGGGGGCCTGCGTCCTAGTCCCCCTTCTTCCGCAGCGCCTCCGACACCCCCAGCGTGCGCAGGAGGTTGTTCATGTCGGTGGTGCGCACGTCCATCCCCTCGCCCGCCGGCAGGAAGAGCATGCGCTTGCCCTTGAGGCTCTCGGCGATGGCCAGCTTCACCATCTGCGTGCCGCCCGAACCCGCCAGGGCCCGCGCCTGCTCCTTGAGGCCCTCGGCCTTGGCCGTCTTCTCGGCCAGGATGGCCTCGGCCTGCTTCTGGCGCTCGAAGTACATCGCGTCGGCCTCGAGCTTGCGCTGCTGCGCCTTGCCTCGCGCCGTCTCCACCGCCTTGGCCACCTCGCCCTTGGCGCGCTCCAGGTCGCGCTTCATCTCCTCGGAGGCGGCCTCGGTCTCCGACACCAGCCGCGCGGCGTCCTGCTCGGCCACCTTCTTGTCGCGGATGAGGCCCTCGTAGGTGTCGGTGAACTTGTGCTCCGCCAGCAGGATCTGCTGGATGGTGATCCCCTGCGGCTCGAGGAGCGCATCCAGCCGCACCTGGGCCGTCTCGGCCAGCTCGAAGCGCTTGTCGGCCTGGTAGTACTCCTCGGAGGTGAGCTCGTTGAGGATGTCGCGCACCACCGCGCGGGTGACCGGGCGCACGAGCTTCTCCTCCACCTCCAGCGTGGAGTGACCCACCGTCTGCAGGAGCAGCGGCGTCTTGTCGGGCACGATGCTCCACTGGATGGTGACGTTGACGCTCACGTCGTTGCCGTCGATGGTCTTGAAGCGCAGGCTGTCGTCGCCACCGCGACGCCCCTCGTTGGTCTCTCGGGTCATCACGAGGTTCTGGATGGCCACGTCGTAGACGTACCAGTCCGAGAAGGGCCGGAAGAAGAAGTAGGTGGCGCCCTGCGCGTAGACCTGGGGCACGATGCCGCGGCCGTTGAGCAGGGGCACCTTCACCACGCGCACGGCCACCTCGGTGGACTCGGTGGTGGCGGTGCAGGCGGAGGCGAGGCCCAGCACGGCGGCGAGGCCGAGGGCGCGGACGAACCGGGGTGCACGGGTCATCAGAAGCCCTCCACGATGCGGTCGAGGTCGAGCGGGTTCACGGCGTCCTTGCCGGTGGTCGACACGATGATCACCTCGATGCCCTGCAGGGCCTCGGCCATCTCGAGGCCGACGAGGTTGGCGGCCCCCGCGGCGCGCAGGGCCTCGTTCTCGAGCTCGGTGCCCTTGGCTTCCGCGAGGGCCACGAGCAGGTCGCCCTCGGCGATCTGCTGGCGATGGTAGAGGTCGGCCTCGGCGTCGATGCGCCGGACCTCGGCGCGACCGCGCTCGCCCTCCACCTCGATGGTGGCGCGCCCCTCGGCGATCACGCGGTCGCGCTCGGCCTGGCGCGTGGCGGCCGTGGACTCGGCCTGGTTCTTGAAGACCCGCTGGTCCTGGATCTTCCGCTCCTCGATCGCGGCCTGGTAGCGGTCGTCGTAGTCGTACTCCCGCAGCAGCACGCCCCAGACCTCGAGGCCCCAGCTGGACAGATCGGCCTTGAGCGTGGTCTCGGCGTCGGTGACCGCCTCGGTGCGGGCCACCTCGTCGTAGAACTCCTCCGCGTTGAGCGCGCCCAGGGACTGGCGGAGGATCTTGTCGGCCCGACGCTGCACCACCTGGGTCTCGAAGAGGCGGCCGGGACCCACCTTGGTGAGCACGGTGTAGGGGTCGACGATGCGGTAGAGCACGGTGACGTCGACGGTGACCTGGTAGCCCTCGGAGGTCTGGATGCGGATGGACGGCGACCAGGCGTAGTCGGAGCCCAGGCGCTGCCGCGCGAAGGACCGCTCCTCGTCGTTGAAGTCCATGGCCTGCAGGTCGCGCGGGAAGACATGCAGCCGCTCGTACCCGGGGATGACCAGGTGCAGGCCCGCCTCGTACAGCGTGCCCTGCTGCACCCCGCGGTTGGGCCCGAAGTAGATCTGCCGCACGCCGAACTCGTCGGCCTGGATGGGTTGGGCCAGCGCGAACCACGCGGTGGACAGCCCCACCAGGGCCACCCCCGCCAGCACGCCGCGGACCACCCAGCTGCCGCTGAACGACCCGAGCTGCAGCCTCGTCCTCTTCGCCATCGCTCGCCCTCCCCGCGCGCCTCCGGGCGCCGTGCGTCTGCACCACACCCTACGCGCGCCAGGAGCCTAGCCTTGCACGTCGCGCTGCGGGGGCGGACGCGTGCGGGCGGCCTCGGCCGGGGTGGCGGCCTCGTCGGCGGACGGCGCGCGCTGCGCAGGCACGTAGGCGTCGGCCTGGGTCTGGATGCGACCCATGTCGTCCACCAGCTCCTCCAGCGCGTCCCGGTAGCGGCGGCGCGCGAGCCAGGCGGGCACCAGCGGCAGCGCCGGCACCGCCAGCTCCACCAGCAGCAGGGGGAAGCGCACCGAGCCCGGAGAGAAGCGCAGGGTGAGCCACATCGCACCCACCACGGCCGCCGCGAGCGCCATGCGCCCGAGCGGCGTGCCCCACCAGCCCAGTCCGAAGCCCGACAGCTCCTGCCCCGTCATCGCCGAGGCCTCGCGCACGAAGCGCGGCAGGAAGGTGCGCTGCACCTCGCGCTCGAGGAAGCGGGCGTGGCGCTCGCGGTCGGGAATGAGATCGAGCGCCATCCACTCGTCGACCGCAGCCTCGACGTGCTCCTTGGCCACCTCGGCCGCCACCACCTCCAGCTCGGAGGCCGTGGGATGGCTGCGACGCGCGCCGTCGAGCCGTTCCGCGAGGCGCGCGCTCACCTGCTCGAGGCGGTATTCCGTGGGGATCATCGACCGTCCGCTATCCCGACGTCGGCGGGCTTGCCGCGCCGTGCGCCCCTCATTACGAGCCGCGGGTCCGGGCGATTAACTCAGTGGGAGAGTGCCACCTTCACACGGTGGAAGTCACTGGTTCGAATCCAGTATCGCCCATCCAATTTCTACGCGCGCCGGAGGCGCGCTGCGCGCTGCGCCTAGGGCTCGCTTGCGGGGGCGCGATAGCGACGCGGACCGGCCGGCAGGTGCCCGCGCCGGAGGCGCGCTGCGCCCCCGGCTCGCGTGCCGGCGTGGCGGGGCAGCGCGGACCGGCGGTCCTGCCGGATCCAACCGCCGCGACCGTCGTCGTATCGGGGGGGTCGCACTTCGGGGCACGCGCGACGCGCAGCGGTCGTCGTGCGGAGGAGGGCCTCCGCGGCGGCGGTCCCCACACCGACGCTAGTCGGCGGCTGCCAACACGGCCCTGAATGTCACCGGAAGGAGCGCCCCGGCGTTGGGGGGCACCGCGTACAGCAACTGCACCACCTTGCCCTGGAGGTCGGGGTGCGTGATCACACCGGGCGCTGACAGCTCGTTGCCGGCGTGGTTCCGGAAGAACAGACCGTCCGCTGTGGCTTCGAAGTCGATCGAGGCGTCACCGAGTTCGGGCCCACCCCAGGTGCCATACTCGAAGCCGTTCGCGTGGAGGTACGACCGGAGCCGATCCGAGGGCGCATCCACTGGCTGGATCTCCATCCGGCCATCCGAGCGCAGCACGTTGTACCGAACCGATGCGCCCGCGTCGTCCACGATGGTCACCCCGCCGATGTCGCTCGATCCCCGGTAGAGCCCCTTGGTCGTCCCGACCACCTCGAACCGCACCGGGTTGCAGCTGCCCAGCTGCGCGAACGGCACGACCTCCCCCACCGCGACGGTACAGGCGCCGTCGGTGGCGGTGTCCGTGCCGGTGTCGACCGGCCCCCCCGTGTCCGTGTCGACCGCACCCACGGGGTCCAGGCCCAGCTCCTCCGCGCGCGCCGGGTCGGCGTAGGCGCTCGGGCCCTCGATCTCACCGGAGAAGGCGGTGCTCGTCAGGAACGCACCGACGGCCACGGCCACGAGGCACGTCGGGGGGTTGGCCACGCAGGCCGCCACCAGCTGCACGCCCGCGTACGCCCCGAAGGCGGTCACGATGATGCCGAGCCCCACCGGCCACCCCGTCTTGGCCAGCCTCACGTCGAAGCTCAGCAGACCCAGCTCCTCGAGCCCTTCGCCCGTCTGCAGCACCATCTTGCGGAACACCGGGTCCGCGGCGACCGCCTCCTCGCCCAGCGACGCGAAGTCCAGCCCCTGCAGGTAGGTCCACTCCGACGCCGTGAGGTCCAGACCCTCCGCCAGGGACACCACCCAGGCCGGACAGCTCCCTCCCTCCGTCGTGCACGCCTCCACCAGCGCGTCCGGGTCGTCCGCGAGGTCGTAGGTCGAGGTCGGGTCCTTGTCGGCACCGGAGCAGGCCGCGACAGACAGGACCGCACTCATCCAAAGGCTCGCCAGGCGCATCGTCGTCTCCAGGGTCGTTCGGGGTGAAGCGTGAGGACCACGGGTCGCGGACCCGGCGCGTCGCAGCCTGACACCACCGTCGATCGCGGACCATGGGGCGTTCGCCCCATGGCGCGCCTCCTCGGCCGTCGCGGCCCCCGTCGCACGCTGCCCCACCTCGCGTGGCAGGCCGCCACGCCACGCCACCTCGCGTCCGCACCCGCGGCCTCCGATCCTTCCCGTCAACCCTCGACGATCCCTGTCTCGCAAGCGTTGGCACCCCGCTCGCAAGGGCCACCCCCACCCCGACGGGAGGCCCGATGCGTCACCACCCCCACCTCCTCGCTCCCCTCGTGCTCGCGCTGTCGGCCTGCGGAGCCGGCGCCGCCGAGGATCCCGGAGCCGCCCACGCGCCGTCGCCATCGGTCGACGCGGCCGCGGCATTGGCCTCTGGCTGGATCCGCGTGGCCCCCACCACGGCGCAGGCGGTGCCCGCGCGCATCGACGCCCCGGGCCGGGTGGTGGTGCGCGCCGATGCCGACGCGCGCCTGTCGATGCCGGGCCCGGGCCGCGTGCGCGAGGTGCTCGTCCGCGAGGGCAGCCACGTGGAACCGGGCACGCCGCTCGTGGTCTTCGACTCGGCCGAAGCTGCGCAGGTCCGCGCCGAGGTGGCGGCGCTCGACGTGGAGCTGCGCGCCGCGCGCGCCGAGCTGGACCGGCAGGGACGCCTCGGGGCCCGCGGCGTGGGACTCGCTGTCGAGGCCCTGCGCGCCGAGGCGGCGGTCCGACGCGCCGAGGCCGCGCTCGCCGCCGCCCGCAGCACCGCCGCCCTCTTCGGCCCCGGCGACGGAGGCACGGTCACCCTGCGCGCGCCGATGGCCGGCGTGGTGGTCGACGTGGACGCGCGGCCCGGCCTCGTGGCCACGCCCGAGAGCGGTCCGCTCGTGTCGGTGGCCCACACCGAGGCGCTGCAGGTTCGCCTCGACGTCTACGAGGACGAGCTCCGCCGCATCGCGGCAGGCCAGCCGGTGCAGGTGGTGCCCGCCGACGGATCGGCGCCCGCGCGCGGCACGGTGGTCGAGGTCGCCGACGCTGCGGACCCCGCCACGCGACGCGGCCCGGTGCTCGTGGCCCTCGACGGGCGCCCCCACGGCTGGGTGGCCGGACGCCACGTGCGCGGCCGCATCGACGCGGACGCCCCCGCCGACCTCGCCGTGCCGGTGGCCTCGGTGGTGATCCGACCCGACCGCAGCCGCGTGGTCTACGTCGAGGAGGACGGTGCGCTGCGACCCCGCACGGTGGAGGTGGGTCGCGTGGTGGACGGCCTCGTGCCCGTGCTCGGCGGCCTCGGCCCCGACGACCGCATCGTCGTGGAGGGCGCGCTGCTGGTGGACGCCATGGCCGACCGCCTGCTCTGACCTCGCGGCGCCTACGCCCCGCACCCGGAGGATCCCGTGATCGCAGCGCTCGTGCGCGCCTGCGTGGAACGCAGCACGCTCGTCGTGGTGCTCTGGGCGGTCGCGGCCGCCTGGGGTGTCCACGCCTACCGGAACACCACCATCGAGGCCTTCCCCGACGTCACGAACGCCCAGGTGACGGTGATCGGGCAGCTTCCGGGCATGGCACCCGAGGAGGTGGAGCGCTCGCTCACCATCCCCCTGGAGCGCGCGCTCGCCGCCATCCCCCGCACGCTGTCGATGCGATCCGAGTCGCTGTTCGGCCTGTCGCTGGTGACCCTGACCTTCGACGACGACGCCGACGCCTTCGTGAGCCGCACGCTGGTCACCCAGCGCATCGCCGCGGCCGACCTCGACGATGCCGCGGAGGTGTCGCTCGCGCCGGATGCCACCCCCCTGGGCGAGGTCTTCCAGTACCGCGTGACGAGCGCCCGCCGCGACCTCACCGAGCTGCGGTCGTGGCAGGAATGGACCATCGCGCGCCACCTCAAGCAGGTACCGGGCGTGGCCGACGTGGTGAGCTTCGGCGGCTTCCTCGAGGAGATCCACGTCGAGGTGGACCCCTGGGAGCTGGAGGCCACCGGCCTCACGCTCGACGACGTCCACGCGGCCCTGGAGGCCGCCAACCTCAACGTGGGCGGAGGCCTCCTCGCCATGGGGGACCAGGCGCTCACCGTCCGCGGTGTGGGCATGGCCACCACCGAGGACGACCTGCGGCAGGTGGTGCTCCGCGCCGAGGACGGCCTCCCGGTGCTGCTCGGTGACGTGGCGCGCCTGGTGAGGTCGCACACGCCGCGCATGGGCTCGGTGGGCCACGACGACGCGCGCGACGTGGTCGAGGGCTTCGTCATCATGCGGCGCGGCGAGAACCCCAGCACCCTCCTCGAGGGCGTGCACGCCCGGGTGGAGGCGCTGCACCGAGACGTGCTGCCCGAGGACATCCGCATCGAGGTCTTCTACGACCGGTCGCACCTCGTCGACCACACGCTCACCACGGTGTGGCACCACCTGCTGGAGGGCTTCCTGTTCATCGGCGGCATCACGTGGCTGTTCCTGCGCACGCTGCGCGGCACGGGCATCGTGGTGGTGGTCATCCCCCTGTCGCTGCTGGGCGCCTTCGCGGGCCTGTACGCACTCGGCGTGCCCGCGAACCTCATCAGCATGGGCGCCATCGACTTCGGCATCCTCGTGGACGGCGCCGTGGTGCTCGTCGAGAACGTGCTGCACGTGCTGCACCGCCACCCCGACCTCGACGAGCGGGCCCGGCGACGCGCGATCACCGAGGCGGCCGTGGACGTGGCCACGCCCACCTTCTTCGCGATGGCCATCCTCGTGGCGGCGCTGTCGCCCGTGTTCACGCTGGAGCGGGTGGAGGGCCGCATCTTCCAGCCCCTGGCGCTCACCTACACCTTGGCCCTTGGCGCTGCCCTGCTGCTGGCGCTCACCCTGGTGCCCGCGCTGGCGAGCCTCGCGCTCCGCTCCGCCGACGCCCACGCCGAGCCCCGGTGGCTGGCCGCCGTGCGATCCAGGTACGGCCGCCTGGTCGAGCAGGCCGTGCGCCGTCGCGGCACCACGCTGGCCGCCTTCGGCGCGCTGCTGCTGGCCGGCGCGGCGGTGGGCTCCCGCCTGGGCAGCGAGTTCCTCCCGCCCCTCGACGAGGGCGACGCCGTGCTCTTCGTGGAGATGCCCTCGAGCATCACCCTCGAGCAGGGCCAGGCGATCCTGCGCGACGTGCGGCGCCGCCTCCTGTCCTTCCCCGAGGTGGCGGAGGTGATGAGCGAGCAGGGGCGCCCGGAGGACGGCACCGACAACGAGGCGCCCAACATGAGCGAGACCTTCGTCCGCTTCCACGCCCCCGACACGTGGACGACCGGGCGCACCAAGGCAGACCTCATCGACGCCCTGCGCGCCGCCGTGGAGACCATCCCGGGCGTGAGCTTCAACTTCAGCCAGCCCATCAAGGACAACATCGAGGAGTCGGTGTCGGGCGTGCGCGGCCAGATCGTGCTCAAGGCCTACGCCGAGGACCTCGACGCCGCGCGGGCCGTGCTCGACGACGCGAAGGCCGTGGTGGCGCGCGTGCCTGGTGCCGTCGAGGTCGACCTCTACCGCGACACGCTGTCGCCCCAGCTGCAGATCCGGTTCCGGCGCGACGCCCTGGCCCGCGAGGGACTCACGGTGGCCGAGGTGGGGCGTCACCTGGAGGCCGCCACGTTGGGCACGGTGGCCACCACCGTCTGGCGCGGAGAGCGCCCCGTCGACGTGCGGCTGCGCGTGGATGCCGAGCACCGCGCCGACGCCGACCGCATCGCCGAGGTGCCCGTACGCACCGCGTCGGGCGCCCTGATCCCCCTGCGCACGCTGGCCGACGTCTCCGTGCAGAGCGGCCGGGCCGCGATCAACCGGGAGGAGGGCGAGCGCTTCCTCGCGCTCAAGCTCAACGTGGCGGGCCGCGACCCAGGGGGCGTGGTGGCCGACGCGATGGAGGCCGTACGCGACCAGGTGCCGATCCCCGAAGGCGTGCGCCTGGCCTGGTCCGGGGAGTTCGAGAACCAGCAGCGCGTGATGCAGCGCATGCAGGTGGTGGTGCCGGGCGCCCTGGCGGTGGTGCTGGCGCTGCTCGGCTGGGCCCTGGGCGGCCTCCGCCCCGCCCTGGTGGTGCTCGCCGGCGTGCCCTCGGCCCTCACGGGAGGCCTGTTCGCCCTCGCCGCCTTCGGCATCAACCTGTCGGTGAGCGCGGCGGTGGGGCTCATCGCGCTGCTCGGCCAGGTGGCCCTCGGCGGGCTGCTCGTGGTGGGCGCCATCCAGGCGCGGGTCGACGCAGGCGTGGCGCCCCCGATCGCGGCCGTGGAGGGCGCCCGCGAGCGGATGCGTCCGGTGCTCATGACGGCGTTGCTCGCGATGCTCGGGCTCGTGCCGATGGCCGTGGGCGGCGGCGTGGGCTCCGAGACCCAGCAGCCGTTCGCGCTGGTGATCGTGGGCGGCATGGCCACCACCCTGCCGGTGGCGCTGCTGCTGCTGCCCGCGCTCGCTGGTGCAGGGCTCGCGCCCCAGCGTGGCCCGAAGGAGGACGCATGATCCCGTGGTGGATGGCGCTCGCGCTCGCGGGCGAGTCGCTGACCCTCGACGCGGCGTGGGAGCAGGCCACGCTCGCGCCCGAGGCCGCGCTCGCGGAGGTGGAGCGTCAGCTCGGCCACGCCGAGCGCCAGGAGGCCGGCGCCTGGACCAACCCGACCCTGGACTACCAGGGCTACGGCAGGCTCCAGGGCACGGCGGACGCGATCAACGCGCAGCAGCACCAGGTGGACCTGGGCATCGCGCTGCCGGTGACCGGCGAGCTCGCCGCGCGGCTCCGACGCGGTCGCCTCGCCGAGCTGCTGGGCGACGCGCGCGCTGACCGACGCAGCACGCTGCTGGCCGAGGCGGTGGGCGCGGCATGGGTCGACCTGCTCGCCGCGCAGGACCGCGCCCGGGTCCTCGACGACGCGCTCGCCCGACTCGACGGCCTGGTGGCGCTCACCACCCACCGCGCCGAGGAGGGCGCCGCCCGGCCCTGGGACGTGGATCGCATGCGTCTCGCACGCCTCGCGATGGCCCGGGAACGAGCCCACGCCGGACAGGCGCGGCACGCCGCCGCCGCCGACCTCGCCGCCCTGCTGGGCCGCGACGATCCCGACGTGCATGCGAACGGCGATCTGGAGGCGCCGCTCCGGACGCATCGGGCGTCCGCCGCCCCCGCGGCGTCGCCCTTCGTCCGCGAGGCGCGCCTCGCGCTGGAGCACAGGGAGGAGGGCGTGCGGGAGGCCCGGCGCTCGCGCATCGCCGAGCCCGAGCTGCGGGTGGGGGGCTACTGGACCACCGACGGGACCAGCGCGTCGATCGTGGCGGGCCTGGGCTGGGACCTTCCCGTCTTCGACCGCGGCCAGGGTCGCGTGGCGCAGGCCGAGGCCGAGCGGGCCTCCGCGGCCGCGGAGGCCCGGCACGTGGAGGTCCGCGTGGCCGCCGAGCGGGCCGCCCTCCAGCGCGCCCTCGACGACCTCGACGCGCTGGCGTCCACGCTGCCGGTACCCGAGGGGGCCGTGCTCGCCGCGGCCGAGGTGGCGTGGACGGAAGGCGAGGCCGGCATCCTGGAGCTGGTGGACGCCGTATCGGCGGAGGTGGCCCAGCGTCTCGACGCCCTCGCCGTGCACGCCGCCCGGCGCCACCTGGAGCTGCGACTCGCCGCCCTCGACGGCGAGCTCGCTGCGCCGCTGTCGCCACCCTGAGCAGGCGCGCGCGTCAGCCTTCGTCGTCGAGCTTGCGGTACAGCGTCCGACGATCGATCCCGAGCAGGCGGGCGGCCTCGGTCTTGTTGCCTCCGGTCGCCCGTAGGGAGGCGTGCAGGTAGCGCTCCTCGAGCTCCGACATCGGCGTGCCCGACGCGGCGAGCCGCGCGAGCAGGGCGTCCACTTCGTCCGCCCCCGGTGCGGCGCGCCGTGCGAGCTCCCGGGGGTCGTCGAAGTCCTCCGGGCCCAGGAAGTCGGCGTCGCTGAACACGATGGCCCGCTCCAGCCGGTTGATGAGCTCGCGCACGTTGCCTGGCCAGTGCCAGGCGTGGAGCCACCGCCACCCGGCGGCCGAGATGCCGAGGGTGTCGCGCCCGTGCCGTGCCGAGAGCACGTCGAGCCACTGGTCGACGAGGGCCCGGAGGTCCTCTCGACGCTCTCGGAGCGGGGGCACCGTGATGGTGAGGACATCGAGGCGGTAGCGCAGGTCGGCGCGGAAGGTGCCTCGCTCCACGGCGTCACCCAGGTCGACGTTCGACGCCGCGATCAGCCGGACGTCCACCCGCATGTCGCGCGTGTCGCCCACGGCGCGCAGCACACCCGTCTCCACCACGGTGAGCAGCTTGGCCTGCACGGCGAGCGGTAGCTCCGCGACTTCGTCGAGGAAGAGGCTGCCCTGGTCGGCGCCCCGCAGCAGTCCCGGGCGATCCTGCACCGCGTCGGTGAAGGCGCCCCGCATCGCCCCGAAGAGCTCGGCTTCGGCGATCTGGGCCGGCAACGTGGAGGCGTTCACGGCCACGAACGGCCGGTCGGCCCGACCACTGCGTGCGTGGACGAAGTGGGCCAGCGCCGTCTTGCCCGTGCCGCTCTCGCCCTGGAGGAGCACGGGTCCCGAGGCGGAGGCCACGCGCAGCGCCAGCTCCACCACGCGGCGCATCGCGGGGCTCTCGGCGACGAAGCCCGGCGCCTCGTCCGCGTCGGGGCGACCCTGCCGACGGAGCCGCACCACCTCGCGCCGCAGCTGGCGTTCGCGCAGGGCGCGTCGCACCACGTGCACCAACGCCTCGGGGCTGCAGGGCTTCGACACGAAGTCGGCGGCCCCCTCGCGCAGGGCCTCCACGGCGGCCGGGATCGACCCGAAGGCCGTGATCAGCACGACGAGCTGGCCCGGGCGGGCGGCCAGCAGGCGCTCCAGCAGCTCCGGTCCACGCAGACCCGGCATCTCGACGTCCGACAGCACGAGGTCGAAGGCCTCCTCCGTGGCGCGACGCAGCCCCTCCTGGGGGTCCACCGCGCCCTCGACGCGGAAGCCCTCCCGCTGGAGGACCTCCGTCCACAGGTCCACCACCCCGGGGTCGTCATCGACCACGAGGATGCGCGCCTCTCCGCTCATGCCTCACCTCGCGGCCACGTCATCGTCACCTCCGAACCCCGCCCCGGCGTCGACGCGAGGTCGACGTGGGCCCGGTGGCGGTCGGCGATGCTCTTCACCACGGCGAGCCCCAGGCCCGTTCCGCCCTCGTCGGCGCGCGTGGTGAAGAAGGGCTCGAACACCCGTGCGCGCGTGGCGTCGTCCATGCCGCGCCCGGTGTCGCACACGTGGATGCTGCCCCCGGAGTCCTCGTGCACCACGCGCACCTCCACGCGACCGCCCGAGGGCGTGGCCTGCAGGGCGTTCAGCGCGAGGTTCAGCACCACCTGCTGCACCTCGTCCGGGTCGGCTCGCACCGTGACGGGTGCGGCAGCAGGCGCCCAGGCCAGCGTGACGCCACGGCGCTTCGCCTCGGGCTCGAGCAGCCACATCACCTTCTCCACGGGCTGCACGAGGTCCACCGAGCGCAGGCGCGCGGGTCGCCGGCGCACCACGTCCTGGAGCCGCTCCACGATGCCGGCGATGCGCTGCGCGTGCTCCACGATCAGGCCTCCTTGACGACGCACCTCGGGGGACTGCCCCGCATCCGTCGCGAGCAGGCGCGCGCGCCCGATCATCACCTGCAGGGGCGAGCCGATCTCGTGGGCGACACCGGCAGCGAGCTGCCCCACCACGATGAGCTTGTCGGCTTCGCGCAGCTGCCGCTCCAGCGACTCCCGCTGGCTCGCCTCCCGCGCCCGCGCGTTGCGCGCTCGCACGAGCTGCCCCTGCAGGTGGAGCAGGGTCCGTCGCACGAGGTCCAGCTCCTCGGAGGGGGCCTCGGCGAGCTCGAGCTCGGCGTCGAGGTCTTCTCCGAGGCGGTCGGTGGCCGCCGCGATGCGCGACAGCGGCACCGTGACCTCCCGGCGGAGGAAGACCAGCATCACCATCGTGGTGACCGCCGCGAAGGCCAGCACCGAGGCCGCGAGGAGCCAGGTGGTGGCACGCAGGTCGGCGTGGAGCTCGGACAGTGGACGGTTCACCACGAGCGTGCCGATGCGCTCGCCCCCGTCGGTGCGTAGCGGCGTGCCGGACACCAGGTGCGGTACCCCGTCCTCGTCGTCGACCACCCGGTAGACCTCGGCCTCGTCGGAGTCGAGGGTGAGCTCGCGCACGCGCTGCACCGCGGCGTCGTCGAGGTCGCTCCCCAGCGAGGCCTGCCGCGGCGTGTCGGAGCCGCGCGAGAACACCAGGACGTCCACCTGGCCCGCCACCAGCTCCAGCCGCCCCAGCAGCTCCGCGATGTCGGGATCCTGACCGTCACGCAGCGCGTTCTCCACCGAGACCTGGAGGCTGCGGACGAGCACACGGGACTCGGTGATCTCGTCGGCCACGAGCTGGGCGTGCTCCATCCGCACGAGCAGCCCGCCCGCCACCGCCGACGCGACGAAGACGGTGCCTGCGGTGACGGCGATGAGGCGGGGGGCGAGCTTCACGGGGGACCCGACACGGACGCCTGCCGGTGCAAGGACCACGCCAGGCCCGGATCGGCGGGTGGGACGTGCATCGCCGCGCAAGACTGCCACACCACCGTGGCATGTCGCCACACCCTGCGCCCCTCGCCGCACGCACGGCGACGGCGACGGCCCACGCTACCCCAGCTCCTCCGCCCACCCCGCCAGCGGCCGCCCCACCATCCCCCGCAGGCCCTCCGCGAGCAGGTCGTACACCACGCGGATCCGCCGACTCGTGTGCACCTCGCGGTGGGTGGTGAGCCACATCGGCACGGGCAGCGGCGGCAGGCTGTCGAGCACCCGGCACACGCGGGGCTCGGCGTCGCCGATCTCCTCCATCATCATGCAGATGCCCAGGCCGTGCTTCGCCATCTCCCACTGCACGAGGTGGTTGCTGGTGATCAGCGGGAAGTTGCGCTGCGTGAGGCGCAGCCCGAGGGGCTCCAGCCCCTGGATCATGCGGTCGCTGCGATCGAAGCCGAAGAACTCCGCGTGGGTGGCGTCGTCGGGCGTGCGCAGGCCGCCCAGGCGCGCAGCGTAGGCGGGGGTGGCGTAGAAGCGGGCGGCCCCTTCGTGGATGCGCTGGGCCACGAGCTCCTCGTCGCGCGGACGGAAGCTGCGCACCGCGATGTCGGCCTCGCGCCGGCGCAGGTCGCGCGTCTCGTTCGTGGCCACAAGCTCCAGCTCGATGCCAGGATGCGCGGCACGGACCCGGGCCACGAGCGGCGGCAGCAGGTGCGCCGTGATCACCTCGCTGGCCGTGACGATCACCACCCCCTCGAGCGCCGTGGCACTGCCGGCTGCGGCCAGGGCGGTGCGCGTGGCGGCCTCGCCCATCGCGCCCACGTGCTCCAGCAGCTCCATCCCGGCGCCCGTGAGCGCCAGCCCACGTCCCACCCGCTCGAAGAGCGTGACCCCCAGCTCCTCCTCCAGGGCCGCCACCTGGCGCCCCACGGTGGGCTGGGCGATGCCGAGGGCCCGCCCGGCCGCCGAGAAGGAGCCCTCCCGCGCCGTGACGAGGAAGGCCCGCGCGTGGTTCCAGTCGAAGGTGACCGTCCGCCAATCCATGCATCGATGCATAGCTTGTCTGCCACATCGGTCCATTCCGCTTCAACGATGCAGGCATAGACAGGGAGCACGGACGGCGCGCCGCCGTCCTCGCACCCTGGAGTCGCCATGCACGCCATCGTCCAGCACACCTACGGGTCCCCCGACGTCCTGAAGCCCGCCGAGCTGCCCCGCCCCGAGGTGGGTCCCCGCCAGGTGCTCGTCGAGGTCCACGCGGCCAGCGTCACCCAGGGCGACCGCCGGCTGCGGTCGGGCGACTTCCCCGGCATCACCTGGCTCCCCGGTCGCCTGGCGATGGGCCTCACCGGACCCCGGACGCCCGTGCCCGGCACCGGCTTCGCCGGGCGCGTGGTGGAGGTGGGCGCCGAGGTCACCACCTTCGCGGTGGGCGACGACGTCTTCGGCGGCGCCCCGCACGGCGCCTACGCCGAGCTGCTCGTGATGGAGGCCGACGGTCCCCTCACCCGGATGCCCGACGGCCTCACCTTCGCCGAGGCCGCCACGCTGCCCTACGGCGCGCTCACCGCCCTGGTCTTCCTGCGCGACCTCGGGAAGCTGCGCGCCGGCGAGCGCGTGTGCATCCTCGGGGCGTCCGGCGGCGTGGGCCGCATGGCCGTGCAGCTCGCCCGCCACCTCGGCGCCGACGTCACGGCCGTCTGCAGCCCCGCCCACGCGGCCCGCGTGCAGGCCCTGGGCGCCCACGTCGTGGTCGACCGTCATGCGGACGGCGCGTGGCAGGCCGCGGGTCCCTACGACCTCATCCTCGACACCGTGGGCGCCGTCTCCTTCCTCACGGCGCGCCGCGCGCTGGCTCCGGGCGGACGACACGCCTCGCTGCACGTCACCACCGGCCAGCTGCTCGCCGCCGCGTGGACGGCGATGACCGGCGGTCGCCGCGCCCTGCTCGGCGTGGCCCTGCCGTCGGCCGAGGCCTTCGACGAGGTGCGCGGCCTGGTGGAGACCGGCGCCCTGCGGCCCGTGCTGGCCGGCAGCTGGCCGCTCGCCGACGCCGCCCTCGCCCACGCCCGCCTCGAGGCGGGCAACCCGGGCGGCGACCTGGTGGTCAGTCCGACGATGGCGCAGGCGGCGTAGCGAGGCCCGCGCGCTGCCCGCCGTCGAGGTCGAGCACGGCGCCCGTGAGGTAGCCGGACTCCGCCGAGGCGAGGAAGGCCACCAGGGCCGCCACCTCGGCGGGGTCGGCGAAGCGCCGCAGCGGGATGTCGGCCACGAAGGTGGCCTCGAGCGCCACCGGGTCGTCGGCGCCCGCGAACATCGGGTCCCACATCGGCGTGCGGACCGCCGCCGGCTGGATGGCGTTGCAGCGCACCGACCAGCCCTGCTGGGCTGCGTACAGGGCCACGGAGCGGGTGTGGTTCGCGATGGCCGCCTTGCTCGCCGCGTAGGCCGCAGCGCCCGGCACGCCCACGGCGCCCGACCGCGAGCCGATGTTCACGATGGACCCGGTGCCCGTGCGGCGCATGGCACGGAGCGCGGCGCGGCAGCCCAGGAAGGTGCCGTCGAGGTTGGTGCGCAGCACGGCCTGCCAGTCGGCCAGCGAGGCGTGCTCGGGATCGTGGGGCACGGGCGGGTCGAATCCCGTGATGCCGGCGTTGTTCACCAGCACGTCCAGGCGGCCGTCGGTGGCGAGCAGCTCGTCCATCACGGCCTGCCAGTCGCCCTCCTCGCGCACGTCGAGGTGACGGGCCCGGGCCCGCGCCCCGAGGGAGCGCGCCACCGCGTCGACCTCGGCGTCGCGCAGATCGGTGCACCACACCACCGCACCGTCGGCGTGCAGGCGGCGGGCGACGGCCTCCCCGATGCCGCGGGCGGCGCCGGTGACCAGGGCGATGGGCGAGGGCATGCGGTCTCCCGGTGGACGCACGCGCGCCCCTCGCGAAGGCCGCGAGGGCGACGTACAGATCCCCGGAGCCCCCTACCCGGCGGGCGCGGCCGGGGGCCTCCCCGACTTTCTCGCGGCCGACGCGAACCGGATGCCTCCCCGCGTCACCTCAGCCTCCAGCCCGCCCCTCCACCCGGAGCCGCCGCCCATGAACGACGACGCCACCCTCCTGAGCGCCTGGGCCTCCGGCGACCGCGCCGCAGGCGCCCAGCTGATCGAGCGCCACTACGACCCGGTGGTGCGCTTCTTCCGGAACAAGGCCACCGATCACGCCGACGACCTCGTGCAGCGCACCCTGCTCACGCTGGCGGAGCGTGCCTCCACCTTCCAGGGCCAGGGCAGCGTGCGCGCCTTCGTCTTCGGCATCGCGCGCAACGTGCTGTACGAGCACATCCGGGGTCGGGTGCGCGACGGTCGCAACGAGCCCGACTTCCACTCCAGCGCCCTGGCCGACATCGCGCCGGGCGTGGCCACCCAGGCGGCCCAGCGGGCCGAGCAGCAGCTGCTCCTCGAGGCCCTGCGCCACGTGCCCGTGGAGTCCCAGGTGCTGCTGGAGCTCTACTACTGGGAGGAGCTGTCGGTGGGCGAGCTGGCCGAGGTGATGGACGTGCCCGAGGGCACCATCAAGAGCCGGCTCCATCGCGCCCGCGGCCAGCTCCGGGAGGCCGTGGAGCAGGTGCCGGCCACGCCCGAGGCGTCGCGCAGCGCGATCTCGCTGCTGGACCTGCACGCCGAGGCGCGGGGAGACACGGCGGGGGCGTGACCCCGCCCTACTCGTCGAAGTCGTACGTGTAGATCTCGTCCACGATGGCCCCCGGCTCCACCTTCACCAGGTCCTTGAGCAGGCCGTCCTTCAGCCCGAACACCCAGCCGTGGATGGTGGGACGCTTGTGACGGGCCCATGCCCCCTGGATGATCGACGTCTTGGTGAGGTTCTGCACCTGCTCCAGGACGTTGATCTCCACGAGCCGGTCGCGCCGACGCTCGTGGTCGTCGTACATGTCGAGCTCGCTGCGGTGGACCTTGTAGATGTCCTTGATGTGCCGCAGCCACTTGTTGAGCAGGCCCAGCCGCGCGTGCCCCATGGCGGCCGTGACGCCGCCGCAGCCGTAGTGCCCGCACACGATGATGTGGCGCACCTCGAGGTACTCCACGGCGTACTGGAGCACCGACAGCAGGTTGAAGTCGGTGTGCACCACCAGGTTGGCGATGTTCCGGTGCACGAAGACCTCGCCGGGGCCCGTGCCCGTGACCTCGTCGGGCGGCACGCGGCTGTCGCTGCAGCCGATCCACAGGAACTGCGGCGTCTGGCCCTCGGCGAGACGCTCGAAGTAGTCCGACTGAAGGTCGAGGCGCTCCTGGGCCCACGCGCGGTTGGCCAGCAGCAGGCGCTTGTACGTCTCCACAGGGGACTCCTCAGGCGCCCGGCAGGCGCAGCGGGAAGGGACGGGGCTCGCAGTGCATCAGCTCGACGTGGAGGTCGCGCTGGGGAGCGGACTGGACGAAGTCCTCGACCGTCTCCCGGATGTCGTGGTCGATGAAGGCCGCGCGCGAGCCGTCGATGATCACGCGGCTGCCGTTCGGGATGGACGTGAGCACCTTGCGCAGGCGCGCCTTGTTCACGAAGCTGACGTCCTTGAGGAACTTCACCAGCCAGTCGCCGTCGTCGTGCACCACGGCGATGGCGGAGTGGTGGTTGGTGGCGAGCACCATCAGGCCCCCCACCGCCACGCCCACAGCCACGCCGGTGAGCAGGTCGCTCACCACGGTGACGATCACCGTGACCACGAAGGGGATGAACTGGTCGAGGCCGCGGACCCACATCTCCCGGAACAGCGAGATGCGGGCGAGCTTGTAGCCGACCACCAGCAGCACCGCGGCGAGGGCCGCCAGCGGGACGCGGTTGAGCAGGAGGGGCACCGAGAGCACCAGCACGATCAGCAGGATGCCGTGCACGATCGCGGAGACCCGCGTGCGCCCGCCCGAGTAGACGTTGGCCGAGCTGCGCACGATGACGGCGGTGATCGGCAGTCCCCCGACGAGCCCCGAGAGCGTGTTGCCCACGCCCTGCGCCGCCAGCTCGCGGTTCATCGGCGACAGGCGCCGGAAGGGGTCGAGGCGGTCGACGGCCTCCACCGACAGCAGCGTCTCGATGCTGGCGATGATCGCCAGCACCACGGCCAGCTTCAACACGCCGGGATCGGTGGCCCGGCTCCAGTCGGGCAGTGGCAGCACGGTGAGCAGGTCGTCCACCGACGACAGCACGGGGATCTCGACCATGTGCCCGTCGGTGGCCTGGATGTGCCAGCCCGGGAGCCACAGCCCGTACGCCTCGTTGATCAGCACGCTCGAGACCACCGCCACCAGCGCACCGGGCACCAGGGTGGACCAGGCCTGGCCCTTGATCCAGGAGCTCTCCCACGCCACCAGGATGGCCAGCGAGACCAGCGTGACCACCACCACGCCCGGCGAGGCCGAGGCCATGGCGTGGAGGATCTCGGTGAAGGTGTTGTCGCCGCCGGCCAGCCAGAAGTCGAGATCGCCCTCGTAGTCCTGGTCGCGACCCAGCGCGTGGGGGATCTGCTTGAGGATGAGGATGATGCCGATGGCGGCGAGCATCCCCTTGATCACCGAGTGCGGGAAGAGGCTGGCGACGAAGCCCATGCGGGCGAGACCCATGGCCAGCTGGATCAGGCCGGCGAGGACCACCGCCATCGCGACGGCCTCGAAGGCCCCCAGGGTGTGCACGCCCTCGGCGACGATGACCGCGAGGCCCGCCGCCGGACCGCTCACCGACAGCGCCGACCCGGAGAGCGCGGCGATGACCGTGCCGCCGACCACGCCGGCGACCACGCCGCTCATCAGCGGTGCGTCACTCGCGAGGGCGATGCCGAGGCAGAGGGGAAGGGCCACGAGGAACACGACCAGCCCCGCAGGCAGGTCGTAGCGGAGGTTCGCGACCCAGCTGGGATCCAGCTTGGGACGTGCCTCATCGTTGGAACCCAAGAACCCTCCCTTCCCGCGATGCCGTATCGATCACCCGATGCCCGTGACACCTCGATGACAATCCGCGACGCGCGCTGTCATCCCGTGATGAGGCCACGACCGCCGCTCGGGGTGGATAGGGACGTGCCCGCGGAGGCTCCCGTGACGCTGCGCACGTCCCTGGCGCTGCTCGTCCTCCTCGCCCTTCCGGGGGGAGGCGCGCGGGCCTGCGAGGTGGAGGCGGGGGCCCCCGACGCGCCCGCTCGCACGCAGGTCGCCGTGCCCGAGACGGCCCTGCTCGTGGGCTCCTCCTCCTTCGAGTGGGGACTGGGCCCCGCGCTGGCCCGGCAGCTCGAGGACGTGGGGGTGCGTCAGGTGATCAACGCCGGACGGCGCTCCACCGGCCTCGCGCGGCTCGACTTCCACGACTGGCTCGCCGAGGCCGAGGCGCTCGTGCAGGCCCACCACCCCGGGCTCGTGGTGGTGCAGCTCGGCGGCAACGACGCCCAGCACCTGCGCTCGCCCACGGGCCGCCGGGTGGCCGACTGGGGCAGCGACGACTGGACCGAGACCTACGCGAACCGGGTGCGCTCCCTGCTCGCGATCCTGGGCCGCGAGGGAGCCCCGGTCGCGATCGTGGGCCTGAGCCACCCCGAGGAGCCGGGGTACGCGCGGAAGGTCGCCACGATCAACGCCCTGTGGTCGGTGGTGGCTGCGGAGCGCGGCGCCTGGTTCCTCGGCACCTGGGATCTCACGAGCGCACCCGACGGCGCGCCCCTGATCCATCGCGACGTGGGCGGTCGCCTCCGGCGCGTGCGCGGCGACGACGGCATCCACCTCACGAGCACCGTCGCCGCCTGGGTGGCCGCCGAGCTCGGCCGCGAGCTGGCCCGCCACCTCGACCGCAAGGCGGCCTGCGCGCTGGACCCGGTGGCCGAGCTGCCCTCCACCCCAGCGGACGCACCGTGAGGCCGAGCGCGCTGCTGATCCTCCCGCTCCTCGCCTGCGCGCGCCCGCCCCCCGCCGTCGGTCCGCCGCTCCCCGCCCCGCCCGTCGCCGATCCCGGCGTGGACCCCTGGCCGGACCACCCGCTGCTCACCTTCTTCCGCGCCCTCGACGAGGTGGACCTGCACCGACCGGGCGCCCAGGCCGTGGTGCTGCACCTCGGCGCCTCCCACACTGCCTCCGACACCTTCACCGGTCCCCTGCGGCGCACGCTCCAGCGCCGCTTCGGCGACGCGGGCCGCGGCTACGTGGCGGCCGGCCTGCCCTGGCGGCGCTTCCGCGTGGTGGACGCCCGGGTGGATGCCAGCCGGCGCTGGACCTACCCTCGCGGCACACGCGACGACGCCACCGGCCTCTTCGGCGTCGCGGGCGTGCGGTCGGAGGCCTCCCGACGCGGCGCCTGGGTCCGACGGGCCACCTGCGAGGGCTGCACCGAGGGCGCCACCTTCGACCACGTCGACGTGCACGCGCTCGCCTCGCCCGACGCCGGCAGCTTCCGCATCCACGTGGACGGCGCGCTCGAAGCCACGGTGCACCCCGTCGCGGACGAGCCCGGCCTGCACGTCACGTCCCTCGATCTGCCCGACGGGCCGCACGAGGTGGAGATCGAGGTGGTGGGCGACGGCCCCGTGGCCCTGCTCGGCCTGCAGACCACCCGCGCGGTGCCGGGCGTGCGCTACCACAACCTGGGCATCAACGGCTCGCGGGCCGACCACTGGCTCCGCATGGCCGACCCGGTGATCGTCGCGGAGGTCGCGCGCCTCGATCCCGACCTGCTGGTGCTGCACTGGGGCACGAACGAGTCCACGGCCTACCTGCCCCCCGACCCGGCCACGGCCACCCCCGAGGACTTCGCGCGCGCTGCCCGGCGCCAGGTCGACACCTACCTGCAGATGCTGGCGCGGCTGCGGGCGGGCGCGCCCCACGCGAGCTGCCTGCTCGTGCTGCCCAGCGACCTGGTGCCCGCCAGCCACCCGGCCCTCCCCGGCCGCGAGGACCCCTGCCCGCCGCCCGAGACCACGCCGAACGATCCGGAGGCCTCCGCCCTTCCGCCCGAGGACGACGCGCCCCTCGCGCCCGCCCCCCTCTGCGAGCGGCCCGTGCCACCCAGCCTCACCGCCATCGCCGACGCCCAGCGCGAGGTGGCCCGCCGCGCCGGGTGCGCCACCTGGGACACCCAGGCGGCCATGGGCGGACCCGGCGCCGGCAACCGCTGGCGTGCCGCCGAGCCGCCGCTGATGCGCGACGACGGCATCCACCCCACCTTCGCCGGCTACACCCTGCTGGCCGAGGGGCTCGCCGACGACCTGCTCCGCACCTGGGAGGGCTGGCACACCACGCCGCCGGGCGACACGCCGCTGCCCACCACGCCGGTGGCGCCCTGAGGCGCCGACGCCCCGCGGCAAGGAGCGTTGACCGCTCTACTTCCGGAGCGAGGCGTACTTCTGGGCCAGGTCGGGATCCGAGGCGATCGCGTAGAGCGCCGCCTCGACCTGGTCGCGCGTGACCCCGTGCCGCGCCAGCACCGCGTCGACCGCGCGCGGCTCGGCCTTGAGGTCGTTGGCGATGGCGGCCGCACGCACCACGTCGGTGGGCTCCAGCGGCGCCTTCGTGGGACCGAAGCAGGCCGACGCGACCAGCAGCAGCACCGTGGGCAGCAGCAGCCTCACTCCTCGCCTCCCGCGGCGGGGCGACGCCCCTCGCCGGCACCCTTGCCGCGACGCGCCGGCGCCCCCTGGCCCGCCCGGGCGCCCTTGCCGGCCTTCGCGCCCCGCGGCGCCTTCAGCGCGTCGGGACCGAGCGCGTCGGCCCGGGCCGCGTCGATCGCCTCGACGAGCGCCTTGCCCCGCACGCCGGCATCGAGCCTGTCGCGGGCCACCTGCGCGAGGCCGGGCACGGCCTTGCCGCTCGGCGCCGCGTGCGTGAGCCGTCGGAGCAGGCCGGCCGCGTTGCCGCCGCTCATGCCGGCGCGCCGGGCGGCGTCGATGACCTCCCGCACCTCGTCGGGCCGATACCCGGCCTGCCGGGCCTCCACCGCCGCCACCGGCAGGTCGATGGCGCGGAGGAGCGGATCGACCTCGGGACGACCGGGATCGGCGCTCGCGAGGCCCAGGGTGAGCGCCAGCAGCAGGATCGGCCGCATCGGCAGTCCTCCGGGGCGGAGCCTACTCCGCCGACCGCGGGGGCGCCGCCTCCCTGCGCGCGTCGGCCAGCAGGGCGTCCACCTCGGCGTCCGTGACGTCCCAGGCGGTCATCAGGCGCACCAGACCGGCCGACGGGTCGTAGGTCTCGAAGGACCAGCGCGCGGCCAGGCGCGCCCGCACCTCCGCCGGCAGGTGGACGAAGACCGCGTTCGTCTCGACCGGGGCCGCGAGCCGGGCGCCCGGCACCGCCGCCAGGCCCTCGGCCAGCCGCACCGCCCGGTCGTGGGCGTGCAGGCACCACCCACGCCAGGCCTCGTCCTCGAGCAGGGCGAGCAGCTGGGCCGACACGAAGCGCTGCTTGCTCGCGAGCTGCGTGATCTGCTTGCGGTGACGCCCTGCATCGGGTGCGCGGGCCGGATCCGCGAAGACCACCGCCTCCGCCGCCACGAGGCCGGCCTTCGTGCCCCCGAAGGACAGCACGTCCACCCCCACCTCCCCCACCAGCGCGGCGAGCGAGCAGCCCAGGGCCGCGGCGGCCGCGGGAAGCCGGGCGCCGTCCACGTGCAGCAGCAGGTCGTGGGCGTGGGCGACCTCGGCGAGCGCGGCCAGCTCGTCGGGCGTGTAGACCGTGCCCCGCTCGGTGGCCTGGGCGACCGACAGCACGCGGGGACGCGGACGGTGGTCGCCGTCGCGCTGGGGCAGCGCCGCCCGCACGGCCTCGGGCGTGAGCTTGCCCCCCACCTGGGGCACGAGCACCAGCGCCACGCCCGCCACCAGCTCGGGCGCCCCGGTCTCGGCGTTGGCGATGTGGCTGGAGGAGGCACAGACCACGCTGTCCACGCGGTGGGTGACCGCCCGCAGCGCGAGGATGTTCGCCCCGGTGCCGCCGAACACCGGCCACACGGCCGCCTCGGGGAGGCCCAGCACCTCACGGATCCGCTGCTGCGCCCGACGCGTCCAGGGGTCGTCCCCGTAGGCCGTGGCGGGGCCGTCGTTGCACCGCACCAGCGCCTCGAGCACGGTGGGGTGGGCACCGGCAACGTTGTCGCTGGCGAAGCGGGGGCTGGGCATCGACACCTCGGCTGCGGCGGGGGCCGCGGGCCCCAAGGTGGCGCGGCGCGCACCCACGCGCCACGCGCCGCGCCGCGCTGCGCCCCACCCCCCGAAGGCACCGGCCGTGCTAGGGCCGGGGGGCCAGGACGCGGAGGAGCGATGGCCACCGTGTGGCGCTTCGGGACGGTGCTCCCGCCCGCCCCCAGCGTGCTCGACGGACCCGACTACACCCAGGCCGATCCCCGCTGGATCGGCCGCGCGCTGGCCGCCTCCCAGGCGAAGCCGACCGGCGGCTGGTACGTCGTCGACGCCTCCCGGGTCATCCGCGACACGCCCCGCCGCTACCGCCTGCTGGGCCAGGACTGGGTGGTCTTCCGGGACGCGCAGGGCGTGGTGGTCGGCCCCGACGCCTGCCCGCACATGGGCGCCAGCCTGTCCACGGGCCGGTGCCAGGGTGGCCAGGTGGTGTGCCCGTGGCACGGCCTGCGCCTGGGTCGCCAGCGGCGCGCCTCGTGGGTGCCCGTGCCGGCCTACGACGACGGCGTGCTCGTGTGGGCCCGCTTCGACGAGGAGGGCCAGGAGCCCACCGAGCGGCCCTTCCTGCCCGAGCGCCCCACGGGCGGCCTCGCCGCGGTGATGCGCCTCGAGGCCGCCTGCCACCCCCGCGATGTGGTGGAGAACCGGCTGGACCCCTGGCACGGCACCCACTTCCACCCGCACAGCTTCGGCACGCTGCACGTGCTGGCGCAGTCCGACGACGACATCGTCGTGCGCGTGGCCTACCGGGTGCTGGGCCCCCTGGCCGTGGAGGTGGACGCCCGCTTCCACACGCCCGATCCGCGCTGCATCACGATGACCATCGTGGCGGGCGAGGGCACCGGCAGCGTCGTCGAGACCCACGCCACCCCCCTCGACGACCAGCGATCCGCCGTGGTGGAGGCCACGATCGCCACCAGCGAGCGCCCCGGCTTCCAGTGGGCCGTGCGCCGGCTCGGCTGGTTCATCCGGCCCCTCGTCGAGGCCCGGGCCCGGCGCCTCTGGGTGGAGGACGCCGCCTACGCCGAGCGCCGCCTGGCGCTGCGCGAACAGGGCTTCGCCGACCTGCCGCTGGGGCGCGGGTGAGCCGCTACCCCGCCGTCCACGAGGTCCGCGTCTACTACGAGGACACCGACTTCTCCGGCGCGGTCTACCACGCAGGCTACCTGCGCTTCATGGAGCGCGCGCGCGAGCACCTGCTGGGTCCCGACGCGCTCGTGCAGCTCTGGCAGGAGCACCGCACCGGCTTCGTCGTCTACAAGGTGGAGCTCACCTACCGGGAGCCGGCGCGCTTCGGCGACGTGCTGGAGGTGCGCACCACGCCCACGCTCGCCAGCGAGTGGCGCATCCGCTTCCAGCAGGACGTGTGGCGCCAGGGGGGTGCGTCCCCGCTCGTGGAGGGCTGGGTGGAGCTGGTGTGCGTGGACGGCGCGAACAAGCTCACGAAGCTGCCCGAGGACATCCGGAGGGCGCTCGCGCCCTGAGGCACGGGCCCGCCGGCTAGAGTGAGCGCGGGAAGGGTGCCTGGAGGTCCCCGTGCGCGTGTCCGCTCTCCTGTGCCTGCCCGTGCTGCTCGCCGCCTGCCCCGTCGAGTCGCAGCTCTGCACCCTCATCGGCTGCCTCTCCACGCTCGAGCTCACCCTCGATCTGCCGGGCTGGGAGGACGGCGACACCGTGCTCACGGTGGACGTGGAGCGCGCCGTGGTGCGCTGCACCGTGTCGGCCACCGGCGAGGCCACCTGCGACGACGACGGCCTCTCGGTCTCCTTCGATGGCGAGGGCGACCGCCGGGTCCTGGAGCTGCAGGGCCACCTGGTCGAGGCGGCGATCACCGTGCGGGCGGAGCGGGACGGCGTCGGCGTGCTCGACACCACCACCACGCCCGACTGGACCGTGTCGCAGCCCAACGGCCCCGACTGCTCTCCCACCTGCGTGAGCGCCGCGCTCACCCTGGGCATCTAGCGCCTTCGAGCCCCCGCACGGGGTAGGGTCGCGGCCCGGAGCGCAGATGAGCCAAGCGTGGGCCAAGGCGGCCTGGTTCTTCCCCGTCGCCGCCATCCTGCACGCGGTGGTGGGGACCGTGGTGCTGGCGATGCTGCCCGCGGCGCTGCCCACCGCGCAGGGCCGTCGGCTCGCGCTCGGCTGCGCGGGGGTGGCGGTGGTCGCCGTGGCCCTGATCACGCTGTCGGCGCCCGACCTCCCCGCCTCGTGGATCACGATCGTGCAGGAGGGCTTCTCGGACTCCACGGCGCGCGCGCTGGCCGGCGGCGACCTGCACGGCGGACCGCTGCAGAAGGGCTTCTGGCACGCGCTGCGCCCGGGGGGCGCGGTGACGATCCGCGAGGTGGTGGCGGTGCACCTCGCGGCCTGGGTGGTGCTGGCGCTGGCGCTCGGCCTGGCGGCGTGGCGCCTCGCGCCCGAGCCCGCGCTCGGCGTGGTGCTGGTGGTGGGCGTGATGGTGTCGCCGGTGTGGCTGTCGACCGCCCTGTCGGCCCAGCCCAGCAGCCTGGCGGGCCTGTACGTGGTGGCCGGGCTGCTGCCGGCGACGGGACGGTGGGGGCTTCCGGGCGCCGTGCGCTGGGGCACCCTCGTGGTGCTCACGCTGCTCATGACCGCCCTGCGGCCCGAGGTGGCGGCCTTCGGCGTGGCGGCGGTGGTGGCCGTGGGCCTGCAGGAGCTGGCGCCGGGCCTCGCCGACCGGGTGGACGGCGCGGCCGGGCGCGTGGCGGACCGCCTCGCACGGATCCCGCGGCTCGCCTGGGGCGCCCTGCTCGTCACGTGGCTGGTGGTGGCCCCGCTGCTCGCCGCCATCACCCGCCCTCGCCTCCCCGGCCCGCCGGAGGCCGCCTGGTTCGTGTGGGCCGTCCACCCCTTCAACCTCGCCTGGGCCACCGCGCCGGTGCTCCTCCTCGCCACCGTGCCCGTGGGGGCGGTGGTGCTCGTCGTGCGCGGCCACCTCGCCGCCCTGCGCGCGCCCGTGGCGTCGGGCCTCGTGGCACCCGCGGGCCTGCTGCTCCACCAGCTCTACGTGGCCGCCGCACACGGCCAGCTCTACCAGGCGCACGGCGACCTCGCGGTCTTCGAGCTCTTCCGCTACCTGCCGCTGATGCTGCCGGTGTGGGTGCTGCTCGCCGCGCGGGTGGTGCCCGCGGACCTCGGGGACTGGCCCCGGCGCGCCTGGGGCCTCGCCCTCATCCTCCCTCCTCTCGCCGTCGCGGTGCGGGGGCTCCCCCAGCACCGCGACGGCCGCGACGACCGCGTGGCGCCCTTCCCCGTGGTGGGGCTGGTGGACGGCGACGTGCAGCGTCAGGCGCGCGCCCTGCTCGCCTTCGTGGACGAACGCCCCCAGTGCTCGGTGATCCTGCGCGCCCGCCGGTGGGGCTCCTCCCCCGAGGAGCCCGTGGTGGACGACCTGCTGCTGCGGCGTCACCCGCGCGCGGGCACCCTCGACGTGCGGGTGCTCCCTCCCGCCACGGGCCTGGCGCTGGAACGACTGGCGCCCGGCGATCTCACCTCCGCCAGCTGCCTGTTCGCCTGGGCCTCGCTGGACTGCGGACTGGCCCGACACCAGGTGGCCTGCGGACCGCTCACCGCGGGCCTGGTGAAGGTGCTCGGCGAGGACTTCGCGACGCGGCCCTACACCTTCGCCGACCACACGGGGGGGTGGGCCGGCAGCACCCAGGGGTGGGCGGTGTACGCGGTGCCGGTGCCTCCGGAGGTGGCCGCCGCAGCCGTCCTGCCGCCGCCCTGAGGCGGATCAGTCGGCGTCGGCCCCGGGGGCGCTCGCGAGCCGCGCGGCCACCGTCTCGGCCAGGCCGCGGAAGGTCTCGGCGTCCTCGCCCTCGCCCAGGGCGGCCGGCACGCCCGCGTCCCCGGACGCGCGCAGGGCGGTGCGCAGGGGGAAGCGCGCCAGCACGTCGAGGCCCAGGCGGGCCGCGGTGCGCGTGCCGCCGTCCTCTCCGAACACCGGGTCCACGCTGCCGTCGGGCAGGCGGTAGCCGGCCATGTTCTCCACCAGGCCGAGCAGCCGCACGCCCAGCCGCTGGAAGAGATCGACCCCGCGCACGAGGTCGGCGAGCGCCACCTCCTGGGGTGTGGTCACCAGCACGACGCCGTCCACCACGGTGTTCTCGAGCAGCGACAGCTGGGCGTCGCCCGTGCCCGGCGGCAGGTCGACCACGAGCACGTCGAGCGCTCCCCAGGCCGTGTCGTGGAGCAGCTGGCGGATGGCCCCCATCACCATCGGACCGCGCCAGATCACCGGCATGTCCTGCTCTACCACCAGGCCAAGGGACATCACCGTGATCCCGTGGGCCCGCGCCGGCACGATGCGGCCGTCGGGCCCCGCGATCGGGCGGGTGCGGGTGCCCAGCATCGTGGGCGCGCTGGGCCCCATCACGTCGGCGTCGAGCAGGCCCACCGCGAGCCCGCCCCGGGCCAGGGCCGCGGCGAGGTTCACGGCCACCGTGGACTTGCCGACGCCGCCCTTGCCCGAGGCCACGGCCACCACACGCCGCACGCCCGGCAGGCGCTGCTGCGTGGGCGCCCCGCCCGGCGGCACCGGACCCGCAGGGCGTGATCCCAGGGGCGCCTCGGCGGCCACGAGCTGCACCCGCAGCGGCAGCTCGAGCCCCTCCAGCGCCAGGGCGCGGGCGAGCTGCTGCTCGAGGGCACGCGCCTGCGCGTCGTCGTGGGCGCGCGACAGGTGGAGCTCCACGCAGAGCGTGCCCTCCTCCACCCGAGGTCGCAGCAGCATCCCCTCGGCCTGGAGGCTGCGCCCGCCCACGGGATCCACCACCCGGGTGCTCGCCCGGGCCAGGGCCTGCAGGGCCGCGCGCTCCTCTGGCTCCACGCCGCCTCCGGGGACTGCGGACCGGCCGGCCTATCGCCGCACCCGGAGCGCTGCACGAGCCCGCTGGCCGCCCCGATCCCCCGCGCTATGGTCCGCGCAGGAGGCAGCATGCTCCGCATCGACCTCGTGTACGAGGAGGACGACGCCCAGACCGCCGCCGTGCGGGCCTCCCTCCGCGACGCCCTGCACATGCTCGACATGGCGCCTCGCTGGAACGAGGTGCGCGCCAGCGCGGGTCCGCTGCCTCCCGTGATCGCCGCGGCGCCGCGCCCCACCGTGGTGGTCGAGGGCGAGCTCGTGGGCAGCGGCGGCCCCCCCAGCCGGGCGCAGATCCTGATGAAGCTGCAGGACGCGCTGTCGTGGCGGTAGCGGTGGTGTGCGGCAGCCTGGCACGCAGCCCTTGGTGGCCCCCGACGGCCATCCGACCACGGCGTGGCTAGGCCTCCTGTCGGAGGTCCGATGTCGCACCGCGCCCTCGCTCCGCTCCTGTCGCTGCTCGTCGCCTGTGGAGGCGCCGCGGGCAGCTGGTCGGAGGCCTTCGACGACCCCGGCGCCGGATCGCTCTCGGGCGTGTGGGGCAGCGCCGACGACGACGTCTGGGTGGTGGGCGGCACCGACGCCGGGGCGAGCCTGCGCCACCTCGTCGACGGGACCTGGACGACCGTGGATCCCCCCGACGTGGCCCTGCTGGTGTGGGTGCACGGCTTCGGGCGCGACGACGTGTGGGCCGTGGGCAGGGCCGGCGGCATGGTGCACTACGACGGCTCGGGGTGGTCGGTGATCGACACCCCCACCGACGAGGACCTCTGGGGCGTCTTCGGCACGGCGCCCGACGACCTCTGGATCGTGGGCGGCGCGATCGACCGGGGCGACCCCGTGCTGCTGCACTTCGACGGCAGCGCCTTCGAGACGGTGGAGGTCACCGGCGACCTCAACCCACGCCAGGCGCGCGCGCTGTTCAAGGTGTGGGGCACGGGCGACACCCTGTTCGCCGTGGGCCAGCGTGGCCTGATCCTGCAGCTGCAGGGCGGTGCGTGGAAGGCGGTGAGCCCAGGCCAGGGCGCCACGGACGACTGGGTGAGCCTGTGGGGCACGTCGGCCGACCACGTCGTGGCGGTGGGCGGCCGCTCCAACGCACAGGTGGGCGTGTGGGACGGCAGCGCGTGGCGCACCCTGCAGCCCGCCGGCGTGCCGGGCCTGAACGCGGTGTGGATAGGCCGCGAGACCCAGGCCGTGGTGGGCGGCCTCGGCGGGTGGGTGGGCACCTTCGACCCCACCACCGACACGATCCTCGCCGAGGCCCCCGCCACCGACGTGGACGTCCACGCCGCCTGGGCCGCGACACCTGCTCACGTCTTCGCAGTCGGCGGCAGCTTCTCCGGTGCCTACGCTGGAGCCGCCCTGGAACGCCTGGAGCCCTGACCGTGCGACCCCTCCCGCTGCTGCTGCTCGCCGCGTGCGGCCCGGGTCCCTACACGGGGCCTCCGGCAGAGGGCATCCACGGCGAGCTGGGCGCGCCGCTCCCCGGCCTCACCGACGAGGAGGCCGCCACCTTCGCACGCGGCCACGACGTGGCGATCCGCCGCTTCACCCCGTCGCAGGGCCTCGGCCCCGCCTTCAACGTCACCTTCTGCGCCGCCTGCCACGAGAAGCCGGTCACCGGGGGAGCGGCGGGCACCTACCGCAACTTCTTCCTGGCGGGGTCCACCACGCCCGAGGGCGACTTCTTCCTCGGCGAGGCCGACGGCTTCGGCGTGGTGAGCGGGGTGGTGCGCCTGTACTACGACGGCACCGAGGACAGCCGACGGCCCGCGGTGCCCGACGATCTCGACGTGGTCGCCCAGCGCAACGCCATCCCCTTCTTCGGCGTGGGCCTGCTCGCCGAGGTGGACGAGGACGCCATCCTCGCCCTGGAGGACCCCGACGATCGCGATGGCGACGGCATCAGCGGACGTGCCAACTACGATCGGGGCTTCGTCGGGCGCTTCGGCATGAAGAGCCAGACCGTGAGCATCGAGGGGTTCATCCGCGGTCCCCTCTTCAACCACGCGGGCATCACCAGCGACCCCCTCACCGACGCCCAGCGCGCCCGGCTCCCCGTGGACAGCAGCGGCGGCGGCGAGGCCACGGCGCTCCGCTGGCTGGGCACCGCGCTCGGCAGGGTGGCCCAGGCCGCCGCGCCCGACGGGCCGCTCACCGACGACGACGGGGTGGCCGACCCCGAGCTGTCGACCGACGACCTCTTCGACCTCGTGAGCTTCGCGATGCTCACGGCCGCCCCCCGGCCCGACGAGCCCACCGCGCAGACCGAGGACGGGCGTGCCGCCTTCGCCGAGATCGGCTGCACCGGCTGCCACGTGCCGATGCTGTACAGCTCGGCCCGCCAGGGCGGCATCCCCGCCTACACCGACCTGCTGCTGCACGACATGGGACCGGAGCTCGCCGACGGCATCGCGATGAAGCTCGCCACGGGCTCGGAGTTCCGCACCCAGCCGCTGTGGGGCGTGGGCGCCACCGCCCCCTACCTGCACGACGGCCGTGCCGGCACGCTCGAGGAGGCCATCGCGGCGCACGGCGGCGAGGCCTCCCACGCACGCGACGCATGGCACGACCTGTCCCCCGACCGCCAGCAGGCCCTGCTGGCCTTCCTGCGCTCCCTCGGGGGCGCCAGCCAGGCTTCGGACGGCCTCGTGCCCCCGGGCGCCCCGCTGCCGCCCCCCGGCGCCCTGGGCGGCCCCGTGTCCCCCCTCGACGCCGCCGCCGAGGCCCGCTTCCTCGCCGGGCGGGCGGCCTTCGACCGCGAGCACGCCCTCGCGAGCGGCGTGGGAGGCCCCCGCTTCAACGGCGACTCCTGCCGCGCCTGCCACTTCGAGCCGGTGTTGGGCGGCGCCGGTCCGCGCGGCGTGGACGTCATCCGCCATGCGCTGCGCTCCCCCGACGGCCGCTTCGTGGCCCCCGCGGTGGGCACGGTGCTCCACCGCACCACCCGCCTGCACGGCAGCGCCAACCTGCCCCAGCGCGAGACGGCCACCTTCGAGCTGCGGCAGACGCCCCACCTCTTCGGCCTCGGCCTGATCGACGCCCTGCCCGAGGCCACCATCCTCGCCGGCGCCGATCCCGACGACCTCGACGGCGACGGCATCGCCGGGCGGCCCTCCTGGACCGACGGCGGACGCCTCGGCCGCTTCGGCTGGAAGGCCCAGGTGCCCGACCTGCACGAGTTCGTCCGCGACGCCTTCCACGTGGAGCTGGGCCTCACGCTGCCCCACGAGCCCGGCCGCACCTTCGGCTTCCTGCAGGACGACGACGACGTGGCCGACCCCGAGGCTCCCCTGGAGGAGGTCCTGCTCGTGCGGGACTACCTCGCCGCCCTCGCCCCCCCGCCACGCCAGCCAGCGGCGGTCCCCGAGCAGGCGGAACGTGGCGAGGCGCTGTTCGGCGAGGTGGGCTGCGCCGCCTGCCACACCCCCGCGCTGGAGGGTCCCGACGGCCCGGTGCCGCTCTACAGCGACCTGCTGCTGCACACCGTGCTGCCCGAGGGCACGCCGGGCATCGAGGACGCCAGCGCCGGTGAGCGGGACTTCCGCACCGCCCCCCTCTGGGGGATCGCCGTGACGGCGCCCTACCTGCACGACGGTCGGGCCGAGACCCTCGCCGACGCCATCGAGGGGCACGACGGGGAGGCAGCGACCGCCCGCGACGCCGTGCGCGCCCTGCCCGAGGCCGATCGGGACGCCCTGCTCGCCTTCCTCGGGACCCTGTAGGTGCGCGCCGCGCTGCTCGCCCTCGTCGCCGCGTGCACGCCCGAGGTTGTCCCGCCCGACCTCGTCGACACCGACGACCCCGATGCCCACGACGCCCTGTCCCGACCCGCCGAGCCCACCCTGTCCACCGCAGGGCTCTCCGGCGCCCTCGCCTGCAGCGGCTGCCACCCCGACCACTACGCCGCGTGGCGCACCTCGATGCACGCCTACGCGATGCACGACCCCGTCTTCCGAGCGCTCCAGCGCGCCCGGGTGGCCGACCACGAGGGCCGGCAGGCGCAGTTCTGCACCCAGTGCCACACGCCCCTGGGCAGCCGCGACGGCGACGTCCTCGCGCACCCGGATCTCGAGGGCCTCGGGCCGCTCAGCGTGGAGGGCGTGACCTGCGAGGTGTGCCACACCGTGGCCTCCGTCGCCCGCACCTCCCAGGCCGGGCTGGTGCTCGACGTGGACGGGCCCATGCGTGGCACCCTGCCCGACCCCGAGCCCACCGCCGCCCACGCCACCACCCACAGCCCCCTGCACGGCACCGCCGAGCTCTGCGCCGCCTGCCACGACGTGCGGGAGGTGGGGGGCCTGCCGCTGGAGCGCCCCTACGCCGAGTGGCGGTCCAGCCCCGCGGGTCGCGAGGGGCGCCCCTGCCAGTCCTGCCACATGCCCGAGACCCGCGGCCCCGCCGCCGTGGGCGGTCCCGAGCGGGTGGTGCACCGCCACGGCTGGATCGGCGGCGGCATGCCCCTGCTCCCCGGCTTCCTCGACGACACCGAGCGCGCCGCGCGCCTCGCCGAGGTCACCGCGCTGCTCCAGGGTGCCGCCGCGCTGGACGTGGACGCGCCGATGCACTGGACGCCGGGCGGCGTGCTCCCCGTGGTGGTCACCGTCAGGAACCTCGTCGACGGGCACGCCTTCCCCACGGGCACCACCTTCAACCGCCAGGTGTGGGTGGAGGTGACGGTGACCGACGAGGCCGACGCCGTGCTCTACCGGAGCGGCGACCTCGACGAGGACGGCAACCTGCGCGACGTGTGGAGCCGCCTGGACCCCTTCGGCGACGCCGACCTCGTCACGCTGTCCAGCACGCTGTCGGACGGGCATGGCGACCCCGTCCTCTTCCCGTGGGTCGCCACGGAACACACCGGACGGGCCCTGCCCCCGGCCCTGGAGCGCACCTTCACCTGGCTGGTGCCGGTGCCCAGCGCGCCCGTCGGCCGCCTGCACGCGCGCGTCCGGCTGCTCTACCGGCAGTACGGGCCCCACCTCCTCGAGGCCCTCGACGTGGAGGCGGGTCCCGACGCCCTGCCCGTCCTCGAGGTGGCCACGGGCGAGATCGAGGTGTTCCCGCCTCCCTGATCGACGTACAGGACGGCATGGTGCTCGCCCTCCTCCTCACGGGACTCGCGGGCTGCACGGGGGCCACGCCCCCACCCCCCGCCGCGCCCGACCCCCTGCTCACGCCCGAGGCCTGGCAGCCCGCCGACCTCGTGGCCGGCACCCGCTGCGCCGGCGCACCGACGCCGGAGCCCGTCGACGTCCTCGTGCGGGTCCAGCTCCTCGTCGGCCCCACGGTGGACGAGCCGGGGGTGCTGCGCGAGCTCCAGACGGCGATCCGCTTCTGGGGGGAGCGGGGGGTGCGCCTCGTCCCCGCGGGTCCCGCACGGCACGTCGCCACCCACGCCCTGCTGTCGGGACCCCTGGACGCCGACCGCGACGAGGAGGCGCGCCTCGACCGCGCCCTCGCGCCGGTGCGGGACTTCGTCGACACCCACGCCCGACCGCCCCGCGGCCGCATCGTGGTGGCCGTGCTGCCCACGATCCTCACGAACGGCTCGTGGGCCGCCGACGTCTTCCAGGACATGGTGGGTCTGGCCTTCGCCTCCCCGGAGACCTCGGCGACGCCCGCCGACGAGGCCGCGCGCGCCCTCGCCCGCCACCTGGACCTGGAGCGACCGCACGATCCGGTGGTGCTGCTGTCGCGCGACGATCTCGTCCGGCAGCCCCCATGGGCGCCCCCGCTCGCGCTGGCCCACGAGCTCGGCCACGCCCTCGGCCTGGAGCACGAGGCCGACCGCGACAACCTCATGCGGGCCCGCCAGGGTCGCTGCCTGCCGGATCTCACCGACGCGCAGCTCGCGCAGGTGGCGGCAGCCGCGCGAGCGCTGGCTCGATAGCGCAGCCACGTGAAGACGCTCCCGCTGCTGCTGGTCGCCCTGGTGGGCTGCGCGCCGCCCTGCCCGGAGCTGTGCGCGGCGCTCGACGGCACGCCCTCCGTGGTGCTCGCCACCGGGGAGGAGGAGGCCACGCCCGTGGCCGACGGCAGCACGGTGGACTTCGTGCAGGGCGCCCAGGGCGGGTACCACATCGAGGGCGCGGCCATCCTCGAGGGCATGCTGGCGTCGGGTCCGTCCAACACCTTCAGCGACCCGTGCAACCCGCGCATCGACTTCACCGTCAGCGGGCCCGACATCGGCGACGGCTGGGTGGAGGTGCCACGCCAGTTCCTCCCCCGCACCGACGGACGGGCCGACCTCGTCGCCCAGCGTGTGGTCCTCGACATCGACGGCCCCGATGTGGCCGACGGCGCCACCGTGGAGCTGGCCGTGAAGGTCACCGACACCTGCGGCCAGGTGGCCACGGCCCTGCACAGCGTGCGCCTGCACTACGCCGGGTCGGCGGTGGATCCCGACCCCGAGGAGTAGGCCGGGAGGCCCTGGCGAACGCGACGTCCGGCCGCGATTTTCCGCAATCGCGTTGCAGGAGCCCCCCCCGGCGGCGTAGGTCGCCCGGTCGCTCCGCGCCGAGGCCGCCCTGCTCGCCGTCCTGCTGATCGCGCTGCTGCCCCCGCTGGCGGGCGTGGGCACCCTGGTCCTCGGGCCCCGGGCGGCCCTGCTCGGTCCCGCGCGGGCGGTGGCGGCAGGGGCGGCGCTCGCCGTGGTGCTCGCCGAGCTCCTGCCCCACGCCGTGGAGAGCCTCGGCGCCGGCGCCCTGCTGCTGGCGGTGGGCGCGGGCCTGCTCCCCCTGGCGGCCGACCGCGCGCTCGCACGGGCCGCACGGGACCTGCCGGCCGGACGCAGCGCCCGCGAGCTCGGCTTCGCCGCCCTCGTGGCCCACCAGCTCGTCGACGGGCTGCAGGCGGGGGCCGCGCGCACCCTGGGGCTGGGCGTGGTCTTCGCCATCGCGCTGCACGGCGCGCCCCTGGTGGCCGCGGCCGTGCTCGCCTGGCCCGATCGGCGGCGTGCGGCAGTGCGCGGGCTCGGGCTCGTGGCCGCCACGGCGGCCGGCGTGCTGCTCACGCTGGCGGTCTCCGACGCGGCGCTCGCCGGGGCCACGCCCTGGGTGGGGGCGCTCGTGTCGGGCTTCCTCGCGCACGTGGTGCTCCACGACCTCGCGCGGGACCGCCCCGAGGCGCTCGCGCGGCGAGGCGGCGAGGCCCTCGCGCTGCTGGGGGGCGCCGGCGCCACGCTCGCGGTCCTCGCCACCGGGGGCCACGCCGCCCACGGCGCCGGGGGCGTGGCGATCGGGCTCGTGGGGCTGCTCGCGCTGTTCCGCTTCGCCGCCGGCGGGAGCGAGGCGCCGGGGGGCTCCGCCGACGCACCCTGACGGCGCCGAGGGCGACGCACCCCGCCTTCGTGCTTACGACCTCCGCACGCCGGAGGCGCCGTGCCACCTCGCTTCGTCCGCGTGCCCGTCCCCACCACGCGGCTCACCGCACTGCCCACGCTCGTGGGGCTGAACCTGGCGGTCTTCGGGCTGTGGTGGATCTGCGCCCTGCTCGGCGACGACGCCCAGGCCTGGGCCCAGGCGAACCTCGTGGTGTCGGCGGAGGCCGTGGCGCACGGGCGCGTGTGGACGCTCCTCACGAGCGCCTTCAGCCACTACGACCCGCTGCACCTGCTGTTCAACCTGTACGCGCTGGGCCTGTTCGGCAGCGACGTGGAGCGGGTGGTGGGGTCACGGGGGTTCTGGCACCTGTACCTGGCGGGCGGCATCGCTTCGTCGCTGGGCCACCTCGCGTACGGCTTCCTCGCGGGCACCACGGTGGGCGCGCTGGGCGCCAGCGGCTCGGTGATGGCGGTGGCGGTGGTGAGCGCGCTGCTCTTCCCGAACCGCCTGCTCCTGCTGTTCTTCTTCATCCCGTTGCCCCAGATCGCGGCCGTGGGCCTCTTCGTGCTGCTCGACGTGATCGGCGCCCTCACGCCGGGCGACGACATCCTCGCGCACGGCGCCCACCTCGGCGGCGCGCTCTACGGCTGGATCTGGTTCCGGCGACACGCCCAGGGCTACATCCTGGAGCGCCTCGAGGCCCTGGGTCTGAGGCCCCGCTGGAGCCGGTGGGGCAGCTGGACCCACCCGCCGGCCTGATAGCGCCCCCCCGCCTGACGCCGCCTACCTGCTCGCCAGCCGCCGCACGAGGCCCACGCCGTGGCGGTAGCCGTCGTAGAAGCCCTGGGGCAGCAGGCGCCGCAGCCGCCACAGCCAGCGTCCGTCCGACATGGGCACGCTGAAGAGCCGGCCCGCGAGCGCGTCCCGGAGGGCGGCCTCGGCCACGTCGTCGGGCGTGAAGGAGGAGCGGTCCATCAGGCGACCCGCGATCCTCAGCGCGCGCGGCGAGGCCGACCGCGCCGCGTCGAGCAGGTTGGTGCGGAAGAAGGTGGGGCAGAGCACGGTGACGCCGAGCCCGAGGGGACTGAGCTCGCCGTACAGCGTCTCGCTGAGGCTCACGACGCCGGCCTTCGCCACGTTGTAGGGCGCCATCTCGGGCGTGGCGAGCAGGCCCGCCGCCGACGACACGTTCAGCACCACGCCCCGCCCCTGCGCGCGCAGGTGCGGCACCACGGCATGGCAGCCGTGGATGACGCCCATCAGGTTGACGTCGAGCACCCAGCGCCAGTCGTCGAGCGGGACCTCGCCCACCGCGCCGGCCACGGCGACGCCGGCGTTGTTGATCCACAGGTCGAGCGCGGGCAGCTTGCCGATCGCCACGTCGCGCAGCGCCTCCATCGCCCGGGCGTCGCGCACGTCCACCTCGAGGCCCCAGGCGTCGACCCCGAGCGCGCGCACCTCGCCGGCCACCGCCTCGGCGCGGGCACCGTCGAGGTCGGCGAGCACCACGGGGATGCCACGCCCGGCCAGCGCCCGGGCGAAGGCGGCGCCGAGGCCGCTCCCCCCGCCGGTGACCACCGCACCGCGGACCTCGTGCCTCACGAGGCCCCCGCCCCACCCTCGTCGGACAGCTGCGGGGTCTCGGCCAGGCGGGCGAAGCCGAAGCGCACGCGCAGCTCGAGCTCCTCGTCGGAGACGTGCAGGTGCATGTCGTCCACGCCCATCGCCAGGCGCATCGCGCCGCCCAGCCCGCCCACCAGGGCCTCCACCTGCTCACGGCGCAGGATGGTGACCGGCGCCACGCGCGGCAGCTGCTGGCCCATGAGGTTCTCGGCCAGGCGGGAGATCAGCCGCAGCACGGCGTGATCACCCAGGTGCACCGCGAGGTCCTGCACGTTGCCGATGACCGCCTGCTGGCCCGGGCTGTAGCGGATGCGACCCAGCGCCACCGAGGCGCCCAGGCGCTGCTCCAGCCGGAAGGGCAGCGAGATGCCCTCCTTGAGCAGCGTGAGGCGCCCCTCGGCCACGCCCCGCAGGTAGGCGTCGGCCGCCACCTTCTGCGGGCCGTAGCGCATGCGGGTGCCCAGCTCGTCGAGCTCCACGCGCCAGGTGCCCTCGACGGCCACGAGATCGCCCAGGGCGCCCAGCACGTCGCCACGCCGCCGCTTCCACCCTGCGAGCGCGCGGGCGCCCAGGCGGGCCACGGGGGCGGGCGTGCGTCGGTCCTCGAGCAGGCCCGACACGCGCCGCGACACCTCGAGCTGGCGGAGCGCCTGCTTCGTGGCGCCGGCCAGCGAGAGCTGCCCCTCCCCCAGCTCGAACGGCAGGGAGGCCTGGAGCAGCTCGCTCCACAGCTCGCGGGACAACGCCAGCGACAGGTGTGGCACGGCCATGGGCGCTCCGGGGCAACCCGAGGAGCCTATCGCGAACGGGGCCGTGCGCGCGCCCCGGTGCTTCAGGTGAGCTCGCTGCTCGCGAAGAAGTAGGCGATCTCGATGGCGGCGTTCTCGAGGCTGTCGGAGCCGTGCACCGCGTTCTCGCCGATGCTGTCGGCGTAGAGCTTGCGGAGGGTGCCCTCGGCCGCCTCGGCCGGGTTGGTGGCGCCCATGATGCGACGGTTCGCGGCGACGGCGTCGTCGCCCTCGAGCACCAGCACCACGCACGGACCGCTCGACATGAACTCGGTGAGCTCGCCGAAGAAGGGGCGGGCGGCGTGCACCGCGTAGAAGCCCTCGGCTTGGCGCTTCGACATCCAGATCTTGCGCAGGGCCGCGACGCGCAGGCCCTCCTCCTCGAAGCGGGCGAGGATGCGGCCCACGAGGTTCTTGCGGGTGGCGTCGGGCTTGATGATGGAGAGCGTGCGCTCGGTGGCCATGGGGTCCTCCGGTTCGGGGGCGGCGGTCTATTCGGCCGGACCCGGTCGATCCAGGCTGGTGCGCAGTGCACGGAGCGCCTCGGACGCCGGGTGGCGCGCCCGCGCTGCGTCGAGGACCTCGCGGGCCGCGGCGGGCTGCCCCTGATCGTGCAGCGCGATCGCCAGGACGTAGGCATGGCGGACCTCGCCGGGGTCGAGCTCCACGGCGCGCCGCAGCGCGTCCAGGGCCTCCGACTTGCGTCCGGCGCGCACCAGCGCGAGCCCGCGCGCGTGGTGGAGCACGGCCGCCTCCGGATGGCGCCCCAGGCCCTCGTCGAGGGTGCGCAGCGCCTCGGCCTCGCGCCCCTGCGCGCGCAGCACGTCGGCGAGATCGACCCACGCCGCCACCAGCTCCGGGTCGCGGTCGAGGGCCTGGCGGTAGGCCGCCTCGGCCACCTCGGGCGCGCCGTCCTGCCAGGCGAGCGTCCCCTCCAGCAGCAGGCCCTCGGCGCGGTCGCCGTCGCGCCGGGCCTGCGCCCGCAGCTCGGCCACCACCGGCGCCAGCCGGCCCGCCAGCTCGGGGCGCTGGCTCCCCCCGAGGTCGCGCAGCAGCGCCGCCGCCTCGAAGCGCACCGCCCGGGCGCCATCGTCCAGGCGCTCCGCCAGGGCGGGCGCCGCCACCTGCGGGGGCAGGCGACCCAGGGCGCGGACCGCCCCGAAGCGCACCAGCGGGTCCGGGTCGGCGGCCGCCGCGAGCACCGTGCCTGCCTGGGCCTCGGTGCGCTCCCCGAGGGCCACGGCCGCCGACGCCCGCACCAGCCCGGGCAGCAAGCGGTCGGCGACCACGGCGCCGAGGGCGTCGCCGTCCGGACGGCCCGCCCACGCCCCGGCCAGCGCCTCCGTCCAGGCATCGTCCCAGCGGCGACGGGCCAGCCTCCACCCCGAGGTGGCCTCGGCGGCCCAGGCGGCGTCACGGTCGTCGTGGCAGGCCGTGGTGCACGCGCTGGGCAGCCCGAGGGCGAGGTCCCGCGCGGGACGGGGCACCTCGAAGCCGTGATCGTGGCGCACGTCGCGCGCCAGGTAGGTGCGCACGGGCATGTGGCAGTCGATGCAGCCCGCCGCGCCCACCGGGTGGTGGGTGTGCTCCACGTCCGCGAAGCGCGCCGTGTCGTGGCAGCGCGCGCAGGTGGCCTCGCCCGGGGCGCGAAGGCCCCCGGCGTGCGGATCGTGACAGTCCGTGCAGGCGACGCCGGCCTCGTGCATCCGCGAGCGGCGGAAGGGCGCCCACGAGAAGACCTCCTCCTGCATGCGCCCGTCGGGCAGGTGCAGCCCGGGCTCGATCAGCGTGGGCCGGTGGGTGGTGACCAGGGCCCGGTCGGGCTGCTGGTCGGAGCGGGCCACGAGCAGGGCGCGACGGGCGTGGCAGCGGCCGCAGGCCTCCACCTGCGGGTGGGGCCCGGACCCGCCGTCCGCACGCCCGGCGATGCCGGTGGCCGCGTCCGGCGGGGTCCATCGCGCGGGGTCGGCCGCCGGGACGTCGGCGTCCAGGCCCCCCTGCCCTCCCGCCGCCACGTGCGCAGCGCCCGGTCCGTGGCACCCCTCGCAGCCCACGGCGGCCTCGGCCCACGTGCTGGCGTGCGTGCCGGCGGCGGCGTCCCAGCCCTTCTCGAAGCCGGTGGTGTGGCAGTCCAGGCACTGGTGGTCGGCGTTCCAGGCGGGTCCGCCCACACCGCCGTGGCCTGCGTCGTCGGGCACGAGGTCGAGCCAGGCGCCCGTGGCCACCTCCAGCCCCACCGGCAGCGCCTGGAGCGCGCCCCGCGCCCAGCGCACCACGGGCTGCTGGACGGGGTCACGCCCCAGCACCCAGGCCACCGGGGCCTCCACCACGCCGTCCGCCGTGTGCACCCGCGCGTGGGGCGCGGGGGCGGCCCCCAGCTCCACGCGATCGGAGCCCGCCGCCACCGCGCCGTCCCAGGCGCCCTGCAGGCCCGTGGGGGGCGTCAGCGCCAGGGCGTGGTGGGAGGCCTGCCAGCGCGCGACCTCGTCGGCGTGGCAGCGCACGCAGGCCGCCGACCCGACGTAGCCCGCGGGGACCTCGACGGGGGGCGTCGGCGCCGGTGCCTGCCCGCACGCGACCAGGATCAGCCCGGCGAGCCACACGGCGCCTCCCCACCCGAGCGGGCTACCCGAGGAGGTCCTTGACCGTGCGCCCGAGGGCGGCCGGACTGCGCACGATCGTGACGCCCGCCTGCTCGAGGGCCGCGTACTTGCTCGCCGCGGTGCCCTGGCCGCCGGAGATGATGGCGCCCGCGTGGCCCATGCGACGGCCCGGAGGCGCCGTGGCGCCGGCGATGAAGCTCACGATGGGACGGTCGTCCCAGTTCGCCTCGATCCAGGCGGCCGCCTCCTCCTCGGCCGTGCCGCCGATCTCGCCGATCATGATGACCGCCTCGGTCTCGGGGTCGGCCTTGAAGAGCTCGAGCACGTCGATGAACTTGGTGCCGATGATCGGGTCGCCGCCGATGCCCACCGCGGAGGACTGGCCGAGGCCGACCTCGCCGAGCTGGCCCACCGCCTCGTAGGTGAGCGTGCCGGAGCGCGAGAGCACGCCCACGGAGCCGGGCACGTGGATGTGGCCGGGCATGATGCCGATCTTGCACTGGCCGGGCGTGATGACGCCGGGGCAGTTCGGGCCCACGAGGCGGGTGCGCTTGCCCTCCATGAAGCGGGCCACGTGCACCATGTCGCGCACGGGGATGCCCTCGGTGATGGCCACGACGAGGTCGAGGTCGGCGTCCACCGCCTCCATGATCCCGTCGGCGGCCCACGGGGGCGGCACGAAGATCACCGAGGCGTTGGCGCCGGTGGCGGCCTTGGCCTCCTCGACCGAGTCGAAGATGGGCACGCCCGTGTCCTCGAAGGTCTCGCCGCCCTTGCCGGGGACGACGCCGGCCACGAGCTTCGTGCCGTACTCGAGCATCTGGCGGCAGTGGAAGGCGCCCGACTTGCCGGTGATGCCCTGGCAGAGGAGCCGCGTCTGGTCGTTGACGAGGATGGCCATGGTCAGGCTCCCTGCACGGCGGCGACGATCTTGTCGGCCGCCTCGTCGAGGTTGCTGGCGGGGATGACGGCGAGGCCGGACTCGGCCAGGATCTTCTTGCCGAGGTCGGCGTTGGTGCCGGAGAGGCGCACGACGAGGGGGACCTGCAGGCCCACCTCCTTCACCGCCCCGATCACGCCCTGGGCGATGACGTCGCACTTCATGATGCCGCCGAAGATGTTCACGAGGATGCCCTTCACGTTGGGATCCTTCGTGATGATGCGGAAGGCAGCCTCCACCTGGGACTGCTGCGCACCGCCGCCCACGTCGAGGAAGTTCGCGGGCGACGCGCCCTTGAACTGGATGATGTCCATGGTGGCCATCGCGAGGCCCGCGCCGTTCACCATGCAGCCGATGGTGCCGTCGAGCTTGATGAAGGACAGCCCGTGCTCGCTGGCCTCGATCTCGGTGGCCTCCTCCTCGTGGAGGTCGCGCAGCTCGGCCACCGCGGGGTGGCGGTACAGGGCGTTGCCGTCGGTGTCCATCTTGCAGTCGAGCGCGATGAGCTCGCCCTGCTTCGTGAGCACCAGCGGGTTGATCTCGAGCATGGAGCAGTCGAGGCCCATGTAGCCCTCGTACAGGGCGCGGAAGAAGCCCACGGACTTCGTCAGCGTCTTGCCCGTGAGCCCCAGCGACCGGCCGATGGCGCGCGCCTGGAAGTCGGTCATGCCGACAGCGCTGTCGACCTCGACGCGGAAGATGGCGTCGGGGTTGTCGTGCGCCGTCTCCTCGATGTCGACGCCGCCCTCGGCGCTGCCGAGGAAGAGGACCCGGTTGGTGGACCGGTCGAGCATCACCGAGAGGTAGAACTCGGTGGCGATGTCGCAGCCCTCGGTGACGAAGACCGTGCGGACCTGGCGGCCCTCGAGGCCCGTCTGCTTGGTGACCAGGGTCTTGCCGAGCATGGCCGCCGCGGCGGCCTCGGCCTCGTCGGCGCTCCACGCCAGCCGCACCCCGCCCTTCCCGGCGGCGTCCTCGCCCTTGGCGGCCTTGGCGATCTCGCCCGCGTCCACGTCCTCGACGAAGCGGCCCTTGCCGCGGCCGCCGGCGTGGATCTGGGCCTTCACCACCACCAGCTCGGCGCCGAGGCGCTCGGCGGCCGCGCGGGCCTCCTGCGGGGTGGAGGCCGCCTCGCCGGGCAGCGTGCGCACGCCGAACCCCGCGAGCAGGGCCTTGGCCTGGTACTCGTGCAGCTTCATGGAGACCTCGGTGCGGCCACCGGAGGCGGCCGGTCAGGGGCGGGCGGCGCGCCCACGGCGGGCCGCACCGCAAGGAGGGAGGGCGTCAGAACCGGGCGATGACGGCGTCGGCGAACTCGCTGCACTTGAGCAGCGAGGCGCCGTCCATCAGGCGGTGGAAGTCGTAGGTGACCTGCTTGTCGGCGATGGCCTGCTCGAGGCCCTTGACGATCAGGTCGGCGGCCTCGCCCCAGCCCATGCGGCGCAGCATCATCTCGCCCGACAGGATCACGGAGCTGGGGTTCACCTTGTCGAGCCCGGCGTACTTCGGCGCCGTGCCGTGGGTGGCCTCGAACACCGAGATGCCGGTGACGTAGTTGATGTTCGCGCCCGGCGCGATGCCGATGCCGCCCACCTGCGCGGCGAGGGCGTCCGACAGGTAGTCGCCGTTGAGGTTGAGCGTGGCGATCACGCTGTACTCGAGCGGACGCGTGAGGACCTGCTGCAGCATCGCGTCGGCGATGACGTCCTTCACGATGAGCTTGCCCTGGGCGATGGCCGCCTCGGTGGCGGCGTGGGCGGCGGCGTTGCCCTGCTCGGCCGCGATGCGCTCCCACTCGCCCCAGGTGAACACCTTGTCGCCGAACTCGCGCTCGGCCAGCTCGAAGCCCCAGGACTTGAAGGCGCCCTCGGTGAACTTCATGATGTTGCCCTTGTGCACCAGGGTCACGCTGCCGTGGCCGTGGTCGAGGGCGTACTGGACGGCCGCGCGCACGAGGCGCTCGGTGCCCTCCTTCGAGACCGGCTTGATGCCGATGCCGCTGGTGTCGGGGAAGCGGATCTTCTTGACGCCCATCTCCTGCTGCAGGAAGTCGAGGACCTTGCGGACCTCGGGCGTGCCCGCGGCCCACTCGATGCCGGCGTAGATGTCCTCCGTGTTCTCACGGAAGATGATCATGTCGACCTGCTCGGGGTGCTTCACCGGGCTCGGCACGCCGGTGAACCAGCGCACCGGACGCACGCAGGCGTACAGGTCGAGCTCCTGGCGGATGGCCACGTTCACCGAGCGGATGCCGCCGCCCACGGGCGTGGTGAGCGGACCCTTGATGCCGATGAGGTAGGTGCGCAGGTCGTCGATGGTGGACGTGGGCAGCCACTGCCCCGTCTGCTCGAAGGCCTTCTCGCCGGCGAGGGTCTCGTGCCACGCGATGCGGCGGGTGCCGCCGTAGGCCTGCGCCACCGCGGCGTCGAAGACCCGCACCGAGGCCGCCCAGATGTCGGGGCCGGTGCCGTCGCCCTCGATGAAGCAGACGATGGGGTCGTTCGGGACGACCAGCGTGCCGTCGGCCTGGGCCGTGATCGGGGTGCCGGACGGGGACTGGGGGCTCATCGGGTTCTCCGGAGGTGCGAGGGGGGAGCGCAGGCCGGCGCCGGGCCCGCGGGAAGGAAGCGGGCGCCAGCGCGCCCGGAGCGCGACGTCAGCCCTTGAGCGAGCGTCGGGGCTGGTTGGCCGCGATGAACTTCGGCCGGTAGATCGCCACCCCCTTGCCACCACGGGCACGCACCCGCTCGTCGATGATCTGGGCCGCGATGCCCACGACGCGCGAGAGGCCGAACAGCACCGTGTAGGTGGAGCTGTCGGTGAGGCCGACGGCGTGGAGCAGCGTGCCGCTGACCGCGTCGACGTTCGGGTAGGGGTTCGAGACCTTGTCGATGCCCGAGAGCACCTTCACGGCGCGCTCGCGCAGCACCAGGGCGGTGCGGAAGAGCGGGTCGTCGGGGCAGGTGCGCCTGCCCACCTCGTACTGCACGGTGGCGCGCGGATCCTCGGCGCGGAGCACGGCGTGCCCGAAGCCGTAGATCTTGCCGCCCTCGTCGAGGGTCTTGCGCACGAAGGCCTCGACGGCGTCGGGGTCGTCGGTGCCCACCCGGCGCACGAAGTCGAGCGCGTCCTGGTTGGCGCGGCCGTGGAGCGGGCCGTAGAGCGCCGCCATCGCACCGGCGAGCGAGGCGTAGAGATCCGCGTGGCCCGACGCGACGGCCTTGCCCACGAAGGTGGAGAGGTTGCCGCCGCCGTGGTCCATGTGGAGCACGTAGAACGAGCGGAGCACCGCGGTGACGCGCTCGGGATCGGCCCCGGGGATGCCGAGCATCCGCACGAAGTCCTCGATGAGGCCCAGCGAGGGATCGGGCGCGATGGGCTCGCCCCAGCCGTTGCGGATGCGGAAGATCGCCGCCACGAGCTCGGTGGAGCGCGCCACGAGGTTGCGCGCGTCCTCGGCGTAGTCGCCCGTCTTCGTGGTCATGCCCAGGTAGAGCAGGCCCGAGATGAACCACTCCATCGGGTGGCCGTCGCGGGGGAGGCTCTTGAGCGCCGTGACCACGCTGCTCGGCATGCCCACCCGCGCGCGGAGGTCGGCCTTGAAGGCCGCCAGCTCGTCGGCGCTCGGCAGGTGCTTCTCGAACAGCAGGTAGACGGCCGCCTCGGGCTCCACGTCGTAGAGCTCGGCGATCGGGTAGCCGACGTAGGACACGCCCTGCACCGGATCGACGGCCGAGGTGCCGCAGGTGCCCACCGGGAAGCCCCGCAGCCCCGTGTCGAGGTGCTTGCGGGTGATCTGGAAGAGGACCTCGTCTTCGTCAGCCATCGGGTGGACCTCGTGTGGACGCCGCGCGTCGGGTGCCGCCGAGGATCCCGTGGTCGCCGGGGGCGCGTGACGGTGCCTTGACGCACCGCCGACGGGGCTCGCCCGGGGCCCTCTGCGGCTGGGGGACCTAGTGGGTTGCCGCACCCCGGTCAAGCCGTCGGGAACGGCCTCGACGGCGTTGCGACAGGGTGCGACGCGAGGGAGGCCCCAGGGCCCCCCGGAGGCCGTCGCCGCCCTACTTCGAGGCCGCGCCGGAGGCCGCGCGGAGCAGGTCGCGGTTGAGCCGCGCGATGTAGCTCACGCCGATGCCCTTGGGGCAGGCCGCCTCGCACTCGCCGTGGTTCGAGCACCCGCCGAAGCCCTCGCCGTCCATCGTCTGCACCATGGCCTCGGCGCGGCTGTAGCGCTGGGGCTGGCCCTGCGGCAGCAGCCCCAGGTGGCCGGACTTGGCGGAGACGAAGAGCATCGCCGACGCGTTCGGGCAGGCCGCCACGCAGGCGCCACACCCGATGCAGGTGGCGGCGTCGAAGGCCGCGTCGGCCTCGGGCTTGCCGATGGGGACCGCGTTGGCGTCGGGCGCCGAGCCCGTGCGCGCGGTGACGTAGCCGCCGGCCTGGATGATGCGGTCGAAGGCGGAGCGGTCGACCATGAGGTCGCGCACCACCGGGAAGGCCGCCGCCCGCCAGGGCTCCACCGTGATGGTGTCGCCGTCCTGGAAGGAGCGCATGTGGAGCTGGCAGAGGGTCTGCTGCCGGCCCGGCCCGTGGGCGGTGCCGTCCACCACGGCGCCGCACGAGCCGCAGATGCCCTCGCGACAGTCGCTGTCGAAGACGACGGGCTCCTGGCCCTTCGCCTCGAGGTCGCGGTTCACCTCGTCCAGCATCTCCAGGAAGGACATCTCGGGGACGACCTCGACCCCGGAGAAGTCCTGGAAGGCGCCGGGCGCGTCGGGTCCCTTCTGGCGCCAGATGCGCAGGTTGACCTTCACTTGTAGCTCCGGGTGCTGGGGTGGACGTAGCGGAAGTCCAGGGGCTCCGTGTGGCGCGTGGGCGCGTTGCCCTCGCCCTCGTAGCCCCAGACGGCGCCGTGCTGGAAGTTCACGTCGTCGCGCCTGGCCTCGCCGTCGGGGTGCTGGTGCTCCTCGCGGAAGTGGCCGCCGCAGCTCTCCTCGCGGGTGAGCGCGTCGCGGCAGAGCACCTCGGCGAACTCGAGGAAGTCGGCCACGCGACCGGCACGCTCCAGCGACTGGTTGAGGTCGGCGCCGGTGCCGGGCACGCTCACGTCGGACCAGAACTCCTCGCGGAGCGCCGGGATCTCGGTGAGCGCCTTGCCGAGGCTCTCCTTGGTGCGGGCCATGCCGCAGCCGTCCCAGACGATCTTGCCGAGGCGCCGGTGGAAGACGTCGGCGCTGGTCTTGCCCTTGATGCCCAGCAGGCGGTCGACCTGGCCCTTCACGTTGCGCTCGGCCTCGTCGAAGGCGGCGTGCGCCGTGTCGTTGAAGCCCGCCTTCTCGCCCGCGAGGAAGTCACCGATGGTGTAGGGCAGCACGAAGTAGCCGTCGGCCAGCCCCTGCATGAGCGCGCTGGCGCCCAGGCGGTTGGCGCCGTGGTCGCTGAAGTTCGCCTCGCCGATGGCGTACAGGCCCGAGACCGAGGTCATCAGGTTGTAGTCCACCCACAGGCCGCCCATCGTGTAGTGCGACGCCGGGTAGATGCGCATCGGCGTCTCGTACGGGGAGTCGCCGGTGATGCGCTCGTACATGTCGAAGAGGTTGCCGTAGCGGTCGGAGACCACGTCGTGGCCCAGGCGCTTGATGGCGTCGCGGAAGTCCAGGTAGACCCCCGCCCCGCCGGCCACCACCGAGTGTCCCTCGTCCACCATGCGCTTCGCGGCGCGGCTGGCCACGTCGCGCGGCACGAGGTTGCCGAACGTGGGGTAGATGCGCTCGAGGTAGTAGTCGCGCTCGGCCTCGGGGATGTCGCGGGGTCGACGCATGTCGCCCGGCTGCTTCGGCACCCACACGCGGCCGTCGTTGCGCAGCGACTCGCTCATCAGCGTGAGCTTGCTCTGGTGCTCGCCCATCACCGGGATGCAGGTGGGGTGGATCTGCGTGAAGCACGGGTTCGCGAAGCCGGCGCCCTTCTTGTAGGCGCGCCACGTGGCTGTGACGTTGCAGCCCTTGGCGTTCGTGGACAGGTAGAAGACGTTGCCGTAGCCGCCGGTGGCGAGCACGACGGCGTCGGCCGCCCAGCGCTTCACCTCCCCGGTGACGAGGTCGCGGGTGATGATGCCCTTGGCCTTGCCGTCCACCAGCACCACGTCGAGCAGCTCGGTGCGCGAGTGCAGCTTCACCTTGCCCGCGCCCACCTGCTCCGACAGCGCCTGGTAGGCCCCGAGCAGCAGCTGCTGGCCCGTCTGGCCGCGCGCGTAGAAGGTGCGGCTGACGAGCGCGCCGCCGAAGGACCGGTTGGCGAGCAGCCCGCCGTAGTCGCGCGCGAAGGGCACGCCCTGGGCCACGCACTGGTCGATGATGTTCACCGAGACCTGGGCGAGCCGGTAGACGTTCTGCTCGCGGGCGCGGAAGTCGCCGCCCTTCACCGTGTCGTAGAAGAGCCGGAAGACGCTGTCGCCGTCGTTCTGGTAGTTCTTCGCCGCGTTGATGCCGCCCTGGGCCGCGATGGAGTGGGCGCGTCGGGGCGAGTCCTGGAAGCAGAAGGACGAGACGTTGTAGCCGAGCTGGGCGAGCGTGGCGGCGGCCGAGGCCCCCGCGAGGCCCGTGCCGACGACGATGACGTGGTACTTCCGCTTGTTGGCCGGGTTGACCAGCCGGATGGCCTGCCTGTGGCGGTCCCAGGCGGTCTCGATGGGACCGTCCGGCGCGCGGCTGTCGAGCTTCATGGTCCGTCCTGGCGGGGGCGCCGGCGGCGCCCGGGGGTGCTGGGGAGTCGAGAGGGGGAGCGGGCGATCAGTGGGGCGAGACCCAGGCCGGGTCGGGCGCGTCGATGAGCACGCCCACGCCGAACATGCAGGTGAGCGCGATCACGAGGTTGCCACCGGCGATGAACAGCGGGACCCAGAGGGTGAGCCGCGCCTTGAGCGGCGTCCAGGTGGGGCCGTCGGCGCCGAGCGTCTGCAGGCCGCTGCCCACGCCGTGGTACAGGTGCGCGCCCAGGGCCAGGTTCGCCAGGATGTAGAGCGCGCCCACGAAGGGCACGCCCACGCCGTGCACCAGGTTGGCGTAGGCATCGACCTTGCTGAACGTGGTGGGCATCACGGGGTGGTCGCTGAACGCCCCCACCGTGAGGTGGGCCAGGTGGAAGGCGACGTAGAGCAGCAGCACCACGCCCGCACCCATCATGAAGCGCGCGGCGTAGGTGGTGGCCGCGTCCTTCCGGCCGCCGGCGTAGGCCACCGGGCGGGCGCTGCGGTTGCGGGCCGTGAGCCCCACCGCCGCCCAGATGTGGGCGCCCACCGCGATCACCAGCGCGATGCGCATCAGCCAGAGCAGCTGGGGCTCCACGCCGAAGCCGCTCTGGATGAAGTGGGCGTAGTGGTTGAAGGCGTCCTGACCCGCGAAGATCAGGAGGTTCCCGGTCGTGTGGAGGACCAGCCAGCCCACCATGATCAGGCCGGTGAGGCCCATGACGACCTTCTTGCCGATGGTGCTGCGGACGAGGCTCGTGAGCGCGGACATGTCCGGGTCCTCTGGCGGGGGTCTACGCTGCGGAGGGGGCCCGGGGCCCGGCCCCGCAACGGGGCATGACGGGGAGGCGGACGGGTGGTGACCGTCCGCAGCAGGACGTGATCAGGCCAGCCACGCCTTGACGGCGTCGGCGAGGTCGGTCTTCTCCCAGGGGAAGCCGTCGCGACCGAAGTGCCCGTGGGCCGCGGTGGGCCGGTAGATCGGGCGCAGCAGGTCGAGGTGGCGGATGAGGGCCGCCGGCTTGAGCGGGAAGAGCTCGCGCACGCAGGCGGTGAGCTTCTCGTCGCTGACCTTGCCGGTGCCGTAGGTGTCGACCATCAGGCTGACCGGATCGGCCACGCCGATGGCGTAGGCCACCTGCACGAGCGCGCGGTCGCAGTAGCCCGAGGCCACCAGGTTCTTGGCGACGTAGCGGGTCATGTAGGCCGCGGAGCGGTCGACCTTCGACGGGTCCTTGCCCGAGAAGGCGCCGCCGCCGTGGGCGCCGTGGCCGCCGTAGGTGTCGACGATGATCTTGCGGCCGGTGAGGCCCGCGTCGCCCATGGGCCCGCCGATGACGAAGCGGCCCGTGGGGTTCACGAAGTAGCGGGTGTTCGCGTCGAGCAGCTCGGCGGGGATGGTCTGCTCCACCACCTGCCGGATGATCGACTCCCGGATCTCCTCGTAGGCCACCGACTCGGCGTGCTGCGTGGAGACGACCACGGTGTCGACGCGCACGGGCTTGCCGCCGCGGTACTCGATCGTGACCTGGGTCTTGCCGTCGGGGCGGAGCCAGGGGAGCGAGCCGTCGCGGCGCACGGCCGAGAGGCGCTCCGACAGACGGTGCGCGTAGTAGATGCTCATGGGCATCAGGGCGCTCGTCTCGGTGCAGGCGTAGCCGAACATCATGCCCTGGTCGCCGGCGCCCTGCTCCTGGTAGAGCCCCTCGCCCTCGGTGACGCCCTGGCTGATGTCGGGGCTCTGCTGCTCGACCGCCACGAGGATCGCGCAGGTGGAGCCGTCGAAGCCCATGTCGGACCCGGTGTAGCCGATGTCCTTCACCGTCTCGCGGACGACCGTGGGGTAGTCGACGTGGCCGTGGGCCGTGATCTCGCCCGAGAGCAGCACGAAGCCGGTCTTGACCGACGTCTCGCAGGCGACGCGCGCGCCCGGATCGATCGCCAGGTGCGCATCGAGGATGGCATCGGACACGTTGTCGCAGAGCTTGTCGGGGTGTCCCTCGGTCACCGACTCGGAGGTGAAGAGGTAGTTCTCGAGCGCCATGTCGGGTCCTCGCGACGGGCACCGGGGAACGCCCCCGGTCCAGGGGACCGCGTGCGTAACCCAGCGCCGTCGTGGTGGGACCCCCGGACTCACGTCGCGGGCGCGCGATCCTCCTCGAGCTCGTCGCCCAGGTCGGCCACGAACCCGTCGGCCTTCTCGGGACCGCGGTGCCAGCGATCGACCTGCTTCTCCTTCGCGCGCCGCAGCGTCTTCTCCATGGTGTGGAAGGCACGATCGAGGGCCGTGCGGAGGTCGGCGTCCTCCTCCTCGACCTGGTGCACGCCGAGCGTGCAGGACACGGTGAGCTCGAGGCAGGTGGAGCCGTGCTCGAGCGTGACCACGAGGTGGCCGTGGGCGGTGGGATCGACGAAGCGCTCGAGCTTGTCGAACAGCGCCTGTGCACGCCGTCGGACCTCGTCACGCCCCCGCATGTTCCGGAACGTCACCTCGAGGAGCATGCAACCTCCTTCGCTCCCGCGCCGCGGGAGCCGCTGGACTGAGACCGGGACGACCCGACCTCGGTGGATGGCCGGGTGACCCCGACCGCTGGTGGTGTGCCCGACCGGCACGGCCGGGCCCCGGGACGCGCGCGCCCCGAGTCGTGGAGTCGTGGGGGCCTGCGCCGGGTGCTGCTCGACGCCGCGCCGCGTCTCGGCGGGCTCGGCTGCAGCGATCGCGGGTGCAGACCACACCCGGTCATCGTAACGCCGCCGCGGCACGGCGCCGCAAGGTCCCACGTCCCGGATGGTCGCGGGTGTCCGCAGGCACGGCATCCTGGGGCCCTGGGCGCCTCGACGGGCGGTCCTGCGGGACGCGCGCACGACGGCGCGGAGCGGCCTCGGCGCTACGCCGCGCTGCCTGCCTCGGAGGCGCGCTCACGCTGCGCGGCGAGGCAGGCGCGCACGAAGCTGGCGAACAACGGGTGAGGCGCCAGCGGCTTGGACTGGAACTCGGGGTGGAACTGGCAGCCCACGAACCAGCGGTGGCTGCCGAGCTCCACGATCTCGGCGAGCACGCGGTCGGGGGACCACCCGGTGATGCGGAAGTCGCCCGAGAGCTGCTCGTGGTAGGCCGGGTTGACCTCGAAGCGGTGGCGGTGCCGCTCCTTGATCTCCCCTGCCCCGTAGATGCGCCGGGCCAGGCTGCCCTCGTCGAGCACGCACGGGTAGGAGCCGAGCCGCATGGTGCCGCCCAGCTTCGTGACCTTGCGCTGCGCGTCCATCAGCTCGATGACCGCGTGCTCGGGGTCGTCGTCGAACTCCCGCGACATGGCGCCCGTGAGGCCCAGCACGTTGCGGCAGTACTCCACCACCGCCATCTGGAGGCCCAGGCAGATGCCGAAGAAGGGCGTGTTCGTCTCGCGCGCCCACCGGATGGCCGCGATCTTGCCCTCGGTGCCGCGCACGCCGAAGCCGCCGGGCACGAGCACGCCGTCCACACCGGCCAGCTCGGACTCCGGGTGCTCGCGATCCAGCGCCTCGGAGTCGATGTAGCGGAGCTCCACCTTGGCGAGGTTGGCCACGCCGCCGTGCCGCAGGGCCTCGTTGAGGCTCATGTAGGTGTCGGCCAGGTGGACGTACTTCCCGACGATCGCGATGGTGACCGTGTGATCGGGGTTGTGGATGCGCGCGACCAGCTCGTCCCAGGCGTCGAGGTTGGCGCGGGGGGCCCAGATGCCGAGCTTCTCGCACACGCGGTCGTCCACGCCCTCGCGGTGCAGCTTCTGGGGGAGTTCGTAGATGTGGGCCACGTTCTCCACGCTGATGACGTCGGCCTCCTGCAGGTTGCAGAAGGACGCGATCTTGCGCTTCACGTCGCGGGGCACCGCGCGGTCGGCCCGCGCGAAGAGCAGGTCGGGCTGGATGCCGTGGCGCAGCAGCTCCTTCACCGAGTGCTGCGTGGGCTTCGTCTTGAGCTCGCCCGCCGTGGACAGGTGCACCACCAGCGTGAGGTGGATGTAGATGACGTTCTCGGGGCCCACGTCGGAGCGGAACTGACGGATCGCCTCGAGGAAGGGCAGCGACTCGATGTCGCCCACGGTGCCGCCCACCTCGATGATCGCGATGTCGGCCTGCTCGGCGGCCTCGTGGATGCGCTGCTTGATGTCGTCGGTGACGTGCGGGATGACCTGCACGGTGCTGCCGAGGAACTCGCCCTTGCGCTCCTTCTCGATGATCGACTGGTAGATGCGCCCGGTGGTGAAGTTGTTCCGCTTCGTGGTGGGGACCGTGGTGAAGCGCTCGTAGTGGCCCAGGTCGAGATCGGTCTCGGCCCCGTCGTCGGTGACGAAGACCTCGCCGTGCTGGTAGGGCGACATCGTGCCGGGATCGACGTTGAGGTACGGATCCATCTTGAGCAGCGTGACGCGGATGCCGCGCGCCTCGAGCAGCGCGCCCAAGGCCGCTGCCGAGAGGCCCTTGCCCAGGGCCGAGAGCACGCCACCGGTGACGAAGATGTACTTGCGCTTCATGGCGACCCCTCGCCTCCGTGCGAGTGGGCCGAACGCGTACGCATCATCCGGGGAGCGACGTCCCGGCCCGCGCAGGTATACCTGCGTGGGGCGGTCCCGTACAGGTGGATTCCTTTCGTCGGGGATCCCCTTGAGGGGGGGCGTCAGGCAGGAGGGTCGGGACGGCGGGGGCACTGCGCGGGGCGCCGTCGACCGTTGGTCTGCGG
>JACKEO010000010.1 GCA_020632955.1 Alphaproteobacteria bacterium
GGTGCAGGGCGCCGTGGAGGACACGCAGCTCCTCCTCCACCTCGCCGACCACACCGAGGCGGCCCTCCCTCGGCTCGCCGCCGAGCTCGGCGTCACGGTGGGCGGCCACGTCCAGCTCTTCCTGGCGCGGAGCGCGGAGGACTTCCGGGTGCTCCAGCCCGGCCAGCCGCCCCCGTGGGCCGACGGCACGGCCTACCCGTCGCTGGGGGCCGTCTTCCTGCGCCACCCGAGCCTGCGGGGAGGCCTCCCGCGGCCCCTGGAGCAGGTCCTCGACCACGAGCTCGTCCACGTGCTGCTCGGGCGCGCCTTCGCGCCCCAGCGGCCGCCCCACTGGCTCCAGGAGGGCGTGGCGCAGGTGCTGGCGGGCGAGGCCGGGCCCGAGACCACCGCGCGGCTGTCGCGCGCCCTGCGGGGCAGCTCGCCCATCTCGTTGGCCTCGCTCGCCGGCGGCTTCCCGTCCGACGCCGGTCGCGCGGAGCTGGCCTACGCCCAGACGGCCGACCTCGTGCAGTGGCTCCGCGTGGAGCACGGCGAGGACGCGGTGCGTCGGCTCGTGGCGTCGGTGCGCGGCGGGGCCGACCTGGGGGGCGCGCTCCACGCCCTGACCGGCCAGGGCCTCGACGAGGTGGACGCCGCCTGGAAGCAGCGGGTGGTGTCGCGCCTGCCGGTGTGGACGGCCCCCGACCAGCTCGAGGCCTTCCTCTTCGCGGGCGGCGGCCTGCTCATCCTCGGCGTGGGCTTCGCGCGGCGCCGCGGCATCCGCAGGCGCCTGGCCACGTGGCAGGAGGAACGCACGGCGCTGCGCCGCATCGGCCAGGAGATCCTCGCGGCCCGCCACGGCCCGGGCGGCGGCCCGCCCGGTTGAACCGCGCCCCCCGCGGCGCTACGCCCGCCTGACCGAGGCGGTAGATGGGCGGCCAGGAACAGGTGCGGTGGCACGGCGACGCCGTCTTCTGGGGCGCCCTGGGCGTGGGCGTGGCGCTCCGCGTGCTGCCCATGCTGGTGTTCGGCTGGACCCACGCGGACGTGGGCTGCACGCGCGACGAGTGCATCTTCCGGCAGGTGGCCGAGCCCATCCTCGCCGGGAAGGGCCTCGGACCGTCCCCACGCATGTGGCTGTCGGCCCCGGGCATGCCCTACCTGATGGCGGCCACGGCCGCGGTCACCGGTCGCCTCGAGGCGGTGAAGTGGCTGCACGTGCTGCTCACCCTGCCCATGCTCGCGAGCTTCCACGAGGTGACGCGCCAGGCGGCGGGCCTCAAGGCCGCGCGCTGGGCCGTCGCGCTGCTCGCCGTGCACCCCACCCTCGTCTTCTTCGCCGGCACCCAGTGGGCCGAGACCGTGTACGTCACGCTGCTCGGGCTGCTGGCCTGGTCGACGCTGTGGGCGCGGGAGGGGGGGCCGCGGCGAGGGCTGCTGCCCGGCTTCCTCCTCGGGCTCACCGTGCTGGTGCGCGGCGTCGCCACCTACCTGGCGCCCGTGCTCCTCGTGGCGCTGCTGCTCCCGCGTGCGGGGAGCACGGCGTGGCGCGCCCGATCCCGGCACGCCGCCGCCCTGCTCGTGGCGCTCGTGCTCACGGTGGCGCCCTACAGCCTCGTCGCGTCGGTGCGCTGGGGGGGCCTCGTGATCTCCGACGCCACGCTCGGCCACGTGATGGCCCTGGGCAACGACGACTTCGAGCCCGTCACCTTCGACTACGGCAACGGGCAGCTCACGGGACGCGTGTACGGCGCCACCCTGATGCGTGGACGCGCCGACTGTCCTCGACGGGGCGGTCCGGTGGCCCACGACCGCTGCGAGGTGCAGCGATCCCTGCGGTGGATCGGCCGTCACCCGGGCACCTTCCTGGCCCGCGTCCCCGAGCGCCTGGCCCAGCTGCTCAACCCGCACTCCTTCCTCACGCGGCAGCTGCGCTGGCACGCCTGGCACGGGATCCCCTGGGCGCTCGAGGAGCTGCTGGTGGCCTTCCAGGCCTGCTTCACGGCGCTGGTGGTGCTCGGGGGCACCCTGGGTGCCTGGGCCCGCGCCCGAGGCCCCGTGGGGGCGCTCACCGTGGGCATCGTGGGCTACCACGTGGCCGTGGTGGCGGCGCTCTACGGGCTCACCCGCTTCCGCCTGCCCCTGGAGCCCCTGTGGATCGTGTGGCTCGCCGCGGTGCTGGCCGCGCCGCGAGACACCGTGGCCTCCCTCCGCGCCGCCCCGGGTCGGCTGGTCGGTGCGGCGCTGTCCCTGCCCATCCTGCTGCTGCTCATGGCGCGCTATGCCTGGACGGGCTGGCCCGGCCTCGACGTGCTGCTGCCCTGGCCGTGACGCCCGGAGCCCCGATGCGCCCGCTCCTCCTCCTCGCCTGCGCTGCCTGCGCACCCGTGGCCCCGTCCGACACCTGGCTGCCCCCGACGTCGCCCCCCGTGGGTGCCGCCGAGCCCGGGGCCGACGCCGACGCGTCCGAGGACGCCCTGCCGGCCGCGGAGCCCCGCGCGACGGTCGCGCGCGAGACGCCGCCCGCCACGCCCTCGCCCGACCGGGAGCCGAGCCTCCTCGACCTCGCGCACCGCACCGTGGAGGAGGTGGCCGGGGGCGTCCGCCTGGTGAGCACCCTGCCCGACACCACGCCGCCGCGCGCCGTGCTCGCGCTGCCTTCGGGCGAGGAGATCGTGGCCACCCCGGGGCGCATCCTGCTGGACCTCCGCCTCGTGCTGCTGGAGGTGGAGGCGGACCGGGTGCGCGTGGGCGAGATCGTCCTCGAGGGGGAGCGCGCGCGGATCGCCGTGCACACCCTGGCGCCGCCCGCCGCGGACTGAGAGCGCGGCGAGGATCGCCTCGACCGATCCGCCGGCGCGCCACGCTTGGCATGCGGTCTTTCCGCAATCGTTCGCGGCGGAACCGCAGCTCCTCCGCAGGCCCTACCGCCGACGATCCGCTCCGATCCCGGCTTCTCGCCGCGCGTGAGCGTCCTGCGCGGACTTGTTCGACCTTGCACGACCTCCGGTTGCACGTCGGTTGCGCCCGCTGTGGTACAACCGCAGTCCTTCGGAAAACCCGCGACTCCCCCCACGCGGACGGAGGCACCATGTCCCGCCAGGATCTCGACAGCGCCCTCGACGCGCCGCCCGTGCCCACGCACCTCGCGGAGCTCGACAGCACCCTCGACGACCTCGAGGCGCGCCCGCTGAACACCCAGGAGTGGATGCTCGCCGTGGGCACCGACCCGATGGACGCGCCGGAGGTGCCCGATCACCTCCTCGGCGACGTGCTCGACATGCCGGTGCTCCGCACGCCGCCCCGTCGTGCGCGCCCCGACGGCCGGGTCCACACCGCCTCGGCCGACCTCGACGAGCCGCCGTCCTTCGCCGACGACGACTTCCAGGACTTCGGCGACGCCCTCGCCGCCATGGAGATCGAGGTGGTGGCGCGCCCCGACCGTCGCGAGGACCGCACCCTGGCCTTCGTCAGCGGCGGCATGGTGCTGTCGCTCGTGGCCCTCGTCGGGATGCTGCTGACGCAGTGAGCCGCGCGCGGGCGCGATCAGCCCGCCGCGAGCTTCTTGAAGTCGGGCTTCCGCTTCTCGAGGAAGGCCGACATCGCCTCCACGGCCTCGGGGCTGCGCAGCCGCTCCATGAAGGCCGCGCCCTCGATGCCCACCACCTCGGCCACCGCGTCGCGCTGGGGCGCCTTGAGCAGCTCCTTGGTGCGGCGCACCGCCTGGGGCGGCAGGGCGGCCATGCGCGCGGCCGCCTTGCGGGCCAGGCCGATCACCTCCGACGCGGGCACCGCGGCGTTCACGAAGCCGTAGGCGGCCGCGGCCTCCCCGTCGAAGGTCTCGCCGAGCACCAGCAGCTCGGTGGCCCGGCGGTGACCCAGCATCGCGGGCACGAGCAGGCTGGAGCCCGCCTCGGGCACGATGCCGAGCTGCACGAAGGGCATGCGGAACACGGCGTCCTTCGCCGCGTAGGCCAGGTCGCAGTGCAGCAGCATGGTGGTGCCGATGCCGATGGCGGGACCCTCCACCGCGGCGATCAGCGGCTTGGGGAAGTCCAGCAGCGTGCGCAGGAAGCGCATCACCGGGCTGGTCTCGCCGGTGGGCGGGTTGCGCAGGAAGTCGGCCAGGTCGTTGCCCCCGCAGAAGGCCCTGCCGGCGCCGTGCACCAGGAGGGCCCCCACGTCGGGGTCCGCCGCAGCCTCGGCGAACGCCACCACCAGCGCCTCGTACATCTCGAGGTCGAGGGCGTTCTTCCGATCGGGGCGGTTGAGCAGGATCTCCCGCACGCCCTCGGTTCCGGGCTGGACGAGCACCTTGTCGGACATGGGGACCTCCGTGCACCGCGCGTCGACGCGGGGGCCTCCGGGTATCCGCTGCCGGCCCTGGAGGCGCACGGGCGTCTGCGGACCTGCCGGCTCCTCGCCGGCGCGAGACATCCCGTGACATGACACCGCCGAAGGAAGCCGCGTCCGCGGCGTCGGAGCGACACCCCTGGAGGCCACGATGGCTCGCTCGCTCCCCTCCCTGCTCGTCGGTGTGGTGCTCGGTTCCTCGCTCACCAGCGGCCTCGCCGTGGCGGCCGGCTGGCGTCCCGCCGACGAGGCGCAGGCCCTCGTGCAGCGCCTCCAGTCCGACAACGCGGTGATGCTCTCCCTGGCCGGCCAGGTGCGCGAGCCCGGCGTGCGCAGCCAGCTCCAGCAGCGGGCGGCCGGCATGGACCACGACCTGCGCGCCCTGGACCGCACGCTCGACCAGGTCGACGCGACCCCCGGGCGCGGGCCGCGAGGTCCGGGACCTGCCGTGCAGGCGCCGCCGCCGCACCGCGGAGGCTGGGCTCCCGCCCCCGGTCCGGTGGCCTGCGACCACGGCAGCTTCCAGCGGATCGTCGCCGCGGTGGACGCCACGCCCTGGAGCCAGGAGCGCCTCGCGCTGGTGCGGGAGGCCGCCCGCGACCGCTGGTTCACGGTGGACCAGGTGCTCGTGCTCATGGACCACGTGACCTGGGGCTCCGACAAGGTGGAGGTGGCGGCGATGCTGCACCCGCACCTGGTGGACCCGCAGGACAGCTACCGGCTCTACGGCGCGCTCACCTTCTCGTCCGACAAGGCCTCGCTGCGCAGCCGCCTGGGCGCCTGACCCCGACCCGGGATCAGGCCAGCACGCGGTCGACGACCTCCAGGAAGGCGTCGGCCGCGTCCACGTGGGCGAAGTGGCTCCCCCGGTCCAGCCACACCAGCTCGGCGGTGGGCAGCCAGGAGGCCAGCGCCACACCGTCCGACGGGGGCACCATCGGATCGGCCTTCGCGTAGACCAGGGTGGTGGGGCAGGGCAGGGCGCCCTCGGACCGGAGCCGTCGCCCGAGGCGCGCCACGGCCCGCACGTCCATCACGTCGCGCAGGTGACGGTGGAAGCCCCGCAGCCCGTCCCGCGTGGTGAGCACGTCGCCGTACTCCGCGGCCTCCTCCAGGCTCTTCAGCGTCTCGTCGAAGTAGTGCACGTTGCGGTGGGCCCAGCGTCGGGGCTCCCGCCGGATCAGCGCGCCGAGCACGGCCTCCGATCCGGGCAGGCGGATGGCGGCCCACAGGGCGCGGAGCCGCAGCGAGGGCACCGCCGGTGCGTGGAGCACGAGCAGGCGTCCCACCGCCTCGGGGTCGCGGAGCACGGCCCAGAGGGCGAGGTACCCGCCCATCGAGTTGCCCACGAGGTCGCCCCCCCGGGCGCCCGTGGCGTCGAGGAAGGCCACGAGCCAGTCGGCCACGGCCTCGGGCGTGTGGGGCGCATCGGGCGTGGCCGAGCGACCCGACCCGGGCAGGTCCGGCACCAGCACCCGGAAGCGGCGCGCGAGGGGCTCCACCACGTAGCGGAAGGAGTACCCGGTGGTCATCAGCCCGTGGAGCAGCACCAGCGGAGGGCCTTCGCCCACCTCGACGTAGGAGGTGCGCACCGGTCCGAGCCCCGGGCTGTCGACCACCACCTCCCGCGGCGCGAGGTCGTACCAGCCGTGCGGGAGCCGTGGATGCTCCGGCAGGGCCCGGAAGGGGAGCTGGACGAAGGGTCGGTGCATGCCCAGGCGGTATCGCCCGACCCCGCCGTGCGCGACGGTGCGATCAGCCCTCCTCCACCTCCACCGCACAGCCCTGCACCGCGAGCATCAGCCGCACCCGCACCGCCACGGCCTGCGCCTGGGCGGTGTCGGGGAGGCCGTCGAGCAGGGTCTCGGTGCGCCCGTCGGGGCGTCGGGCGTCGAGGTGCCAGTGGGCCTGGGTGGCCTGGCCGCGCGTCTCGGTGCCGCCCACGGCGAGGCGCAGGGTGGCCACCTCCGACAGCGGCAGGGTGCGGCCGCCCACCCGCAGGCCGAACCAGCGGTCCACGCGGTGCACGCCGTGGGCATCCACCGTCAGCCACACGGCGTGGCCCAGCGAGTACAGCCCCGCGCCCACCACCAGCAGGCCCACCCCGCCGAAGATCGCGAGGAAGAGCCAGCCCACGAAGGTGCCGGGCTCGGCGACGAGGCCGATGGCCAGGCCGATCGCCGTGAACAGGGCGCCGAACAGCACCAGCGCGACCGCGGCCCCGCGCCGCCGCCGCGCCGGCGCGTGCAGGGTCTCGACGCCGTCGCGGACCACGACCTGCAGGACCCGCGGATCGAGCGGCGTGTCGATGGCGCGGTCGTGGGTGTACCCACCCGGCGGCACCCGACGCGTGGCGGGAACGGGCGGCCGCACCACCTCCGCGTCGAGCCGCCGCACCAGATCGACCCCCGGGAGGCTGGCGCTCATCTCCAGCACCCACGTCACCCGTCGGCCACCCTCGGCGTCGGTGGGCGCGCCCTCGGCGGGCAGGGCGAAGGCGAAGCCGAGGCGGGTGCCGCCAGCGGTCCGCGCGACGTCGGCGGGCCCGGTGCGCGACCACAGCACCCGGGTGTCGGTGGTGGTGTCGTCACCCGACCGACGGGTCACGCTCTCCTGGCAGGTGAGGGTGATGCGAGGCACCGCGTCGGGCGGCAGGCCCCGCGGCACGAGCGCCTCGCCCACCAGCTCGCCGCCCAGGGGCGCGGGCTCCGCCTCGAGCTGCACCACCACCTCGCCGAAGCGCAGGCGATCGAGCACCGAGCGCACGAAGGCGGCCAGCATCCCCAGGCCGAGCAGCGGGAAGATCAGCACCACGAGGATGGCGGGGTTGTCGTCCTCGAGCTCGGCCGGGATGGCGAGCACCCCCGGGAGCGAGACGGCGCAGGCGAACAGGCCCGCGATCAGGAAGAACCAGGAGCCCGACCCCCCCACGCTGCGGGCAGGCGGACGCGGGGCGACCGACGCATCGCCCGCCTCGCTGGCCGGGTCCGGTGGGAAGACGTGCGCCATGCACCCCTCGGGCGCCCCAGGGACGCCGGGAGAGTGTACGCCAGAGGACACGCCGGCCCTGCACGCACAAGCCCGGCTCCGCACGCGCGGCTACGTCCTGCCCACCCGGAGGTCCCCGTGCACCGCCTGCTCCCGCTGCTGCTCGCCGCCTGCGCCGTCGACGCCTCCAAGGACGCCGACGACACCGACCCGGGCACCGACACCGACGGCCCCGACGTGGACCCCGCGGACGCGGACGGCGACGGCACGGTCACGGCCGCGGAGTGGGTGGCCTTCTTCGAGGTGCCCGGCCCCCACGACGTGGGCTTCCGCCTCACCGAGTTCACCTACGCCGACCCCACCACCGACGCGCCGCGCACCCTGCGCCTGTCGCTGTGGTTCCCCACCGACGCCACGGGCGCGCAGTACGCCACCTTCACGGGTCCGCTGGCGCCCGACGACGTGCTCCTCGACCCGGTGGCGGCCGACGGCACCTTCCCGCTCGCGGTCTTCAGCCACGGCCACCAGGGCGACATGGACAACTGCGCCCACGTGATGACGCGCATGGCCAGCCACGGCTGGGTGGTGGCCGCCCCCGAGCACACGGGGAACACGCTGAAGGACGGCGGCGGACGCACCACGGAGATCTACGTGCAGCGCCCCTTCGACGTGTCGGCCACCCTCGACCACCTCCTGCAGGCCGATCCCCTGGCGCCGCAGCTCGACGGCCGCGTGTACGCCACCGGCCACTCCTTCGGCGGCTACACCACCTTCCTCGTGGCCGGCGCCGGCTGGGACGTCGACCACTGGGACCCGATCTGCCAGGGTTCGTCCTCCGATCCCTTCTGTTCCACGTGGAGCCCGAAGCTCACGGCACTCATGCGCCAGGGCGCGTCCGATGACCGCGTGCTCGCCGCCGCCACGCTCTCGGGCGGGAACTGGGGCCAGCTGCGCGAGGCGGGCCTCGCCACCGTGGACCGCCCGCTGCTCCAGCTCTCGGGCGCCCTGGACGGCTCGGTCACGAACGACGGCAGCTCCGACCCGATCTGGCGCGACCTGCCCGCCGGCGACAAGGTGCGGGCGGACCTCGCCCACGGCGACCACCAGTCCTACACCGACTTCGCGGGCGCCGGCGCCGGCATCATCCCGGGCACGTCCAGGGACGCCCTGGAGGGGCAGCGCAGCCTGCGCCTGGTCGAGGTGTACCTGCTCGCCTTCGGCGCGAAGCACGTCCTCGCGCGCGAGGGGCTCGACCCCGTGCTCGACGGCACGCTCGTGGTCGACGAGGACGTCACGCTGTCCACGAAGTGAGCGCCGGCGTGCGGCGTCCGCTCCACCCGATAGATGCTCCCACGTGAGAAGTCGTCGATGGCACGCCCTCCCGGAACCCCGAACCGCCGCCACGAGGAGCGCCGCCGCGAGCTGCTCCAGGGCGTGCTGCAGCGCCTCCTCCAGCCCGACGCGGCCACGGTGTCGATGCGCGAGCTGGCCGCGAGCGCCGGCGTCAGCGTGCCCACGCTCAAGCACTACTTCGGCGACCGCGACCAGCTGATCGTCGAGGTCATCGCCTTCATGACCCAGCTCGGCTCGCCCTTCCTGGCCGAGACGGCCCGCGACGTGCCCGAGGGCCTGGAGCACAGCCTGCGCACGTGGGCCCGCCGCTTCCGCATGGCCTGGGAGAACTTCGGCGTGGGCACCCTGTTCACCACCGGCCTCGTGCTCGGCGCCCGCCACCCCGTGGTGGGCCCCGGCTTCGTCGACGGCCTCTTCGAGCCGCTGCTCCAGGCCCTCGAGGGGCGCCTCGCCGTGCACCAGGAACGCGGCGAGCTTCGCCCCACCGACCTCCGCTTCGCCGCGCTGGAGCTGATCTCCCCGCTGGTGCTCGCCATGCTGCACCAGCAGCAGCTCGGCGGCCGAGGCTGCCGCCCCCTCGACGTGGACGCCCTGCTCGAGCACCAGCTCCGGAGCTTCGTCGCGACCCACGGTGACGATCGGCAGACGCAAGCTGACGCCTGAGGACGCGCAAGGAATATCTCACTTGCGATAGTGCGCGCCGGATGGAGGTCCGGATGTCCCCTCGCGCGCTCCTCGCCACGCTCTGCCTCGCCGCCTGCACCACCACGGAGCCCACCGCGGGCGACACCGACACGGGGGCCACCGGCACGCCGGAGGTGGTGGCGGGCTCCTGCCTGTACACGAACGCCTTCTCGCGCGCGGAAGAATGCAAGGAGTACCGCGGCGCCGCCTGGACCGCCGAGACGGCGGACGCCGACTGCCAGGCCCCCCTGGCCGCCGCAGGTCCCGGCACCTTCACGGCCGACGCGCCGTGCAGCGACGACGGCCTGCTGGGCACCTGCACCCTCGCGGGCGGCACCGACGAGGAGGCCGTCCTGCACTTCCCGGGCAGCGACCCGGACGCCTGCTCCGGCCTGCGGCTGGGGTGCAGCTTCGCCGAGGGCGAGCTCGCGCTGGAGCCGATCTGCGACGGCGCGGGCGGCGGCGGCGCCACGGGCGGGGTCTTCAAGCCCTTCGAGCAGACCTGCGCCCAGCCGGTGGACGGCGAGCCCGCGGGCGCGGCCGCCGACGGGGAGGTCTGCACCTGGGGCGCCATCAGCGCCTGCACGGAGGAGGGCCGACGCTACGACGACTACGCCTCCTGCGACGACGTGCGCACCCAGCGCCCCTACGTGCCGAGCGCGAAGCAGGCCGGCACCCCCGCCAACGACCCCCGCCTCACCGACGACGCGTACCTGGCCGAGCTCGACTGGGTCACCTCGCAGGTCGAGTCCTGCGCCTGCATCTGCTGCCACTCCACCGCCTCGGCCCCCGGTGGCGCCACGAGCGACTGGTGGCTGGAGGCCGAGCCCCTCTGGATCGACACCCTCGACGACGACGGCCTGGGCATGCTCGCGGGCTGGGTGGACTCCACGGCCTTCGGCGCCTTCGACCCGGCCGACAACAACGGCTTCGACCGGTCCACCACCGGCCTGCCCACCACCGACGTGGGGCGGATGCTCACCTTCCTCGAGGGCGAGCTGGCACGCCGCGGGCTCACCCGGGACGACTTCACCGACACCCGGCCCTTCGGCGGACCCCTCTACGACCAGCTCGTCTACACCCCGTCGGCCTGCGCGGCGGGCGAGGGCGTGGCCGGCGACGGCACGATCACCTGGAACGGCGGCGCCGCCCGCTACGTCTACGTGATGGAGCCCGACGCCGCGGCCCCGGGCGTGCCGCCCAACCTCGACCTGCCCGACGGCACGCTCTGGCGCCTCGACGTGGCCTACGACGCCGACCCCGTGGCCAGCGGCCTCGCCTACGGCAGCACCCCCGAGGGCACCGTGCAGGCCTGGCCCGAGACCGGCGCCGCCCCCGCGCTGCAGGCCGGCACCGCGTACTACCTCTACGTTCTCCGCGACGTGTACCAGCCGCTCGCGCGCTGCACGTTCACGTTCGGCGACTGAGGCGCATCTCTCGGCCGGTCTCAGGGCTGCTTCACCCGCACCTCGTCGTAGGTGTCCCACCCCTTGATCGCCACGCCCACCGTGGGCGGCGTGCCGCGCAGCTCGATCGGGATCGCGCTCCCGCGCAGGCTGGACGGCCAGTTCGTGATCTCGCAGCGGGACGTGTCCGCGGCGTGGGCCGGGGGCACGAGGCGGTCGAGGGCGAGCAGTCCGAGGATCGCGGTCTGGACGACGAGAACGGCGGCGAGGAGGCGAGGGGACATCGGGCGCTCCGAGGTGGGTCCGCCTCCTCCGTACCGCGTTAGTCTGCGCCCGCTCCGGAGGTGTCGCGCATGGACCCGTTCGCCAAGTCCGTCGTCCCGATCCTGATCCAGGACGAGATGCGCAGCTCCTACATGGACTACTCCATGTCGGTCATCATCGGCCGCGCGCTCCCGGACGTCCGCGACGGACTCAAGCCCGTCCACCGCCGCATCCTGTACTCGATGTGGGAGCAGAACCTCCGGCACGACCGCGGCTACAAGAAGTGCGCCAAGGTGGTCGGCGAGGTGCTCGGCAAGTACCACCCGCACGGCGACTCCGCGGTCTACGACGCGCTCGCCCGCCTCGCCCAGCCCTGGAACCTCCGGTACATGCTGGTGGACGGGCAGGGGAACTTCGGCAGCGTCGACGGCGACCGCCCCGCCGCCTACCGCTACACCGAGTGCCGCATGACGGCGGTGGCGGCCGAGCTCCTCACCGACATCGAGAAGGAGACGGTCGACTTCGCCGACAACTTCGACGGCCAGGAGCGCGAGCCGGTCGTCCTGCCCTCCCGCTTCCCCAGCCTGCTGGTGAACGGCGCCGAGGGCATCGCGGTGGGCATGGCCACGAAGATCCCGCCGCACAACCTGCGCGAGGTCACCGACGCCTGCATCGCGCTGATCGACGATCCCGACCTCACGATCGACGACCTCATGCAGTACGTGCCGGCGCCCGACTTCCCCACGGCCGGCACGATCCACGGCCGCATGGGCGTGCGCGACGCCTACGCCACCGGCCGCGGCCGCGTGGTCATCCGCGGCAACGCCTTCTTCGAGGAGGTCAACGGCCGCGACGCCATCATCATCGACGAGCTGCCCTACCAGGTGAACAAGGCCCGGCTGGTCACCGCCATCGCCGACCTCGTGCGCGAGAAGAAGCTCGAGGGCGTGGCCGCGCTGCGCGACGAGTCCGACCGCCAGGGCATGCGCGTGGTGATCGAGCTCAAGAAGGACGCCTTCCCCGAGGTGGTCCTCAACCACCTCTACAAGCACACCGACCTGCAGAGCACCTTCGGCGTCATCCTCCTGGCCATCGTGAACAACCGCCCGCGGGTGCTCACGCTCAAGGAGATGCTCGAGCACTACCTCTCGCACCGCCGCGAGGTCCTGCTCCGCCGCACGCGCCACGAGCTGCTCAAGGCCCGCGAGCGCGCCCACATCCTCGAGGGCTTCCTCCGCGCGCTCGATCTCATCGACGAGATCATCACCCTCATCCGGGCCAGCGCCGACGTCGCCAGCGCACGCGAGGGCCTGGTCACGCGCTTCGGCTTCTCGGAGGTGCAGGCCCAGGCCATCCTCGACATGCGGCTGCAGCGCCTCACCGGCATGGAGCGCCAGAAGATCCTCGACGAGCACACCGAGCTGCTCGCCCGCATCGCCGAGCTCGAGGCCATCCTGGGCAGCGAGTCCCGGCTGATGTCGGTGGTGAAGGAGGAGCTCATCGAGGTGCGCGACCGCTTCGGCGACGTCCGCCGCACCCGCATCGAGGACGCCACGGGCGAGCTGTCGATGCAGGACCTGGTGGCCGAGGAGGACCAGGTCGTGACGCTGTCGCACGCCGGGTACATCAAGCGCTGCCGCACCGACGAGTGGCGCATGCAGCACCGCGGCGGCTTCGGCAAGCGCGGCATGTCCACGCGCGACGAGGACTTCGTGAGCACGCTGATGCTCGCGAACACCCACAGCCTGCTGCTCGTCTTCACCGACGACGGGCTGGTGCTGCCGCTCCACGTCTACGACGTGCCCGAGACCTCCCGCGACGGGCGCGGCAGACCCATCGTCAACCTGGTCCCCATCCCCGACGGCCAGCGGGTCACCGCCGTGGTGTCGGTGAAGGACCTCGACGACGAGGACACCACGCTGCTCTTCGTCACCACCCAGGGCTTCGTGAAGCGCACGCCGCTCACCGCCTTCCGCAACCTCCGCACCGGCGGCATGCGGGCCACCACGCTCGAGGACGGCGACGAGCTGCTCGCGGTGCGCGTCATGCGCGGCGACGAGGGCCACGTCATGCTCTTCACCCGCCAGGGCATGTGCATCCGCTTCGCCCTCGACGAGGTGAACCTCTACGGTCGCACCGCGCGCGGCACCTACGGCATCCGCCTCGACGAGGGCGACATCCTCGTCGACGCCGTGCTCGCCCCCGAGGCCGACACGGTCGACGGCGAGGGCGAGGGCGACGAGGTGGTGGACGACAGCACGATGGACGACGCCGAGGCCGAGACCTACGAGAGCACGCTGCTCACGGTGTCGGAGAACGGCTACGGCTGCCGCATCCCCTTCGATCGCTACCGGGTCCAGGGCCGCTACGGCAAGGGCATCCTGTCGTTCAAGATCAGCGACAAGACGGGCGAGGTGGCCTCGGCCACCGAGGTGAGCCCCGACGACCAGCTGATGCTCGTCACCGACTCCGGCCGCGTGATCCGCATCTCGGCGCGCAGCATCCGCCTCTTCCGCGGCCGCCCCGTGCAGGGCGTGCGCCTCATGCGCCTCGACGAGGGCGAGAAGATCGTCGACCTCGAGCGCCTGGCCGAGGTGGACGAGGACGAGGACGCCGCCGAGGTGGAGGGCGAGGGGTCCGAGGACGGCGCCACCGCCGAGGAGTAGCGCCGCCTGCGGGCGTGCGGCTCCGGGCTCAGCCCGCGTCGGGGCGCGGGGCGGCGGTCTTCCAGGCCACGCCCACCGCCATCATGCCCCAGACGATCTGGTAGACGTTGCCGTACTGGAGCAGCACGAACGGGAAGAGCAGGCTCTTGAGGCAGGCCGTCCACAGGCCCTCGATCGGGCCGGGCGCCTCGGGGATGTCGGGCTCCCAGCCGCCCGTGCCGCCCCACACCGAGCCCATCATGTCGGCCACCGCCACGGCGTCCACCGTCATGTAGAGCTCGGGGTGCATGATCTCGTCGTAGAACCAGTACACGTAGGTGCTGGCGACGCAGAGGTAGGCCAGCACGCCCGCGTAGAGCATGTTCGTGGCCTGGAACCGCCGCTTGTTGCCCGCCTTCACGCCCATGCCGATCAGCGCGCCGCACCCGATGGTGAGGGGCCGGAACACGAGGCCCGTGGTGATGATGAAGGCGTTGTAGAACACGACGCAGGCCAGGAAGGCGCCCGCCCCGAGCACCATCGCCTTGCCGGTGGCCTCGGTGCCCGGCGCCTTGCGCAGCGTGGGACGGTCGGTGCGGGCAGGGCGCGTCTTCGTCAGACGGATCGACGGCAGCCAGGAGCGCTGGCGCCGAGGGGCCGGGGCAGGGCGGGTGCGCGCGGAGAAGGCACCGCCCGTGGCGCGCTCCAGCATGGTGGCGCGCGCCTCGCCGTAGGCGTCGGCGAGCTCGTCCGGCACCGCCGTGGTGGTGGGGATGACCACGCGCGCGCCGTTGTCCTGCTCGAACACCCGCATCTTCACCCGATCCGACATGGGCCCCCCAGGGCGCGAACGCGAACCGGTACCCTAGCAGCGCCGAGGGCCCCTGCACCAGCCCCGTGCGCTTCGCCGCCGTGGATCAGGCCTCGGCGCCCAGCGAGACCTCGGCGGGCGTGTCGCCGCGGCCGGGGATCCACGACTCGTCGGGACCCTCCTCGGGCAGCACCACCGGACGCCCCAGGTAGTCGAGCCGGCGCCCCGGCCACACCAGCGCACGGAAGGTGTAGGCGAAGAGGTTCGGCTCATCGAGTGCCGGGTGGATGTGGGGCACCACCTCCCGCGCGTGGGCCTCGCGGAGCAGGGTCCAGTGCATGCCGGGGTGCAGGTGGTGGATGGTGTGGAAGCCGTTGTTGAAGGTCCACCAGTTGATCAGCGGACCGACGAAGTTCCGGCTGTGGTTCCACCGGGAGCCGGCGTCGCACCCGTCGTGCTGGAGGAAGTTCATCCCGATGATGCCGAAGGCCCCGGCGTTGTGCGGCAGGAAGACGAACAGCACCCACGCCACCGGCGAGATCAGGATGAGCGCCAGCTGCGTGATCCCGAACACGGCGTACTCGAGCACCCACTGACGGAACCACCGGGGCCGCTCGCGGCGCATCGCGGTGGCGTAGGCCAGGTCGCTGCGCGTGATGTCGCGGGCGAGCACCAGCGGCGCGAGGGCCCCGTTCAGGAAGTTCCAGCGGAAGCGGAGCTTCGTCGTGCGCATCACGTCCTTGCGCGTCTGCGTGTGGACGTGGTGGGAGAGGTTGTGGCCCGGAACGAAGGCGCTCACCGGGTGGCCGTAGGTCACCGTGAGCAGCAGCTGCATCGCGCGGTTCGCGGGACGGTGCACGAAGACCGGCACGTGCACGATGTTGTGCGTGATCACGGCCGTGATCCAGCCGAACCAGCAGGCGACCGCCACCCAGAGCGCCGCCACCCAGCCGGGCATCACGGGCCAGAGCACGAAGCCCCCGAGCTGGAGACCCAGGGCCACCAGCACGAACAGGACGGCGCGCGCGTCCGCGGCGTGTCGGAGCAGGCCCACGGCGCGTCCTCCTTGCCTCGCGGCGGCCTCCGTCTACTCCGAGGGAGTGTGCCGGGCCAGCACGCGCAAGAAGGTGACAACGCCCTTGTGACGCTTGGTCCGGGATCGCGACCGATCCTCGGAGCGTCCGCGTTGCACCCGCCCTCAGGATCGGTGACCATGCGCCGATGCGCCCTGAGATGCCCCCCAGCGACCGAACCCAGGGAAGGCCACGCCTGCTGTCCAGCAGGGGCGTGCGCGTCGTGCTCTGGGCAGGCTGCCTCGCCACGGTGGTGGGCGTGCTGTGGCGCACCCCCATCTCGCCGGTGGCGGTCGACCGCGGCGACGTCCTGTACGGCAACGGGCACGTGCGCGACGCGGTGGTGCACTGGAACCAGGTGGGCCACTGGCACCCGCTGCGCGGCGTGCGCGTGCGCGCCCTGCAGCGCGCCGCCACCGTGGCCGCCGTCGATCTGGGCGACCACGGCCTGGCCCGCGAGGCCCTGCGCACGCTGATCGAGGACGACGGCGTCGCCGGCGTGGTGCGCGCCGACGCCTGGGAGCGCCTCGGCCACCTCGAGTGGACGGGCTTCGACGACGGCGAGGCCGCCGCATCGGCCTTCGAGCTGGCCTGGCGCGCCGCGCCCGAGGACCACCGCGCCGGCGAACGCCTGGTGCAGGCCGCCCGCGCCCGCACCGACGCCTCTCCCGTGAACGAGGCGCTCAAGGCGTGGGAGCGCGTGGCCTCGCGGGTGCCTGCCGATCGCGCCCTGGCACGCCTCGCCCAGGGGGCCCTCCTGCTCGCATCCGGCGACGAGGCCGCCGCGCTCCAGGCCTACGACGACGCCCTGACCAGCTCCGAGGATCCCGCGCTCCAGCAGGCCGCCCGCCTCGGCGCCGCCACGTGCAAGGAGCGCCTCGGCGATCTGGAGGCCGCCCTGGCCGACCTCGACGCCGCCGAGCTCCCCACCGGGGTCGCGCTCGAGCGCGGCCGCCGCATGGCCGAGCGCACGGGCGATCTCTAGAAGGCGCTAGCAGGCGGCGCGCGGCGCCTCTGGCGGGTCGCGCGTGGCGCCACGCCACGGTGCTGCACCCGCCGCGAAGGGCTAGGCCACGGGGCCGGAGGTCCCTTGGAGCGGTCCGAAGCACTCCTCGCACGCGCCCAGCGCGTCATCCCCGGCGGCGTGAACTCGCCCGTCCGCGCCTTCCGCGCCGTCGGCGGCCACCCGCCCTTCATCGCGCGCGGGGAAGGGTCCTGGATCGTCGACGTGGACGGCCGGCGCTTCCTCGATCTGGTGCAGTCCTGGGGCGCGCTCCTCGCCGGCCACGCCCCGCCCGAGGTGGTGGCCGCCGCCGAGGGCGCGCTTCGCGCCGGCAGCTCCTTCGGCGCGCCCACCGAGGCCGAGGTCCGTCTCGCCGAGGCGCTGGTGGCGCGGCTGCCCGGGCTCGACAAGGTGCGGCTCTGCAGCAGCGGCACCGAGGCCACGCTCCACGCGGTGCGCCTGGCGCGCGGCGCCACCGGTCGCGACCGGCTCCTCAAGATGGACGGGTGCTACCACGGGGCCCACGACGCGGTGCTGGTGGCGGCGGGGTCGGGCGTGGCCACCTTCGGGCTGCCGGGATCCCCGGGCGTGCCCGAGGCCACGGCCTCCGCCACCACCGTGGTGCCGTTCAACGACCTCGACGCGGTGCGCGCGGCGCTGGAGGCCGACCCCGGCGCGTACGCCGCGATCCTCGTCGAGCCGGTGGCCGGCAACATGGGCTGCGTGCCGCCGGCACCCGGCTACCTCGAGGGCCTGCGCGCGCTGGCCACCGCGTCGGGCACGCTCCTGATCTTCGACGAGGTGATGACCGGCTTCCGCGTGGGGCCCGGCGGCGCCCAGGTCCGCTACGGCGTGCGGCCCGACCTCACCTGCCTCGGCAAGGTGGTCGGCGGAGGCTTCCCCCTGGCCGCCTTCGGGGGTCGCGCCGACCTCATGGACCAGCTCGCGCCGGTGGGGCCGGTCTACCAGGGCGGCACGCTGTCGGGGAACCCGGTGGCCGTGGCCGCGGGCCTCGCCACCCTCGCCCTCGCCGACGACGACGCCTACGCCGCGATCGAGGCGGCCGGGGCGCGGATCGAGGCCGAGCTGGCCGACGACGTCGCCGCGGCCGGGGCGAGCATGACCCGTGTGGGCGGCATGCTCACGGTGTTCTTCCGCCCCACGCCGCCCCGCGACTTCGCCGAGGCCCGCACCTGCGACACCGCGGCCTTCGCGCGCTTCCACGCCGGCGCCCTCGCCGCGGGGGTCTACCTGCCGCCGAGCCAGTTCGAAGCGTGCTTCCTGTCGTGTCGCCTCGGCGCCGACGAGGTGGATGCAGCGGTCCGCGGCATGCGGGCCGGCCTGCAGGCCTCGAAGGGCTGACGAGCGCGTGATCCTCGGCGTCTGCAGCCCCTCGGGACCCCGCGTTGACGGCCCCGGAGGGGGGTGCTAGGTGGCGCCCCCGTCGCGGTCGAGGGCCGGTCGTGACGAAGGGCCCTGCCCGTCACCCCTGGTTGAACCGACCCTCCCGATGACCTGCTCGCGCGCCTACATCGCTGCCTGCGGCTACTGCCTGCCGCTCGTCGTCGGTGCATCTGCGCTGGTCGCGGGGGCCGAGCACGGCCTCGCCGTCGCCGTCGCCGGGGTGGCCGCCCTCTTCCTCCTGGTCACCGGCGAGCTCGTCCTCGGCCGGATCCACCTCGCCGCCCGCATCGGCCAGCCCGCGCCCTCGGCGCTCGCGGCCGCGCGCTTCGGCCTCCCCGTGCCCCTCGCCCTGGCCCTCACGGCCTGGCTCGGGCCCGCCGCCACCCTCGCCGGCATGTCGAGCCTCGCGCTCGGCGCCGCGGTGCTGGCCGCCGGCGCCACGCTGCGCGCGGCCGACGTCACGCGGGTCGCCCGGCCCCTGGAGCTGCTCGGATGATCGCGTCTGGCTTCTCGTGGTTCCACCTGGTCCCCGGCGTGGAGGACGGCTCGCTCGTCCCCTTCGCGCCCGATCACCACGCCTACCTGTTCGTCAGCGCCTGCTTCGTGTCGGGCCTGCTCATCGTCTTCGGCCTGCTCGCCCGCATGGCGCTGCAGCGGAAGCTCGCCTCGGCCGAGGGCATCGAGCAGTTCCACGCCGACGAGGGCTTCACCGTCTTCACGATGGCCGAGGGCCTGGTCGAGTTCCTGCGCGGCATGCAGAACGGCCTGCTCGACAAGGCGCACCAGCGTCGGTGGACGCCGCTCATCGGCGCGCTGTTCACCTACATCTTCCTGTCGAACATCCTGTCGCTGGTGCCCGGCTTCCAGCCGCCCACCGACAACATCAACACGAACGTGGGCATGGCCCTCATCGTGATGGTCACGTACTGGGCCGTGGGCCTGATCTCCGACCCGAAGTCCTTCATCGCCCACATCACCGGCCCCGTGGCGGTGATGGCCCCCCTGATCGGCGCCATCGAGCTGCTCGGCCTGCTCGTCATCCGGCCGGTCACGCTCTCCCTCCGCCTCACCGGCAACATGTTCGCCGACCACACGGTGTTCGGGGTCATCAGCGGCCTCGTCCCGCTGGTGGTGCCGGTGCCCTTCCTCGTGCTGGCCATCGTCGTGTCGACGATCCAGGCCTTCGTCTTCACGCTGCTCACCACGATCTACATCTCGCTGTCGCTGCCCCACGGGGATCACGGCGACCACCACGACCACCACTGATCCGCATCACCATCCCGCCCGGCGGGAGTGGAGGAAGACCATGAAGCTCAGCCACTGGATGACCCTCGCCATCGTCATGACCGCGGCCCTGCTCGTCGGCGACACCGCCTTCGCCGCCGACGGCGCCCCCAACGAGCGCGGCTTCATCGCCCTCGGTGCCGGCCTGGCCATCGGCCTCGCGGCCCTCGGCGGCACGCTCGGCCAGGGCAACGCGGCCCGCGCCACCTACGAGTCGATCGCCCGCAACCCGCAGGCCTCCGACAAGATCCAGACCCCGTTCTTCATCGGCATGGCGCTGATCGAGTCCCTCGTCATCGTCGCCTTCGTCGTCGCCTTCTCGCTGGTCGGCCAGCTCGGCTGATCCCGCGGGACGTGCCCTCGCGGCACGTCGCGACCCCACGGACCCGCACGGGCCCGCGCCTTCCCTGGAAGGTCGCGGCGCTCGCGCGGGTTCGCTGCGTCGTGGGCCGCCTTTCTTGACGGGCTGTCCACCCCGGCGCCGACCGACGGCACGGGCCCCCGTGGTACGACCACAGGCGATCCCCCAGCGGAGGTTCCCGATGCGCGCCTGGACCGTCCTCCTGCTCGGCCTCCTCGTCGCGAGCCCCGCGCTCGCCGGCAAGAAGAAGAAGAAGGGCGACGAGCCCGCAGCTCCCCTCGTGGGCTGGCACCAGGCCGAGGGTGCCACGGGCGCCTGCTGGCACGCGCCCGACTTCGAGTCCCTCGGCATCGCCGACCGCCGCCAGGCGCGCAGCGAGACCCTCACGGCCATCCTGGCCCAGTGGAAGGGCGAGCGCGAAGACGGCGTGGCCTTCGACGGTCGCCTGGTCGAGAACGTCGAGACGGTGCTCCTCGGCCTCCCCGAGAAGATCGAGACCATCGCCCCGAAGAACCTCGAGCTGTGCACCAAGGCGATGGCCGGGGGCGGCACGGCGGCGTGGGACCAGTGGGTGCAGTCGCTGCCCCGCAGCCTCACGAAGGGCGAGTGCGCGCGGCCGCTCGACGACACCATCTTCTGGTACGCCGACCTCGGCATGGGCTGGCAGGGCGGCACCTCGATCTGCTCGGACGACAAGGTGAAGATCTGGGCCAGCGCGGCCGACGAGTACCGCGTCGACGACAACGGGCCCTGGATCAACGCCGCGGGCGACATGTCGAAGCCCACGGCCGGCCTCGACGGCTACCTCTGCACCACCGAGGGCTGCTACGCCGGCCAGCTCCTGGTGCGCTTCCGCGGCCAGAGCGGGGCCGAGGTGATCATGCCCGTGGGCCTCGAGCTCATCTACTCGCCGCCCGAGCACGGCCAGATCGAGTTCGCCATCAACGACACCACCTACTTCAACAACGTCTGGCGCGTGGTCCGGGGCATCCAGCACCGCACCGCCGTGACCTACGAGCCCCTCGAGGACTGAATGAACCGCGTCGTCACGTCCGCCGCCCTGCTGCTCCTCCCCGCCGCAGCGCTCGCCGGCTTCAGCGCGTCCTCCCACAAGGTGGAGTCCCGCACGTCGGGGGCCAGCCCCTACGAGGCCGCGGCGGCCCTCGACGGCAACCCCGCCACCTCCTGGCAGATCGACCCCGAGCAGGAGAACAAGGGCCAGTGGATCGAGATCGACGTCCCCAAGGGGAAGGTCGACAAGATCTCGCTCATCGTGGGCTGGGCCAAGAACGACGACGCCTGGCAGGACCACGCCCGCCTCAAGGCCGCCCGCGTCGAGGTCTTCTCGATGGCCAACGACACCCGCAAGCTGCTCCACGAGCAGGAGCTGAGCTTCGCCGACGCCAAGGAGGTCCAGACCTTCGACCTGCCCGACCAGGACGTGGGCGACGAGTTCGCCGGCGGCGCCATCCGGCTCACGGTCACCGACGTCTACCCGGGCAAGGACTACGCCCACCTCGCCGTGGGTGAGGTCCTGATCCACATGGGCGAGTTCGACGCCACCCTGCGCAAGGTGCAGGGCACCAGCAGCGCCGCCGAGGGCCACGACGGCGAGGCGCTGGTCGACGACAGCACCCGCACCTACTGGCTGTCGGATCCCAAGGACGAGGCACCCTCCTTCGAGGTGGACGCCGGCCGCTTCTCCGAGAGCAGCGTGGGCATCCTCCCCGGTCCGAAGACCAACGCCCGGCCGAAGAGGATCGAGGTCAGCCAGGGCAGCGGCAGCATCACCTACGACGTGCTCGACAACGGCAAGATGCAGTGGTTCATGCTGCCCACGCTGTTCGGCTACACGGGCTCGAACTTCGGCAGCATCACCGTGAAGATCGTCGAGACCTGGCCCGGCACCAGCCCCGGCGTGGGCGTGGCCGACGTGCGCCTCAAGGCCGTCGCGCTCGAGGCCTTCTAGGAGGCCCTGGCGCGTCGACGGGGTCCAACCGGATCCCCGACCGCCGGCTCACTGCGGCGAGTCGCACGACAGGCCGTTCGTGGCCAGCGCGGCGTCGACCTCGGTCGCCACCGTGCGGTCCATCCGTCGCGCCTCGCAGAGGTGCTCCAGCGCGTCGGCGCCGGCCCCGATGGCCAGCTCCGCGCGCCCCAGCCCCGCCAGCGCCACCGCGTGACGCGGCTGCATCGCCAGCACGCGACGGAAGTGCGCCATGGCGCGCACCGGATCGCTGGCCAGCAGCTCCTCGCCCTGCGCGAGATCGCCTGCCCAGGGCGGTGGTTCGGGCGCCGGCACGTTCGGGGTGGGCGCCACCATCACGGCCGCCGCGCGATCGGTGACCGCCGTGAGCCCGAGCTCGTCCTCCTCGGCGGGCACGGGCCGCGTGCTCCGGAGGAAGAGCGCGAGCGTGATGGCGATGCCCAGCACGAAGAGGGCCCCGGCCAGCGCGAGGAGCGACACGATGCGCAGCTGCTCCGACGTGCCCGGCGCGACCTCGTCGCGGGCGGACCCGGCGGGCGCCGGCACCGGTGCCGCGAGGGGCGTGGCATCGTCGAGGGACCCGTCCAGCGGCTCGAGGTCCATGGCCTCCAGGGTGGCGGGACGCAGCGATGTGTTCGGCACCATCTCCAGCGACAGCGTGCCCGGGCGCTCGCCGCCGGCGCCCGTGCCCATGACCACCCCGAAGTCGGTCTCGCCCGTGGCGCGTGGCGCCGGTCCGACCACGTGCCCGACGAAGCGCTCGAGGTGCGGGCGCGGCACCACCACCCACGCCCGATCCGCCGACACCCAGACGGTCTCCCCGTCCAGATCGACCGGATCGAAGCGGCCCCGGATCCGCGGCGTCCTCATCGACGCACGACGGGCGGGGAGGCGGCCTGGCTCACTCGCAGCTCAGGCCGTGGAACTTCAGCACACCGTCGATCTCACGTCGATCCATCGCGGTCACCCCGACCCGTGCCCTGCACAGCTGGAGCCGACCCTCGGTGAGGCGGCCCCGCTTCACCAGAGCATAGCCCAGGCCGTACTGGGCCTCGGCTCCTCGAGGTTCCATGTCGAGCGCGTCGCCGAAGGCACCGAGGGCCTGGACGAGATCGTTGCGCTCCACGGCTGCCCAGCCCATCTCGATGAGGCCGGTGTACGACAGCGCGGCACGCCGACGGGGCGCCTCGGGGGGTGCGACCCGTGCCGGCGCGGGCGCGGGTGCGGGGGTCGGTGCGACGACGGTCCGGGCGGGCGCCGCGGCCCGCGGCGCGACCGGCGCAGGCTTCGGCGTGACGGGCACCGGCGCGGGCGCGGGCGCGGGCGTCTCGACCTTCGGAGCGGGAGGCTCGGGCGCGGGCTCGACCGCCACCTCGTCCGCGGCCTCCTTCGCGGGGGGCGCGACCAGCGCGTCGACCGCCGCCGGATCCACAGGGGGCGCGATCACGCGGGCCGGCGCCGGGAGCTCGGCCACCTGCCCTCCGCGCGACGGCACCTCGAAGCCCACCATGGTCTGCCACGCGGCCACGAGCACGGCGATGAGCGCCAGCGCCAGCACCACCATCCCCAACCGACCCGTGCCCTCGTCCTCCTCCACGCTCGCGCGGCCGGTGACCATGCGGGGGGGCGTCAGGTCGTCGACGTGCGACGCGGGACCCTGGGGACCACCGGCGGCGAGCTCGGAGGCGCCCAGCCCGCGGACGCCGGGCGCCGCCTCCGCGGCCCAGGAGGGCGGCTGGGTGCCGTCGTGCGTGAGGGTGCCCGTGGGCGCGTGGGCACGCGGGAGCGGTCGCGGCGGGTCGTTCCCCCCCGGCGGCGCCCCCACCACCACGGGCATCCGCAGCGGCTGCGAGGCCGTCAACGCCGCCAGCCGGGCCGCGACCTCGGGGAGCTCACGTGCACGCATCCACGTGCCGCCGGCCACCACGACGAGGTCGTCGCCGTGCACCCGCTGGTCGTCGATCCAGCGGAAGAGCTCGGTGCGGTCGGGCGCCTCGTACACGTCCCCGTCGATGAGCACCGCGTAGGCCCCCGGCGCGAGCGACGGGGCCGCGGGCGGTCCCGCCTCCACGGGAAGCTCGGGCCCGCGGGGGGCCTGCTCGGCGTCCCAGGCGAGGGCGGCTTCGCGGATGGCCTCGGCCGAGACCGCGAAGGAGGGCTCGGTGGGCTCGTCCTCGGGATCGGGATCCGAGGGGGCCTCGCGGTTGTCGCTGTCGAAGGGCACGGCGGCGGTCACCACCGGCGGACGCCCCCCCGACCGTCGCCCGTGGCGGGCGGGCAGGGGCGCGGGCGCGGCCGGGCGGACCACCCTGCTCGACGTGGGCATCGCCAGCTCGTCGGCCACGCCGGCATCGGTGGACGGCGGCGGCATCTCGAGCGCGTCGTGCACCCCCGCGTCGGTGGACGGGGCGGGCATCTCGAGCACCTGGTGATCCTCGTGGTCGCCGCCGGCGTCGAGCACCACGATGCCCGTGGGGTGCACGTCCTGGGGCCGTCCACATGCCGCACAGGTCATCTGGAAGGGCTTGCCGGACGCGACCACCCAGGTGGGCGGTGCGATCTCCCGCACGGTGCCGCAGGACCGACAGGTGACCTTCAACAACCCTCCACGGCATCGCGCGACGCACGCGCGCGTCGCTCGCTCTCTGGCCTATCGCCCGATCGCCCCGATCGGGAGCGCCTGTGCCCCGTCAGCCACCCACGGCCGGCAGGGGGAAGTCCACCACCCCGAGGGCGACGAGGGCGGCCACGACGAGCGCGACCCCCACGAAGCCCACCATCGCGAAGCCCACCGCGCGCCCCAGACGGCGCGGCGGCGGCGGCGCGCTCTGCAGCTCCCCACGGGTGGGGGAGCGCAGGCTGCGCAGGTCGGCCGCGCCTGCGGCGACGCCCGCGTCGCTCGGAGGCTCCGGCTCGCGGTTGAGCGCCGCCTTCTGCGCCTTGGCGGCCGCGGCGAGCCGGATCGACTCGGCGAGCTGGCTGCCGTGCGGCATCACGGTGGTGGGCACCTCCGCCTCGTCGTCCTCCTCGAAGCCGCCCTCGGCACGCAGCCGACGACCGCCGCGCGCGAAGGCGACGGGGACGCCGCGCGCGCCGGACATGCCGACACCCACGGCCTCCTCCTCACGGTGCACCACGAACTTGTGGGTGCAGGAGGGGCAGGTGATGCGCGCACCGCGGTCCGAGACCTTCTCGTCGCGGATGCGGTACCGGGAGGAACACGAGGGGCAGCTGACGATCATGGCTTTCCCACCTTGACTCGATCGAGCAGGGAAACGGAACGGATACCCCTATCGGTCACTCCTTCAGGATCTGGAGCCCAGGATCGTGGGAAGGCACGCTGCGCGACCCTGACGAGAACGAGATCACGAGCGTGGGAAGCCGGATCTTCAGGATCGTACCGATGCCGAGACGGTCGTGCAGGACCTTCACGCCCACCCCGAGCTGGTCGGCATGCTCGATGGTGGTGGTGCGGTAGGTGCCGGCCGGCATGGCCGGAGGCGCCTCCGGTACCGGATCGGCACGACGCGAGGGTCGCAGGCTCCGCCGCGGCCGCTCGTCGCCGTCGAGCAGCGCCCGGAGCTCGGCGCGGCGCCCCTCCGGCAGCGGCCCGGCCCGACGCCGCGGCTCCGCCGTGGCGGGTCCCTCGCGCGCGTCCACCAGTGCGCCGTCGCAGGACCCGACCGGGACCTGGTCGAGGAAGGGGCTGCGGGCCACCGGCTCCTTGATGGCGCCGCCGCCGCGCGGGTCCCACGAGAAGCGGTGCCGGCAGCGGCTGACGAACAGCCGGTCCTGGGCGCGCGTGAAGGCCACGTAGGCCAGCCGCCGCTCCTCCTGGAAGCCGTCGGGATCCTCGGCGCTGCGCACGTGGGGGAACTGGCCGTCCACCATGTTGACCACGAACACGATGGGGAACTCGAGCCCCTTGGCGTTGTGCACGGTCATGAGCGCCACGCTGCCCCCCTCGCCGGCCTCCTCCTCGCTCCCCGCCAGCGCCACCCGATCCAGCCACTGCGCGAGCACCTCCGCGGGACCGTCAGGCGCCGAGGGATCCGGCACGAAGGTGGCCGCGTCGCGCAGCAGCTGCTCCAGGTTCTCGAGGCGCCCCTTGCCCTCGTGCTCGCCCTCCGCGCGCAGCAGCTCCACGTAGCCGGAGCGCTCCAGCACCTCGCGCACGAAGGCGGGCAGGCTGGCGGCCGCCGCCACCTCCACCAGCTCGTCGATCAGGCGCAGGAAGCCCGCCACGGCCCTGGCCGCACGGCTGGTGCCCGCCGCCACGGCACGCGCCGCCTTCATCAACGGCTCGCCGCGCTCCCGTGCCGCGTCGCGCAGCGACGACAGCGTGGCCGCGCCCACGCCCCGCGCGGGCACGTTCACCACACGGAGGAAGGCCGCATCGTCGGCGGGGTTGGTGACCAGGCGCACGTAGGCGAGGGCGTCGCGCACCTCCCGTCGCGCGTAGAAGGGCCGCCCCCCCACCACCTTGTGCGGCACCCCCAGCTCGCCCAGGGCCGCCTCGAAGGGCTGGCTCGTGGCGTTGGTGCGGTAGATGATCGCGATGTCGCTCCACCGCGCGCCCTGATCCACCAGCCGCAGGCAGGCGTCGGCCACGAAGCGGGCCTCCGAGCGGGGATCCTCGTGGGCCAGCAGCGTGACCCGGCTCCCGCCCCGCTTGGTCTCGGTGAACAGGCGCTTGGCGATGCGCCCGTCGTTCGCGGCGATGACCGCGTTCGCCACCTCGAGGATGCGCTCCGAGCAGCGGTAGTTCTGCTCCAGGCGCACCACGCGGGCGTCCCGGAAGTCGCGCTCGAAGTCGAGGATGTTGCGCAGGTCGGCGCCGCGGAAGCCGTAGATCGACTGGTCGTCGTCGCCCACCACGGCGAGGTTCCTGTGCTCCGCCGCCAGCAGCTGGAGCAGGGTGTACTGGGTGCGGTTGGTGTCCTGGTACTCGTCGACGAGCACGTACCGGAAGGTGTCGCGGTAGCGCTGGAGCACCTCCGGGTGCCCCTCGAAGAGCTCGACGACCTTGCCGATGAGGTCGTTGAAGTCCAGCGCGTCCGAGGCCCGCAGCTGCGTCTCGTAGTCCTCCCACACCCGCGCCAGCGGCTCCCCCCGACGCAGGCGGCGCTGCTCCAGCGCGGCCTCCAGGTCGATCCTCCGGTTCTTGAACCAGTCGATCCGGGAGATCACCGCCGAGGGGACCACCACCTTCGGGTCGTAGCCGGCGTCGGCCACGAGCTGGCGCACGATCCGCACCTGGTCGTCGTCGTCGTAGATCGCGAAGCGGCGGGTGTACCCGAGGGCCTCGGCCTCGGCGCGGAGGATGCGGCAGCAGGCGCTGTGGAAGGTGCTGACCCAGAGCTTGCGGGCCTCCGGCCCCACCAGCTCCTCGATGCGCTCCTTCATCTCCGCCGCGGCCTTGTTCGTGAAGGTGACCGCGAAGACCTGCTCGGGCGGGATGCCGGTCTCCAGGAGGTAGGCGATGCGCCGCGTGAGCACGCGCGTCTTGCCCGAACCCGCGCCCGCGAGGATCAGGAGCGGCCCGTCCCGGTGACGGACGGCGTCGGCCTGCGCGGGGTTGAGGGGCCCGAGGTGCTCGGGGAGCGGCGGCAGCTCGGTCATCCCTCGGCCTCGTCCCGGGCGGCGCGGTTGCGGGCGAGCAGCACCGCCCCCTTGCCGGCGAGCGTGCGCTGCGGGGGGCGGGCGATGGCCAGGGCGCCGGCGGGGACGTCCTCGGTGATCACGGAGCCCGCGGCCACGAGCGCGCCGTCGCCCACGCGCACGGGCGCGACGAGCGAGGTGTTCGTGCCCACGAAGACGCCGGCGCCCACGTGGGTGCGGTGCTTGCGGGCGCCGTCGTAGTTGCAGGTGATGGTGCCGGCCCCGATGTTGCTGCCCTCCCCCACCTCGGCGTCGCCCAGGTAGGCGAGGTGGTTCGCCTTGGCACCCGCGCCGAGCCGGGTGTTCTTGGTCTCCACGAAGTTGCCGATCCGGCTCCCCTCGTCGAGCACCGTGCCGGGTCGCAGGTGGGCGAACGGCCCCACGCGGGTGCCCGGGCCGATGGTGGCCCCCTCGGCCACGGTGTGCGCGAGCAGCACCGCGTCGGGCCCCACGTCGGCGTCACGGAGCACGCAGCCGGGGTGGATCACGGCCCCGGCGGCCACCCGGGTGGCGCCGAGCAGCACGGCCCCGTGCCACACCGTGCACCCGGGAGCCAGGCTCACCGTGGGCGCGAGCAGCATGCCCTCCCCCACGAGACGCACGCCGTGGGCCACCGCGCCCCGCCGCAGCGCCTCCGCCAGCGCGCGCTCCACCCGATGGAGGGCCTCCGGCGTGTCGGCCAGCTCGCCCTCCAGCCGCTCCACGCCCGGCGCGCCCTCGGCCCCCACGCGCCGCGCGACCCACAGCCGCACGGTCTCGTCGGCGCCCCGCTCGCACACCACGGTCACCACGCCGTCGGCCACGCGCCGCAGGGTGCCCGGGGCGAGCGAGAGCGCCCGTCCGTCCACCACGAGCGCGCCGTCCACGGGATCGTCGGGTGCCTGGACGACCGCGTGGAGCCCCGCCGCCGCACACACGCGCTGCCAGCGCGCCGCCACGGGCTCGCCCAGCACCTCCTGCGCCCGCAGCCACGCGGGCACCTGCACCACAGCCACGGTCCGCTGCACGCCGCACCTCCGGGACGCGCGGCCGTGCTCGCGGACCGCGTCCTGCGCTAGGGTACGACGGAGGGGTCACCGTGACGACCGAAGCCGGCCCGAGCGCCAGCACACGCGAGCGCATCCTCGAGGTCGCCATCCCGCTCTTCGCGGAGCATGGCTTCGCCGGCACGTCGGTCCGCATGGTGGGGCAGGGCGCGAGCGTGAACGTCGCCACGCTCGCCTACCACTTCGACGACAAGGAGGGCCTGTACCGCGCGTGCATCGAGCGGCTGTACGAGGACCTGTCCGCCCTCGACGTGCCGCCCCCGGGCCCCGGCGTGGATCCGCTCGCGGACTTCGTGCGCACCGCCTGGGCCTACGTGCGGTCGCGCCGCACCCACGTGCGGCTGCTGCACCGCCACCTGCTCGATCGCGGCCACCACCACGAGGCCTTCCGCACCCGCTGGATGACGCCGCTGCTGCACGCCGCCGACCCGCTCTTCGACGGCCTGCGCCCCGACCTCGACGACACGGGGCGCCGCCTCATCCTCTTCACGTCCATGCACCTGCTCGTCCGCTTCGTCCTCGACGATCCCGCCGATCTGGCCGACTCCCTGCAGGTGGACCTCGACGACCTGGACGCCACGATGGTGCGCTGGCTCACCCACCTCGTGAGGGCGCAGCTCGCCGTGCCGTGACCTCGGCGACCCGGCGCGCCCGACATCGCGCAGGCAACGCCCGTGTCACGGCCCGTCCACCACGCTGCGACCGGCGTTCTCGGCGGTCGCACCGCGCTTGCCGATCCCTCCTCCGGGGTTTAGGAGGCGCCCCGCATCCTGGGCCCTCGGCACCGGGACCACGCACGCTCGGTGCGGACCGGGTCCCTGAGCCCGAGGCGAGGCACGGCGGCCCCCCGGCCCACCCGGCGCCCTCGCACCCTTCTCTGCCACTTCGTCCCCGACGCTTCCGTCTGCGCCGCTCGGCAGGCGCACCTCCCTGGAGCCCCCGTGACCCTCGACATCTCGCGCATCCGCAACATCGGCATCAGCGCGCACATCGACTCGGGCAAGACCACGCTCACCGAGCGGATCCTGTACTACACCGCCCGCATCCACGCGATCCACGAGGTCCGCGGCAAGGACGGCGTCGGCGCCAAGATGGACTCGATGGAGCTCGAGCGCGAGCGCGGCATCACCATCCAGTCGGCCGCCACCTACTGCGCCTGGGGCAGCCAGCTGTCCGACGCCAAGAGCGGCAACGTGAACTACCCGGGCCACCCGAACGGTGAGCACCACATCAACATCATCGACACCCCGGGCCACGTCGACTTCACCGTCGAGGTCGAGCGCGCCATGCGCGTGCTCGACGGCGCCGTGCTCGTGCTCTGCGGCGTGGCGGGCGTGCAGTCCCAGTCGATCACCGTCGACCGCCAGATGCGCCGCTACTCGGTGCCCCGCCTGGCCTTCGTCAACAAGCTCGACCGCCAGGGCGCCAACCCCTTCCGCGTGGCCCAGCAGCTGCGCGAGAAGCTGAACCTGAACTCCGTGATGCTGCAGATCCCCATCGGGGTCGAGGACCAGCTCAAGGGCGTGGTCGACCTCGTCACCATGCAGGCCATCTTCTTCGAGGGCGACAACGGCGAGCGCCTCCGGTACGACGCCATCCCGGCCGACCTCCAGGATCAGGCCACGGAGTACCGGGAGAAGCTCCTCGACGCGATCAGCATGTTCGACGACGACCTCGCCATGCTCTTCCTCGAGGGCGAGGACATCGACCCCGACCTGGTGCGCGCCACGATCCGCAAGGCCGTCATCGCCCGCGAGATCTGCCCCGTGCTCATGGGCTCGGCCTACAAGAACAAGGGCGTGCAGGCGCTCCTCGACGCGGTCCTCTGGTACCTGCCGTCGCCCGCCGACATGGAGTACTCGGCCCTCGACGTCGAGAACGACGAGGCCGTGGTGCCCCTCGCGCCGGTGCCCGACAAGCCCCTCGTCGCCCTGGCCTTCAAGCTCCAGGACGGCCAGTACGGCCAGCTCACCTACTGCCGCGTCTACCAGGGCACGGTGAAGAAGGGCGAGTTCATCCACAACAGCCGCGACAGCAAGAAGGTCAAGGTCGGCCGCCTGGTGCGCATGCACTCCGACGAGATGGAGGAGATCGAGCAGAGCTCCGCCGGCGACATCGTCGCGCTCTTCGGCGTCGACTGCCACACCGGCGACACCTTCACCGACGGCACCGTGCGCCTCACGATGACCTCGATGTTCGTGCCGGACCCGGTCATCTCGTACACGATCACCACGAAGGACTCGAAGGCCTCGGGCAACCTCTCCAAGGCGCTGAACCGCTTCAGCAAGGAGGACCCCACCTTCCGCGTCACGTCGGATCCCGAGACGGGCGAGACCATCATCGCCGGCATGGGCGAGCTGCACCTCGACGTCTACATCGAGCGCATGCGGCGCGAGTACAAGGTGCCGGTCGAGACCTCGCCGCCCCGCGTCAGCTACCGCGAGACCTTCACGCAGAAGGCCGACTTCAACTACACCCACAAGAAGCAGACGGGTGGTTCGGGTCAGTACGGCCGCGTGGCGGGCTTCATCGAGCCGCACCCCGAGGGCAAGGACTACGAGTTCGTCGACAACATCGTCGGCGGCTCCATCCCCCGCGAGTTCATCCCCTCCTGCGACAAGGGCTTCAGCGCCAGCGTCGACAAGGGCCTGCTCATCGGCGCCCCCGTGGTGAACGTGCGCGTCACCATCAACGACGGCAGCTCGCACGCGGTCGACTCCTCCGACATGGCCTTCCAGGCCGCGGCGAAGGGCGCCTGGCGCGAGACCTACATGAAGGCCGGCCCGGTCATCCTCGAGCCGATCATGAAGGTGGAGGTCGAGGGTCCTGCCGAGTTCACCGGCAACATCATCTCCACCATCAACCAGCGCCGCGGCATGGTGGTGGGCTCCTCCGAGGAGGAGGGCTTCGCCAAGGTCGAGGCCGACGTCCCGCTCGCCGAGATGTTCGGCTACTCCACCGACCTCCGCTCCGCGACGCAGGGCAAGGCCGAGTTCGCCATGGAGTTCACCCGCTACGAGCCCGTCCCGCGGTCCGTCTCGGAGGAGCTCGTGAAGAAGTACCAGGACGAGAAGAAGGCGGGCTGAGGCCACGCCGGGAGCGCGAGGCATGAGCACGGGCGTGGACGCGCTCCAGCAGCTGCTCGACCGGGTCGGCCCGCCGCCTGCGGGCGCGCCGGCCGTCGTGCTCGGCCCCGAGGGCGTGGGCAAGACGGCGCTGCTGGTCCACGTGGCGCTCGAGGCCCTGCTCTCCGAGCGCCGCGTGCTCCACGTCTCCGTCCAGGACTCGGTGGACCACGTGCGGGCGCACTACGACGCGCTCCTGCGCGCGGTGCACCGCCTGGAGGGTGCCGCCCACGCCCAGGCCCTCGTGGCCATCGAGCGGCGCCGGCTCGTCCTGTCCTACGCAGAGCGCGAGCTCGACGTCGACCACCTCGGGGAGCAGGCGGCGATGCTCGCCGACGTCGCGCAGTTCCGCCCCGATCTCGTGGTGGTCGACACGCTGCACGGCGACACGTGGAGCGCCGTGGGCGCGGCCCTCGCCCGCTGGAGCCGCGACACCGACGTGCCGATGTGGGTGGGCGTGTCGGCCGAGGGCACGCTCCCGCATGGCGGCGGCACCCCGGCCTTCGTGCTGCGCCTGGTGGCCGCCGAGGTGGGCATGGCCCTGCACCTCGACATGCCCGACCGCACCGAGGTCCTCCCCTGGGCGCTCGACGCCGCCTCGCTCGTGCTGGGCGGTGCCCAGGCGCTCGAGGAGCCCGAGGCCCGCCTGGAGCCTGCGCGCTGCACGCTCTACAGCGGCGGCGCCGCGGGGGCCGAGGCCTGCTTCGGCGAGGCCGCCGCCCGCCACGGCCTGCGCGAGGTGCACTACACCTTCGAGGGTCACCGGCAGGCCCGCGAGGTGGGGGCCGTCGTGCTCTCGCCGCGGGAGCTCGAGGCCGGCGACGTGAGCCTCGTCTACGTCAGCCGCCGCCTGCACCGCACCTACAACCAGCACGGCCTCATCCGGAAGGTGCTGCAGACGCTGTGGCACATGGTCAGCCGGGCCCAGCAGGTCTTCGTGGTGGGCGTGATCCAGGAGGACGGCACGGTGGTGGGCGGTACCGGTTGGTCCGTCGAGCTCGCCCGCATGTGGAGCAAGGAGCTGTGGGTGTTCGACCAGGATCGGCGTGGCTGGTACCGCTGGTCCGGTATCACCTGGGTTTCAGGGCAGCCGAGCATCTCCTCCCTGCAGATCTGCGGCACGGGCACGCGGTACCTCGACGACCACGGTCGGACGGCGATCGACGAGCTGTTCGCACGCGCCTTCAGCGAGCCTGGCCGGATCCGATGACGAGGAACGACCGTCCTCCCTGCACGACGCCTGAGCGATGTGCGGGGGAACGGGCTACGATCCCATCGTCCTGATTCGACGTCCCCTCTCTCCGAGACCGTGCCATGGACGAGCCCCGCGACCCCAAGTCGCTCCTCGAGCTCGACGACATCAAGCTGGCCATCGCCGGCGGGATCGTCGCGATCGGGCTCGTGGCGCTGGCGCTGGTGGGGATGGCGGGCAGCGGCAACAACGCCTCCACGGCGCCCCCGCCGAACTACCGCTCGCAGACGGTGCGGTCGTCCACCGAGCTCCGCCCGGTCGATGCCAAGCCCATGCGCAAGGGCGAGAACCCCGGCGACTACCACCGCGGCGGCGGCGGCGGCGGCGGTGGCTACGGCGGCGGCGGCAAGGGCAACTTCTCGGCCTTCCAGACGTGGGACGACCGTCCGGCGGAGCCCTGCGCGCCCGAGGACTTCGACGAGAGCGTGCGCAACTACGGCGGCATGCGCATGTTCTCGTACATCGGCGGCAAGTCCGCGGAGCCCTGCAAGACCACGCGCTGACGGTCTGGGGTCCCGCTCCGCATGCGCCTCACCGGCCTGCCTCTCGTCGCCCTGCGCCACGGCCTCCGCCTGCCGGCGGTGCGCGCCCTGGCATGGCGGCTCGGTCGGCGCGATCTCGGCGTGGACCTGCTCGCGGAGCTGCCGGCCTCGGCGCGCTCCCGCGTGGGCGACGGCCCCGCACCCCTCGCCGGCGCACCACCTCGGGGGTGGACCCACGACGACCTGCCGCCCCGGCCTGCACGTGCCGGCGCCGCCGCCCTGCAGCGGGCCTTCTCGGACGGGAGCACCTCGCCCACCGAGGTCCTGGAGGATCTGCTGGGCGCCCTCGGGCGGGGTGAGCTCGGGGAGGCGCGCCACAGCCCCTGGGTGAGCCTCGACGTGGAGGGGGCGCGGCGGGCCGCCGCAGCGGCAGGCGAGCGGCTGCGCGCCCACCGCCCGCTGGGTCCCCTCGACGGGGTGTGCGTGCCGATCAAGGACCACCTCGACGTCGCCGGCCTGCCCACCCACGGGGGCACCGCCCACCGCCGCCACCGCGCCACCACCGATGCCTTCGTCGTGGACCGCCTCCGCCGCGGCGGCGCCGTGCTGCTGGGCACCACCCACGCCACCGAGTGGGGACTCAACGCCCTCGGCACGAACGCGCACGCCTGCTTCCCCGGCAACGTCCACGACGGGAACCGGGCCCCGGGGGGGTCCTCCACGGGCTCGGGCGTCGCGGTGGCGCTGGGGCACGCCCCGGTCGCGCTCGGCTCGGACGGCGGCGGCTCCCTCCGGGTCCCCGCCGCCCTGCAGGGCATCTACGCGCTCAAGCCCACCTTCCAGCGCCTGGGTCGCAGCGGCGACACCTGGGCCCGCGGCAGCCTGGGCCACCTGGGTCCGCTCGGCGCCACGGTGGGCGACCTCGTGGCGCTGCTGGCCGTCACCGCCGCGCGGGATCCCGACGATCCCGCCACGTGGCTCGCGCCCGACGGCCACGACCCGCGGCCCTGGTGGGACGCCCTGCGGCGCGGGGTGCGCGGCGCGCGCCTCGGCGTGGTGGCCTCGGCCTGGGCCGACGCCGACGGCCCGGTCGCAGCGGCCTGCGAGGAGGGCCTGCGCGCGCTGGAGTCCGCGGGGGCACGCCTCGTCGACGTCACGCTCCCCCACGAGTCCGTCGCCCCGGCCGTGGGCGCGCTGCTCATCGTCAGCGAGGCCTGCGCGAACCTCTCGGACGACCGGTCACGCCACGCGCGCGCCTACGGCGACGAGATCACCGTCACCCTGGCAGCGATGTCGGGCCTGTCGGCAGAGGAGCTGCTGGGCGCGGCGCGCGTGCGCACCCGCCTGCGCGAGACCACGGCCCAGCTGTTCCGCACGCAGGTCGACCTCCTCGCGATGCCCACCACGGCCTCGGTGGCACCCCCGATCCCGCGGCGGCGACCGGCCGATCTGCTCGACCCCGCCGCCACCGCCGCCCTGGTGCGCTTCACCTTCCTCGCGAACCTCACGGGCCTGCCGGCCGGCACGGCGCCGGTGGGGCGCGTGGGCGGGCTGCCGGTGGGGCTCCAGCTCGTGGGCGACGCGTGGGACGAGGCGAGCGTGATCGCCGGTCTCGCGGCCCTGGAGCGCAGCGGCGTCGGCCTGATGCCGCCGCCGCGCGGCCACCGTCACGCGCTGGCCTGAACCTGGGCGGGTGCCATGGGCGGCGTGCCCACGAGGTAGGTGATGGGGATGGGCAGCCAGGGCGCGCGGAGCGAGCCCGCCTCCCACTGCCAGCCCACGCCCCCCGCCTCGGCCGCCAGCGCCTCGAGCTCGGCCACCGTGTAGGTGCGGAGGCAGCTCACGATGCCGTCGAAGAGCACCACGAGCGGGATCGCGGGGATCACGTACGTCCAGAACAGGCGCGCCCACGAGAAGGGCCGCACGAAGGGCGTCAGCAGGAAGGCCAGCGCCGGCAGGCCCGTCATCAGGAAGAGCAGCCAGGGGGTGCGCCCCGAGCACTCGAAGACCGCGATGCCCTGCCCCTTCGCCACGGCGTCGGCGAGCACCGCACGCGCCTGGTGGGGCTCGAACTGGTGGAAGGCGTTGAACATGGTGCGGAAGCCACCCACCTCGGCGGGCACGTCCACGGCGTCGACCGAGGTGGGGCGGTAGGCCAGGCCCTCACGCCCCGAGCCCTGCACCCGACGCAGCGCGCTCGCGCTCGGGAACTTGTCGGTGAGCAGCACCTGCACGTCGGACGCGCCGAGCTGACGACTGAGCCGGAGCCAGGGCCCCCCGCCGCCCGCACAGAGGTCCACCACCCGGGAGGCACCGGTGCGCTCCAGGGCGCGCTGCACGAGCGGCACGGCCTGCCCGAACATGTCGAGCGACCGCATCCCCAGCTGCAGGAAGTCGGTGAGCCCGTCGCGCAGCACGCGCGGGCACCAGGTCTGTTCGTGGATCTCGACGAGGTGGACCCGCCTCACGTCCGCTCCTCGGAAGCGCGCGACGTAGCCCCCCGAGGACCCCCGGTGCAAGGCGGACCTCCCGACGATGCGGGGAAGCTCGCACCGGCCTCCTGCCCGCGGGTCGCCCGGAGCGGCGATCGGCGGGACGATGGGCTAGAACGCCCGGCATGAACCGCGTCGCACCGCGCATCCTCGGTCCTCATGAGCGCCTCGCCGGCTGGGGGGGTCAGTCCGTCCCCGGCAGGGAATGCGTGGGCACCGATCTGGAGTCCCTCACCCGGCAGGCCACCCTGTCGCGAGGGCTCGGGCGTTCCTACGGCGACGCCAGCCTGCCCGCCCAGGGCGTGGCCGAGGTGGTGGGCACCCGCCTCGCCGACCGCATGCTCGCCTTCGACGAGCAGACGGGCGTGCTCCGCGCCCAGGCCGGCCTCAGCCTGCACGACCTCGCCCGCACCTTCCTGCCCCGCGGCTGGTTCAGCCCGGTGTCTCCGGGCACCTGGTACGTCACCCTCGGCGGCATGGTCGCCAGCGACATCCACGGCAAGAACCACCACGTCGCGGGCACCATCGGCCGCCACGTCCGCGCGCTGCGCATGCGCGTGGCCAGCGGCGAGGTGCTCGAGGTCACGCGGTCCAGCCACCCCGACCTCTTCGCCGCCACGCTCGGGGGCATGGGCCTCACCGGCCACATCCTCGAGGTGGAGCTGCAGCTGCAGAAGCTCAGCTCCCCGTGGATCTGGCGCGAGTCCATCCAGTGCCCCAGCTTCGACGAGCTCCTCGAGGGGGTCGCCCAGAGCGCGGAGGCCTGGCCGCAGACGGTGGCGTGGATCGACACGCTCGCCACCGGCAAGCACCTCGGCAAGGGCGTGCTCATGCGCGGTCGGTGGGCGCGTCCCGAGGAGGCCCCCGCCCGTCAACCGCGCCGGGGTCTGCAGCCCACGGTGCCCTTCCTGGCGCCCTCGTGGGCCATCAACGACCTCACGGTCCGGGCCATCAACTTCGCCTACTACCACAAGCAGATCGTGCCCTTCGTCGAGGGCCCGGTCACGCCGCACTCCTGGTTCACCCCGCTCGACAGCATCAAGCACTGGAGCCGCGCCTACGGTCGCCGCGGCTTCACCCAGCACCAGGCGGTCATCCCGCGCGAGGCCGGGCTCGGGAAGGTGCGCGAGTACTGCGAGCTCATCGCGAAGCGCGGCGGCACGGGCCTGCTCTGCGTCCTCAAGGACTGCGGTCCCGAGGGCGAGGGCCTGCTGTCCTTCCCGAAGCCCGGCATCTCGGTCCCCATCGACCTGCCCGTGAAGCCCGGCCTGCAGGACTTCATCGACGAGCTCAACCGCTTCGTGCTCGACGTGGGCGGGCGCATCTACCTGACGAAGGACGGCTTCACCCGACGGGAGCACTTCGAGGCGATGGAGGCCGACCGCCTCCCCCGCTTCCGCGAGGTGCGCCGCACGTGGGATCCCGACCTCAAGCTGCGCTCGGCGATGTCCCAGCGCCTCCTCGGAGACCCTGGATGAGAGTCGCCGTCCTCGGCGCCACCCGCGGCATGGGCCGCGAGGTGGCGCGCCGTCTCGCCACGCGAGGCGACAGCCTCGTGCTGCTCGGTCGCACCCCGGCCGCCCTCGACGAGCTCGCCACGGATCTGCAGGTCCGTGGCGCGCGCAAGGTCTCCACGGTCCCCCTCGACCTGGCCGACCCCACCAGCTTCGCGCCGGCCCTCGACGCCGCCAAGGCCTTCCTGACGCGGATCGACGCCGTGGTCATCACCGCCGGGGCCTTCGGCACCCAGGAGCAGCTCGAGGACGACGTGGAGCTGTGCCACCGCGTCCTCGATCTCGACTTCACGAAGACCATCCTGCTCTGCGAGGAGGTGCGCAAGCGCCTGCTGGCCGACGGCGGGGGGCAGCTCGTGGTCTTCAGCTCCGTGGCCGGCGACCGGGGCCGCAAGACCGTGGGCCTGTACGGCGCCACCAAGGCGGGGCTGTCGCACTACCTCGACGCCCTCGACCATCGCTACCGGTCGGCCGGCCTGGTCACCACCTGCGTGAAGCCCGGCTTCGTGCGCACCGAGATGACCGCGGGCCTCAAGGAGCCGCCCTTCGCCGCCGACCCCGACGAGGTGGCCGAGGTGGTGGTGGCTGCGATCGACCGCCAGAGCCCCCAGGTCTACGCCCCGGGCATCTGGCGCCTCGTGATGCTCGTGATCCGCCACCTGCCCCGCTTCGTGATGCGCCGCGTGGGCTTCTGACCCTCAGCGCCCGCGCGCGATCGCCAGCTCGTAGGTCACGGCCACCCGCATCGACGTGCCCTCGCCCACGGCGCGGAGCCGCTCCCAGAACGCCGTGAGGTAGCCCTCGCGGTCTCCGGTGGACCGGGCGTAGGCGTTCACGAACGACACCGTGGACAGGAAGCCGCAGAGCCGGTCGAGGTCGGTGTCGACCTCCACGGTGATCTCCCGCTCGTCGACCACCTCGAGGGCCTCGTGCGCCTCCACCGCGCGCCGGGTCCAGTCGCGTCCCCGGAGGCGTGGGTGGCGGAAGCGATCCCACCGGGTGCGCAGCTCCTCCTGCACCACCTCCTGCACGCGGCCCTGGAGCTCGGGGACGAGGGGCCGCCAGGCCGCCACCACGCCGTCGGGCGCCAGCCACCCGCGGGCGTTCCCCAGCACCGCGTCGGCGTCCATCCAGTGCAGGGCGTTCGCGAACACCACGAGATCCACGCTCTCCCGGACGAAGTGGGCCTCCTCAGCGCGCTGCACGCGCACCTCCACGCTGGAGGGGAGCGGCTGCTCCTCCACCATCGCCGGGTCGCCGTCCACGGCCACCACCTGCGCGAACCGCGCGCACAGGTCGCGGGTGGCCAGCCCGGTGCCCGCGCCCAGATCCACGGCGAGCTCCGCACGGCCGGAGCGCCACGCGTCCACCCGCGCCCAGAGCGCCGCCGGGTAGGGCGTGCGCCAGCGGACGTAGGCTCGGGGGACGGGATCGACGGCATGCGCGGGCATGCGCCGACCATCCTCCCGAGCGGCCGGTCCGCGCAAGCGGGGACTTCGAACAGCGCTCTCGGCGCTAGCGCATGCCCAGGGTCTGCGTGGCGGCGGCCTCCACCGCGTCGATCACCATGGCGGGCGTGATGACCTCGGGCAGCAGGATGGCGTCGTCGAGGCCGGTGGGCGGGATCACCAGGTACATCGGCACGCCGGATCGACCCCAGCGATGCAGCCAGTCGCTGATGCGCGGGTCGGGACGCGTCCAGTCCCCCTGCAGCGACACCACGTCGTGGCGACCCAGCGCCTCCCGCACGGAGGCCGACTCGAGCACGGTGCGCTCGTTCACCTTGCAGCTCACGCACCAGTCGGCGGTGAAGTCCACGAACACCACCCGGCCCCGCAGCGCATCCACCCGCTCCTGCGAGAAGGGCTGCCAGGGGATGGCGTCGGCGTAGTCGAGCTCGGTGAGGAGCGCGCCGTCGTCGCAGACCGGGCTGTCGTCGAGGGTGAGGTCGACGAACTGCATCCAGCCGCCCCCCAGCAGCACGAGCGCGGCACCCAGGGCCAGCAGCTGGCGTCGCGGCTCCTCGGCCACGCCGCCGAAGTGGCCCTGCACCCACGCCGCCGCGCCCGCCACGGTGAGGAAGGCGAGGAAGCCCGCGAGGCGGTCGAGGCCCACCTGCGCCCCGAGCACGCTCACCAGCCACACGGTGGTGCCCACCAGGGTGAAGCCGAGCACCTGCTTGAGCGTCTCCATCCACGCGCCGGGCCGCGGCAGCAGCCGGAAGGCGGCGGGCACGTAGGCCACGAGCAGGAAGGGCGACGCGAGGCCCAGCCCCACGGCGCTGAAGATGGCCACGAGCACCGGCGTGGGGGCCTGGAAGGCGAAGGCCGTGGCCGCCCCGAGGAAGGGCGCGGAGCAGGGCGTGGCCACCAGCGTCGCGAACACGCCGGTGAAGAAGTACCCGCGGGTGCCCTCCTTCGACGACAGCTCGTGCGCCTCGCCGGTGCCGAAGGCGGGCACCTCGAACACGCCGAAGAGCGACAGGCCGAAGAGGAAGACCACCGTGGCGAGGCCCGCCACGTAGGGCGGGTACTGGAACTGGAAGCCCCAGTCCACCACCATCCCCAGCACCGAGCGGGCCCCCCACACCGCCGCGGCGAGCGCCCAGAAGCTGACGAGGATGCCGGCCGTGTACGCGAGGCCGGACCGCCGCTTGTCGGCATCGGGGATGTCGGCCTGATCCACCAGGCCGTAGAGCTTGAGCGTGAGCACCGGCAGCACGCACGGCATCACGTTGAGGATGAGACCGCCCACGAAGGCCGCGAGCAGGTTCATCGCGAGCACCGACCACGACCAGTCGAGGGGCGGGGGCGGCTGGGTGAGGTGCGCGGCGCCGGCGGCCGTGGCCGGCGCGGGCACGACGTCCTGGTGTGGCGGGTCCTCGATCGGCCTCGACGCCGCCATCGCGGGCGCCGCCTGGGCACACGCACCGTCCTGGCGCACCAGGGCCTCCTGCCCGGGCGTGCCCCAGGGCACCTCGCCCACCACCTCGGTCCAGGCGGACCGCCCGTCGAGCTCGAGGTGGAGCAGCGCCCCCACCGGGTCCACCGGCTGCGGGTCGAGCGCGAAGCTCGTGCCACGGAGCGCCAGCCGGACGGTGCCGTCGGCGACGGCGACGTCCATGCCGCCCGCGTGGGTGGCGTCGGCGAAGAACCAGGCCTCGCCGACGATGGGCGCCACGTCGATCGCCGTGAGGTGGGCGCCGAGCGTGTGGCCCTCGTCGGCCCGCAGCTCCACCACGCTGTGCAGGCCCTCCCCGGGGACCACGGGGGCGCGACAGTGCACCACCTCGGCGCGCAGCCCCGCGAGGTCGGCGAGCGGGGACGGGAGGCGCGCCGCCCACGCGTCGAAGAGGGGTGCCGCGGGGCCGACCTGAGGCGCCGTGCCCACGTCGAGCTGCGTGCGGAGGGTGGCGCTGCCGGGGATGCAGGAGGTCTTGCAGACCAGCCAGCTGACCTCGGCCTCCACCGGGTAGGTGCCCGGCGCCAGATCGGCGGGCAGCGTGACCGGGAGGGTGTGGAGCACCTGGTCGTCGTAGCCGTAGCTCACCAGGTCGGGGCTCCCGTCCTCCACGGGCTGCACGAACCGCTCGGGCACGGGCCAGCGCCGCTCGCCCACCACCGCGCCGTCGGGCAGGGTGAGCGTGATCTGCGTGGCCTGGCCCACGTCGCCGGGGAAGCGCCAGTAGGTGTGCCAGTGCGGGTCCTGGAGGAGCTGGACGCCCACGCGGACCGTGCCGCCCGCGACCGCCACGGCGTGGTCCAGCAGGAGCCGCGCCTCCACGGGGTGGGGGTCGTCGCCCATGCTCGGTGGGCGCACACGCGCACCTTCCGGGACCGCACCCTCCGGCACCACGGGGTACGCCGAGGTCGTTCCCGGCGAGGCCCACGCCACGGAAGCGGCGAAGAGGAGCGCGGCGGCGGCGGTGCTGCGAGACATCTTGCACTCCGGCGGAGGCGACACGGCGGGCCCTGGCACCCTCCATGCTTATCCGCACCTGCCTGCCACCGGAGGTCACGATGTCCGTCTTCCACACCATCCTCGTCCCGCTCGACGGGAGCGCCCTGTCCGATCGCGTCCTCGACGCCGCCCTGGCCACCGCCGCGTGGTCCGGCGCGTCCCTGGTGCTCCTCCACGTGGAGCACGAGCCGGCGAGCCTGGCACCCGTGGCCTCCGACCTCGACCTGAACGTGATCGAGCGGCGCATCGACGACCTGCTCGCCGCGGCGCACGAGCGCAGCGGCATCCCCACGCCCCCGCGCGACCGCATCCGCGCCGAGGTGCGGGCCGGCAACGTGGTCGACGCCATCGAGGCCGCCGTCGCCGAGGTGCACGCCGATCTCGTGGTGATGGGCACCCACGGCCGCGACGGCCTGGTCGACAACCTCCTGGGCTCCACCACCGAGCGCGCCCTGCGGCGCGTGCCCGCCTCGGTCTTCGTCGTGCGCCCCGAGGGCTGGCCCTTCCTGCGCGAGTGACGGGCGCGGTCAGCGCACGTGCGGGTTGCGGTGGACGACGCCGGCCTGTGCCGACGTGACCTGCCGCTGCGCCACGAAGGCCGTGCAGCGCGACTCCCCGGTGGCGCACAGGGGGGTGGGGAACATCAGGTTCCCGCCCAGCGCGCCCACGCACGCCTCGAAGGTGCTGCACTCCGCCGTGTCGTCCAGCGCGTCCCACGTGCTCACCCGCCCCCCCACCGGGAGCTCGGCCGGGTGGAAGAGCCCCAGGTAGTGCCCCACCTCGTGCGCGATGGTCTCGGCGAAGAGGTCGAGCTCCTGGTCGCGCCCCGCGCCCGCGAAGGCGAGATCGGCACCGGCGGCCTCGAGGGCGCTGATGGTGACCACCGAGCGATCCGAGGGGACGAGCGGTCCGGGGATGCCGCCCGACGCCCCGAAGATGCCCACCCCGTCGTCGATCTCCTCGAGCACGAGCACCAGCAGCGTGCGCAGCGGGACGTCGGCGGTGACCTGCCGGTAGACCTGCGGGTCGGCGAAGCCGGGACTGCCCAGCACGTCGGTGCCTTCCCACACGTCGAAGTCCACGTCCAGATCCACGCCCAGCGGCGCGTAGATCTCGTCCTTCCAGCGCCGCACGGCCTCGTCCACGCCGTCGGCGAGTCCGGGATCGTCCGCCACGCTGCGGGCCAGCCGCACGCGCACGGCGAGGGCTCCCGACTGCAGGTCCACGTCGCGCTTGATGGCCAGGTGCACTCCCATGGGCTGGGGCGCATCCGGCACGGCCTCCATCGACCACCGGCCCGGGTCGAGGGGCCGATCGGCAGCCCCGATGGGCCACACCAGCGTGTTCGTGGCAGCGCTGAAGACCGCGTTCGTCCTGTTGCGGTCGGCGTCCCACCAGTCGCGGGCCACGAGCAGGTCGGCCTCGCCGGGCGCATCCAGGTGCGAGACGAAGACCAGGTCCTCGTCGGCCACCGAGAAGGTCGCCGCGAAGCTCGTCTCGCCCTCCTCGACGTCGAAGGCCAGCTCGACGATGCCGTCGGGCGTCATCCAGCCTGCGTTCTCGAGGGTGCGCAGCCCGTCGGTCTCGCCACCGACCCAGGGCGCACACGCGCCGAGGCCCAGCAGCACCGACAGGACGGAACCGCGCACTAGAGGGTGGCGGTCCACGCCGCCACCACGGCCTCGTCCTCGCAGGCCGACGCCACCTTCTTCTGGCTGCGATCGGTGGCCCCCACCTCCACGCTGCGGGCCAGCAGCCGGCAGGAGGCACCCCGGTCGACCGCGAGCGTGGACTTCGCGAGCTTCGCGGCGTCGGCGGCGCGGCCCGCGGCGAGGAGGGCGGCGTAGCCCTTCGCCACGTCGTCGAGCCCGCCGGGCATCTTCCGCCAGGCGGCGAGCCACGCCACCGGATCGCCCACCACGCGCCCCGCGTCGGCCCACGCGCCCTGCTCCACCAGCAGGTAGAAGACGTTGGGGGCCTGACGCTCGAGGAGCTCGGCCATGTCCTTGTCGCCGGCGTGCTCCCGGTACCAGGCCACGGTGACCTCGTCCTGCAGCAGCACGCGGTTCAGCACCACCCACTCGTCGAGCGCGGTGCCGTCGGTGTCCTTGGCCGTGGTGAGCTGATCGCGCATGCCCACGAGCCACTCCCGGGCCGGCGGGTGGGTCTGCGCGAGCACGCCCATGTCGTGCGCCACGCGGGACAGGCGCACCTCCCGCTGCTCCGGCGCCTCCTCGGGGATGCGCTCCCACAGGTCGAGGAGCACCGACAGCGCCGCGTTCTCGCGGTGGGCGCAGTGGTGCACCTGCACCAGCGCGAGCATCCGCCCGATGTCGAGGCCCCCCCCCGCCTTCTCCATGTCCTCCTCGAGGAGGTCGGCGCGCGTGCCGCCGCCGTCCACCGCGGCCAGCCAGCGCGAGAAGGTGGGCCCGTCCATGCAGCCGCAGATGCGGTCGAGCTCCTTGCCGTCGCGGTAGGCCACGCGGGCCATGGCCGGGCGGAAGCCGTCGCCGAGCACCGCCTCCACGTGGCTGGCGGTGCGCGCCGGCTTGACCAGCGTGGTGGCGTGGGCGCCGAGCCAGGCCTGCACGGCGGCCTCGTCCCACACGGCGGGGGCCGGACAGGCGTCGTCGGTGGACAGCTCGATCACCACGAGCCCGGGCGCCACCTTGGCCTCCTCCACCGGCAGATCCGTGAACCCCGCGCCGAGGAGGACGAGGGACAGGAGCGGCAACAGGCGATGCATCGGACCTCCGCGGGCGACCTGACCCCCCACGCGGCGTCGCCCGTCCATCCGCGGCCGACCGGAGGGTCCCCGGAAGCCAGCTAGCCGAGCCGGAGCCGCCTGCCGAGCACGGCCCCGGTGAAGGAGGCGCGCAGGTAGAAGCCGCGCGGCACGTCCCGCACCCACGCGCCCTCCTCGCCGAGCACCCAGGCGTGGTCGTCGGCCCGGGCCGCCTTCGGCCGCACCTGCAGCGCCTCGCCGTGGTGCGCGGACAGGTGCCAGAGCTCGCCGGTGACGACCAGCTCGGCCACCCCCTCCCAGTCCCGGCGCAGCACCGCCTCCTCCTCCGCGTCCGGCGACCAGAGCAGCGGCGTGCCCACCAGGCGCGCGCCGGGATCCCCGTCCCCGAGCACCGGCACCCAGAGCACCCGCGACAGCTTGGCGCGCACCCAGCTCTCGGCCCAGGAGGGCTCGAGCGTGCCGTCCAGGGGCAGCGTGCACACGTAGGTGCTCTGGGTGGGCCGACCCCGCGCGTCCACCGGCAGGGACTTGAGCTCCACCCCGAGGTGCGGGAAGTCGGGCTGGGCCCGCGAGGCGGCCGTCGCGCCGAGTGCGAGCTCCAGCAGCTGGCCGATCCAGCCCTTGTCGCGCCGGAGGTCCGCCGGGACGCGCACCCCGTGACGACCCGCCACCCACGCCAGCTCCCGCCCGGCGAGGCCCCGCGCCCGCGCGAGCAGCTCGTCGAGATCGGCGGGTGGACCGGGGGGGCGCTCGACCATCGCCCGCAGCCTACCTCGGGGGACCCGGGACGGCGGGGGTGGACCACCGGGCCCTCCGTCGGGTACGAACGCCCATCCCCGGAGCGCCCGTGCACCGCGTCCTCCCCCTCCTGATCCTCGCCACCGCCTGCGGCGGCTTCGACACGGCCTCGGTCAAGGCCACCGTCGACGACACCGACGGCGAGACCGACACGGCCGCCGACAGCGCCGACTCCGGCGGCGGCAACGCCGGCGGGAACAACGGTGGCAATGCCGGCGGGAACAACGGCGGCAACGCCGGCGGGAACAACGGCACCAACGGCGGGGTCACCGGCACCGAGCCCATGATCGTGGAGGTCATGGATGGCGCCAGCAGCGAGCTGCGCTTCGTCGAGCTCTACAACCCCGTCGACGCCGCCTTCGACGTGGGCGGCTACCGTCTCGACGTCATCCCCAACGGCGTGGGCGCGAACGTGGCCACCACCGTGCTGCCCAACAACACCACCATCCCGCGCCGCGGAACGATCGTGGTCTGCTTCAAGCCCGCCGCCTCGAACTTCAGCAGCCGCTTCGGCAAGCCCTGCGACGTGGAGTCGGGCGAGCTCTGCAACGACGACGGCACGAACAGCTGCGGCGACGGCGACGACGCCTACCTCCTCAAGGACCCCAACAAGCGCGTGGTCGACCGCTTCGGCGACAACACCGCCGACGGCAGCGGCACCGACTGGGAGTACACGGGCGGCTCGGCCAAGCGGAAGTCGGGCATCGACGCCGGCGAGATCCGCTTCGTGCTCGGCAGCTGGGACTTCGTGGACGGCGGGTCGGCCAAGCCCTTCGACCGCGACTGAGCGCATGAGCCGTCCCGGCCTCCTGCTGCTGCTCGCGGCCTGCCTGGCAGCGCCCGCGGCGTGGGCTGCCGACCCTGCCGCCGAGGCCCTCGCCGCCGAGGCCCTCGCCGCCGGCGCGAAGGCCCAGCGCGCAGGCCACCCCGAGGAGGCCCTCGGCCACTACGTCCGCTGCCTCGAGCTCGATCCCGCGCGGGTGGCCTGCTGGTGGGAGAAGGGCTGGTCGCTGTGGTCCCAGGGTGACTGGCCCCAGGTGGTGACCGCCTGGGAGCAGGTGGAGCGCCTGCAGCCCGACCACCCCGAGCTGGGCGCCTGGCTCCCCGAGGCCCGCGCCCACGCTGCGCAGCTCGCCCGCCTCGAGGCCGAGGTGGCCGCCGCCCCCGCCACCACCCGCGCGCCCGTGCCCGCCGGCGCCACGCTGCGGCTGCGCGCCGTCGGCGACGTGATGATGGGCGCGGACTACCCCGAGCCCACGCTGCCCCCCGACGACGGCGCCACCCTCCTCGCCGCGGTCACCCCGCTCCTGCAGGACGCCGACCTCACCTTCGTCAACCTCGAGGGTCCCCTCTGCGACGGCGGCACCACGCGCAAGTGCCGCCCCGACAGCGAGGTCTGCTACGCCTTCCGCACCCCCACCCGCTACGGGCGCCACCTGCAGGCCGCGGGCGTGGACCTGGCGAGCACCGCGAACAACCACGCGGGCGACTTCGGCCAGACCTGCCGGGAGCAGACGGAGGCCACGCTCGACGCCCTGGGCATCGCGTGGTCGGGCCCCCCGGGCACGATCGGCACGGCCACGGCGGGCCCCTTCCGCGTGGCCCTCGTGGCCTTCCACACCAGCCGCTCCTCCAACTACGTGAACGACCACGCGCAGGCCGCCGAGCTGGTGGCCGCGGCCCAGGCCACGCACGATCTCGTCGTGGTCAGCTTCCACGGGGGCGCCGAGGGGTCCGGCGCCCTGCACGTGCCCGACGAGATGGAGCTCTTCCACGAGGAGGAGCGCGGCCACCTGCGCGCCTTCGCGCGCGCCGTGGTGGCCGCGGGGGCCGACGTGGTGATCGGCCACGGCCCCCACGTGCCGCGCGGCATGGAGATCGTGGACGGTCACCTCGTGGCCTACAGCCTCGGCAACTTCGCCACCTACGGCCGCTTCAACCTCTCGGGCCACCTGGGCACCTCCCTGGTGCTCGAGGTGGTGCTCGACGACGCCGGCAGGCTGGTGCAGGGTCGCATCCTGCCGGTGCGACAGCGCGGCCGAGGCGTACCGGAGCCCGACGAGGAGGGCCGCGCCATCGCGCTCGTCCGCTCCCTGTCGCAGGAGGACTTCCCCACCACGGCGCCGGTGATCGCCGCCGACGGGAGCTTCGTGCCGCGGCCGTGACCGCGCGGAGAACGCGGCTACGCTTCCTCGGCGTCGCCGAAGAGGTGCTGCCCCACCACCTCGAGGCTCGCGAGGTCGTGCACCTCGCCCTCGATGCGGGGCACCTCCTGGTAGAAGCCCCCGCTGCCGTGCGCCGCCGCCCGCGCGCGCGCCGCGAGGGCGTGATCCGCCTCGGACTGGGCGCGGAGCCGTGCGTGGGCCCTGCCCAGGCGCGCCACCAGGCGGGCCGCCGTGGCGGGCTGCAGATCGGCGCCGAGCGTACGGGCCGCTTCCCCCAGCACCCCGTCGGCGTCGTCGTCCGCGGCCTCCACGCGGTGGATCTGGTTCACCACCAGCCCGCCGCGGGGATGGCCCCGACGCGCCAGCTCCTCCTGGAAGAAGCGCGCCACCTCCACGCTCGACACGGTGGGGGCGCACACGGTGACGAAGGAGGTGCTGCGGGCGTCGAGCAGCTCCATCACCGCCTGGTGCCGCTGGCGGAAGCCGTCGTACAGCCCGCTGAAGACCTGCAGGAACTCGGCGAAGTCGTCGAGGAACTCCTTGCCGAAGACGTAGCCGAGCAGGCGGAAGAGGAAGGCGGAGGTGCCGGCCAGGAAGGCCCCGCCCCACACGCGCTCCTTCTCGTAGGGGGCGGTGAACCAGGAGAGCACGCGCTCGTCGAGGAACTTCACCACGCGCCCGGGGCTCTCGAGGAAGTCGAGCGCGTTCTGCACGGGCGGCGTGTCGAGCACCAGCAGGTCCCAGCGCCCGTCGGAGGCCAGATCGTACAGCTTCTCGGTGGCCATGTAGTCCTGGCTGCCGGCGAAGGCGTCGGCCATGGCGCGGTAGACGTGGTTGGCCAGGATGCGGTCGCGCGCCTCCGGCGACGGCGCCACCTGGGCGATGAGCGCGTCGAAGGTGCCCCGCGAGTCCAGCATCATCGCCCAGAGCTCGCCCGTGGCCTCGGGCAGGCCCGCCAGGTCGATCTGCGTGGGCTCGCCGCCCATCTGCTCGAGCCCCAGGCTGTTCGCGAGGCGCTTGGCCGGGTCGATGGTGAGCACCATGGCGCGCCGGCCCTGCAGGGCACCCCACAGCCCGATGGCGGCTGCCGTGGTGGTCTTGCCCACGCCTCCGGAGCCCACGCAGACCACGAGGCGGGTGTCCTTCAGCCAGGCGCTCAGATCCACGCGAGCTCCTGCCGGGGCACGCCCATGTGACGGCCGAGCTGCACGGCGACGTGGCGCATGACGTCGCGCTCGCGACCCGCAGCCGGCGCGGGCGGCACGAGCACCGGCGGCACGCCGAGCACCTGGCCCAGCCGGAAGGCCGCCTCGGCCACCGCCTCCTCCGAGGCCCGCTCCCACCGACCCGCCTCCAGGAACTCCTCGGCGTCGCCCACGAGGCCCGCGGCCGACAGCCGCTCCAGCAGCGTGCGCTCGTCGTCGGTGAGGCTGGGGGGGATGGCGCGGTTGAGCACCACGACGGGCGAGCCCCCGAGCAGGGCGTGCTCCCGCAGGCGGGCCAGCGTCTCGAGGGTCTCGTTGACCACCATCTCCTCGGGCAGCGCCACGAGGAACATGCGCGTGCGGGGATCCTCGAGCACCGTGCGCAGCTGCAGCACCCGCTCGCGCACCGGCCCCGCGCGGAAGAGGCCCAGGGCCGACCGGGTGATGTCGAGCAGGCTGAAGGCGTGGCCCGACGCCGGCAGGTCGACCACCACGCAGTCGTAGCGCTCGACGTGCTCGGCGATGGCCGACAGGGTCACCAGCTCCTGCGAGCCCGGCACGAAGTCGAGGAAGCGCTGGACCATGTCGTTGCCGAGGATGGCGCGCACGATGCGCTCCATGCCCACCATGCGCTTGAGCCAGGCCACGAGGGTCTCGGGCCACACGAGGTTCGCGGCCTCCAGGCGATCGGCCACCCGCACCGGCGCGAAGGTGACCTCCCGACCCACGAGCGGGTCGAGCGCGGGTCGCTGGCTGTCGACCTCGCAGAGCAGCGTGCGACGGCCGCGCGCGGCCTGGAGCGCTGCCAGGGCCGCAGCGAAGGTGGTCTTGCCCGTGCCGCCCTTGCCCGTGACGAGCACGAGCCTGTCGTCGAGGAGGGGAGTCAGGTCCACGAGGCGGTCACCTGGGCAGGCCCTCCGCTCTAGCACGTCCCCGCCGCCGCCGGGGTGCAGCGGACCCCGGCAGCGCCTCCCCTCCTCCCGCCCCGGCGCACCGCGCGGGATAGGACCCGCCCTCCCGGAGGTCCTCGTGCGGCACGCGCTCCCCGTCCTGCTGATCGCCTGCACGCCGCTCGCCCCCTTCTCGCAGAAGGGCGGCGACGACACCGACGACGCCGATCGCGGTGGCGACAGCGGGGTCCCCACCGACACCTTCGGCGACTCCGACACCCTGGGGCCGGGCGACTCCGGCGACGACACGGGGCTGGCGGACGGCTGCCGCGCCGGCCGTCCCCGACCCGACGCCTCGCGCTTCGCCCTGGTGAGCCACCCGGTGGACGCGGCGGGCGACCAGGACGACCTCTGGGAGGTGCTCCAGCTGGGCACCGACGGCGCCCTCGGCCAGACGGGCCGCAGCTTCCGCATGGGCCGAGGCTACGGCGAGCCCGTCCGCTTCGCGCCCGACGGCAGCCTCGCCGTGGCCATCCAGACCGACGGCTCCCTGAGCGTCGTCACGCTCGATGCCCAGGGCACGCCGAAGGTGGTGGTCACCGGCTACGAGGACGACGGCGCCGGGGGCGACTTCTACGCCTACGACGTGCTCTTCGATCCCGGCGGCGAGCGCCTCTGGGTGCTCGACGGCAACTGGGCGGGCAAGAACGGCGGCGGCATCTACGCGCTCGACCTGGACTGCACCACCGGCATGCCCACGGCCCGGGGCTTCGTCCTCCCGTCGAAGCTGGGCACCCACCTCTTCCCGGCGCCGGGCGGCCGCCACCTGCTCGTGGCGAAGGAGGTCATGGACTCGGGCCCCAGCGGCCAGGTGCACCTCGTCGACCTCGACCCGCCCACCCTCCTCGGCAGCGTGGCCCTCTGGGCGGACGACGAGGCCATCATCGGTGGCGCCGCCCTCGGCGGGGACGGCAGCTACGTGATCGTGGGCGACAACGCCGGCTTCTCCACCATCGAGAACCGCGTCGGCGTCGCGCGTCTGTCCGGCGGCAAGCTCACCCCCGTCCAGGTGCTCCCCGACCTGCTCGACCCCATCGCCATCGGCACCTGGGGCGCCGCCACCCTGGTGGCCTCGGGCTTCGGCAACGGCCTCGTCCCGCTCGCCTTCGACGCCGGCTCCCAGCCCCCCTTCGCCCGCCGGCCCGCGCTCACCACGGTGGGCGGCCCCTCCCAGCTCCCAGGCGTCATCGAGGTGGTCCCCGCGCCGGGCGGCGACGCCTGGATGCTGGTGACCGAGGTCTCCGGCATCCGCCGCCTCCGCGCCACCCCCGCGGGCGAGATCACCGACCTCGGCGCCTTCAGCTTCGGCGACGGCCTGGAGGGGATCGTGGGGAGCCTCGGGGTGCAGCCCTAGAGCCGTCCTGCCGAGGTCGGTCAGCCGCCACAGAGGCACAGAGCGCACAGAGGGAAGCACAGAGGATGCAGGTCGGCCCGGGCTCTGTGCAGGCAGCTGCGGCCTCTGTGTCTCAGTGCCGGCTGGTCGATCCCACCACGAGACACAGAGCAGCGAAAACCGTGCGGCGGGGCAACCCGCCGCCCTGGACCTGGACACCCTCTCCGACGCCCTCTCCAGGTCCGCCTGGCCACCCGACCCGGCGATCCCTTCCGGCCCTCCCCCTCTGTGCAGCCCTCTGCGTCCTCTGTGCCTCTGTGGCGGCTGACGAACCCGCCTCAGACGTCCAGGTTCCGCACCGCCAGCGCATTCGCGTAGATGAAGTCGCGGCGGGGCTCCACCGCATCCCCCATGAGGATGGTGAACACGGTGTCGGCCTCGAGGAGGTCGTCGACCTCGACGCGCTGCAGCATGCGCGCCTCGGGGTCCATCGTGGTCTCCCAGAGCTGCTCGGCGTTCATCTCGCCGAGGCCCTTGTAGCGCTGGACCTCGAAGCCCTGCTTCGACAGCTCGAGGAGGATCTCGAAGGCCTCGAGCCAGGTGTGGGCGGTGCGCAGGGTGTTGCCCACCGACATCGACAGCGGCAGGGCGATGCGGTCGGTGAGCCGGCGGTGGTTGGCCACCAGCGCGTCGTGGTCCATGCGGGGCATGGGGTCCGACAGCACCACCTCGAAGGCGTCGCCCTGGCGCATGATGCGGGCGCGCAGGCCACCGGACTCCGGATCGGGGTCGAGGGCGCGCACCTGCAGCTCGGGCTCCGTCTCGGCCAGGCGGGCGCGGAAGCGCTTCCCGATCTCGGCCAGATCGCCCGACACGCTGCCGCCGGTGACGTGCATCCAGGCGTCGAGCACCGCGGGCGGCAGGCGCCGGCCGTGGCGCGCCAGGCGGTCGCTCCACGCACGCAGGTCACGCGCGAGCTCGAGGACGTCGTCGTCCTCCAGCAGCGGACCGTCGCCGTGGCGGATGCGCACGCGGTTCGCCTGGTCGAGGAAGAAGGCGTACATCGCCGCCTCGTCCTTCAGGTAGGTCTCGCCCCGGCCGCGCTTGGCCCGGTAGAGCGGCGGCTGGGCGATGTAGACGTGACCGCCCTCGATGAGCTCCCGCATCTGCCGGTAGAAGAAGGTGAGCAGCAGGGTGCGGATGTGGCTGCCGTCGACGTCGGCGTCGGTCATGATGATGATGCGACCGTAGCGGAGCTTCGCCGGGTCGAACTCGGGTCCGATGCCACAGCCGAGCGCGCTGATGATCGTCTTGACCTCGTTGTTCGAGAGCATCTTGTCGAAGCGTGCCTTCTCGACGTTGAGGATCTTGCCGCGCAGCGGGAGGATCGCCTGGTACTTGCGATCACGGCCCTGCTTGGCCGTGCCACCGGCGGAGTCACCCTCCACCAGGTAGACCTCGCACTTGTCGGCGTCGCGCTCCTGGCAGTCGGCGAGCTTGCCGGGCAGGCCGGCCCCGTCGAGCGGACCGGAGCGCCGGGCGAGCTCGCGCGCCTTGCGGGCGGCCTCACGGGCGCGCAGGGCGTCGATGGCCTTGCCGATGATGGCCTTGGCCACGTTCGGGTTCTCGTCGAGGAAGGTGGTGAGCGCATCCGCGGCGAGGCTCTCGACGATGCCCTTCACCTCGGAGTTGCCGAGCTTCGTCTTCGTCTGGCCCTCGAACTGGGGCTCGGGCACGCGCACCGACAGGATGCCGGTGAGGCCCTCGCGCACGTCGTCGCCCGCCAGGGACTCGCCCTTCGCGGAGCGCACCAGGTTGTTGGCCTGGGCGTAGACGTTGAGCGTGCGCGTGAGCGCGGCCTTGAGTCCCGAGACGTGGGTGCCGCCCTCCTTCGTGTTGATGTTGTTCACGAAGGAGAAGAGGTTCTCCTGGTAGGCCGTGGTCCACTGCAGGCCGAAGTCGACCTCGATGCCGTCGCGCGCCGCCGACAGGGAGATGGGGGGCACGTGGAGCGGCTGGCGGCCGGTGTTGAGGTACTCGACGAAGCTGCGGATGCCGCCCTCGTAGACGAAGGTCTCCTCCACGTCGCTGCGCTCGTCGGAGATGACGATGCGTACGCCGGGGTTGAGGAAGGCCAGCTCACGCAGGCGGGTGGCCAGCGTGTCGAAGAGGAACTCCACCGTCTCGGTGAAGATGAGCGGATCGGGCCAGAAGCGCACCGTGGTGCCGCGCCGGGTGCCCTCGCCGTCGGCCGTGGGGCCGGCCGGCTCGAGATCGGTGAGCGGCGTGACCGGGGCCCCCTGCTCGTAGGTCTGCCGCCAGTGGCGACCACCACGCCAGATGTCGAGCTGCAGCCGCGCCGACAGGGCGTTCACGCAGCTGACGCCCACCCCGTGCAGGCCGCCCGACACCTTGTAGGTGTTGCTGTCGAACTTGCCGCCCGCATGGAGCACCGTCATCACGACCTCGGCGGCCGGACGGTTCTGCTTCTCGTGCAGGTCGGTGGGGATGCCGCGACCATCGTCGGAGACGGCACAGGAGCCGTCCTCGTGCAGGGTGACGACGATGTTGCGGCAGTAGCCGGCCATCGCCTCGTCGATGGCGTTGTCGACCACCTCGTACACCAGGTGGTGCAGGCCGCGGACGTCGGTGCTGCCGATGTACATGGCCGGCCGCTTCCGGACGGCCGAGAGGCCCTCGAGGACCTGGATGCTGCTCGCTCCGTAGTCGGAGGGCTCGGACGGCTCCATGCGGGATCGCTCGCTCGCCAGGGGTGGGGAGGGGCCAGCCCGCACACCGGGCGGGAGACCGCGCGAAAATCGGCGATCGACCTTCGCTGACGGCCCCTCGAAAGCCCTCGGAACCTAGCACGTCGGCCGATCGCGGTCCACCGCGGAGGACCCCTGGGGACCCATTCCGATCCTCGGCGTTCTCCCTGCTTAGTCCGAGACCGTCACACGACCTTCCGCCACACCCAGCGTCACCACCTCGCCCGGGGGGAGCGCGCCCAGGTGCGCGGGGTCGGTGGTGCTCACCCAGACCTGCGCGTCGAGGTCGACGAGCTGCTCCACGAGGCGGGCGGTGCGGGCGCGATCCAGCTCGCTGGACAGGTCGTCGAGCAGGAAGATCGGACGGTCGCCCCGGGCGCGCGCCGCCACCAGCTCGGCCAGCTTCATGGCCAGCACGAGCGAGCGCACCTGCCCCCGGGAGCCGAAGTGCCGTGCGGCGTGCCCCTCGAGGTCGAGGCGCACCTCGTCCTTCTGCGGACCCACCAGGGTGCGACGCCGGCGGAGCTCGTCGCGGCGCGCGCTCCGCAGCCGCACCGCCAGGGCCTCCTGCCGCGCCGCGGGGTCGTCCCCGGTGGCCTCCGTGCGGTAGCGCACCTGCACGTCCACCTCGAGCCCCGCGATGGCCCGGTGCAGCGTGCGCACGTGCGGCGCGAGCGCCCGCAGGGTCTGCACCCGCGCCTCCACCAGCGCTGCCCCCGCCCGCGCGAGCTGCTGGTCGAGCACGTCGAGCAGCGCCGTGTCGGGCCGGTCCGACGCGAGCAGCGCGCTCTTCTGGGCCAGCACGCGCTGCAGCTCCCGCACGCGCCCCAGGTGGGCGGGCTGCGCCGTGAAGGCGGCGCGGTCGAGCCAGGTGCGCCGCAGCGCGGGCCCCTCGGTGACGATGGCCCCGTCGGCCGGCGTGAAGGCGATGGCCCGCACCCAGGCGAAGTAGTCGTCGAGGTCGCCCACCGCCTTGCCGTCGAGCTGCGCCGTGCGGCGCGGACCCCCGAGGTCCACCCGCAGGTGCCGCGTGCCGGCCTCCCCACGCACCCACCCGCTCACGGTGGCCTGCTCCTGCTCCCAGGTCACCAGGTCGCGGACGCGGTGACTCCGGAGCGGTCGCAGCGTGGCGAGCAGCCACACCGCCTCGAGCAGGTTCGTCTTCCCCTGCGCGTTCGGGCCGTGCACCACCACGAAGCGCGCGTCGGTCTGCAGGTCGAGACCGTCGAGGTTCCGGAAGCCCTGGGTGACGAGCCGGACGAGGCGCACCGGCCCCGCCCGCTCAGTCGAGCCGCATGGGCATCACGACGAAGAAGGCGTCGTCGGCCTCCGGGTCGCGGACCAGGCAGGGGGCCAACGGGTGGGCGAGCTGCAGCACCACGCGGTCGCCGCGCAGCACCCCGAGGATGTCGACCAGGTAGCGGGCGTTGAAGCCCACGGTGATCTCGCCGCCCTCGAGCTCCAGCGGCAGCGTCTCGCTCACCTCGCCGCGGTCCACGTTCTGCACGTCGACCTCCAGCTCGGCCTCGCCGAAGGCGAAGCGGACCGGACGCGCCCGATCGGGGACCAGGATGCCCACGCGCTTGAGCGTGGACGCGAGCTCGGTGCGGCGCAGCACGGCCACGTGCTTGTGCTCGCTGGGCACCACCGCCTTGTAGTCGGGGAACTCGCCGTCGAGCAGCCGGAACCAGAAGGTCTCGGAGGGCAGCGACAGCTGCAGCGCGCCCTCGCCGAAGTCGAGGGTGACCTCGCCGTCGACGCCCTCGAGCAGCTTGCGCATCACGCCCAGGGCCTTGCGGGGCACCAGCATGCGGGGCGTGAACTTCGTGCCCCCGGCGAAGGGCGTCTGCGCGCAGGCGAGGCGATGCCGATCCGTGGCCACCATGCGCAGGTGCGGCGTGCCGTCGACGTCGACCTCCTCCAGGTGGGCCCCGTTGATGCCCCAGCGGACGTCCTCGGTGGCGATGGAGAACTGCACCTGCTCCACGAGGCGCGCCAGCTCGGACGCCGTGAGCGTGGCCGAGGCCTCGGAACCGAAGGGCGGCAGGGCCGGGTACTCCTCGGCACGCACCCCGAGCAGCTTGAAGTTGGCGCGACCCGAGGTGAGCTCCAGCCGGTTGCCGTCGACCACCACGAGGTGGACCGTGGGCTCGGGGAGCGCGCGCACCACCTGGAAGAGGCTGGCCGCGTCGACCGCGAGCTCGCCCGCCTTCTCGACGTTGGCCGCCACCTCGCCGACGTAGCCGACCTCCGTGTCGGTGGCGGTGGTGCGCAGCACGCCGTCGCGCGCGTGCAGCAGCACGTGCGACAGGATCGGGTGCGTCGTGCGCCGCTCGATGATGCCCTGGATGCGCGCCAGCCCCCGGCTCAGCGCGTCCCGGTCGATGTACAGCTCCATCACGTGCTCCCGGTGCCGCCCGACTCTATCCGATGCCCGCCTCCCGCACAGCGACTCCGCGGAAGCGAGGAGGAGGTGGCCGGGTGGAGGGAGGATCCGAGGAGGGGGATCCAGGATCTGGATCGCACGTCATCGTCACCGCAGGGGCAGGGGACGGTGGGGACGGTCCGTTGGATCCACCTCCGCCGCCGATCCTCGGCGTGCCCGACCTGGGGACGGGCTGGGGATGACGCCGGGGATGCCCTGGGGACGGCTGGGGATGGATCGTGCCACCTCCGGGCGCGCGCACGACCGTCCCCAGGCGGACGACACCCGTCCACCGGGCACCCCCAGCTCCTCCCCAGCTTGTCCACAACCCCCGCAGGGGTGGCCGGGACCCTCAGGAGGTCCGCAGGCCCAGCGTCTGCTCGAGGATGCGCACCTTGTGACGCAGCTCGGGGTCGCCCTGGACCTCGGAGGCGATCTTGCGCACACCGTGCTGGATCGTGGAGTGGTCGCGGTTGCCGAACTCCTTGCCCAGCTCGGGGAAGGACAGGCGGGTGTGCTCGCGGGCCAGGAACATCGCGATGTGGCGGGGCAGCGTGAGCGCACGGGTGCGGCGCTGTCCGGTGATGTCGGCGCTCCGCAGGTTGAAGAAGCGCGCCACCACCTCGATGATGGCGGGCACCGTCACCACGGGGACGTCGGGCACGAAGAGCTTGGGCAGCTGCTCGCGCGCGAACTCGAGCGTGATGGGCTCGTGGCGGACGCGGCCGAGCACCTCGAGCCGGTGGATGAGGCCCTCGAGCTCGCGCACGCTGCCCTGGGCCACCTCGGCGATGGCGTGGGCGAGGTCGTCGGGGAGGTGGAAGCCCGCGTCGTCGGCCTTCCGCCGCAGGATGGCGAGCAGGGTCTCGGGGTCGGGCGGCTGCATGTCGGCCACGAGGCCGCCCTCGAAGCGGGTGCGCAGGCGGGGCTCGAGACCCTTGATGTCGCGCGGCTCCACGTCGGACGTGATCACGATCTGCCGGCCCTGACCCTGGAGCGCGTTGAAGGTGAAGAAGAACTCCTCCTGGGTGCGCTCCTTGCCGGAGAGGAACTGGATGTCGTCCACCAGCAGCAGGGTGGCCTCCTCGCGGTAGCGCGAGCGGAAGGCCTCCGTGCTCTTGTAGCGGATGGCGTTGATCATCTCGTTCGTGAAGTCCTCGGCCGTGCAGTACACCACCCGCGCCGACGGGTAGCGCCGCACCACCTCGTGCCCGATGGCGTGCATGAGGTGGGTCTTGCCCAGGCCGGTGGCGCCGTAGATGTAGAGGGGGTTGTAGCGCCCGGCGGGGTCGTCGCAGACCGCCTGGGCGGCGGCGTGGGCGAGCTTGTTGCACTCCCCCACCACGAAGGTGTCGAAGGTGCGGGCGGCCACGAGGCCGGTGGCCCGGGTGCGTGCGGGGGCCCGCGTGGTGATCGTGCCGTCGTGGGCGATCTCCTGCGCGTCCTCCTGCTCGGGGACCACGAACTCGATGTCGAGCGGACGCCCGAACACCTCCTCGGTGTAGCCGCGGAGCTGCGGGCCGTAGTTCTCCACGATCCAGCCGACGTAGTAGCGGTTGGACGCCTCCACCACGAGGCGCTCGTCGTCGAGATCCAGCGCGCGGGCGCCCTGGAACCAGACGTCCAGGTCGGCCGCGTCGTGATCGCGTTGGAGGCACAGCAGGAGCCTGTCCCACTGGGCGTTGACGTCCATGGGTCCACCTGGAGACGCGTCGACGCGCGGGTCTTCACCCCCGCGGACGGCGGCCGGTTCGAAGGCGGCGACCCTATCAACGGCACGCACGATCGCAAAGCAGGTCTGCAGCCGGATCCACACGAGTACCGGAGATCTGCCGCGCCCTCGCCGATGGATCCGGAGGCGGGATCCACGGAGGTTGCCGTCCGCCGTGGTGCGCAGGGGGAGCGCGGTCCCCCGCTTGCCCTGCACGCAGGCCTGCGATAGCTGCGCCCGGTCCGACGTCAGGGACCCGCGGGGCTTCCCACGTCCAGGAGCATCCATGAGCAAGCGCACCTACCAGCCGTCGAAGATCCGGCGTCGGCGCACCCACGGCTTCCGTGCCCGCATGGCCACCAAGTCGGGGCGCGACGTCCTGAGCCGCCGGCGCCAGAAGGGCCGCAAGCGCCTCGCGGTCACGGCGCCCAGCAAGCGCCACTGAGCCCCTCGGGGCGCGCGCTCGGCTACCCACGGGCCCTCCGTCTCCGCAAGAGCGAGGAGGTCCGGCGCGTACAGCGCACGGGGCGCCGGAGGTCCACGCCGGTGGGCACGCTGTGCGTCCTCGACAACCCCCTCGGTCACCCGAGGTTCGGATTCGCCGTGAGTCGCAAGGTGGGCAACGCCGTCACGCGCAACCGGGTGAAGCGACGCCTGCGTGAGGTGTTCCGACACCTGCGCCCGGTGCTCCCGGGGATCGACGTGGTGCTGCTGGCCCGCCCCGCGGCCGCCGAGGCCTCCTTCGAGGAGCTCCGCCAGGCCGTGCACGGGGCGCTGCGCCCCTGGATGTCGGCGTGAGCGCGGCCGACCAGGGCAGCGGTGGCGGCGGCCTCGACCGCAACACCCTGCTCGCGATCGTCCTGGCCCTCGGGGTCTGGTACGGCTGGCTGCTCCTCTTCCCGCCGCAGCCCTCCGAGGCCGACGAGGCCGAGCCCGGTCCCGTGGCCACCGATCCCGTCGACGGTCAGGCGCCCGCCGCGCCGGCGGGTGGCGCGCCCGCCACCCAGGTGCCGGCCCAGCCCGCGCGGGTGGTGCACGGCGAGCTCTGCCGGGCCGAGTTCGACCTGCGCAGCAGCGACGGCAGCGTCAGCGACGTCGTGCTGCTCGACCACGAGGCCGCCTACGCGGTGATGCCGCTGTGGAAGTGGGCGCTGGCCGGCTTCCCGCTGCCCTACCTGCCGTGGGGCGAGCCCCCGGGTCCCGAGGTGCTGCTCTCGGACGCCGCGCTGGCGCTCGTGGCGGGCGCCGGGGCGCCGGATGCCGCGCCGCCGCGCTCCGAGCTCCTCGAGGAGGGCCCGCAGCGCTTCGTCGTCCGCGGGGTCACGCCCGAAGGCGTGCAGATCGTGCGCACCCTGGCGCCGTCGTCCGCCGAGCCCTGCGTCTGGACCCTCGAGGTGCGCTGGACGAACACGGGCGACGCGGCCACCACGGGCCCCCTGTGGGTGGCGGTGCACGACCTGCTGCCGGAGTCCACCGGTCGCTACGAGGCGGCCATGCGGCCGCGCGCCTACGTCGACGGTGGCCTCGACTACCGCGACGACCTCACCGCGCTGGTGGGCTTCGAGCCGCTGGAGGGCCCGGTCTCGTGGCTCGGCCTGGCCGACACCTACTTCGCCTTCCTGCTGGTGCCCGAGGCGGCGGAGGGGGGCCGCGGCGCCTTCAGCGCACGCAAGGGCCCCACCGGCGCGGCGCTGCACGGCGTGCACTACCTGGCGAAGGACGGCCTCGCTGCCGGCCAGAGCCACACCAGCGTGCTGCGCGTCTACGTCGGGCCCAAGGCCACGAGCACCCTGCTGGCCGTGGCACCCGATCTCGGCGAGGCGGTGGAGCTGGGCTGGCTGGCGCTGCTCGCCGGTCCGATGCTCTGGCTGCTGCGCCTCTTCCACGGCGTGGTGGGCAACTGGGGCCTGGCCATCGTGTCGCTCACGGTGCTGGTCAAGGCGCTCACCTTCCCGCTCACGCAGTCCAGCTTCAAGTCCTCGCAGGCCATGCAGGCGCTCCAGCCCAAGCTCCAGGAGCTGAACGAGCGCTTCAAGGACGACCCCCAGAAGAAGGGGGAGGCCACGATGAAGCTGTTCACCGAGCACGGGGTGAACCCGCTCGGTGGCTGCCTCCCGATGCTCCTGCAGATGCCGGTGTGGATCGCGCTCTACAGCGCGCTGCTCGCGGCGCCGGAGCTCTACCACACCGAGTTCCTCTACCTGCGCGACCTGTCGCGCCCCGATCCGTGGCTCTTCCTGCCCACGGTGGTGGTGGGGCTGATGGTGCTGCAGCAGCAGTTCGTGCCCACCGCGAACATGGACCCCGCCCAGGCGCGGATGATGAAGCTGATGCCGCTGTTCTTCGGCATCTTCTTCTACACCTTCCCCTCGGGGCTGGTGGTCTACATCTTCGTCAACATGGTGCTCTCCATCGCGCAGCAGTGGTACATCAGGCGGACTTTCTCGACGACCGGCCCCGGTGGTGGGCCAGACGACGGGCCCGATCCCGTCCCGGGGGCCGCCGGCCGCGTGGCTGGCGAGCTGCTCGACGACGACTAGAACCGACGACCGCGGACCGCCCCCAGCGGCGGCCGCTCACGGACCAGGAGCAGAGATGACGGCAGTTCCCGAGGGTGTGCAGACGGTGACGGGCGAGGGCCCGGACGTGAAGGGTGCGGTGACGGCGGCGGCGAAGGAGCTCGGGCTCGACACGCGCGACGTGGGCTACACCATCGACTTCTCCCACTTCCGCTCGATGGGCGGCGGCTCCGTGCCGCGCACCACGGTGCGGGTGATCGCCTGGGCCCGGCCGGCCGGTTCGGCGCCCGAGCCCGAGCCCGAGCCCGCCGCGGCGTCCTCCGACGAGCCCGAGGAGGCGCCGCGCGAGCGCGCGCCGCGTCCGCCCCGTCGCGAGGCACCCCCCGCCAGCGCCGGCGAGAGCACCGAGGCCTCGGCGTACGCGGCCGACTGGTTCCGCACGCTGCTCCAGCTGATGGACGTGGAGGGCACCGCCGAGGCCGTGCAGGCCGACGATCGGCTGCGCCTCACGGTCACGGCCGACAAGGCCGGCCGCATCATCGGCCGCAAGGGCGCCACGCTCGCCGCCATCCGCGGCCTGCTCAAGCAGGCGCTGCGCACCAAGGATCTCGGCGACTTCGTCATCGACGTCGACATCCCCGACGACCGCGAGGGCCGCGGCGACCGTGGGGATCGCGGGGATCGCGGGGATCGCGGTGGCCGTGGCGAGCGCGGGGGCCGCGACCGTGGCGACCGCCGCGGCGGGCGTGACCGTGGCGAGCGCGGAGGCCGCGACCGTGGGGATCGTGGGGATCGTGGCGACCGCCGCGAGGCCAAGGGCGACTACCCCGAGGAGAAGCTGCGCGCGCTGGCCCAGAAGGCGGCCCGCAAGGCCCTCGACACCGGTCGCCCCGTCACGATCAACCTGCTGCTCAACAGCTACGACCGGCACGTGGTCCACACCGCGGCCACCGAGGTCGAGGGCGTCTCGAGCCAGTCCATCGTGAAGGACGGCAAGAAGTACGTGCAGGTCTTCTCCGAGCTGGGCGTCGAGGAGTGACGCGCGCCCGTGGCGCCGTCTCCCGGTGAGGTGCTGGTCGCGCTCGCCACCCCCTGGGGGCGGAGCGCGCTGGCGCTGATCCGGTGGAGCGGGCCGGGCTGTCACGCCGTGGTGGGCGCGCTCGTGCGTCCCCACACGCCGACCCCGCTGCGACCGGGCCGGGTGCGTCGCGTCGACGTGCTCGACGGCGACGGCGTGGTGGACGACGGCCTCGTCTGGCTCGCGTCGGGGCCTCGCACCGCCACGGGCGAGGACACCGCCGAGCTCACGGTGCACGGCAACCCGCTGGTGGTGGAGCGGGTGCTCCGCGCCGCGGTGGCCGCGGGCGCGCAGCTCGCCGGTCCGGGGGCCTTCACGCGCCGGGCCGTGGAGCACGGGCGGCTCGACCTCGTGGAGGCCGAGGGCGTGCAGCAGCTGGTGGACGCCCGCTCCGCGGCGGGCCTGGCCGTGGCGCGGGCGGCGCTCGACGGTCGCCTCGGCGCGGCCCTGGCGCGGCTGCGGGTGCCCCTCGTCGAGGTGGTCGCCGAGCTCGAGGCCCGCCTCGACGCACCGGACGATGCGCTGGCCCTGCGCACCGACGAGGAGCTGATCGGTGCCCTCGATGCGGTGGCCGCCGAGGCGGAGGCGCTGGTGCGGAGCGCACCGCGCGGTCGCGTGCTCGTGCACGGGGCGCGGGTGGCCCTCGTGGGCGCCGTGAACGCGGGGAAGTCCTCGCTGTTCAACGCCCTGGTGGGGCGGCCGCGGGCGCTGGTGCACGCCACGCCGGGCACCACCCGCGACGTGGTGGAGGCCCCGTGCCTCCTCGGGGAAGTGGCCGTGACCCTGCTCGACACCGCCGGGGAGCGGGTCACCGACGATCCCGTGGAGGCCGCGGGTCTCGCGCTGGCCGCGGAGCTGGTGGCCGAGGCCGACCTGCTGGTGGTGGTGCTCCGGGCCCGCCCCGAGGGGCCCGACGCCACCGAGCGGACGCTGCTCGCACGCACCGCCGGGCGGCCGCGGCTCGTGGTGCTCAACGGGGTGGACGCGCCGCATGCGGACGCGCCGGAGGGTGCGCTGCCCACTGTGGCGCCGCGCGGCGAGGGGGTGCCGGCGGTGGCGCAGGCGATCGCCCGGGCGCTGGTGGGCGAGGTGCCCGGGGAGGCCCGGCTCGTGGTGGCCTCGGCGCGGCAGGCCGAGCTGCTGGGCACGCTGGCGCGACAGGCCCGCGAGGGGACGGAGGCGCTCGGGGTCGCCGGGCCGGCGGCGGCCGCCGACGCCGTGGTGGCGGGCCTGGAGGCCCTCGACGCGCTCACGGGGGCCGACACCCGGGAGGAGGTGCTCGACGCCCTCTTCGCCCGCTTCTGCATCGGGAAGTGAGCACCCGTCCCGGGGGACGCGGGCGTGCTGCTGGCGTGTCGATCGTGCGCTAGACCGAGGGCTCGCCCAGGAGACGCGGTGAAGCACCTGTTCGTCATGGACCCGCTCGAGCGCATCCAGGTGGCCGGCGACTCCACCTTCGTGGCGATGCGCGAGGCCACCGATCGTGGCCACGACCTGTGGTGGTGCACGCCGGACGACCTGTACGTCCGCGACGGTCGCGCCTGGGCGCGCGCCGAGCCCGTGGCGGTGCGCGCCGCCGCCCCGCACTGGGAGCGCGGGCAGGCCGAGGAGCTCGACACCGGCAGGGTCGACGTCGTGTGGATGCGGAAGGACCCGCCCTTCGACATGACCTACGTCTTCTCCACCTACGTGCTCGACCTCGTGCCGGCGCCCACCCTGGTGGTGAACCACCCCGCGGGGCTCAAGCTCTTCAACGAGAAGATCTGGGCGATGCACTTCGCCGACTTCCAGCCGCCCACGCTGCTGTCGAAGGACAAGGCGCGGCTGCGGGCCTTCGTGGCGTCCCAGCCCGACGGGGCGGTGCTCAAGCCCTGGGACGGCAACGGGGGGCGGGGCGTGGTGGTGGTGAAGCCCGGCGACCGGAACCTGCCGGCCCTGGTGGAGCTGCTCACGGCCGACGGGCGCGACTTCGTCATCGCGCAGCGCTTCCTGCCGGGGGTCTCCCAGGGCGACAAGCGCATCCTCCTCTTCGACGGCGACCCGGTGGGCGCCATCCTGCGCGTGCCCGGCCCGTCCGATCACCGCGCGAACATGCACGTGGGCGCCACCGTCCACCCCACGGAGCTCGACGCCCGCGATCGCGCGATCTGCGCGGCGCTGGGGCCCGAGCTGAAGCGGCACGGCCAGCTCTTCGTGGGCATCGACGTCATCGACGGCATGCTCACCGAGATCAACGTCACCTCCCCCACCGGCCTCCGGGAGGTGGAGGCGCTGTACGGCCAGCGGCTCGAGGTCGACCTCCTCGACCGCATCGAGGCGAAGGTGGCGGCCCGTCGGGGCGCTGCATGAGGAGCCTGCTCCTCGCGCTGCTGCTGCCCGCCGCTGCCCAGGCCGGCCCGCTCACCGGCCTGGACGGGCCCCGCGACGCGGACGGCACTCCTGCCGACCACGTGGTCCCGCAGCCGCTGCCGGCCGACGCTCCCTACGCGCCCTCCGTCTACAAGGCGGCGGCCGACCTGAAGATGTCCCGGGACTTCATCCACGGGGTGTCGGAGGGCCTGGAGCTGCTCTACCACCGCCGCTACCGCGAGATGCGGGCCTGGTTCGCCGAGCTCCAGCAGGTCTTCCCGGGCACGGCCGTGGCGCCGATGGGCGACCTGCTGGCCTGGCAGGCGCTGATGCTCGAGAACTTCGACTACCGCTTCGACGCCCAGTACCAGGCGGCCAGCCAGCTCGCGCGCACCGAGCTCGCCGCCGCCCAGGCCCAGCCGGGCCACGAGGTGTGGGAGGAGATCCTCCTCGCGGTGGTGGTGGGCATCGAGGCCATCCACGACGCCCGCCGCAGCCGCTACCTGGGGGCCCTGCGCCTGGCCTTCGAGGCCATCGACCACGTGGAGAAGGCCCGCGCGCTGGCTCCCACCTTCGTCGACCTCCAGCTCGCCGACGGCCTCTACAACTTCTGGCGCACCGTGCTCACCGAGCAGAGCAAGGTGCTGCCCACCTTCGGCAGCCGCAAGGAGGAGGGGCTCCTCCAGATCCGCAAGGTGATCGACGAGGGCGTGTTCCTGTCGGCCATGGCCCGCTTCGCGCTGGCCATCTCGTGGCTGGAGGAGGAGGACCACGCCAAGGCGCGCGACGAGCTCCTCGCGAACTTCAAGCGCTACCCCGACAACATCATCAACACGATGCTGCTGGGCATGACCCTGGTCTACATGGACAAGCACGAGGCCGGCCTCGACCTGTTCGACCAGGTGCTGCGCGTGGAGCCGCGTGCCCGCCGCGTGCACTACTACCGGGCGGTGGCGCTGCAGGAGCTGGGGCGGCTCGACGAGGCGGTCACCGCGCTCCAGACCTACCTCGCCTTCGACGCCATGGAGCCCTACCAGCGCGGCGGGGCCCACTTCCGGCTGGGGCAGATCCGCATGCGGCAGCAGCGGTGGGACGAGGCCGAGGTCCAGCTGCGCGAGGCCGTCCGCATCCACGACGGTGGCCGCGCCAAGGAGGCGCTGGATCGGATCAGGAGGATGCGGAAGGAGGGTCGGATCCCGGGCTGACGGCGCCCCCTTCCTGGAAGGGGAGGGGCACGGTGGCCTCCTCCACGTCGGCCACGAGCAGGAAGAGGTGGTCGGCCGCCTCGAGCCGCGTGTCGCCCCGGGCGGGCAGCAGGTGGCCCTCGCGCAGCACGCCGGCCACCACCAGGTCGTCGGGCAGCTCGAGCTCGCGCAGGGTCCGGCCCACGGCGGGTGCGTCGGCGGGCAGGGCCACGTCGAGGATGCCGCTGTGGCCTTCCGCCCCCGACAGCTCCATGCGCAGCGGGGGCTGGGGGGGCTGGGGCTCGAGCAGACCCAGGGCGCCCGACAGCGGCACGAGCGTGAGCCCCTGCACCGTGGTGCTCGCGAGCACCACCACGAAGACGATGTCGAAGAGGCGGGGGTCGCCGGCGCCCTGCAGCAGCGGCCAGATGGCGAGCACGATGGGCACGGCGCCCTTGAGGCCGCCCCAGCTGAGCAGCGCGAGCTCCGGGGCGGTGAAGCGCGGCGCGCCGGGGACCCACCGCAGGGGGAGCACGGTGAGGAGCAGGCTCACCGGCCGCGCCACGAAGGCCAGCACCAGGGTGACGCCCAGGGCCTGCGGGAGCACGGCGGGAAGCCGGTCGGGGAAGACCAGCAGGCCCAGGGTGAGGAAGACGGCGATCTGCGCGGTCCACGCGATGGCGTCGAGGAAGCGGGCGGTCTCGGCGCGGTGGGTCATGCGTCCGCGCGTGAGCTCGAGCCCGGCCACGTACACCGCGAGGAAGCCGTTGCCGCCGATCAGGTTCGACAGCCCGAAGAGGGCGAGGCCCGAGGCGAGCACCAGCAGGGGGTACAGGCCGGCCGCGTCGGTGCCCACCCGGTTGACCAGCGACCGGATGGCGCGCCCGCCCACGTACCCGAAGATGCCGCCGAGCACGAGCTGGAGTGCGGCGCCGCCCACCGCCGGCGCCACGGCGATCGACCCCGACGCCACGTACGAGGTCATCAGGAAGGTCAGGTAGATGGACACCGGGTCGTTCGTGGACGACTCGGCCTCGAGCACCGCGCGCACCCGGGACCGCAGCCCGCGCCCGCGCAGCAGGTTGAAGGTGGCGGCCGCGTCGGTGGGGGCGAGCACGGCCCCGAGCAGCAGGCAGTCACCGGGCGACAGGTCGGTGAGCAGCCAGGCGCCCAGCCCGGTCACGCCCATCTTCACCACCACGCCCACGCTCGCGAGCAGGCCGGCGGGCAGCAGGGCGGGCGCCACGGTGCGCCAGTCGGAGTCGAAGCCGCCGGAGAGGATGATCACGGCCAGGGCCACCACGCCCACGGCGTAGGCGGCTGCGTGGTCGTCGAAGTAGAGCCCGGCGCCCGAGCTGCCGGCCACCATCCCGAGGCCCACGAAGAGCAGCATCGCGGGCACGCCGAAGCGACGCGCGAAGCGGGTGGCCACCGCCGCTGCCGCGACGAGCCCCCCCGCGACCACGAGCGCGGCGTCGAGGCTCAGCACGGCATCAGTCGGTGATCGGCGGGATCTTCAGGCGCTGGCCGATCTGCAGCGCGGTGCCGCCCCCGAGCTCGGGGTTGGCGTCCTGGATGCGCGTGAAGAGCGACTCGTCGCCGTAGTGCCGGTAGGCGATGCGCGACAGCGAGTCGCCCGAGGCCACGGCGTAGGTGGCGCCGTCGCGCCGTGCGAGGTTCACGACGCCGTCGGACGACACGTCGGTGATGCCGTCGAGCTCGAGCACGGCCGCGAGCGCGGCCTTCTGGTCGGCGTGGGTGGGCACGGTGCCCGACAGGCTGGCACGGGCGCCACGGACCACCACGGCGACGCCGTCGAGGCCGAGGGCCTGCAGCGCCTCGGTGGCCTCGCCGGCCAGGCCCGGGTCGCGCACGATCACGTCGTCCTGCACGCCGGCCACGATGGGGGGGAGCTCCTGGGGCACCAGGTCGCCGCCGGGGAGCTGGGCGGGCGCCGTGGTGGCCACCTCGGCGGGGGCCTCCACCGCGTCCTCGTCGCCCGCCGGCGCCACGCCCAGCGCCCACTGGACGAGGACGAGGACGATGGCGATGACGGAGGTGGCCGTGGCGATCATCCCCCAGCGTGCGGCCTCCCGCTCCAGGGAGCGGTTGCGGCCGGCGAGGTGACCGTTCTCGCTGCGCAGGCGTCGGACCTCGGCGCGGAGCTTCGTGACCTCGCCCTGGTCGCGCACCACCCGGGCGGCGCGCTCGTCGTCGTCGTCGTCGTCGGCCTGCAGGTGGCGCAGCACGCCCTCGCGCAGGGCCTCGGGCACGCGGGCGCCACACTGGGCGGCCTCGTCGAGCGTGGCCACGGCGCGGCGCCACTGCTGGCCGGCCACGTACACCTTGGCCAGCAGCAGGTGCGCGTCGCCGTCCGACGGCGCGAGGCCCAGCAGGAGCTGCAGCCGCGACCGCGCCTGGCCGTAGTGGCCGTCGCGCGCGAGGTCGAGGGCCTCGTTGTAGAGCTCGGCGACCGGATCCAGGCCCGCGTCGAGCGAGGCGCGCAGGATGGCCGACGGCACGGAGCCGTCCGAGGTCTGCGAGGAGGAGTGGCGCAGGTCGGCGCCGCCGAAGGGAGCCTCGACGGTGGCCTGCGGGACGTGCGTGCCGTGGGTGGTCATGGTGGGCGTCCGGACCGGGAGGGGCGGGCTGGCGGGGCGGGCGGTGGGGGTGCCCCGGGGGACGGGGCGGAGGGGAGCCGGCGGACAGGGGGGCGTCTGCCGACGGATCGGACAGTAGCGCAGCGATCCACGGGGTTCAAGGCATCCTGTCGGGCGATCTCCGAGAGGGGTCCCGACGGGAGGCGAGCGGCGCGCGCGCGGGGATCGGCATAAGGCGCCGCGGGCCCGAGGAGCGCGCGGCGCAGGCGCAGTGGCGCACCGGAGGAGGCCGATGGGACGGGACGTGGTCATCACGCCGCGCGCGTGGTCGCACCGCGGAGAAGCCGAGCTCACCGTGCGGGGCAAGCCCATGCGGGTGTGGCAGGGCATCCCCGGCGAGCACGCCCGGGTGCGCGTGGTCCACGAGGGCCAGCACGCCGACTACGCGGTCTTCCGCGAGTCGCCGTCGCCATCGCCCCGTCGCGTGGAGCCGCGGTGCGCGAAGTACCACACCTGTGGTGGCTGCCCGTGGATGCACCTCGACGCGCAGGGCCAGCAGGACGCGCGCGTGGCCCTGGTGCGCGACGCGCTCGACGCCGAGGGCCTCGACGACGTGGCCATCGACGGCTTCGTGCAGAGCCCCGACGGCCAGGACGACTTCCGCTGGGTGACGAAGCTCGGCGTGGCCTTCAGCGACATCGGCCGGCTCCGCGTGGGCGCCTGGGGCCGCAACACCCGCTCGGTGGTCCCCATCCCGCACTGCCACGTGGTGGCCGAGCCGCTGCGCCGCGCCATGGCCAGCGTGGCCCACCACGTCATCGACCTGGCCATCCCGCCCTACGACCCCGAGCGCGACGTGGGCGTGCTGCGCGCCATCGTCCTGCGCGGCGCACGTTCCGGGGGCGGCGTGGTGGTCACCCTGGTCGCGGGGCGACGCACCCGCGCGCTGTCCGACCTCGCCTCGCTGCTGGTGGGCGCCGACGCCGGCATCCTCGGCGTCGCGCTGCACCTCAACGACGAGCCCGGCAACGCCATCTTCGCCCACGACGAGGAGGGCCGGGTCCGCACGATGGTGCTCGAGGGCGACACCGTGCTCGAGGAGGAGCTCGGCGGCATCACCTACCTGGTGGGGCCCGCCGACTTCTTCCAGACCAATCCCGGCATGGCCGAGGTGCTCTACCGCGACGTGGTGGATCAGCTGGGGCTCGAGCCGGGCCTGCCCTTCGTCGACCTGTACTGCGGCGTGGGGGGCCTCGCGCTGCTCGCGGCCCGCACCACCGGGTGGGCGCTGGGCGTCGAGGAGGGCGTGGGCGCCGTGGAGCGTGCCCGCGAGGCGGCGAAGCGCAACGGCCTCGAGGGGGTGGAGTTCTTCGCGGGCCGTGTCGAGGAGCAGCTCGACGCCGTGCGACGCCGTCTGGGCGATGCCGTGCCCGTGGTCGCGGTGGATCCGGCGCGCCGCGGACTGGAAGCCGGCGTCGTGGACGGCATCTCGACACTTCGCCCCGCCCGTCTCGCCTATATTTCGTGCAACCCGCGGGCCCTCGCGCGGGATCTCGTCGCCTTGCGGCAGCAGGGCATGCGACTGGACACCCTCGTGTTGTACGACATGTTCCCGAACACCTCCCACGTCGAGTGCCTCGCGGTGCTGTCCACCGACAGCGAGCCGACGTCGCGCCGCGCACCACGCCGCCGCGTGGTCGGGACGTCCGACAGGAGACCGCCTGAATGAGCCAACCGCAGCCTGGTGTCGCGTCCGTGACCTGGGGAGCGCTGCTGGGGGGAGCCCTGTGCACCCTCGGGCTCGCCTCGCCCGCGTTCGCTCAGGACGGGATGGACTTCAGCTTCGACCTGAACTCCGTCCTGGTGGCCACCTTCGAGGCCGACCAGCCCTTCCTCGAGCCCGAGTCCGAGCGGGTGCGGGGCCTCGTGGAGGACGCGCTGGGCGATGCCTACGTCGTCGTCCGCATGGCGGAGGTGCCGCCGTTCACCGACTACAGCGCCGACATCTACCTGCGCTCCTGCCCTGACGGGCAGTACATCGGCTGCGTCTTCGTCGTCGGTGGCCGCGCCGAGACGGACTGGACCATCGGCGGTCGCGTGTCGGCGGTCGAGGGCGGCTACCAGGTCGACCTGTCCTTCATCGACGTCTCCGACGCCAAGCTCGTCCTCGAGTTCGACGTGGTGCTCGACGGCTCGAACGACGCGGAGTTCAAGGAGGGCGTGGTCAAGGTGATGGACGCGCTGGTCAACGGCGAGGTCCAGCAGCTCGACCTGCGCGGCGACCCCGAGGCGCAGCGCCGTGCCGAGGCCGAGGCCGAGAAGCGCGAGGAGCTCTCGCGCAAGTTCGCCTACGACCAGGTCTACGAGGACCCCGAGGACCTCGAGCGCGGCGACGTGGGCCTCGACGCCTACGTGGGCGACGACAGCAGCAAGGGCCGCGTCACCTTCGAGGACCTCGAGGAGATGGAGGAGTCCGGCGGCGTCACCCCGTGGGATCGCGCCGGCCTCACCAAGGCCCAGTACAAGCTCTACCGGAACTCCGGGAAGAAGCTGCGCGACTTCAAGTCCCGCCTGCAGGGCCGCAAGGGCGAGATCCTCGTGCGCGCCGGCATGAAGGTCAGCTCGGGGCCGTGGGGCCAGGCGCACCACACCGGCGTGCTCCTCGCGGCCGGCACGCCCAAGGAGTTCCAGCAGAACCCCCGCCTGGGCGACATCGTGCAGCAGTCGGCGCTGCAGCTGAACACCACCGATCTGGTGTTCGGCGGCGAGCTGGAGCTGGCCTTCGGCGTGGCGCCCTTCATGGACATCGGCGTGTTCGGCGGCATCCACGGCTCGCCCTACCGCTGGCAGTTCTTCAGCGAGATCGAGGGGGCGCCCACCCGCGCCATCCCCAACCCCACCGAGCTCGATCAGGTGGCCTCCCGCATCGCCTGGTACGTGGGTGCGAAGCTCGGCTTCGCGCCCATGCCCGCCTACCCGGCGCGCCCCACGCTCTACGTGGGCGGCAGCTACTGGCAGGGCACCTCCGTCGGCGCCATCACCTCGCCGATCCCGCAGACCTACGTGGCCAGCCAGATGACGGGGAACAACATGATCCTCGTCCACGCCCAGCCGGGCTTCGAGATCAACGCCGGCAAGACGGTGGTGATCTTCGCGCGCGCCGACATCGACCTCCCGGTGTTCGGGCGCACCTTCCAGAACAACACGCTGAACAACAAGGGCGCCTACACCCGGCAGTCGGAGTTCACGCAGTTCTACAACGGCGGCGCCTACCGCGTGGACGACGCGGACGGCGCGGGCCCCGGCCCCGGCGTCGTGAACCCGAACTTCGCGGTCGGCGTGGGCGGCACCATCGGCATCATGCTGCGCTTCCGGGTGGCCGGCCTGCGCTGATCGGCGCGTCTGCGCTCCGCGGATGCGGTCCGCTCGTCCTATGATCGGGGTCCGGGCAGGGGCGCCACGCTCCGCGCCCGTGCCCGGAGGCCGCGTGGTCCGTCCCGCTCCCGCCCTGCTCGTCGTCGCGCTGGGCCTCGCTGCATGCAGCGAGCAGGTGCTCAGCGTCTCGAACCAGCCGCCCAACGTGTCGATCCGGGCCCCGGTGGCCGGCGCGCGGCTGTTCGAGGGCAGCCTCGCGGTGCTCGACGGCGTGGTGGGCGATCCCGACGGGCGCGTCGCGGAGCTGCGCTATCGCTGGTACTTCGGCGAGGAGGTGGTCTGCGAGGGCTCCGTCTCCAGCCTCGACGGCTCGGTGCCGTGCCGGGTGCCGGTGGACGTGCCGGGCGGTCAGCTGTCGATCCTGCTGGAGGCCGAGGACCCCCGGGGGGAGGTGGGCAAGGACAGCGTGGTGGTGGACGTGCAGGCGGGCGCCGCGCCCGCGGTGGAGATCGTGTCGCCGGGCGAGGGCTCCCGCGCCTACGTGGGCGTGCCCTTCACGCTCGACGCGAAGGCCTCCGACGCCGAGGAGCTGGCCAGCGCGCTCACCGTGAGGTGGACCTCCGACGTGGACGGCGAGCTCGACGTGCCCGAGCACCCCGACGACGCGGGGCGGTCCACCGGCAGCGTCACCCTCACGCAGGGGGCCCACGTCCTGCGGGTGGAGGTGACCGACAGCACCGGCAAGACGGCGGCCGATCAGGCCGATCTGCTCGTGGGCCCGCCCAACCGCCCCCCCACCTGCGACATCCTCGAGCCCGGCCCCGACGAGGCCAGCGGGGTGGGCACGGCGCTGCAGCTCAAGGCCGTGGTCGACGACGACGACCAGCCGCGCGCCACGCTCTCGGCCTTCTGGTCGTCCGACGTGGACGGCCCGCTGGGGGCGGGCACGCCGGCGTCGACGGGCGAGGTGGTGGTGGTCACCCGCGCCCTGTCGCTGGGGGTGCACGTGCTCACCCTCATCGTGGCCGACGAGACGGGCGCCACCTGCACCGACACCGTGGTGCACCGGGTGGGCAACGGGCCCACGATCACGGTGGACTCCCCCGCGGACGGCCTCGTCGTGCGGGCCGGAGAGCCGGTCACGCTGTCGGTGGTGGTGGCCGACGGCGAGGACAGCCCGCCCGACCTGTCGATCGTGTGGACCAGCGACAAGACCGGCGAGGTCGCGCGCCCGGCGGCCGCGTCGGACGGCCGGGCCACCGTCACCCGAGACAACCTGCCACCGGCGCGCCACCTGCTCACCGTCACCGTCACCGACAGCGACGCGCTCTCGGCCTCCAAGCGGCGTTCGGTGCGGGTGAACCGGCCCCCGACGGCGCCGGGCGTGGGCATCTCGCCCTTCTTCCCCGACACCACGGACGACCTCGTGGCCCTCGACAGCCCGGCGGCCGAGGACCCGGACGGCGACACGGTCACCACCACCTGGAGCTGGACGAGGAACGGCACGGCCACCTCCCACAAGGGCCCCACCGTGCCCGCGGCCGACACCGCGAAGGGCCAGATCTGGGTGGTGACCGCCCAGGCGGCCGACGACGTCCACGCCGCGCCGGCCGCCTCGGCCACCGCCCTCGTGGTCAACGCCCGGCCCGTGTTCGACCAGATCGACATCGCCCCGATGGGGCCGGTGTTCACGGGCACCACCGTCACCTGCACCGCCACCGCCACGGATCCCGACGGCGACGACGTGGTGGTGACCCTCGCCTGGCAGGATCCCGCCGGGAACGAGCTCGGCACCGGCCCCACGCTGGTGGTGCCCTCCCTGGACGACGGCGCCTCGGTCCGCTGCGTGGCCACCGCGGCCGACGACGACGGCGGCGTCACGGTGGAGCAGCTGGGCGTCGCCCTCGCGAACCGTCCGCCCAGCGTCACGAAGGTCACGCTCACGCCGGGTGGACCCACGCCCGCCGGTCCCGATCCGGCCTCGATCGTGCGCTGCGCGGGCACCGGCGTCGATCCCGACGGCGACACGCTCACGTGGACCTACGCGTGGACCCTCGAGGGGGCGGCGGTGGGCACCGGTCCCCAGCTCGACCTCGGCGCGGCCGGCGCCGCCCTCGGCGATGTGGTGGGCTGCGACGCCACCGCGGCGGATGGGCGCGGCGCGACGGCGAAGGGCGAGGCCGAGGCCGAGGTGGTGTCGGCCACCCCCTCGATCAGCGACGCGCGCATCGTGGTGGTGGGCGGCGGGTCGGCCACGGCGGCCGCCAGCCTGCGCTGTGAGGGCGTCGACTTCTTCGATCCCCAGGGCGACGCCGACGCCTCGACGTACGTGTGGACCGTGGGCGGGCTCACCGCCGGCAGCGCGGCCACGCTCTCGGGCGTCTTCTCCCGCGACGACCTCGTCGCCTGCACGGTCACGCCCTCCGACGGCGTGCACGCGGGCGCGGCGAAGACCGCCTCGGTGGTGATCCAGGACGCCCCGCCCACCAGCCAGGGGGCGGCGATCTCGCCGCTGCGCCCGGTGGTGGGCGACACGGTGGCCTGCGCCCTGCAGGCCTTCGACGACGTGGACGGCGACGGCGATGCCTCCACCTTCGCGTGGACCGTGGACGGCGCGGCGGCCGGCGCGGGCGCCACCCTCGGCGCCGCCTTCTCGGAGGGCGACACGATCCGATGCACGGCCACCCCGCGCACGCCGGACGGCACCACCGGGATCCCCCAGCAGGTGGAGGTGGTGGTGGACACCGCCCCCACCGCGCCGGTGGTGGAGGTCACGCCGGGCGTGCCCGGTCCGCTCAACGACCTCGCCTGCGGCATCGCCACGCCGTCCACCGATGCCGATCTCGACACGCTCACCTACGAGATCCGCTGGCTGCGCAACGGCAGCCCGGCCGGACTCGGAGGCACGGGCCTCGGGGCGTCCGCCGAGGTGGTGGCACCGGCCTCCGGCACCACCTTCGCCCAGGTGTGGACCTGCCGTGCCCGCGCCCACGACGGCCTCACCTTCGGCCCGTGGGGCGAGCAGCAGGTCACCATCCTGTGCCCCGCCGACAGCGGCCAGGACGCCTCCTGTCCCACCGACAGCTGCAAGGTGGCCCTCGACGCGGGCTCCTCCTACGGCGACGGCGTCTACTGGCTCGACCCCGACGGCCTGGGGGCCTTCGAGACCTGGTGCGACATGACCAGCGCGGGCGGCGGCTGGACGCTGGTGCTCCAGACCTCCACCTACTCGGCCTACACCTACGACCACGCGAGCTGGGAGGCCTCCACCGGTGGCGAGACCGTGGCCTGGGACCTCGGCGTCGACCAGGACGCCTTCAGCGAGGCCTACTACACGGTGCCCGGCAGCCAGACGCGCATGTGCATGAAGCGCCTGGGCTTCGCCCAGACCACGTGCGAGGTGGCCACCCACGCCACGTCCACCGCGCGCGACCTCGCCGCAGGCGCCGTGATGCCCTCCTTCGCCGGGCAGACGGGCCTCTACAGCACCGCGCTCAAGGCGGTGGTCTCGGGCTGGAGCTCCACCGGCTGGCAGCGCTGGGGCTGGAACCACGGCTTCCGCAACTGCGGCGGGCTGCGCTTCGGCTTCTCGGCGGACGCCGACCAGACCGACAGCCGCGACGCGGGCATCGGGGTGGGCATCCACATCCAGGACATCCAGTGCAACCCGCGCGCCTACGACGGCTTCACCCTGGGCAGCGGGTACTACCACTTCCCCTGGATCCCGGCGCCCAACCCCACCTCTGCGGGACTCCCGGCCTGGATCTGGGTGCGCTGACGCACGCCCGTGATGCGGTAGAGACCCACCACCGGGTCCCGTGAGAGCGGGCGGAAGCCGCTGTTGCCCAGGGTGACGGGACCGGGGTGGTGCACGCGCACGGGCGCGAGCACGAAGGCCTCCCGCATCGCGGCGCAGGCGGGCTCCTCCAGATCGGCGGCGGGCGCGGGCGTCGCACAGGCCCAGGCGGCGCAGGGCTCGCCGGGGAGCAGGCACCGGGCGTGCGTGGGGTCGGCGGCGCAGGCCAGCTCCTCCGGGGTGACCAGGGGCAGGGGGGCCGGCGGCCGCAGCAGCTCGGGCTCGGGGTCCACGCGCTGCGGCACCGCCCACACGCGACCCCCGAAGGCGACCACGGTGGCGTCGGGGTCCACGGCGGGGCGATGGCTGCTGCGCAGGCGGAGCGGCCGGTGGCAGGCCAGGCCGTGGAGCCACCATCCTCCCACCACGGCGGCCGGGGCGGCGAGGGCCTGCCGCACCGACCTCAGGGGCGGTCTCGCGTGGCCTGCCACGGGCGCGAGCGCGAGGCGGGCGGCGTCCCGCTCGTCCACCACCGCGTCGGGGGTGAGCGGCGGCTCGAGATCGTCGAGCTCCAGCGCCACCACGGGGGCTTCGTCGCCCAGTGCCCGCGCCGCCCACAGCACGTCCAGCTCGGCCTGCAGGTCGAAGCGGTGGGTGACCAGCGTGTGCCGCGCGGCCACCTGCACTGCGGCCAGCACGGCGAGGACCGCCGCCACGCGCAGCGCCCCCCGGGTGCCCGCCGCGACGAGACCGCTGCCCGCCGCCGCCGCGACGGCCCAGAGCCCGAGCCCTGCGGCCCGGAGGTAGAAGCCGGGGCTGCCGCTGCCCACCACCAGCTCGTGGATCGTCGTGCTGGCCACGAGGGCGGCGAGGGCGGTGGCGGCGAGGGCGGGTGCGCGCCGTGCGAGCAGGCCGAGGCCCGCGAAGGCGGCCACCCCCACCACCGGGGGCACGAGCAGCGGGTGGAGCAGCGGCTGGTGGAGCACCACGCCCGCCACGTGCGGCGGCAGCTCCGGCCACACCGTGTCGGCGCCCGGGGCCCGCCACGCGAGCTCCGACAGCAGCGCCAGGCCCAGGGCCGCCACCCCGAGCGGACGCAGCCACCGCGCGGGCGCGATCCCGCCGAGGAACGCGACCCCCGCGAGCAGGCCCCACTGGGCGAGCACGTCCGGGAGGGCGTGGCGTTGGAGGACGTCGAGCTCCTCGGCGTCGGCGGCGCCCAGCGCGCCCGCGAGCCGCAGACCGGCCGCGCCGGCGGCGAGCAGGGTGACGGCGGCCACCGGGGGACGCACGAGCTGTCGCCGCAGGGCCGGCACGCCGGCGAGGCTGCCGAGGCAGATCACCGGGACGACGGCCGCCGCGTCCGCCCGGGTGCCCACCGCGAGCACCGCGGCGGCGCCTCCCAGCACCCAGCCGGCGAGGCGGTCCCGCGCTGCGAGGGTCAGTCCGACGAGCGCGACGAGGAGCCACAGCTCGGTCGCCACGTAGGGCGAGGCCGACACCGCCAGGCGCAGGTGGATCGGCGAGGTGGCCAGGATCCCTGCCGCGAGGAGGCCCGCGGCCCGTCGACCGGTCCACGTGCGCACGAGCCCGCCGAGCAGCACCACCGACAGCGTGGAGGCGACGAGGCTCGCACCCCAGGGGTGCACGGCGCGCGGAAGCAGCCGCCCCAGCCACCACCAGGTCCAGTGCGCCGCCACGCCGTGCTCGGCCGTCTGCCGGGCCAGGAGCACCTCGTCCTGCTCGAAGACCCAGGCCTCGAGGCCCCGGTGGTCCATCGCCCAGGGTGCCTTCGGGACGAGGACCAGGGCGACGACGGCGCCCCCGAGCGCGAGCAGCAGGGGTCCCGCGAGCGCGCGGTCCGGCGGGTGGGCGCGCAGCAGCACGGCCGCCGAGACCAGCACGGCGAGGAGGGCGCACCCGGTGGTGACGTGGTCCGCGAGGGCGGGGACGACGGGCACCCGCGGCTAGCTGTCGGGCAGGACGTCGCCGTCCAGGTCGAGCCCCTCGGGCGGGGGGGGCGCCAGGGCGCGGGTGTGCTCGTGCAGGGCGTTCATCTGGTCGATGAGCTTGCGGCCCAGCGGAGAGGCGTTCGCCGACTCCAGCACCGCCACCATGCCGTTGTGGTTCCCGGCGAGGATCTCGGCGCGGCGCCGCGGGAAGCGGTCGGTGCGGCTGACCGGGTGGTCCATGGCGGCCAGCCGCTCGTACATCGCGGCCACCGGCACGAAGGCGTGCACCGCGAGCAGCACGCCCCAGAGGGGTCGCAGGTCGGGGCGCACCGGGGACTTGGTCCAGGTGGTCTGGCCGTTGTGCACGATGGGATCGAGCCACGACAGCGCGTTGATCTTGCTGTGCTGGGTCTCGTGGACGATGGCCTCGGCGATCGTGATCGGCTCGTCGCACAGCGTGAGGTAGGCGATGCCCGGCGCCTCCCGGTACGAGGCCGAGAGGTGGCGCTCGGGCAGGTAGCCCACGGGGATGAAGCGCCGCATGAAGCCCCGCAGCTCGCCGTACCACTCGGGGATGGCCACGCGGATGATCTCGAGCGCCTCGCGGAAGGCCCCCAGCCAGTGCTCCAGCGGCTTGTCGCCCAGGCTGATGGCGTTGCCGAACTTCTCGGGGTGGGCCTCGAGCATCGACAGCGGGTTGGAGTCGTACAGCGCGAACTCCAGCCGCGGCAGGTCGGACGTGAGGCGGTGGAAGGGGCGCTCGGCCGTGACCGAGGCCGTCTCGGGCGGCAGGGCCGGCGCGCGCGGCAGGCGCAGCTTGGTCTCGTCGTCGAGGTTGAGCTCCAGGCCCAGGGGGTCCACCAGCACGCCGCGCGCCGGGGGGTCGAAGCGGAGCAGGCGGTGACCCACCGCGTCGGGGAGCACGTCGAGGGGCAGGTCCCAGAGCAGGGTCTCGGGCACCACGCCCTTCGGCGCCACGTGCGACAGGATCGCCAGCAGCGGCGGCAGCGCCTGCTGGATCATCCGCTCGGGATCCTGGCCGGTGAGCTCCGAGGGCACGTCGAGCACCAGCAGCGGCGTCTGCACGTCGGGGTGGCTCACCGCGTCGAGCAGCAGGGCCTTGTGCGACGCGAGGATGCTGGCGAGCACCTTCCGTGCGTCGGTGAGCGCGCGGCGCGTGGGCGCCGTGAGCCGCCCCGCGGGGAAGGTCATCAGCTGCTTGAGCGCGATGGCACGGACCCGCTGTTGGATCTGGCCCAGGGCGCGGTCCTCCTCGGACGGGAGGACCAGGAAGGCGGGCGGCGCGTCGCCGCGGGGAGCGAGATCGGGCATGGGAATCCGTGCTACCTTGTGGGGCTGACCCGCTGGGAGCGGTGCATGTCGGATGCCATGACGGCCGAGCGCGGGACCCGGCCGACGGGCGCCGAGCCAGCGACCCTCGGCGAGGAGAGCCATCGTACCAAGGGGCTGCTGCGCCTGACGATGGCCTGCAACGAGCGCTGCCCCTTCTGCAACGTGCCGATGGAGGACTACGCCCGTCCGACGCCGCCTGCGGCCGAGATCGACGCCCAGCTCCAGGCCTTCCTCGACGACGGTGCCGAGACCCTCACGATCTCGGGCGGGGAGCCCACCCTGTTGCGCAAGCGGCTGGTGGAGCTGGTGCGGCGTGCCCGCGCGGGTGGGGTGCGCTTCGTCGAGCTGCAGACGAACGCCGTGCTCCTCGACGACGCCTACGCGGCCGAGCTGGCCGACGCCGGGGTCACCTCGGCCTTCGTCTCGCTGCTCAGCCACGTGCCCGAGCGCCACGACACCCTGGCGGGGCTCGAGGGCGCCTTCCCCCGCTGCCTGCGCGGCATCGACGCGATGCTCGACCACGGCATCCGCGTCACGCTCAACCCCGTCACCGCCTCGCTCACCCAGGAGCTGGTGGCCGACTACGTCGACTTCGTGGCGGCGCGGCTTCCCCGGGTGCACTTCATCAGCCTGTCGGCGGTACAGCCCCACGGGCGGGCGCGCGACGGCGTGGCCGAGCTGCTCCCCGACTACGGCGTGCTCGGGCCGCGCATCCGGGAGGCACGGGCCCGCGCCGAGGTGCACGGCCTGGAGCTGGTCAACCCCTACTGTGGGCTCCCTCTCTGCATCGGCTGGGACGACGCCCTCGATCAGTGCGTGGAGGCCTTCGAGGCGCGGGCGGGCGGGTGGCGCGACACCCACGGCCTCGACAACGTCGGCAACAAGGCCCATGGCGAGCCCTGCCGCACCTGCGCCCTGCGCACCCGCTGCGGCGGCGCCTGGCACGCCTACTGGGAGGTGCGCGACGGCGCGGGCATCCACGCGCCGATCACCACGGTGGAGCCCTGGTTCGACGGCGCCGACCACAGCGAGGGCCAGGCGGTGGTGGCCGCGCCCGGGGGGCTCGACGAGGCGGCCCTGGCACGGCTGGACGCCGAGGCGCAGCCCACGGTCTGGTGCTGGACCGACCGCCTCGACACGGCCGAGGCCGCGCGCCTGCTCGCCTCGGGCTGCACGGATCTCGCGCTGGAGCTCGACTCCCTCGACCCCGAGGCGGTGCGGCCGGCCCTCCGCGCCGTGCGCTGGCTCCTCGCCGAGGGCGCGCGCCTCCAGCCCCAGACGCGCCTGCGGGTGCTCGTGGGATTGCGCCCGTCCGACGCGACGAACCCCACGGCCCTCGTCCGCACGGGTGCGCTCTGCGCAGCGCTCGGGGTAGACGGGCTGCGGATCCTGTCCGCGGCGCCGGTGTGGCGCCGGGCGGCCGACCTGCTGCGGTCGCAGCACGCCGGACTCGACGTCGCCGCGGTGGCGGCACGGCCGCTGGCCCAGGGAGCGCGATGACCACGGACCAAGGGAAGGCGGCGCGACGGAGCCTCCCCACCAGCGACGTCCCCGAGGTGCGCCTCGTGGTGTGCGGGGGCGTGCGCGCCCCGGGCCGCCTCGACCAGGCGCTCGACGAGGCCCCCGAGGATCCGGCGCTCGACGCCGTCGTCGCGGTGGCGCGCGCCCACACGGGCGCCGAGAGCTGGATGCTCACCGGTGGCGAGCCCACGCTGCGGCGCGACCTGCCGCGGCTCGTGCGCGCGCTCGCCGACGCCGGTGCGCCCCGCCTGGGGCTCGTCACCGACGGCCTGGCGCTGGGCACGCCGAAGGTGGCGAGCATGCTCGCCGAGCTCGGCCTCACGCGCGTGCGCGTGCAGCTCCACAGCGCGCGCGCCGACGCGCACGACTGGCTCGTGGGCCAGCCGGGCGCCTGGCGTCGCGCCGTGCAGGGCGTGCGGGCCGCCGTGGCCGCGGGCCTCGAGGTGGAGCTCCAGGTCACGGTCACCCGGCCCACGGCAGCCCACCTGTCGGAGCTGGCCGACGTGGCCACGAAGCTCGGCGTGGCGGCGATGGTGCTGCGCCGCGTCACCCTGAGGGGTCCTGCCGCGGGGGCCGACGTGGCCGTCTCGCCGCGCTTCGGTCTCATCCAGCGCGACCTCGAGGCGGCGGTGCAACGGGGCGTCCGCCAGGGCCTCACGATGATGCTCGAGGGCTTCCCCCGGTGTGCCGCGCCGGCCACGGGGCCCGCGATGATCCCTTCCGACGCGGTGGTGTGGGTGCTGCCGGGCGAGGGGCGCTGGCCCTTCCAGCGCGCGCACTACGAGCCGGTGTCGGGGGAGCGCGGCTGCGTGGGCTGTCCGCGCGACGCCCGCTGTTCCGGCGCCCCCACCGACTACGTGCGGCGCTTCGGGCGCACCGAGATCGACAGCGAGTCGGTGCGGCTGGTGAACCCCGGTCGGCTGCCGCCCACCGCGCTCGAGGGCGGCGAGGTCTACCCGCCGGCCCGCGGCGGGCGCTTCCCCGCCACCCGACCCTCCTACGTGCGGCTGGCGGTGCGCCTGCCCTCGCTCGGCGGCGATCCCCTGGTGGCCGAGCAGGAGGTGGGCAGGCCCGAGCGCCTGCGCGTGGCCTTCCTGGCTCCGGGTCGCATCGCCGACCCTGTGCTGGGCGACCACCCCCAGCCCCCCGAGCCCGAGACCACCCGCGCGGCCCGCGTGCGCCTCGTGCGTGCGGCCCAGGAGGGCGCCCGCACCCTGCGCATCGCGTCGGCCGGCTCGCTCGCCCACCCCGATGCCGCCGAGCTGCTCCGCGAGGCCACCCGCCTGCAGTTCCCGCGCATCGAGGTGGCCGGCGAGGCCGGTGCGCTCGACGCCTGCTCCGACATGCAGCTGCGTCGCCTGCGGGGCATCACCCGGGTCGACGCCGCCCTCTTCGGGCCCGACGCCGCCACCCACGACGCGGTGGTGGGCATCGAGGGCGCCTTCGACGCCGCGCTGCGGGCGCTCGATCGTCTCGGCTCGCTGGTGCCCAGCATCGAGATCGGCTGCTACGCCGTGCTCACGGCGCCCACCCAGGCCGAGGCCTTCGCCGAGCTGTGGGACCTGGGCGACCTGCCCGGCCGTCCCTGGTTCCGGCTGGCGCCCCGCGGGGGCTCGCTCCACACGCTCGCGTCGATCGCCGCCACCTGGTCGGCGGGCGCGGCGCGCGACGCGATCGCGGCGGTGCTGCCGAAGGGGCTGCTGGCGGGGTCCGAGGCCGTGGCGCCCGCGCCCGAGGCCACCACCGCCTGGGGCGACGTGCCCGAGCACCTCGCGAAACCCAGCGGATCCGATCGCCTCGGTTGCTATACTGGAAGGCTGACGCTGGGTCCGGAGCCCGCACCGGGTGACGATCCAGGCATCGCGATCGGCTGGTCCCTCGACGCCTGATCGCGCACCGCAGCGCCCCCCCACGCCGCAGGAGCCGACCCGATGGGAGCCACCGAGCCGACGGTCTCCTTCCTCAAGCCGGAGGACCAGAGCACCGAGGAGTACATGCTCTGGCGTGAGGAGGTGGCGAACGTGCCCAAGCACTGGGTGCGCACGGTCACCGCCTGCAACAGCCACTGCCTGTTCTGCCTCGACATGGACACGCCGCGGAACGTCTACCTCTCCGAGGAGGAGGTGAAGGCCGAGATCCTGCGCGGCCGCACCGAGATGAACGCCTGGAAGATCATCCTGTCGGGGGGCGAGGCCAGCCTCCACCCGCTCTTCCCCGAGTTCATCCGGTATGCGCGCGAGGTGGGCTACGGCCGCATCCAGACGGTCACGAACGGCTGGCGCTACGCCGATCGCGACTACTACGAGACCTGCGTGAAGGCGGGCCTGCAGGAGATGACCTTCTCGCTGCACGGCCACACCGCCGAGCTGCACAACCGGCTCACCCAGCACAAGGGCAGCTTCGACCGCATCGTGAAGGCGATCCGGCGCGCCTCCCGCGACCCGCGGATGATCGCCAGCGTCGACGTGGTCATCAACAAGCAGAACGTGGGCGTGCTCGACAAGATCGTCGAGCTCGCCGTGCGCCTCGGCATCACCGAGTTCGACCTGCTCCACGTGATCCCGCAGTCCGCCGGCTACGACAACCGCGACGAGCTCTTCTACAACCCGCGCGCCTACCTGCCGGTGCTGCAGAAGGTCTTCCGCCTCAACCGCCACCCGGGCTTCGTGGTCTGGACCAACCGCTTCCCCGTCGAGTTCCTCGAGGGGATGGAGGACCTGATCCAGGACCCGCACAAGATGCTGGACGAGATCAACGGGCGCCGCTTCCACGTGCGCAAGTACCTCGACACCGGCGAGCCCCTGCACTGCAGGGAGCCGGATCGCTGCCAGCACTGCTTCATCGAGCCCTACTGCACCACGATGGACCGCTCCATCGAGCGGCAGAACGAGGGCACCTGGGAGGTGTGGGACGTGGGCGCCGAGCGCCGCCTCCTCAAGGAGGTCCCGGTCCCCCTGCCCTTCGGCATCGACAAGGTGGGCGTCACGCTCGATCGCACGGCCGAGGTCGACAGGGTGCGCGCGCGCCTGCCCGAGGGCGCGGGCCTGTACGTGCGCGTGGGCGATGCCTTCCCCCTGCCCGACACCGGCGTGCCCACGGTGTGGGTGGCCCGCACGGCCGCGCAGCTCGACGCCTGGTTCGGCGCCCCCTGGCCCGACAGCGTCGACGAGATCGAGGTGCAGCTCACCGCCGGCACGGCCGCGTGGATGCTCGCCCACCGCGACCTCGTCGAGGGGGCGCTCGCCAGCCTGCGCATCCACCAGCCCTCGCACGAGCACATGAAGGACGCCTCCGACGACGACGTCCGCGACCCGCACGCCTTCTTCACGGCGCTGGGGCTGCGGGTGCGCGCGTCGGGCCTGCCGGCCTGCAACACGCCCGGTGCCGAGCTGATCGAGGCGCGGCCGGTGCTGCCCGCCGACACCTTCGACAAGGGCACGGGCCGCTTCGACATCCGCCAGCTCTCCCGCTTCCACGTGCGCGAGGGCTACCAGGCCAAGTCGGTGCGCTGCGAGGACTGCCTGGTGTCCGACCGCTGCGACGGCATGCACATCAACATGGTCCGTGACCAGGGCCTGGCGCTGCTGCGTCCGCTGGTGGCGGGCGAGGCGTGGGCCGACGACGCGCGGGCCCAGCTGCACGCGCGCCACCCCGAGCCCCTGCGCCGCATCCGCCACGGCCGGCCGGCGCAGCCCCCCGCGCCCAGCCTGCCCGGCTACGCGATGCCCACCTCCGCGCCCGAGGATCCCCTGGCCATCGTCGAGGCGAACCGCAAGAAGGAGCGCGAGGAGCGCCTGGCCAAGGCCAAGGCGATGTTCGCGGGCACCACCCCGGAGGCCAAGTAGGTCCATGGCGAACCTCGGCTACCTCCAGCTCACGCGCAACTGCCTGCAGCACTGCCGCTTCTGCAGCAACCCGCCCACGGGCATCGATCTCACCGAGGACGAGATGTGCTCGATGATCGATGACCTCGCCGACATGAACTACGACGGCGTCATCCTCACGGGCGGCGAGCCCACGATGTCGCCGATGCTCAAGCCGGCGCTCCGCTACGCCAGCGAGCGCGGCCTGCACACGCGCATGATCACCAACGGCCAGCTCCTGGCCGACCGCGACTTCTTCCGGGAGTGCGTGGACGCGGGCCTCACCCACATCCACGTGTCGCTGCACAGCTACCGGCCCGAGGTCCACAACTTCATCACGTCCTACCCGAACGCCTGGGAGACGCTGGTCACCTGCCTGTCCCTCGTCCCCGAGATGGGCATCACGGCCGACATCAACTGCGTGATCTGCGCCTACAACGCAGACCACCTCCACGAGAACGTGATGTGGCTCACCGACCGCTTCCCGTTCATCCGGCACTTCGTCTGGAACAACATGGACCCGGACGGCAACCGGGCCGAGAAGAACCCCGACGTCATCCCGAAGCACTACGAGTGGCAGGTGAGCCTCGAGCTCGCGATGGAGTACCTCCACGCCACGGGCCGCACCTTCCGCGCCGAGCGCGTGCCCCTCTGCTACATGCGGCGCTTCGCCTGGGCGAGCACCGAGGCGCGCAAGATCATCAAGGAGGAGGAGCGCTGCATCCGCTTCCTCGACCAGAAGGGCTTCGTGCACCAGCTGGAGTTCCTCCACGGCAAGGGCTCGGCCTGCGACGCCTGCCGGTGGGACACCATCTGCGCCGGGATGTACTCGATGGCGCACACCTACGACGAGCGCGAGCTGTCCCCGATCTTCGAGGATCCCCTGCCGATCATCCGCGAGACGCTGCGCACCGAGCCCAGCGAGGCGCTGCTGCGTCGGCTCGAGGAGCGGCGCGGGCTGAGGAGCCGTACCGAGCAGCCCAGCGACGAGGATCGCGCCGCGGCGCTCGACCGGCCCTTCGACCCGTGAGGATCCACCGATCGGCCACGGTGGATCCGGTCGCGCGCGCGCTCGCCGGATCGCCCTCCGCGCGACGGCGCGCCGACCGCCGCGCCGCGCGCGCCGCGGCGCCGCGCTCTGGTCGATTCGGAGCGAACGCGACGGAAACCCTGTTTTCAGCGAAGGGTTCGGGCGACCGGTTTCAGCGAGGTCGCTTCCCCCGCACGACGGACGCGCGCTCCGCTTCCGCTGCGACTATAATGACCCTGACCATGGCTGGGAGAGGACCGGCGCCTCGGTGACCATCGGGTCACACTGCCGGGCCAGCCATCAGAACCGCGCGAACGGAATGGGGTGTGGACATGGACACTCGGCGGAGCATGCTCAAGAAGCTGCTGGCGGGCACTGCCGCTGCGGCTGCCGTCCCTGGTAGCGCCGGCGCAGCCGTGCAGGCCGTGCAGTCGGCAGGCGTCACCCCGGTCTCCGGGCCCTCGCCGTGGTGGCTCTTCGCCCCCATCGGCATGGGAACCCCGTTGAAGTACGGGTGGTACGTCTCCGACCTGTCGCGCGTCGAGCGTGGCGCGGCGGTGCTCACCCTCGCCCACGCGAGCGGGAAGAAGGCCCGGGTGCACCTGTGTGCACACGAAGGCGCTCCCCGCGGGCTCACCCACACCCGGCTCGTCGACTTCGTCCTGATGGACGGGGGCTCGGGCAGCTTCCGCACCGACGAGAAGCTCGGGCGTGTCATCCTCGGCCTGGCCGAGCGCGTGCGCCGCAACGAGACCCGCCCCGACGGGGATCTCTGGCCGCTCGCGCGCATGATGACGCACGACGACCGCATGGAGACCTTCGGGGCCGACTCCCTGGTCTGACGATCAGGAAGGTTCGTCCCCGGTCTTCCGGGTAGTCGACGCGGGTCTCGGCCCGCGTCGTCCTGCTTAGCTTCGTTCTCGTCGCAGGCGCGCGGCGAGATCCCCCGCGGAGGCGGGGGTGTGATACGCTCCGCCTTCCGCGCGGGGGCCGTGTGGCCCGCGCCGGACGAGACGGTCAGCAGCATGCCGCGGGAGCGACTCGCGGGGGCCTCGCCCCCTGCTCCCGCCCACGCCCTCGACGGGCACGGAGGCCAAGGCTTTGAGCGACGCAGACTCCGGGGAGCTCCAGGAGCTCACCTACGCCACCGACGGTACGCGGGTGTCCTTCACGGTCAGCGAAGATCTGTACCCGCGCGACGCGGTGTACGGCGCGGCCTACCTGTTCGTGGACCGTTGCTTCGTCTACCTCTCCCGCCCTGGCGACGATCAGGTCGAGGTCCGGCTGAAGCCGAAGCCCGACGGCGCGATCCAGGATCTCGACGTGCTCGCCGGCGAGTTCGCCAACGAGCTCCTCAACCAGGTGATCCGCATCCGCGTCGGTGAGTCCACCGCGCAGATCCGCGAGTACTACATGGCGAAGGCCTTCTTCGCCGACGCCAACCAGACGAGCATCGACGCGCTCCTCGCCGAGCTCGACCAGGAGGAGCTCGAGGAGGATCCCCTCGAGATCTCCGTGCCGTGGGAAGAGGAGGGCTGATGTCGGCCACCGAGATCACGCTCACCTTCCACAAGTCGCTCTACCAGGACGCGGGGATCCAGGCGGCCGTCGAGGCCTACGCGGGTCACGCCGAGGAGATCGACGTGCAGGCGGGCGACACGGAGACCACCGTGACACTCCGCGGCTTCCACCCGGGCTATGCCGACGTGCTGGGCGACTTCTTCGCGAACCACGCGCTCTTCGAGACGATCGTGCGTGCCCGCGAGACCCTTGGAGGCGTGCCCCTGTGATCGCCACCCGCACCATCCAGCTCCCCAAGCTCGCCGTCCAGGCCGACAAGCTCGGTCCGTTCCGCTTCGAGCGCATGGCGGGGAAGGTGCTGCTCACCGCCGACAGCGGCGAGTGGCACTTCCTGTCCGAGGACGACTTCGCCGTCTTCCTCAAGGGCGAGCTGGTCGCCGGTCACCCCGAGTACGAGGGCCTGGCCGCCAAGGGCTTCATCCGCGCCGAGCTCAACCCGTGGGACCTGGCCGCCAAGGTGCGGCGCAAGCGGTACTACGTGGACTACGGGCCGCACCTCCACGTGATGATCACCACGCTGCGGTGCAACCAGGGCTGCAAGTACTGCCACGCCTCGCGCACCGACATGGATCGGGTCGACACCGACATGTCCCCCGAGGTGGTGAAGCACGCGGTGGAGATGGCCTTCCAGTCCACCAACCCGTACATCTGCTTCGAGTACACGGGCGGCGAGCCCACCGTGAACATGGACGCCATCAAGCTGTCCGTGGAGTACTCGCGCGAGCTCAACAAGAAGCACGGCAAGATCGTCGACCACTCCGTCGTCACCAACATGACCTGGATGACGGAGGAGAACGCCGAGTGGCTCATGGACAACGGGGTGCTCGTCTGCACCTCGCTCGACGGGCCGAAGGACCTCCACAACTGGAACCGCACCTGGGTCAAGCAGGAGGCGAACTTCCCGAAGGGCCTCGAGCCCGCGGATCACAACGCCTACGACCAGGTCCTGCACTGGATCCGCTACTTCAACCGTCGCTACGTCGAGCGCGGTCGGGATCCGGGGCTGTGGCACGTCGACGCGCTGATGACCACCACGCGCAAGACGATGGAGAACTGGAAGGATCTCGTCGATCTGTACGTGGATCTGGGGCTGCGCAACCTGAAGATCCGGCCGCTCAACCCCTACGGCTTCGCCACGAAGACGTGGCGCGTCATCGGCTACACGATGGAGGAGTACCTCGACTTCTACGCCGAGGTGCTCGACTACATCCTCGAGCTGAACCAGCAGGGCGTCCAGATCCAGGAGGGCACCGCTGCCGTCTTCCTGAAGAAGATGCTCACGCCCGACGATCCGAACTACGTGGATCTGCGCAACCCGATCGGATCCGGCACGGGGCAGATCGCGTACAACTTCGACGGACGGGTGTTTCCGTCCGACGAGGGTCGCATGCTTGCCGGCATGGGATCCGACTTCTTCCAGCTCGGCGAGCTGGGGAAGAGCTCCTACCGCGACCTGGTCGGCCACCCGACCGTGCGCGCGCTCGTCATGGCGTCGTTGCTCGACGGCCTGCCCGCCTGTCATACGTGCTGGAACATGCCGTACTGCGGGGTACGCCCGATCAACAACTACATGGAAAGCGGGGATCTATTTGCACAACGGCCGAACACGCCGAAGTGCAAGGAGCACATGGGCATCGCTCGACTTCTTTTCGAGCGCATCGCCAACGACACCGATGGTAAGATAGAGGCGGTCTTCCGGCGCTGGACCATCAACCGGTCCCGCGACGAGGATGCCGCCTAGGGATTCGCGAGCCCGAGAGGAGTCTACGATGGCGAAGAAGGATCTTGCTGGTCTGCCGCCGCTTCCTGGCCTGAGCAAGAAGCCCACCCAGTTCTTGCAGGCGGAGGAGACCCGTCAGGCGTCCGAAGTGGACGTCGAGGGCCTGCTCCAGAAGGCCGACATGCTGGTGTCCGACCCGGACAACGGCGGTGTCTTCCTGGCGAGCCACTGCTCCCACGGGTCGCACGGCTCCCACGGGTCGCACGGCTCCCACGGGTCGCACGGCTCTCACGGGTCGCACGGCTCCCACGGGTCGCACGCCTCCCACGGGTCGCACGGCTCCCACGGGTCGCACGGCTCCCACGGGTCGCATGGCTCCCACGGGTCGCACGGCTCCCACGGGTCGCACGGCTCCCACGGGTCGCACGGCTCCCACGGGTCGCACGCGTCCCACGGCTCCCACGGGTCGCACGGCTCCCACGGGTCGCACGGCTCCCACGGGTCGCACGGCTCCCACGGGTCGCACGGCTCCCACGGGTCGCACGGCTCCCACGGGTCGCACGCTTCCCACGGGTCGCACGGCTCCCACGGGTCGCACGGCTCCCACGGGTCGCACGGCTCCCACGGGTCGCACGGCTCCCACGGGTCGCACGGCTCCCACGGGTCGCACGGCCAGTGGTGATCTGACGGTCCGCGCGGCGATGCACGCATCGCTGCGGGGGCTGTCGGTTGCCTGCCGGAGGGCTTCGCCCTCTGGCCGCGGCGCGTTTCCGAAGGGCACGTGGTGCCGACTTCCTCCGTCACTCGGGCGACGGGCTGGGACGTCGGGGCCGCGTGCCTTGTCGCGTCTGGAGGACTGACGACGTGGCCTCGTCGACGCTGATCCTGACCGTCACGCGGGCGTGCAACCTCCGTTGCGCGTACTGCCCCACGGTGAAGGACGGCTGGCCGGAGCTCTCGGTCGACGACGCGCTGCGCGGCATGGACCTCTTCCTGGAGCGCTTCGGCGGCGGGAACATCAAGCTCTTCGGCGGCGAGCCGCTGCTGGCGGGCGAGGTGGTGCGCGCCGTGCTCGAGCGGGCCGCGGAGCTGCCGCAGATCGGCCACGTCTACCTGTCGACGAACGGCCTGGGCCTCGACGAGGGCTGGCTGGACTTCCTGCGCACCTACCCGAAGGGCATCCTCACGATCTCGCTGGACGGCAAGCCCGACGACAACCGGAAGTTCCGACGGGCGCTCGACGGTGTGGGCGACGCCTACGACCACGTGGTGTCGCTGCTGCCGCAGCTGCAGACGGTGCCCCGGGTGGTGGTCACGCAGACGATCCCGCCCACCACGGCAGGCCGTGCGGGCGAGAACTTCCGCCACCTGCGCAGCCTCGGGTTCTGGCGGTTCAACCTGCTCCCTGGCTACTACATCCCGTGGTCGGAGGCGCGGCTGGGGGAGCTGCGGAAGGGCTTCGACGACATCCGCGCCGAGATCGTCGGCGCGTGGGAGCGGGGCGAGCGCCTCTACCTGCGCAACCTGTTCACGCTGCAGCCCACGCCCTTCTTCAACACCGGCATGATCGTCGACACCGACCGCACGATCCACCCGTCGAACGTGGGGCTGTCGGGCTCGCTCGACGAGCTGCTCGACCAGACGCGCGTGGGCGACCTCGACGATCCGCCCTCCCGCGAGGAGCTGGAGGCGAAGGCGGCGGCGATCAACGGGATGCTGGAGTCGAAGCTGCCGCCGCGGGTGTGGAGCTCCACGCTGGCCGTGGACGCAGAGCTCACGCGCCTGTGCCGCTCCCTGTACGCCCCCTACCGTCGCTACCGCCGCGCGCGCGCCGACGGGCAGGAGGCGGCGTGAGCGGCGAGACGCCCGTGCCCACCAAGCCGAGGGCCGAGGTGCGTCCCGAGGATGCTCGGGTGCTCGAGGCCTACGAGCTGCGTCCGCGCGCGGGTCACATCCCCCGCGCCACCTCGAAGATGCCAGTGGCGGAAGAGCCTGGCACCGACACGCCGTGGATCGGCCCGCACGGCGAGGTGATGGAGCGGCTCGAGCTGCACCTCACCTACCACTGCCCGGAGCGCTGCGTCTTCTGCTCGGAAGAGCACCGCATGGCGGCCTACCACCCCTTCTCGGTCACCTGGGGTCGGGTGGCGAAGGTGCTGCGGCTGCACGCCTCCCGCGGGGTGAAGAGCGTGCACTTCACGGGCGGCGAGCCCACGATCCACCCGCAGTTCATCGAGGCGTGCACGCTGGCGCGCAAGCTCGGCATGCGCACGTCGATCGGCACGATCGGCACGCGGCTGGCCGATCTGGACTTCGCGCGACGGGCGGTGCCTGTGCTGAGCGAGGCGCTGTTCTCGCTGCACGGCCCCAACCCCGAGGTGAACGACCGGATGACGCGGCGCCAGGGCAGCTTCGCGCAGACCGTGGCGGCCATGCGCAACACGCTCGAGGTCGACCCGGACTTCGATCTCTTCGTGAACACCGTGGTCACGAAGCTCAACGTCGACGCACTGCCCGACACCGTGGCCCTGGCCGACGAGCTGGGCGCCAAGCTGATCATCGTGTCGAACACCACGCCGGAGGGCGGCGGCCTCGACAAGTACGCCGAGCTCGGGCTGCCCCTGTCGAAGATCGCCGAGATCATGCCGCAGGTGCCGCCGCGGGCGAAGCGCGCCATCGTGCGCTTCTTCGGCATGCCCATGTGCCTGCTGCGGCCCTACGACCTGTTCTCGAACGACCTCCACTGGGATCCGCGGGTCACCGTGGAGTGGGCGAGCAAGCCGGGCAAGGTGGTGTTCGAGGGCCAGTACAACTGGGAGCCGAACCGCAAGCGGCAGCTCGTGGAGCCCTGCCGTCGCTGCTCGCGCAACGGCATCTGCATGGGCGTGTACGACCGCTATGCCGAGCTGTACGACACCTCGGAGCTGCGACCCTATGGCCAGGGCGAGGCCGATCCCGGCTAGCCTTCGGGAGCACGTCGACGAGGTGTTGCGGGGGCAGGCGGTCCCCGCGCGCCCGGGTGACCAGCCGGCGCGGGAGGTCGCATGTGGCTGACGCTGAGGCTGCTCAAGTGGGTGGGCGTGGGGCTCTACGTGCTGGGCGTCGGCGGCGCCGTGCTCGCGCGGGATCCCGAGGAGCGCCGTCGCGCGGCCCACGGGCCCGCCACCGTGGGCTTCGTGCTCACCTGGCTCGGCGGCTACGGGCTCGCGCGCCTCACCGGCACCTCGCTGGGCAGCACCTGGCTGTCGCTGGGCATGCTCGGATCGCTGGCCACCCTCCAGCTCGTGGTGTGGTCCACGGAGCGTGAGGTGCCGAGGGGATCGTGGGTGCGCTGGCTCGCGGCCGGGCTCGTCGTCGCGACGCTGGCCGTGATGGTGTGGCGACCGGGCACCCGCCTCGTGGCCGAGGCGCCGGCTGCCGAGGAGGCGCGATGACGCCGGTGCGACGCTGGTTCCTGCAGGTGGCGCGCGCGGAGGGCAGCTCGCTGCTCGTGCTGCTGCTCGGTGCGATGCCCGCGAAGTACGTGCTGGGGATCCCCGACGCCACGGCCTGGGTGGGGTGGCTGCACGGCACGCTGGTCTTCGTGTACCTGGTGGCGCTGGGGAGCGTGTCCAGGGTGGAGGCGTGGACCTGGGGCCGCACCGGGGCGGCCTTCGTGGCGTCGGTGATCCCTGGCGGCACCTTCCTGTTCGAGGCGCGTCTCTCCCGCACGACGCCGGAGGCCGCGGGCGCCGTGGACCCGCTGCCCGATCGGCGCTAGGGCCCCCTTCCTCCTCCGGTACACTGGCCGCCCCTCACGGAGTCCGCACCATGTCCGAGCCGACGCACGGCATCGTCAGCCCCGCCTGGATCGACAAGCTCCTCGCCGCCTCCTTCGGCGGCACCGTCCCCGCGGGCGTCGCGCCCTTCGTCGACGCGGAGGCCTGCGCGCGCCGCATCGACGGCTCGAAGCTCGGCGTCGTGTTCACCGTGGGCGCCACCGAGCGTCCTCGGGTGCGCGTGGCGCACGACGACGAGGCCGACCGCCTGGTCGCGCTCGCCAAGGAGCGCTTCCCCGACGCCGCGGCCTGGCTCGACACCTACGCGGGCAAGGACATCCTCTTCGAGACCGACGGCACCTCCCTGCGCCTGTACGTCACGGGCGTGGAGGGCACCGGCGGCGAGATCGGCCGCATCTGGCAGGCCGACGGCGAGCTCGCCATCGTGGCCCACGAGCAGGCGCCCAGCGACGTGCCCGCGGGCATCGCGAAGGCCGTCGACGCCTTCGCCGCCAAGGTCGAGGGCGGCGCCTTCGTCACCCTGCGGCGCGCCGGTGCGGTGCAGAGCGTGCTGTTCACGTCGGACGGCGCGTGGAGCGCGGCGCTCACCGACCACGTGGAGGCGCTGGGCGACGGCAGCCTGCGCGCCGCCGCCCATGCGGTCTACAAGGAGGCCGGGCTCAGGGTGCACCCCTACAGCGTGGAGTTCTCGGCCGACGGGGTCGAGGTCTGCGTGTGGGGCGCCTTCGTGGGCGCCGGCGGCGACGACCTGCCCGGCATCTTCTCCGGGGGCGTGCCCGATGCCGCCACCTTCGCCGCCGAGATGGCGCAGGTCCTCCCCGACGAGGACCGCGACACGGGCGAGGCCTTCGTGCGCGACCACGTGGTGCCGGCGATGGTGGCGCTGCGCGGGGCCGACAAGGAGCTCGCGCCCCACGTCGCGGACGTGTGGCGCTTCCTCATCGGCCAGCTCGCGCTCGAGCCCCCCTTCGACCGCCTGACGGCACTGCGCCGCATCCATGCGGCGAACCGTCCCTTCGGACTGCAGCAGGAGGCGCTGGACCTCGCCGTGGCGCGCTACCTGGGCGCCCACCCCGACACGCCGCAGCCCGCCTCGCTGCCCGACGAGGTGGCCGGTCTCGACACCGACGCCATCCAGGCGCGGGCTGCCGCGCTGCGGGCCGAGCTCGACGAGCTGGAGGCGATCGCCAAGGACGACCCCGAGTTCGACGTGCACCGCTACTTCGAGGTGCCCTTCGAGTTCGCGATCGCCCGCGACCTGCTCGACCGTGCCACCTCGGGCGTGTTCGCCGCCGCCACCGGGCCGCTCCACGAGTACCTCACGGCCCTCGGTGCCGTCGGCTACGACGACGACCCGTCGATGGTGGACCTGGAGGACGTGGACCTCGAGGCCGACGCCTCGCGCGCCGCCATCGAGGAAGCCCTCGCGGACGACGACGAGCTGTAGACCCGACGCGGCGCCTCCTGGCGGGTGTCCGCCGGGAGGCGCGTGCGGTCTGCCTGCCCTGCCGCCTACCAGGTGCCGGTGGGCGAGGCCGCGGACGGGTCGTCGGGCTGGTCGGCGTCCTGCCACAGGGCCACGATCACGCCGAAGGCGAGCCCGAGGAGCAGCGCCACCCAGCCGCCGTGCGCCATCCAGTCCACGACGGCGGACACCGTGCCCACCTGCTCGCCCGTGAGCGACACGCGCCCGTCCACCGCGGGCATCCACGGGCGCGGGAACCGGGGGTTCGCCACGATCTCCACGTGGACCGCCGCGGCCAGCACGAGGCCCGACAGGGTGCCGTAGAGCGACCACGGTCCGGGCACGGCGCGCCGGAGCGCGCCGACCGCGAACCCCACCACCGCCCCCAGCACGGCACCCGACGCCATGCGTGCGATCACCACGTCGGACGAGGGCAGATCCTCGCTCCCGGCGAACCAGGCGGGCTGGAGCACCAGCCCGTACCCGGCGATGACGGCTCCTGCGGTGGCAAAGGCCAACGTGGACTGAGCCACGGTGGACCACGGTGCGCGCGACGGCGCGACCTCGTGTCGACCCCTCTCCATGGACGCTCCCCAGCGTGCCGCGGAGGATAGCGCAGGCGCGGGAACGGGCCGATACGGAAAGGAAATCGGCCGCTCAGGTGGTCGGCTGGGCCGGCGCTCCCGGGCGACTCCGCTTTCTCCACGCGCCGAAGCTCGCGAGCACCTGCTCGGCGCGGGCCGTCCTGCGGCGGAGGGTGTCGAGGCGCGGCGCCCCCGGCAGGGCGGCGCTGTCGCCGAGCTCGAGGTGGTGGCGGTCGAGGTTGGTGAGGTCGTCGAGGTGGGCCAGGCGATGGGTGGCGCGCAGGCCCTGGCCGGGCACGAGGCCGTCGCTGCGTCCGACGGTGCCGTCGCGGTCGACGAGCACGTCGGCGAGGTGACCGCTGCGCTGGGCCACCGGCTGCAGCACCAGGGTGGTGTCGGCCACGCGGAGCCGGGGCGCCAGCGCGAAGAGCGCCGTGCCCAGCTGCTCGGCCTGGGCGGGCTCCCACGCCTCGGGCAGCAGCTCGATCGCCACCTCGGGCACGCCGGCGTCGGCGAGCTGCGTGAAGGCCGGCGCGAGCGCGTCGACGTGCTCGGCGGGCACCTGCAGCACGACGCGCGTCTCGACCCCCGCCGCCTGCAGGACGGACAGGTCGTCGGGCACCGCGAGGTGCGGCACCCGCAGCACCCACTGCACCTCGGCGCCGAGCTCCCGGAGCTCGCGGGCGGCCTCGACCGTGGCCTGCCAGCCGTCGCCGTCGATCACGAGGCGGAGCTCGGGCGGGCGATCCTCCTCGGCCAGGCGGGCGCGAGCCCGGCGGGCCACCTCCACCACGCGTGGGGCCTCCACGGATCCGTGGGCGGCCAGCAGGTGCAGGCAGACGCGGGCCGCGTCGGTGGAGGCGAGCAGGTCGAGGGCGCCGTCGATCACGGCGTCGGACGTGCCGCCCAGCGCGAGCAGCAGGCGACGCTCCCGGTCGGCGCGCAGCTCGTGCTTGAACACCGGCAGCCAGGCATCGGCGGGACCCAGCGCGCGCTCGGCGGTCTGCAGGCAGACCTCCCGATCCAGGGCGGCCACCGGCCAGCCCTCGTCCTGCCCGAGCCAGGCGTGGCGGAGCATGTCGAAGACCAGGCGCCGGGGGCGGTCGTCGAGCCGGCGGATGAGGCGGCCGATCCGCACCCGCTCCGGGTCGTCCGGGGCGAGGTCGTCCATCCAGCTCCGCCACATGCCCGACAGCACGTCGAGGTTGCCCGTGTACACGCCGCGATCGGTGACGAAGGTGCGCTCGACGGTGCGCCGGACCCAGGGGTCGAGGGGCTCGTCGTGGTCGACGAAGGGGTAGTCGAGCTCGCCGTGACCGGGCACCGCGGCCAGCCCGCGCAGCCGCATCACGTGGGCGCGTCCGCGGCGCTGGTGTCGCCGGTGGCTGGCCGCCGTGAAGTAGCTGACCAGGTGCTGCACCACCGGGAAGCGCATGTGGAAGTGGCGCGGGAACCGCAGCTTCAGTCGGGCCACCTCGGTGAAGACCTCCACGAGGTCGCGCGCCTCGGTGTCGGCGTTCGAGAGGATGAAGTAGCCGTCCATGTGCAGGTCGCGGCGGGCGAGCTCGCCCACCATCAGCCTCACGTGGATGCTCTTGTAGCCCTTGCCCAGCCGCGCCAGCTCCCGGTCGGAGTACGTCTCGACCCCGATCTGCAGGAAGCTCGACCAGTCCCGGCTCTTGTGGTCCTCGTAGTAGTCGTTCAGGGGGATCGGACGGCCGTGGTCGGCGAAGCAGCGCGGCTGGATGGCGTCGAGGAAGGCGTGGTCGGGCTCGACGAGGAGCCGGCCGCCCTCCCGCCGGCACAGGTCGCCGATGGCCACCTGCACGCTGGACAGGCGGAAGGGCGAGTCGGGCAGCGCCTCGAAGAAGGTGCGTGCGCGGTCGCGGTCGCAGGCGAAGTCGTCGTCGCTGATGTGCACCCGGTAGGCGTTGTCGGGGATGCCCTCGGGATGCAGCTCGGCGAAGCGTCGCCGGTAGAGCTCCAGCAGGTCCTGGATGCTGCCGGCGGAGCGGGCCTGGTAGCTCTCGCGGCCGAGGATGCTGCAGAAGCTGCAGCGGTAGATGCAGCCGCGTGAGGTGGTGATCTCGATGCCGCCCTCGATGTGGCGCGCCTGCACGTGCGACAGGTCGAGCTCGACGCGGTCCATGTCGGCGACCTGCAGGGTGCGGTCGGACCGGGAGGAGAGCAGCCGGCCGCCCGCGCGATCGACCGTGATCATCCCGTCGATCTCCATCAGGGCGCGGCGTTGGGCCTCGGTGAAGGGATCGTCGATCGTGGACGTGCCGAGGATGCGAGCCAGGCGCGGCACGAAGATCTCGCCGGCGCCGCGGCACACGAAGGTGATGCCGTCGAGGTGCGCCGCGACGTGCTCGGGGGCCAGGGTGGGCATCACGCCGCCCACGGCGACGTGGGCGCGGCAGCCGGAGGCCCGCAGCGTGCGGATCAGGCGGACCACCCCCTCCCAGTAGCCCTCGAGCAGGGTGATCCCGACGAAGTGGATCGACCCGGAGGCGAGGGCCTCCTCGATGCGCTCGAGGCCGATCACCGGTCGATCGTCGCCCACGATGGGCATCTTCGCGTTCACGAGCACCACCTCGGTGCCCGTGTCGCGGAGCGGGCTCACCATGTGCAGCACGCCCTGGCTGATCTCCTTGTCGTTGTGCGGCATGTCCGTGTTCATCAGCGACTCGAAGAAGAGCGCGCGAGGCACGGGACGATCGGGCAGCGAACCCGCGACGGGGGCGCCCGGCGGGGGGAGGGCGACGCCGGCGAGGAGGGCGGCCACCTCGGCGTCGACCACGTGGTGGCTGGGGGCGGCCGCCACGGCGGGGCCGTCGAGGTGGAGCTCGACGCGACCGTCGTCGGCGCGGCCCACGTGCGGCGTGGTGCCGGCGGGGCCGAGCACGAGGCGCAGGTGACCCCCCTCGGCGGGGGTGCCCTCCACGGCGGCGCCGGCGGCTGCCACCGCGCGCAGCCAGGTGGCCGGCGGCAGGGCCGCACCGCTCGTGTCGACGAGCTCGGCGCGGATCGGCCAGCCGTGCAGCCTGCGGGTGAGCACCCGCCCGTCGTCGGCGACGATGCGGCGGTCCTCCGGAGCCCAGCGCCCGCCGTCGGCCTCGACGACGTAGTACCAGCCTCGATCGATGGTCTCGCGCTCGTTCACCCTGGCTCCGCGCCGACCGGGGCCGACGATCCGGGATCATACCACGTCGATCCCCTGCGCGTCGGAGCGGCTCCCTGGGTTAGGGACGGCCGCTGCCCGACCTCACGACCCGGTGATCGCCTTGTCCCCTGCCTCCACGTCACCCCCGCGGAGGACGCCGTGAACGGGCCGCAGGGCACGTACGGGCGCATCGCGCGGTGGGTGCTCGGCCATCGCCTGGCCGTGTCGGTGGGGGCCCTGCTGCTCGCGGTGGCCTCGGCGCTGCTGGGCATCCCGCCCGACATCGACAGCAACCTGCTCAACCTGCTCCCCGCCGACGATCCGGTGGTGGGCCGCCTGCGGCAGATCAACAGCGAGGAGGGGGGGCTCAACCTCCTCACGCTCACCTACCGGGCCGAGGATCCCGCGGTCCTCGATCCCTTCCTCGACACGCTCGCAGCGCGCTTCGAGGCCTTCGACGACGTGGCCTTCGCGGTGCACGAGCTCGACCCCGACCTCGCCACCGAGATCGGCCTGCTCCAGCTCGAGCCGGCCGAGATCCGCGAGCTCAACGTGCGTCTGCAGGGCGCCCTCGCGCTGGGGGCGGCCGGGGGCCCGCTGGTGAGCCAGCGCCTGATGGACATGGGCCCGCTCACCGAGAAGATCGAGAAGGCGGGCAAGGCCGGCGTGCTGGCCACGGGCGAGGCCGGCGTGGGCCGCCTCATCGTGCGACCCACGCGCACCAGCGCCGACCCCGTCTTCGCCCAGCTGTTCATGAAGCAGACCTACGCCCTGCTCGACGAGCTGGAGCCGGCCGCGCGCGCGCAGGGCATCGAGCGGGAGTGGATGGGCGGGGCCTACCGGCACAACGTGGAGGACGTGGAGGGCATCCGCGCCGACCTCGTCCGCACCGCCGGCCTGTCGGCGGGCCTGATCCTGCTGGTGATGGTGCTGTCCTTCCGGTCGCTGCGCGCGCTGCTCATCGTGTTCCCGCCGCTCGTGCTCGCCAATCTGATGACCCTGGCCTTCACCAAGCAGCTCATCGGCGCGCTCAACACCTACACCTCCTTCGCCACCGCCATCCTGTTCGGCCTGGGCATCGACTTCGCGATCCACCTCGTGGGGCGCTACCGCGAGCATCGCGCCCAGGGGCTCGAGCAGCCCGAGGCCATCGTGCGGGCCTGGGATCAGACGGGCCCCCCCTGCGGCACGGCGGCCTTCACGTCGGCCGCGGGCTTCCTGGCCCTCACCTTCGCCGAGTTCGTGGGCTTCGCGCAGCTGGGCGTCATCCTCGCCTTCGGGCTGATGGCCTGCCTGGGCTGCATGGTCTTCCTGCTGCCGGTGCTGCTCACCGCCCTCGACACGCAGACGGCGCCGCTGCTGGGCGCCAGCGACGGCGTGGCGCGGCGGTCGGGCGCCACCTACGCCTTGTCGCCCACGGGCCTGGGCGTCGTCGTGGTGGCCACCATCGCGGTGGGGGTGTTCGCGCTGCCACGGCTGTCGTACGAGTACGACGTCTCGAACCTGCGCCGCGAGGGCCTGGCCTACAGCGAGCTGTCCGACACCGAGCGCAAGCTGGCCCGCCAGTCCTACTCGCCCATCGTGGTGTTCTACGACGGCGAGCCCGAGCAGCTGGCCACCGACCAGCACCGCCTCGAGCAGCTGGTGGACGCGGGCGGCATGCCCCACGTGGCGGCGGCGGTGTCCATCGCCAACGTGCTGCCGCCCGACCAGGCCGACCGGCTCGAGCGCATCGGGGAGCTGGTGGAGCTGTCGGAGCACAAGAACCTCCGCTACCTGCCGCCGGTGATCGCGCAGCGGCTGGTGGGACTGCGCGGGCTCGAGGTGCGTCCGCTCACGCGGGCCGACCTGCCCGAGGCCCTGCTGCTGCTGCTCGGTGCCAACAACCCCAACGCGCCCCGCATGCTCCTGCTGCCCAAGGGCAACATGTGGGACGTGCGCGAGGTGGCCGAGCTCGACGGCGAGATCGCGCGTGCCCTGCCCGGTCGTCCGGTCACGGGCGAGTACCTGGGCATCCAGCGCATGTTCACGATGGCCTTCCGCGACGCCCCCCGCATCGCAGGCATCGCGCTGCTGCTGGTCTTCCTGCTGGCGTGGTGGGACCTGAAGCGTCCGCTGCTCACCCTGGGCGCGGTGGGCACGCTGCTCGCCGGGATGATCTGGGCCGGCGGCGCGCTGTGGCTGGGAGGCGTGAAGCTCACGATGGTGAACCTCACGGGCATCCCCATCCTGCTGGGCCTCGGGGTCGACGTGGTGGTGCACCTGCTGCACCGCCTGCAGGAGGAGGGCCCCGGAGGCATCCGCCGCGCCCTGCGCACCACCGGCGTGGCGGCGGGCCTGTCCACCCTCACCACGATCGCCTCGTTCTTCTCCCTCACGCTGGCCGGCAGCCGCGCGGTGCAGTCGCTCGGCACGCTGGTGGTGGTGGGCCTCGGCGTGATCTTCGTGGCCGGTGCCACGGTGCTGCCGCTGGCCTGGTCCGCGGGCTGGAAGCTCGCCGGCCTGGCGCCCGCCGACCAGCCCGTGGAGCCCGAGGAGGAGGTGGCGCCGAACGACGCGTGATCAGCGTCGGCGGCGCGCCAGCAGGGGGAGCAGCAGCAGGCCGGGCAGCCAGCCGCGAGGTGACGTGCCGCAGCCGCAGGGGGTGGCCGCGGTGGGCTCGGGGTCGTCGCCCACGGCGGGCTCGGGCGCGGGCCCGGTGTGGAAGGTGAGCGTGAACGGGCCGCCGAGCGGGGTGCCGTCCCAGGCCTTCGCGCCGTCGGCGATGGTGAGGGTGTAGGTGGCGTCGTCGGCCCAGTCCTCGGTGGGCCAGACGTTGAGCACGTTGGACCGGTCCCGGTAGTAGAAGCGGAAGTCCACCGGGTGGACGACGCCGTCGGCGTCGGTGACCGTCACCAGGTCGGCCGTGAAGGTGGCGAGGTCGACCGACCGCGCGAAGGCCACGCTGAGCTGGCTCTCGATGGACAGCGCGTCGGTGGGGTGCGCGTAGGCGCCATCGGCCGGGCTCGACCAGAAGATCGGGTGGGCCTGCACGTCGAAGCGGTCGTGGAGGCGATCCCAGAGGGTCTGCCAGTAGGCGGCCACGGCGGGTTGGATGCACGCCGGGCTGCAGGGGATGGCGGGGTCCTCGAGGTTGGCGTTCGTCCACGGGAGCTGCGCCCGTCGCTGGGCCTGCACCGCCTCGTCGTCGGCGCTCGCGCCCACCGCGGCGATCGCCACGAACAGGCTGGCCACGCCGCGGCGCATCTTCGCCACGTCGGCGTCCTGGCCGTAGCGGTCGAAGACCAGGTCGAGCACGTCGTAGGGCACCACGTCGTCGACCATCGGCTGCGCGCCCACGAGGCCCACCATGGCCACGTCGCTCGACAGGTCGGCCTCCCCGAACTGCTCGGAGCCGTCGTAGAGCAGTCCCCGCGTGAGGTAGACGCCGTCGAAGATCTGGTCGGCCATGCCGTGCGCCGCCAGGCCCATGAGGAAGGCCACGTGGTCGGCGGCCTCCCCGGTGTAGGGCGGGTCCCAGGTCTCCTTGATCCAGTCCAGGTAGGTGTCCTGGAAGGGCGGCCAGTGCGCCGTCTCGCCGTAGCCGTCCTGCACCAGCGGGGAGTAGCCGCCGTCGGGGAACATCGAGCCCAGCACCCGGAAGGGGAAGCGGTCGGGCGCCTCGAGGAGCGTGCGCAGCTCGCCGGCGGGCAGGTGCTCCACCGCCTCGATGCCGATCCACGCGTGGGTGGACTGGCCGCAGGCGTGGGCGGGGACCGAGGCCAGCAGCGCGAGCGAGAGCAGCACGGGACACCCCCGGGGGGTGGTCAGGGTCACCCGTCGGACGGGGGCTCGCCACCGGCGTGGGAGGGGCCTCCGAACGACGGAATGGTGACCTGGAGCGACGCGCGGTCGTGGTAGACCCGCCGCAGCGAGGTCTGCCATGCCCCCCACTCCGCCCAGCCGTCGCGACGTGCTCGAAGGCGTCGCCGCCGCCTCCCTGCTCGCCGGCTGCAACGTGTCGGTCTCGGTCCAGGGTGACACCGACAGCGACGCCCGCACCGACACCGGCGCGCCCGTCGACACCGCCGACACCGCGGTGGCCGGTCCGCCCGAGATCACCTTCGACCCGAGCACGCTCGCGGTGGACGAGGTGGCCTTCCCCTGGAGCGTGCAGGCCGGGGCGATGGAGCCGTACGCCGCCACCCTGGTCACCAAGGTGAAGCCGCAGGCCACCGTGCTCCTGCGGGTGTGGCGCGAGACGGCGGTCTTCGGCACCGTGCTGCTGCACCACGAGGAGCTCGTGACCGCCACGCCCGCCGGCTTCCTGCGCGTGCGGGTGGCGGCGCTCGAGCCGGGCGCCTGGCACCACTACGGCTACTTCCGGGTGGACACCTCCGGCGCGCCCGAGGCCCGGTCGATCCTGGGCCGCTTCCGCACCCCGCCGCTCGAGGGGACGAAGGAGCCGCTGACGATCTCGGCCCACGCCTGCAACGGGCCGGGCACCGGCTTCGACGACGCCATGGGGCGGCTCGCCGAGCACGAGGACGTCGACCTGCTGATCCACCTCGGCGACATGGCCTACTGCGACGGCGCCCGCAGCCTCGAGGAGTACCGTCGCAAGTGGCAGGACTGGATGGCCAGCGACGGCTACAAGCGCGGGCTCGCCGCCGCGGGCCTGTACGCCTGCTGGGACGACCACGAGGTCGACAACAACTGGGACCCGGAGACGATCTCGCAGGCCCAGCGCGAGGCGGCCCTGCTCGCCTTCGTGGAGCACGTGGCGGTGGAGCCGGGCGACGACGGCCGCCTGTGGCGCAGCTACCGGTGGGGCGACACGGCCGAGATCTTCGTGCTGGACTGCCGGGGGGAGCGCCGCCCGTCCACCAGCGGTGGCAACGCGGCCGACGACGTCTACCTCAGCCGCGCCCAGCTCGACTGGCTCAAGGAGGGACTGCAACGCAGCCCCTGCCACTTCAAGCTGGTGATGAGCTCGGTGCCCATCACGATCATGCCCTTCTTCGGCGTGGCGAAGGACGACCGCTGGGAGGGCTACCCCGGCCAGCGCAGCGAGCTCGTGGGCCACATCCGCGATCTCGACCTGCGCAACGTGTGGTTCCTGGGCGGGGACTTCCACATCAACTTCGTCGGCACGATCAACAAGGGCGGGCAGGGCCGCCTCGCCGACACCTGGGAGATCGCGGTCACCAGCGGCAACATCAACCCCGCCGCCCTGCTGCTGCAGCCCCCCCAGTTCCGCTACGCGACCGCCGAGCCCCGACTCTCGAAGATCACCTTCGATCCCTCAGCGGACAAGGTGACCATCCGATTCTACGATCCGGCCGACGGAGCCCTCGACCGCGAGCTGGAGCTGTCCCAACCGTGACCACGCACGTCCCGCGCCTCGGCCGCCGCTTCGCAGCCACCCAGGCGATGGCCTTCACCCGCCACGCCAGCCTCGTGACCGCCCGGCGGCTGCGGCACGGACCCCTGGCTCCCCCCTGGGAGTGGCCCTACGAGGTGATGCTCTCGTGGCTGCGCGAGCGCTTCGCCGAAGAGGGCATGAGCTTCGCCACGATGCGCCGTCGGCTCGACGCCGTGGGCTCCCTCGAGGCGCGGGCGCACCGTCGTCGCCTGCTGTCGGAGCGCGCGGCCGGCGTGCCCGTGGTGTGGGTGATGCCGCCGGGCACGGCGCAGGAGGAGGTCACGCTCTACCTGCACGGCGGGGCCTACGTCACCGGGTCCACGGTGTCGCACGCGGCGCTGCTCCTCGCCCTGGCCCGACGCACCGGACGCCGCGTGCTGTCCGTGGAGTACCGGCTGGCGCCCGAGCACCCCTGCCCCGCCGCGATCGACGACGCGGTCACCGCCTACCGGTGGCTGCTCGACCAGGGCGTGCCCGCGTCCAAGGTGCGCCTGGCGGGGGACTCCGCGGGCGGCGGGCTCACGCTGGCCACCCTGCTCGCCCTGCGCGACGCCGACCTCCCGCTGCCCGCCGGGGCGCTGCTGCTGTCGCCCTGGACCGACCTGGAGGTGAGCGGCGACACGCCCCACCGCCACGCGCGCACCGACTACCTGGGCACCGCCGAGCGCATCCACGCCTTCGCGGGTCACTACGCGGGCGGCCTGTCGCGCCGCGACCCCCGGGTGAGCCCGCTGTACGCGCCCGACCTCGCCGGCCTGCCGCCCCTGTCGATCCTGGCGGGCGGGTCCGAGATGATCCTCGACGACAGCACCCGCATGGCCGATCGGCTCCGCGAGGCCGGGGTGGCCGTCGATCTGCACGTCGAGCCGCACGAGGTGCACGTCTACCCGATGTTCGCCCGCGTCTCGGAGCGCGCGCGCGACGGCCTGGAGCGGTCGGCGGCCTTCCTCGCGCGCTGAACCCGGGGTGGTCAGGGGCGGAGGATCTTCGTCACCATCGTGCTCGTGAAGTCGTGGCCCTCGAGCCAGGCGAAGCGCACCTGGCGGTCGTCGAGGCGCAGCTCCGCCGCCAGCACGTGGTCGAGGGTCTGGCCGTCGGTGACGGCCCGCACGGGCCGGCGGTGCGACGCGAGCACCTCGACGCGGGCGGTGGCGTCCGCCGGCAGCAGGAAGGACGACAGGCGCGGGTGGTGGGGGGCCACGGGCGTGACGACGAAGGCCGGCAGCGAGGGATGGCAGGCCGGCCCGCCCGCGCTGAAGGCGTAGGCCGTGGACCCCAGGGCGGTGGCGAAGATGATGCCGTCGGCCACGAGGGTGTCGACCACGGCCCGCCCGTCGATCTGCAGGGCGAGGTGGGCCGTCTGGCCGGTGCTGCGCTCGAGCGCGACATCGTTCACGGCGTGCACGGTCTGCGTGGTGCCGTCGTCGAGCGTGAGGTCGGCGCGCAGCAGGGGAAAGGTCCAGGTGCGCCACGCGCCCGTCTTCAGGCGCGCCACCACGTCGTCGAGGCTGTCGACGTCGTTCATCAGGAAGCCGATGCGCCCGGCGTTGAGGCCCATGTAGGTGGCCTCGGTGCCGCGCTCCGCCACCGTGTGCAGCAGGAAGCCGTCGCCGCCCACCACGAGCACGAGGCCGTCGACTCCCTGCTCGCCCAGCCGGCGGACCAGCTCCTCGCGCAGGGCCAGGGCGGCCGGATTGCGCGCGTCGGCGACGATCATGGGCACCTCTGTGGCCGCCACCTATCGCCGCACCACGGGCCGCACCCGTCGCGGACCCCGTGCGGGGCGTGCTAGGCCGGCACGATGCGTCTCGCTCGCTACCACGGCCTGGGGAACGACTACCTCGTGCTCGAGGAGGGCCCGGCGCTCAGCCCGGGCCTGGTGCGCGCCGTGTGCGATCGGCACACCGGGGCCGGCGGCGACGGCATCCTGGAGCCCGCCGACGCCGCGGGTCGTGACGCGGGCGTGCGCATCTGGAACCCGGACGGCTCGGTGGCCGAGAAGTCCGGCAACGGGCTCCGCATCTTCGCGCGCTGGCTGGTCGACACCGGGCGCGTGCCCGACGGACCGTTCACGCTGTGGACGGGTGCCTGTGCGGTGGGGGCCGAGGTGGGGCCCGAGCGTGTGGTCCTCGAGATGGGACAGGCCTCCTTCGACCCCGCCGACGTGCCGGTGCACGCCGCGGCGCCGCTGGTCGACGCCCCGCTCGAGGTGGGCGCGCAGGTGCTGCGGGTCACGGCGGTGGGCCTCGGAAATCCGCACGCGGTGATCTTCGTCGACGCGCCGCTCGACGACGTGCCCTGGCGGAGCTGGGGCGCGCTGCTCGAGACCGACGCACGCTTCCCGCGGCGCACCAACGTGCAGGTCGCCCGTGTCGTCGGCGACGGCGTGATCGCCCTGCGGGTGTGGGAGCGGGGAGCCGGCCCCACGCTGGCCTCGGGGTCCAGCGCGTGCGCCGTGGCGGCGGCGGCGGTGCGTACCGGCCGGTTGCCTTTCGGTACCCACCTGCTCCAGATGCCAGGGGGAGAGGTGGGCGTCACCGTACGGAGGGACTATGCGCTGGTCCTGAGGGGAGCCGTCGAGCGGATCGGCCTCGTCGACCTCGATGCTGTCTGGGTGGCAGCGCGGGTGTCGAGGGCGGCAGGCGGCGACCCTCCGGCGGGCCCCGAGACGGGCGCGCTCGGGGGAGGTCTGTCGAGTTGACGCCACGCAAGCCCGCATCGCCGCGCACGCGCTCCCGCCGCAAGAAGGCGCCGGAGGCCGAGGCCGCCGTGGAGGCTTCGGTCGAGGCAGCTCCGGGAGGCGAGGTCGAGGCAGCTCCGGAAGGCGAGGTCGAGGCAGCTCCGGAAGGCGAGGTCGAGGCTGCGCCGGAGGTGGATGCCCAGGAGGCCCCGTCCGACGAACCCGCGCCCGACGAGCCCCCGTCTGCCGAGGAACCGTCCCCGGAGGCCGTCGACCCCGAACCGGAGGTCGCGCCCGAAGGCGAGGCCACCACGGCCGACGAGCCCGACCCGGGCGAGGCGCCCCTGCCCGGCGAGGCCCTGCTCGTCGACGCGCCGCCTGCGCCTCTCGTGCCCGCGGCGCCCACCACCTTCGACGACGCCAGCCTCGAGGCTCCGCCGGTGCCGCCTGCGCTGGAGGACGCCGACCTCGACGCGCCGGATCCGGCGCGCCTGCTCGCCAGCAAGGGCCGGCGGCACCGCGTGGGCGAGGCCGCCCAGCCCCGTTCGCTGCAGACCACGGGCGACGAGTCGCTCTCGCTGGCCGAGAACCTCGCCACCTTCTCGCTCGAGGAGGACACCGAGGAGACGCCGCCCACGGCCATCCCCGGCGACATGGGCTGGGGCGACATGGGCTTCGAGGTCGACGACGACAGCGAGGACGACCACGAGGACGCGCCGATGGCGGCCCGCACGGCAGCGCTCGCGGCGGCGGCGGCCGGCGCGAGCGCTGCGGCGGCTCCCGGTGGCGGCGCCTTCGGCGGCCCCCGCCGAGGCGCCCGTGGCGGCGAAGCCCGCGCCCGTCGACGGCGGCGAGGGCGCGCCGTGGCTCGTGGTGCTCATCGCCCTGGTGGGCGGGGTGGCGCTCGGCTGGCTGCTCTTCGGGTAGCGCGCCGGCCTGGGCTCGGGGCTGCCTTCCCTACCAGGCGCCGGCGTCCACCTGGATGAGCTCGCCCATGTCGGGAAACTCCTCCTGGAGGAGCCGCTCGACGCCCATGCGCATGGTCATCACGCTGGACGGGCAGGTGTTGCAGGCGCCCACCAGCTTCACGTGCACGTCGCCGTCGCGGATGTCGACCAGCGTGATGTCGCCGCCGTCGGCGTTGAGCGCGGGGCGCACGAGGTCGTCGAGCACGGCCTCCACGTTCTCGCGGGTGAGGGGCAGCCCGACGAGGTCCTCCATGAGCCCGGGCTCGTGGCCCGCGGGCGTGGCCACCTGCGAGGTGGAGATCGCGGCGGCCGAGGCGGCGGCGATGGCCTCGGACGACAGCAGGTCGTCGACCGGCGGGGCGCGGCGGAGCGAGACCGGCGCCGGGGCGTCGGGGCGACGGAGGCCGTCGGCGTAGGAGGGCGGCATCGACGGCCGGCTCACCCCGGTGAGGCGAGCGGTGGAGCCGAGCACGGTGGCGACGAGCGACACGGATCCTCCAGCACAAGCCGGCTTCCTACCGTGGCCCGCGCGCCGCGGCCCGTCCTGATCCGTCCCGCGTTAGGGGGGCGCCGCCCTTGGAGGGCACCCCCGTGTACGTCGTCGTCATCGGCATGGGCCAGGTCGGTCGCCACGTCCTGCGCACCCTGGAGTACGAGCGTCACGGCGTGGTCGCCATCGACGCCGACCCCGACGTGATGCGGGAGGTGGAGGAGCACCACGACGTGGCCACCCTCGTCGGGTACGGCGCCAGCCCGAAGGTGCTGCGCGAGGCGCGCGCGCACGAGGCGGATCTCGTCGTCGCGGTCACCGACCACGACGAGGTCAACATGCTGGCGGCGCTCGCGGCCAAGCGCATGGGCTGCAAGCGCGTCATCGCCCGCATCCAGGGCGACGCCTGGGCCACCTGCACCGACGAGTCCGGTGTGGAGTACGGCTTCCTCGGGGTGGACGTCACGCTCAACCCCCGCGTGCTGCTCGCCCAGGAGATCGCCAAGATCGCGCGGTCCCACGGCGCGCTCGAGGTCATCGACCTCGCGGCCGACCGCATCGAGCTCGTGAAGATGAAGCTCGACAAGAACAGCCGCATGCTCCACAAGCAGCTCGCCAAGCTGCAGATGCCGCCGAACACCCTGGTGGCGCTCATCGTGCGCGACGGCGAGGTCTTCGTGCCCGGGGGGGCCGACCACCTCCTGCCCGACGATCAGGCCTACATCGTGGGGCTGCCGTCCAACATCCTCGCGGCCGAGGACCTCTTCTCGGCCCAGCGTGAGGCGCGCCGGGTGGCGATCGTGGGCGGCGGCGTGGTGGGCAAGGCGCTGGCCAAGCCGCTGGTGCGGGACGGGGCGCGCGTCACGATCATCGAGAAGGACCGTGAGCGCGCCGAGGCGCTGGCCGGCACCCTCGAGGGCGTCACCGTGGTGCACGGCGACGGCACGAACCTCGCGCTGCTGCTCGAGGAGGAGATCGGTCGATCCGACCTCTTCGCCGCCGTGAGCCACGAGGACGAGGTGAACCTGATGGCCTGCCTGCTCGCCCACCGGGCGGGCGTGGCGCGCACCGTCGCCCTCTGCCACCGCCCCGACTACACCGACATCTACCGGCAGCTCGGCGTGGACGTGGTGCTCTCGCCGCGCCTCGTCGCGTCCGACCACGTGCTCCGCTACAGCCGCCAGACCGACGTGAAGCGCCTCACCGCGCTCGAGGACGGCAAGGCCGAGGTGCTCGAGCTGGTGGTGGGCGACACGAGTCCGGTGGTGGGCATCCCGATGAAGTCGCAGCAGCTCAACTGGCCGCGCGGTGCCCTGATCTGCGCGATCCTGGGGCGCGAGCGGGTGATCATCCCCCGCGGCGACGACGTCATCCAGGCGGGCGACACCGTGATCGTGCTGGCCACGCGCTCGGCGATCAAGCGCGTGAGTCTCCTCTTCCGTCCCCGCCTCGCGTCGTGAGGATGCCCTCGTGAGCCAGACGGGCGCCTCCTCCGCGGAGCTCGTCGCCGCCCTCCGCCGCGTGGCGCGCCCCGTGGGGGCCGTGACGGGGGGCATGGCGGCCTTCATGCTGCTGTGCGCCTTCTCGGGCGTGCTGATGGAGGTCTCGGGCTACCACCGGCTCGTCGACGAGGGCGGCACCGAGGCGATGTGGATCGCCTCGATCGTCACCTTCGGCGCGGCGGCCCTGCTGTGGCGTGCCGGGCTCGAGATCGAGGAGCAACGGGGCCTGTCACGGCGTGACGCCACGCTGGCCGTGGCCCTGATCTGGTTCGGTGCCGGGCTCTTCGGCGGGCTTCCCTTCGTGCTGGGCGCCGGGCTGTCGCCAGCCGACGCCTTCTTCGAGGCCGCGAGCGGCTTCACCACCACCGGCGCCACCATCCTGGCCGACATCGAGGGCACGCTGTCGCGTCCCCTGCTGCTGTGGCGCAGCCTCATCCAGTGGCTCGGCGGCATGGGCGTCGTCGTGCTGTTCGTGGCCGTCTTCCCGAACCTCGGGGTGGGCGGCAAGCACATGTTCCGCAGCGAGGTGCCCGGTCCCACGGCCGAGGGCCTCGTGCCGCGCATCCGCGAGACCTCCATCGTGCTGTGGGGCATCTACGCCGCGCTCACCGCCCTGGAGTTCGTGGTGCTCTGGGTGCTCGGGGCGCTGATCACGCCGTCGCCGGGTGCCGTGCGCATGGACGTCTTCCAGGCGGTCTGCCACGCGCTCACCACGATGTCGACGGGCGGCTTCTCGCCGCTGAACGCCAGCGTGGCGGGCTTCCAGTCCCCGCTGATCGAGGTGGTGATCTCGGCCTTCATGCTGGTGGGCGGGGTGAACTACGCGCTCTACCACGGCCTGCTCACCACCCGGTCGTGGCGCGGGATGTTCCGGTCCGGCGAGTTCCGGATGTACGTGGTGATCGTGTCGGTGTCGGTGCTGCTGCTCACCCTGCTGCTGGTGAGCCACCACGAGCAGCACCCGTGGCAGGCGCTGCGCTACGCCCTGTTCCAGGTGGCCTCGATGGTCACGTCCACCGGCTACGTCACCGACGACTACATGGCCTACCCGGCGCCGGGCCTCGGGCTGCTGCTGGTCATCATGTTCGTGGGTGCGATGTCGGGGTCCACGGCCGGCGGCATCAAGGTCAGCCGCATCCTGCTGCTGGGCAAGACCACCTGGGCGCAGATCCGACGCTCGGTGCGTCCGTCGGTGGTGGTGTCGGTGCGCATGAGCCGCAAGACCGTGCCGCAGCCCGTGCTCACCGAGGTGGCGGTCTTCTTCTTCGTCTACATGCTCGTGCTGATGTTCGGCGTGCTGCTCGTGGCCTACACCGACGGCACCCCGCTCCCCACCGGCTTCGGCGCGATGCTCACCACGCTGTCGAACATGGGACCGGCGCCCTTCTACCTGGAGGCCGACCACTTCGCGGCCTACTCCGACGTGGCGAAGCTCTGGTTCGCCTTCGCCATGATCCTGGGGCGCCTGGAGTTCTTCACGCTCCTGGCGCTGCTGCTCCCCGACTTCTGGAGCCGGTAGGGATGGGCGCCTCGTCCACCCGCCGCACGGTCCTGCGCTCCGCCGGTGCGGTGGTGGTGGGCAGCACGATGCTCGCCGTGCTGGAGCTGGCCGACCCGCTCCAGATCGCGCCGCTGGCCGCCGTGCTGGCCGTGGTGGTGGGCACCGCGGCGGGCCGGCTCGTGGGCGCGCTCGGCCTGCCGCGCGCGGTGGGGTGGCTCGGCGCGGGCGTGATGCTGGGCGCGTCGGTGGGCCATGCGGTGGCGCGGGTGTGGCCCGCCTGGCCCTTCCACGAGGGCCTCCTGGGGCCGGCCGAGCTGGTGGTGCTCCAACGACCCAGCGACGCGGCCTGGCTGGTGGTGATGCTGTGGATCGGGCGCCGCCTGGAGCCCACCCGCCTCGCCGGGCTGCGCCGCGCCGTGGGCGGCATGGTCACCGGGCACGTGGTGGTGCTCCTGGGGGCTGCGGCGCTCGGGGGCTGGATGGTGCTGGAGGGCCGTCTCGGGGCCGGCGTGGTGGAGGTGCAGGGCGGCCTCGCCGACGTGGTGGGGGTGGCCGTCGCCCTGCTCGGCACGTCCTCGCTGCTCGTGGCGGGCGTGCTGCAGCCGGTGGCGGCGGAGGGTCCCGTCACCCGCACGATCCTGTGGCTGGCGGTGCTGGGCGAGGTGGCGGCGCTCTCGCTGCTGGTGGGCTGGTCGGCCGGGATGGGGGCGTGGACGGGGCTCGGCATCCTCGGCCCGGGGGCCGTGGAGCGCCTGGTGTTCACCGTGGGCGTGGGCGTGCTCGTGGGGCTCATCCTCGCGGCAGGCGCGCGGTGGTCGCCCACGGCCCGGGGGGCCTGGGTGGTGGGCGTGGCCGTGGTGTCCACCGTGGCCATCGCGCCGGTGGGCGTGTCGGTGCCCCTGGTGGGCCTGGTGGCGGGGCTGGTGCTCGCCTCGGTGGCGCCTGGAGCCCCCAGCGCGGCCCTGGAGCTGGGCACGTCCGCGGGGCTGGTGCTGCTGCTCGTGCAGGCGGGGGCGCTGCTCCCGGTGCGCGCCCTCGTCGACACCGCACCCCTGGCGCTGCTGCTCGCCACCGTGCGCGCCCTGCTGCTCTTCGGCGCGGCCATCGCGGTGGCCCGCCTCGTGGGCGCGCCGGGCGCGCTCGTCCGCTACGGGTGGACCGGCCTGTGGGCCTCCAGCATCCCCGTGTTCGGCCTCGTGGCCTGGCGCATCCAGGAGCCCGGCGCCGAGCTGGGCCAGGTCACCGCCATCGTCTGGGGGATGGCCGCGGTGGACGGGCTCGCCGGTGCCCTGGCCGTCCACCTCGCGGTGGGACTGGCCCGGGAGACGCCGGTGGGGCGGCTCCTGGAGGTGCAGGAACGCGGGGTGCCCCGTGCGCGCTGGGAGCTGCCCGAGGCCCTCCCCGAGGGGCCGCTGCGCACCCAGCTCGAGCACCTCGCCGACGACCTCGCGCTGGTGGTGCGCGAGCTGCGCCACGACATGCTGGCGCCCGTCGCCGAGCGCAGCCAGGCCTTCCTGGAGGCCCTCAGGCGGGAGGTGCGCCGGCACCATCGCAAGGTGGTCGCCATCGCGGCCGGTCCGCCCGAGGACGCGGCGCTGGCGCTGCGGCTCGCGCGCACGGAGCTGGCGGAGCGGTGGCGGTCCTTCCTGGTGGACCACGGCTCGCGGCTCGGACGGCGGGGCTGGCACCCCACGGAGCTCGTCGAGACCCTCGACCGCCTCGTGGGCCACCTGCCCGCGTCGGTGGCCGCGCCCACGCTGCCTTCGCCCCAGGACGGTCGGCAGGCCGTGCGGGCCTTCACCGCCTGGCTCGTGGGGGTGTCGCCCCGGGCGCCGCTGCCCTTCCGGAACGTGGCCGGTCACCACCTGGCGGAGCGCACGCCCGCCCGGCTGGAGGCGGTGGCCTCGGCGGTGGTGAACGGAGAGCTGGCGCTGGCGGCGCGCGCCCGCGAGCTCTTCCACCGGGTGCTCGACGCCTACGACGTCGTGGAGTCCGCGGGGGCGGGACCCGAGCTGCTCGACCGCATCGCGCAGGACCTCGCCGACGACTTCCGGGTGGCGCGGGAGGAGTCCCAGGGCGCCTTCGACACGGCCGCCGAGCGCCTGGACCACCTGCTCGCCGAGGCGTGGGGGGCCACCGGGGAGGACCTCCGCCGGATGGTCACCCTGGAGCTGCCGGCCTGGTCGCGCGCGCCCGGACGCGCCGCCGCGGAGCGGGAGCTGGGCCTGTCGCGGCTGGGCCCGGGCTTCCAGGCGGCCATGCAGACCGCCGAGGTGCGCTTCGATGCGCTGTGCCTCGAGGTGGAGCTCGAGGCCCTCGAGATCGAGGTGCGCGGGGCCCTGGAGGAGCACGGGCAGCAGCTCGCGCGCCTGGTCCGCGGCCGGGGGACCACGCAGCTCGAGCGCGTGCTGGAGGCGGTGGACGAGACGCTCGACGCCGTGGACGCCGCCCTCGAGGCCGAAGGCAACGGCGACGACCTCGCCGACGCCCTGCGCGACGCCGCCTCCGGGATGAGCCGCGTGGCCACCGACGCGGCCGAGACGGCCGACGAGCTCCGCGAGCAGCTGGGCGGGGAGCGTCCCTTCGCACCGCTCCTCGACGCCCTGCTGAAGGCCGGCGCCCTGTTGACCGAGCGCTACGAGGTGCCGGTGGACGTGCCGCTGGTGGGTGCCTGGCAGCTCCCCGAGGCCACCGAGGTGAGCGAGGTGCCCTTCCGCGAGGTGGTGCTCGCCTACATCGAGACCGCGATCACCCGTGACCTCCTGGCGCTCACCCAGCGCTACGGGGTGGAGCTGGGCAGGGCCATCGGGGCCATCGAGGAACTGGACCGCACCGTGGGCTTCAACGTGGAGCTCGCCGCGGCCGAGGTGGCGCTCGCAGGCGACGGGCCCGTGGGGGCGGAGTCCCGGCGGGTGGCGCGCGCCCTCGCGCTGGAGGGGATCGCGCGCGCCCGGCAGGAGCTCACCGAGGCCGTCCACGCCGCCCAGCCCTGGTACGACGAGGTGGAGCGGCAGGTGCAGGCCGCGGTGCTGGGCGACCTCGACGACCTGCGGGTGCGCATCGCCGACGGACGGTTCGCCGAGCTCGTGGAAGAGGCCCCGAGGACCCGTGGCGCGCGCGAGGCGGACGCTGCCGCGCGCGTGGGCGTGGTGCAGCGGGCCACCCGGGCGCTGCGGGACGGCCTGGGGGAGACCGGGCTCGCGCGTGCGCGCGAGGCGCTGGGTCTGCCCGTCCCCGAAGGCGACGCCGGCCTCACGCCGGCGCGCTTCGCGCCGCTGGTGCCGGCGGCGGCGCTGCCGCTTCCCTACCGGCGCCTGTTCAGCGAGCAGGCGCTGGAGGCGGGGGAGCTGCTCGGCGGGCGCCACACCCAGGCGGACCGCGTGCGGGAGGCCGTGGAGGAGCGCGAGGGCGCCCAGCTCCGCTCGGTGGCCGTGGTGGGTCCCGGAGGCGCTGGCCAGGCGGCGGTGATCCGTGCTGCGCTGCGGGCCCTGCGGGTGCGGGGCATCCGGCGCCACGATCTCGACCGCGCACCCACGCCCGCCGAGGTGGACGCCTGGTTCGATCGGCAGGCGCACGGCGTGGTCCACGTGGTCACGGGGCTGTCGTGGCTCTACACGCTGCGACCCGGCGGCTTCGAGCCGCTGCGCCGCTTCGTCGACGGCGTGCTGGGCGACGGCGGGCGCAACGCGTGGATCCTCGAGGCCGACGAGCTGGTGTGGGTGTTCGCCAGCGCCGCCGCGCCGCTGGCCCGCGCCTTCCCCACCGTGGTGCGGATCGAGCCCCTCGAGGTGGACGAGCTGCGCGAGGCCATGCTGGCGCGGCACGCCATGAGCGAGCTGGACCTCCGCTTCACCGAGGCCGGGGCGGGGCGTGCCCGGGCCCGCTACGAGCGCTCCTGGTTCCGCGACTTCCACGCCGCCTGCGGGGGCGTGGCCCGCGACGCGATGCAGCTGTGGCTGGCGGCGATCGTGGAGGTGGACCCCGCGCGGCGCCAGGTGCACATGGGCCCCGTGCCCGCGGGTCCCGACGCGGCGATGCGCCACGTCACCGACCGCTCGGCCCTCGCGCTCCAGGTGGCCGCGCGGCAGGGCTACCTCGACGAGGACACCTGGAGCCGGGTCTTCCAGGAGCCGCCCCTCGAGGCGCGTGCCCAGCTGGCGCACCTGTCGCACTGGGGGCTGCTGCGGGCCGACGGCGATCGCTTCGTGCTGCCGGCCCACCTGCGGCGTGCCCTCGCCGAGCTGGCCCGCGCGCGGGGGTGGACGTGATCCTCGCCTGGCTGGTGGTGGCGGCGGCCTGGGCGCAGGTGCCCGAGGACGCGGGCGACACGGCGCCGCAGGACCGCGGGGACGTGTCACCTGACGCGGTGGAGGTGGTCCCGGCCGACCGGGGCGACGTGGGCGTGGAGCCCCTGCAGCTCCCGCCCACGGTGCCCGTGCCCGACGCGCGTCCGTGGGGGCCCGAGCCCCCCTGGGAGCCCCTGCCTCCGCCGGCCCCGCCCGCACCTCCCGGGCTCCCGGTGGAGCTGGGCGAGTCCCCCGTGCCGCGCGAGGCGCCGCCTCCGCTCCCTGCCTGGGCGCCCGCGCGTGGCGTGGGCTCGCTGGTGCTGTCGCTGGTGCTCGCCGTGCTCGTGGCCCTGGGTGGCGTGCAGACCGAGCGGCTTCGGGTGCGGCTGGCGCCGCGGGGCCTGCTGCCCTTCCTCCTGCGCGTGGCGCGCACCACCTCCTGGGTCGTCGCCGGAGGCCTCCTGTTCCGCGGCATCGCGGCGGTGGCACCGCAGGCGTGGCTTCCGTGGCTGCCGGTGGTGCCCGTGGCCCTGCTGCTGCTGTCGGCCTGGGCCATGCGCGCCCTGGCCCGCGACATCGTCGCCACCATGATCCTCACCACGGAAGGCCGCCTGCGGCCGGGCTGGCTGGTCACGGTGGGCCCGAACCGCGGCGTGGTCGATCGCGTGGGCCTGCGCGCCACCTGGCTCCGCGACGCCGAGGGCCAGGTGGTGGCCGTCCCCAACCACCGGCTCCTCCGCGACGAGGTGCGCGTGGAGCCCACCGCCCGCCCCGAGGTGGTCGTCACCCTCGACGTGCCCGACGACATCGACCCCGTCCTCGTCCGCGAGCGCCTCGCCGAGGCGGCCCTGCTGTCCCCCTGGCGCGCCCCCGACAGCCTCCCCGTGGTCGACCGCGGCGAGGCCCGCTCCCAGTGGACCGTCACCGTCCGCGTGCTCGACCTGCGCTTCGTCCGCCAGCACCGCGAGACCGTGAGGGAGGTGGCGTACGAGGGGTTGGCGCTCAGGGAGTAGGCGGGGGATCGGCAGCCGCCACAGAGGCACAGAGGGCGCAGAGGCCGGCACAGAGGGGGGCGGGTGTGGGCCTCTGTGGCTCCCTGGGTGGGTTCCGCGGTGCCTCGGGCTTGGGGGTGTCGGGGCGGGACGTGGCGGTGGTGGGCGGCGCGTTGCCGCGCCGCTCGGCGAGGAACGGAGGGGAGGCACGGAGGGGGATCGTGGCGGGCCGGTTGGGCCTGCCGTTGCGTCCCTGCCTCTGTGCACCCCTCTGTGGCCTCTGTGCCTCTGTGGCGGCTGACGAAGGACCGCTACCTGACGACCTCCCCCGGATCGGCGTCCACCTGGACCAGCCCGACGACCTCCTTGCCTCCCGCGGCCAGGAGCATGCCCTGGCTCTCGACGCCCCGGATGGTGGCGGGGGCGAGGTTGGCGACGACGACGACGTGGAGGCCGACGAGGTCGGCGGGGGCGTAGCGGGTGGCGATGCCGGCGACGATCTGGCGGGGCTCGGGCTCGCCCACGTCGACCTTGAGCACCAGGAGCTTGGTGGCGTCGGGGTGGGGGGCGGCCTCGAGGATGGTGCCGGCGCGCAGGGCCACCTTCGCGAAGTCGTCGAAGGTGATCGTGGCGGGGGGCCCGGCGGCCTGCTTGTCCTTCTTCTTCGGCTTCGGCGGGGGGGCGGCGGCCTCGGCCTCGGCGAACAGCGCGGCGATGGCCTCGGGCATCTCGCGGAAGCGCGGGAAGAGCGGATCGCCCACCTCCACCTCGGTGCCGGTGGTGAGCGCCTGCAGCACCTCGCCGCCGTCGAGCAGCGCGCGGAGCGTGGCTGCCGCGTCGCCTTCGGTGCGACCCAGCTTGGCGAGGAGCTCGGTGCTCTTGCCGGGCATCACGGGCGCCAGCAGCACCAGCGCCAGGTGCGACACCTCGAGCACGGTGCGCAGCACCGCGGCGAGGCGGGCGGTGTGGCCCTCCTTGTTCAGGGTCCACGGGGCGCAGGTGTCGATGTACTTGTTGCCGGCGCGCACGAGGTCGCCCACGGCCATCAGGGCGCCCTGGAAGTCGAGGCCGTCCATGCCGGCGGCGAAGCGCTGCACCACCTCGGTGGCGAGGCGCGTGATCGCCGCGTCGTCGCTGGTGGGCGGACCGGGCGCGGGGAGCTTCCCGTCGAGCCAGTTGCGCGTCATCGTGAGGCCGCGGTGGGCCAGGTTGCCCAGGTCGTTGGCGAGGTCGGCGTTGTAGCGGGTGAGGAAGCCCTCGTAGCTGAACTGGCCGTCGGCCCCGAACGCGATCTCGCGGAGCAGGAAGTAGCGCACCGCGTCGAGGCCGAAGGAGCCCACCAGCAGGTCCACGTCGATGACGTTGCCCAGGGACTTGCTCATCTTCGCGCCGTCGGCGCTCATCCACCAGCCGTGGGCGAAGAGGCAGCGCGGCAGCGGCAGGCCCAGCGCCATCAGCATCGTCGTCCAGTAGACGGCGTGGGTGGTGAGGATGTCCTTGCCGATGAGCTGGACGTCGGCGGGCCAGGTGTCGGCGAAGCGCGGCTCGGCCTGGCCGCCCGGGAGGAAGCCGGGCTCCGAGATGTAGTTCAGCAGCGCGTCGAACCAGACGTAGGTGACGTAGTCGGGGTCGAACGGGAAGGGGATGCCCCACGCCATGCGGGCGCGCGGACGGCTGATGCAGAGGTCGCCCAGCGGCTTGCGCAGGAAGCCCAGCACCTCGTTGCGACGGCTCTCGGGACGGATGAAGCCGGGGTGGGCCTCGAGGTGGGCCACCAGGCGCTCCTGGTAGGCGCTCATGCGGAAGAACCAGTTGGTCTCCTCCACCTTCTCGACCGCCTGGCCCGTGTCGGGGCACTTGCCGTCCACCAGGTCCTTCTCGGTCCAGAAGCGCTCGGCGGCGGGGCTGTACCAGCCCACGTACGTGTCCTGGTAGAGCTCGCCCCGGTCGTGCAGGGCCTGGAGGCAGGCCTGCACGCAGGCCACGTGCCGCGCGTCGGTGGTGCGCATGAAGTGGTCGTAGGTGATGCCCAGCCCGGCCATCGTGCGCTGCCAGTGGACCACCATGTCGTCCACGTGGTCCTGGGGGCTCATGCCCCGCTCCTGCGCCTTCTGGAGCACCTTCTGGCCGTGCTCGTCGGTGCCCGTCATGAAGAAGACGTCGCGACCGCGCGCCCGTTGCCACCGGGCGGCCGTGTCGGCGGCGATGGTGGTGTAGGCGTGGCCCACGTGGGGCCGGCCGTTCACGTAGTAGATCGGCGTCGTGATGTACCAGGTGGCGTCGGCCACGGGGCCTCCGGAGGCAGCAGGCGGTCGTATCCGGGGGGGACCGGTCGCGCCGACGCCGCGGTCGCGCCGGGCGGGTCTTCCCGGTAGACTGGGGCGTTGCCGCGAGCGTGCCTCCGTGAGCCGTCCTCCCGTCCTGCTGGTCGTCCTCGCCGCGTGCACCACGTCGCCCTCCAGCCGCTGGGCCCCGTGGGACACCGACGGGGACGGCATCGACGACGCGCTGCAGGACGGCGGCGGGCCCGACGATCGCGGCGACAGCGGCCCCTCGGGCGACAGCGGCGCGGGCGGCGACTCGGGGACGTCGGGCGACACGTCCGACAGCAGCGACACGTCCGACAGCAGCGACACGTCCGACAGCAGCGACACGTCCGACACGTCCGACAGCGGCGACACCGACCTGCCGCCCACGCCGCAGCTCTCGGGTGGGTTCACCGACCTCCTCGGCGCCTTCTGGGCGCAGGACACCTGGCAGACCTTCAAGGACGAGCTCGACATCCCCTTCGACACCGTGGCCTCGTGGGGGGACGTCGACGGCGACGGCCGCGAGGAGCTCGTGGTGGCGGGCCTGTTCACGCAGCAGGGCGGTCGCTCCCAGCACGTGATCGTGCCCGACGGCCAGGGCGGCTGGGCGGTGGACGAGGCCCTGTCCACGCTGATCTCGCTGCCCACCCACTGGGCGGTGCAGGCACTCGAGGACCTCGACGGCGACGGGCGCGACGACCTGATCCTCGGCACGGTCCAGGATCAGATGATCCACCTGGGCCGCGAGGGGGGCTTCACCGAGGCGGAGGTGTCGTACGAGCCCGGGCTGCCGGGCGGCAGCCCCGCCATGGCGCTGGTCGATCTCGACGCCGACGGCTGGGTGGACGTGCTGCAGGCCCCCTACGTGTGCGGCGGCAGCACGGTCGTGCTCCTCGCCTTCCTGCGCACCGGCGCCACCACCTGGGACGTGCGGCCCCAGATGTTCGAGCGCACCTTCGACGGCCACGCCTACGCGGTGCTCCCGATCCTCCGCGACGACGGCAGCCTGCGCGTGGCCATGCTGGGCGAGAGCTGCGACGGCTGGTCGCGTCACCCGGGCTTCTACGACCCGGGCCCGCTCACCGCGTCGGGCGAGCCCACCTTCGTCACCGTGGACCCCGTGCCCACCACGGCCAGCTTCCGTCAGCAGCCGGCCTACGCCGCGTCGCGCATCACGGCCCTGCAGCCCATGGGCGGCACGCTGCTCGACGGCGACGGCGACGGCGCGGTGGAGCTCTTCATCTCGCCCGCCACGCCGCAGATCGAGGTGATGGGCGTGGACGACGGCTACTGGCTGCGCGACCTCACGCCGGCGCTGGGCCCCCTCACGCCCCTCGGTCCCACGGGCGACGCGAAGCTGGCCTGGGGGGCATCGGCCATCGACCTCGACCTCGACGGGTGGATGGACCTGGCCGTCGGCCTCGGGGACGACACCCGCGAGTACCGGGGGTCGCCGATGAACGGCCCCTACTTCCTCGACCTGCAGTGGAACGCCCACGGGCGCGGCTTCGTCGACGTGTCCGACACGCTCGGGGTGCAGGCGGTGGCCGCCCAGTCCCAGCACGTGCGCACGCTCGACCTCGACGGCGACCTCGACCGCGACCTGCTCGTCTCCGGACACGCCCTGCCCGCACGGCTCTTCCGCAACGAGGTCACCCCGGAGGGCGGGCGCGTCGGCCTGCGTCTACGGGGCACCACGAGCAACCACCTGGCGCTGGGCGCACGGGTCACCGTGCAGGTGCCGGGCATGCCCCTGCAGACCCACGTGGTGGGCGGCGACGCCACGCCCGGCGGCCTGTCGGACCTGGGCCTGGTGTTCGCGACGGGCACGGCGAGCACGGTGGACGTGCGCGTGCGCTGGCCCAGCGGGCTGGTGCAGGTGGTGCCGGGCCTGGCGGTGGGCCAGGAGCACGCGCTCGAGGAGCCGGCGCTCGTCACGCTGTCGGAGGACGACCGCCACCTCCCGGCCGACGGCACCACCACCCTCCTGGTCAAGGTGATGCCCCGCACGGAGGCCGGCGCGATCGACGCCGGTGCCGCGGTCACCATCGAGCAGACCCACGGGAGCGCCACGTGGGCGGGTCCGGCCACCTGGACGGGCGGCGTCTGGGAGCGCACCCTGGTCGCGCCCGCGGCGGCCGGCTCCTCGCGGCTCGAGATCGCCGTCGACGGGCAGCCGGTGTGGGTCCACCCGCGGGTGTGGTGGGACGCGAGCAGCCCATGACCACGCTGCGCTCCGGCGGGCCGGTGGCCCTGCTCGCGCTGCTCTCCGCCTGCGGACCGGCCACGCCCCCGACGACGGACGACACGGCCCGCGGGGACGACGACAGCGCCGGCCTCGACAGCGCCACGGACGACACCGACGAGACCAGCCTGCCCGGCGACAGCGACAGCGACGCCGGGTCCGACAGCGACACCGACCCGCCCGGCCACACCGACACCGCCGGCCACAGCGACACCGACACGGTCGACACGGTCGACACCGGCCCCCTCGACGTGCCGGCGCTGTCGGGGGGCTTCGTGGACCTCACCGCGGGCTTCTGGGCGGCGCGATCCTGGGTGGTGCCACCCGAGGACGACGGCTTCGAGGCGATCCCCACGGTGGCCTGGGGCGATCTGGACGGCGACGGCCAGGGCGAGCTCCTCGTGGGAGGGGTGCGGGAGCGTGCCGACGCCCTGCGTGAGCGGCTGCTGCTCCGGCCGGACGGGCAGGGAGGCTGGACCGTCGACCCGACGTGGTCGGACTGGATCGCCGCGCGCACCTTCCACGACGTGCTCGCCGTGGAGGACGTCGACGGCGATGGCGTGGACGACCTGGTCTTCGGCTCGGTGGAGGAGGACGGCCTCTGGCTGGGACGCAAGCCCGCCCCCACCCGGGCCACGCTCGACGTGGACCCGTCGCCACCTGGGGGATCCACCGTGCTGGCCCTGGTCGATCTCGACGCCGACGGCTGGCTCGACCTGCTCCACGCCCCCTACACCTGCGGCACCACCGACATCGTGCTGCTCCCCTTCCTGCGCACCGGGCTGCGCCGCTGGACCGCCCGGGCCGACCTCGTGGAGCGCGGGCTCGCCGCCCACGCCTACGCCGTGCTGCCCGTGCCCCGCCCCGACGGGAGCCTGCGTCTGGCCATGCTCGGCGCCGCCTGCAAGGGTGCCGGGCCGCACCCGGGCTTCTACGACCCCGTCGCGCTCGGGGCCGACGGACTGCCCCGCTGGGCGCCCCTCGATCCCGTCCCGCCCGATGCCGGGTTCCGCCTGCGTCCCGCCTACGTGGGCGCCGCCTTCACGGTGCTCCGGCCCATGGGGGGCGCCTTCGTGGACCTCGACGGCGACGGGGCCGGGGAGCTCGTGGTCGCGCCGGCCATCGACCAGCTGCAGATCCTGTCCTCGCCCTGGGATGCGCCGATGCGCGACCGCACGGCGCGGCTCGACGCGCTGCTGCCGCTGGGCGCGGCGGGCCGTCCGATGCTGGCCTGGGGTGTGGTGCCGGTGGACCTGGAGGCCGATGGGTGGCCCGATCTGGCGGTGGGCCTGGGGGACGACGCGCGGGAGTTCCTCGGGGAGCCGCCGAACGGACCGTACTGGGTGGACCTGCAGTGGAATGCCGGCGGACGCGGCTTCGTCGACGTGTCGACCGCGGTGGGGCTCCAGCAGCTCCAGGGCCACGCGCAGCAGCTCTTCGGCGTGGACGTGGACGGCGACCTCGACCTCGACCTCCTCTCGGCGGGCCAGGGTCGACCGCCGCGGCTGTTGCGGAACGACGTGGTGGCGCACGGCGGTCGGCTGGGCCTGAGGCTGCGCGGCACCACCAGCAACCACCTCGGCGTGGGCGCGGTGGTGACCGCGGAGGTGCCGGGTCTGCCTCGCCAGACGGTGGTGGTGGGCGCTTCCGCCTCCCCCGGCGGCGTGAGCTCGCCCGAGGTGCGCCTGGCCACGGGGTCGGCCCTGGCGGTGACCGTGGTGGTGACGTGGCCCAGCGGCACGGTGCAGCGCCTGGAGGGCCTCGCGCCGGGCGTCGAGCACGTCGTCACCGAGCCCGTCACCCTGGCGCTGTCGGAGGAGGACCGGCACCTGTCGGCGGACGGCGCGGCCACGGTGGTGGTGCAGCTCACGCCGCGACGGCCCGACGGCACGGCCGACCCCACGGCGTCGGTCACGCTGGAGCTCACGCACGGGGAGGGCACCTGGCTCGGACCGGCCACGTGGACGGGCGCGGCCTGGGAGCGCACCCTGCAGGCGCCCGCGGCGGCGGGGTCGGCGCGGGTGGAGGCCACCGTGGACGGGGTGCCCGTGCAGGTGCGGCCACGGGTGTGGTGGGACGCGGCGTCGCCCTAGCGCCCCTCCGGGGGTGAACGTGGTACGTGGGGGCGGCTCCGGGACGGAGGCGCGGGGTGACGCGCCGTGTGCGCCGGAGGTCGCGGAGCCCGTCGCATGGTCCGAGCGCTCGGCTACAGCCAGAACACCTTCGACCCGGCGAACCCGGGCCGGCTCTGCCGGGGCCGCGAGCGGTGGATCGAGCCCTTCGACCTGGAGGGCGAGCCCACCCTGTACCGGCTCGTGGTGAGCGGCGCGGAGTTCTCGGACGACTCGGCGGCCGACGCGCGGCGCGGGCTGGGCCACTCCGGCTTCGACATCGCCTCCATCGTCACCACGCTCCTGCCCCGCCGCGACCTGGTGGCCTTCGTGGAGGACGGCCACCCGGCCGACATCCCCGACGAGGCCGAAGGTGTCGAGCTCTACACGGGCCACCGGGGCGGCGGACGCAGCGAGGAGCTGATGGTCCGCTGGTTCCAGCACGTCTCGGGGCTCACCGCGCTGCGGCAGGTGGTGGAGGAGGACGAGGCTCCCCACGTGCTCGGCTTCGCCGCCCTGCAGCCCGGCGTCGAGCTGGACGAGGACGTGCGGCAGCGCTTCTTCCTGCTCACCGGCATGGGCTCCCTCGACAGCCCCCCGGCGCGCTTCCAGCCGGCGGCCCTCCCCGACGTGCTCGAGGTGGCGAAGGCCGTGGTGCTGCTGCACCGCGACAAGCACGGCCCGGTGGTGGCGGTGTACACGCGGGAGCCCCTCGAGGCCGAGGCGCGCCTGCGGGAGCTCGCGCAGGAGGCGGGCACGCTGCCCGTGCGCTTCGCGATCCCGCCGATGCTGGCACGCTGGGACCGCGCGCTCGCCGAGGCCCGCGAGGCCTGGATGGCCAGCTCCGACGAGGAGTTCCCCGTGCCCGCCGCGCCCGAGCCCAGCACCTGGGAGCCCCGTCGTGGTCGGCGCCGCGGGCGCGATCGGGCGGGCCTGTCCGAAGAGGCCTCGCGGCTGGAGCGCCGCGCGCGCTCGGGCGACGAGGAGTAGGAGTCACCCTGGGCTGCCCGGCGACGTACCCGGGCCACCCTCGTCCCTGGAGTGCCGATGCGAGCCCTCACCCCCCTCCTCGTCCTCGCCGCCGCCTGCGGCACCGCCGACAAGGGCACCGACACCGTCGACACCGACGGCGACACGGACGTCGGCACCGACACCTTCGACACCGACGCGGAGGCCTGCGTGTCCTCGGCCACGGTGTCCACCTCGTGCGCGCTCGACGCGGGCACCGCCCTGTTCGGCACGCTGGTCGACGGCGCGGGTGCGCCCCTGGGTCGCGGTGGCTTCCTGGTGCAGTACTGCCGCGACGTGTGCCTCACGCCCACCTGCTTCGACGGCAACTCCTGGGCCTTCGCCGACGTGGAGCCGGGCGACGGCTCCTTCCACATCAAGCCCACCTGCGCTGACGACCGCTTCGCCGACGTGTACGCGCCGCTCGTCGTGGACGCGGGCACCCAGCGTGGCGTCGACGTGGTCATCCCGAAGCTGGGCGCCGCCGTCGCGCTCCCCGACGCTGCCACCGAGATCGAGGTGGTGGCCGGCGTGCACCTCACGCTGGGGAAGGACTCGCTGACGCCGCCGCCGCTGGAGCCGAAGGCCACCGAGGTGGCCGGCGTCGATGCCACGGCCGTGGCCGCCCCCATCGAGGGTCTCGGTGCCGGCACGGTGCGCGCCGTCTTCTACCTGTCGCCCTTCGACTACACGTCGTCCGCGGGTGTCGCGGTGCGGCTCGACAACAGCTGGTCGCTCGCCTCCGGCGCGGCCGAGCTCTGGGTGGGCAACTACAACGCCTTCCTGGACGAGCCCGACACCGATCCCTGGCAGAAGGTGGGCACGCTCACGCTCGACGGCGACGGCAAGCTCGTGCCGGGCGCCACGCTGCCGCGGCTGTCCACGCTGGTGGTGTTCGAGCCCAGCCCCTGATCGCCCTGCGGCGGTTTCGGACGGGCTCCGGGACCGCCGGGGGTCAGTTCGTGCTGGACCAGCCGGACACGGGCACCTGCGCCACGGGCTCGGCCAGGGCATCGGACTGCTGCCACCAGGCGGCCAGGAACATCAGGCCGGCGAGCGCGGGCACGAGGGTGAGGGTGACCACCGGCATCCACCCGTCGTGCAGCAGCGTGGCCTGCGGCCGCCCGTTCGGCTGGCGCGGCGCGGGCAGGACGAAGCGCGCCACGAACGACACGAAGGCGACCACGAGCGCGAAGATGCCGAGGGCGAGGGTGGTGGGCATGGCTTCCCCGGACCAGGAGTCACGCGGCGCGGGTGCCGCGGTCTTCTCCTGACACGTCTGCGGACTTTCCGCAAGCCGCTTCGGATCACTCCCGCGGCTCGGCCTCGTCCTCCGCTGCCGACCAGTCGGCCGACCCCGGGGCGTCGCCCTCGCTGCCGTCGTCGGGCTCCGCCGCCTCGTCGTCGGTGCGGGCGTCGTCCTCGTCCTCGCGGCGGTGGGTCTCGAGCTCCTCGTCGTCGACGGGGGCCTCCTCCGTCGCCTCGATCTCGGGCGCGTCGTCGGTGGTGGGGGCGGGCTCGGCCGCGGGCGCCGCGGGCGGCGGGGCGAAGCCGGCGAGCGAGGCGGCGCCGGACTGGATGAGCTCCTGGAGGCGCAGCAGGTCCTGCTCGTAGGCGTGACGCTCGAGCGCGTGGGGCGAGAGCCTGTCGCGTGCCCGGAGCAGCTCGGCGTGGGCGGCCACGTGCTGGCCCCGCGCCTCGAGCACCTTGGCGATGCCGGCGAAGATGCGGGGGTTGGTCGGGTCGTTGCGCGAGAGCTTGCGCAGGGCGTGCTCGGCCTCGTCGAGGCGGCCGCGCGCGAGGTCGACGAGTGCGGCCTCGAGGTCGAAGCGGGTGCCCAGGTTGCGTCGGCGGGGGGCCAGCTTCCGTGCCTGCTTGAGGAACCAGAGGGCGCGCTCGCTGTCGCCCCCCATCTCGCGCAGCGCGGTGGCGTAGGTGAGGTGCGCCTCCCAGCTCGTCTTGTCGGCCTGGAGCATCTGGTCGAGCAGGGCCTGGATCTCCTCGCCCACCGCCTCGCGGCGCTCGGGGACGCCCCGGTGGATGTCGAGCAGCAGCCACAGCAGGCGGCTGGTCTGCACCACGTCGCCGGGGGCCAGGCGCACCGCCTCGCGGAGCATGGTCTCGGCCTCGTCGATGCGCGTGGCGCCCTCCTCGCGGCGCAGCGTGCCGAGCAGGCCGTAGGCGTCGGGCAGCATCGGGGCCTGCTCCATCGCCGTCTGGAGGTGCTCGATCGCCTCGCGGCGTCGACCCTGCTTGATGAGGAGGGAGGCCAGGCGGCAGCGGAGGCGCGCCTGGTCGGGCAGCACCTCGAGCGCCTGCTCGAGCACCGTGATCGCCTGGCCGCGGGCGTTGCGCTGCAGGTGCTGGGTGACGGCCTCGTGGTAGACCTCGGGCACGGGGCCCTGCGCCAGGGCGGCGTCGACGGCCTCCTTCTGCACCTCAGCGGGGGCCTCGCGACGGCGGAGCACCTCCAGCAGCAGCAGGTGGGCGTCGGCGTTGGCGGGGTCGGCGGCGATCACCTCGCGCACGAGCTTCTCGGCGAGGTCGAAGCGCGGCATCCGCGCGCGGACCAGGGCCGTGATCGCGTCGAGCGCGGCGTCGTGATCGGGGTAGCCGACGTCCACCGCGTCGCGCGGGTTGCGGGCGGCGTGGGCGCAGCGGTTGGCCTCCTGCAGAAGGGCGAGGCGGGCGGCACCCTCGGCGCCCTCGGCCTCCTTGCGCAGGATGTCGGACAGGCGCGCGAAGATCGAGAAGTCGGAGGTCTCGCGCGCGCCGAGGGCGCGCTCCACCAGGGGGTGGACGGCGTAGCGCTTGGCGCCCTCCTCGGTGCCGCGCATGTCGAGCACGCCCTCCGCGACGAGCGCGGTGCGGGTGCGGCGGTTCACGCCGAGCTTGGCCAGGAGCTGGCCGTCGAGGGGGATGCGCAGGTGGGCGACGCGGGCGAGCACCACGCGCAGCGCGTCGGGGAGGCGCCCCACCCGCTTCTCGAGCTGCTTGCCGAGCGCCTCGACGTCGTCGGCGCCGCTCATCCGGAAGAACTTCTCGTCGTCCACCAGGCCGGCATCGTGGCGGGCGGCGATCGCGAAGGTGCGCGCGGCCAGCGGGTGGCCGTGGAGGCGGTCGGAGATGGGACCGAAGCGGTCGCGCGGGAACTCCGGCGCGTGGAAGGCCTCGAAGATCTCGTGGAAGAAGCGACCCTTGATGCCCGCGAGCGCGAGGCGACGCAGGCCGGCCGCCTGGCCCTCCCGGAAGAAGACCGGGTCGACCACGGAGGTGAAGACCAGGCGCAGCGGGAAGGTGGCGGTGAGCAGGGCCTCCACGAGCAGCTCGAGGCGGCTCTTGTGGAAGAAGTCGCCGGTGCGGCCCGCGGCGATCTGGAGGTTGTGCACCACCAGCACCTGCCCGGCGAGGGCCTCGGCCGCGGCGAGGGTGTCGACGGCGGCGGCCACCAGCGACGTGGGGGTGTGCTCGGCGCGCAGGGCGTCGGCGAGGCCGGTCTGGCCGGCGTCGGCGCACACCTGGGCGAGCCGCGCCACGAGGGCGTCGAAGCCGACGCCACGGCCGAGCGAGACCTCGGGCAGCAGGGTGAGGCCGGCCGTGGCCGTGGCGTGCTCCACGAGCTGGGTGCGACCGATGCCGCGGGGCCCGGTGATCACGATCGGGCCGCCCGCGCCGAGCAGGCCGACGAGGCTGGCGAGCTCCTCCTCGCGTCCGGCGAAGACGAAGCGGGGCGCGTCGGGCTCGGAGGCCTTGCGGCGCTCGCTGGCCTTGGGGACCGTGGGCACCGCGGCCTCGTCCTCGGGGGGAGGCACGGGCAGGCCGGCGAGGAAGGCCTGTCCGCGGTCCTTGATGTGCTCCACCTTGAGCCCGCGGAAGGTGGACATCATCTGCAGCGCGTTGAACTTGCGGGCCACCACCACGAGCGTGGGCTTGTGGGGCGCGGTGGCCAGCATGCCGGCGAGGCGGCCGAGCGAGGGCTGATCGCCGTCGCCGGGCTCCACGAGCACCAGCACGCCCTGCTTCTGGCCGATGGCGCGCGCGAGGCCCGCGTCGGACAGGGCCTGCGTGGGCGGCACCGGGGGGCCGCTGAGGGCCATGGGCCGGAGGGCCTCGCGATCCTTCAGGGCAAGGACGACCTGCTCGTCCTTGAGGAGGTCGCCCGACACGGCGACCGCGCAGCGACCGCCGGTGACGGCGGCATCCACGAGAGACATCTGTGGCTCCAGTCGTGCGCGTCGTCGCCCGCCCGTGCTGGCGGCGGTTTGCACGGCGGCGCGCCGTAACCGTCGTTCCCAGGGCACACAACCGGGAGCGTGGTGCTGGATCCGCCTCAAGCGCTCCGTGTCGGGGCCGACTGGAGGAGCCTGGGGAAGGGTCCGGCCTGCGGGTCGGTGCCCACGAGATGGCGCGGAGGCGAGCGATGCGGTGCGATCGCCGCGAACGACGGGGCGCGATCCAGACCGAGTACGTGCTGCTCGCGGTCTTCGTCGCGGCCGTGGTCGGCGTGGGCTTCGTGCTGCCCGAGCTCCTCGGCGATCGCCTGGTGGACGCCTCCACGCACATGGATCGGGGCCACGAGCCCGCCGAGGCCGCCCTGCCCCCCATCCGCAGCGGCGTGGCCACCTCGCTGCCGCCCGCCGCCGAACCCTGGGGCCGGGATCCCGGGCGCGCCCTCGGGACGCAGGGCGACGGTACCGCTACGGAAAGTTCGTCGCAGGACTAGCTGCAAGCACGCGACGCCTGTTCCTTCCAGTACCGGATGCCATTCGAATGATGGGCAGAGAACGCCTCATGTCGAACGGCGCGAAAAATTTTCGCGCGTCAGGTACCACCCCCGATCCTGCATGCGTGCGTACCGCTCGACGTGAAACGATTTGGTAATGGCAGGTGCCCCAGGTCCGAGGCATCTTGACGATGGATTCTGGGGAATCCGCACTTCAGAAGGACTCTGGGGAGTCCGATTCCAGCTGCCGCGCTCTGGGGAGCGCCGGGAGGTACGTCGTGGTGAACCAACGGGGTCGTCGGGGCAACGTCAGTGTGGAGTACGCCTTCCTGGCGGGCTTCCTCGCCACGGTCATGTTCGCCGCCTGGGGCCTCCCGAAGGTCACGGCCGACATGATGATCGGCGCGGGCCGCAACATGGATCGCAGCGATGGGGTCGTCAGCGCCGACGACGAGGGTCCGACGTGGCCCGACCACGAGGACGAGGACGTGCGCACCCCCGCCGGTCCGGAGGAGCGGCAGGGCGCGCCGGACGACGACGACGACGACTGGGGCGGCGATCCCTGGGACGGCGACGACGAGGACGACGGCAACAACGGCCACGGCAACGACGAGGACGGTCACGACGCCTCCAACCCCGGCAACGGTGGCGGCTCGGACGACGACGGCGGCCCGGACGACGACGGCGGCTCGGACGACGACGAGGGCTCGGACGACGACGGTGGTGCCGACGAAGGCAACGGCAAGTCCAACAACGGCCACGGCAACAACGCCGACGGCGTCGACTCCTCCAACCCCGGCAAGGGCAAGGGTGGGCCGAACGGCGAGGTCGATGCCTCCTGCCCCGACGCGAACGGCGAGTGCATCGACGACGAGGCCGGCAACGGCAACGGCGGGAACGGGAACGGCGGGAACGGCAACGGCAACGGCAACGGCAACGGCAAGAACAAGTAGCCTGCGTCTCCCCAGACCCTCGCGGGCGGGCCCTCGGGTCCGCCCGCGCTGCTTTCTGGACCGGCTGCGCGGCGGCAAGGCTGGTTAGGCCGGAGCGATGTCGCGCCTCGACGAGCTCGCCGCCAGCCTGCCCACCGGAGCCGGGGTCTACCTGTGGAAGGACCGGCGCGGCCGCGTGCTCTACGTGGGCAAGGCGGTGAACCTCCGGGCGCGGGTGCGCCAGTACCTGTCGGGGCAGGACGGCCGCACCATGGTGCCCTTCCTCGTGGGGCGTGCCACCGACATCGAGGTGGTGCTCACCGGCACCGAGAAGGAGGCCCTGCTCCTCGAGAACACCCTCATCAAGAAGCACCGCCCGCGCTTCAACGTGAAGCTGCGCGACGACAGCAACTTCCTGCACCTGCGTCTCGACCTCGACGAGGCGTGGCCACGCTACCGGCTGGTGCGGAGCTTCGGCGACGATGGCGCCCGGTACTTCGGCCCCTACGCGAGCGCGCAGAAGGCGCGGCAGACCCTCACCTTCCTCCAGCGCCTCTTCCCGCTGCGCACCTGCACGGACGCCACGCTCCGTTCGCGCCGGCGGCCGTGCATCCTCCACCAGATGGGGCGGTGCGTGGCCCCCTGCGTGGGCCTGGTGGACGAGGCGGCGTACCGGCGGCTGGCCGAGGAGAGCACGGCGCTGCTGGAGGGCCGCACGCGCGGGGTGGTGGCGTCGCTCGAGGCCCGCATGCGCGCCGCGGCCGATCGGGAGGCCTTCGAGGAGGCGGCGCGCCTGCGCGACCTCATCGTGTCGATACGCTCCACGGTGGAAGCGCAGCAGGTGGTGGACCCGCGGCTGTCGGACCGCGACGTCTGGGGCGTGCACCGCGACGGCTACACCGTGGGCATCTCGGTCCTCCCGGTGCGCGAGGGGGTGATGACCGAGCCCCAGGGTCGCGTGGTGCAGGGCGTGGTGGAGGACGACGCGGAGCTGCTCTCCTCGCTGCTCAACGCCGCCTACGAGGTGGGCACGCCGATCCCCGAGGAGATCCTCGTCCCGGTGCTGCCCAGCGACCACGAGGCGCTCGAGGAGCTGCTGTCCGACCGGCGCGGTCGGCGGGTGCGGGTGCGGCGTCCGGAGCGTGGGCCCAAGGTGCGCCTGCTGGAGCTCGCGGCGAAGAACGCGCGCCTGCGCCTGGAGCAGCAGGGCGACGAGGAGGCCCGACGGCGCGAGGCCCTCCAGGCGGTGGCCGACCTGCTGGGCCTGCCCGAGGCGCCGCGGCGGATGGAGTGCTTCGACAACTCCCACCTCGGCGGCACGAACCCGGTCAGCGCGATGGCGGTGTTCGTCGACGGCCGCCCCTCCCGCGAGCACTACCGCCGCTACAAGGTGAAGGAGGCCCCCGGGGGCGACGACTACGCGGCGATGCGCGAGGTGCTGATGCGGCGCCTGGAGCGCGGCATCGCGGAGGACGAGCTGCCCGACCTGCTCGTGATCGACGGCGGCAAGGGGCAGCTCGGCGTGGCCGTGGCCGTGCTGGAGGACCTGGGGCTCCACGCCCTGCCCGTGGTGGGCATCTCCAAGCCACGCACCGAGCACGCGAAGGGCGAGCGCGCGGCCACCGACAAGCTCGTGCTGCCCCACCTGAAGGACCCGATCCGGGCGCGCCCCGACCACCCCGGCCTGCGGCTGCTGCAGCACCTGCGCGACCAGACCCACGATCACGCCGTGGGCTACCAGCGCAAGGTGCGTCGCAAGGCCACGCTGAGCAGCGCGCTCGAGGAGATCCCCGGGGTGGGGCCTGCGCGGCGTCGGGCCCTCCTCCGCGAGCTCGGTTCGCTCAAGGGGGTCATGGCCGCCAGCGAGGCGCAGCTCGCCGCGGTCGCGGGCATCGGCCCGGAGCTCGCCCAGCGCATCCGGGTGGTGCTGGACGGGTGATCCACCGGGAGGTGACTCACCGGAAGGTGGCGATCAGCCGGTCCATCCAGCGGGGCGGCAGGTGGCGTCCCAGGAAGGTGACCACCTGGGCGTCGCGACCCACCGGGTAGCGGGCGCGGGGGCGGCGGGCCGTGAGCGCGTGGCGCACCACCTCCGCGACCGCCCGGGCCGGGATGCCCACCCGCGCCTGCTGCGCGATGATCCGCGCCATCTCGTCCACCACCTCCGGGTACAGCGCCTCCCGCGGGTCGGAGGGCGCCTCCCGCCGGCGTGCGATCTCGGCCTCTCCCTTGTCCCAGATGGGCGTCGCGATGGCGCCGGGCTCGAGGAGCACCACCTGCATGCCGAAGCGCGCGAGCTCCTGCCGCAGGGCGTCGTTGATCGCGACCACCGCGTGCTTCGACGCCGTGTACGGACCCATGAAGGGCGGCGTGACCCGGCTGCCCGTGGACCCGATGTTCACCACGCGCCCCGTGGCGGCGCGGAGGGCCGGGAGCACGGCCTGGGTGACCCCCACGAGGCCGACCACGTTCACCTCGAGCTGCCACCGCAGCTCCTCGAGGTCGAGGGCCTCGAGCGGCCCGGCCACCGCCACGCCGGCGTTGTTCACCAGGCCGTCGAGGCGCTCGGTGCCGAGCAGCTCGCGCACCCGACCGGGCAGCGCCGCGAGGTCGTCGGGCGAGGTGACGTCGAGCTGCACGGGGTGGATGCGGTCGGCGCGCACGGCATCGGCGTCGGTGTCGCGGCGCACCCCGGCGAGCACCTCCCAGCCGTCCTCGGCCAGGAGCTCCGCGGTGGCGCGGCCGATGCCGGTGGACGCGCCGGTGACGAGCACGGATCGGGTCATCCCACCTCCTCCGCGTGTCGCTAGCGTGGCTCGGCGGCGCGGGCCCGGTCGCGTGCGATAGGGTCGGCAGGTCCGGAGCATGCCGTGAGCCCTCCCCTGCGCCGTCGCGACTTCCTCACCCTCGGCGTGGCCGGGGTGGCGGGCCTCGCCGGCCTGAAGGCGGGAGGTCGCTGGCTGCTGGGCGTCACGCCGCCGGCGCTCCCCCTGCCCTCCCTCGTGCACCTGTCCGCACGGCAGGCGGCCACGGTCACCGCAGCCGCGCTCGCGATGGTGGGGCCGCACGGCGAGGCCGCCTACGCCGAGGGACGCTGGGAGCCCGCCGCCGACGTGGACGCCCTGCTGGGTCGCCTGGCCGCCGACCAGCGCGACCAGCTCGGGCTGGCGCTGATCCTGTTCGAGGAGTGGACCCCGGGCCTCAGCGGCTTCAGCTCCTGGGACCGCGAGGCGCAGCGGGCCCGGCTCGCCGCCTGGCGCACCAGCCGGCTGGGGCTGCACCGCGGGGTGTGGGGCTTCCTGCACGCGGCCTGCTGCTCGTCCTTCTCGGGCAGCGAGGCGGGCTGGGAGACGATGGCCTACCCGGGGCCGTGCGTGGGCACGGCGCGCCCGCCCGGCCAGACCGCGACCTTCGCGTGGGACGAGGTGGTGCCGTGACGACGCCCGTGCCACCACCCGCCTCGCCCCAGCGCCGCTTCAAGGCGCTGGTGATCGGCTCGGGCGCCGGCGGGGCGCCTGCGGCCACGGCGCTGGCGGAGGCCTGGGGCGAGGGCGTGGCGCTGCTGGAGGCGGGCCCGCACCTCCACGCCCGCGACTTCACCCAGGTGGAGCGCGAGATGGTGCCGCGCCTGTACGCCCAGGGAGGCGTGCAGGGCACCGAGGATGGCGTGCTCTCGCTGCTCCAGGCGCGCACCGTGGGCGGGTCCACCGTGATCAACGACGCGCTCTGCTTCCGCCCGCCCCCGGAGCTCGACGCGCGGTGGAAGGCGCTCGGCGCCCACATCGACACCGCGGCGCTCGCTCCCTTCGTCGACCGGGTCGAGGAGGTGCTCCAGGTCCGCGAGATCCGCCGCGACCAGATCAACCGCGCCAACTACCTGGTGGGCCTGGGGGCGGCGCGCCTGGGCTGGCACGGCGAGCGGCTGCGGCACAACAGCGTGGGCTGCGTGCAGTGCGGCTTCCGCCACCTGGGCTGCGCCTACGACGCGAAGCAGTCCATGAACCTGTCCTTCGTGCCGCGCGCCCAGGCGGCGGGGGCGCAGCTGCTGCCCGAGGTGGAGGTCCACCACCTCGAGCGGCGTGGCGGGGCCTGGGTGGCCCTCACCTCGCAGGGTGCCTTCGCGGCCGAGCACGTGGTCCTCTGCGCGGGGGTGGTGCAGACGCCCACGATCCTGCTGCGCAGCGGCATCGCGGCGGGCGACGGCGTGCAGGTGCACGTGCAGACCGTGGCCTGGGGCGACTTCGACGACCCCGTGGACGGCTTCAACGGCATCCCGATGGCCTACGGCGTGCTGGAGTTCGCCGACATCTACGGGCACACGGGGCCCGGCTACCTGATCGAGGGCGTGGCGGTGCAGCCGCTGGGCTTCAGCGTGCAGCCGCAGCTCGAGGGGCTCGGGCACGACGAGGTGCTCGGGCGCTACCGCCACCTCTCGGGCGCGGTGAGCCTCGTGCGCTCGGCCTCCCGGGGCCGCATCACGCTCAAGGACGATCGGCCGGCCATCACCTACCCGCTGGTGGAGGCCGACCTGCAGCGCCTCGCCCACTTCTACGACCGGGCCACCGAGCTGTACCTCGCGGCGGGCGCCTCGCGGGTGCTGCTGGCCCATCGCCACGTGGGCTGGGTGGACCGGGTGACCCCGGTGCCGACGATGGACCCGGGCACCTTCTACGTGTACACGGCCCACCCCTTCGGCGGAGCCGGGCGTGGGCTGGTCACCGACGAGGTGGGGCGCGTTCCGGGCCAGCCCGGGCTCTGGGTGCTCGACGGCAGCGCCGTGCCCGAGGCCATCGGCGTGAACCCGCAGGTCACGATCGCGGCCCTCGCGCTCGAGGGGGCGGCGCGGCTGATCGCCGACGCCTGACGCGATCAGGCGGAGATCACGTCCGCGTGCACCTGGGCGGCGTCGTGCGCGCCCGCGTCGGTGAGCACCCGGGAGGCCAGCGCCACGGTGCGGCGGTGGGCCTTCCACGCCTCGACGGAGCGGGCGTTCTTCTCGGCGCCGTCGGCGTCGAGCTCCAGCGCGTCGTGCATCGACCGCAGGTACACGGCCCACATCTGGCGGTGCAGGTCCTCCAGGCGGTGGAGCTCGTCGCGGGGGACCTCGAGCTCGAGCGTGAAGCCGCGCTGACGGGCGCGGGCGCTGCGCTGGCCCTCGTCGGGGACGAGGTCGGGCGCCACGCGGCGCACCACCTGCCAGGCGTGGTGGGCGTGCTCCCCGGCGAACCAGGTGCCGTAGCCGGCGTAGATGCCGAAGCAGGCCACGGCCGTGCTCGGGCTCAGGGCGATCTCGGCGCCGTACACGCCCATGTCGAGGCTGGGCCGCGGCACGAAGGCCAGCGACATCACCGACAGCACGTCCTGCTCGGCGACGAAGGCGCGGAACTCGCCCACGCGGCCCACGCGGTCGCGGCGGGCGCGCACCAGGCGGCCCCCGTCGAGGTCGTGGATGGGCGGCAGGCCCTCCAGTCGCACCGGCGTGAGGCCCGCGGCGGCCAGGTGCACCGCCGACTCGCCCACCACGTGGACGAAGGGGCTCTCGGGTCGGTTGGTGGACCGGGTCTGGGGACGATCGATCGGGGTGTCGAGCTGGATCATGGGAGGCCTCTCACGAGGGTTCCTCCCTCATCGGCACGCCTCGCGGCGGACTTGACCCCTTCCCGCACGGTGTCGTGGACCCAGACCAGCCCGCGGGTGCCGTCGAGGGTGACCTCCTGGCCGTCGGCGAGGCGGCGCGTGGCGTCGGCCACGTCCACCACGGCGGGCACGCCGAGCTCGCGCGCGACGACCGCGCCGTGGGAGAGCGCACCGCCGAGCTCGACGATCACCCCCGCCGCCACCGCGAGGACCGGCGCCCAGGCGGGCTCCAGGGCCCGGGTCACCAGCACCTCGCCCGGACGCAGGGCCCTGGCGTCGGCGAGGCCGTGGAGCACGCGCACGGGACCGCGCACCTGCCCGGCCGACACGCCCTGGCCTGCCAGCGCGTGGACGTCGCCCGTGCGCGGCGGGTCGGCGTCCAGCTCCACCGGGGGAGGCGGCGCCGCGCGCCAGCCGGCGTCGGCGGCGGCGCGGGCCGCCACGCGTGCGGCCACCGTCGTCCCCTCGGTGAGCGCCTGGCGTGCCTCGGGCCAGGTGAGCCAGCGCACCTCGGCCGCGTCGGCCAGCAGGCCCCGGCGCGCCAGGGCGGCGCCCACGTCCCGCAGCGCCGCGTGGAGGCTGTCGAGCAGCGCGTCGAAGACGTGGCGCTGGTTCTCGCGGAGCAGGAGATAGCGCCGCGTCCACCACACCGCGGCGAGCAGGCCGGGGAGGTGGGCGGCGGGGGCGGTCTGCACCAGCTCGCGCAGCGCCACCTCGGACGTCGGGCCCGACGGAACGGCACGCGTCGCCTGCCCCTGGGCCTCGAGCAGCGGCACGAGGCGCGCCGGGTCCTCGTGCCAGCGTGGCGAGGTGAGCTCCCAGCCGCTGCCGGCGCGGTGCCCGTGCACCGCGAGGAAGGCCGCGAGCGCCCGGTCGAAGCCCGGGGAGGTGGCCCCGCCACGGGCGAGGGCGGAGAGGTCGCCGGGTACCGCAGCCGCCGCGAGTCGGGCGAGGGCCTGCTGCTGCTGCACGGACTGGTTGGCCTCCGGGCAGGCCACCAGCGCAGGCAGGAGCGCCGCCGCACGGTCGGGCACCGACCGCTGGAGGGCCCCCTCGAGGTGCTGCCAGGCGAGGTTCGCGAACAGCAGGCTGGTGACGTGCACCCCCACGTAGTCGGACAGCCAGGCGAGGTGGACCTCCACGGCCTGCACGCGCGCGGCGTCGTCGGCGTGGGGCGGGGCGAGGTGGGGCAGGGCCTGCCGGAGGTCGCGCGCCAGCGCATGCCACTGCGCGGGCACCTCCACCGGGTTCCACGCGAAGCGCGTCCACCGCCGCTCCCGCACCACCTCGGCCAGCAGGCTCACCACCAGCCCCACGTCCGGCGCCTTCGCGAGGCGACGGCGCCAGGCGGCCGCCTCCTGGCTCGGCAGCAGCTCGAGCAGGAAGCGGGGCGGCGGCAGGCCGGGGAGCTTGAAGAGCAGGCCCCGGAAGATGCGGGCATCGACGTAGGGGAGGCCCTGCACCAGCCGCAGCAGCGGGCTGCCGCCCAGGTGGCGCGCCTGCGTGCGCGGGTGGACGATGCGGGCCGCGAGGGCCGGCTCCACCACCGACCAGCCGAGCGGCGTCGCCGGCTGGCTCCAGCGCTCGCCCAGGAAGCGGCGGGTCCAGGTGGGCCCCGCGCCGGCGGTCGGTCGGGCCCGAGCGGTGACCGGGCGGGCCTGGAGCAGCCAGAGGCGGTCGGCCTGGTCCACGGCCCACTCGATGTCGACGGGGCCGGAGTGCAGGTCCTCCGCACGCAGCGCGAGGTCGACCAGGCGATCCCGGAGCGCGGTGTCCACGGGGCCGGGCTGGTCCTGCAGCGTCACGGCCGCGCGCAGGCGTCGCGGGCGTCGCACCACCAGGCGCTGCGGCGTCTGCAGCCCGCCCACCAGGCCCGCGCCGTCGCCCTCCACGGCCTCCACCACGAGGTCGGGCGTCCCGCGCGTGGGGTCCACCGTGAACACCACCCCGGCGGCGCGCGGGGCGATGCTGGCCTGCACCAGCACGGCCATCGGGGCGTCGGGTGCGCCGGCGCTGGCCCACACCCGCGCGACGGCGTCCGGGACGTCGACCGGGGCCACGGCGGGCACCGTGGCATAGGCGCCGGCATGGGCGTGCACCGCGCCGTCCTCGTGCGGGCTGGACGAGCGCACGTGGACCCGCGTGCCGAGGCGCGCGGCGGCCGCCACCCACGCGGCGGCCTGCGCCGGGGTGGGCCCGTCCGCGTGGCGCGCCGCGGTGGGCACCACCCACGCCGGAGGCACCGGCAGGCCAGCGCGCACCGCCGCCGCGAGGGCGCTGGCCTTGCCCCCCACCACGTCGACGCGCGTCGCGCGCGGGTCGTCCAGGCCCATCAGCGCGGGCCGTGCGGGGTCGGTGGTGGCCGTCATGGCGTGATCGTCGCACGATCGGTGTCCTCCTGCCGTCCGGATGGGCTTGACACCGTCCGCATCGTCCGTAAGAGTGCGCTTGGTGAGACGGCCTGGGGTGTCGTGCCGCGTTTGGCGTGACCTTCCGCCGTGCTCCGAGGCAGCGTCTCGCTGACTGAACGCACCCACGGTTCGCGTTGGGGGATGGCCCCTTTGCGCTACAACTGCAGTCCACGGCTCCGGCTTGCCGCGTGCTCCGGCGATGGTTCGCCCCCCGCACGCGCTCCCCGTGTCGTCCACTCCCAGGAGGGCCGCTGATGGTCCTTGGCCCCGCATGAACCCGGCGAACCCCGTCATCGTGCAGGGGGACGGCAAGGTCCTCCTCGAGACGAAGCACCCGCTCTTCGACCGGGCCCGCGACTTCCTCGCCCGCTTCGCCGAGCTCGAGGCCTCGCCCGACCTCCTCCACACCTACAAGATCGACGCCCTGTCGCTCTGGAACGCCGCCAGCGCCGGCATGACGCTCACGGAGATCGTGGACGGCCTGCGCGCCCTGTCGAAGTTCGACATCCCGCAGGACGTGCTCCGGCGCATCGAGGACACGGTCGGGCGCTACGGGCTGGTGCGGCTCGAACGGCACCCCGACGACCCCCGGCAGTTCCTGCGCGTGGAGTTCGAGACCCGCTACATCGAGAAGACGGTGCTCAAGACCCAGGCCGGGTCGGAGCTGGTGCAGGCCGACGGCAAGCGCCACCACATGCTGGCGGTGGGTCACCGCGGCATCTTCAAGCAGCGCCTGCTGCTCGAGAACTGGCCCGTGGCCGACAACGCCGGCTTCGTCGAGGGCGCGCCGCTGCAGCTGTCGCTCCGGCAGACGATGCGTTCGGGCAAGACCTTCGGCCTGCGGCACTACCAGATCGAGGCGGTCGATCGCTGGTTCCTCGGCGGGGCCCCCCAGGGCGGTCACGGCGTGGTGGTGCTGCCCTGTGGCGCCGGCAAGACGGTGGTGGCCCTCGAGGCCATGGCGCGCACGAAGACCCACACGCTGGTCGTGTGCAACAACCAGAGCGCCGTCACCCAGTGGATCCGCGAGATCCTCGACAAGACCACGCTCACCGAGGCGCAGGTCGGCGAGTACACGGGCCAGTCCAAGGAGATCAAGCCCGTCACCGTGGCCACCTACCAGGTGCTCACCTACCGCCGCGCGAAGAACGCCGACTACGAGCACCTCCACCTCTTCCGCGACCACGACTGGGGCCTGCTCGTCTACGATGAGGTCCACCTGCTGCCCGCGCCGGTCTTCGGCGCCACGGCCGAGCTGCAGGGCACGCGGCGACTGGGCCTCACGGCCACGCTGGTGCGCGAGGACGGCCGCGAGGGCGACGTCTTCAGCCTCGTCGGGCCCAAGCGCTACGACCTCCCCTGGCAGCTCCTGGAGGACCAGGGCTTCGTCGCCGAGGCCAAGTGCTTCGAGATCCGGGTGCCGCTCTCGGCCAAGGATCGGGTCCGCTACGAGAACGCCAGCGAGATGGAGAAGTTCCGGCTGGCCTCCGAGAACCCGCGCAAGGTCGACATCGTGCAGGATCTCGTCGACCGGCACGCCGAAGACAACATCCTCGTGATCGGCACCTACCTGGGCCAGCTCGAGACCATCTCCCGCAAGCTCGGGGCGCCCCTCATCACGGGCAAGACCCCGCAGGGCGAGCGCGACCGCCTCTTCGGCCAGTTCCGTCGCGGCGAGCTCACCCGCCTCGTCGTCTCCAAGGTCGCGAACTTCGCGATCGACCTGCCCGACGCCAACGTGGCGATCCAGATCTCGGGATCGTTCGGCAGCCGGCAGGAGGAAGCCCAGCGCCTGGGTCGCATCCTGCGCCCCAAGGAGCGCGACGCCTGCTTCTACACGGTGGTCACCGCCGACACGAAGGAGCAGCAGTTCGCCGTCAAGCGTCAGCTCTTCCTGACCGAGCAGGGCTACCGCTACCACATCGAGGATCGCGCCGCGAAGTGAGCGCGAGGCCCACCGGCCGCCCCCCCTTGGCCCCGCCGTGGGCCCGGAGAGCACACCCATGTCGGACGAGTCCGAGCTGATGCCCCCCCAGGGCACCGACGGCGATCCCTCGCGCAAGCGCAAGCGTCGTCGGCGTCGTCGCAAGCGCAGGGACGAGGGGGGAGGTCCCCCGCCCGAGACCGTGCGTGCCAGCGCGCCGCCCTCGGGAGGCAACAAGGGCCGTCGGCAAGTGCTGGAGGTCTCCGGCGGGGCGCCCGCCGTGCCGCCCGCCTCGGGCCGCAACCCCCACCGCAAGCGCAGCTCGCGCGCGCGGCGAGGTCGTCCCGGCGCGGTCACCGCGCGGCGCCGTCGCCTCACGCGGGTCGAGATGGAGGACCTGGCGGACTGGCTCGGCGCCCTGCCCGAGACGCTGCTCGCCAGCCTCTACCGGGGCCTCGGCGGCCAGCCCAAGCGGGTGCCCGACGCCGAGCGCATGATCCAGCTCGCCGTGCGCGCCATCGCCCAGGGCAGCCGGCTGGGCGCCCTGCTCCGTCAGCTCCACGAGCGCGATCGCAAGGCCCTGGCCGCCCTGCTCCAGTCGGGCGGCGTGGCCCACGCCGACGAGCTCTACCGCACCCTGGTGCTCGCCTACGGCGGCCACGAGCGGGAGTGGAAGAAGTCCCTGTCGGTGCTGGCCGAGCGCGGTGTCGTCATGGCCTCGCCCCGCCAGGACGACCACTTCTTCTACATCGTGCCCGATCCCCTGGTGGACGGCCTGATCGAGGCCTTGGAGGACGAGCTCGCCCTCCCCACCTTCGACCACGACGACGTGCGGATCATCGAGCACAAGCCCTTCTCGCCGCCGCTCGACTTCTCGATCACCACGCTGGCCACGTACTTCGCGCAGCACAACGTGCGGCTCACCCAGCGCCACGACGTCTACCGCCACGACAAGGAGGAGCTCGACGCCTTCTTCTCGCAGCTGTGGGAGGCCGACGGCGAGCTCTTCAACTTCCACCTCGACTTCCTGATGATGCACGGGATGGTGGAGCTCCGGGGCGACCACCTCTCGCTCAACCGCGACGTGATGGAGGAGTGGCTCCAGCTCGAGCCCGAGGATCAGCGCGACCTGATCTTCCGGGCCCTCGACCGCCGCTTCGACATGGCGGAGTGGGTGCTCTGGGCCGTGCACGGCACGCAGGGCTCCTGGGTGGCCGAGCGTCCGCTGGTGGCCGTCTACCGTCACTGGAAGAAGGGCAAGGACTGGCGCCAGCGCTACCAGTCGGGGGCCTACGCACCCCAGCGCAGCGGTGAGCGCGACAGCTTCACCTTCTCGGCGCTGGTGCAGTGCGGCCTGCTCGAGCTCGGGCAGTGGGGCCAGGAGAAGTTCTACCGGCTCACGCCACGGGCCCTGGCCCTGCTGGAGCCGCCCGAGGACGACGGCTTCCGGCAGTTCTACCTCACGCCCGACTTCAAGATGATGGCGCCGGCCGGTCTGGCGCCCATCCTGCTCTACCGCATGGGCGAGATCGCCGACCTCACCGCCTGCGACCGCGCCAACACCTTCGTCATCACCGAGCAGAGCATCGAGGCCGCCCTGGAGGCGGGCTGGAAGCGCGACGACGTCCTGCAGTTCCTGCGCGAGAACAGCCAGCTCGGCCTGCCCGACAACGTCGAGCAGACGCTGAAGGGCTGGATCGGCCACCGCGGCGACGTGGAGTTCCACGATCTCACGCTCATCACGGTGCACCGGTCGCAGATCCGGCGGCTCGAGGGCCACAAGCGGCTCAAGCCCTTCATCCTCCACCGCTTCGCGCCGGGGATGTACGCGGTGGACCGCACCAAGATCGACGAGGTGGAGGCGGCGCTCGTGGAGTGCGGCTTCTCGCCGGCCAAGGAGGTGCGGAAGTACCCGGGGGCCGCCGAGGCCGTGGAGGCCCGCCAGAACCTGCACCGCTACCTGGCCGAGGCCCGCGAGGCGGCCCGCGACCCCATGAGCCGCCAGGCCGGCCTCGTGGAGCCCAGCGCCCTGCACGCCGTGCCGGGGGTGCGCACGCCGTCCGGCGGCGGGCAGCGCAGCGAGCCCGACCTGCCGCCCAAGCTCGACACGCAGGAGGTGCGGGCGCTCATCGACCGGGCCCTGGCCCGCGACGAGCTGCTCGACATGGTCTACCTGGCGAAGAACGGCCAGCGCATCGGCTGCTCGGTGCAGCCCCAGCGGCTGGCCTTCAAGGGCGACAGCCCCGTCCTCGTGGGCCTCGACCTCACCGACAACGAGCGGCGCACCTTCGTGCTCGAGCGGATCGAGCGCCTGCGCCTGGGCGGAGGTGCTCCGTGAGCGATCCCGACATCCCCTTCGAGGAGGCCCTCGCCCAGCTCGAGGACAAGGTGCGCACCCTCGAGGGCGGGGAGGTCCCGCTCGACGAGGCGCTGCGGCTCTTCGAGGACGGCGTGAAGCTCGCCCGCACCTGCCACGCCCACCTCGACGCCGCCGAGCAGCGGGTGGCCGTGCTCACGCGCGGGGCCGAGGGCGTGGACGAGGCGCCGCTGGAGTGACCGCGTCCGCGGTTGCGGTTGACGTGTGCTTGACGCTAGCGTGGGTCCGGGAAGGGCTGGAGGAGCTCATGCACACCCGACTGGTGGTGTTCGCCCTGGCGCTCGTCGCCACGGTGGGCTGCCGACGCAGCGACGGCGATCTCGGCGACGCGGGCGTGGTCCGCTTCAGCCAGATCGTCGACTACAAGGAGACCGAGGACTTCGGCGCCCCCGTGGCCGTGGACCGCGCGCTGCTCGTGGCGCTGCAGCGTCCGCAGAGCGTGTGGGGCAACGACGAGGAGACGCGTGCCGACCTGGTGCTCGACGTGGAGGGCGGCAAGGACGTCACCATCGTCGCCCTGGGCTTCGCGCAGTACGCCGTCACCTTCGCGCGGCCCGGCGAGTACCGCCTCGTGGCCGTCGACGAACGCCGGGGCGGTCGCACGGTCGACCGGCGCACCATCGTGGCCGAGCCGCTGGGCGGGGTGCGCTTCCACGCCACGGCCGACGTCTTCACGGACGACGAGCCCTGCAACGACTGGCGCGAGGTGCCGCTCGACGAGCTGAAGCTCTACCGGAACGAGCGGGCGAAGGTGTACGCCGTGCCCGAGAGCCGGTCCGGCGAGCCGATGCTGGGCCTGCTCGACCTCGTGGCCGACCCGGTGCGCGGGCTCGAGTACGACAGCCCGCTCATCGCCCACGGGCAGGACGTGAACGTGCTGACCTTCTGGTCCAACCAGCAGATGCAGGAGGGTGCGGTGCGGGTGGCCATGTACGAGCGCATCGCCGGCAAGGTGGGCAAGGTGGAGGTGGAGCTGGTGGACGACGATCGCGACGTGGACTGCCGCGACTGACGGTCCCGGGCCGCGCGGCGCCGTGATCGCGCCGGGGGCGTGAACAGCCTCCCGCCTCGCGACACTCCAGGGGTCGCCCGTGCCGGTCGCACGGTCGGGTGCCTGTAAGGTTTCCGTTCGATCGGGGTTCTCCCGACTGAGCGCGTCCTACAGCGCACCTGGTCCGCGTTACCGGGCGCGTCGCTCGCCCCCCGCGAAACGTCGGAACGGAAGCCGGATGTTCGACAGCGTCGGCCGCAACCTCGACGAGGACGCGAACAAGCGTGGCGCCACCGCCGTGGGCATCATCGTGCTCCTGACGGGTGCCACCGCGCTTGCCATCGTGCTGGCCGGGCTGTGGGCGGTCCGCGAGATCGTGCGGGAGGTCGTCGAGGACGACGCGCCCATGCTGGTGGACCTCGAGCCCGAGGAGGAGGCCGACGACCTGCTCCCGCCGCCGCCGCCGCCTCCGCCGCCGTCCTCCGGTCCCGAGGAGGAGGAGGAAGAGGAGGAGGACGACGCCGAGGAGGAGCCCGACGAGCTCGAGGACGTCCAGGAGCTCGAGGAGGAGGTCAAGGAGGAGCCGGTGAAGAGCGCCGAGCGCCCCAAGGGCGTGGAAGGCGGCGTCGAGGGCGGCCAGGAAGGCGGCGTCATCGGCGGCGTGCTCGGCGGCGTCGAGGGCGGCGTGCTCGGCGGCTCCCTGAACAGCGGCCCCAAGGTGGTGCACCACTCCCAGGTGGAGTGGAAGCGCAAGGTGGAGCCCCGCTACCCCATGGCCGCCAAGGGCATGGGCCTGGGCGAGCAGCGCTGCATCGCCGAGGTCCACATCGACGCCGACGGCGTCCCCACCCGCGTCTCGGTCGACCGTTGCCCGAAGGTCTTCCACGCCGGGACCGAAGAAGCCCTCCTGAAGTGGCGCTCCTACCCCTACAAGCTCGACGGCGAGAAGATCACCGTGAGCGTGAAGATCGCGGTGGTCTACCGCGAGAACGGCTGAGTCTCCCCGGGCCGCGAGACGGCGCGTGCCCTCCACCCCCGACACCTGGATCCGACGATGATGCTGACCATCCTGCTCGCGATCACCTCTGCCCTCGCCGAGGAGGAGGCCGCCAGCGGCTTCACCCTCCGCGAGATCTGGGACCACTCCGGTGGCCTGGCCAAGGGCGTCATCGTCATGCTGGCCCTGATGCTGCTCGCCTCGCTCTTCGTGGCGGTGGAGCGGCTCATCGCCTTCCGGTCGGCCCAGCGGCGGTCCATGGAGCTGGCCGCCCAGATCGGCCCGGTGCTCGAGGCGGGTGACGTGGGCAAGGCCCTGCAGATGTCGCGCGACGACGCCTACAAGGGCTCGTACCTGGCGGGCATGCTGCGGGCGGGCCTCGCCGAGCTCGACCTGCGGCTGGACGCCTTCGGCATCGGCGCCGCCGAGCGCGCGGTCGAGAAGGCCATCGGGCAGGAGATCGCCAAGCTCCGTCGCGGCATGCCGATCCTCGCCACCACCGGGTCCACGGCGCCCTTCGTGGGCCTCTTCGGCACCACCTTCGGCGTCATCAACGCCTTCCAGGGCATGGCCAGCGCGGGCGCGGGCCTCGCCGCCATCTCCGCCGGCATCTCCGAGGCCCTCATCACCACGGGCGTGGGCATCGGCGTGGCCGTGCTCGGCGTCTGGTTCTTCAACTACTTCACGAACCGGATCGACAAGGTCACCGAGGAGCTGGCGAGCTCCGAGGCCGACTTCCTCGACTGGGCCGAGAAGCTCGTGCAGGCCCGCGTCGAGGCCGAGGCGGCGAAGTAGCCATGGGTGCGAAGCTCGGCAGTGGCGGCGGCCCGATCGCCGACATCAACGTGACCCCCCTGATCGACGTGGTGCTCGTGCTCCTCGTCGTCTTCATGGTGGTCACGCCGATGCTGCAGTCCGGCCTGCCGGTCGACCTGCCCGTGGCCACCCAGTCCGAGACGGTCAACGACGTCGGCCAGTTCATCGTGGTCAGCGTCACCGAGGACCGCGGCTGGTGGGTGGAGCAGGAGTCGGTCGACGTGGGCACGCTGGTGGAGGCCATCAACGTCGAGTACGCGAAGAACCCGTCCCGCGCGATCCTGGTGAAGGCCGACAAGGACCTCGAGTACGGCAAGGTCCGCGAGGTCATGGACATCCTCGGGGACGCCCGCATCACCTCCATCCTCGTCGCCGCGGCGAAGGAGTAGCCCCATGGGTGCACAGCTCGGCGGCAAGGGGGCGATGGCGGAGATCAACATGACGCCGTTGATCGACATCGTCCTCGTGGTGCTCATCATCATGATGGTGAACATCCCCATCCAGGTGGAGAAGATGGGGGTGAAGCTGCCGGCTCAGGTGGAGAACCAGATCCCGCCGAAGGAGCCCACCGAGCAGCTCGTGATCATGGCCTACGAGGACGGCACGCTCGCACTGAACCGGGCCGCGATGCCCGAGGACCAGATCTTCGGCGAGATCACGCGCCGGCTCCGTCCGAAGGAGAAGAAGATCGTCTTCGTCGACGCCCACCCCCGGCTGCTCTGGGAGCGGGTGATGGACGTGGTCGACCTGGCCCGCGAGGCCGGCGCGGTCACCGTGTCGCTGGCCCGCCTGAAGGCCGAGGGGCCCGCCGCGCCCACCTCCGCCTACGAGGGCGCGATGCCCCGTGGCGCCCTGCCCGGCACGCCGCGCGTGGGTGGCGAGATCACCGAGAAGGCCGCCGACGAGGTGCTCCAGGCGGGCCTCGGCCGCTTCCAGGCCTGCTTCGAGGCGGCGCTGGGGCGTCGCGCGGGGCTCACCGGCCGCGTGATCGTGCAGGTCGACGTGGGCCCGTCGGGCGAGATCATGGGCACCGAGCTGGTCACCAGCACGGCCGAGGACGCCGAGCTCGAGGCCTGCATGGTCGACGCGCTCCAGGGACTGTCCTTCCCGGCGCTGGGCGATCAGAAGACCGCGCGGATCCAGTACCCCTTCCTGCTCTCGCCGGGGTAGGTCCCTTCCCCCCGGGAGGAAGGGTGAGCCTGGATCTGCACGCCTGGAGCGTGGACCGCCGCGCGCGCGTCGACGCCGCACTGGAGCCCCTGTTCGGCGGGGTGTGGCCGCCCTCCTTCGTGGAGGTGCTCCGCTACCCGCTCTTCACCGGCGGCAAGCGCATGCGACCGCTCTACGCGGTGGCGGCGGCCGAGGCCGTGGGCGGCACGGCCGACCAGGCCATCCCGCCCGGCGTGGCCGTGGAGCTGGTGCACACCTACAGCCTGGTGCACGACGACCTGCCCGCCATGGACGACGACGACGAGCGTCGCGGCCGGCCCACGGTGCACAAGGCCTTCGGGGAGGATCTGGCGATCCTCTCGGGCGACGCCCTGCTCACCGAGGCCTTCGCGGTGCTCGCGCGGGCCGACGCGCCCGCCGAGGTGCGGCTGGGCTGGGTCGACACGCTGGCCGAGGCCTCGGGCGCGCGCGGCATGGTGGGGGGCCAGGTGGGCGACATCGGCTGCGGGCCGGGGGCCGACCTCGCCACCGTGGAGGCCGTGCACGTCCGCAAGACGGGCGCGCTCATCCGCGCCGCGGTGGTGATGGGCGGGCTCGCGGCGCGGGCCGAGCTCGACGTGATGGCGCGGCTGGGCACCTACGGCGACCGCATCGGCTTCGCCTTCCAGGTGGCCGACGACGTGCTCGACGCCGACGAGGACGCCGGCGCCGAGGGTCCGCCCAGCTACGTGAAGCTCCTCGGTCTCGAGGGCACGCGGAAGCTGGCCCGCGAGGCGATGCAGGAGGCGCTCGACGCCATCGCCCCCCTGCCCCGTCCCGAGGCGCTGATCGCGCTGGCCCGCTACACCATCGACCGCGAGGTCTGAGGGCGTGGGGCGCGCGGGGCTCGTGCGGCTCGACGCCCTGCTGGTGCGGCGGGGCCTGGCCGCCTCGCGCCAGCGCGCGCGGGAGCTCATCGAGCAGGGCCAGGTAGCGGTGGACGGGCTCGTGGCCACCAAGGTGGGTGCGCAGGTGCGTCCCGAGCAGGCCGTCGAGCTCCGGTCCGGCGACCACGTGTGGGTGGGTCGTGGCGCGCTGAAGCTGCTCGGCGTGCTCGAGCCGCTGGGCGTGGACCCCGAGGGCCGCACGTGCGCCGACCTGGGGGCCTCCACGGGGGGCTTCACCGAGGTGCTGCTGGAGCGGGGCGCGCGGCGGGTCTACGCGGTGGACGTGGGCAAGGGCCAGCTTGCCTGGAAGCTGCGGACCGACCCCCGGGTGGTGGTGATGGAGGGGGTGAACGCGCGGCACCTCGAGGCGCTGCCGGAGCCGGTGGACCTCGTGGTGGGCGACCTGTCCTTCATCTCGCTGGCGCTGGTGCTCCCGGCCGTGGCCCGCATCCTCGCGCCGGAGGGCGAGGCGGTGGTGCTGGTGAAGCCGCAGTTCGAGGCCGGGCGCGAGGGCGTGGCCTCGGGCGGGCTCGTGCGCGACCCCGAGGTGCGGGAGGCCGCGATCGCGCGGGTGTGCGCCGAGGCAGAGGCCGAGGGCTTCCGCGTGCTGGGCGGGGTGGACAGCCCGGTGGCGGGGGCGCGGGCCGGCAACGTGGAGCACTTCCTCCACCTGCGCCGGGGCGTGCACCCCGACGGCGGCGCGCTCACTCCAGCTCCATGAGCTCCGCTTCCACCACGTCGTCGGCGCCGTCCTCCGCGATGACGTCGCGGACGCCCTCGCTGCCGCCGGTGCCGAGCACCGACCACCAGCGCCGCGTCACCAGGCCCTGGTCGTCCACCGCACGCACGAGGATGCGGTTGGCGCCGGGCTCCACCGGGATGCGTGCCACGAGGTCGAGGCGCGGTCCGCGGCCGGGCGCGTAGAGCACCTTCTGCCCGTTCACGAACACCGTGGCCGAGGCGATGCGCCCGTCGTCCACGAGCGCCACGGGCAGCTGCAGCTCGCCGGGAGGGCTGCTGAGCGTGGTGAGGCGGGCCTGCACTGTGGGGGCCTGGAGTCCCACGGGCGTGCCGTCGAGCGGCAGCGGGACGTCCCACGACAGCAGGCGCCCCACCCCGTCGGCACGCAGGCGCAGCCGCAGCGGCAGCGTCTGGGGCAGCTCGGTGCCCTCGCCCAGCTGCACGCCGAGCTCGAAGGTGACGGCCGTGCCCGGACCGAGGAGCGGGTGACGGGCGCCGTGGTCGAGGAGCTCGAAGTCGGGCGTGCGGGGGTAGGCCAGCTCGGCCTCCAGCCCCGACAGGGCGCGGTCGGACGCGTTGTGGACCACGATCTGCGCGGTGCGCACGATGCCTTCGCCCGTGAGGTACGCGATGAGCCGCAGGTCGGGCAGCGCGCCGCTCTGCACCGGCAGCACCAGCTCGGGCAGGGTGCGCGGCGGCCGACGGTCTGCGAGGATCTCGGGGATCACCACGTCCTCGCGCGGGGGCAGGCCCGGGCGCAGCTGGAGCAGGGCGCTGCCGCTCCGGGTCTCGCCCGAGGGCACGGCGCCCACGGGCACCACCACCGAGGACCACGTCGACAGCGTGGGCGAGCGGAAGCGGACCAGCGTGCGGTGCAGCGTGGTGGGGCCGGTGTTGGTGAGCGTGACCCGCACCCGGTGCCGCTCGGGCTCCGCGGGATCCGTCTCGAGGGCCACCTGCACGGTGGCCTCCGGCGGCGTGCCCTGGCCCTGGGCCGCGCTCCAGTCGAGCTGCCGCGCGGCGAGGGCGCTCACCAGGTAGGCGTCCTCCTCGGCGCGCACCGCGGTGGCGGCGCGTGCGGCGGCCACGAGCACGTCGGCGCGATCCGGCCCGGCGGCGGTGAGGGCGGCCCGGCGGGCCACCTCGAGGACCAGGTCCCCGGGCTCCCGGTCGACGCCGCGCCAGCCGGCCCGCTCGTCGATCATCGGCACGACGGTGTCGTACGACACGCGCTCGCGCGTGAGGTCGAAGGCCTCGCCGAGGTGCACGCCGTCGTCGTCGAGGACCACCGCGCCGAAGCTCAGGTCGGGCGGCAGGCCGTCCTCGCCCACGCGCCGGTCGTTCGCGAGCACGTACTCGGCCACGGTGAGCTTGAGGCGGGCGTCCTCGTCGATCTCGTAGACCTTCTGCACCTTGCCCTTGCCGTAGGTGCGCTCGCCGAGGACCACGGCACGTCCGTGCTCCACGAGACCGCCGGTGATGATCTCGGCGCCCGACGCGGTGGCGCGGTCGACGAGCACCACCACGGGCACGGGGGGCTCGTCGCCCTGATCGCGCGCCTGGATGAGCGACAGCAGGTTGCGCACCGGCTGGCCGTCGGCGCCCACGGTGGCGAGGAGCAGGCCGTCCTTCACGAACTGGTCCACCACCCGCGCGGACTCCTTCATGGAGCCGCCGGTGTTGCCGCGCAGGTCGAGCACGAGGCCCTGCCCGAGCCCGCCGCGCTCGATGAGGTCGGAGAGCGCGCGCCGCAGGTTGTGCTCGGTCTTCTGCGAGATGTTGTCGATGCGGACGTACCCGACGTTCCCCTCGAGCACGCGGTGCACCACGTTGGGCAGGATGATGCGCGCGCGGGTGAGCGTGGCGCGGACGGCGTGGGAGGCGGCGCCGGCGGGCCGCTGCAGGTCGAGCACCACCGTGGTGCCCTCGTCGCCGCGGATCAGCCGCTGGGCCTCGCGCACCGGCATGCTCACGGTGCTGCGCCCGTCGATGCGGTCGATCCAGTCGCCGGGCTGCACGCCGGCGGCCTCGGCCGGGCTGCCCTCGAAGACGTCGACGATGGCGAGGCGGTCGCCCTCGATGGCGAGGCCGGCGCCGATGCCCACCAGCGTGCCCTTGAGGCGGGTGTCGAAGCGATCGAGCCCCTCGCCCACGAGCACGCGGCTGAAGCGGTCGAGGGCGTGGGTGGCCCCCCCCAGGGTGGCCCAGCGGAGCTGCAGATCGTCGGCGGGCGCGCCCGCCTGTTCGGCCAGCTGCTCGAGGGCGAAGAGGCCCTGGGGCAGGTCGGCCCACGAGGTGACCCGCACCTCGCCGAGCGCGCTGCCGCCGCCCCGCGCGAGGCGCACGGTGGTGCCGTCGTGCTCCACCATCAGCCAGTCGAGGCGGCTGGCGAGCGCGTCCGCCGCGGCGTGGAGCAGGTCCTCGGGGTCCACCTGGGCGCGGTCCAGGTAGAGGTCGTGCACCAGCTCCACGGTGCGCGTGTAGGGCGCAGGCGGCGGCGCGTCGTCGGCGACGGCCGTGACGGTGGCGAGCAGGAGCAGCAGGGCCGTCCACAGCACCGGTCGTCGTCCTCCGTCGGCGGATCTTCCCCAGGAGGTAGCCAATCGGCACGAAGCCCGCCGCCGTGTACGACAGCTGGTTGCGGATCGGTGTCCGCGCGTGCGCCCGGCCCTCCCTGCGCTCGGGCCCGTCTACGGGAAGGAGGGCAGGATCTGCGCGAGGACGCCCGACTGCTCCGCCATGATCACGCCCACCGCCGTGGCGCCGTAGAGCAGCGAGGTGACGAGGATCGGCACGTCCTTGAGGAGGGTCTCGTCGGGCGCCGAGCCCTCGCCGCGCTGCTCCACCAGGTAGATGTACCGGAAGATGGCGTAGAGCACGAAGGGGATGGTGAGCACCATCCACGGCGTGGGCGCGCCGAGCACGGCGTAGAGCGAGTACGACAGCACGGTGTTCGCCGTGACGATCGACTGGATCTCCTGGATCATCCGCTCGCTGTACTCGACGAGATTGCGGCGGGTGCCCGCCTCCTCACCCAGCTCCCGCAGCTCGCCCCGGCGCTTGTTGAAGCCGAGGAAGAGCGCGAAGAAGGCCGTGCACAGGAAGAGCCAGGCGCTCACGTGCACCTTGATGGCCAGCGCGCCGGCCACCACGCGCCACACGAAGCCGAGCGCGAGGAACATCACGTCGAGGATGACGAGGTGCTTGAAGTAGTACGAGTAGGACAGCGTGGTGGCCAGGTAGAGCAGCGCCACCGCGAGGAACCAGCTGCCCACCCACCACGCGAGAGCGATGCCGGCCGCGAGCACGGCGATCATCTCGACGATGGCGAGGCCCTCGGGCAGCGCGCCCGAGGCGATGGGCCGGTGCTGCTTCTTCGGGTGCTTCCGGTCGGCCTCGCGGTCCAGGTAGTCGTTGAAGACGTAGCCGGACGACGCGATCAGGCTGAAGGCGAAGAAGCCGACCACCGCGTTGATCACGGACTCGGAGACGAGGAACTCGCCCGAGAAGATCAGCGCGGCGAAGAGCAGCGCGTTCTTCGTCCACTGCTTGGGACGGAGCTGCTTGACGGCGGCGCGGACGACGCTCACCGGAGTGCGCTGCGGGACGGGGGCGTGGCTCACCAGTCCTCCAGGCGGGGGGCCGGCCTCCTATCGACGTGGGCCCGCGGCGTCCGCCCCTCGTGGGCGCTTCGTCGCGCACTCACGGGGTGGCCCCCTCGTCGGCGACCTCCGCGGGGGGATCGGCGGGCGGCAGCACCGCGCGCTCGACCACCAGCAGCCGGTACTCGCCCTGGACGAGCTCGAGCTCGAGCTCCCACGGGGCGTGGTCGGGCACCTCCACCTTCACGGGATGGCGCCCGGCCGACAGGGTGACGGGGCCCGAGGCACGCGTGCCGTCCACCGTGACGCGGCCGCCGTCGGGCGCGCGGACCTCGAGCACGGGCGCGGGCAGCTCCAGCACCATCGGCTGCAGCGCGCCGCCGCCCACCACGCCGGCCACCAGGCCCGCAGCGAGCGCCAGCACACCGACGCCCAGCGTGACCTTGCGGGTGCGCGCCGCCTCCCCGGCCACCACGGCCTCGTCGACGCCGCCCTGGGCCGGTCCCTCGCTGTCGCGGTCGGAGGCCTTCAGCGCGGCGAGCTGCATCGCCACCTTGGCGTCCACCAGGCCCTGCCCGGCCTCCGTCCAGAGGGGGCTCGTGCGCCCCTCGTCGGCGGTGCTGCGGCCGGTGACGGCCGTCTTGCCCTCCTCGATGTCGGCGGCGGTGCGGGCCTCCTCGTCGTCGCCGAGCGGCACCTCCTCGGTGCGCTCCCGCGCCTCCTGCAGGTCGACGAGGTCGTCCTCCCCGTCGGACTCGTGGACGAGGTCGCCCTCGTCGAGCTCCTGGCTGGCGCTGGGCACGCTGGTGGGGATCTTCGCGGTGGGTGCGCCGAGCAGGGTGCCCAGCCACGCTCCGAGCGTGTCCTGCTGGTAGACGTTGCCGTCGGCGAACAGCAGGTCGACCAGGGCGTCCTTCATCTCGGTGGCGGTGGCCGGCCGGGCGGCCGGATCGAGGGAGAGCGCGCGGTCGACCACCTCGGCGAAGGGCGCGGGCACGGCGGGCTCCACCGTGGCCAGCGACGGCCAGCCGCCCTCGCGCAGGGCCTGGAGGGTGGCCTCGGGGTCGTCGCGCACGAAGGGGTGGGTGGGGGCCACGCAGGCGTGCAGCAGCGCGGCCACCGAGAAGAGGTCGCTCGCCACCGTGGGGTCGGCGCCGTCGAGGAGCTCGGGCGCCAGGCGGTCGAGGCGGCGCGGCAGGAGCTCGGGCAGATCGGCGGACAGGGTGTCGGTGGCGCGCGCGAGCGCGAAGTCGGCGAGCTTCACGTCGCCGGCACGCGAGACGAGCACGTTCGTGGCCGACACGGCGCCGTGCACGAGCCCCTCGCCCTCGCGGTGCCGCTGGTGGGCGTACTCCAGCGCCTTCAGCACCTGGATGCCGATCCAGGCCGCGTGCGAGGCGGGCATCACCTGCCCGGCGGCGCGGGCGGCGGCGAGCACCGCGTCGAGCGACCAGCCGTCGACCCACTCCAGCACCAGGTAGGGGAGATCCGCCTCGCGCCCGAGGTCGAGCAGCTGCACCACGTTGCCGTGGAGCACCTCGGCCGCCACCTTGGCCTGGGCCTCGATGCGGGCGAGCGCGTCGGGCTGATCGGCCAGCTCGGGACGCAGGTGCTTGATCACGTAGGCGCGGCTGAAGCCGGCGATGCCCTCGAGGCGCGCGGCGAGCACGTCGGCCAGCGGACCCTCGGCCAGCCGGCCGACGACCTGGTACTTGCCGATGCGCGTCGGGACCACGCGAGACACCTGGGGACCTCCGGGCACGCCTCGGGCGCGTCGGGTATAGCACCGCGCGCGCCGGCCCTGCATGGCGGTGGGCGTGGGAGGCCACATCTCCGTCCCTGTCGCGATCCTCCTGGTGGGCCTGCTGGTGGGCGGCGTGCACGATGCGTTCACGAAGCGCATCCCGAACTGGCTCACCTTCTCGCTGATGGTGGTGGGGCTGGCGGTCACGGCCACGCTGGGTCCGGCCCTGCCCGAGGGGGAGGTGCCCGACGCCGGCTTCGGCTTCGCGCTCGCCGGGCTGCTGGCCGCCTTCGTGCTGCACTTCGTGCTGTGGCAGGCGGGCCTGGAGGGCGCGGGCGACGCGAAGCTCATGATGGGCGCCGGCGCCTTCATCGGGTGGGAGACGATGATCGAGGCCACCTTCTGGCGCTACGTGCTGCTGGTGCCCTACGCCGTGGTGACGCTCACGGTGATGCGCCGCTGGGGGGCCTTCCGCGACGCCGTGATGTGGACCGTGATGCGCGCGCGCGGCATCGATGCGGGCGAGCGGCCCGAGCCCGTGTACATGCCCTTCGGACCGCTCATCGCCGTGGCCACGCCGCTGGCGATGTTCACGGCCACCCTCGACTTCTTCTAGCGGCCGAGGTCGGCCAGGCGCTCGGCCTCGTGGACCTCGAGCTCCGACAGGCGGGCGAGCCCCGCGGGCGCGCCGGTGACCGCATCGTGCAGGGCGCCTCCGAACGCGCGCGCCGGCTCGTCGAGCCAGCTGGCACAGGCCGTCGCGGCGCCCATCGCGCCGGCTGCCCCGCCCACCACGCTGCCCACGGGGCCTGCGACCGCCGTGCCGGCCGCCCCGCCCGCGCGGGCGCCGATCGGACCGCAGACCGCTGCGGCGAGACTGGACGCGCCGAAGGCCGCGGCCTCCTCGGCCACCTTGCGACCCCGTGCACCCTCGGGTGCGCACGCGACCTCGCGCGCGGCCGACAGCCCGCTCAGGGCGAGCCCCGCCCACCCGGCCGCCTGCCCTGCCCGGGGGGCGTGGGCCGCGTGATCGCCGAGCGCCCGCGCACCCACCTCGGGGGCCCTGGTGACCTCCCCGGCCACGGACCCGACCGCGGCGACGCCCATGCCGATGGGGCCGAACAGCAGCTCGGCGCCCTGGCCCAGCACCGTGTCGTGGTCGCAGAGCTGGCCCAGCAGGCCGGTGTGGCGCGGCGGGAGGGGGACCGGGCAGGTCTGGAGCGCGGGATCGTCGAGCAGGGCGGCCGGCTCGGGGGGCGCGAGCCGCCGGGCGAGGTCGGGCATCGGGCCTCCGGGGAGGCCGTCGACTCACGTCGCGTGCCAGATCACGGTGGGCTCGACGAGGCCCGGAGCGACGCGATCCTGGGGGTGAGCGACCACGCCAGGAGCGTCGGACCGTCCGTCGATCGTCAGCCGAGCATGCCCTCGGCCAGGATGGTGGCCATCGCCATCGTCGTGAGCTGGGGGTTCACGCCGAGGGAGGTGGGGAAGATCGAGCTGTCGGTGATGTAGAGCCCGGGCAGGCCGTGCGCCTGGCCGTCGGGGGCGACCACGCTGTCGTCGAGGGACTGGCCCATGCGGCAGGTGGCCATGGGGTGGGCGGCGTACATGCCCTGGTAGCGGGTGACGTCGGCCGCATCGATGGCGGCGAAGGCCTCGTCGATCCCGTCCACCCAGCCCACGCCGACGATGGGCACCAGCAGGCGCTTCACGCCCCCGGCCAGCAGCACCTCGCAGGTGCGCTTCAGCCCGGCGCGCATGTTCTGGATGTCCACGTCCTCGAAGTAGTAGCTGAGGTTCGCGGTGCCGTCGGCGTTGGCGCTCACGGTGCCCTCGCCCTTGTCGGACACCATCACCAGGCAGCCCGCCATGTGGCCCATCTGGCGCAGGCGCTCCTTGGCCACGGAGCCCTGGCCGCCCATCATCATGAGCAGGGCGCCCGGGGGCATCGACAGCGTGTGCGGCAGCACGTCGGGCAGGTCGGGGTCGAGGAAGTAGGCGCCCTGCGTGGCGCCCTTCCACATGCGCACCTCGTGGTCGCACAGGCCCATGACCGCGTTGCCCGGGTGCAGGTGCAGGCCCTTGCCCACGCGCGGACCCAGCTGGTCTGCCAGGCCGGCCACGTGCAGCAGGCGGGGCGTGCCCACCGCGCCCGCGGCGAGCACCACGGTGTCGGCCCGCACCGTGACGGTGCCCACCACCCGGCGGTCGTCGGTGTGGCGCACGAGGCCCGAGACGCCCCGGGCGCGTCCGCCCTCCACGAGGATCTTCGTGACCTTGGTGTCGCCCTGCACGAGGGCGCCGGCGGCCCGCGCCATCGGGATGAGGTTGCGGTCGACGCTGGCCTTGCCGCCGCTCGGGCAGCCGAGGTTGCAGATGCCGCAGCCCACGCAGCCCGGGGTGTTGCGGTGGAGCAGGTCGGCCTCGAGGCCCAGCGCCCGCGCGCCGCGCACGATGAGCAGGTTGTTCTCGCCGGCGATGTCGGGGTTCGTCTTGGTGACGCCGATGATCTCGGAGATCTCGTCGTAGACCGGGGCCATCGCCTGGGGACGGAAGCGGGCGTCGCCGCCCAGCACCTCGGTCCAGCCCTCGAGCACCGCGTCGGGCGTGCGCCAGCAGATGGCCGAGTTGACCAGGGTGCCGCCGCCCACCCCGCGACCTGCCGCGACCCCGATGGCGGCGTCGCCCAGGGCGACCATCGAGCCGCCCTCCTGCATGTGGTAGCGCATGATGTTGGCGTAGTTGGGGGCGAAGCGGGGGCGCGCAGGACCCTCCTCCAGCATCACCACCCGGCGGCCGCCCTCGGCCAGCACGCGGGCCGCCGCCGCCCCACCGGGGCCCGTGCCCACGATGACCACGTCGGCCTCGAGCTCCACCTCGCCCGAGACGTCTTCCCAGCTGCGCAGCGTCATCGGCCGAACCCGCAGTTGAACCACGGCGAGATGGTGGGGGCCACCTCGGGGTGGGAGGTGTAGCCGAGCGCGATGAGGGCCATGATCGCCCCCACGCCCTGGCGCAGGTAGAAGATGTCGCTCTGCAGCATCGCCTCGAGGTGGGGTGCCGCCTCGTAGCGATCGAGCTGCCGCAGCGTCTTGAAGGTGGTGACGTAGGGCACGCGGTCGACGATCTGCAGGGCGAGCTTCAGCAGCTTGCGCTGGTCGGCCCGCATGCGGACGCAGACCTCGTCGACGAAGCGCCCGCACTCCGCCTCGGCGCCCGACAGGTCGGGGGGACCGGAGCCCGGGGGCATCCACGCCTCGGCGAGACGCTGCACCACCTCGTACTCCTCGCGCGACAGCGCCTGCAGGCTGCGGCCGGGGGGCTGGTTCCACCAGCGCACGTAGGTGGTGCCGCCCACCACCGTGGCGCCCACGGCCGCCGCGCCGGTGGCGGCGAGCACCATGCGGCGGGTCATGCCCTCGGCCTTCTTCTTCTTGAGCGGTGGCATCGCAGCCTCGGTCGGGCGCCTATCGCGGTGGGTCGGAGGGCGTCCCGTCGAGACGCGTCCTCGCGTGCCAGCGGTCGCGGACCCGCCGCAGCACGAAGGGCAGCACCGACAGCGCCACGAGCGCCCCCCAGAGGCTCGGCGACAGGAGGTCCCGGGGCTCGCGGACCTCCCCCAGCGCCGCGCCCGCCCACACGTAGGCCGCGGTGCCGGGCAGCATGCCCACCAGGCCCGTCCACGCGATCGTGCGCAGCGGCACGCTGCTCACGCCCACCACGAGGTTGACCACCACGAAGGGCATCACCGGGACCAGGCGCGCGGCGAGCAGCCAGCCCACGCCGTCGCGCGCGAGGCCGGCGTCCATCACGGCCACCGCGCGTGCCAGCCGCGCCCGGACCAGGTCGCGGAAGAGCCAGCGCGACGCGGCCGCAGCGAGCGTGGAGCCCGCGGTGGCGGCCACGCTCACCACCACCAGCCCGCGGCCGAAGCCGAAGAGGGCGGCGCCGAGCAGGGTGACCGGGGTGGCCACGGGCAGGCTGGACGCCGTGATCAGCACGTAGGCCGCGCCGTAGGCGAGCAGGCTCGCGCCCGGGTGGGCGTCCACCACGGCCTGCAGCGACGCCCGTCGCGCACGCAGCCCCTCCCACGACAGCAGGTCCAGCAGCCCCGTGGCCCACGCCAGGGCCACCACCGCCACCAGCGCGATCGCCCCGCCCAGCGCCCGCCGCCCGGCCGTCGTCATGGGACCCGCGAAGCGCGCAGCGAGGGGAAGCCGGGCATCCTCACCCCCCCCCGCAAGCGAGCCCTAGGCGAAGCGCGCAGCGAGGCGCAGCGAAGCGAAGCCGAGCGAAGGAATCAGAACTCCCAGGCGGCTCTTGCCTGGAACGTGAAGAAGTGGCCGTCGGGGTTGAGGCCCACCTCGTTCAGCGGCAGGCGGTTCGTCGCGTTGGCGTAGGCCGTCTCGAAGCTCACCAGGATGTGCTCCTGGAAGCGGTGCTTGAGCGCCAGCGCGAGCTCCCAGCCCAGGAGGGGCGAGGGGTCGGCGATGGGGGTGCACACCGAGCCGGCGTCGACGTCGGCCTGCCCGCACTTGATGACGGCGCCGTCGGGCTTGTCGGGGAAGGCCACCACGCCACCGAGGATGAGCTCGGTGTTGTTCATCGGGAAGAACTTCACCCGGGGGAACAGGTAGTGGCTGTTGTAGACGCCGCCCTGGCTGCGCAGCGAGGAGGCATCGCCCACCCACAGGCGCTGGGTGACCTCCTTGATCACCTCCTCGTACAGCAGCAGGCCGACGTTGTAGTCGGGGTTCATCGCGCGGCCGGTGAACAGCTCGTCGTTCACGGCGTTGTCGCCCGAGGCCATGCCGGACTCGAGGACGATCTGCCACCACTGGCGGCCGTAGCCGGCGCGCAGGGCGTAGCTGGCGATGCCGGCCGTCTTCTGCAGCGGGTCGGCGGTGAGGCTGTTCGGCAGCGTGATCGCGCGGGTGTTGCCGAGGATGCCGACGCCCTCGAACTGCAGGAAGGCGCCGTGCACGCTGGCGTCGAGGGTGCCGTCGAGGATGGTGACGGCGCTCTCCGTCTCGGGCTGCCAGCGGTGGATCACGTAGAAGCCGGCGAAGAGGTCGCCCACGCCCTTGAGGTACTTGATCTGCTGCCCGCGGTAGAACAGGGCGAAGACCGCCTCCTGCACGTCGTCGCGGGTGTCGGCCCACCAGCTGGACTCGCGGCGCTCGGCGTCGCGGTCCTCGGTCCAGGAGTGGTCGCGGTCGGTGATGCCGTCGCCGTCGAGGTCGCAGCGCGCGTCGTAGCGGGCGTTCGACTGGTCGACGCCGGGGCTGCACCGGTAGCCGTAGTACTGGATCAGCGGGTCGTTCACGAGCAGGTCGTAGGCGAAGACGAAGAAGACGGGCGGGGTGTGCTTCTCCTCCTTCTTGGTGATCGCCTGGGCGATGGCCACGGGGTTCGTGGCGAAGAGGATGCGGTCGAACTGGCTGGAGAAGTAGGCCTCGCCGAAGTCGTTCTTGAAGCCGTCGCCGTCGTTCACCAGCAGGCCCATGCCCCACTGGCTGGGCATGCGGCCCACGCGGAACTGGCCGATGGGGATCTTGAACTCCGTCCACACGCGGAAGAGCTCGAACGAGGGCACCTCGAGGCCGTCGGTGCCGGTGAGCGAGGGGTTGCCGGCGAACAGCGCGGTGCGGGCCTTGGAGGCGTTGTCGCCCCACACCACGTTGTCGAGGGCCTGGATGTGGACGTTGAGGTTCGCCACGTCCTTGTACGAGACCTTGAAGCCCAGGCGCAGGCGCTGGTTGAGGAACTCGCCGGTGGTGGGCTGGTCGTCGAAGAGGGCGCCGGCCACGCGGCCGCTGTCGGTGACCCCGCCGGCGCCGAAGACGTGGCCGCGGGCGCGGTAGTAGCCCGTGACGTCGAACTTCAGCTTCTTCTCGCCGGCGCGCGACAGCCGCACCTTCGTGAGCCCGTCGCGCTGCTTGTCGAGCTCGCGCTCCTGCTCGTCGAGCTTCGCGGCCTGGGCGTCGATCTGCGCCTGCTGGGACGCGATCGTGTCCTGCAGGGCGTCGATCTTCGCCTTGATGTCGGCGAGGTCGTCGGGGGCGGGGGCCTCCTCGGCCTCGTCGCCCTCGGCGGCATCGCCCTCGGCCGTGGCCTCGACGGCCTCGCCTTGCGGCGGGGCCTCCTCGGGGGCGTCCTGCGCGAGGGCCGGCAGGCCACCCGCCAGCAGGAGCGCGGTGCAGAGCGTGCGCATGGGCCTGTCCCTCCCCGCCGACGCCTGGGCGCGGCGTGTCGCTGTGCGGACTGCGACACCGGGGATCGGACCGTGACCCCGCGGTGCCGCGACCGGGAGCCTACTCGAAGCAGCTCGCCGGGTACTTCACGCCGTCCGGGTAGCCGGCCCAGATGTTCGCGATGTTGATGCTGTCGGCGTACGACGTGACGATGGTGCCGCCGAGGATGCGCTCGGTGCCGTCGAGGCTGTCGTAGGCCTCCACCCGGAAGGTGCCCGGCGGGACGTTGAACACGCCGAAGAGGCCGTCGTCGCTGGTGTAGGGCTGGTTCCGGTCGGGGAAGTTCTCGATGAAGTACTTGATCTCGACGTTCGTGACCGGCGTGGTGCAGTCCTCGGGGGCGGGATCGGCGCTGGGGCAGGAGAACACGCGCACGCGCGCACCCTCCACGCGGCCGGTCTCGTCGGACGGCAGGGCGTCGGCCTCGCGGCCGCAGCCGTACACCGTGCCGGCGATGACGCTCTTGGTGTCGTCGATCGAGATGCCCACGATGGTGGGGATGAGCCGGTAGGTGTTGTTCGACACCGAGTTGAACTCGGCCTTCAGCGTGCCGGCGGTGCCGGTGCCGAACACCTGGTGGGCCTTGTAGGTGTCCTTGGCCTCCTCGAGGCCGGCGATCTCCTTGGCCAGCCAGGAGAGCGGCGCGCAGGCGGGGACGTCGTCGATGGTGATCTTGCCGTTGGCGTCGCCGTTGCCCGTGGTGTCGGAGGGACCCTGGGCCACGTCGGAGAACCAGAGCTGCACGGTGCGGCTGGAGACCGGCTCCTCCTCCTCGAAGTCCTGGATCGTGCCGTCGAGCGTGACCGTGGCGCTGGTGACCGTGACGGTGCCCACCGGCGCCCACTCGGTGGTGTCTGCGGCGGGCGTGAAGCAGGTGAGGTCGGCGCCCGTGGCGGCGGTCTTGCCGTCGAAGTCGCTGGTGTCCTCGGTGTCGGTGGTGTCGGTGTCGTCCTTGTCGGTGCCCTTGTCGGTGCCCTTGTCGGACCCGGCGTTGCAGGCGAGCGCGAGCACCAGCGGCAGTGCGGAGATGAGGCGGGTCATGGGGATCCTCCCGTCGGAGGCCCCGACATAGAAGGGCGAGGGGTGCGGCGTCAAGGGATGTCGGCGCGTCCGCGCGGGGCGGGCCGGCAGGGTGTGCGTCCCGCCTGCGTGCGGGGCCCGTCACCGGCTCGACGCAATGCTGACGGTCGCGTGCGGGGGGCGTGCTAGGTTGACGCGCTTCGCGCGGGCCCAACGATCGCTTGACCCGTGGAAGATCCGCTGGAGTGCCACCATGCCGCGCCTCGTCGCCCTGCTCCTCCTCCTCGCCGCCTGCACCACGGGAGGGTCACCCGACAAGTCCACCGACACCGACACCGACGTGGTCGACACCCGCGGGCCCCCTCCGGATCTGGTGGCCGGCGAGGCGAAGGCGGGCGCGGCCGAGGGCACGCTGAAGCTCCCGATCGGCACCCCGCTCGGGGGCTTCACCGCCCGCTGCGGCTGCCTCGGCGGCGGTCTCTTCAAGGTCGACGACCGCGACAGCCCCTACGCCGACGCCTTCATCGAGAGCGCCGGCGTCCACATCCGGCCCACCATCAAGGCCGTCTGGATCGAGAACGGGTCGGAGCACTTCGTCATGACGAAGACCGACACCATCTACAGCTTCGACGGCCTGGTCGACCGCATCACCCAGCGCCTCGAGGAGCTCACGGGCGAGGACCTCAAGGGCAAGGTCAACCACGCGGGCAACCACAACCACTCGTCCTACGGCAACTTCAGCCAGCACACGGGCTTCTTCCTCGGCGGCGACAAGTTCCACCGCGAGAACTTCGAGCGCTTCGTGGAGCAGGTGGCCCAGGTGGCCTTCGAGGCCTACCAGAGCCGCCGCCCCGCCAAGCTGGGCTTCGGCAACGAGAAGGACTGGGACCCCGACAACAAGGTCTACAGCGACCGCCGCGGCATCAACAACGAGCTGATCGTCTTCGACGACATGGGCACCGAGCAGGGCGCCAAGGACCCGAACCTCCACCTGCTGCGCGTGGACGACGCGGTCACCGACGAGCCCATCGCGGTGGTCTTCGACTTCGGCATGCACCCCTACGTGTTCAGCGAGGACGTGCAGCTCGCCACGGGCGACGCCACCACCACCATCGAGGAGGAGGTCTCCGAGGCCCTCGGCCAGCCGGGCAAGCCGGTGGTCGCGATGTTCCTCCAGGGCTCCGCCGGCGACGCCAGCGTGCGCGGCTCCGACGGCGGCTGGGCCCGCATGGAGACCGTGGGCGCCTACGCCCGTGACGCCATCCTCAAGCTGCGCGAGGACACCCCCGCCGGCGGTGGCCCCATCCTGCTCGAGGCCTCGCAGAAGTCGGTGTCCACCGAGCGCGAGGACATCCGCGTCACCCGCAACGGCACCGTGGACTGGTACTTCCCCGAGTACGACGGCGACGAGGACTTCGTCCCCGACGGCGAGGTCTTCGACGCGAACGGCGACCTCATCAGCCCGCTCGACGAGTTCCACACCAACCTCGGCGCGGTCTTCTGCGGCTCGGGCGACTTCGACCTGCCCGTCGGCGGCTTCAACACCGAGTCCTCGCCCTACGGCACCTGCATGAAGGTCGAGTTCATGCTGAAGCTGCTCGAGGTCTTCTTCGACCTGTCCACCGAGCAGGTCACCCCCCCCATCGACGGCATGACCCAGACGATGGTGGGCGGTGCCCGCATCCGCGGCATCCCGTCGCGCCGCTCCGACGGCACCGTGGTGGAGGACGCCGACGTGGTGATCGGCTTCGTGCCCGGCGAGCCGCTGCACCTCTACAACGAGATGTGGCGCCACCGCCTCCGCGACGAGATGGGCATCGAGGACGCCATGATGGTCGGCTACGCCAACGACCACTACGGCTACCTGCTCATCATGGAGGACTGGGTCCTCGGCGAGTACGAGGCCGACATCACCTTCTGGGGTCCCATCGGCGGCGAGGACGTGCTCGAGGGCCTGCTCTACGACGTCGTCCGCGACGAGCTGATGACCGACCAGAAGGAGTACTGGGATCCCAAGCGCGGGCCGTTCCAGTACCCGGACTGGCCGCTCGAGAACCGCGTCCCCGACACCACGCAGGAGAGCGAGGTCAAGCTGCTCGCCCAGGGCGACATCCCCACCTGCGATCCGGCCGACACCACCGACCCCACGCGTCCCTGCTACGCGGAGGCCGGCGCCGTGGAGGGGCTGGGCTTCTACGTCCCCGAGGGCTTCGCGCTCGACCTGGACATCCCCGCGGAGCTCGAGCGCCTCGAGTCCATCCAGGTGGCGTGGATCGGCGGCGACCCCGGTGTGGACGACGTGCGCATCACCGTGGAGCGCGAGGTGGCGCCGGGCACCTGGGAGGCGATGCGCTCGCCCTCCGGCAAGCTGATCTCCGAGGACTTCGCGGACTTCGGCATCGCCCACACGCCCACGCCGCTCTTCCCCGCCTCGGTGCCCCAGCAGCACGCCTACTGGGCCACGTGGCAGGCCGTGAACCACATCCACGACCGCGCCGGCCTGCCGCTGGGCACCTACCGCCTCAAGCTCCAGGGCCACCGCTTCGCGGGCGGCGACACCGAGTTCCCCTGGGACTCCGTGCCCTACGAGCTCGTCACGCAGACCTTCGAGGTGGTGGCGGCGCCGATCCAGCTGTCGAAGGGCACCGACGGGCTGAACGCCAGCCTGCTGGCGCCGTCCTCGAACGGCTTCCGCATGATCGACATCGCGGGCAACAGCCGCGGCCACAACCCCCTGCGGGGCGAGGTCACGGTCACGTGGAACACCACCGACGGCCTCGTCGAGGACGAGCCGGTGGAGGCCCCCGAGCCCACCAGCGGCAAGACCTTCCTCGCCTTCCCCGACGGCAAGACGGTCACCGGGGCGCGCGTGGTCGACGCCTACGGCAACGAGGGCATCTGGGGCACGATGCCCGAGGTCGAGGTCAAGTAGCGGCGCGGACAGCTTCCGTCCGGGGGGGGCGCTAGGCCGGCCCACCCCGGAGGGAGCGTGGCCGAGACCTTCGTCGCCATCGCCGGAAACATCGGCGTCGGGAAGACCTCGCTCGTCGAGTTCCTGGCGTCGGAGTACGGCTTCCAGCCGGTGTACGAGCCCTTCCAGGCCAACCCCTACCTCGACGACTTCTACGAGGACATGCGGGGCTGGGCCTTCCACAGCCAGGCCTGGTTCCTCGCGCACAAGTTCCGCCTCCACCAGGAGCTGCAGGACACGCCGGGCACGCTCGTGCAGGACCGCACGATCTACGAGGACGCGGAGATCTTCGCGACCTACCTGCACCGCTCGAAGCGCATGGCGGATCGCGACTTCGCCACCTACATCGAGCTCTACCGCGCCATGCAGCGCAGCCTGCGTCCGCCCGATCTCGTGGTGTACCTGCGGTGCAGCGTGCGGGCGATCCGGCGGCGCATCCAGCGACGCGGGCGGCCCAGCGAGCAGGCCATCCCCGCGGCCTACCTGCGCACCCTCAACGAGCTCTACGAGGACTGGATCGGCGGGTGGTCGCAGAGCCCGGTGCTGGTGTGGGACTCGGAGCGCATGGACTACCTCGAGGACCTGGTGGACCACCTCGCCTTCCGGCGCGCGCTGGAGCCCTTCCTCGCGCGCTGAGGGTGCGCGCGCCGCGGCCGGGAGCGGGCCTGATCTCGTCGGTCCCAGCGCCGCTGTCCGCGTCGTGTGAAAGGCCGAGAGGTGCCTTGACGTTCAACGACCCCTTCGCGTACGTCTCCAGGGCTCGTGGTCCGTCCCCTCACGGGGGGGCCACCTGGGAACCCCTCCGAGGAAGGTCCTGCATGCGGGTGGTCTGCGATCAGTGCGCGGCGACCTACAAGGTCCCGAACGCCAAGCTCACCAAGCCGATCAACAAGGCGACGTGTCGGCAGTGCGGCTCGCGGCTGCTCATCCCCAAGCCCCAGCCGGGCGCGGACGACGAGGAGCGCGTGGTGGTGCCGGCGGTGCCGGTCTCGCAGGGCCTCGGCGACGGCGGCGTGGTGGCCCCCGTGGAGGAGGACGACGCCGACAAGACCATCCCCGTGGTCCGTCGCGTGAAGCGCCGTGAGGAGTCCCAGGAGGACGACGTGGCGCTGGTGTCCGGTGCCCCGATCTCGGGTGCCGACCGGGCCCGCCTGGCGCGGGCGAGCTCCGAGCCGCCCCCGGGTGCGACGATCATCCCCACGCCGGAGCCCGAGACGGTCACGCTGGCGCCTGCCCCTGCGCCCGCGCCGGCACCGGCTCCCGCGCCGGCTCCTGCACCCACCCCGGCCGCCGCGGTGGCGCCGGCCTCGGCGTCGGCCGTGCCGCGTCCCGCGCCCGTGTCCGCCGGTGGCCTGCACCCCGACGCCGGCCTCCAGGCGGCCTTCGGTGGCGTGCTCGCGGCCCTCGTCGGCCTGCTGGCCGTCGGCTTCTTCCCGGGCGGGCCGGTCGGCCTGGCCTTCCTCTTCGTGGGCCTCTTCGGCGCCCTGCTGGCCCTGTTCGTCATGGCCTTCGGCGGCTTCGGCCGCGACAGCGGGCGCGTGGGCCTGTCGTCGGGCATCGCCTTCGTGTTCGCCGCGCTGATGACGGCGGTCGCCGGCCTGGTGGGCGGCGGTCTGCCCGACATGGACGACGGCCCCCCGGTCGCGCGCCCCACGCCTCCGCCCCCTGCCGAGCGCAAGCCCGTCGAGGAGCCCGTGGTGGCGGATGCCGACGCCGCGGCCGAGGCCGAGCGCGCCGAGGCCCGCCGCGCCGAGGCCCGCGCCGACGCCGACCGCGAGGCCACGCGCCGCGCCGAGGCCCGCGCGGAGGCCGATCGCCGCGAGGCGGAGCGCCGGGAGGCCGAGGCGGCCCGTCGGTCGGAGCCTGCGCCTGCCCCCGCCCCGGCGAGGTCCGAGCCTGCGCCCGCGCCGGTGAAGTCCGAGCCCGCGCCGGCTCCGAAGCCCGCGCCGGCCCCGAAGCCCGCGCCCCAGCCCATCGAGCCCGAGCCGGTGCGCGCGCCCGAGCCGCTGCCTCCCGAGCCCGCCCCCCCGCCGGCCCGCGAGGCGTCCACCAGCAGCCCGCCGCCCACGCCCACCGCCGACGGCCTCACCGCCACGGTGCCGGCCGAGGTCATCCACACGATCGTCTCCACGAACGTGAAGGTGAAGCGCTGCTTCTACGACGCGATCACCACCGACAAGGAGATCGCGCCGCCGATCGAGGTGCGCACCACCTTCCAGCTCTCGGCCTCGGGCTCGGCCAGCAACCTGCGGGTCAACAACCCCGAGCTGCGCGGCGGCAAGCTGGAGCGCTGCCTGGATGCGGCCTTCCGCACGATGAGCTTCCCGCCGTCGGCGAAGGGCGGTCCCGTGAACTACCCGTTCAAGCTCGGGAAGTAGCGGAAGCGACGCGGTCTGGCCGCGTCGTCGACACAGGAGGCCCGCGCGCGGGCCGCTGCGGGTGTTAGTCGGGCGCCCCTCGCGGCCCCGGAGCCCGTGTGTCCTTCCGCAACATCGCGATCATCGCCCACGTCGACCACGGCAAGACCACCCTGGTCGACGCCATGCTGCGCCAGTGCAACGTCTTCGCTGCGCACGAGGCGGTCGACGACCGCGTGATGGACTCCATGGACCTGGAGCGCGAGCGTGGCATCACGATCGCGTCGAAGAACACGGCGGTCTTCTACGGCGACACCAAGATCAACATCCTCGACACGCCGGGCCACGCCGACTTCGGCGGCGAGGTGGAGCGCGTGCTGTCGATGGTGGAGGGCGCCATCCTCCTCGTCGACGCCAGCGAGGGCCCGCTGCCGCAGACGCGCTTCGTGCTGCGCAAGGCGATGGAGGCGGGGCTCACGATCCTGGTGTGCCTCAACAAGATCGACCGCGGCGACGCCCGTCCGGCCGAGGTGCTCGACGAGGTCTACGACCTCTTCATCGATCTGGGCGCCGACGAGCACCAGCTCGAGTTCCCCGTGCTGTACGCCGTGGCCCGCGACGGCCGCGCCATGACCGCCCTCGACGACCCGAGCGACTCGCTCAAGCCGCTGCTCGACGCGATCGTGGAGCACGTGCCGCCGCCCAAGCCCTCGCCCGTGCCCATCGACGGCCCGCAGGTGCTGGTCACCAACCTCGCCTACGACAGCTACGTGGGCCGCCTGGCCATCGGCCGCCTCTTCAACGCCCCGCTCAAGCGCAACCAGGCCGTGGTGCACTTCCACGCCGAGGGCCAGCGGAACACGCGGCCGCAGCTGGTCTACACGTGGCGTGGGCTCAAGCGCATCGAGGTCACCGAGGCCGAGCCCGGCGACATCGTGGCGATCGCGGGCGTGGAGGACATCACCGTGGGCGACACCGTCGCCGGCGGCGAGGCGCCGTTGGCCCTGCCCCGCGTGCGCGTGGACGAGCCCACGATCGGGATGACCTTCACCATCAACTCCAGCCCGCTGTCGGGTCGCGACGGCAAGCAGCTCACCGCCCGCCAGATCCGCGACCGCCTCGACCGCGAGCTCCTGTCGAACGTGAGCCTCCGCGTGGAGGAGACGGCCTCCCGCGAGGCCTTCAAGGTCTTCGGGCGCGGCGAGCTCCAGCTGGCGATCCTCGTGGAGCAGATGCGGCGGGAGGGCTTCGAGCTCACCCTGTCGCGCCCCGAGGTGGTGAAGAAGGAGACCGACGACGGCCGCACCCTCGAGCCCTACGAGCAGGTGGTGATGGACGTGCCCGAGGAGCACACGGGCGCCATCACGCAGCGCATGGCCGACCGCCGCGGCTCCATGGTCGACCTGGCGAACGACGGTGCCGGTCGCACGCGCATCACCTACCGCATCCCCGCGCGCGGCCTCATCGGCTTCCGCAGCGAGTTCCTCACGCTCACCCGCGGCCTGGGCGTCATCAACGCGCTCTTCGACGGCTGGGACGAGGACGTGGGCGCCATGCTCCACCGCGCCAACGGCGCCCTGGCGGCCGACCGCACGGGCAAGGCCACGGCCTACGCCATCTACAACCTCCAGCCCCGCGGCGAGATGTTCGTCAAGCCGGGCGACGAGGTGTACGAGGGCATGGTGGTGGGTGAGCACATCCGCGAGAACGACCTCAACGTCGACATCACCAAGGCCAAGCAGCTCACCAACTTCCGCTCGGCGGGCGCCGACGAGAAGCTGGTGCTCGTGCCGCCGCGGCAGATCACCCTGGAGCGGGCCATGGACTTCATCGACGAGGACGAGCTCATCGAGGTGACGCCCACGGCCATCCGCATCCGCAAGCGCGTGCTGGCCACCAACCAGCGCTCCGTGAAGCGCGGGGCCTGAGCGTGCGCGCGCTCGTCCTGCTCCTCGCCGTGGCCTGCGGGCCGCCCGGTGGGGAGTGGAACGATCGCGCCGACGACCCCTACGGCGTCACGGACACGGACACGGCGCCGGGTCCCTTCCGCGTGGCCCTGCTCGCCGACCCGCACGTGATCGGCGACGACTACAGCGGCAAGGAGGGCAACGCCCTCGACACCGAGAGCATCTACAAGACCCAGGCCCGCTTCCGCGCCACGCTCGACCTGCTGCGCGACGTGGAGCCCGCGCCCGACTTCGGGCTCATCGCCGGCGACGTCTTCCACGCCGGCTACAAGAGCGACCCCACGCTGGCCGACCTGCTCGACCCGGCGAAGGGCCTGGCGCCCGTGCGCGCCAAGGAGATCCTCGACACCTCGCCCATCCCGCTCGACCTGGCCTGGGGCAACCACGACTACCCGGGCCCCGGCGAGGGCCGCGAGCTCGCGCACGCCGTCTTCGACCAGCTCTTCGGCACGGCGCCCTACCACGCACGGGTCCACAAGGGCTGGCGCTTCGTCTACCTGAACACCCAGCTCGGCCCGAGCTGGGACCCGGAAGACCCGATGAACGCCTTCCTCGATCGGGGGGGCGGGTCGCTGGGTCGCGAGCAGCTGGCGTGGCTCGCCGAGCAGCTCGACGCGGGCCAGCCCACCATCCTGGTGATGCACCACCACCCGCTCGCCGAGACCCTGCTGAAGGGCGAGGACCCCGACGGCCCCTGGCCCGACGTCTTCGCGGTGATCGAGGCCTACAACGACGTGGTGAAGGGCGCCTTCTTCGGCCACTTCCACCGCTGGTTCGACGTGGCCGGCCAGCTGGGCGTGCCCTCGTGGATCATCGGCGGCATCCGCTACGACGCCGACAACTTCTGGGTCGCCGAGATGGAGGAGGACGGCTCCGACTGGCAGATCCTCGACTACGACAAGGCGGAGTGGGGCACCGTGAACGGCCTGTCCACCTCGTACGAGGGGGGCGAGGTCGCGGTCGACACCGAGACGCCCGCGGGCTTCGACCCGGCCTTCCCCGACGAGTGAGGGGCGCGGTCGCGGCCACGAGAATCCGCGCGACCCCCCACCTCGGCGGCTACCGTGACGTCAGGAAGGTGCCCATGCGCGTCCTGGCCTGGATCCTGCTCGTCGGCTCCTGCGACATGGCCCCGGGCAAGGCAGGGGTGGACACGGATCGGGACGACACCGCGGGGGACGTCGACACCACCCTCGGGGACTCGGGGGACACGGGCGCCACCGTGGACTCCGGCGACTCCGGCGATTCCGGTCCTCCAGGCAATGGCGCCGTGAACCACGCGCCCGAGGTGGGCGCGCCCGCGCTGTCCCCCGCCACCGCCACGAACGACGTGCTGCTCGGCTGCACCGCGGTGGTCACCGACCCCGACGGCGACCCCGTCACCACCACCATCCGCTGGGAGGCGGGCGGCGAGGTGATCGGCATCGGGTCCTCGCTGCAGCTCTCGCCCGCCCTGGCGCTGCCGGGCGACGAGGTGCGCTGCGTGGTGGTGGCCACCGACCCCCACCAGGCGGAGGCGAGCGCCCTGGCCTCCCTGGTGGTGCAGAACCGGCCTCCCCTGGCACCGCGGGCGCTCCGGTCCACGCCGGGCTGGCTGGTGCTGGGGCAGCCGGCGCGCTGCGATGCCCAGGTCGACGCGCTGGACGTCGACGGCGAGCCGGTGGAGGTCGCCTTGTCCTGGGTGCCCATCGACCCCTCGGTGACGTCGCCGGTGCCCCGACCCGGCGCCGATCTCCCGCCGCGCGCGGCTCCCGCGACGCAGACGGGCTGGCGTTGCGTCGCGACGGCCACCGATGCCTCGGGGGCCCAGGCGGTGTCCTCCCTCGACGTGCGCGCCGCGCCCGCGCGGCCGGGCACGCTGGAGGCCTTCGAGGCCGCGGTGGGCTCGGGTCCCTCGCTCGACCTCCGCTACGTGCCTGCCGGCACCGAGGTGGTGGGGTGCCTGCCCGGTCGCGACGACGCCGGCGCCCCGTGTGCGGCAGACCTCGCTCCCTTCGTGGGCACGCGCACCCGCGGCACCTGGGTGGCCGCCACGGAGCTCACCGAGGAGGTGTCTACCGGCCTCGGCCTGGCGCCGTCGGTGCCGTCCCCGACCGGCCCGATGCCCAGGACGGGCCTGACCTGGTGGGAGGCGCTCGCGGCGGCGAACCTCCTGTCGGAGCGCCACGGCCTGCCGACCTGCTACGCGCTCTCGGGCTGCTCCGGGGCGATGGGCGAGGGTCGCGTGTGCACGTCGGTGGGGGTGACCGCCGACGACGGCGACCCCCTGGCCTGCGCCGGCTACCGCCTGCCCACCCAGGTGGAGTGGGAGGCGGCCGCGCGCGCCGGCATGGCGGGGGCCCCGGGGGGCCTGGACGACCTGGGCGGCGCGGTGGCGGAGTGGACCTGGGACGGCGCCGGCCCGCGCCCCGTGGAGCCCGAGGTGGACCCCCTCGGCCCGGTCGACGGCGTGGTGGGCGCGGCGCGCGGCGGCGTCGGCGCGCCGGAGTCCGCAGTCCGCCTGCTGGGGCGCGAGCTCCTCGCCACCACGGCGCGGCGCTCCGACGTGGGGGTGCGCTTCGTCCGCTCGCACCCCGAGCCCGCGGGGAACGGCGCTCCGCTGGTGGTCGCCCCCGTCGTGGCGGAGGAGGCGCCTCGGGGCGCGCTGTCCTGCACGCCGGCTGCCAGCCCGGAGGACCCAGATGACGACGAGGTCCGCACCCTCACGGTGTGGACGCGCGGCGACGGCTCGCCCTACCTGGGCGCCGCGGGGGCCCAACCGGCCCTCGTCCCGGCGGGCGTCTCCTCGCTGGGAGAGGACTGGATCTGCACCACCTGGGCATGGGATGGGGTGGGCGGCAGCGCCGCGCGTGGGCGCGGGCTGACCACCACGGCCGAGCCGCCGGATCCCCTCGACCACCCCGTGCTCGGCCGCCTCGTGTACGTCGACCGCACCCGCTTCACGATGGGCTGCCAGGTGCCCCGGGACGGGGCGAGCTGCCCCGCGGATCGGGTCGCGACGCCCGTCACCCTCTCGCACGCCCTGTGGGTGATGGAGACCGAGCTGCTGCAGGGGTCCCTGGAGGCGCTCCAGGTGCTCGACCCGTCGGCGCACACGGGCGCAGCCAGGCCGGTCACCGGACTCACCTGGTGGGAGGCTGCCCACGTCGCGAACGAGCTCTCGGCCCGGGAGGGTCTCGAGACCTGCTACGCCCTGTCGGGCTGCACGGGGGAGGTGGGCACGGGACGCACCTGCGCGGGGGTGTCGGTGCGCACGGCGTCGGGCTCGCCGTCCGACTGCCAGGGCTACCGCCTGCCCACGGGGGCCGAGTTCGAGCGCCTGGCCCGCGGCACCGATCCGGGGGGCGCGCCCGGGGGCGGGGATCCCACCGCGGTGGCCTGGTTCGCCGGGAACAGCGGCGCCCAGGACGGACCGCGAGAGGCCTGCCTCAAGCCTCGCAACGGACTCGGCCTGTGCGACGTGTCGGGCAATGCGAGCGAGTGGGTATGGGATCTGGATGGCAGCTACGCGGGGGCGGCCACCACGGATCCGGTGGGCGCCGCTTCGGGCACGACGCGCCAGTCGCGAGGAGGCTCCTGGAAGGACGCCGCCGACGGGCTCGCCTACGCGGCGGTCGTGCGCACCTCCCCGGCCGCCCGCATCGTCGATGCCCTGGGGGTGCGCTTCGTGCGCAACGCCGACGTGCCGGGCCCGGCCACCGGCGATCCCACCGCCGATCCCAGCGTCGACGACGTCTCCATCACGCCGCTCCTGCCCTACAACGATCGCGAGCTCACCTGCCGCGCCACGGTGTCAGGCGCCGACGTGGTCACCACGGTGAGCTGGTTCAACCGACGCACGGCGTCTGTCGTGGGGTCCGGCGACAGGCTCCGCCTGTCCCCCGGGATCGCCCGGCCCGGGGACGTCATCGTGTGCAGCGTGCGCATACCGGATCCCGCTGGCGGACTCCACATCGGGTCGGCCAGCGTGACCATCGGGAACCGTCCGCCGCCCACGCCCACGAACGTCCGCATCCTCCCCGGCATCGTGCAGCGCGGGGACGACGTGCGCTGCATCGCCGACGAGCTGCCCGCGGTCGACGTCGACGGCGAAGCCGTCTCGGTGGCCGTCACCTGGGAGGGCTGGGGCGGCGGGGACGAGGACCTGTACCTCGCGCGCACCGAGCAGGGGGAGGTGCTGCCGGGCGAGCTCCTCTACGCCGCGCTCTTCTGGAACTGCCGCATCACGGCCTCCGATGCGAGCGGTTCCGTGGAGGACGGCGAGGCCCACCTCTACCTTCCTCCCCCCTACTTCGCACCCGGGTCTACGGCGGCGGGGGATTATCGTGTGGGCCCCCTGGACTGGTTCTCCCTCCTCCTGGTGCCGGCCGACCCCTTCACCGCGGGCTGCGCCGTGCCGAGGGATGCGGACGCGCCCGAGGGCTGCGAACCCGACGAGGTCCCACCCCGCACGGTGTTCCCCAAGCGGGCGTTCTACCTGCAGCGCACGGAGATGCCCGAGACCACGTGGGCGGGGATGGGGCTGCCGGTGGCGTCGCCCGACGACGCCCTGCCGATCCGCGGAGTGACCTGGTGGGATGCCCTGGAGGCGGCGAACCGGGCGTCGCTGCTCGCGGGGATGCCCCCCTGCTACGCGCTCTCGGCCTGCACCGGCACGGTGGGTGCGGGGCGGGTGTGCGAGGGCGTCGTGGTGGATGCGCCCGGGGGCGATCCGCGGGCGTGCACGGGCTTCCGCCTGCCCACGTCCACGGAGTGGGAGCTGGCGGCGCGCGCCCGTGTGTCGGCGCGGTGGCCCCACGGCGACACGCCGCCCCACGCCGACAGCTTCGGCCAGCCCCTCGACGCGGGTCCCACCACCATCTGGAGGAATGCGCGCCCGATCCGCGAGTTCACCCAGCACCTGCACGGTCTCTCCGGGAACGTGGCGGAGTGGGTGTGGGACGTGTACGACGCCGACCCCACCACGGGGGAGGACACCGATCCCCTCGGCCCCTCCGACGGCGCACTCCGCGTGATCCGCGGGGGCAGCTGGACCCGCACGATCGATCAGGTGCGCTCGGCGAGCCGGGCGGGTCTGGCGCCCGACACCCGAAGCCCCGAGGTGGGGTTCCGCCTGGCCCTCACCTACCGGGGCTTGCACGAATGGGTCCTCCCGGCGCCGCGGCCCCTGGAGGTCGACGTGGTGCCCGCCGACGGGTCAGTGCGCTGCACCGACACGGGCCCGCGCCACCCCGCCGACGCGGACCTCCGCCTCGCCTGGGTCCGCGATGGCGTCCCCACCGGACACGAGAGCCGAGGTCCCTCGGTGTCGGTGCCGGCCGCGGAGCTGGACGCGGGGGGGAGCTGGGTGTGTCGGGGGTACACCTCGCTGGGGACCGGGGAGGTGGTGGTGTCGGAGGCGGTGTACGAGGGGGGCTGACGCCCCACACCCGGGATCCCGCCATGCCCCAGGCCGTGTCCGACCTCCTCCTCACCGCCATCCGCGGGCTCCTCCGGCACACGCCGCCCACCGAGGAGGAGCTGGCCCTCACGCTCACCGCCGTGGTCGGCGCGTGGAACGACCACGTGCGCGAGGCCTCGGGCCTGGCCGATCTGCTGCCGGCGTGCCTCCCGCTGGACCTGCCCGCGTCGCTGCGTCGTGGCGCCCGGGAGGCCACGCGTCGTGCGGCGTCGGACGGCCGCTTCGTCGTGCGCGCCACGTGGCAGCCCCCCGCGCAGGACGACGGACTCGGCCCCTCGCTGCGGGTGGAGTCCGTGAACACCCGTGCCGGGCGCGCTGCGGTGGAGGCCTACCTCGCCAGCCCCGACCGCGTGGTGCGGGAGGTGCTTTCGCTGAACGAACCTCCACCGCCGGAGCTGGAGGGCGAGCTGATGGGTCACCACAAGGCCACCGTGCGGCGCCTGCTCCGAGAGGCCGTGGCGCAGCCGGATGGCCCGTGGATGCCCTGGACCGCCGACCGCGTGGAGGACGCCTTCGCCATCGTGGAGGGCCTGGGCGCGCAGGCGGGTCCCCTGGCGCGCCTGCTCGACGACGACAGGCTGGCGCCGCCGAGGCGTGCGCTCGTGGAGCGACTCCTCCTCGAGCACGCGCCGGAGCTGGCCGCCGACCGCCTGGGCCCGGAGGCGGCCTTCCAGGCCGTGGGCTGGCGGATGCTGGACGGCCTGATGGCACACCCCGAGGTCGCCGCCGACATCGCCGCGCTGGTGGCGGAGCAGCCGCAGGAGGCGCGTCGCGCGCTCGTCGAGGCCCTGGAGGCGCAGCGCAGGGAGCACGGCCTGTCCGCCGACCTGCTGTGGGGGCCGGCGCTGGCCCGCGCCGATCTCGCGGCGCTCCATCCGCTGCTGTCCGGCTGGGTCGGTGCGAAGGACCGCTCGCGGGCGCGCGAGCCCGGGGTCTCGCAGACGCTCGTGTCGCCCTGCGACGGCCAGGGCGCCTACCAGATCTTCCTCGTGACGGCCCTCCCCCGCGAGGACCGCTGGCGCGTGATGGGCGTGGTGCTGCGGACCACGCCCACGATCCGCGACGGGCTCGCGATGCCCGACATCAGCACGGCCCAGCTCGACGACCTGTTCGCGCAGCTCGACGAGCAGGACCTGGGCGTCCGCGTGGAGGTGCCGCCCTGGCAGGCCGCGGAGCTGGTGGAGATGGCCCTGGCGCACGACGGCGGCGTGGCCGGGCTCGAGCCCGATGTGCGCGTGGCCGTGCGCGCCGTGCTCGCCTTCCGGGACCCCCTGAGGTCGATCGAGGACCTGCCGACGCCCGCGCTCCCCCCAGAGGTCGCGGCGCCCGGGATCACCGACCTGCTCGCCGTGTCGAGCTGGGGCGAGCACTGGTTCCTCGACCGCGCCGACCTCCTGGAGCTCGGGGTGCCCCTGCGCGACCACGTCGACGCGGCGTGGCGCGCCGAGGTGCTCGCCGCCCTGCCTGGCTCCACCGTGCTCGATCGCTGGGAGGGGATGCTGGGCCACATGGCGCGCGTCTACGCCTGGCTCGGCGATGCGGCCAGCCATGCCACCCTCGCCGCAGCGCGCGCCGACCTGCGCGCCCGTCCCCTGGCCGACCAGCCCTTCGTCACGGCGATGCTCGACGCCACGGCGGACTTCCTCGGTCGGGTGGGGGGACACGAGGACGACAGCCTGCCCATCGGTGACGAGAGCGTCCGCCGCGCGCTGCGCGCCCAGCTCGCCGTGGTCCGACCGCGCGGCCGCGATCTCGCGATCCTCGACGTGGCCGAGCTCCTGGTGGCCAGCGAGTGGACGCTCGCCGAGCGGATCCCCCGCCTGCACGAGGCCCGCACCGACGCCCGGCAGGCCGCCCTGCTCGGGGCGGCGGCCGCCTTCGTGGACGGCACGCGCGAACTGCTGGCGGGACGCTCGAGCCGCGAGGCCGTGCAGCGTCGGGTGGCCGAGGTGGTGGGGGCGCGCCTGCCCGACGTGCCCGCCGACGACCTGGCCGAGGCGGTGCTGGGTCTGGGGCTGCGTCTGCTGCGGGATGTCTGCCAGACCTGCCCGGTGGCGTGCTGGAAGCAGCTCGATCGCAAGGCCGGTCGGGCCTACGAGGCGTTCACGCATCCAGCGCTGGAGTAGCGCGCGGCGGGTGGGGGCCCCGCGGCGCATGGTGCCCAGGGGAGGGTGCCCGGATGGGGGCTGCAACCGCCCGGATGGGGACTGCAAGGGCCCGGACGCGCGTTGCAACGGCCCGGATGCGCGTTGCAACGGCCCGGAAGGGGCGTGCGCGAGCCCGGCGAGGGCGTGCACATGCCCGGATGGACGATGCAGCCGCCCGGATGCGGAATGCAACGGCTTGCAGTGGCGGTCCGGGGAGTTGCAACGTCCATCCGGGCCGCTGCATCGTCCGTCCGGGGTGGTGCAGCGTCGGTCCGGTGTGCGGTCGCGGCGATCCGGGCGGATGCGTCCGCGTTCCGGGCTCGTCCGGTGCGTGACCGGGGTGGTGCAGCGTGGATCCGGGCGTTCTCGCGGCGCGGTCCGGGGGTCCGACTGGAAGCTCTGTCTCGGGCACGCGGCTCGCCGGACGCTGATCGAAGCGCCGGCCCCCCCACGCCCCCGCCGCCGGTCCACCCGATCAGACGCCCGGACGGAAGGGGTCCACCACGCGGAGCCCGTCCAGATCCTGCCCGTGCTGCAGGTCCTCGCTGTAGAGCACGCTGCAGCCGGCTTCCATCGCCCCCGCGACCACGAGCGCGTCGAACCAGGAGAAGCCCCACCTCAGGCGGACGGCGAGGGCGCGCTCGACCAGCGGGATGCTGGTGTGGACGAGGCACAGGGGCGCCAGCACCACGTCGAGGTACGCGCGCGCCTCGTCGAGGGACATCGGGCGTTCGAACCTGCGCAGCGCGACGTTGAGGAACTCCTGGACCACCTGGGCGCTGATCGCGCCGCGCCCCTCCAGCGCGTCGGCGATGAGCGCCGATGCGCGCTCACGCTTCTCGGGCGCGCTCGCTCCCCTCCTCCCCCGCGGCTACGCTCCCCCTCCCGGAGGTGGTCGTGTCGCTGCTGCTCTCGCTGCTCCTCGCCGGCTGCTCCACGCCCGCGCCCGACGGCCCGCCCCCCGCGGGCACCACGGTGCAGATGCAGCCGCGCAAGCCCGCCGAGCTCACCCTCGAGGGCACGCTGGCCACGTCGGACGGCAGCCCGTTGGCCGAGGGCTCGAAGCTGAAGATCGAGGTGATCGACACCACCAGCCAGTCCACGGCCCTCGTGGCGCTGGAGCCCCGCTCCGGGCACGGACCCCACGCCTTCGTCGTGGAGGTGCCACCCGACAAGCTGCTACCGGTGCACGTCTACGAGCTGGGGGTCACCGTGCTCGACGCCGAGGGCCGGCCCGCGTGGACCACGGCCGACCGGGTGGCGGTCTCGGCCACGCGCAGCAAGGACCTCGCGCTGAGGCTGGTGCCGGCGGTCACCGAGGCGGCGGTCGCGCCGGGCTCGCCTCGTCCCAGCGAGGGAGTGCCTGCCCCGGCACATGGGCCGTGAACGTCCGCATCGGCTTTGATGTCGACGACACGGTCGCGTCCCTGGGACCGCTGCTCCAGGCGATGGAAGGGGCGGGCGCAGAGGGGGGAGAGGTTGGCCTCGATCTCCTCGACACCTCCTTTCTCGGCCCGATGTCGGTGGTCTGCCTCTCGCTGGCAGCCCGCGCGTGGCGCGCGCAGGGATGCGTGGTGCATGCGAAGCCGCCTGCACTGCGGCGTGTCGCTGCCTACGCGGAGTTCAGCGGGCTGGCCCACGAGCTTGGGTTCGGACCACCTGCTGTCGATGGTCATCCCCAGAACGTCACGATGCCCGTCCGGTTCTTCTCGACGCGGGACAATGACTCGATCCTCCGGGTGGGCAGGCTGATCCGGCGGTTCGTCGACATGAGCTCGGACACCGCCGACGTGCTGAACGTCCTGATCGCAGAGCTCGTGCAGAACGTCGCGGACCACGCGGGAGCGGAAGGTGCGATCGCGGCGCGCGTGTACGCGAAGCGGCGAGAGGTGCGCGTCGCGGTCGCCGACCGGGGCGTCGGACTGCGGGCGACGCTCAGCACCCATCACGCGGTGCCCGACGATCGTGCCGCCCTCCATCTCGCGCTCCAGGCCGGCGCGTCGGCGCGAAGCAGCCTCCACAACGCCGGACTCGGTCTCGATCTGCTGGACGATCTGCTGCACAGCAACGGTGGGTCGCTGCTGATCGCCTCTGGAAGGGCCGCGTACACGCGCAACGCAGGACGCACCCGGAGGAGGGTGCTGAGCGCACCGTGTGCGGGCACGCTATGTGTGATGCGCTTCCGCATCGACGACGAACTCTATGGAAGCCAGGCGTCGTCGGAAGACCTGTGGTCGTGAGGACCCCGAGGTTCGAGGCCATGCGCATCGATGCTGCCGCCGTGCTCCACGAGGTGGAGGTGCCCCTCCCGGAGGAGGGTCGCCGTCTTGCCGACGCCGTACTGCGAGGGGTCGAGGTCGGGGAGGTCGAGCTCGACCTCACGGGCGTCCGCGGGATGACGACGGCCTTCGCGAACGCCTTCTTCCTGCGCATGTTCGCCAGCCTGACCCCCGATGAGGTGCGTGCGAAGGTCAAGCTCGAGACGAGGTCGGCGCTGCAGCGGGACGTGATGCGGCGCAGTCTCCAGGCCGCGCTTCTCGACACCGCGTCAGGTCAGCGGCCCGCGTGACCTGTGGCGTGGATGACCTACCCGCGGTCTTGGACCCACCGCTTCGGTGACGGTGCGCCCGAGCGCGTCGCCGTGTGGCCCCAGCTGGGAAGCGCATGAGCCCTGCCGCGGACCCCAACCTCGCCTGGTGGGAGGAGCGCGCCGCCCTCCACCCCACCTCTCCGATGTACGCCCCCCTGATCGACGGGCTGCGGCGGGGCGAGCCCGCCCTGTTCCCGCTGGAGCGCGCGCTGGTGGGCGACGTGGCAGGGCAGCGCCTGCTGCACCTGCAGTGCCACGTGGGGCACGACACGCTGTCGTGGCAGCTGCTGGGTGCCGAGGTCACCGGGGTGGACTTCTCGCCCGAGGCCCTCGGGCAGGCGGCGCGGCTCGCCACCGAGCTCGGTCGGCCCGCGCGCTGGGTGCGCGCCGACGTGACGGCGCTGCCTCGGCAGCTCGAGGACTTCGACGTGGTGGTCGCCACCTACGGCACCACGGGCTGGTTCGGCGACCTGCGGGGCTGGGCGGAGGGCATCGCGCGGGCGCTGCGTCCCGGGGGCCGCTTCGTGTACGTGGACGGCCACCCCACGGTCTTCGGGCTCGACCCGGAGGCCGATCGGCCGGTGCTGCGCGACCCGATCGGCGGCTCGGTCCGCCTGGAGACCGACAGCCCGGGCACCTACGCCGACCCCGCGGCGCGGCCCGCGGCCACGCGGGTGGTGGAGCACTGCCACGGCGTGGCCGACCTCGTCGGCGCCCTGCTCGGGGCGGGACTCGTGATCGAGCACCTCGGGGAGCACCGCGGCTGCCCCTGGCAGCTCCATCCTCGCGCGGTCCACGACCCGGCGACCGGCCTCTGGGACGTGCCGCCCGACTGGCCCGCCCTGCCCGCCCTGCTGTCGATCCGCGCCGTGCGACCGGGTCCGGCGGAGGCCGTGGACGGGCAGGACGTGCGCCCCGTCCGTGTGCTCTTCCTCTGCTCGCGCGCCCGCCAGCGCAGCCCCACGGCCGCCGGGGTGTGGAACCGCGAGCCCGGGGTGGAGGCGCGGGCCGCTGGCACCGCCAGCTCGGCACGGCGTCGGGTGCGTGCGGCCGATCTGGCCTGGGCCGACCTCGTCCTGGTGATGGAGTCCCGACATCGCCAGCAGATCGAGGAGCGCTACCCCGCCGCCTGCGCGGAGGTGCCGGTCCACGTGCTCGAGATCCCCGACACCTTCGCCTTCGAGGACCCCGAGCTGGTGGCCTGGGTGCGCGAGGCCGCGGCGCCGAGGATCGAGGCGGCCCGGGAGCGGCTGCGGCGGGGG
>JACKEO010000011.1 GCA_020632955.1 Alphaproteobacteria bacterium
CACCGCGAGGCACGGCCCTCCCCGCGCCGGGGGTGCCTCGTGGCCCGCGCGGGCCAGCTCGTAGGCCACGCCGTCCGCGGCCAGCCAGCGCCAACGGCCCGACCCGGAGGCACGCAGCACCAGGGTGCGGGGAGCCACCTCCACGAGCGGGGCCGCCGCGAAGTCCTCGAGATCGGCGAGCAGGCGGGCCCGGCTGCCCGCGAGCTCGATGGGCGTGAGCTCCTGTCCGAGCGACAGGGCCGCACCCGCGGCGCGCGCTCCGACGAGGAGCGCGAGGCCCACGGGGAGGAGCCCGGCGAGCCCCCCCGCCCTGCCGACCAGCCCGTCGCGCAGACGGACGATCCCCACGGCGCCGAGCCAGGCGAGGCCCGGCGTGGCGGGGAGCAGGTAGCGGAGCGTGGCCTCGTTCATGCGCACGGTGCGCGCCATCACCAGGTAGCCGGCGACCGCCACCACCCCGGCCAGGGCCACCCGGAGGTCCCGGTCCTCGCGACGACGGAGCGCCCCCGCCGCACCGGCCACCGCCGCGAGCCCCGACAGCACCCCGAGCCAGGCGAGGCCGTGCGCTCCGGGCCCCAGGCGCAGGGCGTCGACGAGCCGGACGAGGTTGCGACCGTCCCGCGCGGCCTCCGCCAGTCCCCAGAGGTTCTGGGCGTTCCAGCCCCCGGGGTCGCGGATCACGTCGAGGTCGGCCACGTGCGAGGGTTCCTGGAGCAGCCGCGTGTTGGCCCAGCCCTCCGCGGCGTCGGCGGCCAGGTAGGGCGCGTAGGCGGCGCCCACGAGCAGCAGCGACAGCGCGCCGTGGCGCAGCAGGCCACGGGGTCGACAGACGAGGGCCGCGAGGATCATCGGCAGACCCGCCAGCGCCACGGCGAGGTGGAGCTGGGTGCCGAGCGCCACGGCCAGCGCAGCCGCCGGCAGATGGCGCGCGTCGCGCTCCTGGGCGGTGCGCGCCGACGCCAGCAGCACCACCGTGGACCACAGCGGCGTGTAGGCCGGGTTCCAGAGCTGGCGCAGCGAGTCGGTGGCGGGGTCGGCCGCAACGGCCAGCCCCACCGCCAGCCCCGCGGCGAGCCGCCCATGCCGTCGCGCCACGCCCCACGCGAGCAGTCCCAGGGCCAGCACCTCCAGCAGCAGCGCGAAGCGGTAGACCGCGCGGGCGGCGTCGGTGGCAGCCAGCGGCAGCGCCAGCAGCTCGTAGAGGAAGCCGCCGGGGATGCGCGCGCCCCCGCCGTAGGAGAGCTCCGCGGCGGCGTCGACCGGCGTGCCCCGCACCACGTCCAGCGCGCGGGCGAGCGCACGGTCGGCCCAGATGAGGTGGACGTGGTCGGGCTCGAGCCAGCGCAGGGTCACCAGCGCAGCCGCCGCGGCCAGGGACAGCCCCAGCGCGAGTCCCCCCGCCAGGTCCCGGCGCGGTGCGCTCACCGGGCGACCGTCTCGGGCGACACCCGGCCCGCGGGCCACCCGCAGCGACGCACGAGCTCGAAGGCGTCCACCTCCTCGCGGGCACGCGACCCCACCCAGGGCGCCTCGGCGTCGTCGGTGGCCGCGCCCACCACGTCCACCCCCCAGTCGTCCCAGTCCTCGCACACGGCGTCGCCGGCCTCGTCGAGGCGCGCGGCGAGCCAGCGTCGCACCCGCGGCGTGTAGGTGGTGGGGTAGCGCAGCTCGTCCCAGTAGGGGTCCACCCAGTCCCGCCACGAGAACGACCCGGTGCGCGCCAGGCAGCCGTCCTCGTCGTGCGTGACCGGGCTGCGGTCGGGGTCGAGCAGCGTCAGGTAGAACTGGAGACCCTGCCAGTTGGCGCGCAGATCCCCCCGCGAGAAGCCCGAGGACGTGGCCCAGCCCAGGTAGGTGTTCTCGGTGTACGTGCCCCAGCGCACGGCGCGGTCGGGACGCTCCCCCCCGCGGGACCGGCGAAGGTACTGGAAGCCGTCCTCGAGGAAGTGGTCCACCTTGTCGACGCCCACCTCGACGTCGGCCAGGCGCACCACCGAGCAGACGCCGGCCGCCGAGAGCACGGGCGCCACGCCGAAGGGGATGCCCTCGAAGACGTCGCCGCGGTCGCCGAAGGACCGACGCGGAAGGGCGGGATCGGTCTCGAGCCAGGCCGCCACGGCCCCGTAGCCGAGCGCCCTCAGCGCCCCACGCCCCTTCACCCGCGCGTCCACCGCGGCGAGCCGGTGGAAGCGTCGCACCACCGCCCGCAGCGCGCGATCCACCGGCGCGCCGCACCCGAGGCGGGCGTCCACGTCGGCCACGGCCTCGTCCAGCAGGGCGAGGATGCGCGCGTCGGCGGCCGCCGTGATGTCGGGGACCGGGTCGGCCCGCCCGGTGAGCTGGTCGACCTCCCAGGCGTGTGCAAGCTTGGAGCAGAGCAGACCGCCGCACGCGATCTGCACGAGGAGGCGCCGCACCGTGTCGAACCCCCGCGAGGACCGCCGTACCCATGCCCCGAGGCGCGCGCGCGCGCACCTCGCGGCGCTCGCGGGTCTGCTGGCGATCGCGGCGCCGGCGGGTGCCTGCGAGGACGGCGATCACCTCGACGTGCTCACGCTCAACGCCTGGGGCCTGCCCGCCCCGATCGCGCCGCACCGCCCCGCCCGGATGGCGGCGATCGGGCGCTGGCTCGACGAGCTGGACGTGGACGTGGTGGGTCTGCAGGAGGTGTGGACCGGCGCCGCGCCGCTGCTGCCCGCCGAGCTGGTGCGCGCCCACCTGCCGGGCGACGACGGCCTCGCGCTGCGGGCCGCGGCGCTCTCGGGGGTCGCCACGCTGCGCTTCCACCACGCGCGCGGCTTCGACGCCTTCAAGCGCAAGGGCGCCCTGCGGGCCCGCATCGCCACCGGGGCGGGCGAGGTGTGGGTGGTCGACACCCACCTGCAGGCCGGCCACGGTCGCGCCAACGGCCGGGTGCGCGCCGCCCAGCTCGCCGAGCTCGTCGCATGGCTCGACGAGGTCGACGGCCCGGTGGTGCTGCTGGGCGACCTGAACCTCGACGACGCGCGGCCCGAGGACGCCCTGGCCCTCGAGCGCCTCGACCGGGCCGGCTTCCGCGACGCCGCCACCACGCTGGGGCACCTCCAGGCCACCTACCCGGGCAACGGCCACCGCTACGATCGCATCCTGCTGCGGGACGGCGCCGTCCTCGCGCTGCAGGCCGAGGACCTGGCCGTGCTCGCCTACGACGACGATCCGCACACCGCCGCGCCCACCCGCCTGTCCGACCACCTGCCCGTGCGGGCCCGCCTGCGCCTCGTGGCGCGCCGATGAGCCGGCGTCTCGGCCTGGCGCTCGGGCTCCTGGCCGCGTGGCCCGCGGCGGCCGAGCTCCCCGCCGACCGCGCGGTCGCCTCCGACGCCCCGCCCGAGGGCCTCGACCCGGTCGTGCTCGCCCGCGCCCGCGAGGCCCACGCCTGCGCCCGGGCCCGCGGCGACCTCGAGGGCGCCGCCCACCCCGACCACCTCGCGATCATCGACTTCGCGCGCCCCTCCACCGACACGCGCCTGTGGGTGCTCGACGTGGCCGCCGGGCGTCTGCTGCTGGCGAGTCGCGTGGCCCACGGCCAGCGCACCGGCGAGCTCACCGCCGCGGCCTTCTCGAACCTCCCGGGCTCCCACCAGTCCAGCCTGGGCGTGTTCCGCACCGCCGAGACCTACCTGGGCAAGCACGGCCGCTCCCTGCGCCTCGACGGCCTCGAGCCCGGCATCAACGACCTCGCCCGCGAGCGCGCGATCGTCGTGCACGGCGCCGACTACGCCACCGAGGACTTCGTCGACCGCCACGGCCGCCTGGGTCGCTCCTGGGGCTGCCCCGCGGTCGCGCCCGACGTGGTGGACCCCCTCCTCGACGCCCTCGAGGGCGGCGCGCTGCTCGTCGCCCACTACCCCGACGCGGACTGGCTCCAGTCCTCCACCTACCTGTCGTGCGACGCACGCTGATCGGCGTGGGCGCGGTGGGCCTCGTGGGCACCGCCTGGCTGGCCGTCCCGCAGGGCCCCGAGCCCGAGGTGCGCCAGGCCGGCGCGATCCTGAGGGTGCGAGAGGAGCCCCACACGCGCGCGCCCGTCGTCGGCCGGCTCGCGCCCGAGGCCGCCTTCCCCGTGTACGGCCGCGCCGAGCCGACGTCGGGCTGCCAGGACGGCTGGGGCGAGGTGGGCGGCGGCTGGAGCTGCCTCGACGGCACCCGCACGTCCGACGCGCCCGTCCGTCCCCAGCCCCGCCGGATCGCCTTCGATCCGCCCACGCCCGAGGAGTCCAAGGACTACTTCCGCACCGGCGCCTGGCCCCGGGACCCCGTGGACGAGGGCGAGGGCCTGCTGCCCTTCGTGTACGGCAAGCGCTGGCTCCAGTTCGCGGGCGCCGAGCACGCCTCGGTGGACGACTTCCTCGCCGACCGGCCGCTGGCGCCCCTGGGCGGCTTCACCAAGTACGCCTTCACCGACGTGATCGAGACGCCCAAGGGGACGGTGCTGGCGCGTCCGGACGGCCACGTGGTGCCGCTCGACGGCGTGTGGATCTACCCGGTGACCCGCTTCGTCGGCGTGGACCTGCGCGCCACGTCGCCCCCCGAGGGCGCCGTGCCCGCCTGGGCCATCCGTCGCGCCGGCCTGGATCTGCTGCCGGCGCCCGACGCGAAGGCCGAGCCCGTGGCCACCCTCGCCTACCACGCGCAGCTGTGGGCCCTGCCCCAGGCGGAGGCGCCCGACGGCTGGCTCCGCGTGCAGGCGCCGGACGGAACCGGGGGCTGGGTACGCCGGAGCGGTGGCCTGCGGGTCTGGCAGGAGGCGGGCCCCCCGGAGGAGGTGGCCGACGACGAGCTCTGGGTGGACGTGGACCTGCAGCAGCAGATCCTGGCGCTGCGCCAGGGTGCCGCCCTGCGCCACGTCACCCTCGTCTCCACGGGCACCCGAGGGCACGAGACCCCCACCGGCCGCTTCCGCGTGATGGACAAGGCCGCCTGGTGGGACATGGCCAGCCTGCCGGAGTCCACCCAGCCCTACCACCTCGAGCGGGTGCCCTGGGTGGTGCACTTCTGGCCCCGCTACGCGCTGCACGCCGCCTTCTGGCACGACGGCTTCGGCCAGGTGGTGAGCCATGGCTGCGTGAACCTCGCGCCCCGCGACGCGCAGGTGATCTTCGACGCCCTGTCGCCCACCCTGCCGCCAGGGTGGTGGACCGCCGAGGCCACCGAGGCGCGACCGGGCACGCTCATCCGGGTGCGCGAGGGACGACGCACCGACGTGCCCGACCGCACGCGACGCTGAGCTCTAGGGAGCCCGGAAGCGCAGCACGAAGCGGTCGGTGAGCCCCCGCAGCCCCTCGTCGAAGACGTTGCGGGTGCGGTCGTCCTCGGGATGGCGGAGCAGATCGCTCCGGGCCTCCAGCACGAAGCCCGCCGCGGCCAGCTCGTCGAGGACCAGCTGCTCCTCCACGCGGTGCAGCGTCTTGACGTCGCGGGCCCCGCTGCCGACCGCCGCGTGGTGGTCGACCACGCCGAAGGTGCCGCCCGGCTTGAGCACCCGGCGGATCTCGGCGAGCACGGCCGGGCGGTCGAGCTCCATCCAGTAGGTGTCGTGCCAGAACAGCACCAGCAGCGCCGCGTCGAGGCTGTGGTCGGGCAGGCCCAGCGCGTCGAGCTCGCGGTCGGCACGCACCACGTGGGGCATCGCGAGGCGCGTCAGGCGCTCGCCCAGGGGGCCGTCGGCGAACTTCTCCACCACGTAGGCGTTGTTCTGCGCGACCACCCGGCCGCCGGGCCCCACCGCGTGGGCCAGGATCTCGGCGTAGTAGCCCCGCCCGGTCATCAGATCGGCCACGGCCATGCCGGGCTGGATGCCGAAGAAGGCCAGCACCTCCCCCGGGTGGCGCGCCGCGTCCCGGGCCCGATCCTCCTCGGGCCGTCCCGGCGCGGCCACCGCCGCCGCCAGGTGGGTCGGCAGCGAGGCGGCGGGCGCGTCGTCCCCTCGCGCCGGGGCCGAGGGCTCCGCGGCCGGGGGTGGGTCGACGGGCTGCGGCGGAGCGACGCCACAGGCGAGCAGGGCGAGCACGACGGGGACGAGGTGGAGCATGCGACGCCCTAGCCCGCACCCCGCGTGCGGCCTGCCCGGATCTGTCACGCTACGGACCGCCAGCGGCCAGACGCCCTGCCCGCCTGCCGTGGTGGCGCCCGGATGAGCCCTCCTCCCCCTCCGCGACGCGATCCCGTGGCCGGGTGGCTGCAGGTGCTCGCGCTCGCCGTGGCGCTGCTGGCGTGGGGACTCGGCGGCGACGGACCGGCACGGCTGGACCACGACCTGGCCTACCGCCCCTGGTTCGTGCACCGGCCCGGGGTGTGGCCCGTCACGCTGGGCGCGGCGGCCCTCTTCGCGCTCGGTGGCTGGTGGGCGGCGGGTCGGCGCGCCGAGCCCACGGCGCCCGACCGGTCCTGGCTCCTGGCGGCACCCCTCGCGCTGGCCGGCTGGGCGCTGCGCCCACGTCAGCCCGGCGGCGACTACCCGGGCTTCGCCGACCTGGCCGTGGAGGCGGCCGGCCCGGGCGCCTCCCCGTGGGCGCACCCCACCGAGCCCGGTGCCAGCCTGCTGCACGGCCTGGTGGCGGGGCAGGCCTGGCGCCTCGATCCCGCGCTGCTGCGCGACGGCTTCGAGCTGCCGTCCAGCGTGGCCGGCCTCGTGGGCCTGGCCTGGGTGCTCGGACGTGGCCAGCACCTCACCCACGGCCGTCCCCTGGCCTGGCTCGCCCTCTGGCTGCCCACCGGCCTCGCCGCCGTGTGGTGGGGCGACGCCGAGCTCTACGCCTGGCCCATGGCGCTCACGGTCGGGATGCTGGTGGAGGGGAGCCGGGCCCCCGCGTCGCGGCGCTCGGCGGCGATGGCGCCGGTGCTGTGGGGCCTGGTGGTGTCGCTGCACCTGCTCGGCCTGCTGCTGGCACCCGCCGCCCTGCTCGTGCTCGCCGGCAGCGCGCGCCGTCGGGAGGGTCGCGCGCTCCTGGCGGCCGTCGCGGGTCTGGCCGCTGCCGCCGCGTGGACCGCCGCCCTCCTCGCCGTCGCGGGGGTCACGCCCACGTCGATCGCGGAGACGCTGTCCCTCACCGGCACCCGCCTGGCGTGGCGTCAGGCCGGCGAGGCGGGGCCGGCCGTGCGCCTCGACGCCTTCGCGCTGCTCCTGCCCTGGGCCCTGGGCGCCCTGCTCGCGGGGCGTCCTCCGCACCTGCGGGATCCGGTCGATCGGCTGCTGCTCGTCGCCGGCCTCGGTCCCGCGCTGATCGCCGTCGCCGGGCGCTCGACGCTCGCGGCCGGTGGAGACTGGAACCTGTGGGCCTTCTGCCTGGTGCCGCTGGGGCTGCTACTCGCCCGCCGGCTGCTGGGTCCCGACGGGGCGCCGAGGTGGTCGATCGCCGCCTGGAGCGCCTTCGCGGCCCTGTCCGTGGCCCCGTGGATCCTCGCGCGCGCCCTCCGCTGACCTGGCGCGCCGAACGATGTCGAACAAGGGGCGCTGAGGCCAGCGGATGACGTCGGGAGCGGGCACAACGCCCCCCCCGCCGAGGCCCCCGCCGTGAAGCCCACCCTGCCCACGCCCCGCGTGGCCATCCTCGTCGCGCTCGCCTACGCCCCGCTCGCCGCCTGGTTCAGCCCGATCTTCCCCTTCTGCACCGTGCCGATGTACGCGGACATCGGGGGCTACCACACGAGCCACGTGCCGATCTTCCTCGCCGACGGCGAGCCGGCCGACCCTGCGGACTTCGTGGACTTCACGGGGATGGACGCCGAGGCCATCGTGCTGCCCCCGCCGGCGAGCCTCGACTTCGTCACCGAGCGCCACCGCTGGTGGGTGTCCACCCACGCCTGGAACGAGGAGGGCCCCCCTCCCCCGGTGGAGGTGGCCTACGGCTGGGCGCTGTACGAGGCCGGTGATCACGGCGTGGAGCGCGGCCCCTTCCACGTCGAGACGCGGGGGCACGCCCGCCTCCGATGAGCCTCGAGTCGCTCGCGCGGGGCCTCCTGGTCCTCGCCGTGCTCGGAGGGTGGATCGGGACCGTCAGCGTCCTGCCCTCCGTGCACGAGCTGCCCCATCCCTTCGGCCTGGCGCTCTACACGCCGCTGGCGTGGCTCACCATGCCCGCCGTCGTGATGGCCTGCACGGTGGCGCAGGTGCTCCTGCTGGGCCTCTGGGCGTCAGGCCGGGGTGGTCTCGCGGCGGTGCTCCCGTCGCTGGCGCTGGTGCAGACCTACGCCTTCGTGGAGGCGAGCTTCTCCGCCATCCCCGGCGATCTGGCCGGCCACGGCAAGGTGCTGCCCTACCTGGTGTGGCTCGGCCTGGAGGTGGGGCGCGCCGTGCGGCCCGGCCCGGCCGGTCACGCCCTCGGTGTCGAGCTGGGCTCCGGCATCGTGGGCGTCCTCTACGTCATGGGGGGCTGAGCAAGCTGCAGACGGCGGGGCTGGGCTGGCTCGACGGCAAGGCGCTGACGCTGCTGGTGGCCGAGCGGCTGAGCGGTGCCCCCGCCCTCGTGCGGCCCGCGCTGGAGGTGCTCACCCGCTCGCCCGATCTGGGTGCGGTGCTCCTCGGGATCGCGCTCGTGGTGGAGCTGGGCGGCGCCGTGTTCTGGTGGCCGCGGGGCCGGCTGCCGTGGGCGGTGGCGGTGACGCTCATGCACGCCGGCATCGGCCTGGCGCTCGGCTACGTCTACGCCGAGTGGGTGCTCGCGATCTGGGCGCTCGTGGTGTGGACGCGACTCAAGGCGACGGCGCCAGCGGCGCCAGGCTGAGCCGCGCGATGGACGCCCAGCGCGCGCGGGTCCACAGCGGACCCTCCGTCACCCGGGCCACCTCCACCCGGAAGGCGTCGAGCGCCGGGTCGGCGAGGGCGTCCTCGGTGCCCGCCAGCACCTCGAGGTAGCCCTCGGGCACCGTGCGCTCGAAGTGTCCGCGTCCCCCGCCGGGCGCCGGCAGGCGCGCCAGCAGCGGATCGGTGATCGCGAAGACGTCCACCACGTGGGTGTCGGGCGGGAGCACGTAGACCGTGCCCCCCGCGGCCTCGCGCAGCTCCACGCGGCGACGCCCCTCCACCGCGCGGAGCGGGGGTCGGATCCCGGGGTCGGGCGCCCAGTTCCAGGTGCGGTGGGGCCAGCGCGCGTCGCGCTGCCAGTCGTGGACCCCCAGCTCGAGCGGCGCCACCACGCCCCGCCACCGCTCCATCGCCAGCGGGATCCGCGGCCACACCACGGCGAGGGTGGCGCAGGCCAGGGCCGTGGCGATCCACGCCCGGCGCACCCCGGTCTCCGACAGTCCTGCCGCGAGCACCTCCAGCAGCGAGGCCACGCCGAGCACGTAGGGCACGAAGAGGAAGCGGCCCGGCATGTAGTCGCCGCTGGTGAGCACCACGTACAGCAGGTGCAGGCTGATCGCGGCCGCGGTGCTCCTCGTCCCGGGCGCCCGCACGACGGCAGGGGCCACGAGCGCGCCGACCAGGACGGGCGCGAGGAGGGGGTCGTGGCGCACGGAGTCGAGGACGTAGCCGACCCCCAGCGACACCCGGACGTCCAGCGGACTGCCCGTGGTCACCTTGGCGAAGAAGGTGTTCGGCACGGGCGTGCCGTACCAGGCGATCGCGAAGGCGCACCAGGCCAGCAGCGGCAGCGCGCCCGCGGCCAGCTCGGCTCCCGCGCGAGGCCCCCCGACCGACCGCACCCGCGCCAGGAGCCGGGGCGCCAGGAGGGGCAGCGCCACCACCAGGGCGTCGGGACGACAGAGCACCAGCAGGGCCGCGACCAGCGTCCCTCCGCCGAGGCCGCCCGGCTGACTCAGCGTGGCCCGCAGGGCCACGAGCAGCACCAGCAGCAGCGGCGTCTCGAGCCCCGAGGACGTGAAGTGCATGAAGCTGCGGGAGCCGAGCAGGAGCAGCAGGCCGAGGAGCACGAGGCGCCACGAGGTGCGCACCGCCGGGGCGAGCAGGCCCAGCACCCCCAGGGACGACAGCACCACGCTCGCGCCGAGGGCCGCCTGGTGCGGAGGCAGCCCGGTGGCGGCGAGCGGCCAGAGCAGCAGCACCCACAGCGGATCGGTGAAGACCTGCACGCGCTGGCCCGGGTTCCAGGCGGGGCCGTGGCCGTCCACCAGGTTCCGCACCACGCGGAAGACGATGTAGCCGTCGTCACACACCCAGGCCGTGGCCCCCCAGGCCACCACGAAGATCGCGACGGCGAGCGCGAGCACGCCCCACCGCGTCACCGTCTCGCGGGTGCTCGCCGCGGGTCCGCCCGGCACGCGCCCTCCTCGCGCGGGGACCTATCGCATCGCGGGCGCGCTCCCCCGCGGCGGCCCGCCGATCAGCCCCGCAGCAGGCCCACGAGCACCCAGGCGGCCGCGATCCCGAGGCCGTGCGCCAGCCAGCGCAGTCCGCGATGGGCGCCCCACGCGTGGAGCAGGGCCGCGCAGGCGAGACCGAGGGCGGCGATCCCGCCCACCGGGAGCGTCGGCCGCACGGGGGGCGGGGGCGCTGGCACCCGCACCTCCTCCCCCAGCGACAGCGCGCGACGGGTGCGATCGGCCTGCCGCCACACCACGCGCACGGGCCCCTCCCCCGCGCCCTCCAGGGGCAGGAGCGCGCCGGGCGGGGCGCAGCTCCACCGGGCCACCTCGAAGGACCCGACGGTCGCCCAGGGCGCGAGCACCTCGCAGCCCTCCGGCGGGTGCGGGCGTCGACCGTCGGAGGCCTGCGCGGGCTGCCAGCGCACCTCCACGCCCGCCGGGTCGGGTGCCAGCTCGATCACCGCGATGCCCCCGTGGGCGTGCACGGCGCCGCAGAGGAGCCAGGCGATCACGGGTCCTCCACGCGCAGGTCGACCGTGGCGCGCAGGGCGTCGAGCCGGTCCCTGACGCGCCGCGCCGAGGCCTCCTCGCGCCAGGCGGCCAGGACCTCCTCGCGGATGGCCTCCAGCGGCGGCAGGACGGCGTCCTCGCGCTGGAGCACCCGGAGGGCGTGGGCGCCGTGGGCCGCGCGCACAGGGCCGACCCAGGCCCCCACGGGGGCGCTCCGGGCGAGGTCCGCGACGGGTGCACCCCAGGCCGCCTCCAGCGCCTCCACCGAGGTGCGCGCGCGCGAACGCAGGCCCGCGACGGCGTCGCCCCGGGGCGTCCCGGAGGCCAGCTCCCGCCGGGCGGCCGCCTCGGGATCCTCGTGTCGCTCCGCGGTCCAGACCCGGTGCTCGACCTCCAGCGCAGCGGGGCGTCGGAACCGGGACGCGTGCGCGGCGAGGACGTCCTGCAGCTCCGCGTCCGACGGGGCCTCGACCTCGCCCAGCGCGCGCCGCGCCCGATCCCGCAGGCGGGCCACGGCCAGCGGGTCGAGGGCGTCCAGGCCGAGCGCGTAGGCCTGATCCAGGGCGTCGGCCGCGTCGGCCGCATCGGCCGAGGAGCCGGCGAGCTCGAGCAGGCGCCGCTGCACCACGGGATCGCTGCGGTGCCACCCCGCCGCCCGCGCCGCCGCCACCAGGAGCGCGTCGTCGATCGCGGCCTGTCGTGCCGCCTCGCCGGCCCCGGGCGGCAGCGTCACGGCCACCACGGGACGCGGGGGCACGCGGAGCGCGTCGAGCGCCAGGTGACCCGCCAGCGCGAGGATCCCCCAGAGCAGCGGCGGCCACGCCACACGGAGCAGGCGGGCGCCCAGGGCTAGCCCCCCTCGGGCAGGTTCCAGATGGGCGAGGACCAGGCCCGCTCCTGCAGCGTGTCGGGCACCTCGTCGTCGCAGCAGCCCTCGTAGCCGTCGGCCTGCGTGGGGCAGGTGATGCCCGCCGCGAGGCACTGGGCGCGCTGCCAGCGACAGGTGGGGACCTCCACCACGCGGGCGTACCAGAAGGCCGGCACGGAGGGATCGTGATCGGGGTCGGTCCACGTGCCGCACAGCGTGGTGGGCCCCTCCCCCGACAGCAGGCAGGTGTCGCGGTCGAGGGGATCGGTGCCCGCGTCGCCGGCGACGTCGATCACCGTGCTGCGCACCTCGCCGTCCTCCACCCAGCCCTTCACGATCTGCAGCCGCTGGAGCGGTACCGCCGCACGCGAGGCACCACCGGGATCCGCCGCGGCCTGCACGACGAAGGTGGCCCCGCTGCCCGGCATCAGCCCGCCCATGGGCACGCCCTTGGCATCGGCGTGGGCCACCAGGTCGGGATCCTCGCAGGCCCCCGCCGCCAGGTCGCCGCCCCAGAAGCGCAGCACCAGGCGCGGGCCGCTGGTGCCGTAGGTCTCCCGCCGCTTCAGGGCGCGGAAGATGGCCTCGCGGCTGTTCTCCTCGGCCCACACCACCGCGAGCCCGCCCGGGTTGTAGGGCACCCCGTCGGGCAGGCCGACGATGGCCTCGCGGTTGGCCTGCCCCGCGCCCCCGTGCCCCGGGTAGCTGGCCTCGTCGGTGGCACCGGGCGTGCCCAGGTGGGTGTCGGTGCCCGCGATGATGCCCAGGCGGTAGGGATCCACGCCGAGGGTGGACTGGTAGCGGAGGCCCTCGCCGAGCACGTCGCGGACGAAGTCGCGCGCCAGCGGCTCGCCCTTCGCGCCGAGGTTCGCGCTCGCGAGGTTGTTGTAGGGCAGCTTCTCGAAGTCGCAGAGCTCGTCGGACACCGGCGAGCCGGGCCAGCACTCCCCGTCCCCCTTGTGCTGGAAGATCTCGACCAGCGGCTCGAAGGCCGCGCGGCGCGCCGCCTCGGCCGCGGTCAGCGGCGGCGTGCCGTCCCCGGGGGTCCGGAACATCAGCCCCGTGGAGAGGTTGGCGTTGTGGGGGATCGCCAGCACGTCGCACGGCGCCTCGCCGAGGCAGTCGCGCTCCAGCGCGCTCCACAGCCCCTCCGGGTAGGACTCGTCGAAGTAGCCGACGGGCAGATCCGGCACGGCCTCGTTGCGGAAGATCACGTTGCGGTGGAGGTTCTGCGCCGTGGGTCCGCCCGACCACTCGTAGGCGTGGAGCGAGGTGAAGGTGCAGGCCTCGGTGCGGTCGTAGGCGGCCTCGGTGGCCTGACGCTCCTCCTCCCACACGTCGAGGCCCGCGGTGAGGCAGTCGGCGCCGGCGTCCCCACAGAGCCCGGGGAACTGCGCGTCGGCCTGGTCCTGCGCGGTGGCGGCGTTGAGGCCCACGAAGGCCAGCGCCGGGCGATCGCGCACCTGGACGCACTCCCGGTCCTCGTAGGCCGGACTGGCCGGGTCGAGGCAGAGCGCGAGCGTGCCCAGGAACTCCGCGTGGTCGGTGACCGCCGCGAAGTCGAGCGGACGGTCGAGCTGCAGCGAGCGGGTGCCCCTGCCCTCGGCGTCGAAGGGCTGGATGTCGAGGCGTTCGCCGCGCGCGAAGCGGTAGGCGTCGGCCGGCGAGAGGCGGTTGCCCTGCAGGTAGGCGTCGAGGGAGCGGGCCGTGTGGACGTGGAGGTCGCCGAAGAGGGGCCGCCTGCCGGGGTCGTGGTCGGCACAGCGCGGGAAGGCCTCGGTCTGGCGCACCACGTCGGTGTCGGCGTCGGTGTCGTCGGGCGAGGCGTTCCCGCCGCCGCAGGCCAGGGCCAGCGGCAGGACGAGCAGGGAGGGACGACACGACATCGGGGGCACCCTGGGAGCACGCCGCACCCTATCGCACCGGGCCCCTCCTCACGATTCCCCGACGCGGAGGGCACCCGGCTGAGGGTAGACCCGTTCGACCGTCACGAGGTACCCGTGCGCCACCTGCCCCTCACCCTCCTCCTGGCCGCCTGTTCCGGCGAGATCTCGCTGGGCGGACTGGACTCCGACGTCGACACCGACGCGGACGGCCAGGCCGACGACACCGACCCCGCCGACAGCCCCGCCCCCACCGACACGGGCAAGGACGACACCGCCGAGGACGACACCGGCGAGCCGGCCCCGGTGATCGACCCCCGCTTCGACGAGGCGGTGCTCGTGGTGGCCGAGCCCGTGCCCGCGGGCGTCTACCTCCTCGACGAGGGCATCCCGCTCGAGGGCTGGGTGGAGTCGGCGGACGGGGTGAAGCTCCCCGCAGGCGACCTGCACTGGACCACCACCGGCGAGGACTTCTGGGGCCTCGAGGGTGCCTTCGACGTGGAGGCCGGCCGCTACGACGTCGAGGTCGGGGCCGATCTGCCGAACGGCGACCGCCTGCGCACCACCATCGGGGGCGTGCGGGTGCAGGACGACCTCACCGGCGTGTACGCCGGCAGCGTGCAGATCGCGGCCTTCTTCACCTACCAGGGCCAGGAGATCCGGTCGGACTGCATCGGCGCGCTCGCCTTCCACATCGGGGCGGGCGGCAAGCAGGTGAACGGGTCGGGCGGCTGCCAGCTCTCGGTCTTCTTCACCGACCCGATCGACTTCACCTTCGACCTCACGGGCACCATCGACAAGCCCGACGTGAGCGGCGCCCTGCGGGTGAACGCCCTGCTCATCAAGCTGCCCATCCCCTGGGAGGGCACGGTCACCACGAAGAACGGCCTGCAGGGCGGGTTCGCCGCCGACCTCACCGTGGCCCGCTTCGAGGGCAGCCTCAGCGCGCGCCGGGTGTCCACGCTCCTGCCCTGACGATCGGGGAGCGCTCCGCGACGCGGCCCCCGACGCGAACGCGCCGGTCCCAAGCGAACGCGCCCGTCCCAAGCGAACGCGCCCGTCTGGCTTGACCCGGACGGGCGCGCGAGCTGCACCGAGGTGCCGGCTACTCGGCCGGCGCCTCGTCGGCGGGGACCTCCACCCAGATCGGATCCTGCTCGAGCACCCGGAACTCCACGCGCCGGTTCTGCGCGTGGTCGTCCTCGGTCTTCGCGTCGGCGATCACCAGGCGGCTCTCGCCGTAGCCCACCGAGGTGAGCCGGACGTCCTCGATGCCCTGCGAGATCAGGTAGGCCCGGACGGAGTCGACCCGGCCCTGCGACAGACGGAGGTTCGTCTTCTCGGAGCCGCGCGCGTCGGTGTGGCCACCGATCTCCACCAGCTTGATCTGCGGGTAGGTGCGGAGGACCGCCACCACGGCGTCGAGGACCGGGTAGCTGGCCTTCTTGACCGTGGACTTGCCGAGGTCGAAGTAGACCTGGTCCTTGATGCGGATCTCCTGCTTGACCACGTCGAGCTCGGCGAGCGCCTCGTCGGGACAGCCGTCCTCGTCGTCGACGCCGTTGACCACCTCGGGGAGGTTGCGGCAGTCACCGAAGCCCGACGCGTCGATCACGCCGTCCCGGAGGTCGGGGATGCCGTCCATGTCGTTGTCGAGCTCGGGGCAGCCGTCCTCGTCGGCGAAGCCGTCGACGTCCTCGGGCTTGTCGCGGCAGGAGCCGAAGCCGCTGTCGTCGAGCTCGCCGTCCTCCATGTCGAGCACGCCGTCGCCGTCGTTGTCGATCTCGGGACAGCCGTCGTCGTCCTGGAAGCCGTCGGCGTCCTCGGGGTTCATCTTGCAGGCGTCGTCGGCGTCGGGGATGCCGTCCCCGTCGTCGTCGAGGTCGGGGCAGCCGTCCTCGTCCTCGAACTGGTCGAGATCCTCGGGGTCGTCGACGCAGGCGTCGTCGGGGTCGTTGATGCCGTCGCCGTCGCGATCGCGCACGGGGTCGAGGCGACCGGCCCCCACGGTGACGAAGGCGCGCACGGCCGGCGTGCCGAAGCCGCGCGTGAGGCCCGGACCCACACCGAAGCGCAGCCACACCGGCTTGCCCTCCGGCGCCCAACGGGCCGCGGCGAGCAGCTCCATCGGCGTGTGGGCGAGGCTGTCGTAGGTGGGCCCCACGGCCGCACCGCCGTCGGGCACCAGCACCGCGGCGCCCGACCACTCGAGGTCGACGGCCCAGTCACGATGGACCGGCACGGTGGCCGCGAGGCCGTAGGTGAGCTCGTCGTCGGGGTACAGACCGAGGGTGGCCTCGCTGACGGGCTGGAAGCGGTAGCCCAGGGTGCCGGCGATCCCGAGGAAGGACCAGGACCGCGACAGGGCGGCCTCGAGGGCGATGCCCACGGTGCCGGAGGTGAGCGAGGCGCTGCGCGTGCCCGTGGGGAAGGTGAAGCGCGGCACCACCGCGAAGTTCAGCGGCATGCCCGCTTCCTGGCGGACCGGGGCGAAGCCCACGTCGAGGGCGAGGTCGCCGATGCCGACGGTCTGCGCACCCTGGAACTGGCCGAGGAGCTTCGCGCCCTCGTCGGAGTAGACCACGCCCTGGAGCACCGGCAGCATCAGGCCGAGCTGCAGCCAGTCGAGGGGCGCATAGGCCACGCCCAGATCGAGGCCCACGATGTGGTCGATGAGCCCGATGGACGGCGACCCGCCCACGCTGGAGATCTCGAGCGGTCGCCAGCCGTAGCTGAGGGTGGCGATGCCCGCGACCGCGCCGCGCTTGGCGGTGTCGGCGTCGTACACCAGCGCGAAGGAGCGGATCTGGGCCCGGGTGTCGAAGCGCTGCACATCCAGCGCCCCACCCGAGGACTGCGCGTGCGCAGCGGCAGGACCCAGGAGGAGCGTGGCGAGCAGCAGCGCCGCAGCCACGACGGACGAACGGAGGGTGTGGACGGACAGCTTGGCCTCCTCGCGCGCAGGCGCCCCACCGCGCAGGACGGTGGAGTGGTTGGATTCGTCCCCGGTGGGCGGGAGCGTACCACCACGATCGGCGGTCGCCCCACGGACCTGCGCAGGCGCGCACGGACCGGTTCGGGCAGGGTGGGCCGGGCGATGCCCGGCATCGAAGGCCAGCGGCCTTGCAACCGGCACTCTGGTCATGGTCGGTCTCCCTGCTCCGAGGACCTGCCCCTCGGGGAGCACCCGCGGCAGTTCGGTATCGGTCGTGGCGCGCAGCAGTTGCGCGGATCACCGGGTCGGCTGCGTCGTGGCGCCATCGGTCCACCCCCTCCCGGACCCCTTCCCCCGCTGGGGGCGGGCCCTCGCCCAGGGTGCTAACCGGGGGGTGATCCGGAGGCTGCGTGCGTCCCTTCCTCCTCGCCCTGCTCGCGATCGGCTGCGCGGGGTCGCTCCCGCCCAAGCGCGTCCTCGCCGACTACCTCGAGGCCGAGCAGCGAGGTCGGTACGCGGACGCCCACGCGTTGCTGGCCTCCGACGACCAGGCCGCGCGCTCCCTCGACGCCTACGTGGAGGACCACCTCAGGGCGGGCCCGGTCTGGCTCGAGGTCGCCGAGCGCACCACGTTCACGCCAGCCGCCACCACGCGCCTCGACGATCACCTGCGCGTCGAGGTGCTCGCGCGCCACCCCGACCTCCGGGCCGTGGCCGAGGGCGTGCCCGGCCTGCCCACCGAGGCGCTCGCCCGCAGCACCGACCCCGCGGCCGAGATGCGCCGCCACGTCGAGGCCACCCTCGAGACCCAGGCCTTCCCTCCCGCCGAGGAGACCCTGGTGTACGGCCTCAAGGAGGAGGAGGGCGCGTGGCGGGTGTGGCTCGGCCTCGCCCGCCAGGACGCCGCCGTGGCCGCCGTGCGACGCGCCCGCGCCACCGCGGAGGCAGGCGATGCCGACGCCACGCGGCAGGCCTGGGAGGCCGTGCTGGTGCTGCCGGAGGATCCGCAGGGCGCCGTGGCCACGCTGAAGGCCGAGGCGCGGCGTCAGCTGGCGCCGCCGGCCCCGTAGCCCGGGCCGCGCACCCGCCGTTCAGCCCTTGGGCAGCGCGCGGAGCTCGACGATGTCGATGCTCGCCTCGGTGAAGTCGGCGGTGGTCATCGTGACCTCGACGCCGTCGTTGTACTCGAGACGCAGCTCGGGGTCCTTCGCGGCCATGCCGTCGAAGGTGACCTGGGTGACCAGGCGCCGCTCCTCGTTCTCGGGGTCGACCAGCGTGCCCACCATGGTCTGGCCGTTCGCCGGCACCACGCCCTCGACCCGGAACTCCACCTGCTCCAGCTCGTGGCCGCGGCTGTCCTTGATCTTCGCCACGAGGACGAGATCGGTCATGTCGTAGTCGGAGTCGTTGGCCAGCATGAACTGGAAGACCGTGATGGACTCCGCGAGCTGCTCGGGGAGCTGCATCCAGCCGGCGTTCTGCACCAGGAGGTAGCGGTCGGGGTTGTAGAGCGGGTCGTACTCCCGCATCACGTCGCCGCCGCCGATCAGGTAGGCGGGCAGCACCTGGTCCATGGGCAGCCAGCCCTCCACGCCCTTGTCGCCGTCGCGCAGCTTGTAGAAGTCGCCGCGCTTGGCCATGAGCTCGAGCACGCTGCCGTCGGTGACGGCGGCCACGGCCGGACCGGCCGCCGCGGGCTCCGCCATGAGCTTGACGCCCTTGCCGGTGACCACGACCTCGGAGAAGCCGACCTGGTCGAGGATGCGCTGGTTGGGGTCGGGCAGGCGCTGGCCGTAGGTGGCGATCGCGAAGCCGCCGCCCACCAGCAGGGCCACGAGGATGGCCGCGGTGACCCACGGACCGATGCCGCGCCGGGGCAGCAGGTCGTCGTCGAGATCGATGCCGCCGCCCGAGGCGTCGAGGACCTCCTTGAGCTCGGGGACCTCGACCACGTAGAGCCAGTCCGACGCGCCCGGCGGCTGGATCATGTCGCCCGGGCCCAGCTCACCGGCTTGGGCCATCGCGCGCAGCGCCGACATGCTGTCGACGGTGGTCTGCGTCTCGTTCCGGTTCACCAGCCAACGGGCCACGGCTACCCCCAGGTCCGGACGCTCGTAGCCCACGCCCGCAGCGAAGCCCTGCGGGCCCCGTCCAGCCTGACAGCCCTTTTGCTCCGCTTGGAACAGCTTTACCGGGGCGTGACATTTCAACGACCGATCGATCGAACATGCGCACGTCCGCCGTGCGAGGCACCCCAGGAGACGCCACGCAGGCCACAGCGGGCTCTGCTCGGTACCGGAGACCCCCTCCCCTGCCGACGGACCGCACCTCCCGGAGGCGTGCCGCGGGGTCTGGAGCGTGGACCGCTCTAGGAGTGGTGGCCCTTGGGGTTCGGGTAGGCGATCTGCGCCAGGCCCACGAGCGGGTCGTCGGACGCGCAGATGTCGCGCTCCTTCTTCGGGCAGGCACCGCACGACAGCGCCTCGCCGTCGGGCCCCTCCACCTCGCCGCCGCCACACGATCCCCGCAGCGAGCGATCCGACAGCAGCACGCCCACCGCCATCCCTGCCATGCAGAGCGCGAAGAACACCAGGGTGAGCAGCAGGGTCATGCGGACCTCCCACGACGTGGGCTTCCCAGCCTAATCACGCGCGGGACCCCCTTCCAGGGAGGTGCTGGCGAGGAGGGCGTCCATGCCCGGGGTGCTCGCCGTGCGCCAGCCGTCCCCGTCGGCCACCACCACCCACGCCTCCAGATCGGGATGACGGGAGAGCAGCGGCAGCCCCTCCTCGGGCCCCAGCACCATCAGCGCCGTCGCCCAGCCGTCCGCCGTGCGGCAGTCGGGCGCCACCACCGTGGCCGACAGCACGCGAGCCGACGCGGGCAGCCCGGTGCGCGGGTCGAGGGTGTGGTGCACCGTGCGCCCCTCCACCTCGTAGGCCGTGCGGTAGTTCCCCGACGTGGCCATCGCGGCGTTCGCGAGGCGCACCGTGGCCACCAGCCCCTCCCCCGGCTGGCTGCCCACCACCGGGCGGTCCACACCGAGCACCCAGGCCCCGCCGCGCGGCGAGCGTCCGTGGGCGCGCACCTCGCCGCCCACCTCCACCATCAGGTCGGTGACGCCCAGCGCCCCCAGCGCCCCCACCACCCGGTCGACCGCGTGGCCCTTGGCGATGGCCGACAGGTCCAGGGCGGTGCCGCCCGCGTCCACCGCGGCCCCGTCGGGACCGTCCGTCACGGCCACCCGCGCCCACCCCAGCTGCGCGCGCGCGGCGCCGAGCTCCTCGTCGGAGGGCCAGGTGGTGCGGGGCGCCCCGTGCAGCCCCCAGAGCTCCACCAGCGGCTGCACCGTGGGGTCGAAGGCACCCCCCGTCTCCTCGGCCAGCGCGAGCGCCTGCCGCACCACGAAGGCCGTGTCGGCCCGCACGGCCACCGCGCCCGGCCCCCGACGCACCGCCGCGAGGTCGGAGTCGTCCCGCCAGGTGCTCATCCCCTCGTCCACGTCCCTCAACGCCGCCAGCACCGCGTCCTCGACCGCGGGCGCCTCCACGTTTCCCGCAGCGGACCACCGGACCGTCCAGCTGGTGCCGAGGCCCTTCCCCTGGAGGGACGCGTACTCGGGCGGCGACGGGGTGGTGCAGGCCGTCAGCGTGGGGGCGGCAGCCGCCACAGAGGCACAGAGGACGCAGAGGCGGGCACAGAGGGAGGCGGGTGTGCGCCTCTGTGCCTCCCTGGGTGGGTTCCGCGAGGCCTGGTTCCCGGGGGGTCGAGGCGGGGCGTGGTGCCGGTGGGCGGCGCGTTGCCGCGCCGCTCGGGGAGGCACAGAGACGCGGCCCGTGGTGCCGCGCTGGTCCGGACCGCCGCAGGCTCCCTGGCTCTGTGCACCCCTCCGTGCCCTCTGTGCCTCTGTGGCGGCTGACGAACCCGCCACCAGGGCCTCACCCACCGAAGTCGTCGAAGTGGATGTCTTCCTTGGCCACGCCCAGGGAGTCGAGCATGCGCATGACCGCGTTCACCATCGGGGGCGGGCCGCACATGTAGTACTCGCAGTCCTCGGGGGCGTCGTGGTCCTTCAGGTAGTCGTCGAGGAGCACCTGGTGGATGAAGCCCGTGGGACCCTTCCAGTCGTCCTGCGGCATGGGATCGGAGAGCGCGAGGACGAAGCGGAAGTTCGGGAACTCCTTCTCGATCTCGGTGAAGTGCTCCCAGTAGAACATCTCGCGGAGCGAGCGGGCGCCGTACCAGTAGCTGACCTTGCGACCCGTCTTCAGCGTGTGGAAGAGGTGGAAGAGGTGGGCCCGCAGGGGGGCCATGCCGGCGCCACCGCCCACGTAGATCATCTCCCGCTGCGTGTCCTGGATGAAGAACTCGCCGTAGGGGCCGCTGATCGTGACCTTGTCGCCGGGCTTCAGGTTGAAGATGTAGGAGCTGGCGATGCCGGGGGGCACGTCGAGGCCGCGGGGGGGCGTGGCGATGCGCACGTTGAGCATCACGATCTGGCCCTCGGCGGGGTGGTTGGCCATCGAGTAGGCCCGGTACACCCCGTCCTCGGCGTTCTTGCACCGGTAGTCCCAGACCTTGAACTTGTCCCAGTCCTCCCGGTACTCCTCGCCGATGTCGAACTCGGTGAAGGCGAGCTCGTACCGGGGGATGTCGATCTGGATGTAGCCGCCGGCCTTGAAGTCCAGCGTCTTGCCGTCGTCGATGTCGAGCACCAGCTCCTTGATGAAGGTGGCGCAGTTGTCGTTCGACTTCACGGTGCAGGGGAAGCGCTGGATCCCGAAGATCTCCTCGGGGACCTCGATCTTCATGTCCTGCTTCACGCGGACCTGGCAGCCGAGGCGCCAGTGGTCCTTGCGCTCGCGCAGCGTGAGGTGACCCGTCTCGGTGGGCAGCACGTCGCCGCCGCCGTCGATCACCTGGCACTTGCACTGGGCGCAGGTGCCGCCGCCGCCGCAGGCCGAGGGGATGAAGACCTTCTCGGCCGCCAGCGTGGACAGCAGCGAGGAGCCCGGCTTCACCTTGAGCTGCTTGCTCTCGTTGATGGTGATCGTGACGTCGCCCTGGGGGACGAGCTGGCTGCGGGCCACCATCAGCATGGCGACGAGCAGCAGGATCAGGCCGGTGAAGACCGCGACCGCGAGGCCGATGATCATGGAGACGCTCATGGACGAGCCCTCAGAGCTGGATGCCGGCGAAGGCCATGAAGGCGATCGCCATGAGGCCGGTGGTGAGCATCGTGATGCCGAGGCCGCGCAGGCCGGGGGGCACGTTGCTGTAGAGGAGCTTCTGGCGGATCGCCGCCATCGCCACGATGGCCAGCGCCCAGCCCGCACCGCTGGAGAAGCCGTAGACCACGGACTCCCAGAAGGTGTACTCGCGCTCGACCATGAAGAGCGAGCCGCCGAGGATGGCGCAGTTCACCGCGATGAGCGGCAGGAAGATGCCCAGGGCGTTGTAGAGCGTGGGGCTGTAGCGATCGAGCACCATCTCCACGAGCTGCACCATCGCCGCGATGACCGCGATGAAGGCGATGAAGACCAGGAAGGACAGGTCGACGTCGCCGAGCCCCGCCCAGGCCATCGCCCCGTCGGCCAGCAGGAAGTGGTTGAGCGCCCAGTTCACCGGCACGGTGATGAGCTGCACGAAGATGACCGCGAGGCCGAGGCCCACCGCCGTCTCCACCTTCTTGGAGACCGCGAGGAAGGAGCACATCCCCAGGAAGTACGCGAGGAGGATGTTCTCGACGAAGATGTTCTGGAGCGCCAGACCGACGAGTTCCATGGCCTAGGCCTCCGTGTAGCCGGTGAGGGAGCGCTGCACCCAGACCAGCAGGCCGAGGATGATGAAGGCGCCGGGCGCCAGGACCATGAGGCCCATGTCGGCGTAGCCGAGGTCGTAGGCCGCCTGCGGCACCACCTGGAAGCCGAGCAGCGTGCCCGAGCCGAGCAGCTCGCGGAAGATCGACACCACCACGAGGATGAGGCCGTAGCCGAGCCCGTTGCCGATGCCGTCCAGCGCCGACTGCCAGGGCGGGTTCGACATGGCGAAGGCCTCGGCGCGGCCCATGATGATGCAGTTGGTGATGATCAGGCCGACGAAGACCGAGAGCTGCTTGCTGATGTCGTACAGGTAGGCCTGCAGGATCTGGTCGACGCAGATGACCAGCGACGCGATGACCGCGAGCTGCACCACGATGCGGATGCTGGGCGGGATGTAGTTGCGCAGCAGCGAGATCACGAGGTTGCTGAACGTGACCACCACCGTGACCGCCGCCGCCATCACCAGCGCGCGGTTCACCTGCACGGTGACGGCCAGCGAGGAGCAGATCCCCAGCACCTGGACGGTGACGGGGTTGTTGTCGAGCATCGGGTCGATCGCGATCCGCCGGGTCTTCTTGTCGAAGGCCAGCAGCGGGGCGCGCTCGGGCGCCTGCGCCGTCGCGGGGGAGCTCATCGGGACCTCAGGCGGAGGAGGGTGGGAGCGTAGTCGCGCTCGATGCCCGACACGACCATGGCGTCGACGCCGCGGCTGGTGATCGTGGCACCGCTCACGCCGTCGACCGCGTAGGCCACGGCGTCGGCCGGGAGGCTGTCGAGGGCGCCGCCCTTCACGACGCGGATGCCGCGGGGCTTGCCGTCGTCGAAGATGCGCTTGCCCTTCCACTGGCCCTCGAAGGGGGGCTCCATGATCTCGGCGCCGAGACCCGGGGTCTCCTTGGGCGCGAAGAAGGTGGAGCCGATGACCTCGGACAGGTCGGGCGCGAGGGCGAGGTAGCCGGAGATGGGACCCCACAGGCCCTTGCCCTGCACCGGCAGCGCGTAGGCACCCACGGCGCCGCCGTCGTCCACGCGCTTGTACAGGGCCACCAGCGCGGGCGGGGCGTCGCTGCCCTTCGCCGCGGCCTGGGCGAGCGCCACGTCGTCGAGGTCGGCGTCACCGTCGCCGTCGAGGTCGGCGCTGGCGTCGCCGCCCTCCACGAGGCGGCCGTCCTGGTGGAAGACCTGCAGCTCCACCCGCTCGGCCCAGAGGCGGTCGATCTCGGGACCGGGCACGCTCTGCCCGTCCTCCACCAGCGCCAGGGCGGTGAGGATGGACTGGTGCAGGTCGCGCTCGCGGTTGAGGTCCTGCTGGTCCTTGAGCATCGTGGCGGTGCTCGCCACGATGACGCTGCAGAAGACGCACACGCCGCCGGCGAAGCCGAGGATGTAGCCGTTGGAGAAGGCCATGGGGGGCTCCGGCTACGACGCGACCGTCGCCATGCGGGCGACGCGTCGACGGGTGGTGGCCTGGACCACGTAGTGGTCGATGAGCGGGGCGAAGACGTTCATGAAGAGGATCGCGAGCATCATCCCCTCCGGGTAGGCCGGGTTGATCACGCGGATGAGGCCGCACATCGCGCCGATGCCCAGCCCGTAGATCCACCGGCCGAGGGTGGTGGTGGCCGAGCTGACGGGGTCGGTGGCCATGAAGACCGCCCCGAAGGCGAAGCCGCCCATCACCAGGTGGTAGTGCGGGGGCAGCGTGAGCAGCGCGAGCGAGTCGGGCCCGGCGAAGGCGTTGAAGATCATGGCGACGCCGGCGAGGCCGACCACCGCACCCACCATCGTCTGCCAGGCCGCGAGGCCCGCCAGCACCAGGGCGACCGCACCCACCAGCGCAGCGATCGCACTCACCTCGCCCATGGACCCGGGGATGGCGCCCGACGCGAGCGCCCACCAGTCCCAGCCCTGGGCCGCGAGCACGTCCACCGCCTGCGCACCCCGATCCGCGCCCGACACCGCGAGCAGCGCCGTGGCGCCCGTGTAGCCGTCGACCGCCTCGCCGGTGCGGGTGAGCGGGTTCGCCACGCCCACCACGTCCCAGACATACGCGCCGGAGATGACCGCCGGGTAGGTGAAGAAGACGAAGGCACGGGCCGTGAGCGCCGGGTTGAGGATGTTCATCCCCACGCCGCCGAAGACCTCCTTGCCGATCACCACGCCGAACACGATGCCGGCCGCCACCATCCACAGGGGCGTCGTGGGCGGCAGGGTGAGCGGGTAGAGCATGGCGGTGACGAGGAAGCCCTCGCTCACCTCGTGCTTGCGCACCACGCAGAACACGAGCTCGGCGATGCCGCCCGCCGTGTACGACACGATGATGATGGGCAGCATGTGCCACGCGCCGCGCAGCAGGCACTCGAGCGTCGTGGCGTCGGTGATGCCCTCGTACTGGAAGGCACGGGCCCCGACGTTCCACATGCCCATGAGGATGGCGGGGACCATGGCGTAGATGACGAACATCATCAGCCGCTTCATGTCCATCGGGTCGCGCACGTGGACGCCCTTGGACGTCTTGGTGCCCACCGTGAGCAGGAAGGTCTCCGCGCCCTCGTACAGGGGCCAGGCCCAGTGCAGCCGACCGCCCTCCTCGAAGGGAGCGCGGTTGGCGTCGACGAGTCGCTCCAGCGCCTTGAGCATGGCCCTCAGGCCTCCTTGGCGTACAGCTCGAGGCTGTCGCGCAGGATCACGTCGAAGTCGTTCTTCGACGGGTCGATGTAGGAGAGCAGCGCCGCCTCCTCCTCGCTGATGTCGAGCAGGCCGAGCTTGATCGACCCCTCGAGGTCGCCCGCGATGAGCGAGCGGAAGAGGAAGGTGGGCTGGATGTCGGGGGTGGCGATGACCGTGTCGTGCACGCCCGTGGGGACGAGCGCGCGGTGGCCGCCGTAGAGGCCCGGACGCAGGTCGTAGCGGGCCGAGGGCCGGCCGAAGCCCTTGAGGTAGCTGCGGTGGAAGGACCACTTGCCGAGCTGGGGCGTGGCCCAGCCGAAGAGCTCGCGCTCCACGGTGTCGGGCAGCACGTGGACGCTGCGGGAGGACAGGCCGGCGAAGCCCTCGGGACCCACGCGGGTGCCCGTGAGCACCGACCCGCGGATCCAGCGCGCGGGGCCGTCGATCACCGGGCCGGTGAGGTGGGGCAGCGGCGCGCCCTGCACCGTGCGCACCAGGCGGGGCTGCGTCACGCCCGTGCCCACCGCCGCGTAGACGCGGGTGCCGTCGTAGCGGCCGGTGAGGAAGAGACGCCCGACGATCACGGCGTCCCACGCGCGGATCGTGAACACGCGGCCCGTGCCCGTGGGGGGACGGATGTGGCTGACCTGCACCGCGGGATCGCCCGCCGGGTGGGGCCCGCTGAAGGTGTGGACCTCGGCGCCGGTGAGCCCCTGGAAGGCCGGGTGGGCGGCGCCCTCGGCGTGGGTGAGCACCACGCCGCCGTCGGTGAGGCGGCCGAGCACGTGGATGCCGGCCTGCAGGGCCTCGCGATCCTCGGCGGCGAGCAGGGCGTCGGGGCCGGGCTGCAGCGGGCCCGTCTCCATGCCGTCGACCAGCACCCACTGCGGCACCGTGGACGGACTGGGCAGGTGGTCGAGGGGGCGCGTGCGCAGCAGCGGCCAGACGCCGCCGGCGAGCATCTGCTCGAGCACGGCCTCGCGCGACAGGGAGGGCAGCGCGTCGAGCGCGTGGGTGGCGTGCTGCACCACCCCGCCCTCGGCGACGGTGTCGATCACGAAGCCGGTGATGACCCGACGCGCGCCGCGGCGGATCTCCTTCACCCGGCCGGCCACCGGCGCGACGACCTGCACGCGGGGCTCGAACTTGTGGAACATCAGCGGCTGGCCCGCCTTCACCTCGTCGCCCTCGCGCGCGGCCAGACGGGGGATGAAGCCCCGCAGCTCGCGCGGGTCGATGCCCACGGTGGAGGGGAGGTCGAGCTGCACTGCCGGGCCGGCGGCCTCGCCTGCGATCGGCAGGTCGAGCCCGCGCCGGATGGGGTGGTGTGCCATGGTCCACTCGGGAGAGGAAGACGGCGGCGACGGCGTCGGAGGGGGTCCCGCCAGAGGGCGCGCCTCCTAACACCCCCCCGGGACCGCGCACCGATCCTCGCCGTCATCCCTGCCACGAACGGGTCAAGGTGGGTCACCGGGGCCCGCCGACAGGCCCCTCGTGGGAGGCGACGTGCGGATCCTGGGTGTGGACGAGGCGGGCCGCGGCTGCGTGCTGGGGCCCCTCGTCGTGGGGGCCTTCCTGCTGGTGGACGGTGATCAGGCCACCCTCCGCGCGGCGGGGGCCGACGACAGCAAGCGGCTGTCCGCGAAGCGCCGCGCCGCCGCTCGCGCCGCGCTCGCCCCCCTCGGCACGCCGGACGTGCGGCTGATCGACGCCCGCGCGATCGACGCGGGCAACCTCAACGTGCTGGAGGAGGCCGCCATCGTCTCGCTGGTGCTGGCCCACCGCCCCGACCACGTGGTGATGGACGCCCTGGGCCACCCCCGCACCCTGCCCGCGCTGGAGGCCCGGCTGGCCGCCGCGATCGCCCCGCACGGCCTCGCACCCACCTGGCACATCGCGCCCAAGGCCGATCGCGACCACCCGGTGTGCGGCGCCGCCTCGGTCTTCGCCAAGACCACCCGCGACGCCCGCCTCGCCGAGCTCACCGCACCCCACGGCGACCTGGGCAGCGGCTACCCGTCCGACCCGAAGACCCGCCGGTGGCTCGCCGCCCACGCCGCCACGGGGGCGCCCTGGCCGGCCTTCGTGCGCACCCGCTGGGACACGGTGGCCCAGCTCTCCCAGCTCAGCCTGGAGCCGGGGTCCAGCGCACCGCCGTCCGCCCGCTGACCCCGTCGGTGGCCAGCGCGTCCGCGCGCTCGTTGCCCGCGACGCCCGCGTGCCCCGCCACCCAGTGGAAGACCACCCCGGGCCGCGCCTTCAGCCGCGTGCGCAGGTCGGCGATGAGCTCGGCGTTCGCCTTGGCCTTCCAGCCCTTCTGCAGCACCCCGTGGGCGTACTGGCTGTCGGACAGCAGGGCCACCGGCGCGTCGGGCGGCAGCCCCGCCTCGGCGAGGAGCTCGAGCGCGATGCCCACGGCCGTGAGCTCGGCGACGTTGTTCGTGGCCACCCCCAGGGCGCGGCTCGCCTCGGCCACGCGCCCGTCGGGCAGCTCCAGGCGCACCCCGGAGCCCGCGGGCCCCGGGTTCCCCTTGCAGCCGCCATCGGTGAAGGCGATCGCCGTGCCCGCGGGGAGCGAGGCCACCAGCGAGCTCGCCGCCTCCGCGGCGGCCGCCGCCTGCGCCTTCGACCGGCTGCCCGCGCTGCCGAAGCCGCTCGCGGCGAAAGCCTTGCCCTTGGCGCCGGCGGGGGCTGCATCCGCCAGCTCCACCACCTCGCCCCGCACGTCCGACAGGCGCTCCGCCCCCCCGTTGTAGACCTTGGCGCCCGGCGCGTCGCTGTAGCGCATGGGCACCCGCCCGCCGCGCACGGCCGGCCGGCCCTCCGCGTCCACCTCGATCCACACGTCGGCGTCCTTGAAGGTCGCCCGTCGCCAGCCCGCCATCCGCCCTCCGGGGCACCCGCCCGCGCCGCAGGCTAACGTCCGCGTCCATGACCCACGACGACCTCGCGCAGCTCCTCGCGCAGCTCCCCGGTGCCGCCCCCGGGATCGACGATCCGGACCTGGTCCCCACGCTCGAGGCGTGGGCCGATCAGGACCCGGGGGATCCGCTCGTGCGCGAGGCCCTGCTCGCCGCCCACCTGCGCGCCACCGCCGAGGCCGGCCTGCGGCCCCACACCGCCGGCGTGAGCCGCGGCGCGCTGGTGCGCTGGGATGCCCACGCCACCACGTGGATCGGCACCGACACGCAGACCGGTCGGCCCGCCATGGTGCGCGTGCTGCGCCCCCACGCCGCCCGCGATCCGGTGCTCCGCCGCCAGCTCGCCCGCGAGGGCCGCGCGCTGCGGCCGGTCCTCCCCGCCCTGCGCCACGTGGACGACGTGCTGCCGGCGCTGGTGGTGGAGCTGCCGGGTCCGCCCTGCCTGCCGTCGCGCGGCGGCACGGCCGGCGAGCACGCCCTGGCGCGCCTGCTGGCCGGCTCGCTGCACCACCTGCTCGCCTGGGAGCGCTTCGGCCCGGGCCTGCCCGAGCCCGCGCCCGCCGAGGTGCGCGACGCCGGCGATCACGTCGCCGTGGTCAGCCTCACCCCGCCGTCGGGCAGCGACGCCGGCCCGGTGCTGCGGCGGCTCGCCGACGTGCTCCTCGCGTGGTGGCAGGAGGCCACCGACAGCCCCGTGGCCGAGCTCCTGGGCGGTCTGCAGGCCGCGCCGCCCCGCCGCGTGGCCGACGTGGAGGGGCCCGCCCTCGCCGCGCTGGCCGAGCTGCTCGCCGCCGAGCGCCACCGCCTGGTGCACCGCCGGGCCAGCGCCGGGCGCGCCGATCGCACCGAGCGCCTGGCCCGGATCGTGGCGCGCCTGGACGCCGCCGTGCCCCCGCCCGCCGGACGCGCCGCCCTCGGGGTGGACCTCGAAGGGCAGACGCTGGTGGTGGAGAGCGACGGCGACGTGGTGCTCTGGGGGGCCGAGGGCGAGGAGCCCGGCGTGGTCTTCGACCTCGAGGAGGGCTTCGACGTGCCCGCGGCCCGACGCCTGGTCCGCGCGCGCGGCGAGGCCCCCATCAGCGCCCGCCTCAACACCGAGGTGGGCGGCGATCCCGCCTTCGCCGAGCGCATCGCCCGCTGGGTGGCCGCCGCCCTCGACCTGCGCACCACCCGCATGCTCCTGGAGGCCGTCGATGGCTGACCACGCTCCCCTGCCCGCCGCCCTGCTCGCGCAGGCCCGTCCCCACCCCGCCGGCTTCGCCGACCTGCCGGTGGCCGCGGCCGCCGCCCACCTCGCCGCCTTCCGCGTGGTGGACGTGCGCGAGCCGTCCGAGTTCACCGGACCCCTCGGCCACGTGGACGGCGCCGAGCTCCTGCCGCTGTCCACCGTGCCCGACCTCGCCGAGGAGCTCGCGGCCGAGACGCGCCCCGTGCTGCTGGTCTGTCGCTCCGGCGGACGCTCCGCCCACGCCGCGGCCTACCTGGCGCAGGAGGGCGGCACCGACCTGTTCAACCTCGCGGGCGGCATGCTCGCGTGGAACGAGGCCGGCCTGCCGGTGGTCCACGGCGCCTGAGGCCCGTCGCCGTGGTGGGCGCCCGCCCTGGCGTGGTAGGCGCACCCCCATGTCCAGTGTGCTGCTGCTCCTGCTCGCCTGCGGCTCCGAGCCCGCCCCCCCACCGGCTCCGGCCGGGCCCGACGGCCCGGTGGACGGGCGCCTCGTGGTGGACGGGCCCGACGCCGACGGCGACGGCCTGTCGGACGCCGACGAGGCGAAGGCCGGCACCGACCCGGCCAACCCCGACAGCGACGGCGACGGCAAGGTGGACGGCTACGAGGTGCGGGTGTCGCACACCGACCCGCTCAAGAAGGACAGCGACGGCGACGGCGCCGCCGACGGCTTCGAGCTGGCCCGCGGCACCGATCCGAACGACCCCGACGACAAGCCCGACCTGGGCGTCCCCGCAGGCCCCGGGGAGCCCGCGCCCGCCGCCTCGCGCCTCCCCGGCGCCGGCGAGCCCGAGCCGCCGCCGCTGCAGCGCTGCACCTTCGGCAAGGACGACCTGGAGACCTGCTACGTCCAGGTGCCCGGCGGCAGCTTCCTCATGGGCGCCCAGGCCACCGACCCCGCAGCCCCCGGGTACGACCCCGAGGCCCTGCCCGACGAGGGACCACCCCACCGGGTCACGGTGTCCCCCACCTGGATCCTTCGGGACGAGGTCCTGGTGAGCACCTTCTCGGCCTGCGTCGACACCAGCGTCTGCCGCAAGGAGGACGTGGCCACGGGCGGCCTGTCCACCTTCCGCGAGACCGTGGGCCCCACCTCGGGGGTGCCCATCACGTCGATCACCTGGGAGGGCGCGCGGCGCCTGTGCTGGTACCTGGGCGGGCGCCTGCCCACCGAGGCGGAGTGGGAGCTGGCCGCGCGCGGCACCGACGGCCGGCGCTACCCCTGGGGCGACGCGCCCGGCTGCGGCACGCTGGTGGACGCGGGCTTCAACCCCGACGGCACCCGCAAGGCCGCCGACGCGATGCGGGAGGGTCCCTGCGTGCACGAGGGGCCCGTGGGCGTGCGCGGCCTGTTCGGCGAGAGCCCCTACCGGCTGCGCGGCATGGCGGGGAACGTGAACGAGTGGGTGCTCGACGCCTACGCGGCCGACGCCTACGCGCAGCACGAGCCCACCGACCCCCGTGGACCCGCCGAGGGCGATCGCCGGGTGCTGCGCGGCGGCGGCTGGACGGCCCAGGACCCCCTCGAGCTGCGCAGCGCCGGACGCTTCTCGCTGCCGCCCGACCAGCGCCTGGTCGACGTGGGAGTGCGCTGCGTGTGGGACGGGACGGCCGATGCACCCTGATCGCCGGGCGCTGCTGCTGGTGCTCGTCCTCGCCGGTGCGGGCTGGCGCGGCGACGGCACCGCGCGGGCGCCCGCCGCCGATCCGCCGCTCACCCTCGACCCGGCCGCCGCCACCTGGTCCACGCCGCTGCCGGGCTGGGGCAACGCCAGCCCCGTGCGCCTGGGCGACCTGGTCTGCACCACCGCGGAGCCCACCCACGTGGTGTGCGCCGATGCGGCGAGGGGTGCCGTGCGCTGGCAGGCCACCAACGATCGCCTCGACACCGTGCCCGCCGCCGAGCGCCCCGCGATGCAGGCCCGGCTCGCCGAGGGCGCCGACCTGGGCGCGAAGGTGCGCGCGGGCCTCTCGGAGCTCTCCCGCCTGCAGCGCGAGACCCGGCGCCACCCCGACGACGCGAGCCTCCCCGCCCAGGTGGCCGCGAAGTCCGCGGAGGTCGACCGCCTGCAGGCCGAGCAGGACGCGCTGCGCAGCTGGCTGACGCCCCCCGAGCTCGACCTGATCGGCTACGCCTCGGCCACCCCCGCCACCGACGGCCAGCGCCTCTACGCGATGACGGGCAACGGGGTGGTCTCGGCCTTCGCGCCCGACGGACGCCGCCTGTGGGCGCGCTGGCTCGGCGAGCCCGTGCGCCCGATGAAGGGCTTCGACTATGGCTCCGTCACCTCCCCCCAGCTCGCCGACGGCGTGCTCGTGGTGGGCCACCGCCACCTGCGCGGCCTCGATCCCGCCACGGGGGCCGTGCGCTGGGAGGACGCCGCCACCTGGAACCACTACGGCACGCCCGCGGTGATCGACCTGGGCGGCCTGGTGCTGCTGGCCCTGCCCGACGGGCGCCTGCTGCGCGCCCGCGACGGCGTGCAGGTGGCCGAGGGCCTGGGCGACATCTCGTACACGGGCCCGGTGGCCGACGGCGACCGCGTGTGGTGGGTGGGCGGCCACGGCCACCGCGGCGATCCCTCCACCAACCGCGCCACCGGCTGGCGCCTGGCGCGCAGCGGCGACGGGGTCACGCCCACCCGCCTCTTCGACACCGCCCTGCCGAAGGCCGACCGGGTGTACGCCAGCCCGATCGTGGTGGGCGAGCGCCTCTTCGTGCTCACGCTCGACAACACGCTGTCGGTGCTCGACGCAGGCACGGGCGCCACGCGCGGCCAGGTGGACCTCATGCCCGCGCTCACCGCCACCGGCTTCGCCAAGCCCGTGGGCTACGCCAACCCCACCCTGGCGGGCAGCCACCTCTTCCTGGGCTGGGAGGAGGGCCTCGTGGCCGCCGTCACCGTGGCCGACACCCCCGCGGTGGCCGCCGTGAGCGTGCTCGGCGAGAGCGCGCGGGCCACGCCGTGGTTCGAGGGCCGCACGGTGTGGGGACGCACGCTCACGAAGCTGTGGCGGTGGCGGTAGGGCGGCGTCAGCCGCGGCCGAACACCTGGTCGGCGGCGAGGAAGCGGCCCCAGGCGGCGAAGCGCAGGGCGTCGCCCACCACGTAGGTCACCACGCTCGACGAGCGGTTGCCGCGGCACAGCGCCAGCACCGCGCGGAGCACCGCCTCGTCCTTGCGCGGGTCGTCGGGCCCCACGCGCGCGTGCGTCACCGCGTCACGCCAGAGGCCCGGGCACACCTTCGCCAGCGTGCGCGACACCACCACGGCGGGCTCGCCCTGGCCGGCGTCGGCCGCCACCAGCGCCCGCAGCACCCAGGCCGACAGGCGGTGGGGCTTGTCGGCCAGGGCGGTGTCGAGGTCGGCCGTGGCCGCGGCGAGGTCGCCCGCGCGCCAGGCCGCCTCCCCCCGGTAGACGCGCAGCGTGGGCCCCGTGAAGTCCGCCGCCACCACGCCCTGCGCCCAGATCGCCTGGGCCTCGTCCAGCCCACCCCGGAGCAGGTGGCAGGCCCCCTTGCCGATCCAGGCCCAGGTGGTGGCGTGGCGCAGGGCGATGGCCTCGTCGAAGCGCGCCTCGGCGGCGTCGAGCCGACCCAGCCAGAGCAGCGTCTCGCCGGCGTAGGTGCGCGCCACGGCCTCGTCGGGGAAGCGCGCGACCAGCGTGTCGTGCCAGGCCACCACCTCGTCCACGGGGCGGGTGCGCAGCCGCAGCTGGGCCAGGCGCCCCAGCGTGCGCACGTGCGGCGGCAACGGCTGGCGCTCGAGGCGACCGTCGCGCGCCACGGTCCAGGTGCGGCTGCGGTTGCCCCCCAGCAGCGGCAGCACCGCCTCCAGGCGCGCGCGCACCGTGCCCGCAGGGCCATCCTCCACGGGACCCACCAGGGGGACGGCCTGCGCCGCGATGGCCTGCCAGGCGTAGGGATCCACGTGGTCGTCGGGGTGGGCCGCGGCGAGCACCGCCAGGGCGCGGGCCAGGTGGGCGCTGGGGCTGTAGCCGTCGCCCCCGCTCATCGCCGCGGCGGCGTCCTGGCGCGCCAGGGCCGGCTCGCCCAGGGCCCGGCGGGCCTCCGAGCGCCAGGTGAGCAGCACGTCGGGCTCGGCGAGCGGCGACCCGTCGCGCGCCTCCAGCGCCGCGGTGAGCGGGTCGAGGGCCTCGGTGGGCCGCCCCTGCAGCACGGCCACGGCGCCCACCACGAGACCGTGGTCGCGCCAGCCTCGGGGGACGGGCTCGGCACACGCCGCGTCGAGGTCGCCCGCCCACAGGTGCAGGTGGGCGCTCAGCGCCGACGCCAGGGGCCCGCTGCGCCCGTCGAGGACCCGCCGCGCCTCGTCCACCGCGCCCACCCCGGCCAGCCAGCCCGCCACCGCTCCCCACGCCTCGGCATCCGCCGCGAGCGCCGCCAGCGCCCAGGGCACGGCCTCCGGGTGGGCCAGCCGGCTGGCGGCCTCGGCGCGCAGCGCGAGCAGGCGCGCCTCATCGCCGTGCGCGAGGCCGGCGCAGGCGTGGTCCAGGGCCAGCTCGGCGTCCTTCGCGGCCAGCGCGCGCCGGGCCAGGCGCACCCAGGGCTCGGCGTCGGCCGGACGCAGGCGGGCCGCAGCCTCGAGGCTGGCCATCGCGTCCCGGTGGCGCAGGAGGAAGGCCTCCACGTCGGCCCGGGCGAGCCAGGCCACCGGCGCCGCGGGGTCCACCCGGGTGGCGTGCACCGCCACGTCGAGGGCGGCCTGCGCACGCCGCAGCGCCAGCAGCTCGCGGCAGGCGCGCACCAGCGCCATCACGTCGTCGGCGTGGGCGCGGGCCACCGCCTGCAGCACCTGCGCCGCCTCCCCTGCACGCCCGGCCGCCCGCAGCCGCTCCGCCCGCAGGAAGGCGGCCTCGCGGGGGAAGGTGCCCACGGCGGGCACGGCGTCGAGGGCGGCCAGGGCCTCCTCGAGGCCGGGGGCCGCGCGAGCCGCCTCGAGGGCCTCCCTCGCCGACGCCACCTCGGCGCTGCGGCGCACGTCGCTGCCACGGAGCACGAGAGGCCCGGCCGGGGTGTCGATCGCGAGGTCTCCGGGGCGTGCGGCGCGGGCATGGCCCCAGGCGAGCGCCGCCGCCGGGTCCGACGGCAGCGGACCCGCGCCCGCCTCGGGCGTGCACCCCTCCACCCTGCGGCCGCCCAGGCGGAAGCCGAGGTCGGCGGCGAGCGCCGGGTCCTCGCCCCCCACCACCCGGAGCTCCGGGTCGTCGCCGGTGCGGTTGCCGTGCAGCGTGAGCGCGCGGGCCAGCGCCCGGTGCGCGCGCTGCGCGGCGAGCAGGTCCTCGGGGTCGGCGGGATCGGGCACCCGCCCGTCCTCCAGGCGCACCGGGAGCACGGCGTCCACGTCGGCCGCGGCCCCCTCGCCCACCTCGGGCGGAGCCCCGGCGGCCGCCCACAGCAGCACCCGCCGCACCGGGCGATCGGCGGGCAGGCGCAGCGACATGGGCGGTGCCCGGCCTACAGGCCCGGCGTGCCGCAGGTGTCGGAGACGCAGCCCCCGGGGCCGCAGGTGTCGACCACCTTGCCCGTGGTGAGGAAGGTCCAGGCCTGCTGCTGCGCCTGCTGCTGGCGGCGCGGGCACTCGTGGGGGTCCACGTCGAGCCCGTCGGGCTCCTTCCAGCCGGCGGGCAGGGCCTCCTTGCTGCCGGGGGGCGCCGTGATGAGCGGCTCGTCGGGCAGCCAGCTGAACTCCCACTCCACCAGGGCGTCGCCCTCGTAGCCCTCGCCCCCGAGGTCCACGGCCTCGACGCCCCACACGTCGCGCACGGCGTTCGTGCCGATCTTCGCGTCGTAGGCGCGGGCCATGTAGTGGGCGCCCAGCGTGGTGACCTGGTTGTCGTAGATGGCCACCTGCATCAGCGTGCGCTTGGGCTTCGTGGCGTCACGCGCCAGGTCCCACATCCAGCCGCCGGGCTCGGTGGGGTCCCAGAGCTGCTGGGTGAGGCCCACCACGAAGAGCATCGTCTCGCGGTGGTCGACCAGCTTGTTGCGGAAGATGGCGAAGAAGGGGTCGAAGTCCTTCGAGCGGGGCAGCAGCAGCGAGTAGGGGCCGCCCACCACGCCGAGCACGCCGCGCTCCAGATCCGGCGACATGGCCAGCAGGGCCGCGCCCAGGATCCCGCCCTGGCTGTTGCCCAGGTAGTAGCCCTTGCCCGGATCGACGACCGGGGTGCTCCCCACGGCGAGCAGCGGGTCCTTCGAGAGCACCTCGCGCATCACGCGCAGGCCCAGCACCTGCTCCATCATGCCCTGCATGCTGCGCTCGGGGATGATGGCGAAGTGGCTGGGGTTGGTGTCGTCGCCGTTGGCGCTGGCCAGCATGAAGGTGATGCCGGGGACGTCGTCCTCCATGAAGCCGGTCCAGTCCATCGCGAAGATGACGAAGCCGTAGGTGTCGGCCATGCGGGCCAGCCAGCCCGTGCGGGCCTCGCCCTTGTCGCCCAGCAGGCCGTGGCCGTACTGGAGCACCGGCGCCGCGAAGGGACCGCTGCTGCCGTCGAGGCCCTGGGCCACGCTGCAGGGGATGCGGGCGACGAAGTCGGCGCGGCTGGTGCCGTTGCGGAAGGGCTGCCCCTTCGCATCGCGGGTGAGCAGGGCCTCGGGACCCTTCACCAGCGGATCCTCGGGCTGGTCGAACTGCATGTAGAGCGGCACGTTGAAGCTGCCGCGGATGTCGCGGAAGATGTTCTCGCCGTCCTTGCTGCAGTCCTTGTCGGCGTCGGCCTCGATCTGCACGCCCAGATCGGGCCCCTCGGCGTACCAGGCCTCCATGTCCTGCAGGATCCACTCCTGGCGGCCCAGGGTGCCCTCGCGGCTGGCGGTGACGAAGTCCCAGGCCAGCACGAGGCCGCTGCGGTCGATGCCCGCCTCCTCCAGCACCGGGAAGATGTTGTCCTCGTAGTGGGTGCGCCGCACGTCGGGGACGAGGTCGCTCTGGGTGTCGTCGCGCAGCGCGGCGAAGGCCGGGCTGGACTTCCCGATGCCACCGCGCAGCGCCACCACGTAGCGGCGACCCCACTCGTAGGGCTTCGCGGGCCGCAGGATGACCACCTGCTGGCCCTCGTCCTCGGTGGTGGTGTCGAGCTCCACCCAGTGCGGGTGGCGCTCGCCCGTCTCGGCGTCGAGGATCACGGTCTTGGCGTCGGCCTGCAGGTAGGCGCCGATGTCGTCCACGGTGATGGTGCCCGACAGGTCGCGATCCTCCAGGTAGGTGATCGCGGCGCTGTTGATCGAGAAGCCGTCGCGCTCGTTCCAGAAGAAGGGATCGACCTGGATGTCGTCGTAGGTGATCGGCAGCGTGTCGGCCGCCAGCCCGAGGCGCACGCCGGTGCCCGAGCTCTCGTCGGCCACGAGGAAGTGCGACGACGGCCAGGGCAGCGCGCACACGCTGGGATCGGTGGGGTCGCAGGAGCCGGCCACGACCTCGGGCCAGCCGATCACGGCGTCGTCCACCGTGGTGCCCACGCCACAGGCGGCGAGCAGGACGAGGAGCAGGGGGGCTTGACGCGTCATGGCGTGTCCTCCGGGTCCCCCCTGCCTACCCAGCGCGCGAGGCTGCGCCATGCGACCACGGACCGTCAGCTTTCCGACAGGATCGGCGCTTCCCGGCTCAGCCAGCCCGGGTGGAGCCCGTCGGCGCGGGCGCCAGAGCCTGGTGGTCGATCCGGTTGAGCCCGCTGGCCGCCTTCGGGCCGACCGAGGCGATCACCGCCGGTGTGCGGAGGCACTGCTGAGCTCCGCGACGGGTCCGCGAAGGTGATGTCGAGAGCGCTCTCGCCGCCTGGACGCGTGTCTCCCCGTCGAGTCCGAAGCAGCGCTGCTGGTGAGGCGAGGAAACGACAGATCTCAAACCGAGCGGCGATCCGGCCTCACGCTCTTCCTCAAGGAACGGACCAGGTGGGCGCCACGCCAGCACGAGCGTGCGCTGTCCATCCTCGAATCCTGCACTCCCTTCCGCAGAGGCACACCCGGGGAGGGCAATTCCCTGCTCCTCAGGGCGCACACCGTACCCGATCACGATGCGGGGATGGTGCGTCGCCGAGGCGAGCGCTGCACTGAACTCCACCTCCAGCCGCACACCGCGCGCCCCCCCCGCGATGCTGGGGCCGGTGTCGTCGGCCCTCGGATCATGTAGTCTCGCTCCTTCGAGTCGAGCAGCGTGGATCGTGAGAGGCGCCAGACGCGTCGTACAGCCGACGCGAGGACGAGGGCAATCGGCGCAGAGGGAGGACTGCGGGGGCGTAGGGCGTGACATCAGCCGCCGCCTCGGGCTGCGGTGGCAGATCCCGTCGAGGTGTTGGCCGGAGCTCGCGAGCGTTTGCCGCGAATGTCTGGGTCCCCGGCACCGAGCGTAGTACCGCTGACGCCGACAGGGAGTGCAGCGCGCGTCCGAGGACTCCGCGTGCCTCATCGGCGGGTGGCCCAGCCCTTCGCGAAGGCGCTTCCCACACGCTTCCACGCCCATGAGGACCCAGTTAGCGCCTGCCACCCTGCCCAGGGGTCGGCGTTGCGACCGGGCTTCCTGGCTCGCGGGTGGTGCGGATCGCCGGTGCGGGCGCCACTGCCGACCCGGCCCCTGCGTGGCGCGACTCGGGCTGGGCTGATGGAGGGCTTACGGGAGAGATGAGGGCAATGGAACCCCTCATCTCACCGCAATAATCCTCCGCGCGCCTCTCGTGCAGCATCCTCCGTGCTCCCCTCAGGCGGCTTCCGGAAGCCGACCCTCCCTGGCCTGAGTCCACCCTCCCAGCGTGCGGGCATCACATCAGCGCCGCCCGGGATCAGGCGTCGCAGACCCTGTCGAGGTGCTGGCCTGGAGGCCGCGCGACGAGGCACATCATCATCTGGGGTCCCCGGTCGGCGGCACCGCTGACGCTGCCAGGCGGCGCATCTGCCTTGGGACCCGCGGGCCGGAGCCCTGGCCCTCACCGGACCGCAAGTGATCCCTCCACGCCACCTGCCCACGCCCCGCGCGTACCACGCCCGCAGCGCCAGCCTTTCAGCGCCGTGCTCAGCGCGATCGCCACCAGAGTTCACCACGCCCTGCAGCCCAGCTGCACGTCGAGCAGCCAGCCAGTGCAGCTGCGCCACGGTGAGCCCGCCCCGATCACCAGCGGCGGCGTGGTGTGGCCTGCACCCGCGAAGCGCCCCTCGTACACGCTTCCACGCCCATGAGGACTCCAGACCAGCGCCTGGCTGCGTAGTAGACTGCGCCTGCGGCGATTTCGCCAGCGCGATCGTCGGTGAACACCGCGTACAGGGCGTCGGCGTGCCGAGCAGGGCGAGCACGGCCCCCGCCCCATCCACAGCGTAGGACCGGGCTGGCGGCCTGCGCCGCCGCGGGCACCCGCCGACTACCCGCCCCCAGGTGTCGCCCCACGAGGGTGCCCGCGCCCACGCCAGCCCCGACGGCCGCCAGGTAGGTGAAGCCTCTGGTGCGGTGGCTCACGCCGAGGGCCGCGAGCTGCAGGTCGCCGTGGGCGGCGGGTGATCATCGGACCCAGCAGCACGGCCACCAGGCCGAAGCCCACCCCGCGCAGGGCCACGGGCGCGCCGGATGGCCAGCAGCGCCGACGGTGCGCGCGCGCTGGCCAGTTTTCCAGCCGCGGTGGCGAGCCCCAGGTGCCAGGCACACGAAGCCCACGCCCGCGTCCACGGCGGTGGCTGTTGTTTATGCCCAGGCCGCCCCCTGCCAGCCCCAGGGCCGGATCGGCCCCAGCCCCAGCAGATGAGGATCGGGTCGATAATTGTGTTGAGCGGCAGCAGGCCCAGGCGGTGATCCCCAGCGCCGCCCGCGTGAGGCCCCACCGGAAGATGGCCCACCACCGCCTGCAGCGCGAAGGCCAGCGCTCGGCCCGATCAGCGGCTTTTTGGGGCAGGGCCACGGCAATTTCTTGCGCACTGCCGGTCGCAGGGCCACGGCCTGCAGGCGCGGCGCTTCCACACCGGCGTGGTGGACCGCCACCGCCAGGCCCACGCCCACTGCGAGCAGCGCGTAGTCTCTTCGCCTGCCCAGCGCACACCCTCGTCGCGCCGGCCCGACTCCCCTCGGCGCGCCAATTCGCGCGTGCGGACGCCCGTGGCGGCGAGCTCGGCGAGCTGCAGCACGATCCACCACGCGTTGATCCTCGATACAGCGCTGTGAGCTCCACCGTTTCAGGCGCCCCACCCACCACGCACGGCCGCCGGTACAGCGTGCGCAGCCAGCCCATGAGCACCACGGGCCACGCCACCTGCCAGACGGCACGGTGAGGCAGGCGCAGCAGGGCGAGAGTGCTCACGACCGTCCGGGAGGTGAGCATCGCCGGGAGGCGAGGACCGCTACATCACGGCTCATCTCAGGCAATCCTGTCCCGCGCGTCAGCGGAGACGGGGCGACGGATATTAGCGTGGCGTCCTCAGGAGGACGGATGCGATCGCAGCGGTCGGCACTGCTGCTGCGCCCCACGTCCACGACCAGACGAGCTGATCGCAGCCTCGAGCGCCTCTGGGCCAAGGGGACAACGCAACGTCGCCGGGTGTTAGGCTCCACACTGCGGTGCAGGCGCACACCAGTGCCGCCCTCGACCGCTGGCTGGCGACGCTGTACGGCTTCGGCGCCCACAACGACGCTCTTCGAGGTGGGCACTTCGGACCTGGCGGAGCTGGCCCTGCGACGCGCCTTGGAGGCCGCGGGCCCGTCACCGCTGACGTGGACGCGATGTGGACCGTGTCGGTCACCGCATCATAATGCCTCGCTCGATGCGTTTCTTCCACTGCATGGGCCTGCGCCTGACTCCAGCGCACCCCCGATCTTCGGCCTGGGCTGCGGCGGGGCCGCGGGCATCCGCGCGTGCACGACTACCCGCTGGCCGTACCCCTGACCGTGGCTGTGCTGCTGTCGGTGGAGCTTGTGCTCGCCCACGCTGCAGCGGCAGGACTAATGGTGGCCAACCTCGTGGCCAGCGGCCTGTTCGGCGATTTCTGCGCGGCGGCCGTGGTGTGCGTGGGCGCGAGGCGGCCGAGGCGATGGGCCCTGACGGCCCCACGGGTGCTGGGCACCACCTCCGCCTCTACCCGGACTTCTGCGGGTGATGGGCTGGGACGTCACCCGACGACGGCTTCGGGTGGTGCTCGATGTCCGTGCCTGACGTGGTGAAGCGGTACGTCCGGGGAGGACGTCGATACTTTCTGCTGGCGCGCGGGCTGGCCTGCGGCGAGTGGCGTCGTGGGTGTGCCACCTGGCGGGGCCGAAGGCAGTGCCGGACGCCTTCGCTGAGAGCCTGAGCTGCCGCCTGACGCGCGCTGGAGTTTTCACCGGGCGGTCGCTGCGCCAGCATCGGCGAAACCTCCGAGCGCCCGGTGCCTTTCGTGCTGCACGACACGCTGGCCGAGCGCCGCCCTGCCCCCCGGCAGCCTGGGCATGCTCCTCGCCTGGGCCCAGGCCTTCGCTCCGAGCTGGTGCTGCTGCGATGGTGATCCTCCCGCCTGCTCTACCTGGCCTGCTGGCCACCGCGATCGAGCGGCTGGTGGAGCTGCGCTTGAGCTCAGGCTACGCGGCGTGGAGCCGGGCTCCAGGTGGCGTGGAGCACGGCCAGGCCACTACCCGCCGATGGTGGTGTCCACACGGGCCTGCTGGGTGGGCTGCTGCGCCGTCGAGGCCTCCGCCGTCCCTTCCCGCCTGGCTGGGCCTGCTGATGCTCGCGGTGGCGCCGGCGCCCAGGCCCTGCGCTGGTGGCATCCGCACCTCGGCCCCGCTGGAACACCCGCGTGATCGTCAAAGCCTGGCCTGCCCTCGTGCGCACCGGCTCCCCTTACTGCTGGCTGCGCCACCCCAACTACGTGGCGGTGGTGCTGGAGGGCCTGGCCCTGCCCCGTCCACACGGCCTGTGACGGCTCCCGGTTCCTCAGCCTGCTGAACGCCCTGCTGCTGCGCACCCGCATCCGGGTGGAGCTGCGCTGGCCTCCTGCCCGAGGCTTCGCCATGAGCGATCCTGTCCGCGAGGTGCTCGACGCGCCGGCCGCTGACGTGTTGGGCTGGAGGGTCCGCTGCCCGAGGGCGACCCGCGAACACTCTGATTCGATGCAGCGCCTCGCGCTGGTGGTGCCGTCGAAGACCACTTCGGCATCGTCTTCGAGCCGGAGGACGACGAGGCCGCCCGCACCGTGGACGACGTGGTGTGGTGCCTGGTGCACGCACGACGCGGCGCCGAGGGTGGTTGAGGTCGCGGGCCACGCTGCCATGCCCCCGCCGCGGGCCGCCCAGCAGGCCCGCCCTGAGGCCGGCCTGCGCTTCCTCGACGCCCGGGAGGAGGGCACCTGGCTACCCTGGCCTGAGGTGCAATAATATCGGGCCACGCGGCTGCTGGCAAGGCCAGGACGCAGGCGTGCGCCCCGGCGACCGCGTGGTGCCTGTGTGCCCCACCGCCTCGGCCTCGACGTTTCCTCGGCGCGGGCCTGCCGGCGCCGTGCCTGTGCTCCGTCCACTGCCGGTGCGGCCAGGCGATCGACACCTGGGTGGCCTGCACCGTATGATGTGCTGCAGGCGGACGCGGCCTCGTGGTCACCGAGGCGCGCATCGCGCGGCTGATGGGCCGGGTGTCTGCGCAGGCCCGTCCGCGCCTGCTGGATCGACGCGGCCGCGCTGCCCACGGGCAGCCCGCAGACGCCCACGTCCCCGAGCCCGACGACCCGCGCTGGTGCAGTTCGTCGGCACCACGGTGGCGCCTGCCCGTGGCGTTGGAACGCACCGGCAGGTGTTTCGCGAACGCCGGCGCGGTGCTCGACCAAAAGGCTGGCCACCACGCCGCCTGACGGCGACCCTGGCGGCCGGCGTCTGCTGGCTGCTGCTCACCACGACATGGGGCTTTTCCATCGGCTGCGCGGAAGCCTGCCATGCTGGCGCCCGTCCACTCACGCGATCCCCCGGAGCGGGCTTCCTCTCGCCTGCCCCGCCCTCTGGCTGCGCGCGATCCCCGCTGGCGGGGCACCATCAGCCCGGCGCCCGACTTCGCTTCACGCTTCCTTTGTGCACCGAGCGCATCCGCGACGACGAGCTCGACGGGGTGGACCTGTCGTCGTGGAGGATGGCCCTCGACGGCGCCGAGCCCATCCGGCCCGCCACGCTGGAGGCCTTCGCGGCGCGCTTCGCCCGGTGGGGCTTCGCGCCCGAGGCCCTGCAGCCGGTGTACGGCCTGTCGGAGGCGGCGCTCGCGGTGACGGCCACGCCGCCCCTCCGGGGGCCCCGGCGGATCACGGCCGCCCCGCTGCCGCTGGCGGAGGGACGGCTGGAGCGGGCCGCGGAGGGCGTCACCCTGGTGAGCGTGGGGCCGCCGCTGCCGGGCTTCGAGGTGCGCATCGTGGACGAGGCCGGCCAGGCGCTCCCCGAGGGCCGGGTGGGCCAGATCCAGGCCCGCGGCCCCAGCGTGATGCAGGGCTACCTCGACCGCGCCGACCAGCCCTTCGTGGACGGCTGGCTGCGGACCGGCGACCTCGGGCTGATGGACGCGGGCGAGCTGATCGTCACCGGCCGCGCGAAGGACGTGCTGGTGCACCGCGGCCGCAACCACGCGCCCCAGGACCTGGAGCAGGCGGCCGACACGGTGCCCGGCGTGCGCACCGGCTGCGTGGTGGCCGTGGCCGACCTCGACGAGGGCGAGCGCCTCTACCTGCTGGCCGAGGTGCGCGAGCCCCACGAGGGGCAGGCCGACGCCGTGCTCGCCGCGGTGCGCGAGGCCACCGGGGTCACAGTGGACGCCGTGCTGCTGCTCGCGCCCGGCACGCTGCCGCGCACCTCCTCCGGCAAGCTCCGGCGCGGCGAGGCCCTGCGCCAGCTCCGCGAGGGCACGCTGGCGCCTCCCCGCGCGGTCACCCCCTGGATGCTCGCGGGCGCGCTGGGCGACAGCCTGCTCGGCCACCTGGCGGCCCGCTGGGGGCGGAGGTGATCGACCTGCTCGTGGCCGGCGCGGGCCCGGCGGGCTGGACCGCCGCCATCGCCGCCGCCACGCGCGGGCTCGAGGTGGTGGTGGTGGAGCCGCGGGAGGGCACCCTCGACAAGGCCTGCGGCGAGGGCCTCATGCCCGCCACCGTGGAGGCGCTGGCCCGCCTGGGCGTGCACCCCCACGGCCGCCCCTTCCACGGCATCCGCTACCTGGCCGACGGCGTGGAGGCGCGGGGACGCTTCGCCACCCCCGCCCTGGGCGTGCGCCGCACCCGCCTGCACGAGGCCCTGGAGGCGCGGGCCACCGCGCTGGGCGTGCGCCGCGTGGAGGGGCGCGTGCGCGACCCCCGCCAGGACGCCGACGGCGTGCGCGCCGCCGGCCTGCGCGCCCGCTGGATGATCGCCGCCGACGGGCTGCACTCGCCCACCCGGCGCGCCCTCGGCCTCGATCGCCCGGTGCGCGCGCCCCTCCGCCGCGGCCTGCGACGCCACGTGGTGTGCGCCCCATGGGCCTCCACCGTGGACGTGCACTGGGGCGACGACCTCGAGGCCTACGTCACGCCCGTCGACGAGGAGCTGGTGGGCGTGGCCCTGCTCTACGGCGAGACGGCGCGCCGTCGGGGCGGCGACGGCCCGTCCTTCGACCGCCTGCTCGGCACCTTCCCCGCGCTGGAGGCCCACCTGCGCGACGCGCCGTCGGGCAGCGCCCCCCGCGGCGCCGGCCCCTTCCAGGCCCGCAGCCGCCAGCGCGTGGCAGGGCGCATCCTGCTGGTGGGCGACGCGGCCGGCTACGTGGACGCGCTCACCGGCGAGGGCACCAAGCTCGCGGTGCTCGGGGCGATCGCCGCCGTCGACGCGCTGGGCTCCGGCCGGCCCGAGGCGTGGGAGCGGTCGTGGCGGCGCCTGTGGCTGCCCTACTGGGGCGCCACCACGGGCCTGCTGGCCCTCAGCCGTCCCCCCGCGCTGCGCCGCGCCCTGCCCCGGGTGCTGCGGCGCGCCCCGTGGCTCTTCGACGCCGCGCTCAGGGTGCTGGCGCGCTGATCAGCTCGACGATCACGGGCTCGAGCGCGGCCGCCACGGCCGCGTGCGCCGGTGCCGACCAGTGGGCCATCCGCCAGGGGTCCTCGCCCCGATCCCGCACGGCGATCACGGCGGGCGTCAGGTCGACGCAGCGCACCGCGGGGTGGTCGGCACACCACGCCTTCACCTGCCGCGGGGGCGTGTCGTCGGGGTGCAGCAGGTCCACGCCGATGGGCAGCCAGGCCACCACCAGCGGCACGTCCACGTCGGCCACGAGGCAGCCGAGCGTCTGCGCGGCCACCGGCCACGCCTCCTCGAGGTGCGGCGTGCGCCAGGGCCAGGTGGCGAGCTCCACGAGGTCCAGCAGCTTGGGCCGCCGCCCCACGCGGCGCAGCAGCTCCTCGGGCGCGGGCACGGGGGCCGGCGACGCGCAGTCGGGTCCGGGTGGATCGGGGCGCCGGTAGGTGGCGAAGGACTCGAGCTCGCGCTCGATCATCAGCGTGTTGAGGCCGAGCACCACCACGTCGGCGGCCCCGCGGTCACGCCGCGACAGCCAGGCCTGGGTGAGCGACCCACCGGGGATGCCCGCGTCGATCACCGCCCACGTGGGCTGCGCGGCCTGCAGCGCCCACGCCCAGGTGTCGGCGTCGCCCACGTCCACCCCGAAGGTGAAGCTGTCGCCCACCAGCAGCACCCGCGGACCCTCCCCCCGGGGACCCGTCTGCCGGGTGGCGTCCTCGCGCACCCGCTCCACCACCCCGGTGGTCAGGTGCTCACCCGGCGCCGGACGCCAGCCCAGCACCGGGTCGTGGTGCTGCCGCGCCTGGCGCTCCACCTGCCGACGCTCCGCCACCCACCACGCCAGCTCGTTGCTGGTGGGCCCGAAGCGGAAGGCCAGGTCGTGCGCGAGGCCGGTGCGGTCGAGCACCATCCGCACGCCCATCTCCGCGATCAGCAGGCCGACCAGCAGGCCGGCGAGGCGAGACAGCCAGATCCGCAGGGGTCACCTCGCGCCACCCGCCCGGGCGGCCGCGACGGCGAGGCCCCGCAGGACCCCGCCGTCGACCTGGCCGCACTCAGAGCGTCGGCATCTTGATCGTCTCGATGTCCCGCTTGAAGCGCGCTGCGAAGTCGTCGATGGTGTCGCAGAGCTCGAGCATGCCCTGCTCGTCACGGCCCCGGATGAGGGCCGCCTGGCTCTGGGAGTCCGACAGCGGGCTGATGTCCTCCTTGAAGCGCTTCACCTTCGCGAGATCGAAGGTGCGGGCGTCCATCTCGATGCCCATGTCGTGCGCCTTCATGAAGTTCACGGCCGGCTGGGACATGTCGCGGCAGGCGGTGCGCAGCTTGTCGCCGATGTCGGAGAGCTCCGACTTCTGCGCCTTCTCGTCGGCGATCTGGAAGGCCGGCCCGATGCGCTTGCGCTGGTCGGACACCACCTTCGTCACCTTCGCCGACACCCCCTGGGCGAGCTTCACCACGCCGTCCATCTTCTTCTTCTGGCCGTCGTAGATCTTCTTGCGCAGCTCGTCGCGGCTCTCGGCGATCCGCCCCGTGAGGCTGTTCGAGTTGAAGGTGACGATGCCGATGTCGGCCCAGGTGGCGAGCTGGGTGGCCAGCTTCGCGTCCTTCTTGAACTTCTTCTTCGTGAGGGTGTCGGCGGCCTTCTTCGCCGCGTCGCGCACGTCCTTGAAGATCTGGTTCGCCTTCTTCCCGTTCACCTTGGTGCTGGCGAGCACCCGCTTGCAGGACTCCTCGACCTCGCCCCAGTTGCGTCCGCCCACCTGGATGAACTCGAGCTTCTTGAAGTCGGCCTCGGCGCTGCGGAGCACCTTGCCGAGCCCCGTGTCGACGGTCTTCGACAGCAGGCTGCGCTTCTTCTTCCAGAAGCCGTCGGTGAGCTCGTCCGGGTAGGACGGCAGGCCCTCGTTCGCCTTGTGGACCACGTCCCAGTTCAGGGCCTTGAGGTTCTTGATCGACGCCATCGGAGTCTCCGGGGTGGGGCAGGGAGCGCAGCGCGGGAGGTCCGCAGTGCGGTCGTTCTACCTCACGTCGATCGACGACGGATCGCGTCAGCTGAGGCCGAGGTGCGCCCGCGACGCGACGGCGGTCCGCCTGGGCTAGCCTCTGGCGCGCGGAGGTCCCCTGCCCGTCGTCCTGCCCGGACTCCTGCTCGCCCTCGCGCTCGGTGGCGCGGGCCTGCTCCTGCACCAGCTGGTGCCGGGGCTCGGGGCGGTGCTCGCCGCCCTCGGCGTGGGGGTGGCGGTGGCCCAGGTGCTGCCGCGCGACAGCGGGCTCGCGCCGGGGCTCAAGCTGGCGGAGCGCACCTTCCTCGGCGCCGCCGTGGCCCTGCTCGGCCTGCAGGTGGACGCCGGCGCCCTGGTCGACGTGGGCGGCGAGGGCCTCGCGGTGGTGCTCGGCGTGGTGGTGGTCACCCTCGGGGCGGGCGTGCTGCTCGGCCGTCGCTGGGGCCTGTCCCCCGCCTGCGCCACCCTGCTGGCCCTGGGGCAGGGCGTGTGCGGCACGGCCGCCGTCGCCGCCGCCGCCCCCGCCGTGCGCGCCGACGACGTCGACGTCGGCGTGGCCATCGGCACGATCAACGCGCTGGCCACGGTGGGGCTCGTGGCGGTGCCGTCCCTCGCCGCCCTCGCCGGGCTCTCGCCCGAGGCCACGGCCCTGCTCCTCGGCGCCACGCTGCAGTCGGTGGGCCACGTGGTGGCCGCCGGCATGGCCTTCGACCCCGACGTGGGCGCGCTGGCCCTGGTGGTGAAGATGGGGCGCGTGGCCACCCTGCCGGTGGTGGTGCTGGGCCTCGGCCTCGCCCACCGGGAGGGCGGATCGTGGCGACGGGCCCTGCCGCCCGAGCTCGTGGCCTTCGGACTGGCCGCGGCCGCGGGCTCCCTGGGTCTGGTGCCGGCGAGCGTGGTGGCCTGGGCCGACACGCTCACCGACCTGCTCCTGCCCGTGGCGATGGCCGCCGTGGGCACCAGCCTGCGCGCGAGCACCCTGCGCCAGCAGGGCCTGCCCGCCATCGGGGTGGGCGCCGTGCTCTTCGCCGCGCAGGTGCTCGTCGTGGGCGGCTGGCTGCTGCTGGGCGGCGCTCAGCCGTAGCGGGCGAGCACCCGGCGCACGCCGTCCACGTAGCTGCCGCCGAAGAGGTGCACGTGCACCAGCAGGAAGGGCAGCTGGTGGAAGGGCACCGCCGCGTCCACCTCGGCGGGGACAGGCAGCGCCTCGCGGTAGGCGGCCTCGCAGCGCCCGCCGAAGCCACCGAACAGGGCCATCATCGCCAGGTCCACGGCGCGCTCGCCCCACCAGGCGCCGGGATCCAGGAGCACCGGGCCCTCCGCACCATGGAGCACGTTGCCGCTCCACAGGTCGCCATGGAGCAGCCGGGGACCCTCCGACGGCAGCGGCACCCGGGCCGCCACCGCCTCCACGCGCGCCTCCAGGCCCCCGAGCCGCCCGTGGCACAGGCGCAGCAGCGGCTCGATCCGCCGGGTCCAGAGCAGGCTGCGCCAGTCCTTCCCCGTGCCCGCGGGCAGGCGCACGGGCCCGAGGAAGACCTCCCGCTCCAGGCCGTACGCCGCACCGCGCACCGCGTGCATCGCCGCGATCACCCGCCCCAGCGCCTCGGGGTCCGCCGGCCCCGTGGGCACGTGGGCGAGCACGAGCCCCTCCTCCTCCACGTGCAGCACCTCGGGCACGGGCACGCCGTGCGAGGCCAGCAGGCGCAGGCCACGCGCCTCCGACGCGAACAGCCCCGCCGGGGCGCCGGCGTGCACCTTCACCACGCAGGGCCCGCAGCGGTGCACCTCGCTGGTGTCGCCGCCCGCGAGAGGGACGCAGGGCGAGACGGGGAGGCCGGCGCGGCGGAGCAGCTCGTCGGGTCGCATGGGGGTGTACTACGTCGTCACCTCGCCGCAGGAGAGCCGATGACCGCCGACCCCGTGATCCTCGTGGTGGGTGCCTCGGGCGGCCTGGGACGCGCCTGCGCCGAGGCCCTCGCGCGTCCGGGCGCCACGATCCTGGTGCCCCATGCGCACCACCCCGAGGCGGCGCAGGCCACGGCCGCCGCAGTGGAGGCCCGCGGCGCGCGCGCACGCGTCATCCCGCTCCGCCTGCCCGAGGCCCCGCTGGACGGCCTCGACGACGTGACCCACCTCGTGTGGGCCGCGGGCGCCGACATCGACCAGCCACCCGTCGCCTCGCTCGACCCGCAGGCGTTGGCGGCGGCCCTCGCGCTCGAGGTCACCGGCTTCACCCGGGTGGTGCAGGCGGTGCTCCCCGGGCTGCGAGGTGCACGGGGATCCCTCGTCGCCCTGTCGAGCGCCGGCCTCGGGCGCCACCCGCCCGGCGACGCCCTGAGCACCGTGCCCAAGGCGGCCATGGAGGCCGTGGTCCGCGCCGTCGCACGCGAGGAGGGGCGCCACGGCGTGCGCGCCAACGCCGTGCGCGTGGGCGTGGCCGACGCGGGCATGTTCCACCGCATCGACTTCCCCGAGGGCTGGCGGGAGGCCGCGCTGCGGCGCATCCCCCTCCGGCGCTTCGCCTCGGCCGAGGAGGTGGCGCGCGTGGTGGCCTTCCTGCTGTCGGACGACGCCAGCTACGTCACCGGCGCCGTGGTGCCCGTGGACGGGGGCTACCAGGTGTGACCCGCCTGGCCCTCACGCCCCGAAGGCCTGTCGGAGCCACGCGCCCACGGTCCAGGCCACGGCGGCGGCCCCGCCTCCGGTGAGCAGGGTCTCCAGGCCCGATCGGAGCAGCGGCCGCTCGAGCACGCGGCCCTTCGCGAGGCCCACCAGCACGAAGGCCACGGCGGTGGCCACCCCGCTGGCGAGGAAGGCGTGGTCGACCGAAAGGCCCGGCACGAGGAAGGGCACCAGCGGCACCAGCCCCACCACGAGGAAGGCCACGAAGGTGGCGGCGGCGGCACGGAGGGGGTCGGGCACCTGCAGCGTGAGGCCCAGCTCCTCGGTGAGCATGGTGTCCACCCAGAGGCGCCGGTCCTCGGTGATCGTGGCCACGATGCGGTCGAGCACCTCGCCCTCGAAGCCCTTGGCGGCGAAGAGCTGGCGCACCTCCTCGCGCTCGCCCTCGGGCACCAGGTCGATGTGCCGCTCCTCCTCCCGACGGGCGAGCTCCAGCGCCTCGCGCTGGCTCTTCGTTCCCAGGTAGTTGCCCACGGCCATGCTCAGGCCGTCTGCCAGGAGGTTGGCGAAGCCCAGCACCACCACCACCATCGGCGAGAAGCCGCCCCCCAGCGCCCCCGACACCACGGCGAAGGTGGTCACCCCGCCGTCGATGCCCCCCAGCACGGCGTCGCGGAGCAGGCTGGGCCGCGTGGGGCGCGCCAGCCGCTGACGGATGGCGGCGTGGCTGTGCTCGGCCTGGAGGGGACGGGGGGACGCGGTCACGGGCGGACCTCCTCACGACGCCACGCGCCGGGTCCTCGCGGCCAGATAGACCTCACGCGCACCGGATGCACGCCGCGAGACACGCCCATGGCGCACCCCGACCACGTCGAGCCCCTCGACGCCTTCGACCGGATGACGATCCGCGCCTACCGGGCGGGCCTGGTGCTCTCGGCCGGGGGGCTGCTCGCCGCGGGCGGCGCGGCGCTCACCGAGCGGTCGGGCCTGCCCGCCGCCATCGCCCTGCTGGCGGGCATCGTCCTCGCGGTGGGCAACCTCCACCTGTACGACAAGCGCATCCGCTGGGTGGTGTCGTGGCTCGCGTGGAGCGGGCTCGTGCTCCTCGGCGTCAGCAGCCTCGCCACGCTGCCCCGGGAGCTGAGCGCCGTGGCCTACGGCCTGCTGCTGGCGGCGCTGTCGGCCCTGCTGATCAAGGAGTGGTTCTGCTTCCGCATCCCCGTGGTGCGCTGGACCCCGGTCGCCCTCGTGGCGGCGGTGGTGCTGTCGTACCTGGACCAGACCCAGCCGGCGGCCGTGGCCCACCTGCTCGGCGGTCTCGGCACGGGCGCGCTCGCCATCGCCAAGCTGCGCATGCCGCTCACGCACGACCTCGGCGACCGCAGCCACTACCAGATCTGATGAGCCCGCGACCCGCCCGGGACCTCGGGGTACACCCCAGCCGCCCGGCCCGGGAGAGTCCCATGGACGCCGACGAGATCGTCCGCCTGCTCGACCTGCAGCCCCACCCCGAGGAGGGCGGCTGGTTCGTCGAGACCTACCGCTCCGCCGAGGCGCTCGGGGAGCGCAGCCTCTCCACCGCCATCTACTACCTGCTGTCGGGGACCTCGATCTCCGCGATGCACCGCCTGCCCGGCGACGAGATCTTCCACCACTACCTGGGCGACCCGGTGGAGGTGCTGCTGCTGCACCCGGACGGGCGGCACGAGCTCGTGGTGCTGGGGCCCGACCTGCGCGCCGGCCACCGGCCCCAGCTCGTGGTGCCCGGCGGCGTGTGGCAGGGTGCGGTGCTGCTGCACGGGCGCGCCGCGCTGCTGGGCACCACGATGGCCCCGGGCTTCGCCTACGCGGACTACGCCCACGGCGACATCGACGCGCTCGCCGCCGCCTGGCCCGACGCCGCTCCCCACATCCACCGCCGCCAGCGGCGCTGAGGGTCCCATGGACTACGACCACGCCTTCCACGCCGCGAACCACGCCGACGTCTGGAAGCACACCGCGCTCCTCGCCGTGCTCGCCAGCCTCAAGCGCACCCCGCCCCTGGTGTTCGACACCCATGGTGGCCGCGGCCGCTACAGCCTCGCGGGCACCGGGGAGTGGACGGCGGGCCTCGGTCGGCTGCTCGAGGCCGTGCCGGCCGGCCACGCCTCGGGCTCGGCCGCCGTCGACCGCTACCTCGGGGCGGTGCGTCGCCTCTGCCCCGACGTGCCCCGCAGCTACCCGGGGTCCCCGCTCCTGGCGCTGGACGCCCTGCCCCGCAACGGCCGCCTGCGCGTCCACGAGGTGGAGCCCGAGGCGCTGTCCGAGCTGCGTCAGGCGGTGAAGGGGGACGGCCGCGCGCAGGTGGTGGGCGGCGACGGCCTCGCGGCCCTCGACGGCCTCCCCACCAAGGACCCCGTCCTCGTGGTGCTCGACCCGCCCTACGTCACCAAGCCCGAGTGGCCCGCCGCCGCCGAGGCCGTCCAGCGGGTGCACGCCGCCCGCAAGGACGCCACGGTCTTCCTCTGGTACCCGGTGAAGCGCTGGTCGCGACCGAACACCCTGCACGACACGCTGCGCGAGGCCGGCGTGCCCTTCGTGGCGCTCGAGCTCCTGGTCACCCCGCTCGAGCTGGAGCGGCGCGCGCTGGCGGGCAGCGGCGTGCTGCTGGTGGGCGCCAGCCTGCCCGCCCAGGGCGAGATCCTGGCGGCGGCGCCCGTCCTCGGCCCGGCGCTGGCCACCCACGACGGACGGTGGCAGGTGCGCGTGGTGGCCTAGGTTAGGGCTCCGCGCGCGGAGGCGACGTGACGCTCCCCGACCAGGTCGACGTGCTCGTGATCGGTGCCGGTCCCGCCGGCACCGCCTCGGCCGCCCTGCTCGCGCAGGCGGGCGTGTCGTGCGCCGTGGTCGAGAAGCAGCGCTTCCCACGCTTCGTCATCGGCGAGAGCCTGCTCCCCCGATCGATGGAGACCCTGGAGGAGGCGGGCCTGCTCGAGGCGGTGCGCGCGCGGGGCTACCAGGTGAAGCGCGGCGCCACCTTCCTGCGTGGCACCGATCGCTGCGGCTTCGACTTCGGCGACGCCTACACCCCCGGCTGGACGTGGACCTGGCAGGTGCCGCGCGCCGACTTCGACCACACGCTGGCGAAGGCGGTGGAGGCCAGGGGCGTCCCCGTCGCCTGGGAGCACGAGGTCACCGCGCTGCAGGCCCCGCCCGAGGGCTACGACCCGGCCCGCGACGCCCCCGGCCCGGTGGTGACGCTGAAGGGCCCCGAGGGCACCCGCGAGATCGCCGCCCGCTGGGTGGTGGACGCCAGCGGCTGGGGACGCGTGCTGCCCCGCCTGCTCGGGCTGGAGGTCCCGAGCGGCCAGCCCTCCCGGCGCGCCCGCTTCACCCACGTGGCGGGAGACCTCCGCCCACCCGGCGACGAGGGCGGCCGCATCTGGGTGTGCCTGCACCCCGGCGGCGCCTGGATCTGGATCATCCCCTTCGCCGACGGCACCACCTCGATCGGCGTGGTGGCCCCCGAGGCCTTCTGGGAGGCCCTGCCCGACGATCCCGAGGCCTCGCTGCGGGCCGCGCTCGACGGCGACGCGAACGCCCGGGCGCGCCTGGCCGGCACCCGCTTCCTCTGGCCCCCCCGCGAGCTGCGCGGCTACTCCGCCGCGGTGCAGCGGGTGTGGGGTCCCGGCTACCACCTGGTGGGCAACGCCACCGAGTTCCTCGACCCGGTGTTCAGCTCGGGCGTCACCCTGGCCCTGGAGTCGGCACGGATGTCGGTGCCGGTGCTGCTCGACGCCCTGCAGGGCCGCTCCGCCGACTGGGAGGGGCGCTACGCCCGTCCGCTGGACGAGGGGGTCGACGTCTTCCGCACCTACGTCGACACCTGGTACGACGGCTCCCTGCCCGAGGTCTTCTTCGCCGACGACGGCGACGACGAGGCGCGGTTCCGGCCCCAGATCTGCAGCGTGCTCGCCGGGTACGTCTGGGACCACACCAACCCCTTCGTGCGCCACCACCGCCGCCGGCTCCGGCAGGCCCACCGCATGGTGGTGCGCCGTGCCGCGGAAGGCGCCTCCGCCCCGTGAGGCTGCGCGGCGGGCCGCCGTCGGGTACCCTCCCCCGATGCGCGCACACCTGCCCTACCCCACCACGCTCGCGGCCTCGCTGATCCTGGCCTGGGTCCTGCTCTCCACGTCCCTGCCCCACGGCGTGGTGGCCGGCGTCGTCGTGGGCTGCATGCTCGTGCTGGTGGCGATCTGGGAGCGGGTGCTGCCCCACGCCGAGGCCTGGAAGCCGTCGGGCCGCACGGTGCGCCTCGACCTCACCCACATGATCGTCACCGCCACCACGGTGGTGCCCGCGGTGCGCGCCACGCTCACGGTGCTCGTGGGCGACGCGGTGGTGCGGCAGCTCGGGGCCTGGGGCGTGCAGCCGTGGCCCACCGAGGCGCCCCTGCTCCTGCAGGTGGCCCTGGCCGTGGTGGTGGCCGACGCGGGCGCCTACGCCGCGCACCGCTGGATGCACGGCGCACGGGCCGGCTGGTGGATCCACGCGGTGCACCACTCCCCGCCCGGCCTGCACGTGGTGGCCTCGGCGCGCAGCCACCCCTTCAACGCCGCCCTCACCTACGCCGCCGAGACGGGTCCGCTGCTGCTGCTGGGCGTGGGGCCCGAGGCCCTGGTGCTGTGGAGCGTGCTCAAGGCCACGAACGGCCTGCTGCAGCACGCCAACGTCGCCTTCGCCCGCAGCCCGCTCGAGCTGGTGCTGGCCACGCCCGAGGTGCACCGCTGGCACCACTCGGTGGTGCTGGAGGAGTCGAACACCAACTTCGGCAACACCACGGTGCTGTGGGACCGCGTGTTCGGCACCCTGCACCTGCCCGCCGATCGCCGCCCGGGCACCCGGCTCGGCATCGCCGGCGCCGACATCCCCGAGGGCTACCTGTCCCACCTGGGCGCGCCCTTCCGCCTGGCGCGCGCCGAGGCCGACGCCGGTTCCTGAACGGGCCCCCGCCGAGGTAGGCTGCGCCGACGAGGATCCGGTCCCATGCTCCTCTTCGCCCTGATCGCCTGCACCGCCGAGCCCGCGCCCGAGCGCGTCGAGGAGCTCGTGGTGTACGGCTTCGCCAACTTCGACGCGCCCGACCGCATCGGCGGCGTGGTGTCGCCGCTGTCCACGTGGGTGGACGACCACGTGGAGGAGCTCGCCGCCGGCTACGTGGTCGACGCGCTCTCGGCCGACGACCTCGTGGCCGCGGGCCTGCTCGACGCCGACGTGGAGGGCATCCTCGGCGCGCTGGGCGCCGCCACCTACCAGGTGGACGTGCACGAGGTGGCCCGCGCCACCTCCTCGCCGAAGCGCACCGAGATCTACGAGGCCACCACGAGCTACCGCATCGTCTCCGAGGAGGGCGACCGCGACTGCTTCCTCGCCGGCGACTGCCCCCGCTACACCTTCACGGCCGACGAGGTGAGCACCGTGCCCGTGCTGGGCGACAGCGAGCGCCGCCTCACCACCGAGTACCAGTGGCTCGAGGGCCACGACGACGTGCTGGCCCTGCGCCAGCTCGCCCCCGATCCCACGGTCTTCAGCTCCCCGCTCATGGAGGTGGACCAGCAGTACGGCTTCGTGCTGCTGGAGCCCCTGCCGGGCGGTGGCACGCGCCGCACCGAGGCCTTCTGGGTGGACGCGCGCTTCCTCGGCGCCAGCGCCCCCGAGGGCTTCACGGTCTCGCAGGCGGTGGGCCGCATGCAGGACTCGGCCGACCAGATCGACGCGTGGATCCAGGGCACGCGGTGAGGCGGGCGGTTCAGCTCCCGGTGACCTCGAAGGCCGCCGACGACACCACCACGGGGTCGCCCGTGGGCTGCGGCACCGACACGTCGATGCGGTAGCGGCCCGGGGTCAGCGCGGCCGTGCCCGGCACCGGGGGCTGCACCGGCAGGCGGAAGCGCCAGCCGAAGGTGCGGTCGGCGCGCACGAAGGTGGTGGTCTTCGAGCCGTCCGGGTTGTCGACCGTGTCCTTGGCCCAGGGCGGGTCCACCGACAGCTCCACGTCGAAGGTGTAGGTGTCGCTGTCGATCGGCTGGCCGTTGGCCCGGAGCACGGGCGTGCCGTCCTCGGTGACCACCATGGCGAGCGGGGCGCCCAGCCAGGGGTCCTGCCCGGCCACCTCGAAGCTGATGGCGTCGGACGGGCCGTAGCTGCCCTGCACCTCGGTGAGCACGGTGTTCGCCTGCAGCGCCGTCTCGGGCTGCCAGGCGTCGTCGAGGCTGTAGGGGAAGGGCTCGAGCCGGGCGGGCTCCTCCTCCTTGCGCGCGCGGCCGGCCCAGATGTCCACCTTCCGCGCGATGGTCTCGAGGAGGTACTCGCCCTGGCGCGGACCCCAGAGGGCGCCGCTGGCCTCGTACCCGCCGTGCCACCAGTCCTCCTCGAGGATCGAGTAGCCGAGGTAGTCCTGGCCGTAGCCCACGAAGAAGACCGGGCTCCCCGAGTCATCCGCGGCCTGCACCATGGCCATCAGCTCCTCGGCGAGCAGCGTGCCGGGCTCGCCGGGCCAGGTGAGCAGCAGGAAGTCGCCCACCCGGCCCACCGTGGTGGAGGTCTGCGACGGTGCGGGGAAGGCCTCGGGGAACGGGACGCACTTGTCGTCCAGGTCCTCCTTCACCGTGGGCACGTAGTCGGGGAACCTGGGGAGGCCGCACTCGTTGTCGGACGAGCAGTAGACGCCGCCGTACGGGTAGCTCTCGAAGATGTCGTCGGGGTAGCCGATCACCTCGCGGTCGATGCGCATGCGGTGCGTCTCGAGGTCGATCGTGGGCTCGTCCACGAAGTCCACCTGGGCCACGGCGGCGGAGACGGCCTCGGCCATCACCCAGCCGATCTCGCGCAGGCGGGTGTAGTCCCCGGTGAAGTCGCCGAGCGAGGCGCTGGGCTGCGTGGGCACGCCCTGGGGACTGCCGGGGCTCATGTCGGCGCCCCAGGAGTTGAGCACCAGCACGTCCACCGGGTGGTCGTAGCGGTCCTCGAGGGCCTCCTCGATGGCGCCGTGCACGTCCTGCGACAGGTGCAGGTCGCCGATGCCCATCATGGTGCCGTGCACCGCGTAGGCCAGCACGATGGCGTCGAGGCTGCCGTCGCGCTCCACCGCCACGAAGGGCACGCGGTCGTTGGTGTACGGATCGTTCCCGTCGTCGCACCGGCGGTCGGAGTGGCCGCCCTCGCAGGTGGTCTCGCCGAAGCCCACGCGCGCGGGCGCCATGTCGGTGAGCGCCTCGACGACGGCGTCGGCGCCTGCCTGCACGAAGCGCTCGTAGAAGGCGGGGTTGAACTTGTCGGCGATGATGTCGAAGAAGCTCGACCCGCTCGACCCGGTGTTCACCACCGAGCCCGGCCCGGAGTGGGTGTGGGTGGCGCCGATCACGACGACGTCGTCGAGGCCGCGCCCGAGGGCCTTGCCGGCGCGCGCCACGATGTCGTTGCGGAGCTGCGAGAACATGCCCACCGCGTCGACCCGCAGGAAGACCACCTCGTGGCCGGGACCGCGGCTGAGGGCCACCGCCTTGAGCTCGGGGTGCCCGTGGATGCGCTTGGTGCCCGGGTAGATGCTGGAGAACGGCGAGGGGTTCTTCGGAGCCCCGGTGGGGCCGTAGCCGGCGGTGCCGATGCCCACGGGCGCGGGGATCCGTCGCCGGGCGAACCCGGCCCGGAGCGCCCCGGGGGGCGCCTCGATGACGTCGGTGTCGGTGTCGGTGTCCTTTCCACCGCCCTCGGTGCAGGCACCCAGGAGCAGCAGCGACAGCATCAGCGAACGACTCTGCATCTCGACCTCGTGTGGCATTCCCGTGGCGTCGCAAGGTCGCCCGGGGGCGTCCTCCGCGCTGTCCAAGGGGTGTGAGAAGGCGCACAATCGCGGCACCCGAGGACCAACGATCCGTCAAGGCTCGCCACGCGACGCGCGGGTGTCGCACGCGCGGTGTAGAGAACGCCGCCACCGGAGGCCCCATGAGCCACGCCCTCCTCCTGCTGTCGACCCTGGCCTTCGCGGGCGACGTCGCACCCGAGCCCGACGCGGCCTGGGGACGCGTGATCAACGGCGAGGAGGTGCGGGGCGACGCCTTCCCGTCGGCCGTGGCCATCGGCTTCGACGCCAGCGCCTTCTCGCGCGGCAGCCGCCAGGCCTACCAGGCCACGTGCTCGGCCTCGCTCATCACCACCCGCATGCTGCTCACGGCCGCCCACTGCACCGCCGAGTACGAGCGCCAGGGCATCCCGCTCGAGGGCGTCCTCGAGTACGGCGCCGCCTTCTTCGGGCTCGACGTGAACAGCGGCGAGGTCGACGCCGTGGGCTTCGCCGACATCATCAACCACCCCAAGTACGGGGGCCAGAACAACCCCGAGAACGACATCGGGGTGATCATCCTCGACGAGGACGTCGACGTGAAGCCCACCTGGTTCCAGGTGGGCGAGATCACCGAGAAGCAGGCCGTGGGCAAGACGGTCACCTCGGTGGGCTACGGCTCCGACAGCTACTACAACGGCCCCGGCTCGGGCGTGAAGCGTCGGGTGCAGCTGGTGATCGACCAGGTGGACGAGCAGTTCCTGCGCACCTTCGCGGCCACCAACCCCACCCAGGGCAACGTCTGCTCCGGCGACTCGGGCGGGCCCCAGTACCGCCGCCGCAAGGACGGCACGCTCGTGCAGTGGGGCGTGCACTCCAACGTCTTCGGCGGGTCGAGCGCGGCCACCATCTGCAACGCCGCCTCCTCCTCCACCAACGTGGGCACCTTCTCCGACTGGGTGCTGCGCCACATCGAGGACGAGCACGGCACCACCGACCGCTGCACGCTGCAGCGCTCCTACGGCGACCGCGTCTGCGACCTCGACTGCGTCGACCCCGACGTGGACTGCGAGCTCGACGTGGACGAGGACGGCCTCGTGTCGGACGAGGAGTTCGAGCGCGTGGACTTCGACGCCAACGGCCTCGTGGACGACGAGGAGATCGAGCGCTTCCGCCGCGGCTGCTCCCACACGGGCGGCGCGCCCGCCGGCCTGGCCCTGCTCGGCCTGGTGGGGCTGGCGCTACGCCGTCGTCGGTAGGCCGGATCTCGGCCGCCCTACCAGTCGTCCTCGGCCGCCCCCGGGTCCTGCGCGATCCGCACCAGCGCCGGCAGGCGTTCGCGCAGTGCGTTGCCGCCCGCCACGTGGCCCAGCGCCACCGCCCCCACCAGGGCCAGCGTCACCACGATCCACCACGGGATCCAGCCGCTGCCGGCGTCCACGTCCCCCAGCGTGACGCCCACCACGAGCCACACCGCCTGCACCCCCGCCCACACGGCCAGCAGGCCCCGGGTGAAGCGCGGCAGGCGCAGCCGACCCGTGAGGCGGGAGCCCGCGCCGTCGGCCTCCACCCGCAGGGCGAGCACCGGACAGAAGCGCACCGCCTGCAGGTTGCCCAGCCGCGGCCCGATCTCGAGGTCCGCGCCGTCGTGGCGCAGGTAGAGCGGCTCGTCGGCGCGCTCCCAGCGCCGCAGCTCGGCCAGCGACGGGAACCACACGCTGCGCACGACGAGCAGCCCCCGCTCCAGGCGCGTGCGCACCTCGGCGGGCGCCACGTCCACGGTGGCCTGCCATGCACCCTCGGGGGTCCAACCTGTCACAACGTCCTCGGGTGGGCCGCCGTGCCGGGCACAGGCTGGCCGGACGGCGTAGGGTAGCGTGTCACCTGGAGGGCCACCGTGGCACGCCTGGACGAGCTCGTCACCATGCTGGAGGCCTCACCGCGGGGCATCACCGCGGGTCGCCCGGCAGACGACGCGCTCCTCGAGCTGCTCGTGCACCTGGCCTCGGCCGACGGGCACGTCGACGAGACCGAGCTCGCCATGCTCGGCCGCATCCGACCCGACCTCTCCAGCGACGAGCTCGGCGCCTGGGTCGCACGCGTGCGCGCCACCGAGCCCGACCTCGACCACCTCGCCAGCGCGATGGTGAGCGACGACGAGCGCTGGACCACCCTGTCCTTCGTGGCCCGCATGGCCCAGGAGGACGGCGTGGTGGCCGACGACGAGCGCACCTTCCTCCATCGCCTCGCCACCGCGCTCGATCTCTCCCCGCGCGCGGTGGATCGGGTGCTGCACGAGCAGTCGGTGCAGCGCGCGGGTCGGGTGGATCCCCAGCAGCTCAAGGAGCTGGTGCTCGCCTACCCCTGGGAGTCCGCGGCCTTCGCGGAGGGCGCCGCCCAGTCCTCCGACCTCGCGCCCCTGGTGCCCGAGGGCGCCACGCCGGTGATGCGCATCGGCGTCGACACCGCCGAGGTCATCGGCCTGTACGCCGAGGGCATGGTGGCCCGCTTCCTCGAGGGGCCGGCCTTCCTGCCGTGGTCCACGCTGGTGTCCACCTCGCGCGGCAGCGGGCTGGCCGCGTCGCTGCGCGTCCACACGTCCGACGGCGGGGTCTGGACGATCATCGACCAGCGCCTGGGCGGCCTGCAGCTCGTCCTCGACCGCCTGCACCGCAAGGAGTTCGACCTGCCCAAGGGTGCGGCCCCCGAGGTGCTGTCGCCCATGGCGAAGGAAGACACCTGGGACCAGGACCCGTGAACGGGGTCGCGTTCTTCGACCTCGATCGCACCCTGCTCGACGTGAACTCCGGCACCCTGTGGCTGCGGCACGAGTGGCGCCAGGGGCGCCTGGGCCTGCCCGACGCCGTGCGCGCCACCTGGTGGCTCACCCGCTACGCGCTGGGGCACGGCGACCTCGACCACGCCCTGGCCCACGCCGCGTCGGTGTACGCGGGCGACCCCGAGGCCGAGATCCGCCAGCGCGTGGAGGCCTGGTTCGCCGAGCGCATCGCCGGCCGCCTGCGCCCCGGTGCCGTCGAGGCGCTCGCGCACCACCGCACCCGGGGCGACGTGCTCGTGCTGGCCAGCACCTCGTCGCAGTACGCGGCCCGCTGCGCCATGCGCCTGTACGGCCTCGACGACGCGGTGAGCACCGAGCTCGAGGCGCAGGACGGTCGGCTCACGGGACGCCTCGCGGCCTCGGGCTTCGGGGCGGCCAAGCTCGCCCGCTGCGCCGCCTGGGCCGAGGCCCACGGCGTGGCCCTGGCCGACACCACCTTCTACACCGACAGCTACACCGACCTGCCGCTGCTGGAGCAGGTGGGTCACCCCGTGGTGGTGTGCCCCGACCGCCGGCTCGCCCGCGAGGCCGTCCGCCGCGGCTGGCCCGTGCAGGACTGGGGACGCGCGGCGTGACCACGGTGCTCGCGGCGCGCCACGCGGTGCTGCCCACGCCGGACGGCGGGCTCGAGGTGGTCCCCGCGCACGTCACGGTGGAGCACGGCTGGATCACGGCCGTGGAGCGCGCGCCCGAGGGCGGTCCCCCTCCCGGGGCCGACGAGCTCGGCGACCACCTGCTCACCCCCGCCTTCGTGGCGCCCCACACCCACCTCGCCCTCGCGGCGCTGCGCGGTCCACGCACCGGCGCCGCCTCCACCGGCAACGTGGTGGAGGACTGGTTCTTCCCGGTGGAGCGCGCCCTGCTGCCCGAGGACGTGCGGGCCTTCACCGCCGTGGGGGCCCGGGAGGCCCTGCTTCATGGCGTGGCCTGCGCGTGGGAGCACTTCTACGCGCCCCAGGCGGTGCTCCAGGGGCTGCAGGACGCCGGGCTCGCGGGCGTGGTGGCCCCGCCCCTGCAGGACCTCTCGGGGCCCGGGGTGGGCCACGCCGAGGAGAACCTGCAGCGCACGGCCGCGCTGGCCGCCGACGACCGCCTGGCGGCGCAGGGCCTGGGCGTGGCCCTGGGACCGCACGCCACCGACACGGTCTCGGACGCGCTCTGGCGCCGCGTGGCCGACGTGGCCGCCCACCTCGGCCTGCCGGTGCACACCCACGTGGCCCAGAGCCCCGAGGAGCTGGCCCGATCGCTGGCCCGTCACGGCACCACGCCGCTCACCCGCCTCGCCCGGCTCGGCGTGCTCGACGCCGGATCCCGGTGGCTGCTGGTGCACGCCCTGTTCGCCACCGACGCGGAGCTGCGCGCGCTCGACCCCACGCGCCACTGCCTGGTGACCTGCCCCCGCGCCATGGCCCAGGCGGGCTTCCCCTCCCCCGTGGCCGCCTGGGAGGAGGCCGGCGCCACCTGGGTCGTCGCCCCCGACGCCCCCGCGGGCAACGACGGCGTGGACCCCCAGGCGGAGCTCGCCGCCCTCGTGCAGCAGCGCACCGCCGACGTGGCGACGAGTCCGGAGCTGGCGGCCTTCCGCGCCGGCGGGTCCGCCGAGCCGGTGTGGGCGCGACGCCAGGAGGCCTGGACACGGCGCGCCTCCCTGGGCGATCCCGTGGCGCTGCTGCACCGGGTGTGGACCCTGCCGGGCGCCCTGCACCCCGAGCTGCCCTGCGGCGTGCTGCGCGCGGGCACCCTCGCCCACCTCGCCCTCTGGGACCTGCGCCACCCCACGTTCTGGCCCGCGGAGGACCCGCTGCGCGCCCTGGCCCTGGGGCGCACCTCGGGCGCGCTGGCGCAGCTCATGGTGGCCGGGCGCTGGCGCACGGCCCGGGGCCAGCACGCCAGCCTGGGCCACGACGACACCTGGCAGGCCCTGCGCGCCGAGGCGTCGGGGCGCAGGGCCGCCCTGCTGCGGCGGGCCGGCGTGGCCTGATCGCTACCCCTCCACCAGCTCCACGCCCACGAGCGTCACGTCGAAGGACCAGGAGCGGCGCGTGCCGTCCACCGTGGCGCGGATGGTGGCCGGCCCCACCCGCCGGAAGGTGATGCCCACCTCCGCCCCGCGCGGCGTGGTCACGGTGAAGGTGCCCGCCTGGGGTGCGGGGTCCACCCAGCGCAGCTCGATGCCCTCCATCTGCAGGTCCCAGGGGGCCTGGGCCACCTCCCACGAGCGGCTGCCGTCGAGCACCACGCCGCCGAGCAGGCCCAGGTCGGGATCGAGGAGGCGGTAGGCGTGCTCGCCCGTCACCGCGGTGGTGCGGTCGTCGGTGGCCCAGTCCAGGTCGGTGATCACCTGGCGCTCGAGGGCGTCCAGGTCCCACCGCACCCGCGCGATCCCGTCCACGGTGGTGAGGTCGTCGCCGAAGCCCTCCCAGCGGTGCTCGAGCGCGATCGGGGGCCCCAGGTCCGTGAGCGTGAGCGTGTGCACCCCCTGCCAGCCGCGCCCCTGCCAGGTGCAGCCGTCGTCGAGCACGCCGTGATCCACGCGCACGGCGGCGCCCTCCACGGTGACCTCGGCGCAGGCCGCCTGCGACCGCCACCAGTCCGCCAGCGCCTCGGTGGCCGCCTCGACCCGGTCGCCCAGGGTGACCGTGGTGGTGAGCTCGATGGGCGTGTCGGTGACGCGCTGGTAGCCGCTCGAGCGGGCCGCCTCGACCACCGCCTCGCGGGCCTCCCGCGCGGTCACCAGCCCACAGCCCGAGGTCACCAGCCCCAGTACGCCGACGCCGATCCAGGTACGCATGACCACCTCCTGCCTCCAGCGTAGCGCCGGGGCGGGCACCGGGGAGCGCAACGGCCGGCGGCGGGGCGCGATCAGGGCGTGGGCAGCCCGTCCACCCGGTCGCCCACCTCGATCCCGTGCGCGGCGAACCAGCCCTTGTTCACCTCCACCGCGTAGCGCGCCGGGTAGACGCTCTTGGTGTGGTCGAGCGACAGCGGCGTCATGTCGGCGATCTTGCGGATGACGCCCTTGTCGTCGAGGAAGGCGATCGACAGGGGGATGCGCGTGTCCTTCATCCAGAAGCTGCGCGGCTGGGCCTCCGGGTACACGAAGAGCATGCCGCGGTCGGCGGCCAGGTGGTCGCGCATCATCAGCCCCTGGGCGCGCTCCTCCGGGTCGTCGGCCACCTCCACCACCAGCGCCGTGCCGTCGAGGGTGATCGTGGTGGTGGGGAGCTCGGCGCCCCCGCACGCCAGGGTGGTCAGCAGCCACAGACCGATCACATCAGGCTCCCTTGGGGGTCGTCGTCGGCGCGGGTGGGCAGGCCCAGGTGCCGCAGGCCCCGCTCCGTGATGACCCGGCCGCGCGGCGTGCGCATCACCAGGCCCTGCTGCAGCAGGTAGGGCTCGTAGGTCTCCTCGAGGGTGTCGGCCGACTCGCCCAGCGCCGCGGCCATCGTGTCGAGGCCCACGGGACCGCCACCGAAGGTGACGCCGATCACCTCGAGGATGCGGCGGTCCATGCGGTCGAGGCCCAGCTCGTCGACCTGGAGGCGGGCGAGCGCGCGCTGCACCAGCGGCAGGTCCACCGTGCCGTCGCCCTCCACCTCGGCGAAGTCGCGCACGCGCCGCAGCATGCGGTTGGCGATGCGGGGGGTGCCACGGGCCCGTCGGGCCAGCTCGGCGGCGGCCGTGGCCTCCAGCTGCACACCCAGCTTCGACGCGCTGCGGGCCAGCACCACCTGCAGCTCCTCGGGCCGGTAGAACTCGAAGGTGCAGTGGATGCCGAAGCGCGCGCGCAGGGGCGACGTGAGCAGGCCCGAGCGCGTCGTGGCACCCACCAGGGTGAAGCGCGGCACCGGCAGCTTCACGGACTGGGCACCCGGACCCGACCCCAGCACCACGTCGATCTCGAAGTCCTCGAGCGCCGGGTAGAGCACCTCCTCCACCGTGCGCGGCAGGCGGTGGATCTCGTCGATGAAGAGCACCTCCCGCTCGCCGAGGCTGGTGAGGATGGCCGCCAGGTCGCCGCCGCGCTCCAGGGTGGGCCCGCTGGCGGTGCGCACCTCCACGCCGAGCTCCTCGGCCACCACGTAGGCGAGGCTGGTCTTTCCCAGGCCGGGGGGACCCGCGAGCAGCAGGTGGTCGAGCGCCTCGCCCCGGTTGAGCGCGGCGCGGAGGTAGACGCGGAGGTTCTCGATGATCGGCCGCTGGCCCACGAACTCGTCGAGGTTCCGGGGCCGCAGCGCCGGATCGAGGGGGGCGGGGTCGCGCGGATCGAAGTCGTCCATCGCCCTGCCCTATCGCCCCGACAGGATGCGGAGCGCGGCGCGCAGGCGGTCGGCGATCGGGGCCTCGGGCCCCAGGCCCTCCGCGGCGAGGCCCTCGCGCGCGCGCCCGATCTCGCTGCGGCCGTAGCCCAGCTTCGCCAGCGCCAGATCGAGGGGGTCGGCGGCGGGTGCGGCGCCGATGCCCGCCGTGGCCACCGCGGAGGAGAAGTCGCCCGGCAGCTTGTCCTTGAGCTCGAGCGCGAGGCGGCTGGCCAGCTTCTTCCCCACGCCGGGCGCCTGGGCGAGCACCGCGATCTCGTCGCGGGCCACCGCCTGCACCAGCCGCTCCAGGCCCAGCGCGTCGAGCAGGGCCAGCGCGATCTTCGGGCCCACGCCCCCCACGGCGCGCAGCCGCTCGAAGGCCACGCGGTCGCGGTCGCGGGAGAAGCCGTAGAGCACGATGGCGTCCTCGCGGACGTCGGTGTGCACGTGGGCCACCACCGGCTCGCCGGCCTGGGCCCAGGCCTCCACGTCACGCAGCGGCGCGTGCACCGCGTAGCCCACGCCGTGCACGTCGAGGACGGCGCGGTGCCCCTCGCGGGCCACCAGGGTGCCCACGAGCCGCGCGATCATCGGGCCACCGCCACGGCGCGGCTGCGGTGGTGGGCCGCGTGGGTGATGGCGATGGCCAGGGCGTCGCTCACATCGGCCGGGCCCTCGAGCGGCACGCCGAGCAGCATGCGCACCATGCGGGCCACCGCCTCCTTGTCGGCCGAGCCGTGGGCGCCCACGGTCTTCTTCACCACCATCGGGTTGTAGGCCACGGCCTCGTGCCCGCACTGGGCCGCGGCGAGCAGGGCCACCCCGCGCGCCTGCCCGAGCCGCAGCGCGCTCTCGCTGGACTTGTGGCGGAAGATGGCCTCGATGGCCACGGCGTCGGGCGCGTGCTCCCGCAGGGCTGCCACCAGGCCCTCGTGGATGTGCGCGAGGCGCTCGCCCATGGGCGCGTCGGACCGCGTGCGCAGGCAGGCCGTGCCCACGAGGCGGTACCGCCCGCGCTCGGCGTGGATCACGCCGACGCCGGTCACGGTGGACCCGGGATCGATGCCGAGGACGCGCATGGAGGGACGACGGGGAGGGCGGGAGGCGCCGGAACGCCGGGAGGCGCCGCCATCGTAGCGCCGGCGACCCGGCGACGCGAGGTCAGGGCCTGCGGGCCGCCACGGTCCAGATCCGGTTGAGGGGCGCCCACACCGGGTGCACCCGGCAGGCCTCCTCCACGTCGAGGAGCACGTCGAGCGGGGGCACGTCCCCCGCCACGGCCTCCAGGGGCCCGTCCAGCACGTAGTGGGTGGGCGTGAGCAGCTCCAGCTCCAGCCCGGCGTCGGCCACGAGGGCCTCCACCTCGGGCCCTTCCAGGGTGCGCACGTAGCGATCGCCCGGCAGGTCGAGCTCCCCGTCGCCCACCAGGGCCTGACCCAGCGCCCCGGCCGGCACGTCGGGCGCGCAGGCCCAGCCCCAGCGCCCCTCCAGCGCCAGCAGCAGCACGCCCCCGGGCCGCAGCCGCGCCACCGCCCCGGCGAGCGCCCGCTCCAGGTCGGGGGCGTAGCAGAGCACCTCGCAGGCCACGACGAGGTCCACCTCCACCTCGGGCAGCACGTGCACGCCCGACCAGTGCAGATCCAGGGACCCGGGACGTCCCACCGCACGCCAGGCCAGGCGGCGCAGGCTCGCGAGATCGGCGTCCACGCCATGCACGGTGGCGCCGCGATCCAGCAGCGGCAGCGCGAAGCGCCCGATGCCGCAGCCCACGTCGAGCACCCGGGCGCCGTCGTGCAGCCAGGGGTCCCAGTGGTGCAGGTAGAGGTCGCGCTCCCGGAGCTTGAGCTGACGCACCGGCGAGCGCTGGTGCAGCCAGTCCATGTACAGCTCCTCCTTGACCCAGGCCTCGCGCGCGCCGTCCAGGTAGGCGTGCTCGGCGTCCCCCTCCCCGGCCACGAAGGGATCGTCGGCGTCGAGGTGGAAGTCCACGCCGCGCAGCGGCGTCAGGTCGGCGCACGCGAAGGGGCCGGCGCCCGCGAGGAGCGGGGCACCACCGGGTCGGGCACGGGCGGAGGCGAGCGACAGGGGGGCTCCGGGCAGGCGCCGCCAGGGTTACCACGACCACGGCCCCCACGGAGCCCCCGTGCGCCTGATCCGGCTGCTGTCCGTCTCCTGCCTGCTCGCGAGCTGCGCGCCCCGTCCCTGCACCGACGAGGAGTGCGCCGACGCCTGTGCGCAGCGCGCCCCCTCGGCGCCGGCGAGCTCCCTCGACCCCTTCGCCGCACGGCAGGTCAAGCCGCTGCTCGACGATCTGCGCGCCGGCGCCCGCATCGACGCCACCCAGGCGGTCTTCTGCCCGGGCGAGCAGGGGTGCACCCGTCGCCTGCCCGCCGCCGACGCCGAGCTCCCCGCCGGCACCTGGCACCTCGAGCTGCCCTTCCGCATCCCGCGCCTGGCCGAGCCCGGCGACTTCACCGCCAGCTACGCCCAGCAGTGCGTGGGCGCCTTCCAGGACGAGCTGGGCGAGGTGGCCTTCCGCGAGCCCACCATCGAGGGCCTCGTGGTGACCCCCGACGACCGCGGCCGCGGCACCCTGGTGGGCCCGCCGATCATCGCGCCCGATCCACGCCCGCGCACCTGCGCGTGGCGGGTGGAGGTGAGCTGGGTGGCGGGGGAGACGCAGCGGTTCGAAGGGAAGTTCACGATGCCGGGGGTGAGGGTTGGGGTGGCGGTGGAGGGGGTGGGGGGGGTGCCCGACGGGCCGACACCGGAGGTGACACCGGAGCCGGCGACCGACGCCTCCGTCGCGCCAGAGGACCCCGCCGAGTGACCCTGGGCGTCTCGGCCGGCGTGAGGCCTGAGCGAGAAGCACACACCACCCGATCCGGCCGTTTCCCCGCCGGGAGCTCCGGCGTGGGTCCTGGGCTCGTCCACCCCGCCGTGCAGCCCCAGACCGCTCAGTCGCGTGGTTCGTGGAGCTCAGCGGCCAGCGCCTTGATCCTGGCCTCCGAGAGCGCAGCGTCGATGCGCTTCAGACCCTCTCCCTTGACCCAGTTCGCGAGCTTCTTGATCGTCAATGCACCGGACTCCGCCGCAGCCTCTTCGGCGAGGTTCGCCAACGACGACACGGGATCCCCATCTTCGATCGCGTGGGACCCGAGGTCCGAGATGAACACCAACCTCAGCATGACCAGGCCCCACTGGGCGAGTTCCACCTGGCGCTCGAGGCTCGCCGCCGTCTGCACGCGGAGGTCCTCCGGCCCGAGCTCCGGTCGCGGATCCGACTCCAGGCGCTGGCGCGTCCACCGGAACATGTGCAGGCCGCTGGTCCAGCGGCCCTGCCTCGTGCGGCAGCGCCTCACGTAGGCGCGCCCGAGCGAGAGCATCGCCAGATCGCCGCGGAAGGACTTCTGGGCCTTCAGCACGGCCAGCGACTCGATCTTGGAGCCCAGCTCCCCGTAGTCCGCAGCCGCGTCACCGACGGCGTCTCGCCGGAGCATCGAGGAGTCGGCCTCCAGATAGGCGCCGTTCTCGACGGGGTGTCGGGTGTGGAGCACCTGCACGCCGTCCAGACGCTCGAAGTGGCGCTGGTGCCTGGTCTGCTGCGCGAGGGCGTCCGTGAGCATGAGGTCCTTGCGCACATGCTTGCCACAGGTGCTCTCGTCAGCGCGCCGAAGCACCACCTTGTACTCCGCACAGTACCCCATCGAGAGGCCAACGGTTCCGTACTGCAGGCCATTGAACCAGCAGTTGGAGCACGACACGAGCTGCGTCCCGTGCACGGTCACCTCCGACCGGGCGGGAACACGGCGTCGACAACGCCACGGAGGTCCTCGGACACGACGCCGCTGAAGTCGGCCAGGTGTTCGGCCGCCTCCTCCACGTAGCGACGCGCAGTCATCACCTGCTGGGCGCTCGGCCACCTTGCCCTGCCCTTTCCCACCCCACGGAGGTTCGACAGGAGTTCCTTGCGCGAGAGGTGAACCACGCCATGCGGGGCCCAGTCCGGCACGCGCGTCTGGTACACCCGGCCGCCCTTGGCGAACCCCTCCGCCACGTCGCGGCTCTCGGTCGTGGACACGTAGGGCGTCGGTCGACCCGGGCCGTCCAGGTACAGGATGTGGCGCACGACCGAGGGATCGGCGCCGGGCGTCGGGAGCTGCACGCCGCCCTCCCCATCGCCGCGGAAGAGGGGATCACGCCGCTGCTTCCATGTCGACACGGTCGGTGGTCCTCCGGCTCCCGGACTGGATTGGCGTCCACTCCTCCGCCCCCATAGCACGCACGCCGAGCGCGACGCAGACCAAGCCCGCCCGGTGGCACCCCGCACGGGACAGGAGAGCCTGGACCCGCTTCCGGGTGAAGCAGCCCCCTGGAGATGTCGCGGAACGCATCTACGACTCGGGGCGCACGAGCCGGAACGCCGTCGTGGGATCCTCGAGGAGGGACGGCTCGTTCGCGAGCGCCGGCAGCTGCTTCCGCCTTCGAAGGTCGCTCACGGCTTCGATGAGGAGGGCCTCCAGGGCGGCGGTTCGGAAGCAGAGTTGCCGCGCGTCGGCCTGCGCAGGTCGGCCGGTCGTCGGATCGGGCGCCGTGCCGGTCACCCACACCGGCAGGGCCGCGACGTGGAAGCGCCCGGACGCGCCCGTCTCCAGCAGGCCCACGCGGTGCAGCTCCTCGTGAAGGGTGTTGCCTCCCGAGTGGCCGCTCCCGGTGCCGATGCCGGCGAGCAGGTTCGCCCACCGCGCGGCGATCGGTCGGGTCCGGGTACGTCCGATGTACACGACGTGCCGGTCGAACGGGTCTGCCGGACCCGCGGGAGGGACGTCATCGCCGAACCAGGCGACGAGGTAGACGCCAGCGAACTGCGCCAGGTCGTAGGCGCGTCCCTCTCGAACGGGGGTGAGCGTCGTCGTCGCCATGAGGACGGTCCAGGGCGTGAAGGCGCCGAAGTCCGGATCATCGGGAACGATCGCCTGGGACGTGGCAGCGAGGAGGTCGCGCAGCCACGGCGACGCGGTGGTGGTGGAATCGGGCATCGGCGTGTCCTCGTTGGAGGTCTACGGATCTAGCTCGGACAAGACACGAGAGAGGACGCGGACCTGGGCTGCGAGCGCGAGGCGCCAGCCGGCCTCCACGTCGGCGCTGACGACCGACGACAGGAGGAAGGCATCCACGTGCAGGGGCGCCCACGCGCGGAGGAGCGGGACGAGGCCACCCGTCCAGCAGGACCAGGCCTCCCGCTTCGTGGCAGCGGCGACGTTGCGTCGCCTCAGAAGCTGCTCGATCCCGGCAGCCCGTGCCGCGGCGGTGCGCAGGTCCGCGATGCCCTGGCGATGGGCGGCGATCCGCTGTCGGACGACCGAGCCCCCTTCGCGCCGAGAGGGGCCGCCTTCGTGGACGGTGAGCCGAGGTGGCGTCCTCGCGCCGGGATGACGGAGCGGTCCCAACGGCTGCCCGCTCGCGTCCTCCGCGAGCGCCACGGGGGCGAACCGACGGGGGGACCGGCGCCCGGCGACGGGCGGCGCGCGGAAGGCCTCCACGAAGCCCGTGAAGAGCGCCGTCTCGCGTCGGGCGGCGTCTGCCCACGACGCGGTCGCACGGAACCACATGCGTACACCGAAGGCGGCAGCGTACTCCCAGAGCTGGCCATGGTACGGCCGATCGTGACGGAAACGCGCCTCCAGCGTGAACTCGCGGATCAGCGACACGCTACGCCGCAGATCCGGCGTCGCGTCGATGGCGAGCACCCTGCACGAACCGCCTGGGTAGGGAAACCGGTGGGGTGGTCGTGCCTCCAGCACGTAGACGGCAGGGGTCGCCGCGATCGCCTCGCCGACGACGACCGGACCATCGAGGTCGCCCAGGAAGTCCAGATCCGCTTGGTCCATGGGAGGGGCGTGGCCGCGCATCCTGGGAACCTGACGCGCTCCTGTGCCAGGATCTGTCCGGTGGCCCCGCACCGGACCCCCGCCGCGCACCCAGTCCCCTCTGGGGGCGGGCACGTGCGAAAGCGGTCCCATGCACCCCCACGCCCGAAGGTGTCCATCCACGGGCCGGGGCCCGGTCGTCCGCAGCGCATCGGCCACCTCCTCCAACGTCCACGAGCGGAAGGATTCGCGGTTCGCGATCAGGAGGCGCAGGACGATGGTCTCGGGCTTCTGCGGCGGGTCGCGCGAGATGGCGTCGATCCCCTCGCCCCTCCGCGGCGACACCGGGCAGGCGAGGTGCCGCGTGCGGGCGGGCTGGCTGCTCTGGGCGATGGGGGGCGGTTGCGGCGGCGGCGAGGTCGTCGACCCATCGGTGGAAGTGGTCGAGGTGCCAACCCATGCCCGCGCCGTCGAGGCAGGTCGACGACACCCACCAGCGCTGCGCACCCGACCGTGAGGCGTGAGGCTCACGCCTCCACCCTCACGCCCCGACCCTCACCCCCCGCCCACGTACTCCGACCCCTCCAGCCACCCCGGGTCCGGGTAGTGGAAGATCATCAGCCCGCCCTCCGCGAGGAAGTCCGCCACCTCCTCGTTCAGCCGGTCGTCGAGCGCCGGGCAGCCCCAGGTCTCGTCGCACTCTCCCTCGGCCTGCACGTAGGTGTCGCGGCTGCCCGACCAGGGGTGGAGCACGATGGCGCGGTCGCGCACGTTGTCGTTGAACCCCGGCTCCAGCCCGTCGATGCGCATGGACTCGCCGTAGTCCCCCACGTAGCGCTCGGCGCCGCGCATGACGCCCAGGCTGGACTGGTGGCTCGCGGGGGTGTTCGAGAAGGTGACCGCCCGCCCCGCATCCTGGGGGTCGGAGGAGCCCTGGCCGTGGGGCACGTGCAGGTTCCAGCGCTGGGTGCCGGTGGCCAGGTCCAGGATCCACATCCGCCGCACCGAGGAGTGCAGCGAGAAGTCGGTGATGGCGTAGGCGAAGTGGGCCGGGTCGCCGCGCTCCCAGGCCACGCCGAAGGCCTGCAGGGCGTCCTCGGCGACCGTCCGTGCGATCCCGAGGGCCAGCAGGTCGCGCAGGCGCGTGAGCCCGATCGTGAGCTCGAAGGCGCCGTCGAAGGAGGTGCCCTCCTCGTCGGTCCAGCTGTCGACCACCACGTAGTAGGTGCCCTTCTCGAGCAGCGCACCGGCGCGATGATGGCCGCGGTCGAGGCAGCGCTCCGGGTCCAGGGCCTCGAGCAGGTGCACGTCCACGTCCACGCCCTCGGGCTGCAGGTCGGGCGCGAGCTCCACCGCGAGGAAGCCCCGCGCGGGCAGGTCGACCCGGTACACGACCTCCGGGCCCGACTCGTCGATCGTGGGCGCGCAGCCGTAGGCGTCGAAGGAGGAGGTGGCGCCGGTGGTGAGGCCCGAGGTGACGTAGGGGAAGGTGTCGACGCAGGTCAGGCCCGACGGGCAGGCGGGGGCCGTGGGGTCGGTCGCGTCGGGCGCGGCGGTGTCCAGCGCGCCACCTTCCGCCGGCCCGGTGTCGTCGGCGTCGGCGTCGGATCCGCCCGTGGGGCTGCAGGCCCACACGAGGGAGGCGACGAGCCCGAGCCCGAGGAAGCGCGCGTCCATCCCGTCCTCCGAGGGACCGAGGATAGCGCAGGAACCTCGGGCCGCGGGCGGGACATGGGCGACACCCGACCCGTCCCCGGATGCGACCGCCTCGCGCCCCGTCGCACAGCGCCCCACTCCGCAGCCGGTCCGGACCCCGCCGCAGCCCTCGAACGGGTGGTCGACCGCTTCCGACGCCGTCTTCCACGCCGGGCGTCGTGTCGGCCTTCACCCCCGGACATGGGCACAAACACGCCCGGGTACCGGATCGCGCCCATCAACGAAGGAGCCCCAGGATTGCCAGCCGAAGCGCGAACGCGCCCGGCTCCACCTGCACCCCCGACGGCCCGTTCCGATGGCCTCGCGGGACCTGTCGGGACGATGGTCACGCCCTGAGCCAGCCGGCGCCCGCCCTCGTCGGGTCCGACGCCCCCGGGATGATCCATTCCGCGCGCCACGGGCTCCTCCTCTCTCCCGCGAGGTGCGAGGCGCCCATGCCCCGAGCGATCCTGCTCTCCCTCCTGCTCCTGCTGCCCCGGGCGGCCGCCGCCCTCGACGCGGACGGCGACGGTGCCGACGAGACCGTCGACTGCGACGACGACGACCCCACCGTCTTCCCCGACGCCCCCGAGATCTGCGACGGCCGTGACGAGGACTGCTCCGGCGTGCCCGACGACCTGCCGCCGCGCACCTTCTACCTGGACGTGGACGGCGACGGCTGGGGTACGCCGAACCGGCCGGGTGCCACGATGATCACCGCGTGCGCCGACGTCGGGTACGTGCCCAACCAGGAAGACTGCAACGACCTCGACCCCGGCGTCCATCCCGGCGCCGTGGACGTGCCCGGCAACGGTCGCGACGAGGACTGCGACGGGGTCGACGCGGTCGCACCACCAGACACGGACCCGCCTGACGCGATGGACACGGCGTCGGACAGCGCCGACACGGGCCTCGAGGACACGGACGGCGCCGGGCCCGACACCGAGGCGACGGACACGGCGCCCCCCGACACGCACGCGGACACGGGAGCGCCTGCGCCGGGCACGGCATGCCAGGGTGGATGTCGCCACGGGAGTGGAGGTTGGGGCCTGGGTGCGTGGATCGGGTTGTCGCTGGCCCTGCGGCGTCGCCGACGAGGATGAGGGCGCGGTCCGGCGATCCGTACGCGCGAAGGACGGCGCCCCTCGGGGTCCCCGCCGCGGCGCCGACCCTCACTGCTGCAGGCAGTACAGCCCCGCCGGCTCGTCGCAGTCCTGCTCGCTGGGCTGCTGCACCCACCCGCCCCCGACCGAGAAGGCGCTGCCCACCGTCGCGTCCGAGAAGAAGCTCGAGCTCGTCCAGTCCGAGCAGGTGTGGCCCCCGCCACTCAGGGCGAAGCCCTGCGGCGAGCACCCGGTCCACGCCGGGCCGCCGACCACGGCCCCGAAGGCGTCGCGGTTGATCGGCGCGAGCAAGGAGAAGTCCGTGAGGTCGTTCCAGTCGTTCGCGACGACCGTGCCCGCCGTGGTGACGTAGGGCGCGGTGGCGTGCGTGAGCCGGTTCGCCGCGGAGAGGTTGTCGCCACACAGGAAGGCCCGGTAGCCGTTCGCCACGCCCGCCCCCGGAAGCCCGGCCGCCTGGGCCTCGGCGCGACAGGCGGCGTCGGCCGCCAGGAGCCCGCCGAACCCGCCCTCCGCCGTGCCCGCCCGGGCCGCGAGCCGCGCTGCGGGCAGGTAGAACACCCGCTTGATCTGGGTGGGTGGCGGGCAGGGCACGTCCCCGCCGCTGCAGTCCTGGTCGATGCCGTCGCCGCACACCTCGGGCGCGCCGGGGAAGACGGTGGCGTCGAGGTCGTCGCAGTCCGCGCCGGCCGGGAAGCCGTCGCTGTCGACGTCGATCGGACCGGGCTCGCCCCCGCCGCCGAGATCGTCGGCCGACAGCCCCGTCGCGAACGTGAGGCCATCGGTGGCGTAGAGCACCTCGACGCCGTTCTCGCCACCCATCGGGTGCTGGCCGCAGGTGAGCGCACCCGAGGCGTCGGTGAGGGCGACCTCCCACGAGATGTACGGGTAGACGGCGCCCGCCGGGGTCTGCCCGTTCGGGAGGGGGCCGCTCGACGCGGTGGCACGGGAGGTGAGCACGCAGTCGGCGTGCAGGCCGTTGCCGGCGGCGTCCGTGTCGAGCCCGATGGCCAGCGCGAGGAAGACCTTGTCGAGGCCCGCGATCTGCTCCGAGCCCGCGTACGTGGCGTGCTGGAAGATCAGGGGGTCCTGCGGGCCGTGGTGGCCGAGCGGGAGCACGGGCGGGGCGACCACGTACTGCTCCCCGCTCGCGCACTGGATCTGCACCGCGTCCAGGTACAGGTGGGTGTCGGCACCGGTCGGGCCGGCCGTGCACGCGAAGGCCATCACCGCGGTCGGACCGCGCTCCCCGGTGCGCGGATCGGTCAGCAGCTCGATCGGATCGGCGTCGCCGTAGGCACAGTCGAGCTTCGCCGAGCAGGCGATGTCGTCGATGTCGACGGTGATGTCGAAGAAGCCCTGCCTGGCATCGCGGAGGAGCGTCAGCTGGAAGTCCACCCGTGCGTCCGCGTTCTCGACGCAGACGGTGGTCAGCGCGAGCGGGCCCGCAGCCGTCGGATCGACCCAGTCCGCGGGGTCCACGCCGACCAGGTCGACGATGTCGAGGAGCACCGTGTTGAGCGCCTGCCCATCGCCGTCGACGTCGGTGGCGTCGCAGGGACCCACGTAGGAGATCGCGCCGGCGCCGTCCCCGTAGGCCGACGAGGCGAGGTCGGACGCCCACACCAGCCCGCCGTCCTCGCCGAGCACGGTCAGCCGGTAGACCACGTCCTCGACACCGCGGACCTTCTGCGCCTGCACGCCGACCTGCAGCGAGCCCGTCTCGCCCGCGGGCGCGCAGCCGACGACCAGCACGCACACGCCGATGCACCCGATCCCAGGCAGACCCCGGTCACCGATCCCCATCGCACACCTCCCGCGGCATCCCCAGACGCGCGCCCGACCAGTCTGCGCCGAGGGATGGTCGGGGTCAATCCGCGGTCGCGGCGCGCGAGGTGTGGGGCGGCGTCCGGATCGGAGCGTCGGAGCCCCCGGCGATGGCGGCGGACCGGGCGCCGCGGCACCACCCCTGTCGCGCAGGTCGCCTTGCTCTCGACGCACGTCGGACCGCCTCGAGGGACCCGGTCGCACCCCCCACCGGGGGCAGCCTCGTCCCCTCGGTGAGGGGATGCGCCGCACGGGTCGAGGGAGGCACCGCGCCTTGGCGGCGGCGGAAGCGGCCGGACCCGCGCCGCATCCGCGCACCGGACGGTTGCAGCGGGCGAAAGGGGGGATGCAGTGGCGGACCGGGCAGCTCGGCGTTCAGGCGGCTGGACCCGGCGGACCGTCGCCGCAGGGCCCATGCCCTCCCATCGTCGTTGACGAGGCCCCGGCCTGCGCGACCCACGTGGGTCTGCGGCGTGTCACCGACCGGCGACCGTCCGCGTGCACGACCTCCACCTCTCCATCGCGCCGTCGCCGCACGGCCAGGAGGCCCTCGTGGGCGAGACGGTGGTGGATCGGGCAGAGCGTGACGAGGTTGTCGGAGTCATGGGTGCCGCCGAGGGAGCGGGGCTCCAGGTGGTGGAGGTCGAGCCACAGGCGACATCGGCAGCCGGGGACCACGCAGCGCAGGCCGTCGCGGTGCAGCACCGCACGGCGCGTGGCGGGCGGGATCGTCCGGGTGAGGTGGCCGTGGGCCGGGCCGGGTCGGAGGTCGACGAGCTCGGCGTCGCAGGCGGCCTGGGCCTGGACGGTCTCGCTGACCTCGGCGTCGGCGGCGTGGGAGGCGTCGCAGGTCGGGCAGTGGTGGACGACGATGCGGTAGCGCTCGGCGAGGGGAGCGCCATCGCCGTCGGCATCGTGCAACAGGCGCTGGCCCAGCGCGGCGAGGGCAGCGCCGTCGTCGAGTTCCTCCCCATGGACGGCGGCTTCGGCGCGGAGGAGCGCGAGGGCGTCGAGGAGCACGCGCGCATCGCTGGCCTCCATCTCGAACACGACCCGCCTGCGTGCGGGCCCACGTGGGTCGTCGGGCTCGGGTGGCGACTGGCCGGTGACGGACCGGGAGACCATCGACTCCAGCTCGCGGCTGGTGCGTCGGGTGGCGGCCTCCACCCAGGCGGTCTCGGTCTCCGGGGTGGCCACGCGCACCACCTCGCGGACCTTGGTCCACGGCAGGCGGCCCTCCGCGAACGCCGCGTCCAAGGCCGGAAGCGACGGGAGCGCACCGGCGATCTGGAGGAAGGCACGGGTCTGCCGGAGGGTGAGGTCCAGCCGCTGCTCGGCGTACTCGTAGACGGACGCGTGGCCGAAGGCGTGGTGGAGCTGCTCGTCGGCGACCTGCCGGAGGAGGAGGGCGGCGGCGTGCTCGGCGGCGCGGCGGTCGCGCAGGGCGGCGAGGAGTCGGTCGTGCACCTCGCGGGCGCGGTCGAGGGGGAGAGCGTTCACGGGAGTCTCCAGTGTGAGGAGACAAGGTATCTCGGTGTTTTTCGGCCTCCGGAACGGGGGTCGTGGTCGCTGCGCACGGGGTCGGAGGGCTCGCGAGGTGGCAGAGGACCACCGGAGCCGTCCAGGCGGGCGCCAGGGCCCTCTGCAACGCCCCTCGGCCGAGGTCCGCGATCGGCTGGCCGCGGCAGCGCGAAAACTGTCAAGGTATTTGCGTCACTTTCATGCGAAACACGATCCTCCACGTCCGCGCTCCGCGGTTCGACGGGCCGCGCAGCCTCATCGTGGACCCATGGCGCGCCGCCGGCTCGCGGCACGGTGGGACCGCGGCCCCCGGACCTCCCGAGCCCTCGGCCACGGGGACGCCCGCCGAGGTCGGCGTCCCGCGGTGGGTGCCACCGGAGCTGAAGGGCGGCTCACCGCACCTGCTTCGGCCCCACCACCACCGCGCCCAGCGCCTCCACCCGCCCGCACAGCTCCCGATCCGCCGTGGCGACGAGGCAGGGACGCCCGGCGCCCTCCTCACGGACGACGTCCACGATGGTGTCGTCACCTGAGCCTCGGGCGGCCACGACCCGCACGCCCGGCACCGACGCCACGCCGCGGGCCCGTCCCTCGACGACGAGCACCACCTCGAAGGGCGGGGAGACGCCAGCGAGGGTGGGGAGCAGGAGCAGGCCGTCGCGCACGCGCTCGGTGGCACCGACGCGGTCGCGCCACCAGCCGTCCGGGACGGACCCGACGACGTTGGCGGCGTCGACGACGAGGAGGGGCATCACGGCGGCGTCCCAGGGGTGCGGGGAATGGGTGCACCTACCCGGGGTCCGCCCCTCGGCGCCCGTCGCGCACGGTCCGGCGTCCGACGCGGCGGAGAGGAACCCGGTCGCCCGATGGCCTGCGTCGAGGCGCGGCCATAGGTCGTGCTCCGGGAGGCCCGGTCGCATGTCCTACGTCGACGGCTTCGTCATCGCCGTGCCCACGGCCCACAAGCAGGCCTTCATCGACCACGCGCGTCTGGGCGACGAGGTCTTCGTCGAGCTCGGGGCGACGCGGGTGCTCGAGTGCTGGGGCGACGACGTGCCCGACGGCACGGTCACCGACTTCCGCAAAGCGGTGCAGGCCACCCCGGACGAGACCGTCGTGTTCTCGTGGATCGAGTGGCCCGACAAGGCCACGCGCGACGCCGCGTTCGCCACGATGCAGCGATGGATGGAGCACCCCGAGGAGGTCGATCCGCGCATGGACCCGGCCCGGAACCCGATGCCCTTCGACGGCAAGCGGCTGATCATGGGCGGGTTCGCGCCCGTGGTGGACGTGACGAGGGGCCACGAGGACTGAACATCCACCACGTCGGCGACCCAGCCCCCGGTCACCCGCCCGGTCACCAGAACACGACGGTCCCGACGAACCGGTAGCGCACCCGCACCACCTCGTCGGAGCCGGGCACCCGCTGCGCCAGCTCGATCCCGTCCTCGGTCACCTCCGCCTGGACACCGTCGTCCCCCCGGTAGACGCCGGGGACGAGTCCCTTGTCCGTGCGACACAGACCGCACCCCATCCCCGCCAGCAGCAGCCCCGCGACGAAGCCGATCGCGCCCGAGGCCAGGCCGACGCGCCTCACAGCGGGTCCTCGAGGCCGGTGTCGGACTCGACCCGCGTGAAGCCCAGGGTCGGCACCTCGTACCCGGGAAGGGCCGCGAAGGAGATCGTCAGCCTGGGCGGTCCGTCGCCATGCAGGGGCGTCACGCGGTCGGCCTCCGGCAGCTGGCACAGCGACGCGGGCACGCCCGGCCTGCACGTCGTGGAGACCTGCGCCAGCGCCGCCGAGGGGCCGTGGCACAAGGGCGGCGACGTCGCCTGCGCCTCGGGCCAGACCTGCCCCACGAGCCATCCGCCCACCAGCCCCCACAGACACCCCATCGCCACCGCGCGCATCGCGCCTCCACCGTGTTCTCCCCCCCTTGGCGCCACGCCCGCCGACTGCCACGCCGATCCGCGAGCACGCGCCCCGGGGCTCTCCCCTCCCCGCCCGCGGTCGCGCCCGCGAGGCGCTCGCCCGGGGACGGCGGGCTCCAGGCCACGCAGCGGTCAGAGCAGGCCCAGCCCCTCGGTGGATGCGTGGCCGAAGCGCTCCGCGGGCACGCCGACCGCGCGAGCGAGGTCGAGGTGGAGCTCCGCGATCGGCACGGGCACCTCGTAGCGGACCACCCCACGCCCCGCGGGCGTGGAGCCACCGACGACGACGGCGGGCAGGTCCACGGTGGCGTGCGTGTCCGGATCGGCGATCGGGCTGCCGAACAGGAGCACGGTGTGGTCGAGCAGGCTCCCGTCCCCCTCCGGCTCCGCAGCGAGCGCGGCCAGCAGCTCGCCGAAGCGGGTGACGTACCAGGTGCCGATCGCCTCGATGGCGTCCAGCTTGTACGCATCGCCGCCGTGGTGCGACAGCCAGTGGCTCGACTCGGGGTACCCGAGCTCGGGGAAGGGCCGATCGGAGCGGACCGCACCCGCCATGTACGTGATCACGCGCGTGCGATCGCAGGCCAGCGCCAGCACCATGAGCTCGCGCATCTGCGCGATGTGCTCGCCGAGCGTGGTCGCGGTGCCGAGGTCGACCCGGTCGGTCAGCGCGGCCGGGGCGCAGGCCCCCCCGGGGGCCGGCGGCGGCGCCTGCAGCCGCTGCTCGAGGGCGTGCACGCCGGTGAGGAACTGATCGAGGCGGTGGCGGTCGTCGCTGCCCAGCGAGCCGGACAGGCGTGCGGCGTCCTCCAGCACCGCGTCCACCACGGTCTGCTCGTAGCGTTGACGACGCTCGCGCACGGCGGCGGGTTCGGTCGGGTCGCCGAACAGCAGGGCGAAGACCTCGGCCGGGTGGACCCGCCGCGGCATGGGCGTGGTGGCGTCGCGCCAGGACAGCGTGCGGTAGGGCTCGCAGCTCGGGAGCTCCCCGGACTGGGCCTCCCCGCACGGGGTGGGCCCCTCGCTCCCCAGCTCGAGGGAGGGCAGGGCCGTGGCGCCCCCCACCGCCTGCGCGACCAGCTGATCGATGGTCAGCCACGCTCCCCCCCGATCGGTGGCCCAGGGCAGGTCGTGCTGGCCGGAGAGGTAGCGGACGCTGGCCTGGGCGTGCGGCTCGACGGCGCCCGCCGCGAGGGGGGCCGTGCTCGACAGCCCGATCGGGACGGTGAGCCGTGCCAGGTGGTCGGCGAGCGGCTGGAGCATCGCGGACGGGGTCCAGGCCGTGCCGCTGCCCGTGGGCACCCAGCGATCCACGGGGACGCCGTTGGGCGCGGTCCACACCAGCAACCGGCGCGGAGGGCCCCCCTCGGCGGCACGAGCGCGGGCGGGCACCATGGCCTCGAGCCAGGGCAGCGCCAGACAGGCGCCGAGTCCCCGCAGGACGGTGCGTCGGGCCAGCGGCCGGGTCATCGAGTCCCCCGGGGTCCGGTGATCGCCTCGGAGAGGGCGACGGCACGCAGCACGGCCTCGAAGGTGAGCCCTTCCCGCTCCACCGCCTCGTGCACGCCGGCCTCCACGCAGGCATCCGCCTCCGTCGGCGCCCGCGCCAGGGCCCAGGCCAGCAACCCGGCTTCGAGGCAGTCCTGCACCTGGCTGGAACCCGCCAGGGCCGAGCCGAGCCCCTGGACGTCGTCGACCTCCGTGCCGTCGGGCAGGGCACCCCGTGCGTCCACGGGCGAGCCGTCGGCGTACGCGGTCCGGCGCAGACCATCGTGGTCGAAGGCCTCCAGGGCGAGACCGAGGGGATCGATCGCGTCGTAGCAGCGGGCGCAGGTGGGGTTGCCCGCGTGCGCCGCGAGCACGGTCGCCGCCGAGGTCGTGCCTGCGTCCTCCGGCAGCGCGGGCACCCCGGCGGGGGCCGGATCCGGCGGGTCGCAGAGCAGGCGCTGGAGCACCCACACCCCCCGCCTCACGGGCGAGGACCGATCGGGGTTGGAGGTGGCCGCGAGCAGGCCCGCCTGGGAGAGCAGCCCGCCGCGCCCCGGGACCTCCACCCAGGCCGGTCCGGGCCCCTGCACCTCGACGCCGTACCAGGCGCCGAGCTCGGGCGAGAGCAGCTGCGCGCGTGGCTCCAGCAGGGAGGGCAGCGGCGTGTCGGACCGCCTGGCCTCGTCCAGCAGGGCGTAGGGCTCCTCCGCCAGGGCGACGCGCTGGGCTCCGCTCGCGCCCGGGAAGCGACCGGGGGCCTGGACGACCGCGGTGACCGCATCCAGGGCCAGCCACTGGCGGCCGAAGTCGCGCACCACCGCATCGGCACGAGGGTCGGCCAGCATCCGATCGACCTGGATCGACAGCGCACACGGGCCCTCGGTGCCGAGGGCGCCGGTCTCGGCGCAGGCCCGCAGCGTCGCGTCGGGGACCGAGCCCCACAGCAGGCGCGCCAGCCGCTCGCCGACCGCGAGGGCGTCGGGCGCGTCGGGCCCCTCGCGGCCATCGCGGAGCAGGAAGGAGGGCGAGAGCAGCACGGCCCGCAGGGCGTAGCCGAGCCCGGTCGACACCGGATCGCCCAGCTCCACGGCCAGATCGAGCGGTCGGGACAGGCTGGTCAGCTCCTCGGCGGTCGGTGGGCGCGCCCATGCGCGCGCGGTGAAGTCCCGGAGCACCGCGTCCGCACAGGCCCGGGCCTCGTCGCCGCCCAGGTCGCAGGCCACGGTGCGGCGGCGCGCCGGCGGGTCGGCCCAGTCGGGATCCTCCGCCGGCCCCACGAGCTCGATGCGATCGAGGACGAGCCGCGACGGGGTCACGTCGGTGGACAGCTCCCAGCCGAGGGTGACGGGCCCGACGGGGAGGACGAGGCTCCACGAGACGGGCGCCGGCTGCTCGTACGTGGCCGGCAGGACGCGGGCGGAGCCCACCGGGCTCGGCGCGACGAGCCGCAGCGTGGGCCCCTTCGACCCGGGGAGCCGCTGCTCCTCCCCCACGAACACGACGCCACCCGCCCAGGCCTGGACCTCCCACGTCCCCGCGCGGGGGACGTCCAGGGTCACCTCGGCGACGAAGGTGGAGGGGCTGGTCTCCCCCGTCGCCCACGCCCATGCCCACGCCGCACCGGCCTCGCCGAGCGCGGTCTCGATGCGCTCGCCCTCGTCGAAGCCCGCGTCGATGGCGCGCACGCGCACCCCACCGTCCCCTCGGGCCAGGGCGCGCTCCGCCGCCCGCCCCCCCGCGGCCCACCAGCCCTCCACGTGGGCTGGCGTGATCGCCTGCGCGCTCGCCCGCCCCTCCCACGCACCCGTCGACGACGGGACCACCTCCGCGACCGCCACGTCCTCGCCGAGCAGGTCGCCCACGATGCGCTCGAGCTGCCAGGGCGTGAGGTGCACGAGGGGCCGCCGCGCCGGCTCGCACGCCACCTGCGAGGAGTCCGTGTCGCCGCCGGTGTCCACCGGATCCTTCGACGGATCGGACCCCGGCCCGGGACAACCGGACAGGAGGAGCGCGAGGCTGGGCGCCGGCAGGAGGGCACGCGACATCGGCCCACCATGGCATGCGCCGCGGCCAACGGCCACGACGGCCTCAGGGCGACAGCAGCGCGCGCCGGGCAGCTTCGATCACCGTGTCGACGCCCTGTGCGACGTCCGCCCGGTGCAGCCCGACCTCCAGGTCCAGGGGCGGCGGACGTCCCTCGAGGGGCAGGCCCTGGGCGTCGTCGCACCGACGGGCGTCGACCGCCCCCCGCAGACCGGTGGCCCGGTAGCCGCCGGACAGGCCGTAGCTCCCGTACCCGGGGTGTCCGACGAGCAGCGCCCGGTCCCTCCACGCCAGGGGCAGGTACTCCGGCGCCCCATAGGTCGCGTGGTCCGTCAGGACGGCCAGCGGACCGTCGAGCACCACCCCGTCCTCGGCCACCGAGGGGAGCGTGCTGGGACCGACGGTCCCCCCCTCCCCGGGCGCCACCCGGTCCGTGCAGGTGCGCAGCGGCGACCCGTCGGGCAGGGCCCAGCCGGCGAGGGCGTCGACCACCCCGGGGTAGCCCCCCTGGACCGACCGGAGATCGACGATGACGGGCGTCCCCGAGGGCAATCCCTGGACGAGACCGCGCAGGGCGGCCACCGAGGCCTCCGGCCCTGGCGGTCCGCTGCTCCCGCCGAGCCGAGGCAGGCGCACCAGCACCACGCCCCCCGGCAGGTCCGTGCGGAGCACGTTGCCGCCCAGGTCGACCTCTCCCGCGGGCGGGATCCGCCCGTCGCAGTCGAGGACAGGGGGCCGGAGCGGGCGGGTGAAGGTCCGGCGCCTGCCGTCCACCCCACGCACCACCACGTCGCCGGAGGCCGAGCCCCGGAGGAGCAGGCTCGCCACGGCCTCCGCACGCCGCGCCGCCTCCGAGGGGGCGGTCAGGGCGCAGCGCGGCTGGGCGAGCCGGTCGGCCACCAGCGCCGCTGCCGGGCGGCCGTCGAGGGCGACCAGCACGTCGCCGACACGCCACGGCGTGCCCGCCTCGGCGGCGTACACCACCAGCTGTCCCTCGTCCTCGACGACGCACGCCCCAGCATCGCTGCGTCGGGACGACAGGCCAGGATCCACGTCGCACAGGGCATCGACCTGCAGCCAGGTGTGCCCCTGCCGCAGCGTGCCCACCCCCTCGGTCATCCTCCACGCGGCCTCGTACGCGGTGCTCGCGCTCGCCAGGCCCGACGCGACCGTCGCCTCCAGGCCGGTCCACGTGACCGGCAGGTGCGCCTCGGCCAGCTCTCGAGGCCTCGCCCAGGCGACGTAGGCCGACCAGGCAGCCCCCAGGCCATCGGGCGGGTCCCCGGGATCGAGCTCGAGCAGGCAGCGCCCGTCCGCCCTGCAGGTGGACCCCGGCGGGCAGGGGCCGGCAGGCAGGTCCACGCTGCAGGAGGGCGGCAAGGGCTCGTCGGTGTCGACGGGGGGCACGCCGGTGTCGGTGTCGGTGTCGGTGTCGTCGCTGTCCCGAGGGTCGGGCCTGCTGTCGACCGTCGCCGTGTCGCTGTCGGAGCTGTCCGACCCGCCGCTGTCGTCCGGGCCCGGATCGGCGGGCCCCGGCCCGGTGCAGCCAGCGAGGAGGAGCAGCGTGGGGAGGAAGCGGCGCACGGGATCCTCGGCGGGCGGGCGTCCCCATCCTGCCACGCCGGACCCGCAGGGCCTACAGGGACGCGCGCGGACGAGGGAGCGCACGACGACGGTCGACGGGCAGGACGTCCTCTCCTGGCGCTTCACGGACCCGGGCTGTCCGGCAGCGGCCTCGGGTCGACCCCCGACGACGCCGGAGCACCCCGCTCGAGCACCCCCTCCTCCACCCAGGACGCGAAGGCCTCGTGGCCCGCCGGCGACAGGTGCATCCCGTCGACCGTCAGCGCGTCGCGCGCGATCGGTGGGGCGGCGAAGAAGGCGGTCGCGTCCACGAGGTGCACCCCGGTCTCGCGCAGCGCCCCGAACAGGCGGGCCTGCCGCTCGGGCGCAGCGAGGTCCGCGCCCGGGGGCGCCGGCAGGAGCACCACCGAGGCCGCAGCACCCGCCGCCTGCGCCTCCCGGGCCAGGGTCGCCGCGAGGTCGGCCACCCGCGTCACCGCCGCATCCAGCTCGTCCGCCCGGGGCTGCACGAGCCCTCCCCGCCCGGCAGCCCAGGCCGCGTACCCCCACGCCGCCGAGCGCAGGCCCTGGGCGGCCACCTGCAGGGCGAAGGGCGGCGGGCTCCGCCAGCGCGCGGCCGCGGCACCCTCGGGCCACGCGGGCTCCGCACAGCGGGCGCGGGGGCCCTCCAGCAGGCCACCTCCCGGACAGCAGGGCCACACGCGATCGACCTCCGCGAGGTCGTTGCCGGCGAAGACGTAGAGCACCACCGCGTCCCACGCGCCCGCCGCCACCCACCGCCGGACGGCGAGCAGCTCGCCGTCGGTGGACAGGCCTGGCGCCGCCAGGGCCACGTGGGCCTCAGTGGGGCGACGACGGCCGAGGGAGGCGACGAAGGTCTCGTGGTCCGCCACGCCCGAGCCGAAGACCATGGAGTCGCCCACGTGGAGCACCCGCGGCCGCGCGGGCAGCCTCCCGGGCGCCGAGAACACCACCCGACAGGCCTCCACGTCGGTGCTCCAGGTGCCCCCGTGCACGTCGGTGACGTCGGTGGCCCACGAAGCCCACGGGGCCCGGAGCGGGCGTGGGATGCCGGGCGGCGTCGGCAACAGCGCCCAGGCGAGCCCCTCCCCCAGCGCGAGCGCCAGGAGCCCCTGCCCCAGCAGGCGAGGCCACGCGCCCCCCCGGGCGCCCACGGCGAGTCCCAGCCAGACCGCCCCGCCCACCAGGGCCGCATCCCACAGGCCCGGCCCTCGCAGTCCCACGGTGGCCACCACCGGCAGGGCGACGCACGCGACCAGCACCAGCACCAGCGCGCCCCACCCGGGGGGATGGCTCCGGCGACGGGCCCAGGCCGCACCCGCGAGGTCGCCCGCCACGACCGGCAGCACGACCTCCACGAAGGCCCAGGCCGACGCCGCCAGGGGGCTGGGGACAGGAGACATGGGACCCGTTCTCGGACGCAGGCGGCGCTCATCCCGTCGCACGGTGGCCCGTCCGCAGCCAGTCCGGACCTCTCCCAGTCGTCGAGCGGGGTGCGCTCAGCCCCCCCCCCACTCACCGCGGCCGGGATGGCCGCGCCGACGCGCGAGAGCCCACAGCCACGCCGGACCCCACCCCACCGTCGAACGAGGTCGTCGATCCCTTCCAATGGCCGCTTCCCGGGCGACGATCCGCGTCCGCCGCTCCCCCGGGACGAACGTCTCGCCCTCACTCCGGTGATCCGACCTCGATCGGCCCAGCCCCCACCGCGTCCCGGAACTCGGCCACGGTCTGCGCGTTCTCGAAGTCGAGGATGTACCTCATGAACCCGTGCGTCTCGACCATGCGATCCTCCCAGGGGACCCCCAGCGCCCCGAGGAGCACCAGCCTCTCCCGACCCGTGAGGGTCTCGAGGTTGCACTGAGCGACCTTCACCAACGTGAGTCGCTCGTAGTCTCGCGTGGCCGACAGGATCTGTCGGGCCAACACGTCGACATCCTCCGAAGAGCGGAGCTCGATGCTGTACGCCAGGTGGGGAAAGACGGGCCGTTCGACCGCCGTTCGACACACGGCGAGATCGAGCGCCTCCTCCATCGTCCGGCCGTGGAGACAGTCGCTGCCGAGTCCCTTGCACGCGCTCAGGTTCCCTTCGAAGCATCGCCGTGCAGACATCACCGGGTCTCGACGAAGCAGATCCATGTCGACACGGTGCTCGGGCGGAATCCACCCGTCGTCGAAGAAGGCAGCCAGGACGTCGCACCCAGCGAGGTGGAGCGCGATCGAACCCCACGCGATCCACCGCAGCGCGCTGGCGCGATGGCGCCAGGTCTTCGTCAGGGGGGCCGCGACACGAGCCCGCCCACCTTCGACGACCTCCGCGTGCAACGCGAGCGCACCCTCGCCCTGGGCAGGCACCGTCCGGGATCGCATCCCTCCGCGGTGCGTCGATGCGGGGGACCCGCGCACCGCGTCCGCGCGGTCGAGGGTCAGCAGCCGCCGTTGCCGGAACAGGTGCAGGTCCTGGACAGGGCCTGGACGAAGGCGTCGATCTCGGACTGGCAGAGGTCGGCGTTGTCCAAGAAGCCCATGGGAGAGCCGGGAGCCGCCAGGGACGCCAGCGGGGCCAGCGAGGTGACGCCCGTCGATCGGACGTAGAGTCCGCCGATCGCCGCGCTCGCGAGGCGCTCGAGGCCGGCGAGCGAGGTGAGCTGGGGCAGGGAGACCAGCTCGAACCCCAGGGCGCACCCTTCGAGGGAGGAGAGGCCCTCGATGCTCGACAGCGCGGCGAGGTCGTTGAGGACGCACTTGTCGTTGATCCGCGTCACGGCCTCGAGGCCGGCGAGCGACGCCAGGAGCGGGCTGCCCACGATGCGGAGGTCGCCCGTGACGTCTCCTCCCGACAGCGCGTCGAGGGAGGCGAGCACGGGGTTGTCCACCAGGATCAGGTCGCCCCCGGTCTTGGCCGGCCCGGGGAGCCCGTCGAGGGAGGTGAGGTGGGACAGGCCGACGATCTCCACGTCGCCGAGACCCTGGACGCCCTCGAGGCCCGCGAGGGAGGTGAGGGCGAGATCCCCTTCGAGGTGGAGACCGTCGATGATCTCGAGGTCCCCGAGACCCTCGAGCGAGGACAGGGAGGGCACGTCCTCGATCTGGAGTCGCGTGACGCGTTCCAGCCGGTCACCGAGGTCGACCGATGCCAGCAGGGGGAGGTCTGCGAGCACCAGCTCGGACAGCCGGGAGGTCGCCAGGGGCGCCAGCCCGGTGAGCCTGGGGTTGCCGACGACCTGCAGCGCCCCGATCCCCGCGAGGTCGCCGAGGCCGTCGAGACTCTGGAGCCCCGCGTTCCCCGGATGGCCGGTGGTCGAGAACGGCAGGCGCAGGGAGCCCACCAGGACCTCCGGCTGCACCCACGGGGACTCGACGCCCCGCAGCGTGCCGTGGAGCCCCCGGAGGTCGAGGAGGGCGGCGTTGTCGGAGATCACCAGCTGCGAGACGCCCGCGAGCGCGCCCGACCCCTCGAAGGAGGCGAGGCGCGGGTTCCCCGAGATCACCAGGCTGCCCTCGATCCGGAGACCGCCCGCGAGGCTGTCGCGCCCGAGTCCCGACGTGGCCAGGAGGGCGGGGTTGGACGCGACCGCGAGGCTGCCGCCCACGCGGGCGAGCGCACCCAGGCCGCCGAGCGTGGCGAGGGAGGCGTTGCGCGCGATCGACACGACCGTGGACGCTCCGAGGAGGGGCGTGGGGAGGGGGAGGGGTCGGGACTCCTCCCGCCCGACGACCTCCAGCCCGTCGAGCCCTCCGAGGTCCTCCAGGACCGCATTGTCCTCCACGACGAGGCGGCCGCCGACGGTGCGGAGGCGCTCCAGCCCGGCCAGCGAGGTCAGCTGCGCCGTCCCCCGGACGATCACCTCGCCCGTGACCACCTCGAGGCCGCGCAGGCCCTGGAGGGAGACGAGGGCCTCGGGTCCGTCCAGGACCAGTCCGTCGAGGGTGGAGATCGCGTCGAGCCCGCCGAGCGACGCCATCGCCGGGTTGTCGTGGAGCTCGAAGGACCCCAGGGTCCGGAGGCCCGACAGCCCCGACAGGGAGGTGAGGGCCGTGCTGCCCACCCGGAGCGTGTCCTCCACCGTGGTCAGCGAGGCGAGACCGTCGAGGGAGGTGAGGCCCGGGCTCCCCGAGATCCACACCGAGCCCTTCACCTCCTGGAGCGACGCGAGGGGGTGCAGGTCACCCGGCACGTCGGCGTCGAGGTCGAAGGTGAGGTCGCCGACCACCACGCTGACACCGCAGAGGCGGTCGAGGTCGGCTGCCGTCCGGACGATCAGCGGCCCGTTGACGAGGCCCTGGCCTCCGGTGCAGTCCTGCGGGCCGGTGTCGGTGCCGGACGTGTCCGCCGGGAGGTCGGTGTCGACCCCCGCGACATCGGTGTCGACCCCCGCGACGTCGGTGTCCACGTCGGGGGCGTCGGTGTCCCCGGACGGGCCGTCCTTGTCGACGGGAGGCTGGCAGGCCGCGAGGATCATGAGGACGAGGGTCGGCGAGCGCATGGAGCCTCCGTGGGCTGACTCTACACGAGTTCTTGACAGGGTGGCAGGTCCGAGAGGCAAACGACACAGGAAGCGTTCCCGGGTGTCGCGGCACTCCGCAACCGTCGGCCGCGCCGCGCGCGGGTCCGCCCACGCGAGGCCATCGCACGCGGGGCCGCCAAGCCCCCAGCTCACCGCGGCAGCGCCACCACGATCGTCCCACTCGGCGGCGGCGGATCCCCCGTGTTCGTGGCCGACACGCCCACCGCCGTGCCCACCACCGCCGCGGCCGCGATGGCCACCCCGATGCCGATCCACAGCGAGGCCTTCTTCTTCGCCGGCGAGCGCTGCCGCGGCTCGGTGGCGGGCGCCGCGCCCGTGGCCGCCTGCTCCACCAGCCCCGCGTCCACGGCCACCGGCGGCGGCGTGCGCAGCACGCGCGTGAGCACCGCGTTGCTCGCCACCGAGAAGGACGGCGGCCCCTCGTTCCCCCCGTCGGGCAGCGCGGCCAGCAGCGGTGCCACGGTGGCCACCAGGCCCGCCGCGGCCGACCCCGAGGCGGCCACCGGGGCCGTGAACCCGCCCGTGGCGCGCACGTACAGGCGGGCCGCCCTCCCCCCCTCGGCCGCCCCCGCCACCCAGACGGCGTCGAGCTCCGCCGCCTCGGCGAGCGCACCCACCAGGTCGGCGAGCAGCGGCCCGGGCGCCTGCCCGGAGGGGCCCAGCAGCGGTGGCCCGAGCGGGACCGTGACCGTGGTGAGCCCGCCCGGATCGACGAGCACCGCGCGGTAGCCCACGCGGTCGCCGGCCCGCACGTGCACGTGGTGCTGGCCCGGCGGCAGGGAGGTGATCGCGTCGGGACCCCCGGCGCCGCGCCCGTCCACGCGCACCCAGGCACCCGCGACCTCCACCCGCACCTGCAGCTGGCCGAGATCCTCCTGGCCGAGCGCGACCTCCTCGGCGAACCACCGGTCGAGCGGCGCTACGAGCCCAGGTGCCTCGGCGTCGGGCCGGAGGGAGGCCGCTGCGGCCAGGGCCTCCCGCGCCTCCATCGGGCGACCGGCCGCCTGGAGCGCCTCGGCCAGGGCGAGCTCGGCCTCGCGCAGCCCCTCGACGCTGCCGCACCACACGGTGGCCTCGAGCTGCACCTCGCGGGCCTCCTTCAGCGCCGCGAGCGCCTCGTCCACGCGACCCGCCGCCAGCAGGGCCCGACCGTCCGCGAGGCGCCGCCGCCCCTCGGCCAGCGCGCCCTCGGCCAGCACGGCCTCGGCACCGGCCCCCAGCCGCGTGGCCAGGGCGTCGGGGCCCACGCCCGTGTGCCCGGCCGCCACGTCCACCGCGGCCAGCACCGACCGCGTGACCGCCTCCTGCTCCGCCGGCCCGAGGCCCGGGTCGAAGACCCCGACCACGCCGATGTCGGCGGCACCCGCCACCGCGGTCAGCGCACCCGGCACGAGCCAGAGTCCCCACACGTGGACCTCCCGTCCGGCCTCGGGTCTAGCGCCCCGCGGAGCCCGCCGCACCCGGGACGGACGCGGACGCCCCGGGTCCGGGGTTAGAGGGCCCGCTCGCCCGGAGTCGCCCCTGCTCGCCACCCTCGTCCTGCTGATCTCCCTCACCGCCGGCCGGGCGAGCGAGGCGGAGGATCTGCTCCGTGCCGGGCGGGTGCTCGACGCTGTGGTGGTGGCGGAGGCCGAAGCCCGGGCGCTGCCCGACGACCTCGACGCGCAGGAGCGGTGGATCGACCTGCTGCTGAGCACCGGCCAGCTGGAGCGCGCCGTGGCCGAGGCCCGGGCGCGGGTGCAGCGCGCCCCCGCCTCGCCCGACGCCCAGTACCTCCTGGGCCGGGCCCTGCCCGCCCCCGACGCCAGCCGCGAGGCCTTCGAGCGGGCGCTGCGCCTCGACCCGGAGCACGCCCGTTCCTACGCGGGCATCGGCGGCATCCTCCGCGCCCGGGGCGCCCTGCGGGAGGCCGCCGAGGCCTACCAGCGCGCGCTGTCGCTCGACCCCACGCTGGCCGAGGCCTGGGGCGGGCTCCTCGCGATCACCGTGGCCTCCGGCGACCGGGAGGGCGCGGGCCAGGTGGCCGAGGCCGCGCTGGCGAAGGTGCCCCAGCACGTGGAGTCCTGGCTGGCGCTGGCCGCCGCGCGTCCCGCCCAGGCGGCCCAGGTGCTCGAGCAGGCCACGCGCGCGGTGGGCTGGGACGCCCGCGTGCACGCCGCCCGCGCCGTGCAGGCCCTGGGCGCCGACGACGCCACCACCGCCGCCGCTGCCGCGCGCGAGGCGTTGGTGCGCGACCCCTCCTCGGCCGACGCGCACTGGCTGGTGGGCCTCGCGGCCGAACGCCTCGACGGCAGCCTCGACGCCGCCGGCGTCCGCGCCCTGCAGGCGGCGCGCAGCTCGCCCGAGGGGCGCACCCTCCGCGCCCTCGACGCGCTGGTGTCGTCCTACCCGCGATCGGCGCTGGCCCGCCTCACCCGCGCCCGCACCCTGCAGCCCACGGACCCGGCCGGCGCACGCGCCGACCTGGAAGCGGGCCTCGCCGCCCACCCCGACGCCATCGACCTCGTGGCCACCCTCGGCCTGGCCCTGCGCGGCGTCGACGACGCCCGCGCCGCCCGCCTGCTCACCGTGGCCGTGGGGGCACGTCCCTACGACGCCTCCCTGGCCGTGGCCGCCACCGATGCGCTGCTCGCGGCGGGCCAGGGCGAGCAGGCCCGCGCGCTGGCGGCCGAGGCCACCACGCTCTTCCCCTTCTCGCTGCCGGTGTGCCTGAAGTACGTGGGCGTGCTGTCGGCCCAGGGCGAGCACGAGGCCGCCTGGCGCGCCGCGCGGGAGGCGGCCGACCGCATCCACGACCCCCGGGCCGCCCTGGCCGCCGCCGCCGCCGCCCAGGAGGCGGGCCACCTGCGGGAGGCCGCGCAGCGCTACGACCAGCTCGCCGCGCAGCTGGGCAAGCCCGAGCTCGCCGCGGTCGCCGCCAACCTCCGCCGCACGGCCGACCGAACGCCCTGATCGGGCCCCCGGGTCACTCCCCCCAGCGGTCCTTGTCGACCACGCGGGGCCAGAGGAAGGCCCCCGACCACGTGGCGGGGCTCTGCTCGGAGGACGTGGCCCTCACCACCCAGTCGCAGCCGCGGTCCTGCTTGTAGAGGGGCTGCAGGTCGAGCTCGAAGGCGGTCCAGCGCTCGGGCACCTCGCCCCCCCGCAGGGTGGTGCGTCGCTCCTTGCGGTCCACCTCGCCCGTGGAGATCTCGCAGGTGAGCGTGGCCACCAGCTCCCAGGTGCCGATCTCGGGGGCCACGACGTGGGCCGACACGAGGTAGCGGCCGGGGTCGAGCATCCCCACCGCACCGGGTGGGAGCACCTCGTCGCAGGCCCCCGTGCCGCGACAGAGCACCACGCCCTCCTCCACCGGCCGCACCCCGCGCCCCACGGTGCGCAGGGCCTCGTCGAGCCGCGCCAGCTCGTACTGGGTGAGCACGTCGCCGTCGGCGGCCTCGTCGGCGGTGGCCTCGCAGCGCCCCGCGCAGGCGGCGGCGTCGCAGGTGGGTGCCGGGCGGCAGGCGGCGAGGGCCAGGAGCAGGCCCGCGAGACGGGGGAGAGAGGCGGTCATGGCGACTCCTCACCCGCGGAGCCCGCCGGGCCCAGCGTGAACGACAGGGCGCGACGCTCCCCCGGGTCGAGCCCGCTCACCCGGCGGCGCTCGGCGGCGAAGCCCCGCTTGTCCACCACCACCTCCGCCGCGGTCTTCCCGGCCCGGAGCACGTGCCGCAGCGGCGTGGTGCCCACCCGCACGCCGTCGATGCGCACGCTGGCCCCCGCGGGTCGGCTGTCCACCGACAGCACCGCCGGCTGCACCGTCTCCTCCCGCTCGAGCGACACGGCGAGCCGCGTGGTGCCCCCGCGCGCCACCACCACGGGCCAGGTGCGCGGCACGTGCCCATCGGCCTCGGCACCCACCACGTGATCCCCCGGCGCCAGCCCGGTGACCTCGAGGTGGGCACCCGTGCCCTGGCCCCGTCCGTCCACCGTGAGGCGCACGGGCAGCGTGGCGTCCACCACGAGCGCCCCCGTCTCCACCTGCGCGATCGCGGGCGTCTCGAGGGCGCGGGAGGACAGGGCGGCGAAGGCGGCCCCCACCGACAGGGCCGCGAGCAGCAGGCCCGCCGTCACGCCCACCCGACGGGCGCCCCGCAGCCGGGCGCGCGCGGCCTGCGCCTTCGCCTCCACGGCCTGCGCGCGTCCGCTGCCCAGCTCCTCGAGCCGGGCGGCCACGCGCTCGCGCGCCGCCCCCAGCGACGCGGATCCCAGGTCGCAGACCCACGAGGCCAGCGCACCCCGCACGAGCCGGGGGGCCGACCCCACCAGCGCCGCGCGCCGCAGCGCATCGCCCAGGTCCTGCGCGTTCGCGTAGCGGTCCTCGGGCGCCGTGGCGGTGGCGCGGGCCAGCAGGCCCGCGATGCTCGCGAGGCTGGCCTGGGTGTCGGCCGGCGCCTCGCGGGCCGGCGGCGCCCCTTCCGCCGTGAGACGACCCGTCACCAGGCGCTGCAGCACGGCCCCGAGGATCCACACGTCCGACGGCCGTCCGACGGGCCCGCCCGCGGCGAGCTCCGGGCTGGCGAAGGCACCCGGCGTGGGCCCCCGCGCCGCCGCCTCGGCGGGCGAGACCACCAGGCCCCGCAGGTCCACCCGCACGCGGCCGTCCACCCGGATCCACACCCGGTCGAGGGGCAGGCCGCGCAGCACCCAGTCCAGCGCCGCCCCCTTGTCGTCGGTGCGCAGCTCGAGGTGGTGCACCACCCGACACAGCTCCAGCACGATGGAGGCCGCGAAGCCGAGCGGCACGCGCTCGCCGCTGGCGTCGAGCAGCTCGAGCACCGTGGCCAGATCGAGGCCGTCGACGTGGTCCACCACCACGAAGGGGCGACCGTCGGCCCGCCCGACCTCACGCACGCGCAGCACGTCGGCGTGCCGGATCATCCCGGCGCGGCGGAGGTCCTCGGCCAGCCCCGGCGCCTCCGACGCCGTGCTCCACAGCACCCACACCAGCTCCGCGGGCTCGCCCGGGAGCACGGCCAGCCAGCGCTCGGCGCCCGGCTCGACGCCGACGCGCTCCACGGGAAGGCAGGCACCGAAGGAGGCAGGGGGACGGCTGACGGCGGACCTCCCGGGGGACGCTACTCGGCCCCCCCGACCGGCTCGTCGTACAACGTGGCGTCGCCACAGTCCCACTCCCTTCGCAGGACGGGCTCCGCTCCGTAGGCCACGCAGGCCCCGTGCTCCTCGGACGTGGACGACGCGAAGTGCGCCACGCAGGCGTCGACCTCGCGCTCCGGCACGGGCGATCCGCACTCCGCCTTGAACTCCGCCATCTCGCGGCAGAGCGCCTGGCAGCTCGACTCGCAGCCCTGGAGCAGGACGACGGCAGCGCTGAGGACGAGGACGGTGCGCACCACGATCTCGGGGCAGGACCCGGCGAGCCTACTACGCCCGGCACGGGCACGCGCGCGTGCGGCGGGCACCTTGACCACGCGCTGACCCCACCGGCTCACGCCAGGCCGAGGACCTCGCGGAAGGCGTAGCGACCGGCCGGCCGATCGTGCAGCCAGGCCGCGGCGCGCAGGGCGCCGCGCACGAAGGTGTCGCGGGAGGTGGCCACGTGCCCCAGCTCGAGGCGCTCCCCCTCCCCCAGCAGCCACACCGTGTGCTCGCCCACCACGTCGCCGCCACGCACCGCGTGCAGGCCGATCTCGCCCGGCGGCCGCGGACCGGTGGCGCCCTCCCGCCCGTGACGCACCACGGAGGAGCGCACCTGGTGACGCGCCTCGGCCACCGCGTCGGCCAGCAGCAGCGCGGTGCCGCTCGGGGCGTCGACCTTGAGGCGGTGGTGGGTCTCGACGATCTCGACGTCGAGCTCGGGCAGGGCGCCGGCGGCCCGACGGACCAGCTCCGCGAGCACCTGCACGCCGGCCGAGAAGTTCGCGGCGTGCAGCACCGGCCCCTGCTCGGCGGCCGCCTCGAGGTGCAGCCGCAGCCGCTCGTCGAGCCCGGTGACCCCGGTGACGAGCGCCCGGCCGTCGAGCGCCTCCAGCGTGCGGAGCAGGCCCTCGGGGAGCGAGACGTCGAGCACCACCTCGGCCTCGCCGAAGGCGTCGGGACCGGGCGCCACCACGGGCACCCCCAGCGGCTCCAGCCCGGCGAGCCGCCCGGCGTCGGCGCCCAGGTGCGACGAGCTCGCCGACCCCACCGCCGCCACCACGCGCAGGCCGTGCTCCGCGGCCAGGGCCACCGCGCGCCGCCCCATGCGTCCCGTGGCTCCGACGACGGCGAGCGGCACCATGACGGCTCCTAGAAGAAGGCGCGCAGGTAGAGCTGCCCACCCACGGCGGGCGCGCCGAAGCCGCTGCGATCCTCGTCGGCGTACGACAGGATGTGGCGGTCGGGCAGGAAGACGCCGAGCAGGCCGCCCACCTGGAGGTGGTCGAGCCCGTCGTAGCGCAGGCCCACGTCGATCTCGTAGCCGAGGGGGCCGCCGCGGCCCTCGTTGATGGCCTCGTCGGACGCGCGGGCGTTCAGGCCGGCGAGGAACTGGGCGTCGAGGTGCAGGCCCTGGATGGCCTCGTACGAGATGCGCGGCCGGAAGTAGACGGCGTTCGACACCGCGTCGCCCACCTGCACGATGGAGCCGTCGCGCGCCTGGCCGGGCACGTCGGACCGCAGCACCGGCATCGGCTGCTCGAAGAGGAAGATGCCCACGTTGTAGTCGCGGTCGAAGGCGAACGTGCGGATGCGATCGTCGTTGGGGTCGTCGTCGCCCGTGGCCCAGCCCACCTCGGCGTGGATCTGCAGCTTGTCGAGCTCCAGCGAGGCGTCGAAGGCGCCGCCCGCCGCGAAGAGGTCGACGTCGTTCAGGCCCCCGGCGAGGTCGCCGTTGCCCAGCTGGAAGACCGCCTCGGTCTCGATGCGCACGATGCCGAAGCGCAGATCCAGGGCGGCGTCGAAGGTGAAGAGGTCGAACTGGCTGTCGATGGCGTTGCTGCGGCGGTACTGGAACTGCAGCCCGCCGAAGATGCGCTCGGAGCGGTAGGCGCCCGCCACGTTCACCGCGTAGGTGGTGTCGGTGTCGTTCACGAGGCCGGCGGTGTGCAGGTCGAAGGCGAGCCGCACCCACACGTCCTGGATGAGGTGCTCCCAGCTCACGCGGTCGGCGGTGTCGCCGTAGTGCTTGACGAGGCCCATCGGCGCGATGCCCAGGCCGTCGTTCTGCCAGATGCCCATGCCCCAGTGCAGCGGCTGACGGCCCACGCGGAAGGTGCCGATGCCGGTGTGCACCTCGGCCCAGGCGCGCCACAGGGTGACGTCGAAGCGCGACGACGTGGGGTCGTCCTCGCTCACCGGGGGACGCAGGTCGTCGACGAAGAGCCCGGGCACGTCGGCCCGCGCGACGGGGTCGAAGAAGGTGACCTGCTGGTCGCCCCAGCGGACGTTGTCGAGCGCGAGCACGTCCAGGTACAGGCCGATGCGCTCGGACGGGAAGAACTTGGGACGCAGCCACAGGCGGTGCTGCATCGACCACGACATGCCCTCGGCCTCAGCCAGCTCGCGGTTGAGGGAGAGCGTGTCGTACAGGCGCGCCCAGGTCTGGTAGGCGCCGTCGATCTGGATGTCGGCCGCAGCTGCCGGAGCGGAGGACAGGAGGAGAGCCGCCGGCAGCAGGACGACGGGTGCGAGCCGGGAGGTCACTCTGTCTCCGGAGGAGGGCCGGAGCGTCTATCACGGGACCCCCGGGCAGCAACGGCAGCGGAACCGGCGTCCGAGGCGGGTGCCGCACGAGCGCCCCACGCCGCGCGCCGCCGACGTTAGACCAGCCCCCCGCCCGGAGCCCCACCGTGACCTGGCCTCCCCCGCTGCTGCTCAGCTACCCCCACCAGGCCTGGTCCCTGGACGCCACGGCCGCCGGGGTCGACCCCGAGGCGCTGGCCGCCCTGCCGTGGGCCTCCGCCCTGCAGGAGCAGGAGGCGCTCGAGGCCGGCGCCATCGCGAACCCCGACGAGCAGCGCCGCGTGGGCCACTTCTGGCTGCGCGACGCCACCCTCGCCCCCACCCTGGAGCTGGCGGGCGAGATCGACGCGGCCGTGGAGCAGGTGCGCGACCTGGCCCGCGGCGTGCGCGACGGCGTGCACCGCACCGACGCCGGCGAGGCCTTCACCGACGTGGTCCACCTGGGCATCGGGGGCAGCGCGCTGGGTCCGCGCCTGATCGTGCACGCCCTCGGCACCGATGCGCACGGACGGCGCCGCGGCCTGCCGGTGCACTTCGTCGACAACGTCGATCCCGACGGCCTCACCTGCCTGCTCGGCCTCCTCGGGGAGCGCCTCGCCACCACGCTGGTGGTGGTGGCCTCCAAGTCGGGGGGCACGGCCGAGCCCCTGCGCGGGCTCGCGCGGCTGAGGCAGGCCTTCGAGGACCGCGGTCTGCGCCCGGCGGCGCGCCTGGTGGCCATCACCACGCCGGGCTCCCGCCTCGATCGCCAGGCCCGCCAGGAGCAGTGGCTGGCCAGCCTGCCGGTGTGGGACTGGGTGGGGGGCCGCTTCTCGGTCACCTCCACGGTGGGCCTGCTGCCCTGCGAGCTCGCGGGCGTCGACACGGCGGGCGTGCTCGAGGGCGCGGCGGCCATGGACCACTGGACGCGCCGCACCGACCCGCTGGCCAACCCCGCCGCCGTGCTCGCGGGCGCCTGGTACCTGCTGGGCGAGGGGCGGGGCGCGCGCGACCTCGTGGTGCTCCCCTACGCCGACCGCCTCGACCTCCTCGGGCGGCACCTGCAGCAGTTGGTGATGGAGTCGGTGGGCAAGCGCCTCGACCGCCAGGGTCAGCCCGTCCACCACGGGCTCACCGTGTACGGCAACAAGGGGTCCACCGACCAGCACGCCTTCGTGCAGCAGCTGCGCGACGGCCGCGACGACGCCCTGGTGACCTTCGTGCAGGTGCTGTCGCCCAGCCCCGCCGACCCCGAGCTCGGCGACGGCGTCAGCGCCGGCGACCAGCTCCAGGGCTTCCTGCTCGGCACCCGGCGCGCGCTGCGCCAGGACGGCCGCCCCTCGCTCACGCTCACCGCGGCCACCCTCGACGGACGGGCGCTGGGGAGCCTGATCGCCCTGTTCGAGCGCGCCGTGGGCCTGTACGCCAGCCTCGTGGACGTGAACGCCTACGACCAGCCCGGCGTGGAGGCGGGCAAGGTGGCGGCCACGCGCATCCTCGCGCTGGCCGAGGCCCTCCGCACCCGCCTGCGCGCGGCCCCGGCCACGGTCCCGGCGCTGGCCGAGGCGCTGGAGGCCGACCCGGTCGAGGTGCTCTTCCTGCTGCAGCGCGCCGCCGTGCGCGGGGCGGTGGCGGCCGACGGGCCCGATCCCCTGCTGGCCCGGTGGCGCCTCCCCTGAGGGCGCCCCCCGCCGTGGGGCCCGCGGATCAGCGCGCCGGCACGGTGATGGGCAGCTCGGCCACCCGCACGGTCTCGCCCTCGTCGGGCCGCAGCCACACCTCGGCCGTGGCCTCGAAGGCCGGCCCCGGCGGCACGGTGAAGGTGCCCTGCAGGTACCAGGCGCCGGGGCCCGCCCCCACGCGCTCACGGGTGCCGCGCCCCACGGCGGCCTCCTGCCAGGGCCCGGTCGGGGTCACGAGGCGCACCCAGGTCCAGCCCGGCACCGGCGTGGCCACGCGCGCCCGCACCTCCAGCGCACCCGTGCCCGCGGGCAGCAACGCGAAGGCGGGCTCGCCCGACAGGCGCTCCAGCCGGTCGCGCCCGTCCACCACGGCGTCCACGGCCTTGGCCGCGAGCCGCACGCCGTCGGCGGTGAGCGCCCGACCCTGCTCCGGGGCGACCTCCAGCACGTCCAGGCCCAGGCCGGGCACGTCCACGCAGAGGCCCGAGGCGCGCGCGCGGTACCAGGGCGCCTCGTGCACCACCCACGAGGGCAGCTCGATGCGGCCCTCCCCACCGGCGTCCCGCACGAGGAGCTGGCTGCGACCCCAGGCGGACTCCGCGGGCCAGGGCCGGTCGCGGAAGGCCACGCGGAAGCCGCGACCGTCCATCATGTGCACGCCGCTGGTCGCCACGGTCCAGTCCTCGCCCACGGGCACGCGCCGGACCGCCACGCGCACGCCGCCCTCCTCCGCCACCCGCCACCCGGGGTCGGCCTCGAGGAGCCGCCAGAGCCGCGTGCGCCCCTCGTCGTCGAGCAGGCCCAGGAAGCGGCGGTCGGCCGTCAGCCCGTAGACCACCGTGGAGATCGTGCCCCGCTCGAGGTCCACCTGTTCCGCGCTGCCTCGCAGCCAGCCCTCCACCAACGCGACGTCGGCGGCGTCCCGGCCCGTCGGCAGGTCGGGCACCACGACGGGCTCGGGTTCCGGCGCGGCACGCCGGGGTCTGCCCCACGCGACCGATGCCAGGCAGAGGAGGAGGATCGGGAGCGCCCCGCGACGCCTCACGAGGGTCGTCCGGCCTTCCGGCGCGGACCCTCCCCCACCACCACCATGGCCGGCGGCACGTTCCGCCACTCCACCGGCGAGCGCCACACGTGGTCGAACCACTGCTCGAGCGTGTCGCGGAAGCGGCTGCCCGCGGGGGAGAACTGGGCGTTGAGGTAGCTGTAGGTGACGAAGCGGCCGTCAGGCGCCAGGCAGGCCGTGATCCCCGAGAGCACCTCGGCCTGCACGGCCTCGGGCCACATGGTCCACGGCAGCCCGCTCACCACCCGGTCGACCTGGGGATGGCCCCAGCCCGCCACCACGTCGGGCAGCGTGCGATCGGCGCGACGCTCCAGCACGGTGGCGCCCGGCACCTTCCGCCGGAGCAGCGTCGCGAGGTGCGGGGCGGGCTCGAGGCTCAGCAGGTGGGCCGACGGCACCTGGGCCAGCACCTGCTGGGTGATGGGTCCCGTGCCCGCGCCGAGCTCGACCACCACGTGGCCGGGCCGGATGTCGGCGGTGTCCACCACCCGTCGCGCGAGGGCCTTGCTGGACGGCACCACGGAGCCGACCTCGGTGGGTCGGCGCACGAACTCGCGAAAGAAGGTCCAGGTGGACACGGGCCCTCCGGCCGCCGGAGCGTATCCGGCGCGCCACCCCGGGCTCAACGCCCTCACGTGACGGTCCCGTCAGCACCTCGCTGCGACACGTGCGGCGACGCCCGGCGTCCCGCGAGGCCGTCGAGCACCAGGTAGGCCACGGGGAGCAGGACGAGCGTGACGGCGGTGGCCAGGCCGAGGCCCACGCTGATCGCCACCGCCATCGGGGCGAGCAGCGGGTCCACCCCCGCCACGCCCAGCGCCAGCGGCAGCAGGCCGAGCACGGTGGTGACCGTGGTGATGAGCACCGGCCGCAGCCGCACCAGCGTGGCCTCCACCACCGCCTCGCGCGCCGGCATGCCGTCGGCGCGCGCCTGGTTGATGAAGTCCACGAGCACCAGCGCATCGTTCACCACGATGCCCACCAGCCCGACGCCGCCGATCAGCGCGATGAAGGACAGCTCCAGCCCGAAGGCCAGCAGGCCCAGCACCATGCCGGCCGCACCGGCGGGCACGGCCGCGAGGATCAGCAGCGGCTGCAGGTAGCTCTCGAACTGCACCGCGAGGACCACGTAGATGAGCAGCACGGCGAGCAGGGCGGCCCCCGGCAGCTGCCCGAAGCTCTCGTCGGTGTCGGCGAGCTCCCCACCGTAGAACAGCGAGACGCCCGCGTCCTGACGCGCCAGCTCCCGGAAGGCCGGCTCCAGCGCGTTCCGCACCGCCGTGGCGCTGGTGACCTCGGGGTCGAGGTCGGCCTGCACCCGCAGGGCGCGCTGGCCGTCCACCCGCGACAGGCGCGCCGCCGTGGGCACGCGACGCACCTCGGCCACCTGGCGCAGCCGGAGGCCGGCTCCCCCCGGAAGGGTGAGCGGCAGGTCGCGCAGGGCCTCCAGGTCCACGGGCTCGGCGCGCCGGGTCCGCACGGTGGTGGCCCGCCCGTCCACGGCCAGATCCAGGGCCTCCACGCCCGCGAGCGCCCCGCGCACGGCCCCCGCCACCTGCGCCTCCCGCAGCCCCAGGCGCGCCGCCTGGGCGGGGAGCACCCGCACCTCCCAGGCGTCCGGGCCCTCCGTGGCCTCCACCTGCACGTCGTGCACCCCCGGCCGGGAGCGGAGCCAGGCGGCCAGCCCGCCGCTCGCCTCCACCACCGCCGTCTCGTCGAGGCCGCGCACGCGCACGTCGACCGGCCGACCCACCGGCGGCCCCCCCGCCACCTTCACCACGTCGACCGACGACACGCCCGGCACGTCGAGGGCCCGCGCGCGGATGCGATCCAGGGCGGCCGGCACCTGCGCGAGCACCTCGGGGCGGTTGGCGAAACCCACCTTCACCTGACCGTGCCGCGCGCCCCAGGTGGGCAGGCCCTGCGGCAGCTGCTGCTCGCCCACGCGCCCCGCCACGTAGAGGGTGAGACCGTCGGCCTCCTCGTCGACGATGCGCTCCACGGCACGCACCGCGTCGGTGGTGGCCACCCGATCGGCGGTGGCGGGCAGATCGAGGTGGAAGAAGGCGAGCACGGGCTTGCCCTCGGTGGTGAGCTCGAGCCGCATCGTGGTGGCCAGCCCGGCCGTGGCGGTGAGCAGCACCAGCAGGCCCACCAGCACGGGCAGCGGCGCGCCCGGTCGCGTGACCCGCTCCAGGATCGGCGCGTAGGCGGCCCGGATCCACCGCGTGGGCAGGTTCGGACGGTGGTCGGTGCGCTCCCGGGCGTGGCGACCGAGGTGGCCCGGCAGCACCACGAGCGCCTCGAAGAGGCTGGCCAGCAGCGACAGGATCACGGCGACGGGCACGATGCGCATCACCCGCCCCACCGTGCCGTCGAGCATCAGGAGCGGCGCGAAGGCGAGGCAGGTGGTGACGGTGGCGCTGGTGACGGCGCCCGCCACCTCCAGGGTGCCGTCCACCGCCGCGGTGATGCGGTCCTTGCCCCGCTCGAGGTGACGCTCCACGTTCTCGACGATCACCACGGCGTCGTCGACGAGGATGCCGGTGACGAGCACCAGCCCGAAGACGGAGACCACGTTGATGGACTCGCCCACCAGCGTGAGCATCGCGATGGCACCGAGGAAGGCCACGGGCATGCCCCAGGCCACGAGCACGGCGTTGCGCACGCCCACGAAGGCCACGAGCACCAGCCCCACCAGCGCCAGCCCCACCAGGCCGTTGCTCGCGAGCACCTCGATGCGGTCGGCCACCATGCGGGCGCTGTCGTCGTAGGCCACGAGATCCAGCCCCGCGGGCAACGTGGCACGGCGCGCAGCCACCCACGCGCGCACCTCCGGCACCACCCGCAGGGCGTCGGCGTCGTCGGCGCGCAGCGGCAGCAGGTCGATCGCCGGCTGCCCCCCCACGCGCACCCGCACGTCGGCCTCGTCCACCGCCCAGGTCACCTCCGCCACGTCGCCCACCCGCACCGTGGTGCCCCCCTCCACGCGCAGGGGCACGGCGGCGATCCCGGCCGGGTCGGTGAGCCCTCGGGGGGTCCGCACGCGCACCGTGTCGGCCCCCCGGTCGAGCTGCCCCGCCGGCAGGCCCACCCCGGCCCGCGCCAGGGCGTCCGCCACCGCCTGCGGCCCCACGCCCAGTGCGGCGGCCCGCCGGTCCACCAGCCGCACCTCCACCCCCCGGGTGGAGGCCCCCTCCACCTTCACCTCCGCCACGCCCTGGATCTCGAGGAGCTCGTCCGCCAGGGTCTCGGCGAGGTCCACGGCGCGCGGGTCGCCCAGCAGCGCCACGTGCACCAGCGGGATGCGCAGGCGCGCCACCGACACCCGCGGCCCCACCGCCGCGTCGGGCAGCACCACCTCGGCGTCGAGCACGCGCTCCACCTCGTCGCGGGTGGCCTCCACGTCCGCACCCCGCACCAGCTCCACGGTGAGCAGGGTGCGCCCCTCGGTGGCCTCGGCGTAGACGTGCTCCACCGCGCCGACGCGCGCGAGTCCGTCCTCCAGCGGCCGGACGATCTGGTCCTCCACGTCGCCGGGGCTCGCGCCCGGGTAGCCCGCGGACACCACGAGGCGGTCGGTGGCCACCTGGGGGAACTCCTCCTTCGGCACCACCACCCAGGCGAGCACGCCCGCGAGCACCACGAACCCGAAGACGAGGTCGAGGAGCACGGGGTTGTCGATGCCGAGCCGGACCAGGCGGCGGAGCACGCGGACCTCCCCGAGGACCCGCGCCTAACCCCGTCCGGCCGACGGATCGGCTCGTGTTCGGACCCGGTCGGTCCGATGTGCCCCCACGCAGGCCCCGCCGACGGCGGCAGCGCGGCTTGCGCGGCGCCCCGGTGTCGGTGATCATGCGCGCGCCACCCGGGAGCCTCCGTGAGACACGCCATCCTCTTCGCGCTGACCGGACTGCTCACCGCGAGCTGCGCCGGTGGAGACGCGGATCCCGAGGCGCCGAAGACCCCGTACGAGGCCTTCCTCAAGGAGTACGCCGCCGAGACCATCCCGCTGTGGGCCCGGTGGAAGGACGCGGCCTGGCGCACGCACACCAGCGTGGTGCCCGGCGACCACACCAAGGCCCAGCAGGCCGTGGTGCTGTACGAGGCCTGGCGCAACAAGGCGGCCGACCCCAAGTGGGTGCGCCAGAGCCGCGACCTGCTCCGCGACGGCCAGGGCAAGCCCCCCTCCCCCGTGGAGCGCTCCGCCCTCGAGGCCATCAGCCGCACCGCCCGCCTCTACCCGAGCAGCGACAGCGCGATCCTCGACAAGATCGACGAGAAGGTGGGGCTCCAGGCCCGCTTCCGCCGCCGGGCCCAGCCGCGCATGGCGGGCGAGGTGGTGCGCGCCGACGAGCTGGCGCGGCGCTTCGCGGCCACCACCGACACGCCGGAGCGCAAGGAGCTCTGGCGCGCGATGATCGCCCCGGCGGCCGACCTCAAGCCGGGCTTCGCCGAGCTGCGCGACCTGCGGAACGAGCTGGCGAAGAAGGGCGCCTACAACAGCTACATGGACGCGCAGATCGACGTCTACGGCATGACGGCGTCCGAGATGACCGAGCTGATGCGCTCGGTGGAGCTCACCCTGCGTCCGCTCTACCAGGAGCTGCACACCTGGACCCGCGAGGAGCTCGCCTCCCGCTACGGCTTCGCCACCAACCAGCTGATCCCGGCCCACTACCTGCCCGCGCCCCTCGGCGAGGACTGGGGAGGTCTCGTGCACGTCGAGCACCTCGACGTGGACCCGGCCCTGCAGGAGATGGGCGCCAAGCAGATGGTCCGCCAGGTGGAGCAGACCTTCACGGCCATCGGGCTGCCCCCGCTGCCGGGCACCTTCTGGGAGCGGTCCAACCTCTACCCGGCCCCCCCGGGCGCCCCCGAGGGCAAGACGCAGGGCGCGTCCACCTGGGACATCGACCTGATGGGTGACGTGCGCGTGCTGATGAACGCGCGCCCCACCAACGCCTGGATGAGCGCGTCGTACCGCGAGCTGGCCTTCGCCCACGCCTTCCACCTGCGCTTCGAGAACCGCGTGCCCACCGCGATCCGGATGCAGGAGCCCCGCGCGCTGATGGGCGCCCTGGGCGTGTGGGCCGACTTCGCCGCCACGCGGGCCGACCGCCTGCAGAAGGCCGGCCTCGTGGCCGAGAAGCCCGACGCCATGCTGGCCCTGCTCAAGGAGGCGCTCACCTACGTGCCCTTCGTGCAGTTCGGCGCCGGCACGGTGGTGCCCTTCGAGTACCAGGTCTACGCCGAGGCCCTGGCCCCCGGGCAGATGAACAGCCAGTGGTGGGGCCTGCTGGCCCGTCACCAGGGCGTGTTCGCCCCCGAGACGCGCACCGAGCGCTGGGCCGACTTCCTCCACGTGGACGCGCTCACCGACGCGCCCGGCCGCTACTCCGACTTCGTCCTGTCGGTGGTGCTGGCCTTCCAGCTGCACGAGGCCCTGTGCGCCCAGCTCGGGGTCGACCCGCGCACCGCCGACGTCACCTCGAACCCCCGCATGGGCGAGCTCTTCACCCAGGTGGCCGTGGGCGAGGGCGTGGAGGACTGGATGGCCGTGGTGGAGGCCGCCACCGGCGAGAAGCCCTCGGCCGACGCCATGGTCCGCTACTTCGACCCGGTGTACCGCTGGCTCCAGTCGCAGAACGTGGGCCGCACGCCCTCGCTGCCGCCCCTGCGCTGAGCCCCCCGCGCCCCGGCGTGGGCCGCGGGCATGGCCTCGTCGTGCTCCAGCGCTTCCCGCGCTGGGCCGTGGTGGCCAAGCCCGCAGGCCTGGCGTGCCACCGATCGGCGATGGTGCGCGACCGCGACACGGTGGTGCGCCGCTGCCGCGCACGCTTCGGCGGCGACATCCACCTGGTGCACCGCCTCGATCGCGCCGCGAGCGGCTGCCTGCTGGTGGCCTTCGACGGCGCCACCGCCGCCGCGCTGAAGGAGGGCCTCGTCGCCCCCGAGGCCACCAAGCTCTACCTGGCCTTCGTCCGCGGCCACTTCCGCTGGGACGATCCCGTGCCGGTCGACACCGCGGTGAAGGGCGACGACGACCAGCCCCGCCCGGCCAGCTCCGTGGTCACGGCGCTCGGCCGCAGCCACGATCCGCGCTGCTCCCTGCTCGCCGTGCGCCCCCGCACCGGTCGCCACCACCAGGTGCGTCGCCACGTCCGCGACCTCGACCACCCCATCCTGGGCGACGCCGTGCACGGCGACACCCGCGCCAACCGCCTGTGGCGAGAGGCGCACGGCCTGCCCCGCCTCGGGCTGCACTGCATGTCGCTCGACCTGGCCACCGGCCCCGACGGCCCGGTGTCGGTGTGGTGCCCGCCCCCCGCCGACCTGGTGGCGGTGTGGCGCACGCTGCCGTGGTGGCCCGAGGCCGTGCGGCGGATGCCGAGGCTGGGGGGACCGACGCTGGACCTGCGGGTGGACGAAGGCTGACCCCGAGGGCGTCGCCCGCGGTGCGTTCCGCGGCCTGGATCAGCGCGGGGGGAGCTCCCACCGCTCGTCCAGCACCACCTCGAACGGGCCCGAGGCGACCACCGGGTCGGGCCGCGAGGCGTCGATGGTCTCGATCACCGCACGGAAGCGTACGCGCCAGGGGCCGGCGGCCGGCAGCGCCACGGTCGCGGCCAGCGGCGTCGCCGCCCACCAGTGGCCCACGCGCCCCGGCGCCAGCACGACCTCGTGCCGGGCGTCGTCGCGCTCGAACACCACCGTGGGACCCGACAGCGCGGCCGGGATGAACCAGCCCGAGTTGTCGGCGAGGCCGCGGAGCTGGTTCGCCTCCAGCCGCACCTCCAGCACGTCGGTGGCCGTCAGCGTGATCGCCGCGGGGTACACCCCACGCGCGGCCTGGGGCGGCGGCGTGCGGGGCAGGCCCACCACCCAGCCCTGGGGCAGGCCCGGCACACGCCGCACCTCCCCGGCCTCGAGCCGCCCGTACAGCGGATGCAGGACCCGTTCGATCGGCGTGTCGACGTAGCGCTGGGTCATCGAGGTGGGGCAGGCCCCGGCCACGGGCACGTAGTCGATCGCCCGCCACGGCTTCGCCACCCGGCGCGGCGGGCCCACCACCGCCACGGGACCCTCCAGCCGGAGGAGCCGAGCCAGGACGGCACCGTCGCCGAGCGCCGCGTCGGGCAGGCTCGCCTCGTCGGCGGAGACCAGGGCCGTGCACGGGGGGGAGAGCGAGCCCGGGACCGAGGAGCCGTCGGCCAGGAGCAGGTGCGCCACGGCCGGGCCGGCGCTGGCGAGCGGCGGCCCGGAGGTCTCCGACACCGTGCGCCACACCGTCCGGCCGACCACCTCCTGCAGGGACCCCCGCTCGGCCACGAGGGTGGCCAGGGCGTCCTCCAGCGCGCCGTGACCCAGCGGATCCGTGCGCCGCGTCTCGACCTCGAGCCACGCCACCCTCGGCAGCGTGAGCCCCAGGGTGAGGACGGCCACCGCCCACGAGACGCCTCGGCTCCCTCCCTCGCGCAGGCCCGCCACGGCCGCCGCCGCCCCGACGGCGAGCGCAGGCACGAGCACCGTCAGGTAGCGGGGCGCCATGTAGGGCATGGACGAGGGCAGGTAGGCGGCGAGCACCAGGTACACGGGCCAGGCGACCACGCGCACCCTCCGGGCGTGTCGGGGGGGCAGCACCCCAGGCGCCCCCGCGAGCACAGGCGCCGCGAGCAACGCCACGCCCGTGGCCGGAAGCCACGACGCGAGCGGCCCCTCCGGGCCCGGCGCACCGGGCACGCCCCAGGTGAGCAGGGCCAGGGCCTCCCGCACCAGCGCGGGACCTCCACCCGCCGGCCCGCTCACCGCCGGGATCTCCAGCAGCGCGCGGGTGTTCGGCCAGCCCGCGGCGGCCTCCTGCGCCAGGTGGGGCGCGTAGGCGAGCGTGGCCGGCACGACCACGAGCAGGATCGTGCGCCGCAGGTGCCCACGGGTGCGCCACAGCACGCCCGGGAGGCTGGCCAGGCCCAGCGCGAGCATCGACAGGTGGAGCTGCGCACCCAGGGCCACCGCCACCGACCATGCCGCCACCGCGCGCGGGTCCCCGTCGTCGGCGACCCGCAGCAGCGCGACCGCCGCCGCGGCGGCCGGCAGCACCACGAAGGACGGATTCCACAGGTCCGCGAGCACGCCCAGCACCGCCGGGTGCGTGGCCGTGAGCACGGCGCACGTCCAGGCCGCGAGCGCGCCCAGCCGCCGCACCGTCCCCAGGCCGAGGAGCACCACGCCCACGGCCGCGAGCCCCCCGGCGCAGGCCATCACGGGACGGGCGCCCGCGCCCGCGACCAGCTGCGGCAGGCCGAACACCACGGGCGACAGCCAGCCGGGGATCCGGGCCCCCGTGCCGCCTGAGAGCTCCGCCCCCGGCGACACCCCCGTCGAGGACAGGGCGAGCCCACGGGCGAGGTCGCGGTCGGTGAACAGGTTGTACCCGAAGTCCCCGTACAGGCCCCGCCACGCGAGGGCGCCTCCCACCGCCACCACGGCGAGGACGGCGAGCGCGGAGGGGAGCACGGATCTCGACGGGAGGGGCGTCACCCACGCCCCTTGGCCCGCGCGCGGGGGCGCGGCCACGAGGGCGGGACCGGCCCGCTCCGACGACCACCGACCCGGGACGCAGCCCTACGCCCCGCGGTGTGCGCGCGCGGCCCGAGCGAACCCGGGGGGGACACGCCCCGCCACCGAGGGTACACGGCCTGCCCGGCCGACACCCGCTCGCTCCGACGACCACCATCCCGGGACGCACCCCAAAGACCTGACGCGCGGCGCGCAGGCGGGGCGGGGGGAACCATTGCACCGAAGGTGCAATGGGGGGCCCCACCCGCCGAGATCAGCCGCAAACCGCCGGTCCCGAGGCGTCCCGCACAGTGCCACCGTCAGATCGACCCGGTCCGCCGGCAACCAAGGACCCACTCGATGCCACGCGTCCCCCCCGACCTCGCCCACGCCGCCCCGCGCACCCGCCTCCTCCATGAGGGCATCGACGCCCGCATCCGCGCTCGCGGCGTGGCCGTGCTCCACCCCGACGACGACACCATCCTCCACGACCTCTTCGGCGCCGAGCCGATGGTGGCGTGGCAGGAGGGCAAGGCCGCCGACGCGATGCTCCAGGAGCGCTGCTGGAGCGAGCTGCCCACGGTGTACGCCCGCTACGGCACCGACGAGGGCCGGGCGCTCATCCGCCGGCTGCGCGCGCTGTACGCCGCCGAGGCGGTGGTGGTCACCGACTGCGGCGCCCAGGCCGTGGCCCTGCCGCTCGATGCGCTGCTGAAGCGCGGCGACCACGCGGTGCTCGCGCGCCAGATCTACGGCAAGTCCCGCACCTTCCTCGAGTGGACGATGCAGCGCCTCGAGGGCTCGGTCACCATCGTCGACCACGTGGACGCCGCCGCCCTCGAGGAGGCCGTGCGCCCCGACACCCGCGTGGTGCTGTCGGAGACCTTCTCCAACCCGCTCACCCGCGCCCTGGACCCCGACGCGGTGGGCGAGGCGGTCGTGCGTCTGCGCGAGAGGCGCGCGCCGGGCCTGCGCCACGTCGTGGACGACACCATCGCCACGCCCTGGGGCCCGGCGCGCCCGCTGCTCGACCGGCCCGGCATCGACGTGGTGGTGGGTGCCGGCACCAAGGCCGTGTCGGGCCAGGATCGCGACACCTTCGGCTACATCGCGTCGAACCGCGTGCCGCTGATGAACGAGGTCATGGACCTGCAGGCCATGCGCGGAGGCACCCTGTCATGGCGGTCGGCCGGCGTGCTCCTGCAGGGCCTCGACGAGGCCGCCGACCTGCACGCCCGCCGCTGCGACAACGCGGTCGCCGTGGCCGCCTTCCTCGCGGGACGGCCCGACGTGGAGGAGGTCCACCACCCCTCCCGTCCCGATCACCCCGACGCCGACGTGGTGGCCCGCGCCTACGCACGACCGGGATCGCTGGTGTCCTTCAAGGTCCGCGACCTCGACGAGGACGGCACGCTGCACCTCTGCAACGTGATCGCGATGACCGTGGTGTGGCGCTACGCCCTCTCCTTCGACGGCCTCGTCTCGAAGGTGAACCACCACCGCACGGTGAGCGAGCACTTCACCCCGGCGCCGCGCCTGAGGCGCCAGGGCATCGACCGGGTGGTGCGGCTGGGCTGCGGCGTGGAGGAGGCCGACGACCTGATCACCGCCCTCGGGTGGGCCCTGGACCACCACCGGGAGCTGACCGCCGAGGACGTGCTCGCCTGGCGACGCGCCCGGAGCGCGGACCTGCGCCTGTCTGCGGGCGCCTGAGCGCACGGGGACGCTCCGCGGCCAGACGGGACCCCACGCCACAGCGGTACGGCGAAACCACGGCGCGACCGTCGAGGATCGCGGCGCCGCCGCGATCTGCCTGCGACACCTCGGTGACGCCGCTGCGGTCTGCCTCAACACGCCCCCCCGTCGTGTCGTAGGATGTCGTCGGAATGGTTCGTGTCCCCCCTGCGCCGGCCGCCGACGGCGCACACCGCCGTGGAGCCCGCGATGCAGCCCGTCGTGCGTCTGTTGCCGCTCACCCTCCTCGCGAGCGCTGCGCTCGCCGCTCCCCCCACGCCCGGCGCCTGCGACCCAGGCGAGGGGCGCCTCGAGGGCGTCCTGTCCGCGGGCAGCCAGGCCGACCTGATCCTCGCGGGCTCCGTCAACGCCGACACCGCCGGCCGCGACGTGGCCGTGGGCGACTTCAACGGCGACACCATCCCCGACCTGGCGATCGGCGCCGACGGGGCCGACCCCAACGGCTCCCGCTCCGGCGCGGTGTACGTCTTCTTCGGACCCCTCGCGGCGGGCTCCGGCACGATGGCGGCCAACGCCGACCTCGTCCTCGACGGCGCGCGCGCGGGCGATGCCACCGGCTGGCGCGTGAAGAACGCCGGCGACATCGACGGCGACAACCGCGACGACCTGATCATCGGCACCTACGCCACCGGCGGCCTGTCCCTGGGGGCGGGCATGGCGTGGATCGTCACCGCGAGCACGATGCAGGGGCAGACGCAGATCGATCTCGAGACCCAGGCCGACGCCGCCCTCTTCGGCGCCGTGGGCAGCGAGAACTTCGGCCGCGACGTCTTCGGCATCGGCGACGTGAACGGCGACGGGTTCGACGACGTCCTGGTGGGCGCGCGGCGAGCTCCGGTGGGTGGGTACGAGCGCGGTGCGGCCTCGATCTTCCTCGGGCCCATCACGGGCGACCGCTTCGCCGACGTGGACGAGGACGTGCGCATCGTGGGCCCCGGCGACTACGCCGGCCTGGGCGCACTCGCCTTCGCCCGCGGCGATGTCGACGGCGACGGCGCCGACGACTTCGGCGTGGGCGCGCCCTTCGACCGCACCACCGGCGTGAACTCCGGCGCGGTCTACCTCTACGACGGCAACCTCGCGTGGTTCCCCGGCCAGCCCCAGGTGCTGCTGCAGACCACCGATGCGTCGGTGCGCCTGTTCGGCAACTCGGGCGATCGCCTGGGCGTGGCCGCCACCCTCGCCGGCGACCAGACGGGCGACGGCAAGCCCGAGATCTGGCTGTCGGCCTTCACCTTCGGCCAGTACAACCAGGGCGCGATCTGGCTGCTGGACGGGGCCCTGCCTCCCGGCGACTACAACGCCCGCGCCACCTCGCTGGTCCAGATCTACAGCCCTCACGGGAATGGCAGCTTCGGCTTCTCGCTGGCGCCGCCCGCCGACTACGACCAGGACGGCGAGGTCGACCTCCTCGTGGGTGCGGAGCGCGGGCCCGGTCCCGTGCAGCAGGCCGGCGCCGCGTGGATCGAGTACGGCCCCTGGCCCACCCCCAGCGCGCGCGACATCGTCAACGTCGACGCCACCTTCCAGGGCACGGCCTACCTCGACCGCACCGGCAGCCAGCTCGCCGTCGGCGACCTCAACCAGGACGGCTACCCCGACGCCGTCGTCGCCTCGCCCACCCACGATCACACGGGCTCCGATCGCGGCATCGTCAGCATCTTCTTCGGCGGCGACACCGGCCCCGCGCCGCGCACCTTCTACGCCGACACCGACGGCGACCAGTACGGCGACCCCGGCGTCACCACGGTCGACTGCTTCCTGCCCGGGGGCTTCGTCACGCGGAACACCGACTGCGACGACGGCGACGCGCTCATCAACCCCAGCGCCTCCGAGATCTGCGGCAACGCCATCGACGAGAACTGCGACGGCCTCACGAGCGCCGGCGACCACGACGGCGACGGCATCGCCGGCTGCGACGGCGACTGCAACGACGACGACATCGACGTGTTCCCCGGGGCCGACGAGCTCTGCGGCGACGACCTCGACAACGACTGCGACGGCCTGATCGACGACAGCTCGTCGGTGGACGCGGTGGACTACTTCCCCGACGCCGACGCCGACGGCTACGGCGACGCCGGCAACGTCTTCCGCGACTGCGAGGACCTCACGCTGCTGGGCCTGCAGACCCTCGGCGGCGACTGCGACGACAGCGACCCCGCCATCAACCCGCTGGCCCTCGAGATCTGCGACAGCATCGACAACAACTGCCTCGACGGCATCGACGAGGCCACCGCGGTCGGCGCGAACTCCTACTACCTGGACGACGACGGCGACGGCGTCGGCGACCCCTGGTCGTGGACCCGCGCCTGCACCACCCCCATCGGCTACTCCGAGTTCCCCCTCGACTGCGACGACACCGACCCGGCGATCAACCCGCTGGCCACCGAGGTGTGCGACTTCGCCGACAACGACTGCGACGGCCTCTTCTACATGGGCTGGCGGCAGGACGCGGACGACATCGCCTTCGCCGCCTTCCAGGGCACCACCGTGGGCGGCAACTTCGGCCTGGGTGGCATGGCCATCCTGCCCGACATGGACTTCGACGGCGACGACGAGCTCATCATGACCTTCCCCGGGTCGAGCCTGTCGGGCGAGACCACGTCGGGCATGGTGCTCGTGCGGCGCGGTCGCGCCGACGGCGGCGCCTTCGACATGAACGGCACGCTGGGCGACGGCCAGGGCAACTGGGACGTGCAGATCCTCGGCACCCGCAAGGGCGGCGAGGTCGGCTACAGCGTGGCCTCCGGCGACGTGAACGGCGACAGCGTGCCCGACCTCGTGGTGGGCGCCCCCGGCGCGCGCGTGCCGAACCTCGGCCAGGGCGCGGTCTACGTCTTCTTCGGCCCGCTCGCCGACGGCACCATCCCCATCGACAACGCCGACCTCACGCTGCGGGGCGCCGGCGCCGAGCACCGCACCGGCACCGACGTGGTGGTCGCGAACCTCGACGGCGACGACTACGACGACATCGTCGTGAGCGCGCCCGGCTACAGCAACGCCACCGGCAAGGTGGGCCGCGTCTACGTCTTCCGCGGCGGCAACCCCCTCTTCGGCACCTACGACCTGCCCGCGTCCGCGGCGTCCACCTTCACCGGCACCGTGGCGGGCGGCGACGCCGGTCGCACGCTGGCCCTGTCGGACCTCGACGGCGACACCTTCTCCGACCTGGTGGTCGGCGCGCCCCGGGTCGGCGCCCTCGAGACGGGCGCGGCCTACGTCTTCTACGGGGCCGCCGCCCTGCCCGGCACGCTCACCCCCGCCGCCACCATCACGGGCGGCTCCCTCGGCGAGCAGTTCACCATCGCCCTCGACGCCGCGGGCGACGTGGACGGCGACGGCACCGGCGACCTGGTGATCGGCACCATCCAGAACGCGGCGTACGTCGTGGGCGGCCACACCACGCGCTGGTCGGGCACCGTGGCGGTGGGCACCATCGACCTCGTCAAGGCCCAGGGCGGCATCGGCGCCCAGGCCGGCCGCAGCGTGGCCGGTGCGGGCGACCTCAACGCCGACGGCTACGACGACGTGGTCATCGCGGCCGTCGACGACGACACCCGCGCGCGTGACGCCGGCGCCGCCTACGTGCTCTACGGCCGCGACGACTTCTCCGGCATCGTCAACGGCTCGGGCGTGGTGCCCCTGTCGGCCGCCGAGAGCTTCGGTCGTCTGGTGGGCGGCAACACCTTCCCCACCTACAGCGCCTCGAACCTGGGCACCTACGAGGGCGCCATCATCCTGGGCACCGAGGAGTTCGCGGCCCTCGGCCAGTGGGTGGCCGGCGGTGGCGACCTCGACGGCGACCTCACCCCCGACCTGCTCATCGCCGAGCCGAAGGCCGACGTGGACGGCCGCATCGACGCCGGTCGCATCCTCTGGCTGCGCGGCTCGCCCTACGGCACCGACGTGCGCGCCGCCGACCCCATCGACTGGTGGTTCGACCGCGACGACGACGACTGGACCACCGACGAGTCGATCAACGCCTGCGAGATGCACGTCCCCATCGACATGACCGGGCCCACGCGCCTCGCCGACGCCTCGCGCACGGTGCCCGACGACTGCGACGACACCGACCCCGACATCCATCCGGGCGCGCCCGAGACCGACGACGACGGCATCGACAGCGACTGCGACGGTCGCGACAACGTGCCCCTCGACTCCGACGGCGACGGCCTGATCGACGAGGACGAGGTGCTCATCTACGGCACCGACCCCTTCGATCCCGACACCGACGACGACGGGGCCGACGACGGCGAGGAGGTCGACCGCGGCTCCGACCCCGTCGACTTCAGCGACACGATCTTCGGCATCGAGGACCTCCTCCCCGGCGACCTCCGCATCACGGAGTTCATGAACGACCCGCTGGGCTGCCTCGACTCCGAGGCCGAGTACTTCGAGATCATCTTCTCGGGCCTGTCGGGTATCTCCCACGTGGACGAGCGCGTGGACCTGTTCGGCCTCGTCATCTCCGACAGCGGCACCGACGACGTGAACACGGTCCGCTACGTGGCCACCCCCGGCGACACCATCGTGTTCGCGCCCACCTTCGTCGAGTTCAACGACTGCTACGGCGCCGACGCCGACATCCGGTGGGAGGGCTTCCAGCTCGCCGACGTCGGCGGCGACGTCATCCGCCTGCACGACGGCACCAACCCCGACTTCGCCAGCGTCGACTACACCACCGGGTTCACGCTCTTCCAGGGCATGGCGCAGGAGCTCGATGACGACGTGGGCCCCGTGTGGTGCCCTGCCGACACCGTGCTCAGCGGTCCCTTCGTGAACTGGGGCTCGCCGGGCGTGGGCAACGACGTGTGCCCCCTGCCCCTGTCGGCCCTCGATCCGGGTGACCTGATCATCCACGAGTTCATGAACAACCCGGTCTACTGCGGCGCCGACGCCAGCTTCGAGTACATCGAGCTGCTCTACCTGGGCACCGACAGGATCTTCCTCCGCGGGCTCGAGGTGAGCGACACCTCCGGCACGTCGCTGGTGGACGTCCCGATCTGGGCCGAGACGGGCAACTACATCATGCTCGCGCGCGACACGGGCCTCTTCCCGGGCTGCTACGGCGCCGCCGCCCAGGCGAGCTTCTCGCGCACGCTCGACAACAGCGGCGGCGACGTCATCACCCTCAGCGACGGCGTCGAGGACATCGACGAGGTCGACTACACGGGCTTCGCCGAGCTGTCGGGCATCTCCTGGCAGCTCGACGCCGCCGACCTCGACGGCTGGTGCCCGTCCACCACGGCCATCGGCTTCTCCGGCAACACCGACCTCGGCACGCCGGGTGACGACAACGAGGACTGCCCCACCGCCGACGACCGCTTCAACGGCACCTACCGGGCGCCCGGCGCCGACGGCATCTTCGAGCTCACCTTCGACCTGTCGGGCGGTGTGCTCGGAGGCCTGCTGCCCCCCGGCGGCGGCATCCAGACCTGCACGAACGGCGCCGCGCGCGTCTACGTGGACGACCAGGGCACGCCGCGCATCGCCAACCCGAACGCCTCGAGCACCGGCGTGAACGCGGTGTGCGCGGTGAACTTCGCCACCGTGGTCGGGCCCTTCCCCTACCTGTTCCAGTTCGAGATCGTGGGCACCTTCGACCCGGCCGACGGCTCGGCGTCGGGCACCATCGACGACGGCTCGGGCGGGGTGGCCTGGACCGGCCAGTTCGTGGAGGTCGGCGGCTACTACCGCCTGCAGGGCATCTTCGGCCCCGCCGGCTACGCCTCGCTGGGCACGATCTCCGGCTACTTCGACATGCCCATCGAGCTCGACAGCGACGGCGACCTGCTCGCCGATGACGACGAGATCGGCATCTACGGCACCGACCCCTTCAACGCCGACAGCGACGGCGACGGCCTCGACGACGGCGACGAGGTGGTGACCTACGGCACCGACCCCACGGGCATCGACACCGACGGCGACGACTTCCCCGACGGCTACGAGGTCAACGTGGCGGGCACCGACCCGCTGGCCTTCAACGGGCTGGTGAGCATGCGCCTCGACTTCGACGGCGACGGCTTCGGCTCCGCCACCTCCGACGGCGCCGACACGCAGGCCGGCTACGTCTCCTTCGTGGCGGGCCAGGTGGCCAACAGCTCCACACCGCTGACCGGCACCCACACGCAGACCGTGTCCGACCCCTTCGGCACCGGCGACGACGTGGACGTCTCGGTCACCTTCGCGCCCAACACCCAGGGACGCGTCGCCGACATCAAGCTCGGTGGGTACACCGGCATCAACGGCGGCCCGTGGCTGGTGGCCAAGGACCTGCTCGACGACTGGTACGGCCTGGTGGGCACCGCCTCGCTCACCTACGCGATCGACCTGCCCGAGGGCGAGTACTTCATCCGGTCCTTCCACCACATCGCCCAGGCGTGGACGGTGCAGCCGGCCAACCTCTACGTGGACGCGGCCCTCATCGGCTCCAAGACGCCCACGTCGGGGAACGCCCCCGCCAACGACGCCGCCGTCTCCCAGTACTGGGAGGACTTCTCGATCGGCAGCGGCGGCGGCACGCGCACCTTCACCTGGGTGGGCACGAGCGCGTCCACGTCCTCGCACTTCCCGGTGAGCGGCTTCCGCGTGGACCGCTACCCCGCCGACACCGACGGGGACGGGCTGTACGACCAGGCCGAGGGTGCGGTGTACGGCACCAACCAGAACGACCCCGACAGCGACGACGACGGCATCCCCGACGGGGCCGAGGTCGACGCGGGCACCGATCCGCTGGCGCTCACCCTGCCCGACAGCGACGGCGACGGCCTGTCGGACGACGGCGAGACCCTGTACCTGGGCACCGACCCGAACCTGATCGACACCGACGGCGACACCTACCCGGACAAGGTGGAGTACGTCGCGGGCACCGACCCGCTCGACATCCTCGACCACCCGTAGGTCGCGGTCCTCAGGTCCCGGCGGCGGCCTCCTGCGCAGGCGGGGGGCCGCCGTCCTGCGTGTGGGCGGCGCCCTGCAGCCAGCGCACCACGCGGTCGTCGGGCCGGAGCAGGGTCACGTAGAGCGACAGGGTGATCGCCGAGAACGGCCCCAGGTTCATCAGCGCGAAGAGCACGCCGTGGGTCACCACGCCCAGCACCACGAAGGGCCAGCGCAGGTCCCAGCGGGCGTTGAGGCGGCCCAGGCGCGTGTGCGCCAGGGGCGGATGCCGCAGCAGCAGGTGGACCAGCAGGACGGGCCACAGGGCCTCCCACCACCACGAGCCGACGGTGCCGAGCTGGGTGGCGGCGAAGGCCACGGGGTGCCCGAGCACGCCCGCCAGGTCCCAGCGCGCCCACGAGGGGTTGAGCAGCGCGCGGTAGACCGCCGTGAAGCGCTCCATCGCGAACCACGCCGACCCCTGCTTCGCGAAGCCGGTCACCGTGTACATCAGCACGAGCTGGAAGACGCCCAGACGGCGCGCGAGGGCGAGGACGGGCGTGGGGTCGTGCCAGCGACCCGTGCGGCGCCACGCGTCCACCGAGAAGGTGGCGGTGGACGGGCCGAGCACCAGCAGCCAGCACAGGTTGGTCATCACGCGGTCGTGCCCGCCCCCCGTGCCGGGGTGCAGGTCGAACACCGCCATGAGCAGCTGGATGAGCACCAGCGGCACCAGGCGGCCGCCCAGTCCCACGGTGAGGAGCGCGGCGAAGAGGCAGGTGGTGGCGAGCAGGCCGACCACGTTGCCCCAGGTGGCGCCGCCCAGCCACGCCAGCCAGAACGGTCCCTTGCCGGGCGCGACGAGGCCGCCGTGGGTGTCGTCCACGAAGAGCCAGGCCACGTCCTGGGTCCACAGCATCGACCCCACGTCCTGCAGGATCACGAGGCCCACGAGGATGCGGAGCACGGCCAGCACCACCGGGGGCTCCTCCTCCGACCAGAAGGCCACCCACCAGGCCCACGCGGCCTTCATGGCGTCGCCTCGCGCACGCCGAACACCGTGGACCAATAGGTCTTCTCCACGGTGAGCTCGCCTTGCACCCGCAGCACCTCGGGCTCGGGCGACACCGTCTGCTCCATCTCGAGCCGCACCGCGTCCGCCGGCCCCAGCTCGTCGGTGACGCGCGCCGCCAGGAAGCGCCCCAGCCGGCGGTAGTCGGAGCGGTGGCGCTCGTGCACGAACTGGTTCACCAGCGTGCGGACGCGCTCGTGCTCGAAGAAGGACACGCGCCACGCATGTTCCCCCGAGCGTGGCCGGTAGGCGGGCGACCAGGTGCCGTCGAGGCGGGCGTCCACCCGCAGGCGACCCGCCTCCGGCGAGACGCCCGCGAACATGCGCCACGACTGGTGCACGCCGCAGGCCCGGGCGTACAGCCGGCCGGGCGACAGCGCACCGTGTCGGGCCGCCTGCCAGCGACGCGCCCAGGGCACCACCAGCTCCTGCAGCCCCTCGCCGTCCACCTCCCAGCCGAAGCGGGACAGCCGCCCCGCCGTGTCGCGGAACCACCCCTGCACGTCGGGCTTGGCCAGGTCCTCCTCGGAGACCGCGGGCTCTGGCAGGGCCATCATCGTCAGGAGCACCACGTGCGCGGCGACGAAGAGCGCGCGGGCTACGGCCAGCCGATCCGGTGCTTGCATGCCACACCCCGAGGACGCCTCGCGTCTACCACGGGGTGCGCGGGACCTGCCCGCCGGACCTCGTTGCAGTCAGCGGGCCAGGCGCAGCAGGCGGGTGGCCGACAGGGCGCGCGGCGATCCACGCCAGACCACGTCGCCGTCCCGGGTGACGATGGCGTGCGGCACCTCGGAGATCCGCGCCCGCTCGTGCAGCGACCTGGGCACCACCGCCACCGGGAAGCGCGCCCGCGCCCCCTCGAGGATCGACAGGGCGCGCGTGGCGCTCCCGCCGCGGGACAGGGTGGTGAGGCCGACGACCTGGACCTCGCCGTCCAGCTTGGTCGCGAGCCGCCCGATCTCGGGGAGCTCCGCGATGCACTCCGCGCACCAGGTCTCCCAGAACACGTAGACCATGACCCCGGTGTCGCGCGCCTCCCCGTGCAGCCACCGCGCCGACTCCAGGGGGTGCAGGGTGGCCGGCCCGCGGGCCACGGCGTCGCCGGGCACCACCCAGGTGTCGCGTGGCGCACGCGCGGCCTCGCGCTGCAGCGCACGCTGCGCCGCCTGCTCGGCCTCCACGCGCACCGGATCGGGCTCGCGCAGCGCCGCCTCCACGCTCACGGTGGTGGCGCCACCATCGAGGCAGCCGGCCAGCAGGAGGGGAAGGAGTCTCGTCACGGGGCACGCACGGAGGCAGCGGGGCAGCGAGGCTGCCGGTCCATGGCGTACATCGGCTGGACAGGGGTCCCGCTGTAGGTGACCGTCCCCGCGCAGGAGGCCCGCATGGGACCGAGGATGCTGTTCGTGCCGGTGCTCGTGGCGTGTGGTGCGCCCGCGCCGCTGCCCCTCGTGCTGGAGTCCGAGGTGGACCTGGGGGTCTTCCTCGCCTCCTGGCCGCTCGAGGGCAGCTTCACCGTGCTGGCCGCCACCGACGTGCAGATCGCCGAGGTGCGCCTGGACGACGAGGCGTGGCGCGTGGTGAGCCCCGCGGACGGCCTCGTCGACGTGACCGCGAGCACCCGCCTGCCCGTCACCCTGGCCACGGACGGCCTGGAGCCGGGCGAGCACCAGGTGCTCGTGGAGTTCCTGGCCCTCGACGGCACGATCCTGGCCAGCACCTACGCGGGCGCCCTCACCGAGGAGCCCGTCGTCACGCTCTCGGAGGAGGTGGCCGAGCTCGGTGCCGTGCCCGTCGGGAGCCAGGCCACCGCGCAGTGGGCCGCCACCAACGCGAGCCCCTTCCCCGTGGAGCTGTCCCCCACGAAGCTGACCTCGTCGGAGCTGTCCGCCCCGCTGTCGCCCTGGACCGCCCCGCCGGGCGTGCAGGTGGCGCTGGCGGTGGACTTCCGCCCCACCACCTCGAGCGGCTCGGTGGCCTTCGACGTGGCGTGGTCGGTGGGACCCTGGCCCGTGGGCACCACCCGGATGCGCGCCGAGGTCCCCTCCCCCTGATCCGCGCCGCCCGATCCGGATCGGCGACGCTACACTGCCGTCGATCTCCGGGGGGCGCGCGATGTGGTGGTGGACGATGGGGGTCGTGGCCTGGGCGCAGGCCTCGACCGTGGCGGCGGACGACCCGTTCGGCGGCGCCTCCGAGACCCGCAAGTTCGGTCTGCCCACGCAGGACGCCACCTTCCCCACGGGCTTCCGCGTGGTGCTCGCGCCCGACGACTCCGCGCCCGTGGTGGGCGTCACGATGGTGATCGAGGCGGGCGGCGCCCAGAACCCGCCCGACCAGGCCGGCCTCGCCCACCTCGTGGAGCACCTCTGGTTCCTGTCGCGCCAGAACGGCCGCCCCCCCACCTTCCAGTACCTCCAGAGCCTCGGCTGCTGGTTCAACGCGTCCACCTCGCTCGACGAGGTCCGGTACGAGACGGCCTGCCCGTCGCACCTGCTCGCCCGGCTGCTCCAGCTCCAGGGCGAGATGCTGGTGGACCCGCTCAAGGAGGTGACCCCCGAGGCGTTCGCCCTCGAGCGGGAGGTGGTGCACGCCGAGCGGCGCGAGGGCGAGCACACGGGCGTGCCCAGCGTGTGGACGGGCATCCTGCCCGTGGTGCATCCCGGGGACCATCCCTACAGCCGCCCGAACATCGGCACGGCCGAGAGCCTCGACGCGCTCACGCTGGCCCACGCCCAGGCCTTCACCGACGCCCACTACCGCGCCTCGGAGGCCACCCTCGTCCTCACCGGCGACTTCCGGATCGACGACGCGCTGCGGATGATCTTCCGCGCCTTCCCGCGGGAGGCCTTCGTGGGCGAGGGCCGCACCACGCTGATGAAGCGCTTCGCCCTGCCTGGCGTGGAGCACCCCGACCCCGACCGCGACGAGGACTGGGTGCTCTGGCTGGAGGACCCCGACCACCCGGGGTCCCCGCTGCCCCCGCGCAGCCCCGTGCCGCGGTGGGACCAGCGCGGCCTCGCCCTGCTCCCCGGCGACGGCACCATCCACGTGGTGGAGGGCGATGTCGAGGAGCGGATCCTGGCGCTCGTGTGGACGCTCGAGCCCGTGGATCCCTTCGTCACCGGCGTGCTCCCCTCGATGCTCGACAACGTGGTGGAGGCTGCCGCCTTCCCCGGGGGCCGCGACGAGGGCGGGTGCACCGTGGCGAGCTTCCGGCGCGACACGCTGCTCGCCTGCTTCTTCGAGGTGGGGAGCAAGGGTCCCGAGCCCACCTTCGACAAGGTGCTGCGCTCGGTCAAGCGCCTCAAGGCCCCCACCCAGTCCTCCTTCTCCCGCGCCATGGGCATCGTGCGGCGCAGGCTCGGCATGCTGTCCAGCCTGGAGCGGATCGCGGGCGTGGGCACGGGACGCAACGCCGTGCTCGCCGAGCACGTCCACCTGGGCCACTCCGCCGACTACCTGCGCGCCACCGACGAGCTCTACAAGCGCAGCACCCTCGAGGACGCCGCGGAGTGGCTCGCGGCACGGCTCGACCCCAAGGCGGCCCATCGCTTCGACCTGCGCCCCGGCGAGGTGAGCACGCTCCGCGACGCCGGCCGCACCAAGGCCTCCCTCACCGGCGCCCAGGTCGACCTCGCCGACGAGGCCACGCCGGAGCGCGCGCGCACCTTCGACGCCTCGCTCGGCGAGGGGCGCGTCCAGCACGATCGGTTCGCGAACGGGCTGCGCGTGGTGGCGGTGGACCAGGGGCGCATGCCCTTCGTCGACCTGCTGCTGGTGGCGCCGGCGCCCGCCCTCCCGGCCGGCCTGGACGAGCTCGTCCTCGCCGCCTTCCAGCACGACGCGGAGCACGAGGGCAACGTGCTGCTCTCCGACCTGGGCCTGTCGCTCGGGCCCGACACCTGGGTGCTGCGCGCCCGGGCGATGAGCTCGGAGCTCGACAAGGGCATGAAGGCCCTGCGCCAGCTCGTCGACACCCAGAAGGTCAACGGCGCGGTGGCCGCCGACCGCCTGGGCCGCATCCGACGCATCCGGCGCTCCCTGGCCCGCGAGGCCGAGCGGTGGCCCTGGGTGGACGCCGAGGCGCGCGCCCTGGAGCCCGCCTGGCGGGGGGCGCTGCTCCTGCAGGGCGACGAGGCCCGCGCCGACCTCGCCGCCGCGAAGGCGAAGGACCTCGACGCCCTGCTCGCCGCCACCTTCCGCCCGTCGCGCTCGGTGCTGGTGGTGGCCGGCAGCGTGGAGGCCTGGGACGGCGTGGAGTCGGCGCGCGGCGCCTTCTCGGACTGGAAGGGCCGCCCCGCGGCCCCGCCGACGTACGCCCTCCCGCCGGCCGCACCCCTCGCCACGCAGGGGCTCCTCCTCGACGAGGAGGAGGCCACCCAGGCGATCGTCAGCCTCACGTGCGTGGCCACGGACGCAGGCGAGGCCGCCCGACACGAGGAGGCCGTGGCCGATCTGCTCAGCCGCGCCCTGTACCTCACGCTGCGCGAGGAGCTCGGCTGGGCCTACTCGCCCTTCGCCGTGGGCGACCACCAGCGGGATCGGGCACGCTACACCCTGCTCGCCACCGTGCCCCTCGACCGCCTGGAGCCCACCGTGGCGCACCTCCGCAGCCTGCTGCGGCGTGCCGAGCAGGAGGGCTTCGACGAGCGCACCCTGGAGGACCTCCGCACGCGGCAGGTGCTCCAGACACCGCTACGACGCCAGACGCGCTGGAGCGTGGCCCACAGCCTCGCCGAGGCCCTGCTGGAGGGGCACTCGGTGGAGGACTGGCGGCAGGTCGTCCCCCTGGTCAGCGACCTCGGCACCGACGAGGTGAAGCAGGCCCTGAAGGGCTGCGCAGAGCACGAGCTGGTCGTGGTGCGGGGTCCCGCGAGCCGCATCCCCGACACCGTGCGCGAGGCGCTCGGGGGCACCTGGGAGGTGGTGGAGCCGAACGAGGACGCCAAGGAGAACCGGTGACCCGCCCGCTCCGTCCGCTCGCCCTCCTCGTGGTCGTGGCCTGCGCGCCGGGCACGCCTCCGGGCTCCGACACCGGCGACTCCGGCGCCGTGGACGACACGGCGGACGACAGCGGCGCGCCACCCGACAGCGACACCGGCACGGGGGGCGACTCGGGCGCCGCGGGAGACTCCGGCGACTCCGGCAGCACGGGAGATTCCGGCGACTCGGGCGACTCCGGCGACTCCGGCAGCGCCCCCCCGTGCGCCGGACGCACCGACGGTGCCCTCATCACCCTCGACGTGGTGGGTCAGGGCTTCGTCTTCTGGGCCACCGACGACGCCTTCATCGACGGCGCGGCCGCCCACCTCGCCAAGGGCACCACCCAGGTCCCCGTGATGGGCGCCGTGGTGGCCGGCGCGGACTGCGACCCCCGCCACGCCTTCCACGTGGACGCCGCCGACCTGCACTGGGCCGACTTCACCATCGAGCTCTGCGACGGCACGCCGGCCTACCTCGACGCGAACCTCGCGAGCTGGATCGCGAGCGTGAAGAGCTGGTGCCCCTGGAGCGCCGTGGTGAAGGCGGTGGACGACCGCCGGACGCCCTGAGCCGGCGACCGCCTCGATCCCGTCCTATCGACAGGCATCCCGAGGCCCCGCCCCCACGGGCACGCGGGCCACGCCGTCCTCGCGGAAGGTCTGCAGGAAGCAGCCCCACTGGTGGACGATGGCGTCGACCTGCACGAAGATCACGTGCGGATCGCTGTAGCCGTCCCCCGAGGACTGCACCGCGATGGCCGTGAACGGCGTGCCGTCCTCGCTCTTCCGGTTGTCGGCCGCGGGCAGCGGCACGAAGCCCTCGCGGTCGTCCAGGGCGAGCGCGTCCTGCATCCCCGGCCACACGTCCTCGCCCGCCTGCTCGGTGCCGAAGGCCAGCGCCATCGCGTCGAAGACCTCGGGCGGGAAGTAGGAGTCGCCCAGGCCCACCGGCTGGTAGATCGGCCGCACGGGATGGCCGGGGAGCGGCCGTCGCGCCAGCCGCACGGTGTGGATCATCGGCTCGGCCGGCTCCCATGCGGTCTGGCCCGTGTGCAGCGCCGGGTGGAGGAAGGTGAGCGGCACGTCCTCCGGCACCTGCACCAGCGAGCGCAGCAGGCTCTCGGCCACGCCGGGACCGAGCAGCTCCGTCAGCAGGATGAAGCGGCTCCAGTGCCCCCCCGCTCCGGTGGGCACCACCGCCCGGATCCGCGGCTCCACCGCGCCGATCATGTTCGTGTACATCCCGCCCATCGACTGGCCCATGCCCACCACGGTGTCGGGGTCGAAGCGGAAGGCCTGCGCGCCCGCGGGCAGCACGGGACCCGGGCAGTCCACGAGCTGCTCGGGCCGCACCTCGAGGCGCAGCAGCGCGTCCAGGAAGAGGCGTTGCTCGATCACGCCCTGCCGGAAGGTGTCGCGGAAGGCCGCCAGGTTGTTGAAGTTCAGGTAGGCGAAGGAGCTGGCGCCGGCGACGCGCTCGGGGTTCACCGGCAGCGCCGCCCCCGCCGAGGCGAAGCCCCGCGCCGCGAGCGTGGCGCTGGGCCCGGCGCCCACCTCGGCCTGCCCTCCCTGGGGTCGCTTGCCGCGCGCCACGAGCTGGTCGGCCAGCCCCCCGGACCCGTGGAAGTACATCGCCAGGGGCCATCCCTCGGCGGGCATCTCGCCGTGGGGGAGGGCCACCACCACGGGGATCGCCGTCTGCCGCTGCTCCACCAGGGTGTCGTCCTCGAGGACGAAGAGCCCCTCGCGGTCGAAGGGGGGACGCCCGGCCTGGAACTCGGGCACCTGCAGCGTGCCGCGCAGCTCGCAGTAGCCGGGCAGATCGGGCGCCCGGTCGGTGAGGGCCAGCGCCCCGATCTCCGGCGCGTACCGGTCGCGCACCTGCTCCGTGAGCGCGTGCAGGCGCGCCACGGTGTCGGCGGTGGTGAAGACCGTGGCCGAGGCCACGTCCTCGCGGTCCACGCCCAGGGTGTCGAGCGTCTCGCCGAGGTGCGCGAAGCCGGTGGCCTCCACCGAGCCGTCGTCCACCTCGCCGCGCAGCAGCGACAGCAGCCGAGCGGGCGCGCCGAGCGGGTCGCCCGCGGCATCCCCGAGGGAGCGACGCACCACGAAGGCGTGCTCGGTGCCCGCCCGGAGCACGAAGCCCGGCACCGGCGACAGCGCCAGCACGCCCTCCGCCGTGTAGGGGTCGGGCACGAGGGTCTGGGCCACCAGGGGCACGAGGCTGCCGCGCCCCGGGCTGTCGGGGTCGACGTCGACCAGCAGCAGGGTGGCGTCGGGCGAGGCCGCGATCACGTCGGTGGGGTCACGCTCGGCCAGCGCCCCGTCCACCTGGAACCAGGCCACGGGGGTGACGGGGTAGCCCTCGAGCTCGTTGGCGCTCCGCGCCAGCGCCAGCACCTGCGGCACCTCCTCCACGAAGGGGAGGTCCTTCAGGGGCGGCCCGCCCCGGGCCGTGAGCCGCGCATCGGCCGGGTAGGGGTAGGCGTAGAAGTCGTCGCCGCCCCGTTGGGCCCCCTCCAGGTCGAAGCGCACCGCCGTGCCCTCGTAGGAGGTGGGCGGGGGCGGTCCGCACGCGAGGGCGAAGAGGACGAGGGCGGTCGTGGATCGGGACATGAGGCCTCCGGTGTGGCTCCCTGGTCCTGACCGCTCCGGCCGCGCCGTGCCACCCGGGGCCGCGCGCCACGTCACGGAGTGCACCGACGCGGTCCCCGCGCGCGCGGTGCGGGCTAGCCTGACCTGTCCTGGAGTCGCCATGACCAACCCCGTGATCGCCGTGCGTCCCCTCGGACCTCCCCCGTGGCCCACGCTCGACCCCTTCCTCTTCTGCGTCCACCACCTCGACCACTACCCGGCGGGGAACGACCGGATGGGCCCTGATGCCAGCCTCGCCGGGCACCGCATCGGCATGGACTTCGAGGGCAAGGACGGCTGGCGGATGTACCACGGCGACGTGGTGCCGGGGTTCCCGCGCCACCCCCACCGGGGCTTCGAGACGGTGACGCTCGCGCGCCGTGGCCTCATCGACCACGCCGACTCCCTCGGCGCCCGGGCCCGCTTCGGCCAGGGCGACGCCCAGTGGATGACCGCGGGCGGCGGCATCGAGCACAGCGAGATGTTCCCGCTCCTCGACCGCACCGCGCCCAACCCGGCGGAGCTCTTCCAGATCTGGCTGAACCTGCCGGCCAGCGACAAGATGGTGCCGGCCTACTTCACGATGCTGTGGGCCCCCACCATCCCCCGCCACGTCTTCCGCGACGCCGAGGGACGCACCACCGAGGTGGTCACCGTGGCGGGCGCCCTCGACGGGCGCACGCCCCCGAAGGGTCCGCCGAACTCGTGGGCGTCCCGGCCCGACGCCCACGTGGCCATCTGGACGATCACGCTGGCGCCGGGCGCACGGTGGACGATGCCGGCCGCCCCGGAAGGCGTGCAGCGGGTGCTCTACGCCTTCGCGGGGGCGAGCGCGCAGGTGGGAGGCGCCCCGGTCACCGGACGCGCGGCGGTGCAGCTCACCCCCGGCCTGCCCGTCGAGCTGGTGGGGGGTCCGGAGGGCAGCGAGCTGCTCCTGCTCCAGGGCCGTCCCATCGGCGAGCCGGTGGCCCACCACGGCCCCTTCGTGATGAACACCCGGGAGGAGCTCGAGCAGGCCTACGCCGACTACCGCCGCACCCGCTTCGGCACCTGGCCCTGGGGCGACGACGCGCCGGTCCACGGCCGCGAGCCGCGCCGCTTCGCCGTGCACGCGGACGGCCGGCGCGAGGAGCCGAAGGTCTAGCGCGTCTCCGGCGCCTCCAGCGCCGAGACGGCGTGTCGACATGTACCGCGTCCAAACAGGATGATGGAGGAGCACCGAAGGAATGTCTGGGTAGGCGCGGTCCCGGCGGATACCCCCAAGGGACGAACTCGACGGGGGTCGAGCCGCACCACGGGGTCGAGGGGATGTCCGCACGAGGACTGTGGCTGGCCGTGCTCCACCTGTCGGCGTGCTCCGAGGCGGGCGTCGCGGCCTTCGTCGACGACCACCGCACCGGCGTGCAGGGCGACACCGACGAGGTCGACGGCCCCACGGCGCCCGACCCCTCCCAGCGCATCGGCACGCGGCCCGACTACGACGGCCTCTTCGACGCCTGCATGGTGCCCGACGTGCGCACCCTCTGCCCCTACGTGAAGAGCAGCGACGAGCAGGATCCCCGCTGCCTCGACGACGTGGCCGCGCTGACGGCCGCTGCCGAGGACGAGGTGGTGCGGCTGGCCGGCACGGCCCTGGCCGACGGGTCGGTGAGCCTCGACGCCCTGGTGCGCGCCGAGGTCCCGCTCACCCTCGTGGTCGACCACTTCGTCTACCCGGCGCTGCCCGACACCCTGGGCCCGCAGGTGCTGCGCGAGATCGTGGTGCTGCTCGGGGATCACCGCGCCGCACACGCCACGCTGCGCGACGACCACTTCTTCCGCGGCTGGCACCAGGGCCGCAAGGTGTACGTGGAGGGCTACACGCCCGCCTACGCCTACACCTTCGATGCGCCCCACCTGTACTGCTACACCCGATACTACCTGCAGGAAGGCTCGATCGAGCCGGCGTCCCTGTACTTCACGGCCTCGGTGCGCGACCCCGCCCTGGTGGGCGAGGTGGACCCGCTGGGCTCCAACCGCGGCGTGGAGCGCGAGAACCTCGACGGCAACGTGCTCGCCTACCGGGCCTCGAACATCGACGCCGAGGTGAGTCCGCGCGGCAGCCCCCACGACCTCGACGCCTTCTTCTACCGGATCGAGGCGGCCACCTCCACGCGCAGCCGCAGCTACGCCGAGGACTCCGAGCGCTTCATCCTCGAGCCGGCGCTCGACCGCCTGTTCGATCTCACGCAGGACCTCGCCTCGAGCACCAACGGCCTGCTCGGCCTCGACGAGCAGGCCGTGGGCACCGACTGGGACCACCGCCGTCGGGTGATCTACTACGACGGCCGCGACTTCTACGTGGTGGCCCAGCAGCTCGACGGGCAGGACGTGGCGCCCTGATCGACCCGGTGCGCAGGTGAGGGTCGACGATCGGCGCGGCGTCGTCTACCCTCCGCCGCCGTCGAGACCGGAGTCGAGCCGTTGACCGTCGCCCCGCACGCCCCGCTCACCCGCCTCGCCCTCCACCTGCTGTGCTTCGTCTTCCCCGCGGCCACGCTGGTCTACCTGGCGGTCGCGCCCACCGGGCTCTGGGTGCTGCCCTGGCTGCTCGTGCTCGTGGTGCCGATCTCGCTCGACTTCGTGGCCGGGCCGGAGCGCCGCGCCCCCTCGCCCGACCTGCCGCGCTGGCCCTTCGACCTGTCGCTGTACGTGCTGGCCGGCCTGCACCTCCTGAACGTCACCGGCCTCGCGCTGATGGTGTCGGAGCGCGGGCTGCTGGCCTTCTCCAGCTGGATGGGCATCCTGCTGGTGGGTGCCAGCAGCGGGTACTCGGCCATCGTGGTGGCCCACGAGCTGGTGCACCGTCCCCGCGCCCTGCACCGCCAGCTCGGCCGCCTGCTGCTCACCACGGTCTGCTACGAGCACTTCTACACCGAGCACATCCGCGGCCACCACGCCCGGGTGGGCACCTACGACGACCCCGCCACGGCACGCTTCCGTGAGCCCCTCCGCTTCTTCCTGCGGCGCACCGTGCCGGGCCAGTTCCGCAGCGCCTGGGCGCTCGAGGCGCGACGCCTCCGCGAGCGCGGCGCCTTCCACCCGTCGAACCGGGTGCTGCAGGGAGTCATCGGCGCCGCGCTCGTGCTGGTCGCCGTGCTGGTGTTCGCCGGTCCGGCCGCCCTCGTGGCCCACCTGCTGCAGGCGGCCGTGGCCGTGCTCCTGCTGGAGTGCGTGAACTACATCGAGCACTGGGGCCTGACGCGCACGGGCACCACGGTGCGCCCGGTCGACAGCTGGGACTGCCCCTCGTGGTTCACCTACTACACGCTGGTGGGCCTCTCGCGGCACTCCGACCACCACGCCCACGCCGCGCGGCCCTACACCGAGCTGCTCTGGTACGAGAACACCCCGAAGCTGCCCTGGGGCTACTGGGCCACCGTGGTCACCGCGCTGTTCCGCAACCGCATCGTGCTCCGCCGGATGGACAAGGAGCTGCGGCGCTGCAAGCTGGGGCCCTACGCCGACGAGGCCGTGGCCGCGCAGGCCTGAGCGCCCCCCTCACCCGCCCGCGCCGAGCACCAGCCGCCCGCCCGTCACCGGCGGGCACCAGAAGGCCGCGTGGGTGACCGGTCGCGTGAACCGGAAGAGCGCGTCGGTGAGCCCGTCCTCCAGGCCCACCATGCGGTGCAGGAGGGCCTCGAAGGCCATCAGGTCACGGCCGAAGGCCAGGAAGACGAGGCCCTCCCCGCGGGCGTCGGCCCACGGCATCGACCGCCGCACCACGAAGGCGTCCGGGTCGAAGGACTCCTGGGCCGTGCGCTTGACGTGGGCCGTCTCGGGGGCGTCGTCGAGCTCCTCGTTGGAGACGCGAGCGCGACCGAAGGTGTGGTCCTGCGTGCCCCGATCCATCGCCTCGAAGACGGCCAGGTGGTGCACCCACCGCTCCACGGCGACGAAGCTGGAGCCCACGAGCCAGCCGGGCTCGCCTGCGTGCAGCGCGGCCGCCTCGGCGTCCACGCCCGTCGGGTTCTCGGTGCCGTCCTCGTAGCCGGTGAGGTCGCGCCCGCCGTCGAACCAGAAGGCGTCGGTCTGATCCACCACCTCCACCAGGTCCCCGAGGGCGGCCAGCACCCCGCGCGCGCGGTGGAGGGCCTGCCCCGCATCGGGCCCGCTGGCGCGGATCCACAGGTCGGCCGGCGTCGACGGGATCGCCACCTCCGGCCCCACGATCGCGGGCAGCTCGTGCAGCGGGGCGACGTCGAGACCGAGGAGGTGCACCAGCCGCGCGCCGAGGCCCACCACCAGATCGACGTCCACGTCGAGGGTGGAGAGCGCACGGCCCAGGTCGGCCGCCGACGCACCGGGCACCAGCTGGAGGGTGAGCATCCGCGCCGCCGCGGGCACCGGGGCGAGGATGCCGGGCTGGGCGCTCATCGGCGTGCCCTGCCGTCGCCGTCGTCCTCGTCCTCCATCCCCACGGGCACGCCCATGTCGTCCAGCTCCTGGTCGAGGTCCACGAAGGCGTCGGGATAGCGCGAATCGGTGTCGGCGGGTCCCATCTCGCCGCGCGGCAGGCCGTCGAGCGGGCTCTTGCGCCGCCGGAGCCCGTCCACGTCGCCGCGTCGCTGCCCGTAGGCGCGCGGCGGCTCCCGGCCGCCGGCCGTCTCGGGATGGAGCGTGGCGAAGAAGCGGTCGATGCCCTCCTGCAGCTGCTGGAACTGGGAGCGCGTGAGCTGGGACCGCAGCGGGTTCAGGCTCGACCCGAGCAGTCCCTTGATCGCCTCCTCCAGGGGGCGCACCGGGTCGTCGGCGACCGCCGGCAGCGCGTTGGCGAAGGGCGTGTGGCTGAAGAGCATGGTGCCGAGCTCGATGCCCATCAGGTCGAAGAGGTGGGGCATCCCCCACGCGCAGAGCTGCTCGTCGATGGCGCGGATGCCCGCCATGTACTCGGGCTCGTTCTCCTCGGGGTTCCAGATCTGGCAGTAGTCCCCCACCGGCGTGGGGAAGTAGATGGGCTCCGCCTCGTCGCCCTCGAAGACCGTGTTGAGGTTGGCGAAGACCTCGGGGTGCACGGAGTCGGCCGCCGGCTTCTCCACGGGGGGCGGCGCGGTCTCCGACGGCTCCTCGCGAGGCTCGGCCGGCGGATCGCTGGTGTGGTGCACCAGCCAGTGGTCGAGGATGGCGTTCACGGCGTGACGGGCGGACTCGTTGGCGCACTCCATCGTGGTCATGCGGGTGAAGTGCTTGAGGTAGGTGCCCGCGAACACCAGGCTGCCGAAGTGCACCGGGTAGCCGCCGTGGGAGGCCTGCCAGAACCGGCGCCCCATGCGCCGACGCCCGTCGCCGTGCTGGCGTGCGCGACGCCGCGCGATGAGCTCCTCCTCCGTGATCCCCAGATCCCGGGCGCGGGCCCCCCGTCGCAGGGAGCGCACCTCCTGGATCGACATCCCGAGCTCCAGGGCCTCCTCGCCCAGCGAGACCAGGCGCTGCTTGCGCCGTCGCCGATCGCGCAGGCGGGGCGGCAGGTCCGCGTCCTGCGGCCCCCCGGGATCCCACGGGTCCGGCCCGGGCCGCAGGCGCCAGTCCCCCTTGAGCGGCACGAGGTAGGGCGCGAGGTTGGCCACGACGCCCACCCGGCCGAGGTCCTCCCGCCAGCCGTACTCGATGAAGCGGTCGATGTGGTACCAGCTCGGCAGCGGCGGCCGCGGGTGGCTGTAGGGCTGCGGATCGTCGGGCTCGAACCCGGTGAGGTCCAGATGGAGCTGCCGGAAGACCTCCACCGCGAGCACGCGCTCGGGCACGTCCCAGGCCACGGATCCCTCGAGGAGAGGGCTGCTCGAGCGGACCTGCCAGTCCCCCACGTCCACGCTCAGCACGCCCGCGAAACCGTCCTGCAGCAGGTAGGGTCGACACGTCCAGAACTGCTGCTGCCCCACGGACGTCAGCGACCACTCGGCATCCAGGTAGTACAGGTGTCCCCGGAACAGCTTCACGTTGTGCATGAAGTAGTACTGGATGCCCGACAGCGTGCGGAGGCGATCGTACCGAGAGACGTCGGGCTCCCGCTCGGGATCCCGACGCACGAGGCGGCCGTCTTCGTCGCGCACCGTGGTGGTGAAGCCGCGTAGGCCCTTGACCACGCCCACGGGTGGGAGCGCGGCCGTGACGCGCTCTGCAGCGACGGCGTCGGTGGCCACGACCACGTAGTCCGACTCGAAGCCCAACGCTCCGCGGGCTCGTCCAGGGCCCCGTCTCCGACACCCAGACCACGAGCTGCTTCGATCCGTCGCCACGATCCTCCAGTTCCATGTGGTGCAGACCGCGCCCGTCGAACTCCACGCCCAGCTTGAACAGGTACTTCCGCCAGCGGCGGAACCACGCGTCGCTGCTCGGGCCGTCGAGCAGCGCGTCGGTGTGCTCCCGCTCGCGAAGATTCACGTCGGCCATCTGCAGGAAGGTGGTGCCCGCGCTGCGCGCGTCGCCATCGCGGGCGTCGAAGGCGGCGAGGATGCGGGGCATGGCCACGAAGTCGCGCTCGAAGACCTCGCTGTAGCGGTAGCGGACCGGGTCACCCTTCTTGTTCAGCCCTCGTAGGTAGTCCCACCACGAGATGTCCTCGAGCTCGGCGCGACGCCGCATCGGGCTCGTCGCCATGAAGCGCAGCAGGCGCAGCACGAAGGCCTGGATGTCGGTGGCCGAGTAGCCGAGGTGGCGGATGCCCTTGGCCGACGCGAGCATCGCCCGCAGCGAGCGCACCGGCGCCCGCGGCACGAGCAGCGTGCCCACACGACGACCGACCAGGCCCTGCACGCGGGTGGGCTGCAACAGATCATGGACCGAACGCCCGGTCTCGCGCCCGAAGTCGTCGAGGACGGGGATGCGCTGAGCGTGTCGCGAAGGTGGTTGTAGTAGCCGGGAAGAAGCGGAATCCGTGCTCCCGGCGACGACAGCGTCGTGCAGCTCGACCACCACCCAGCGGTTGTGTTCGGTGACGAAGGACCCGTTCCACCCAGCGCCAGGTCACGACCGTCACGCGCGGTCGCCTTCTCGACATCGCCGAACGCGATCCGACTCCGGATGCGCGCGCGGTCGATGCCGAGCCCGGTCAACGCCTCGGTCACGGCCTGCACGCGCGCCGTGGACAACGCCTGGTCCTCCACGCTGGACCCGGTGTCGTCCGCGTAGCCCTTGAGACGCAGACCCCACTCCCAGTTGGGCACCTCTTCCGAGCCCTCGTCGCGCGCATGCTCCGGCGGCAACAGGTCGTGCTGCGCGAGGGCCTCCTCCAGGACCGCACGCGCGGCCTCTCCGATCGTGCTCTCCAGAGGTGCGAACTCCACGGCGATGTGCACACGGAGCTCGCGGTGTGGGGCGGACCCTCTTGAAGTGCTCCAGGAGATGCGAGGGAACGACATCACCCGCATCGACACAGGCGCCGTCGAAGGAAGCACCAGCTGATCCGCCAGCGCCTGCGGAAGGTCCTCCGTGCCACCTGGTCTGAAGCCATCCGAGACGCCTCCGACGCGCGAGACCGGCCTCGAGGCGGGGACTCGGTTCGCGAGCCCAGAGGCGTGGGTCCGCCGGGATGCGCCCGTATTGGGTGCGCGCCAGGCCTCCGAACGCGATCTGCTCCGACCCCCAGAAGGGATTGAGCTCGCGCGCAGGCTCGACGAGGGTCACATCGAAGCCACGCTCGACGAGCTCATGCGCGACGGTGAGGCCCGAGATCCCCCCTCCGAACACGGTCACACGCGCCAGTCCGTGCCTCCGATCGCTCACTGCTCCCCCTCGGAACACCCATCACCGGACGGGACGGAACCTACCACGTCCACACGCGTGCTTGACCACAACCCCAGGTTCGAGGGTATGGTCCGCCGCACGACCTTCGGGAGGGGAAGCCGATGAAGCATCTCGATGAGGAAGACGCCGCGACCCGAGCGAACGCCAAGGTGGGCGTCCAGATCGAAGTGACCCCCGTCATCCGCACGCTGCAGCGGACCGTGAGGTCGAAGTGTGCCGATCCACCCCGCTTCCTGAAGATCCAGGGCATCGTGGTGCCGAAGACGGTCGACTGCACGGACGGCATGGACACCCACAAGATCGTGATCAGTGTCCGCATCTACCTCAGTGAGTGCTTCGACACCTGGATCGATCTCGACCGCGTCCAGAACCTGACGTTCGAGCCTCTCTTCAACGCACGCAAGGACGAGAACGTCCCCAGCGTCCCATGGTACTGCGTCTGGATCCCCGTCGAGGACGGCAAGCTCCTGCTCACGGGACTCAAGCGACAGGACGCCGGATCGGCGACCGACACGTCCTGCGACACCGGTGAGACGGAGGCGTGTACCCTGGTCGTCCAGCGCGCCTACACCGTGCGAGACGATGCCTGCATCGGCGAGTTCGCGAGCACCTGCGGCACCCCCTACGGCAGCGAGACGGCCACCCAGCCCTCCACCCGACGAAGCGGGAGGGGTACCTCGTCCATCGTCCAGCAGGGGATGCGAAGCGCTCGGGAGCAGAGGTTGCAGATGGGCTGGCCGAGCGGCGGCTTCGGAACGCAGAACGACCTCCCGGGACGCGACGGGCGACCGCGCGGAACCCGCACCGATGCTTCGCCCTTCGGCACCGGCCCACGCTGGGACATCCTCACCACCGATCCGAACGTCTAGTTCCAGGCCGTGCACCCCGACGCCCCCCGCGCCGGGTCGCCGCGCGCGCCCGCCCCGGTGCGCTTCGACCTGGACCGCTACCTCTCGTCGGCGCGGCGCGCCGTGCTCGACGAGATCCGCGCGATCGTCGGGTCCAAGGGTCGCTACGACCCCATCCTCTACCAGCTCATGCTGGACTACCCGCTGCGTGAGGCGAAGGGCCTGCGCCCCGCCCTCTGCATGGCCACCTGCCGTGCGCTGGGCGGACGCCTCGAGGCGGTGCTCCCCAGCGCCGCCGTGCTCGAGCTGTACCACAACGCCTTCCTGGTGCACGACGACATCGAGGACGCCTCGCTCGTGCGCCGCGGCGCCCCCACCCTGCACGAGCAGCACGGCGTGCCCATCGCGGTGAACGTGGGCGACGGCATGCTCTCGCTGGCGCTGCAGCCGCTGCTCGACAACGTCCCCGAGATCGGCCTGGGGCCCGCCCTGCGCATCCTCCAGGCCGTGGCGCACATGTGCCGCGAGACGGTGGAGGGCCAGGCGCTGGAGCTGGACTGGGTGCGCCAGGGCGCCTGGGACCTCGGGGAGGAGGACTACGTCGAGCTCGTGGTGAAGAAGACGGGCTGGTACTCCTTCATCACGCCGGTGCGCGTGGGCTGCATCGCCGCCGGCGCCGACGAGGCCACGCTCGAGGGGCTCTCGGACTTCGCGCGCGCCGTGTCGATCGCCTTCCAGATCCAGGACGACCTGCTCAACCTGGAGGGCGAGCTCGACGCCTACGGCAAGGAGATCGGAGGCGACCTCTGGGAGGGCAAGCGCACGGTGATGCTGCTGCACGCCCTGCGCACCTGCAGCGACGACGAGCGCGCGTGGGCCCTGGACCTGCTCGCCCGCCCTCGTCCCGACGCCGAGGGCGCCCGCCTGGGCACCCTGGTGGACGAGCTCCACGCCCGGGGGTCCCTCGACGCGGCCGGCCACGCCGCCCTCCAGGAGGCCCTGGCCCGCGCCACGGGGGGCGTCGCCCTCGCGCCCAAGACCGAGCCCGAGGTGCGCGCGCTGCTCGCCCTGCTCGAACGCCAGGGCAGCCTCGCCCACGGACGGGAGGTGGCGGAGCGGTGGGCCGCCGAGGCCTCCACCCGCCTCGACGCCTTCCTCGCCCGCACGCCCGCCTCGGTGCACACGCGCTTCCTGCAGGCCCTGGTGGACTACGTGCACCGCCGCGCCCGCTGACTGGAGACCCGATGGACGGCCAGGACGACGACCTCATGGGCATCTTCGGCCGCATGCAGGCCCTGCAGCAGGAGATGCTGCGCGCCAGCATGGGCGGCCTCGGCGGCCTCGGCGGCCTCGGAGGGATGGGGGGACTCGGCGGCCTCGGCGGCCTCGGAGGGCTCGGCGCCTTCGGCACCCCGGGCACACCCGGCACGGGCCCGGCGGCAGACCCGGCACCCCGCGATCCGGACCCCCTCCCGCCCTTCGGCAGCGAGCCCGCGCCCGAGCCCCCCCGCAGCGACCGCCTGCGGCGCATGGCCTACGAGCCCCTCAAGCTCCAGGCCGCCTGGGTGGGCGAGATGCACCGCCTGTACCGGCGATCCCTGCGCTGGATGCTCGACGAGCTGCAGCAGCGGGAGGCCGAGGAGGACCCCGACGATCCCGACGTGGTGGCCGCCCTCACCCTGCTGCGGCAGGCCCAGCGCGCCATCCTCGAGCACCCCGTGGCCGCGCAGGCACTGTTCGCCGGCCTCGTGGCGGAGGGCCGACGCTTCGCCGCCACCGAGGAGGGTGCCGACTGGCAGGAGGCCCTGAGCCGCTCCGACGTGCTCCACCAGGTGCGCCCGGTGTGGGAGGTCATCTCGCTGAACATGCTCCAGGAGGACCCCGAGGCCGTGCTGCCCAGCTCCTTCGTCGACGCCCTGGTCACGGTGGGCAGCGCCGAGCACCTGGAGGCGATGCTGTCGCGCCTGGCCGGACTGGGGAGGTAGCCGTGCTCGACGACGTCACCGAGGCCTACGGCGACCGGCACCCGCTGCTCCACGCCACCCTGGGGCTGGTGCACCGCCTCGCGCTCGCCGAGGAGGTGGCGCACCGGTGTGCCGAGCGGCCGTCCCGGAGCGGCACCCCCGACGCACCCGAGGACCTCGTGCTCGCCCTGCTCGGCGCGCTGGCCCTGCAGCGGCGCCTGCACGCGCACCTGCCGTCGTCCGAGCCCGCCGCGCAGGACCCCGATTCCTCGGCACCTCCGGACCTCACCCTCCGATGAGCCTCGACGCGGGCCTGGGCCAGCTGGCGCACGCCATCGGGGCGGGCACCGTGCCGCGCTTCGACCACTGGCGCGGCACCCAGCTGCCCCTCGGCCGACGGGGGTGGAAGGAGTGGCACCACTTCGTCGTCCACGCGCCGGGGCTCCACCTGCTGGTGAACTTCAGCCTGGTCGACGACCTGTACGGCGGAGGGCCCGGCGACCACGCGCACCGCGTGATCCTGCTGGCCCACACCGACCGCTGGCGCGGCGATGCCGTGCGGGTGCCACGCGCCGAGGTCCGGCTCACCGGCGGGGGCCTCGACGCCCGCTTCGGACCCCACCAGATGGGGTGGACGCAGGACCGCTACCACGTGGTGGCCGCCCTGCCCGACGGCAGCCTGCGGGTGGACGTGCAGCTCGTGCCCGCGTCGATCCCCGTCTACTCGACGAACCAGACGCTGGCGGCCGACCGCACGCTGTCGTGGTTCTTCCTCTCGCGGCTCGTGGCCACCGGCACGGTGGAGGTGGCCGGCGAGCGCTTCACGCTCGACGGCGTCACGGCCTACCATGACCACAACTGGGGGGACTTCCGCTGGGGCGACGACTTCTGCTGGGAGTGGGCGTCGGCGCTGCCCGAGGACGGCGCCGACCCCTGGAGCACGGTGCTCATGCGGCTCACCGACCGGGCCCGCACCCGCGTGCGCGCGCAGGGTCTCTTCCTCTTCCACCACGGCCAGCCGGTGCGCTTCTTCCGCGATCGCGAGGTGCGCTTCGAGCTGGACGGCCGCCTGCGCTTCGATCGCCGCCTGCGCGTGCCGCGCGTGATGGGCCTGCTGGCCGGCGGCCACGCGAGCGAGGTGCCCGGGCGCGTGCGGGTGGTCGGCCGGTCCCTGGGCGACGAGGTGCAGCTGGACTTCGAGGTGGGCGACCTCTGCCAGGTGATCATGCCCAACGAGACCGACCACACCGGCGTCACCGTGCTCAACGAGACGATCGGACGCGCCCGCGTGGCGGGCCGCGTGCGTCACCTCGACGTGGCGTCCACCGGGCCCGGCGTCTTCGAGTTCATCCGTGGCTGAGGAGCGCATCGCCGCCCTGCTGGCCTCCTCCTTCGAGGCCCTGGCCCGCGAGCAGGCGGCGGCCTGGAGGGACTGCTGCCGGGTGCTCGCGCCCGCCACCGTGGCGCTCACCGTGGACGAGGAGGAGCTCCACGTGCACTTCACGGAGCGTGGCGCCCAGGTGGTGACCGGGCCCACGTCCCAGGCGATCGCACGCGTGGTCACGGGCCGGGCCGCCATCCTCGACGTGCTCGACGATCGCCTCTCGCTGGAGGAGGCCGTGCTGTCGGACCGGGTGCGCGCCGTCGGCGCGCTCGACGACCTCGCGCGCTGCCACGAGGCCCTGCTCGCCTACGTGCACGCGGGGGTGCGCACGCGAGGCCTGCCGGAGCTGCTAGGACGGTTCCGCCGCGACGCCGAGGCCCGACGCGGTCCCGCACACGCGCCGGTGCGGTAGTCAGACGGGGATGGAGCTGGAGCCGGGCGTGTTCGTGCTGCGGCTGGCGGGCCTGGCGTTGCCGCGGGGTGCGAACGCGGTCCGGTGCCTGGGGGCTTCCCGCGGCGTCGCCGCTTCCGCCGTTCGGGGTGCCAGCGGCGCCCGAGCCTCGGGCGGAACGGACGAGGTGCGACGGGCGATCGGTTGACGCGTCAAACCGGGCGCTTCGAGGACACGCCCCTGGCCTTGCCCCCGTTGAGGGACCCGGAGTCCCCCACCACGCCGGTGCCCGCCGTGTCGGCTCCGGTGTCGCACGGGTCCGTCCCCACTCCGGAGCTCGCATCGTCGCAGTCGCCCTCCGCGTGCGCGTCGTCGCCGTGGTCGTCGTGCGGGTCCACATCGTCCGGGCCGGCGTCAGGGACACAGGCCGTCAGCACCCCGAGCGTCGCCGCCCACCACACGTGCACGGGACCACCCCCACGGGATGCTGCACCCTACCCGGTCCGACCGCGGGGTCCGCAACCACGATCGGGCACGCCGCCCCTGCGTTTCCCGGCCTCACGGCCTCACGGCGCACAGAGGATCACCTCCGCCCCCGGAACCCGCAGGAAGTCGGTGTCGAACGTCAGGATCGACGCCCGACAGGTGCGTGCCACCGCCGAGATCCACACGTCGTTCATCGGGATCGGCGTGCGCGCTGCCCGCAGCTCCGCGAAGATCTCGCCGTACGCGAGCGCCACCTCCTCGTCGACGGGCACGAGGCTGACGAAGTCCTCGCGGAGGAAGTCGGAGAGCACCCGGGTGTTGTCGGCCTCCCGTGAGCCGAGGCGGAAGCCCGCGAGGAGCTCCCCCACCACGATCGACGGCACGAGCACGGCGGGCGCCTCGACCAGACGTTCCGTCACCGCAGCATGGCCTCGTCGAAGGTAGGAGTACGCGGAGGTGTCGAGCACCACGGGCCGCTGGATCACGAGGTCCACGCCGGGTCGTCGGCCACACGCAGCTCCCGGAGGGACGCGTCGAAGGCGACCCCCTCCTCCTCGGTCCAGGTGGCGTACCGCGCGAGCCGGAGTCGGCGCGGCTCCGCCCCGACCGCTTCCTCGAGGAGCCTCAGGATGGTGGAGTTCATGCTCTCTCCCGCCAGATCGGCCGCATCGCGCAGCCGACGGACGAGCTCGGCGGAGGGACCGCGGAGCGTGATCTGCTTGGGCACGTTCATGACATCACCTTCGTGCATGCATGATGTCATCCTACGCGCTCGGTCGGGCGTGGGCACGTCCCGTGCGACGGGGTCCAGCCACGGACGCCGACCCGTCGGCCGCTGCAAGGTCGGACAGCGCCACGGTCGACCTCACCGGCGTGGCGGAACGCCCCGACGACGCGTCGGTGCCGGCCGGTGACGCCCGAGGGCGGGACGCATGCTCCCGGTCCACCGGGCGGTGACCTCCTTCACGCACGACGCCACCCGCTTCGACGCGGTGGTGCCCCCCTCGACGACGTCAGGGAATGGGGCTTCCAGGTGGCCGATGGCGGGGCGCTCCGGGCCCGGCACGTGCGGTCCGCCACCGACGGGTCCTGCGACGGCACGGCGCACGAAGCGTGGCTCGGGGAGGTGCTGGCGGGGTGTGCGGCGGCCTGGGTGCCGACGCCAGAGCCGTAGGACCGCAGGCGGTCGCGCGGTAGCTGGGCACCGACCGGCCCGTCGAGCCGTCCGGGTCGGTCGGACGCGCCGTCCCGGGGGGCGATCGGTGGACGAGGGCCTGCCCAGCGGCCTCGCAGGGCCTGCCGCACCCGCGAGCGTCGTTTGCCCACCCCCGGGCGTTGTTTGCCCACCCGCGGGCGTCGTTGACGCGCCCGGGAGCGTTGTTTGCGCACCTGGGAGCGTCGTTTGCGCACCCGCGAGCGTTGTTTGCGCACCCGCGAGCGTCGCTCCGGGAGGGCTCTGCCTGCCCTCGACATGCGCCTCCGTGGGGTCGCCCGACGCCACGACCGCCCGCGCGGCGCGCGTGGCCTCCCGTCATGCCCGTCCGGATGCGGTCGAGGGCGCCATCCGCATGGCCAACCCCCGTGTGCACGCGCGGCCGTGGCTGCGCGGGGCGAGATGTCGTGTCGAGGATCATCGACGCGTTCGCCATGCCGTGCCCGGTTCCTCCTGCGGACAGGGAGCGTGCCGGCGTGAGGCGAGCGGGCGGACACGGGCGGGGACCGGCGGACACGGGCGGATGACGGCTGCGAGCGGGTCGGCGGCGAGCAAGGTATGGGTACCCACATGAAGACGACCATCGAGATTGCCGACGCGCTGCTCGACCAGGCCCGGGCCACCGCTGCCCAGGAGGGGACGACCCTGCGCAGCCTCGTCGAGGAGGGCCTGCGGGCGGCGCTCGACCGGCGTCGTGTCCAGCGGCCCTTCCGGCTGGAGGACGCCTCGTTCGGGGGAGAGGGGCTGCAGGACGAGTTCCTCGCGGCGGACGGCGCGGACGTCCTTCGCGCGGCCTACGAGGGTCGAGGCGGTTGATCGCGGTCGACACGAACCTGCTCGTGTACGCGCACCGAGCCGACAGTCCCTGGTTCCGGGAGGCGTCGGGATGCGTGCGGGAGCTCGCGGAGGGAGGCGTGCCGTGGGCGATCCCGTGGCCGTGCCTGCACGAGTTCGTCGCGGTCGTCACCCATCCGCGGATCTACGCCCCACCCACGTCGTTGCGCCTCGCCAGGAAGCAGCTGGAGGCGTGGTGCGCCTCCCCCACACTCGTCCTGCTGGGCGAGGGGCCGGGGCACCTCGACACGCTCGGACGCCTCCTCGACGCTGGCCAGCTCGTGGGACCGAAGGTGCACGACGCGCGCGTCGCCGCGATCTGTCTCGAGCACGGCGTCCGGGAGCTGTGGACGGCCGACCGGGACTTCAGCCGGATGCCGACGCTGCGCACCCGCAACCCCCTGGTCGGCGGCGGGCGGTAGACCGGCATCTTCGACGTGCTCGACGATCGGCTCTCGCGGGAGGAGGCCGTGCTCTCCTGCGCTGCTAGGACGCTTCCGCCGCGACGCCGAAGCCCGGCGCCACCACCCGGATGAGCTGACGGGGTGAGTCCACGCCCTCGTCGGCGAACCACTCCTCGGCCTGCGCGGCGCCCTCGGCATCCCCACCCAGCCGCGCGGCGAGCCAGGCCGCCACCTGGGCGTAGAGCTGCATGTCGAGCGCGTCGAAGCGCGACCGCGCCTCCTCGAGGAGACCGTCGAAGGCCTCGCCGTCCAGCCGACGCCGCGCCGCCTCCACCAGCGACGCCCAGGCCTGGCCCACGGGCAGCGGATCGCGTGCGAGCAGCCGCGCGTCCTCCGCGAGGGCCGCACGGCAGGCCGCGGGCGCGGCGTCGCGCTCAGCCTCCAGGCAGGCGAGCGCCGCGCGCGCACGGAGGTGGCGCACCTCGAGCCGCGCCATGCAGAGCGACAGCACGAACTCCCGCTTCCACACCGGCCAGGCCGCCTCCACCGCCTCCCACGCCTGCAGGGCCTCGCCCCGCGCCAGCAGACCGTGCACCAGGGCCGTCGTCTCGATGTAGTGGCCCGTGGTGAAGCTGGTCTCGGGCCAGCTGTCGGAGGGCGGAGCCTCGGGTCGATCGGCGGCCACGCGGTGGTGCATGTCGTCCACGCCCGCCGCCAGCCAGGCGAGCGAGGGCTGCCCGTGTGCCGCCACCACCTGGCCCATGAGGTCGCCCCGATCCACCGCGTCGCGGTGCGCCTCCTCCACACGCTCCCGCAGCAGCCGCAGCCGACCGAGCTGGGCCAGCGCGTTGAAGAGGTAGAGGCGCAGGTTGGCCTGCTCCCAGTGCACCCCGGCGCAGGTGGACTGCCAGAGCGCCATCGCCCGCTCGCCGTGCTCCACCACCTCGGCGAAGCGACCGTGGGGCCAGTGCCAGATGGCCTCCGTGGTGGCCGCCCACGCCTGGTCGTAGGGGTCGCCCGTGCGCGCCGCGAGCTCGTGCACCAGCGCCCGCACCCGATCCGACGTGCGGCCGAACACGGGGCCGCCCAGGAAGGCGAGCATCACCGCCTCCTGGCCCAGCGCGCGGGCCTGCATGGAGGGGTCGCAGGCGGCGCGGGCCGCCATCGCGTACCGGGTGTGGAAGGGGTCCGACAGCGTCGTGTCCACCGAGCCGAAGCCCAGCGCCGTGGCGCGCAGCGTGTCGGCCCGCAGCCGCTCCACACGGGTGAGGGGCGGCGCCGTGCCCGAAGCGGCGCGGGTGAGCTGCCCGGTGCCCAGCCGCCAGAAGCGACGCGCCGTGCTCCAGGCCAGCGCTCCCGTCGGGGACGCGGGGATCGGCACCTCCAGCGCCCGCAGCACCTCGGACATCACCTGCCAGCCCGCCGCGTAGTGCCCCCGCTTGAGGTACTGCTCCGCCGCCTGCCGCCGCAGGTCCAGGCCGGCGAGCGCGTCCTCGCCCTCCCGGTGGCCGGCGGCGCGCAGGAAGGCCTCCGCTGCCTGCGCGCCCCGCCCGGCCCCGGCGAGCGCGCGACCGAGGTGCTCCTCCGCGTGGGCGATCAGCTCGGCGTCGCGCACCAGCTCCAGCGCCTCCCGGTAGCGCTCGGCCGCCTGGTCGAAGGCCAGCGTGGCGAGCGCGCGGTCGCCGGCCCGCACGGCGTGCCCTCCGGCCCGCTCCGCCTCGCCCGCGCCACGCCAGTGCACCAGCAGCGCCTCGTCGTCGTCGGGCTGGGTCGCGGCGATGGCCTGGGCCAGGCTGCGGTGCAGCACCAGCAGGCGTGCGCCGTCGAGTCCCGCCACCACCTCGTCGCAGATGCGGTCGTGGTACGGCGCCACCCGCGGGTCCGCGTCGGTGCCCACCGTACGCAGGATGGTGGCGTCCTCGAGCGTGCGGAGCTCGGCCTGCACGCTGCCCCCGGCCCGATCGAGCGCCAGCGCGAGCAGCTCGGGCGTGGACGGTCGCACCGCCACGCAGGCCAGATGGGCCAGCCGCTTCACGTCGGCCGCGAGCCCGGCGAGCTGGCGCGCCAGCAGCGTGGAGAAGTCCACCTCGCCCTGTTGCCCGCCCAGCCGCGCGAGGGACTGCAGGAAGAAGGGATTGCCGGCGGCCTGGGCCACCACGGCCTCGAGCTGCGCGCCGTCGGCCGCGAAGTGCTGGGCGAGGGACCGGGCCTCGAGGGCCCCCAGCGGGTCGAGCTCCAGCACCACCTGCGCCCGGTGCCGGGCGGCGAGGTCGGCCAGGAAGGGCCCCTCCTGGGGAGCGTCGCGGTGAGACAGCAGCACCACCACGGGACCCTCGGCACGCAGCAGGGCCTCGACGAAGACCAGGGAGTCCCGATCCGCCCACTGCACGTCGTCCAGCCACACCACCGCCGCGCGGCCGCGCGCCAGGCGGAGGACGAGCTGCGCGAAGGCGCCGGCGCCGCGCTTGCGCACCTCGGCGGCGTCGGCCGCCACCACCTCCTCCGGCGCGTCGGGCACGAAGGAGGTCAGCACCGGGAAGAGCGCCGCCAGCGAGGCGAAGCCGGCGGGCAGGAGCGCCACCCGCTCCCCCCGATCGAGCTCCCGCAGCGCCGCACGCACCATGTCGACCACGGCGTCGACCGCCTTGTAGGGCACCACCTCCTGCGGGTGGCACCGGGCGCGGAGCACGAGCGGGTCCTCGCCGGCGAGATCCGCGAGCACGCAGCGCACCACGTGGCTCTTGCCGATGCCCGACGGCCCCCGCACGATGCCCAGGGCGGGGCGCGCCCGCACCCCGGCCTGCCGGACCAGGGCGGTGAGCGCCTCGATCTCGGCGTCGCGGCCCACCGTGAGCTCCCGACGCGTCGCCACCTTCACCAGCACGGGCTCCCGATCCTCGTGCAGGCCGAGCCGGGTGATCGCCTGGTCGGCCGTGGGACGCGAGGCCGGGTCGGTGGCGAGCAGGGCCACGCACAGGTCGGCGAGCGGCGCAGGAAGCCCCGGCACGATCTCCCGCGGATCCCGCGGTGCCAGCGTGGGACGGCGCAGCAGCACGTCGCCCACCGGGCCGTCGTCGAACAGGGTCCCCGTCAGGGCCTCGAAGAGCATCACGCCCACGGCGTAGAGATCGGCCGGCGGCCCGATCGGCTCCCCCGCGGCCTGCTCCGGCGCCATGTAGCGGGGCGTGCCGGCCAGTCCGCGCACCTCGGCGCCCGACAGGAGCAGGTCAGCCGACAGCCCGAAGTCCAGCAGCACCACCCTGCCCGCCTGGTCCACGCGCACGTTGGCGGGCTTCACGTCACGGTGCACCTGCCCCGAGCCGTGCAGCGCACGCAGCCCACGGAACAGGTCCCGGAAGCCCTGCACCGCGCGCTCGAGGTCGTCCTCGCCCAGGGGTCGCAGCACCTGACGCGCGGCCACCGCTGGCGGTGCCGACCCCGCGGGCAGCGAGAGCAGCTCGGCCGAGGTGAGGTCGGCGCCCAGGTCGAGGTCCATCGTGCTGGCCTCGGGCGCCCGGCGCGTGGGCGCCACCCCGAGCCACCCGAAGAAGGAGGGCCCGTCCACCAGCTCCATCGTGAACCAGCCGCGCTGTCCGTCGGCGTGCAGGTCGTAGAACTGGACGAGGTTGGGGTGCGACAGGTCGCGCCGGGAGCGGAACTCCTGCTTGAGCGGCACGAGGAAGTCCGCTGCGGGCGCCAGCACGGTCTTGAGCGCCACCTGTCGGCCGAGCCGGCGATCGTGCACCCGCCAGACCACGCCCATGCCGCCCCGGCCCAGCTCGTCCAGGACCTCGAAGCGGGTCTCGTCGATGAAGGACCGACGGTCGTCGACCACCTACTTCACCGCCGTGGTGAGCCCCATGCCGGGCAGGATCTCCTCCCACGACACGTGCCGGAAGCCGGCGTCGCGGAAGAGGTCGACGAACTCGTGGCCCGTGCGGTGACGCACGAAGCCGGGGTCCCCGGCCACCGAGATGTCCCGGGCCAGCGCCACCATCCACGCCGGCCCGGCGTCGGCGACGAAGGCCACGCCACCGGGGGCCAGCACCCGCGCGAAGGCCTCCACGGCCCCGCGGCCGTCCGGGTAGTGGTGGAAGGCCAGGCAGCAGAAGATGGCGTCGAAGGCCTCGTCGAAGGCCGCGGGCGGCTGGGACACGTCGGCCTGCACGAAGGCCATGTTGCGGATGCCGCGGGCCTGGGCGTCGGCGTGCGCGCGCAGCACCATCTCGCGGGACAGGTCGGCCGCCACCACCTCGCCGTCGGGCACGAGCGCCGCGAGGTCCATCGCCTGTCGGCCCGGACCGGCCGACGGATCGAGGATGCGGGCGGCGGCACCGAGGTGCGGCCGCATGCGCGCCACCGTCTCGGCGAAGATGTGGCCCGAGAAGCGCATCACCAGCTGGTCGTACTCGGCCGAGACCTCGTCGAACCAGGCCACGCTGTCGTAGTGGCCTGGCTCCTCGTCGAGCAGCCAGGGCCCGTCGAGCTCGCGGGAGAACCGCGGGCCCGCCCCGGGCCACGGATCGGGCTCCGGCGGGCTGCCCACCGTCTCCCCCCGGTACAGTCCGAGGGGCTTGAGGGCGCGCGCAGGCGCGTACACGAAGTCCGCCCACCACCACAGCGCCACGGCCAACGCCTGCACACCGACCGGCTGGGCCTGCGCCATCCACGAGCCTCCCGACGTCGACACAGCGACGTCCCCGCGCCGGGATCGCACATGCGAGCCGCCACGTCAAGCATGCAGACCGCCGATCGTTGGCCTCCGAGGCCGTTCCTGGCTCGAACGCAGACCTCGCCTGTGCTGCGTGTCCGGGCGTGCGTCCGCGCACCCGCCTGCGCTAGGCTGCGCCCATGGACCCCCACCTCCGCCACACCGCGCGCGTCGCCACGATCCACGGCATCCCCGTGCACGTGGGCTGGTCCACCCTGGTGGTGGCCGTGGCCATCGCGCTGCTCGGGCCCTTCGCGCCCGCCCAGGACACCCTCAACGCGGTGGCCTACCTGCTCATCGTGGGCGTGCACGAGGCGGGTCACGCCTGGGTGGTGCGGCGCCGCGGCCACCACGTGGACGCCATCACCGTGCACATGACGCACGGCGCCTGCATGTACCACGGCATCGACGTCACCCCGCTCGATCGCGCCCTGATCGCCTGGGGCGGCGTGGCGGCGCAGGCGCTGCTCGCCATCGCCGCGTCCGTGCCGTTGGCGGTCTTCGGCCACGTGCCCGTGCTCGAGGTGCTGGTGGTGATCAACCTGTCGATCGCCGCCTTCAACCTGCTGCCCTTCCCGGGCCGCGACGGCGAGGACGCCTGGACGCTCTTCCGGCTGCTCGAGGAGCAGGGGGCCACGCGCGCGTGGGCGAAGCGTCACAGGGACCGCCCCCGCCACCGCTGACGCGGGTCGCGCCACCCCACGATAGGGGCAGGCGCCTGGAGTCCCCGTGCATCCGAGCGGTCCCGGTCGCCCGCTGGTCCTCGCCCTGCTCACGCTGCTCGCCTGCGACGAGCGCGGCGACACCACCTCGAAGGCGGTCGACGTCACCGACAGCGCGGACTCGGGTGCACCCGACGACACGGGCACCCCCGTGGACTCTCCTCCCCAGCGCGACGCCGACGGCGATGGCGTGGCCGCGCCGGCCGACTGCGACGACACCAACCCCCTCGTGCGCCCCGGGGCCACCGAGCGCTGCAACGACGCCGACGACGACTGCGATGGCCTCGTCGACGTGGCGTCCACCCCCTTCCCCGAGGCCGCCGGCGTCCGCTACCGCGACCAGGACGTGGACGGCTTCGGCGCCCTCGCCACCGCCGTCTGGGCCTGCGACCTGCAGGTGGTGGGCTGGTCCGACCGCGCCGGCGACTGCGACGATGGCAACCCCAACGTGCGCCCCGACGCCGCCACGCCGTGTGCGCCGAGCGGCCCGCTCTGGCCCCCGCTCGCGCGATCCTTCGCCCGGCCCGTTCCCGTGGACGAGCTCAACAGCACGGCCACCGACACCCAGCCCACGCTGAGCGCGTCCGGGCGACGCATCTGCTTCTCGTCGAACCGCAGCGGCGGCCGCGGCGGCTTCGACCTCTGGTGCGCCGAGCGGGCCACCGGCTCCGGGCCCTTCGGCGAGCCGCGCGTCCAGTCCCTCACCAGCTCCACCGCGAATGAATACCACCCGACCCTGTCGGCCGACGGCAGCGAGCTCTTCTTCGCCTCCACGCGCAGCGGCGGCGCCGACATCTGGCGCGCCACCTGGAGCGCGCCTGACGGCGCCTTCGGCGAGGCCACCCGCGTGGCCGAGCTGTCCACCGCCAGCCCCGACTGGGATCCGGCCCTGGCGATGGACGGGCGCACCCTCGTCTACGTCTCCGGCAGCCCCGGGGCGCAGTCCCTCCGCCTCGCGCGGCGCCCCTCCCTCCTGGAGCCCTTCGGCGAGCCCGTGGAGGTGCGGGAGATCGACGCCCCCGCCGCCTTCCTCGAGCCCGCCCTGTCGCCCGACGGCCGCACGCTGCTGTTCTCCTTCGAGCGCCCCTGGCCGGGCTTCACCACGCCGCTGGCCTACCAGCGGTGGGCCGCCACGCTCACCGACACCACCACCGATGCCGCCGCACCCGTGGTGTTCGACGACTTCGAGGGCTGGGACCACAACGGGGGCGCAGCGGCCACCGACGGCACCCTGTGGCTGGGCGCCAGCTTCCAGGGGGTGAAGGCGGCCCCCTCGGATCCGGCGCCGGGGCAGGTGGACCTCTTCCGCGCCGTGCCCCTGCCGGGCGTGGTGGACACGCGGGGACTGCTCCCGCGCGCCTTCGAGGCCGAGGGACGCGGCATGCAGCACTTCACCGGTCGACGGGGCACCGACGCGTGGCAGGCCGTGGCCTCCGACCCCGCCGCGGACCTGCTGCTCGGGCCGTTCACCCAGGAGCTGCCCGCCGGGGCCCACGTGGCAGCGATCCGCGTGAAGGTGGACCTCGCCGGCAGCGACGAGGTCCCCGTGGCCGAGCTGGTCATCCGCGACCACCGCACGGCGAGCCCCACCACCCTGGCCACGCTGCCCATCCTGCACACGGACGTGCCCGGCACCGGCTGGCACGACCTCGAGACCCGCTTCACCAGCCAGGAGGGCAGCGTGATCGCCTTCCGCGTGCGCTTCTGGGGCGTGGTGGGCGTGGCCGTCGACCGCATCACGGTGCGCTAGCCGGGGGCATCGACCCGGAAAATCGGACCCGGCCGCGAACCGATCGCGGCCTGACCTCACATGGACGGCGAGCCCGTCCTGCGAGGGACCCGATGAACGCCCTGACCGACAGCCGCACCCGCCGCACCACCGTCGTGGCACCGCCCCCGATGCCGTCCGGGTGGTTCGTGGTGGCCCGCGCACGCGATCTCCGTCCCGGCAGCCAGACCACGATCCGTCGCTTCGGCACCGAGCTCGTGCTCTTCCGCACCGCCACCGGCCGCCTCGCCCTCGTCGAGGCCACCTGTCCGCACCTCGGCGCCCACCTCGGCCACGGCGGCAAGGTGGTCGGCGAGCACCTCGAGTGCCCCTTCCACGGCTTCCGCTTCCAGACCGACGGGCGCTGCGCCAGCGGCGGACGCGACACGCCGGCCCCCCGCGGCGCCCGCCTCGGCTCGCTGCCCCTGGCCGAGCGCGAGGGCCTCGTCTTCGCGTGGCACGGTGCCGCGGGCGAGGGGCCCACGTACGACCTGCCGGACCTCGGGCTCGCCGACGGCCCCCGCGTGCGCCTCCGCCGCGCGGTGGTCGACGCCCACCCGCAGGACACCACCGAGAACAGCGTGGACCTGGCGCACTTCGCCTACGTGCACGGCTACGACGAGGTGCGGGTGGTGGAGCCCCTGCGCCGCGAGGGCGAGGTGCTCACCATCGCCTACGCCGCCACCCGTCCCACGGGGCCCTTCGGCACGCCCATCTCCTTCACCTACCGGGTGCGGGTCACCGGCCTGGGTGTGTCCCAGGTGCACGTCGAGGTGGACGGCCTGGCCACCTCCGATCTGCTGGTGCTCGCCAGCCCCGTCGACACCGGTCGCTCCGAGGTGTGGCTCGGCGCCCGCGTGCAGCTCGCGAGGCGCGCGCTGCCCATCCCGGGGCTGCGCACCCTCGTCGATGAGCTCGCCTCGTCGATCATGGCGAGCATCCTGCTGAATGACGTCCACCAGGACGCGCGCATCTGGTCGCACAAGCGCTGGGTCCACCCGCCGCGCCTGTCGGCCGCCGACGGTCCCATCGGTCCGTACCGGGCCTGGGCGGGCCGCTTCTACCCCACCCCCGACGACGGGCAGGTCGCCTCCTGCGCCGAGGTGACCCCATGTCGCTGAACCTGCTCACCACCGGCGCCGCGCGCGAGCGCACCGGCGGCTGCCCCTTCCACCGCGCCCTGGGCCTGCCCACCCCTACGCGGACCGTCACCCCGTCCACGGCCCTGTCCACCCTCCCCCGGGCCGCCACCGCACCCCTGGTCCGCGGCCTGCCCGGGATCGGTTCGGGCCTGCAGCTCCTGCGCGACCCCTACGGCTGGTGGCCCCGCCAGCTGCAGACCCACGGGCCCGTCTTCCGGGTGCGCCTGCCCATCGAGGGCGGCACCTGGATCGCGCTCGCCGGGCGGGAGGCGAACGAGCTGCTCGCGAAGGAGGGCCACCGCCTCTTCTCGCAGGCGATGACCTACCCGAAGGCCGAGAAGGTCCTGAAGACCCCGCTGCACCCGAGCATCACCGAGGGCGACCTCCAGCAGCACCTCCGCCGTCAGGTGGCCCCGGGCTTCTCCCGTCAGGCGGCCGCCCCCCACCTCCCGCAGATGCTCGAGGTCACCCGGGCGATCGTCGACCAGCTCGAGCCCGGCCGCTCCTTCAACGTCACCGAGTGGACCTCCCGCCTCGGCCTGAACGCGATGTCGATCTTCGCGACGGGGCAGCCCCTGGGCCACGACACCGACGGCTACCGCCAGTACGCCACCGTGTTCACCGGCGTCATCGCGATGAGCTGGCCGATGGCGATGATGCGCCTGCCCACGGTGCGGCGCACCCGCGAGGGGCTCGACGCGATGATCGCGCGCCGCCTGGCCGAGCACGCCGCGGTGCCCCCCGGCGAGGCGCGGCCGCCCGACTACTTCGACAGCCTGCTGCGCGGCACGCTCCCCGACGGCAGCCCGCTGCCCGACCGGGTGCGGGTGGTCTACGGCCAGATCCCCTTCAAGAACATGGGCGTGTACGCCGGTCGCGTGCTCAACCACGTGCTCTACCAGCTGGTGAAGCACCCCGAGGTGCTCGCGCGGGTGCTGCCCGAGATCGACCGCGTGCTCGGCGCCGACGAGGTCACCCTGGAGTCCCTGGGCACCATGGAGGTCTTCAAGGCCGCCATCAAGGAGACCCTGCGCCTGCTGCCGATCGCGGTCGCCGTGCAGCGCACCGTGTGCGAGCCCTTCACCTTCGGCGGGTACCAGTTCGAGGTGGGCGACCGGATCTTCTTCCCCATCTCGGCCACCCACTTCCTGCCCGAGCACTTCCCCGACCCGGAGCGCTTCGACGTCGACCGCTTCCTCGACGGCGGCCCGGACGTGCCCCGCCACGTCTACAACCCCTTCGGCGTGGGCCACCACAGCTGCGTGGCCCGCGGCCTGTTCGAGAGCATCACCCTGCTCACCGTGGGCACGATCCTGCAGCGGCGACGGCTGGAGGCGCCCTACACGCTGCGCACCATCGTCGACGCACTGCCGGGCCCGTGGCCGTGGCACCGCATGGACGTGCGGGCCGCCCGCGCGCCCGAGCCGGTCACCGCCACCTCCGCCGTGGCCGTGGCCCCCCGCCTCGCGCCACGCTGGCTGGCGCTGCTCGGTGACGTGCCCGAGGTCCGCCTCGAGGAGGGCGCCACGCTGTTCCACGAGGGCGACGACCCCGACCGCGTCTACGTCGTCGTGGAGGGCATGCTGAGGGTCCACCGCACCTGCCAGGGGCGCGACACCACGCTCGCGGGCCTCGGCGCCGGGCAGGTCGTGGGCGAGATCGGCATCCTGCAGGGCGTGCCGCGCACCGCCAGCGTCACCGCCACGGTGCCCACGCGCCTGCTGGCCGTGGACGCCGACCGCTTCGTCGACCTCGTCACCCAGGCCGACCTCACCGCGTCGGAGCTCGCCGACGCCGCCCTGCGGCGCCACGCCTGCACCCTGCTGGCGGCCTCCCTGGGCGCGCCGCACGCCCCCGAGGCCCCCGACGTCGGCCGCGTGGAGGCCATGACCGTGGGGCCCGAGCACACGCTGCTGCGCCAGGGCGAGGCGGGCGACCACGCCTTCCTGCTGGTGGAGGGCGCCGTCGAGGTGGTGGTCACCCGTCCCGACGGCAGCGAGCGCGTGCGCACCACCCTGCAGGCCCCCGACCTCTTCGGCGAGATCGCGCTGCTGCAGGGGTGCCCGCGGAGCGCCACGGTGCGCACCGCCCGCGAAGGCGCGCGGCTGCTCCGCCTGGATCGGGCCGCCTTCGAGGCCTGCGCAGCCCAGGACAGCGTGCGTCCCGAGCTGGCCTGGCTGTCGGCGAACCGTGCCCTGCGCGCAGCCCGCACCCTCGTGGACGCCTGACCGCCCGCGCGCCGATCAGTCCTTCACGACGAGGACGTCGCGGCGCACGCCCGAGCCGATGTTCCACGAGGCGACCGCGCTGGTGGCCCCCACCACCAGCGTGCCCAGGAGCGCCGCCCAGAAGCCGCTCACGCTGAAGCCGGGCAGCAGCGCCGCCACCAGGCCGAACATCGCCGCGTTCACCACGAGCAGGAAGAGGCCGAGGGTGACCACGGTGAGCGGCAGCGTGAGCAGCACGAGCACCGGTCGCACGAAGGCGTTGACGATGCCCATGAGCAGTGCCGCGAGCACCAGCGTGCCCACGCCGTCGATCACCACCCCGGGCACGATGGCCGAGGCCAGCCAGAGGCCGAGCATCGCGATGACGAGGCGGACGAAGAAGCCGGGCATGCACCCCGGTATCGCGTGGAACCGCGATGCGACCGCGCACCGCGAACCGGAGGTGTCCCCCCGTCACAGGAAGGACGACCCCGCCCCCCGCGGGACGCCGTCGCCCCCGACGGCACCCGGCAGCCCCCTGCCGGCCAGGAGGCCCCCATGACCGCCATCCTCGCCCTGCTCTGGCTCGCGCTGCCCGCCGAGGCCGCCCAGGCCCCCGAGATCCGTGCCGAGCCCGACGGCAGCGTCGTCGGTCGCATGGTGCTCGACGCCGCCCGCGACGAGGTGATCGAGGCGCTGCAGGACACCCGCCGCGTGGGCCGGTGGTCGCCTTCGGTGGTCGACGTGGCGTCCGCGCCCCGCGGGCGCTGCGAGGAGGTCACGCTCACCCTGCGCGGCTGGTTCTTCCCGATGATCGTCACCGCCGAGCGCTGCCCCACCGACCAGGGCTTCTCGCAGCAGCTGGTCGACAGCAACGTCTTCCGCCGCTGGGGCGCCGAGTGGGAGGTGGAGACCACGCCGGCCGGCACCGAGGTGCGCTACCGGCTGGAGTCCGAGATCTCCCTGCCGGTCACCACGGGCTTCGTGCAGCGCAAGACCGTGGCCTCCATGCAGGTGGAGCTGCAGGCCCTGGCGGCGGCGGTGGGAGGCTGACCTCCCCGCCCAGGATCCCCGTCTCCAGGGCGTCCACCAAGGTGTTGCAGACCACTTCCGGGCCTGCATCGCCCGCTGCGCGGGTACCGCAAGGAAGCCCCACGCAGAAGGCCCTCGGCGGGGATAGCGTCCGCCGTCCTGGAGGCACCATGCGCGCGTCGCTCACCGCCGCCCTCGTCGGCACCACCCTCGTCGTCACGATCCCCGAGGCGGTGGCCGGCACCATCGCGTGGACGGATCCCGCCACCCGCGCGCTCCAGATCAGCTGGTCGAGCCAGGCCGCCCGCGACCTCGCGAAGGTGCTCCTGCCCGGCAAGCACGAGCTGTCGGACGACGCCGACCCGCGCCGGCTCGGCCCCGGCGGCGGCGTGCTCCTGCACAGCTACAACGGCATCTTCCTCGAGCTCGACCCCCAGAGCGGCCTCATCGAGGCCCTCCGCAAGGACGCCGACGGCACGCTGCTGCGGCGCGTCCTGGTCGACGTCTTCGCCGCGGGCCCGTCCGTGTTCAAGAAGGGCGGCGACACCGAGGTGATGGTGACGCTGTCGGTGGCCGCCGCGGCGAACGGGGCCAGCCTGCTGTCGAAGGACGCCCCGACCACCCGCACCCGCTTCCTGGTGGACGTGGTGCGCTACCAGGTCGTGAAGGGCACGCCGCAGGTCGTGGACCGTGCGCAGCTCGCCTACGACGCCTCCACGCTGCGGCCCACGCTCAGCGCGAAGAAGGCCAAGGAGTACACCGAGCCCTACCTCGGGAACGGCGGCCCGCTGGTGTACTGGAACCTCGGGGCCGCGCCCACCGGCTGGTACACGCCCGCCACCTACTGGGACGCGCCCGTCAGCGTCGAGAAGTGATCAGCTACCAGCACCAGCTCGTCTTCGTGCACGTGCCCAAGTGCGCGGGCATGGCCGTGGAGGAGGCGCTGGGCGGGCTGCCGCTCCCCCAGCGGAGCGAGCAGCACTTCACGGGCCACCAGTACGCCCGCTACCACCCCCAGGAGTGGGCGCGCTTCCACAGGTTCGCGGTGGTGCGCGACCCCATCCGGCGGTGCCTGTCGTACGTGCGCTTCCTGCGCCGGTGGGACGCCACGTGGCGCAAGCACCTGCGTGACGTGCCCGAGGAGACCCTGCTCCGCGACGCGCTCATGTCCACCAACCTGCTCACCACCCACGCCCCCGCGCGGATGCTGACGGGGGAGGAGGAGGTGCTGAAGGTGGAGGAGCTGGCGACCGCCTGGCCCGCCTTCGCCGCCCGCCACGACCTGCCCGACGAGCTCCCACGGCACAACGCCTCGCCGGGGTCCACCTCACGCGACCAGCTCTCGCCGGGCACGCAGCTCATGATCTGGGCCCGCTTCCCCGACGACTTCGCCCGTCACGGCTACGCCCGGCCCGACGTGGACTTCCACGCGCTCCCCCCGTCCGAGCAGGGTGCCGTGATGTGGGCCCGCCTCCGGGGCTGGGCGGTGCGCTTCGCCGAGCAGGGGGGTCCGGAGGCCTCCGCCGAGGCCCGCCGCAGCCTCGACGCCTGGCTGGCCGACCTCCCCGACCCCGCCTGGCGTCGGCGATTCGAGGACGTCGTGGCCCAGCACCCGCCGCCGCTGGCCCCCCTCGGCAACCTCGCGTACTGGACGGAGGTGGTGCACGACCGCGTGCGCGCCCAGCTCGGCCAGCCGCTGTGGGAGCCGTGGCATCCCGCGGATCACTGACCCCGGTCAGTCCACCCGTCCGAAGTACCAGAGCAGCCACCCCCCCGCCGACAGGCCCATCACCAGGGACCACAGCGGGTTGTGGAACAGCTGCGCGAGGTCGCCCTCGCGCACGAGGACCGCGCGGGCGCGCCGCGCGAGTGCCACCCCCATGCCGCCGACCCACACGATGGACATGCCCGACCCGAGCTCCGCGCCGTCGCCGCCCCAGACCGCCTGGCGCACGACGCCCGCGAGCACCACCAGCCAGGCCACCACCAGACCTGCCGTCACGGCGCGGCTCTCGGGGGAAGCGGGCGCCCGGGCGGCCGCGACGGGCGCCTCCCCATCGGTCGACGCCCGGCTCGTGACCAGCTCACCCATCACCGCGAACAGGGGTCGCAGGTCGGCCCGCAGCGACGGCCCCGCCCGGTAGACGTGCACCGCGGGCTCGTCGGAGCGCGTGGCGGGTCGCTGCCCCGCCGACGCCTCCCACGCGCTGCGCACGGTGTGCCGGAAGAGCGCGTCGTCGGTGGTGTCGTCCAGCAGGAAGACCACGTCGTCGAGCGACCGGTGGCGCAGCAGGTACCCCACCTCGTACGCGCAGCCCCTGCGGTCCACGTCGAAGCCCCTCAGGTCCATCAGCACCACGTCGCACCAGGCCACCAGGCGCCCCACGGTCGCCTTCCAGAGGTCGTCGTAGGCCACGAGGCGGATCGACCGGAAGCCGCCGCGGAACAGCCCGGAGCTCTCCAGCTCCAGCCGCCGCTCCAGCGCATCGAGGTTGCGTCCGGCGCCCGCGCGCAGACCCACCACCCACACCCCGAGCAGCACCAGCACGAAGCACGCGTGGTACACGGCCGCCACCGCCAGCGCGGCCACGAGCGTCTGCCACACGGGCACCACCGCCACCGCCGCAGCCGCGGCGAGGAGGTGGGGCACCGCGGGCGTGAGCACGCGAGAGCTGCCGAGCGCCTCGTCGGCAGGGTCGGCGCCCACCCGCGCGTGCATGAGGCTGCGCACCCGCCAGTCCACCAGCCGACCGGCGACCACGTGCAGGCCCACGCCGGCCAGGAAGAGCACCACGCCCACGGCCGGGTGGTCGTAGGAGATCGCGAGCAGCATCCAGGGCATCGTCACCGCCACCACGGGCACCCGGACGGCCAGGCCGAAGAGGAGGATGGGCGCCGCCACGCGCGCCATGGTCACGCGCACCCCCCGTGCGCCGGCCCTAGCACCGGGAGGCGGCGAGGCTCCGCGGACGCCGAAGGGCGCTCCCCCAGCGCACCAGACGCAGCGTCCCCACGATCCCCACGCCCATGGCCACCACGAAGGCCACCGACGACGAGGACCCGGTGGCGAGCCCCACCACCGCGGGCGCGGGACACAGCCCCGCCGCACCCCAGCCCAGCCCGAACACCAGCGAACCTCCCACCAGCCGCGCGTCGATCGCGGTGGCCGTGGGCAGCACCACGGGCAGGCCGAGCGCGGACCGCCCGTCCGCGCCCCGCCACCACGCCGCCAGCCGGTACCACCCGAAGCAGGTGGTGGCGGCGATCGCCACCGCCAGCGCGGGCACCGGGCTCCAGTCGGCGCCGAGATCGAACCCCGCGCGCAGCGTGGCCGGATCCAGCAGCCCGGCCAGACCGAGCGAGACGGCGAACAGCGCGCCCGAGGCCCAGGCGACGCCCAGCGGCAGCGGCCTCACAGCGCACCTCCATGGACGAGGCCGGCAGAGAAGACGGCACCCAGGGCGAAGCCCAGCGCAGCCACCACCGACCGGGGCGACAGCCGGGCGAGCCCGCACACGAGGTGACCGCTCGTGCACCCACGGGCGAGCGCCGCCCCCACGCCCACCAGGAGGCCCGCGCCCACCGACAGCCCGAGCGGCCGCTCGACGGTGGGGAGCAGTCCGGGGGCCGTGGCCAGGATCAGCAGGCCCCCGCTCACCAGGCCCAGCAGGGCGGCGAGGCGGAAGGGCACGTCGTGTCCTGAGGCCACACCGGCGACGAAGCCGGCCACGCCGAGGATCCGGCCGTCGAGGAGCATCAGCAGGCCCGCGGCCGTGCCGGCGCCGAGACCGCCGAGGAGGAGGGAGAGCATCGGGGACATGAGGACTCCAGGGTAGGCGGCTCCATCCGCCGCCTCGTCCCTGTCGCGTCCGCCCGTGTGGCCCACCGTGTGACCGCGCGTGGGAGCGCGCCACACGGCCGCTACAGGTAGACCTGCAGCTCCAGCCCCGCCACCAGCCGGAGCACCGGCGTGGGCAGCGAGGTGGCCACCACGCCGCCGCCGCGCAGCCCGATCACCACGTCGGGCGACCCCGAGTAGAAGATGCCACCCAGCAGGTTGTGGTCGAGCTGGTCGGCGCTCGCGGCGCCCACCGTGTCGCGGCGCCACGCCGGGGCGTACTCCACCTGGAACGCCACGGGGAAGCGGGGCCAGCCGTCCAGCGTGAGCGCCACGCCCGGCTCGATGGCCATGTACGACCCGGTGACGGGCGTCTTCACGAAGTCCCCGTTGGCGTCCTGCGAGATCTCCTCGCCCTGCGTGGGCCCGCCGGTCATCTGGAAGGAGGCCTGCAGGGAGGCGAACGAGGCGAAGGCCTGGGCGAAGTTGAGGGAGCCGCCGCCGCCCAGCTCCGTGCTGTTCGTGATCGCCGTGGCCACGTCGCCCTCGCGCGGGATCTCGCCTGCCGAGGCACGCGTGTCGAAGACCTCCACGAGCGTGCCGGGCCGGATGTGCACCCCGGCGTCCCCGACGAACTTGCCGCGCACCGACATCTGGGTGCCGGTGCGCTCGATGCGGAAGAGCTTCACGCCCACGCCCACGTCCCAGTTCCCCGAGCCGATGGCGCCCACCGACAGGGCCGAGTCGATGTTGGACCCCACCACCACGTTGCCCGCGATGTGCGCGTAGATCATCGCCCAGCCCGCGAACTGGATGCTGCCGCGGCCCTGCAGCGACGCCCCCACCAGCAGCAGGTCGTAGGGCGTGCCGTCGGTGGCGATGGCACCCGGGTACGACAGCAGCGCGGCCGCCGTCGTCGACCCCACGGTGGACGTGACGAAGGCGTCGTCCACGCCGCCCGGGGCGAAGAAGCTGTGGCACTTGAGGCGCCGCAGGTCCGACTCGGTGCGCGGCAGCCGCTTCGCCAGCCGGGACCCGGGCCGCGGGCAGAGCACGCGGGTGTCGCCGCGTTCGTCGGCACCTCCCTCGTCGTGCTCGCCGTCGTGGGCCCACGCGGTGCCGCTCCCCGCACACGCGGCCAGGAGCAGCCCCCACCCCATCCCCACGGACCTCGTCAGCGCGCGCATCGGACCCCCTCGCGACGTGCGACCGGAGGAGCCCGGACGCCCACGCAGCATCCCACGGTCTCCGACCGGCCCACAAGGACGGCCGTCAGCGCTCCGAGTCCATGTGCGCCAGCACCTGGTCCGGGTACCGCCCGCCCGACGCCGCCCCGGCCGGCACGGCCTGCTCGATGGCCGCCAGATCGTCCGGGGTGAGCTGGACCTCGAGCGCAGCCAGGCTCTCGGCGAGGCGGGCCCGTGTGCGGGCGCCGATCAGGGGCACCACGTCCTCCCCGCGCGACCTCACCCACGCGATGGCCACCTGCGCCACGCTCGCTCCCTTGCCCCCGGCCACCTCGCGCAGCCGCTCCACCCGTGCCAGGTTGGCCGTCAGGTGCGCCCCCTGGAATCGGGGCACCCACCCACGGAAGTCTCCCGGCGTCAGCGCCCGCGACGCGCTCCAGTGACCCGAGAGCAGCCCGCGCGACAGCACACCGTAGGCGGTCACGCCCACCCCGAGCTCGCGGCAGGTGGGAAGGATGTCGGCCTCGATGCCGCGCGAGAGCAGCGAGTACTCCAGCTGCACGTCGCAGACGGGGTGCACGGCCACCGCGCGCCGGAGCGTCTCGGCCCCCACCTCGCTCAGGCCCACGTGGCGCACGAGCCCTTCCTCCACGCACGCGGCGAGGGCGCCCATGGTGTCCTCGATGGGCACGGCGGGGTCCAGCCTGGCCGGACGGTAGATGTCGAGGTGATCCGTGCCGAGGCGCTGGAGGCTGTACGCCAGGAAGTTCCGGATCGCGGCGGGGCGGCAGTCGTTCCCGTTCCAGGCGCCGCGCGCGTCGCGCAGGGCGCCGAACTTCACGCTGAGCACCACGTCCTCCCGGCGGCGACCTCGCAGCGCCTCCGCGATGAGCAGCTCGTTGTGGCCCATGCCGTAGAAGTCGCCCGTGTCGAGCAGCGTCACGCCCGCGTCGAGCGCCGCGTGGAGGGTGGCGATGGACTCCCGCCGGTCGTTCGGACCGTAGAAGTCCGACATCCCCATGCAGCCGAGGGCGAGGCGGGACACCACCGGACCCGTCGCACCGAGGGGGACGGAGGGGAGGTCGTGGGTGGGGATCGGGGTCATCGTCGTGCTCCTTCGCGGAGACAAGAGGGTATGAGCACACCTCAAGCGGTAGCAATCCGTCTGTCTACACGCACTGGATGCATGGAATGCACGAAGTGAGGTCCCGTGCCCGGTGACGACGAGCTCCTCTTCCTCCGCGTGGTCGATGCCGGCTCCCTCAAGGCGGCCGCCCACCAGCTGGGCGTCGATCCCTCCACCGTGTCCCGCCGGGTACGCAGCCTCGAGGAGCGTGTCGGCGCACGCCTGCTCCGGCGGTCCACGCGACGCACCGGTCCCACCGACGCCGGCCTTCGCTACAGCGAGGGGCTGCGTCGGCTCGTCGACGAACAGCAGGCGCTCGAGGCCGACGTCTCGGGCGAGACCCGCCAGATCCGCGGGATCCTGCGCATCGCCGCGCCCGTCGGCTTCGGGGCGCGCTTCGTGGTGCCCGTCGTCGACCGCATGATGGCGGAGTCCCCGGAGCTCGAGGTCGCCCTCGAGCTCGGCTCCGACACCGTGGATCTCGTCGAGCGCGGCCTCGACGTGGCGGTGCGGGTGGGACGCCTCCAGGACAGCGCGCTGCGCGCACGACGCCTGGCCTCGGTCCCCCGCGTGATCGTCGCGGGCCCTGCGTGGGTGGCACGGCACGGCATGCCCACCACCGCAGAGGAGCTCGAGGCCCTGCCCGGCCGGCCGTGGATCGCCTACCGCCGCAGCGGGGGCGTCCCCACCTTCCCGCTCACCTGTCCCGACGGTCGCACCCTCGACCAGCCGGTGCGCGCCGGCATCCACGTCAACAGCGTGGAGGGCATGAGGGCGTTGGTGCTGGCCGGTCGAGGCCTGCAGTGGGGACCACGCTGGGCCTACGCGGAGGACCTGCGGGCCGGTCGCGTGGTGGAGCTCCTCCCCGACCACGCGTTGCGTCCCTTCCCCGCCCACGCGGTGTACCCGGCGGGCGCCTGGCTCCCGGCGAAGGTCCGGCGCTTCATCGACCTGTGCGCGGAGACCTTCCCGTCCGCTGCCGGGCTCACCGCGTAGGAAGCCGACGCGCTCAGGACGCCGCCGTCTCCGTCGCCCGACCGCGCGCCTCCACCACCATCGGCAGCCCGTTCGCGAGGCCGAGCACGCCCTGCATCTCGACCTGGGGCACGAAGCCCGGCCGCAGCCGTGGCGCGAAGCGGTGCGCGAGCACCGCCAGCATCAGGTGCGTCTCGAGGAGCGAGAAGTGGTTGCCCAGGCAGGTGCGCGGGCCGGCCGCGAAGGGGTGGTAGGCGAAGCGGTGGCGCGCCTTCTCGAGGTCGGGCGTCCACCGATCGGGGTCGAAGGTCTCCGGGTCCTCCCAGAAGTCCGGGTGGCGGTGGGTCCAGTAGGGCGACACCATCACGCCGGTGCCCGGCGCCACGTCGAAGCCCCCGATCGTGTCGGGGCCCACGGCGTCGCGCATGTAGAAGGGCGCGGCAGGGTAGACGCGCATCACCTCCTTCACCACCTGGAGCGTGTAGGGGAGCCGCCGCAGGTCGTCCACCGTGGGCTCCCGGTCGCCGATCACGGCGTCGAGCTCCGCGTGCAGGCGGGTGGCCACCTCCGGGTGCTGGCCGAGGGCCAGCCACGCGAAGGTCATCGTGCGCGCGGTGGTCTCGTGCCCGGCGAAGAAGATGGTGATGGACTCGTCGCGGAGCAGCAGCTCCGACATCGGCTCCCCGGTCTCCTCGTCCCGCGCGCGCATCAGGCGCGTGAGCAGGTCGTCGGGCCACACGGACGCATCGACCGTGCGCCGGTCGGCGATGATCCCCGAGATCGTCCGGTGGGCGAAGTCGCGGGCCTCCTTGTAGCGACGGTTCGCGGCCGTGGGGACCCACAGGGGCAGTCCGGGCGCCGCGAGCCGGTCGTTGGCGAAGGAGATGATGGTCTCCACCGCCTCCTTCATGCGCAGGATCTCCTCCATCTCCCCCGTGCTGAACATCGCCCGCAGGATGATCGACGCCGTGACCTGCGTCATCTCCTCTGCGATCTCCACCTCCTCGCCCGACCGGGCCAGGCCGTCCCACCGGTCGCCCAGGGCCTCGCTGTCGCGGAGCATGATCTCGGCGTAGTCCTGCACCCCCTTCGTGGTGAAGAAGGGCGCCATCAGGCGGCGCTGCCGCAGCCAGAGCTCGCCCGTGCTCCCCACGAGCCCCTGGCCCAGGATGTAGTCGCGCACGCCGTCGTAGCTGCCGAGCTTGTCGTAGTTCTTCCGGTTCGTGACGTTCACCTGCTGCACCGCGTCCGGATGCATCGCGAACAGCATGCGCTTGCGCCCGACGGCCACCTCGAAGACGTCGCCGTGCTCGTGCCAGAGGTCGCCGACGGCCTGGAGGAAGCCCTTGGCGCGCAGAGCACGAAGGAAGGAGACGGTGCCGACGCGAGGTGCCTTCATGGGGGGACGTCCTGGGACCGCGAGGAGGCGTCCGGTATCCGGTGTGGCAGAAACTGCCATAGCGCCGTGTCGACCCCACCCGACCGGCTAGGCCCGGGGCGTGCCCCGCCTCCTCCTCGCCCTCGTCCTCCTCGTCGTGCTCGCCGACCTGGCGCAGCCGCTCCTCCTGCCGTGGGAGCCGCGCTTCGTGGCCGCGCTCGGGGGTGCGGCGATCTACGGCGCCGCCGCGGCGGGCCTCGTCGCGGGGGCGCGCTGGCCGCTGGCCGTGGTGGGGCTGATGCCCCTGATCCCCTGGGGAGCCCTGCTCGCGTGGTCGCTGGGCGCGCCGCTCCCGCTGGACCCCAGCGCGTGGATGGTGGGCATCGCGGGGGTGCAGCTGGCGGCGGGTGGGGTCGCGTGGCGGCTGATGTGGACCCGGTCCGCCGCACGCTGACCGCTGACGCCCCCGGGCGTCCCTGGCCTCGCGTCCCGGGCCGGCGGGCCGGCGGTGACGCGGACCCTCCCCCGGATCGATCCCGGCCACGCACCGACCCCTCGCGAGGTACGGGGCGACGCGGACCCCGGCCCCGCCGGCCGTCCCGCGCCACGCCACCACGAAGCCCCGCCGCCGCCATGTCCGTCCTCTCCGCCCGGACCCTGCCCCTCGTCGCCGCGCTCGCGGCGTGCGCCCCGCCCGACGACGACGGCGCCCCCGCCGACGACACCGACGGCGACGCCCTCCCGGCACCCGTGGCCCCCGACCCGGTCGACCCCGACCTGCGCGGCCCCTACGGCGTGGGCGCCCAGACGCTCGTGTTCACCGACCCGCGCGGCAAGGAGCTCACGGTGGAGGTGTGGTTCCCGGCCGACCTGTCCGACGACCCCAGCCCCGACCCCTACCCCGAGATCCCGCTGACGCTGACGGCCCACCGCGACGTGCCCGCCGACCGGCGCGGCGCGCCCTACCCGGTGATCGGCTTCACCCACGGGCTCGGCGGCATCCGCTTCCAGTCGGCCAGCCTCTGCGAGCACCTGGCGTCCCACGGCTTCGTGATCATCAGCCCCGATCACGCAGGCCACACCCTGTACGACTACATCCGCGGCTTCGACAGCTCGAAGACCGGGCAGGTGATCCTCGAGCGCCCGGGCGACGTCTCGCTGTCGATCGACCACGTGCTCGCCCTCACCGAGGACGAGGCGCCCGAGCTCGCGGGCATGGGCGACGCCTCCCGCCTGGCCATCGTCGGCCACTCCTTCGGCGCCATCAACACGCTGATGCTCGCGGGCGCGGAGGACGACCTCCCCGGCCTCACGGACTGGTGCGAGGAGAACAAGGGCAGCGCCTGCCGCTACATCGACCGCATCGACTTCGACGCGGTCACCGACACGCAGTTCGCCGACCCGCGCGTGGTGGCCGCCGTCACGATGAGCCCGGGCGCCTGGTACGCCTTCGGTCCCGAGGGCGGGGGGCTCGCGGGCCTGCCCCCCACGATGGTGCTCGGCGGCACCGAGGACGACACCCTGTCGTGGGAGCGGGAGATCGCGCCCACGTACGAGGCGCTCAGCAGGCCCCGCTACCTGGCCGAGATCGCCGGCGCCGGGCACTACGGTCCCTTCTCCGACCTGTGCCTGGTGCTCGCCAGCCGAGCCGACTGCGCAGGGGCCGCCGGCGGCTTCCTCGACCCCGACGCGGGCAAGGCCATCGTCCACCCGCTCGTGACGGCCTTCCTGCGCCGGTACGTCCTCGAGGACACCACGATGGACGCGTGGCTGCAGCCGCCGTTCACCGACGGGCCCGCCGCGCTCACGTGGTCGGCCGAGCCGTAGACCGAGGCCGGCGGATCACCCGATCGCGTCGCCCTCCGACGCCGAGGCACCGCGTCTCCCGCTGTGGTGGACGCCGAGCCGGACCAGCGACCACACGACCCCCGTCACCGCCGTGGCCACCATCGCCAGCGCCAGGTCGGGCTGGAAGCGGTGCAGCGTGGCGAGCGACACGCCGAAGAGCCGCGGGACGAGGTGCACCGACACCCACGCCAGCACGAGCGTCATCAGCAGCGGGAACCACAGGCTGAAGGCGCCCGACAGCCCCGTCTTGGCGCGGATCGCCGCGCGATGGGTGCCCGCCCAGGCGACGCCCGCGAGGAAGAGCCAGGGCGACAGGAACCACCCTCCGGACAGCGCCATGCGACCCCAGCGGCCCCCGGTGCCCACGGGCTCGAGGCCCAGCGCCCTCGCGCGCACCCCGTCGAAGAGCCCCGCGGTCTCGCCGAAGCCCAGCCCCCCCGCCCCGTTGACCAGCACGACCACGCCACGCTGCTCGGCGGGGATCATCACCGCGAGCGTGTCGATCCCGGGGACGACGCCGGTGTGCGACACGGTCCCCTCCGCGGGGTCGATCGCCCAGCCCAGCCCGTAGTGGGGCGCCACGTCGCTCGCGGGACGCATCATCCGTGCCTTGCTCCCGGCACGCAGGATGTCGTCCTCCCCGTTCATCATCACCGCCAGGTAGCGGGCCGTGTCGCGGGCGCTGGCGATGACGCCCCCCGACGGAGCGATCACGCGGTGGGTCCTCGCGTCGTCCAGCGCTCTCCTGCGTCCGAACCAGGGGACGTGCCCGACGGCCATGCCCTCGTGGACCCCGCCGTCGGCGACGAAGCTGTGCGTCATGCCGAGCGGCTCGAGGATCCTCGACGTGACGCAGGTGGCGTAGTCGAGGCCGGTGACCTCTTGCACGAGCGCGCCGAGCACCAGGTAGTTGGCGTTGGAGTAGGCCCAGCGGGTGCCCGGCGCGTAGGCGGGCTCCCAGCTCGCGATGCGGTCCACCTGACGCGCGAGCGCATCCTCGCTGCCCGGCGGGTCGACGTGCCGGTCGTTCCCCTGGAGCGTGGCGTACCCGCTCGTGTGGCTGAGCAGCTGCCGGAGGGTGATCGCGGCCCCCGGGCTGTCGGAGAAGGCCGACAGGTGACGCGCGATCGCGTCGTCGAGACCCACCTGGCCGGCCTCCACCAGCTGCATCACCAGCACGGCCGTGAAGCTCTTCGAGATCGACCCGATCCGGAAGGGGGTGTCGGGCGTGAGCGCACGGCCGCTCCCCTGCAGGATCTCGCCCTGGGCGCCCGCCTCCACCGCTCCGTGGTCGACCACGGCGAAGGCGATGCCCGGCGCGCCCGAGGCCGGCAGCGCCTCGGCGACGAAGGCATCGATCGATCCCGGCGGCGTGCTCGCGAGCGCGACGACCGCCGACCACGGGATCCACCAGGCCCACACACGCACCATGCTGCAGCCTCCCGCGCGGCGAGGCGTGGGTATGGCGTCGGCCCGGGGGACGCGATGGGGGCGGGTCCCCGGTGCGTCGACCGTCCCCGACGTGTCCCGGATTCCGGACCCATGTGTTCCGTGCTACAGAACACCCATGTGGACCCACCCCGAAGCCCATCCCGGCGAGTTCCTCCGCCTCCGTTTCCTCGAGCCCCTGGGCTTGTCGGCGGCCGACCTCGCCCGAGGCTGCCGGATGCCCCGCTCCCGTGTCTCCGAGATCCTGGCGGGCAAGCGTGGCCTCACCGCCGACACGGCCATGCGCCTGGGCAGCTTCTTCCGCATGGAGCCCGAGCAGTGGATGGCGCTGCAGGCCGACTTCGATCTGGCGCACGCCGAGCCCGACGCGTCCATCGTCCCCCTCGACCCCCCCGGCTTCCTGATCGGTCCGTTGGGCGCCACGCCGCTTCCCACCGCCCGCCCGCGACGCCCCGCGCTCGTCGTGCCGCCGCACGCACCCGCCGACGCCTCCCCGCCCCTCGCGGCCGAGCCGGGGCCGCAGCGCCACCACGAGGAGGTCCGCTACCCCGACGGCACCCGCGCCCTCGTCTCGAGGCCCGGATGACCTGGGAGGAGCTCGCCGCGGTGGTCGCACCCCGGGTGCTCGACGACGCGCGCCGCGTGTCGGCAGCGCTCACCCGGCTCGGCATCCCTCACGCGCTGGTGGGGGGCCTCGCGGTGGGACTCCACGGTCACCCCCGCGCCACGAAGGACGTGGACTTCCTCGTCGGCGAGGGCGCCTTCCGCACCACCGTTCCACTGCTCACGTTCCGCGAGGAGCTGGCCGGCGTCGTGCAGTGGGGGGTCGTCGACCTCATCGCCGCGCTGCCCGGCGACCCCGTCCTCCTCCGGGATCTCGCGCTCGAGGGCCCCGGGCGCATCCCGGTGGTGAGCGTCGAGGTGCTCGTGGTGATGAAGCTGCGCGCGTCGCGCAGCCAGGACGTGGCCGATGTCGAGGCGCTCGTCCGCGCCGGTGCCGACGTCGCCGCGATCCTCGCCTTCCTGCGCCAACACGAGCCCGAGCACATCCCGGCCTTCAGCCGCATCGCGCAGCGGGCGCTGGCAGGGTGACCTCGCAGCGTGCGCGCGAGGTCGGCGCACGCCGGTGCCCCTCGTTGGCGCGGAAGGCCAATCCCTTGGCGCACGCATCCCGGTCCCCCCCCTGGCGTCGGGCGACGTGGTGGTCACCAGGCACCTGCCCGCCTGGCCCACCCCGGAGCGTGCCATGCAGACCCCCTTTCCCCACCGCCGCGCCATCGTCACCGGAGGCAGCCGCGGGATCGGCCTCGCCATCGCCACGGCCCTGCGCGCAGAGGGGGTGGAGGTGGTGGTGTGCGGACGCGACCCCCACACGCTCGACGACGCCCTTCGCGAGGTCCCCGGCCTCCACGGCCTGGTGGCCGACCTCGGACGCGCCGGGGCCCGCGCCGACTTCCTCGAGCAGGCGACGGAGCAGCTCGGAGGCCTCGACCTGCTGGTGCACTGCGCAGGCATCCAGCGCGCCGTGGACTGGACGCACGTCGGGCACCCCGACGAGGCCGCGCGCGAGCTGGCCCGGGAGCTCGAGATCGACCTCGTCGCGCCCCTCCACCTCACGCGCCTCGCCGCACCCGCGCTGATCGCGAGCGGCGGCACCGTGGTCTTCGTCTCGTCGATCCTCGGCGCGACCCCGAAGGCCTGCGCTCCCGCCTACTGCGCCGCCAAGGCGGGCATCCGCAGCGCGTGCGTCAGCCTGCGCGCCCAGCTCGCCCCCGTGGGCGTCTCGGTCGTCGACCTCGTGCCACCCGTCGTGGACACCCACATGACCGCCGGCCGGGCGGGGGACCGGAAGCTCACGCCCGCCGAGGTCGGCGCGAGCCTGATCGCGGGCCTGCGCGCGGGCCGCGACACCGTGGCACCCGGTCCCGCGGCCCTGGCGCTGCGCCTCCACCGGTGGGCGCCCGGGCTCCTCCGACGGGCCGTCCTCCACCAGGCGTGACCCCTGGCGTAGGCTGGGGCGGGAGGGAGCGTGTCCGCCAAGCTGCACGGCCTGCTGGGAGAGCTCCCGCGCGCATGGCTCGCGCGCCACGCGCCGCACCGGCTGGGCGCCCCGCCCGACGCGCCCACGCTGCCCCGCGCGGTGCAGCGGAGGCACCTGGACGCCGTCGCGGAGGAGGGCGGGGAGCCGGCGGTGCTCCTGCTCGCGCGCGGGGCGTTCGCCCACGCCAGCGAGCCCCTGGTGTACGCACTGCTCAACGCCGCCAGCGTCGGCGCCCTGATCGACAAGGAGCAGCGCCTCAACCGGTACTTCCACTCCCACCACCGCGTGCGCGTCGAGGAGCTCGGACCGGAGGTGCTCGAGCTCGACCACGTCACCCTCGACGGAGCGCACCCCGCGCGGGTGGAGAGCCTGTTCGTGCTGGGCCTCCACCTCGAGCTGCTCGCCGAGATCGGGTGCGCGGGGGTGCGCGCCACCCTGCCGGCGTCCAGCGACCCCGCGGCGGTCGTCTTCCGGGACGGCGCCGTCCGGCCGCCGATCCCCGCGGGTGCGGCGCACCGCTGGCGGATGACGTGGACCGGCTTCCGACCACGACGCGCCTGGACGCCCGGCCTCGACGCCGTGCTCGCCAAGGCGTCCGTCGCCGTCGACCTGGAGGGCGGCCCCCGTGCCGTCGACCTCGTACGTGCCCTGGTCGGCGTCGACCTCACGCACCGGTGGAGCCTCCCGGAGGTCGCGCGCCGCCTCGGCCGCTCCACCCGCTCCCTCCAGCGCGCCCTGGGCACCGAGGGCACCTCCTTCCTGCGCGTCCTCGAGGACGCGCGCCTCGCCCAGGCCGACACGCTGCTCGCCGACCCCGCCGTTCCGATCACCGAGATCGCGTGGCGCTGCGGGTTCTCCGACACCTCGCACTTCAGCCGCCGGTTCAAGGTCCGGCGCGGCGCACCTCCGTCGGCAGTCCGTGGCGGCTGACCTCCATCAGTCGACCCGACCCGACCGACCAGGGCACCATGGACGCGGTGAACCGACCCTTCGCAGGGCACGAGAGCACGGCGGACGCTCTACCGGGGCCTGGCGGAGCCGATCAACGCCGCCCGCGGTAGGTCTCGAGGAAGCCTCGGATCCTGTCGAGGAAGATCTGCCGGTCCGCCCCGATGGCGCCGTGGGGGGAGTCCTCCAGGATCACGAGCTCCTTGTCCTCCTCGGGGGTCTCGATGGTGTCGTGGTACCACTGGCCGACCTCGGGAGGCGCGACCAGGTCGTAGGCACCGTGGATCATCAAGGTGGGGACGCGGACCCGGTGCGCGGTCTCGAGCAGCGGTGACGCCTCGACCACGCGCTCGATGAAGGCCGCGTTGGAGGTGGACGCCCGGCTGTTCGCCCAGTGGTACCAGCCGTTGTGCGGACCGACCAGCGTGAAGGCGACCGAGGTCTGCAGTCGCTGGCCGAAGGGGATGTTCCCGTCCATGGCCGTGTAGACGCAGTCGAAGTGACGGTAGAAGTCCTCGCCGTCCTCGAGCTCCGGCGTGGCCTTCCAGAAGTCGATGCAGCCGCGCCAGAAGTCCGGATCGTCCCCTGCCCCGATCCTCTCCTGGGCGATCACGGTGCCCTTGGGAACGGCGATCCGGTACGGCTGGTTCGAGTCGATGTTCCCCTTGTAGTCGATGTGGCCGGTCAGCTTGGACTGCCGGGTCTCCCAGCGGTCGCCGAGGGTCATGTACATCGTCGCCACGGACTGGCCCCAGCTCTGCCCGATCGTGAAGACGTCGTCGACATCGTGCCGCTCGTTCATGACATCGACCACCATCTCGAGATCGGCCGCGAAGTCCTCCCAGGTGGTCTCGGCCGGGTCGGCGTTGCCCTGTGCATTTCCCTGGTGCCGCTGATCCCAGTAGACGACCGCGTAGTCCTCCTCGAGCGTGCGCAGGGGCGAGATGTCGCCGATGGTGTCGACCCCGGGCGACGCCTCCCGGTAGACCTCGAAGAGGGCCGAGCTCCCCGGACCGCCGTGGTTGAAGATCACGAACACGCCGGAGTCCGTGTTGCCGCGCACCCACACGGGCATGTGGGCCTTGTTCCGACTGACCCAGAACAGGTCTCCATCCGTGTACTGGCAACCCTGGCTCAGGCAGAGTGCGCCGAGGAGTGCCGCACGGGGCAGGAGCGTCGCAGCGCTGGTGGTCATCTGCCCGCTCCCGGCTCCTGGCCGAACCGCCAGATGACGCCGACGATCAGCGCCGCGTGCATCGCGATCTCCGTGTTGAAGGGGTGTTCCGCGAAGAGCTCGAGCCGGGCGAAGAGGCTGGCCGGTGCGACGTGGTTCTTCGACAGGTCCCACCCGAACCCCAACGCCCCACCGAACTTGACGTGGGGATTCCCGGCGTTGGGCTTCCTCTCGACGCCTCCGCCGGACGCTTCCTCGTAGACGTCCCCGTACGGCCACGTGTGGTAGTAGCCGACCGTCGTGAAGACCTCGCCGAAGAGACCGAACCTCGCGGTTCCCCGATGGCCGAGCTCCGCGTCCAGGAAGTAGGCCCCGTGGCTTCGGGGGTGCAGGTAGAAGCCCGTCTTCGAAGCCACGATGAGCTTGTAGACGGGGCCTTCCCACGCGTAGTACTCGAACCCGACGGCCAGGCCGGTGTGGGTGACGGTCTCGCCGTAGTAGGCCGCCGTCAGGGCGAACCTGCTCGCGCGCGCCGACTCGCTTCGGCTCTCGACGACCGGTCCCTCGGTGGGCGCCGGGTCCTCACGGGGACCCGGGCTGTCGGCCGCAGCCACGGTGGCCGCACCGAACACGAGCAAGGCAAGGACCACGCTGCACGCACCCCCGGTGAGTCCTGATCGTCGCGGAGTGTCGGCCGCCGCCCCATGCGACCGCAAGCGCAGCTCGCTGGGCGCGCGGGCGAGGACGAGGCCTCCAGGTGGCGGATCGGCAGGCGCAACGGCGGCTTCGCGTCCAGGGCCAGACGACGCGAAGCGTGTCGCGCCCCCGAGGTCGCGTGGACCCTGGGCAGGCTCGAGATGGCGCGGGAGCGGAGAAGGAGCGTGTGCCGCCCTCACCCCGACAGCGGCGCCGCCAGGGCCTCGTGGCGCTGCTGGCTGCCCACGGACCACGGACCACGGCGGGATCCGTCCGTCTCTACCCCAGCGGGAGCACCACGCCGCCTCACCCGGCGGGAGGCCCGACGGGGCCATCGACTCCTCGGTTCAGCCGGCCACACCCGTCCCGATCGGGCAGGACACCCCCGTCCCCCCCACCCCGCAGTACCCGTCCGGGTTCTTGTGCAGGTACTGCTGGTGGTAGTCCTCCCCCACGTAGAACGGCCCGGCCTCCGCCACCTCCGTCGTGATCTCCCCGAAGCCCGCCGCCGTGAGCCGCTCCTGGTAGACCCGCAGGCTGGCCCGCGCCGCCGCCGCCTGCGCCTCGCCCACGGTGAAGATCGCCGACCGGTACTGCGTGCCCACGTCGCCGCCCTGCCGCATGCCCTGCGTGGGGTCGTGCCCCTC
>JACKEO010000012.1 GCA_020632955.1 Alphaproteobacteria bacterium
TCTCACGCCGTTGTCCTACGTGGCTGCCGTGCTCTCCGGGGACCGCGAGGCCTGGTGGCGGGGCGCGGTGCGGCCCGCCGCCGAGGCGTTGGCGGAGGCGGGGCTCACCCCGCTGGCCCTCGAGCCCAAGGAGCCCCTCGCCATCATGAACGGCACCAGCGTGATGACCGGGCTGGCCTGCCTCGCGCTGGCCCGGGCCGACCGCCTGGTGCGCCTCGGTGCGGTGATCTCGGCGATGGCCCTCGACGTGACCGGGGGCAACGCCGAGCACGTGGACGCGCGCCTCTTCGCCGCGAAGCCCCACCCCGGGCAGGCGCGGGTGGCCGCGTGGATGGCCGACCACCTGGCCTACGATCCCGCCACGCACGTGCCGCCCTCGCGCCTGCAGGATCGCTACTCGATCCGCTGCGCGCCCCACGTGATCGGCGTGCTGGAGGATGCGCTGCCCTTCCTCGAGGGGCTGGTGCGGGTGGAGCTCAACGGGGTGAACGACAACCCGGTGGTGGATCCCGACGAGGGGGCGGTGCTCCACGGCGGCAACTTCTACGGCGGCCACGTGGGCTTCGCGATGGACGCGCTGAAGCTGGCGGTGGCGAGCTGCGCCGACCTGCACGATCGGCAGCTCGCCCTCCTCGTCGACCCGGTCACCAGCGGGCTGCCCGAGAACCTGGTGGTGCCGCTGCCGGGGGAGCGGGCCGCGCGGCATGGCTTCAAGGCGCTGCTCATCGCGGCCTCGGCGCTCGCGGCGGAGGCGCTCAAGCTCACGATGCCCGCCACCGCCTTCTCGCGCAGCACCGAGTCGCACAACCAGGACAAGGTCAGCATGGGCACGATCGCGGCGCGCGACGCCCTGCGGGTGCTCGAGCTGTCGGAGCGCGTGCTCGCCATCGAGCTGCTCGCCGTGTGCCAGGGCGTCGACCTGCGCGGGCCCGAGGCCTGCAGGGCGGCCAGCGTGGCGCTGCGGGACGCGGTGCGTGCCGTGGTGCCCGGCACCGTGGAGGACCGCCGCCACGACCTGGACCTGGCGCGCCTGGTCGACGCGCTCCGCAGCGGGGCGATACCGCTGCCTGCCCGCTGAGGCTGGAGTCCCCGTGATCGTGAGGCCGTATCCGGTGACGGCGTGGACGGTGGCCTGCGCGCTGGGCGCCGACACCGCGGCGGTGCGGGAGACGCTGCGCGCCGGGCGCAGCGGGCTGCAGCCGGTGGGCGAGGCGCGCGGCCTCCCCTTCGACACCTGGTTCGGCGCGTTGCCGGTGGAGGATCTGCCTGCCCTGCCCGCGGCCCTGGCGGAGCGCGACACGCTGCAGGCCCGCATGGCGGCCCATCTCACGTCAGGCATCCTGGCGGCGGCACGGGGCGCGGTGGCGCGGTGGGGCGCTGATCGGGTGGGGGTGATCCTCGGCACCACCACCGGCGGCATCGCCGACACCGAGGCGCGCTACCCGGACTGGACGCCCGAGGCGGGCTTCCCCGACGGCTACGACCTCGCGCGGCAGCACGCGATGCAGGCCACCAGCGAGGTGGTCGGCGCGCTCGTCGGGGCCACGGGCCCGCGCTGGGCCCAGTCCAGCGCCTGCTCCTCGAGCACCAAGGTCTTCGGCTCGGCCCGCCGCCTGCTGGATCTCGGCGTCGTGGACGCGGTCCTCGTGGGGGGGATCGACACCTGGTGCCGCTTCACCCAGCTGGGGTTCCGCTCGCTGGAGGTGCTCAGCTCGCGGCGGTGCGCGCCCTTCGCGGCCGACCGCGACGGCATCAACCTCGGCGAGGGGGGCGCCCTCGTGCTCCTCGAGCGGCAGGGCGAGGCGCGCGCCTGGCTCCACGGGGTGGGCGAGACCTCGGACGCCCACCACATGACCCAGCCCCACCCCGAGGGGGCCGGGCTCGGCGCAGCCATCCGCCGCGCGGTGCTCGCCTCGGGCATCTCCGCCCGCGACGTCGACCTCGTGCAGGCGCACGCCACCGGCACGCCGCTCAACGACCGCGCCGAGTCGCTGGCCATCGCCCGGGAGCTGCCGCACGGGCCGCTGGTGGTGGGCACGAAGGGCTACACCGGCCACACCCTGGGGGCCTGCGGCGCGGTCGAGGCGGCGCTCTGCCTCCTGGCGCTGGAGGAGGGCTGGTGCCCCGGCACGCTCACGCGTGCGCCCCTCGATCCCGAGCTGGCCGTGCGGGTCTCGCCGGATCCGGTCACGCAGCGCTTCCGCTACGCCCTCAACCTGTCGGCGGCCTTCGCCGGCCACAACGGCGCCGTGCTGCTGGAGGCGGCGTGAACGACGCCTTCGTCACCGGCCTGGGCCTCTGGACGCCCTGGCACGCGGACCTCGCCGCGTGGCGGACGGGCGGGCGGGCCCCGGAGCCCTCGGCGCCGCGCGGCCTGGGCCTCCCCCCGGGCGTCGCCCGGCGCGCCACGCCCCTCGCACGCCTCGCGGCCGACGTGCTGCACCAGGCCACCACCGAGGCCGCGGTGCCGGCCTCCGAGGTCGCCATGGTGCTCGGCACCGTGGCCGGAGAGCTCGGCACCACCTTCGACACGCTGGCGCTCACCACGGCCGAGCCGCCGTCCAGCTCCCCGCTGCGCTTCCGCAACGCCGTGCACAACGCGGCCCTGGGCCACCTCGCCATCGCGCACGGCAACACGGGCTACGCCTCGGCGCTCTCGGCCGACGCGGAGCGGGTGGTGGCGATGTCGCTGCTGGAGGGCCTCGGCTGGCTCCAGGAGGCCGGAGGACACGTCGCCGTGCTGGTGGTGGAGGAGGCCTGGCCCGGCCACGATCACCCGCCCCTGGGGGCCGCGGTGCTGCTGTCGGAGGCGCCGGCGTCGGGGGCCTGCGTGCACGGACGCCTGGGCGACGTCTGCCGGGCGGTGCCGGACCTGCCTGCGGGGGCCCACGACGAGGCGCTCGCCGCGAGCCCCGTGCGGGGCGTGCTGGACCTGCTCGGCGCGCTGACCGGGCAGGCGCAGGGGCGCGTCCGGCTGTCGGCGCCGCGCGAGGATCGCACGGCCTGGACGGCGCTCTTCCGCCCGGCCTCGTCGTGAGCGCCTTCCCGGATCCCGCGGCGCTGCTGCCGCACGGTCCGCCGATGCGTTGGCTGGACGCGATCCTCGCGAGCGAGGGGGACCACACCCGGGCGCGGGCCGAGGTGCGCGCCTCGTGGCCGCTGGCCCGGGACGGCCGGGTGCCGACCGTGGCGGCGTTGGAGCTGCTGGCGCAGGTGGCGGCGGCCCATGCGGCCCTCCGGCGTGGCGAGGCCGAGGGGCGCGGCTTCGTGGTGGGCTGTCCCGAGCTGGTGATGGACCGACCGTGGCTCGCCGTGGGCGAGGTGCTGGAGGTGGCGCTCCAGGTGGAGGGCGACGGCCGCATCGTGCGGGTGGCGGGGGAGGTGCGTGCGGGCCACGAGCGGGTGGCGCACGGCACGCTGCTCGTGGTGCGCGAGGGAGGCGGGCATGGGTAGGCGGGCGCTGGTCACCGGGGGGAGTCGGGGCATCGGCGCGGCGATCGCGCTGGCGCTGGGCCGCGACGGCCACCGCGTGGTGGTCGGCTACCACACCCGCCGTGAGGCGGCGCTCGAGGTCTGCGCCCGCATCCGGGAGGCCGGCGGCGAGGCCGAGGCCGTGGGCTTCGACGTGGCCGATCGCGACGCGGTGCACGCGGCGCTCGCGGCGCTGCAGCCCGAGGAGGATCCCTTCGGCATCGTGGTGAACAACGCCGGCGTGGCGCGGGACGGCCTGCTCGCGACCATGACGCCGGAGGCCTGGGCGCTCCCGCTGCGCACCACGCTCGACGGCTTCTTCCACGTCACGCAGCCGCTGCTCCTGCCCATGATCCGCCAGCGCTGGGGTCGCATCGTGAACATCGCCTCCATCGCGGGCACCCTGGGCAACCGGGGGCAGGTCAACTACGCCGCCGCCAAGGCCGGCCTGATCGGCGCCACGAAGGCGCTGGCGCTGGAGCTCGCGAAGCGGGGCGTCACCGTGAACGCCGTGGCGCCGGGGCTGATCGACACCGACATGCTCGAGGGCGCGCCGGTCGCCCAGCTGCTCGAGGCCGTGCCGATGCGGCGGCTGGGCACGCCCGAGGAGGTGGCCGGCCTCGTGGCCTGGCTGGCACGGGACGAGGCGGCCTACCTCACGGGGCAGGTGATCACCGTGGGAGGAGGACTGGGGTGACGCTCAGTGGCGGGGCTCCGGCGCGCCGGCGTCGTGCAGCAGCTCGCCCTCGGCGCACACCGTGTCGCCACGCCGCACCACGGCGCGGACGGCGCCGGCGCCCCCGGGCCGTCGCAGCTCCACGGTGACCGTGCTGTCGGGCTCCACGGGGGCGCGGAAGCGCCAGCGACGCAGCGCGACGAGCGGGCCGAGGTCCGGCCAGCGCAGGCGCGCCGCGTCGGCCGCGAGCTCCTGCACGATCACCACGGCGGGCAGCAGCGGCATGCCCGGGAAGTGGCCCTGGAAGGCGGGGTGATCGGCAGGCACCTGCACGTCGCGCGTGCTCACGCCGTCGAGGGCGGCGAGGATCGCCGCGCGGGGCAGCTTGCCGTGGGGCTCGCGTGGCAGGGCCTCGACGAAGACCAGGCGCGGGACCCCCACGGGGTCGAAGCGCGCGGCGAGCGCCTGACGGATCGCGCCGGCGAGCCCGGGGTCGCCGGCGACGAGGGCGTGCAGGCGTTCCGGGCCGTCGGCGGTGGCCGTCCGGGCCACCACGGCGGCATCGCGCACGCCCTCCACCTCCAGGATCGCCGCGGTGATCGCGCCCAGCGACAGGCGCTTGCTCGCGATCTTCACCACGTCGTCGAGGCGGCCCTCGTGGCGGAAGCGTCCGTCGGGGTGGACGACCACGCGGTCGTCGCAGGGCCGGGGTCGGGGTGCGGCGGGGTCGAGGAAGGGCGAGTCCAGCAGGAGCCTGCCGTCCAGATCCGCGGCCACCGACACGCCGGGCAGGGGGGTCCAGGCCTCGTCCTCCACCCGGACCCGGGTGGCGATGCCGCCCGTCTCGGTGGAGCCGAAGACCTCGGTGACGCCGAGGCCGTGGCGGTCGGCCCAGGCCCGGGCGGTGGCCAGGGGGAGGGGAGCGCCCGACGACACCACCGTGCGCAGCCCCGACCAGGTGCCCGCAGGCGCCTCGGCCAGGGTGCGCAGGTGGGCCGGCACCGACACGAGCACGGTGGCGCCGGCCTCGTCCCGGCGTGCCGCCACGGCCTCCGCGAACAGGGGGGCGTCGTCGTTGAAGCTCCCGCCCCGCGCCAGCGGCAGGAGCACGGAGAACAGCAGGCCGTACACGTGATGGGCAGGGATGGTGGCGAGCACCCGCACGCCGTGGGGGACGGTCAGCGCGGGACCCAGGACGTCCACCTCGCCGAGGAGCTGACCCGCCGTCTTGTCGTGCAGCTGGGCCTCGCCCGTGCTGCCGCTGGTGGACAGCCGCACGAGCCGCCGCGTGGCCGGAGGGCGGGCGAGGAGGGCGCGCGCGGCGCCGGGCGACACGGTGCGCAGGTCGGTGCCCGCCTCCAGCAGGCCGTCGTGCAGCGCGTGTGGCCCTGCGAGGGCGGCCAGCGTGTCGGGGGCGTGGTTGGCGGGGAGCAGCGCCGCCTCGCCGCGTTCCCAGCAGGCGAGGATCGCCACCAGCGTGGCGAGGCGTCCGCGGCAGGCCACGGGACGCGGCGCCTCGACCGGCGCCAGGCCCGCCGCCAGGGCCGCCACCCGTGCGCGGAGCTCCCCGGCCGTGCACCCGACTCCGGGCCCGTGGCAGACCAGCGCGTCGTCCGGATGCGGCAGCAGGGATGCGGGGACCATGGTGCCTCGGGCCCGCCAGCGGGATCGGCGGCCTCGTCAGGCCTGCGCGTGGGTCCGCACGAAGGTGGCCAGGTTGCGGATCGACGTGAACACGGCCTTGTTCTGGTCGTCGTCGGCGGCGAACTCGATGCCGTACTTCCGCCGGACCGCCATCGCGAGCTCCAGGGCGTCGACGCTGTCGAGGCCCAGGGTGGCGAAGAGGTCGGTGTCGGGCTCCAGCCCGGTGGGGGCATCGTCGAGCATCAGCGCCTCGACGATGAGGTCCTTGATCTCGAGCTCCAGCGCGTCCATGGACCGTCCTCGTGGGGGTTGCGGGTGGGGGCCGCGGGGTCGCACGCCGTAACGCGGGCGGGCGGCGGGCGGGCCGGGCCCCGCCACGGTCAGCGGAGGACGTCGACCGCCACCGGCGAGCCCGACGCGACGGGGAAGCCGTCGACGTACAGCGTGGGCACCAGCAGGATGCGCGCGGGCTTCGGGAAGTAGCCCCAGGTGTTCGGGGGGACGCCGGTGCCCGCCACGTCGAGGGTGTCGTAGGGCATCCACCCGGTCCACGTCAGCGCGGCCTGCTCGCCGAGCGCGAGGGGCAGGCCGACCGCTGCAGCCTGGCCCAGGCCGTCGGCGAAGCGCTCCTGCAGGGCGGGGATCGCGGCGCCCGGCCCCTTGCGCTCCCCCGGGTGGAAGGCACGGACGGCGACCACCGCCTCGCGTCCCAGGTAGGGCGGCAGCGTCGCCGTGGCGGAGAGCTGCACGCTGGGCGGCCACCGCGGCTCCCGCTGCCGGCTCTGGGTGATGTCGGGCATCCCGAGATCCACCCGCGGGTCGTCTGCGCTGGGATCACCGGCCTCGGCCTCGGCGGTGGGCACCACGCGGACGACGTAGCCCTCCGTGGCGCGCCCCAGCAGGGCCCCGGTGTCGACGCGGAGCGTGCCGTCGTGGGCCCACGGCTGGCCGAGCGCGTCCTGCACCAGCAGCTCCGCGCCGCCTCGCACGTACCCCACGACCATCAGCACCCGCGCCTGGCCCGGGCCCTCCTCCGGGCGCCATCGGGCACGGGACTGCTGCGCCCACCCTGCGTCCACCCGCGCGCCGAGGATCAGCGGCACGCCCGCGGCGAGCCAGCGGAGCACCTCGGCGGCCTCGTGGACCTCGACACGTCGCAGACGCTCCACGGACCGGCGAGGCAGGGCCTCCTCGGCAGCGCCCACGGCGACCTCCCGCAGCAGGTCGGGCAGGGCGACGGCCTCGCGCTCGGCGACGTAGGCGGCCTCCAGCGAGGCGGCGAGGGGGGCCACCTGGGTGGGGGCCTGGTCGCGCGGGAGGGTGAGCCGCGCGAGCGCCCAGGCCGCCGTGGCATGCCACACGGGCGCACCCTGGGGGGGGAGCGAGGGCCGGAGATCGGCGGTGCGGGGGAGGTCGCCGTCCAGGGGCAGCGCGCGCGCCTCGGGGACCACGCGGAGCAGCGGCCCCTCCGTGAGCACCAGCGTGCCGTCGCCCCCTGCCATCCCCAGCGTCACGAGCAGCCAGCAAAAGATCACGACCCCTCCTCCTGCCCGCCCTAGCCTGCCGTGCCCGTCCGGCGCCGGTCCGTGCCGGGGGTGCGGGGATCGACGGGGATCCGTTGGGCTCTGGACAGGTCTTTGACGGTCGGGATCACCGTGGTAGAACCCGGTCGCCTGGGGGAGATCCCCCGCTTCCTGCGCGCGAGGAGACCACGATGCGTTCCCTGATTCCCATGCTGGCCGTGTGCGCCGGCGCTTCCGGTTGCTCGGTGTGGCGAGGGGCCTACGACATGGGCCTGCTCGTGCGGGGTCAGGAGACCCAGCAGGTCACCACCAAGGGCTACACCTTCATCGCCGGCCTGCCGCTGTTCGAGACCCAGGGCCTCTTCGGCTCGGGCGCCACCTGCGACGACGCCCTGAAGTCCACCGGCACCACCACCGTGGTGCAGGATCTCATGGTCGACCGCTCCTGGGAGGGCATCGGCACCGCCTGGACCGCGAACATGTGGGGCGTGGAGGAGCTGGGTGACGTCGCCTACCCGATCAACGTCGTCTACGAGCAGTCGATGGGCATGGGCACCACCACCACCGACAGCCTCAACCGCACCATCGACGGCGACGAGACGGCCTCCCGCACGATCTCGCCCTTCAACGAGGGCACCCGCGCCGAGTACGCCGGCTACGCCGGCATCGACTACATCATCCGCCAGGACATGGTGGATCACTGGCGTCCCGTCCCGTCGAGCAGCAGCGAGTGGGGCGAGATCAACGACAGCGGCGGGGAGGGCGGCTTCCAGTTCGGCAGCTTCGGCTACGGTGATGGCGCTCGCGTCATCAAGAAGCGGAACCCCGCCGAGGGCGACATCTGGACCTCCTTCGACGGCGCGGTGATCTACAAGTTCGCCGGCTTCGAGGAGCGCACCATCGGGGGCCGCGCGCTGAGCACCGAGCGCATCGACGCCTACCGGATCCAGGACTTCAACGCCTCGGGCAACGCGCTGGGCCAGGGCGTCCTCGACCGCTGCGTGGCGATCAAGGACGGCGAGGCCACGGGCGCGGACGAGGAGACCGGCAACCCGCTCCAGCAGCCCTTCAAGCAGGCCTTCTTCGACGCGGGCTGCGCCAACGGCTTCGAGCACCGCATGGTGGGCACCATGTGGTTCTACAAGGACATCCTGGTGGAGTGGCAGAAGTCCTACGTCGAGATCCAGCCGCGCAACACGCTGGGCCAGGGCTTCGGCTTCCTCTTCCGCCTCGACGACGAGACGGGCTGCCAGCTCGAGGGTCGCACCACCGACACCGACCCCGCGGCCGGCGAGGGCGCGCCCTTCGTCGACTTCCTGGTGCGCACCACCACGTCGAACTTCAAGGCCACCAGCCTCACGCTCGACGGCAACGAGTTCTAGCGCGCCGCCGGGGCACCCCTCGGGGCGCTCCGGCACCGTCCTGCCTCACGGGACCGCCCGGGTGCGTGCTACCCTGGGCGGCCGTCCGGAGGCCGCGTGCCACCCCTCGTCAGCCTGCTGATCGCCGCGTCGTCGGGCCTGTCGTGGGCCCAGGACGACGCGGCGCTCCACCTCGCCCGGGTCACCTTCACCGCCGACCAGGTGGGCAGCCTCGTCTCGCCCACCTTCGGCGACGCGAAGCAGAACCAGCCCGGCGTGGTGAACGGTCGCCTCTTCGCCGGGGGGAACGCGGTCCACCTCCTGGCCGACGTGCGCGATCCCTTCGCGCCGGTGGTGGAGGCCGTGCTCGAGAGCCCCCACCACGCGGGAGAGGCCGAGTCCCACCAGCTCGCCTTCGTGCGCGGCTGGAACGAGCGCATCCGCGCCGCGACGATCTCGGGTCGCGGGGTCGATCTGTGGGACCTCACCGATCTCGCCAACCCGCACCAGCTCGCCGCCCTGGAGCTCGACGGCATCCGCTACGGCGACAACACCGAGGCCGTGTGGGGGCTGGCGTGGGATGGGCGCTGGCTCTTCGTGGGGGGCACGAGCACGGGCCTGTGGGTGGTGGACACGGCCGAGGTCACGCGCCCCGAGGTGGTGGCGCGGCTCACCGTGGCCGAGCTGGGCGGGGTGAGCGCCGGGCCGCTGTGGTCGATGGGCAACCTGCTCGTCGTCACCACCCCCAAGGACCACAAGGGGGTGGCCACGGTCGACATCGGCGTTCCGGACGATCCGGTGCTGCTCGACGCCGAGATCCCCGACGTGAAGAGCTACATCGGCGGCTTCTACGGTGCCCACGCGTGGCTGCTCTCGCCGCTGCGCGCCTACGACGTGCTCACCGACCCCGCCGCGATCACGCTGACCTCGTCCACGGCCACCCTGGCCACCGAGTACGTGAGCTTCGCCGACGGCTCGGCCTGGATCGGGCGCCTGCGGCCGGTGCCGGGGGTGGAGCGGTACGACGTCACCGATCCGGCCGCACCCGTGAAGATCGGCGAGCTCGCGGGGCGCACCGACGACGAGCCGCTCCACGGCTACCTCACCGACGACCAGTTCAGCTTCCCGCTGGGGAACGTCGTGGTGCTCTGCGACGACGAGGTCCGGCACGGCTGCGTGCTCGCCGCGGCCGAGGCGCGCCCCGACACCACGCCGCAGGAGGTGCTCGCCGTCTGGCCGCCCGACGAGTCCGTGGGTCAGCCGGTCACCACCCGGGTGGGCCTCAGCCTCGCCGACGTGATCGACGTGGCCACGCTCGATCCGGAGGACCTGCGCGTGCAGCCCCTCGGCGGCGATCCGGTGGTGGGGAGCTGGGGGGTGAGCGGCACCGTGCTCACCTTCTCGCCGCGCGCGCCCCTGGAGGCCGACACCACCTACGAGGTGATCGTCCCCGCCGGTGGGCTCACCGACCTCTTCGGCAACGCCGTGGGCCGCACCACCTCGTCCACCTTCTCCACCGGCGCCGAGCTCGTGAGGGTGCCCTGCGCGGTCGACACCCCGGCGCCCGTGGCGGTGGGGGAGGCCACCACCTGGGCGGCGGGCGATGCCGGCCAGGACGCCTCCTACGCCTGGCGCATGGGCGACGAGGTGGTCGAGACCGGGCGCCGCGCGGGCCACGTCTTCGACGCCCCCGGGCGCTACACGATCTGGCTGGACGTCACGCGCGACGGCGTGCGTCGGGCCTGCACCACCGTGCAGGTGGTCCACCGCGTGCTCCCCGAGGGCCGCCCCACCACCGCCAGCACCATCGCCTTCGATGCCGCCGGACGGCGCGTGCTCGTGGTGAACCCCGACGCCGACTCCGTCACCGCCCTCGACGCCGACACGCGCCAGGTGCTGTGGGAGCGTCGCGTGGGTGACGCCCCGCGCACCCTCGCCCTCGGTCCCGACGACACGGTGTGGGTGGCTGACCAGGACAGCGACGACGTCACCGTGCTGGCCCTGGCCGACGGCAGCCCCGTGGTCACCATCCCCCTCCGCCACGGCGGCGCACCCTACGGCGTCGCCGTCGCGCCCGACGGGGAGCGGGCCTACGTCACGCTGCAGGGCTCCGGCGAGCTGGTGGTGCTGTCCACCCGGGAGCATCGGGAGCTGGGCCGCGTGGCCCTGCCGGCGGAGCAGGGCCGACCCCAGGTGCGCGGGCTCGCCCTGTCCGCCGACGGCGCCACGGCGTGGGTCACCCGGTTCGTGTCGCCCGCCGCGCAGGGCGAGGTGTTCGAGGTGGACACCGCGCGCTTCTCGGTGCGGCGCACCCTCGCGCTGGCCTACGACGAGACGCCCGACGACCACGACCGCGGCCGCGGCGTGCCCAGCTACCTGTCGAGCATCGCCCTGTCGCCGGACGGGGCGCGGGCGGCGATCCCCGGCAAGAAGGACAACCTGTCCCGCGGGCTCGCGCGGGACGGCGAGCGCCTCGACAGCGACAACACCGTGCGCACGGTGGTGAGCTTCCTCGACCTGGGCGCCGGCGCCGAGGCGGGGGCCGAGCGCATCGACCTCGACGACCACGACGCGGCCTTCGCGGCCACGTACAGCCCGCGCGGCGACCTCGTCTTCGTGGTGAGCCAGGGCGTGAACCGGGTGGACGTGCGCGACGCCTACGACGGCCGGCCGGTCACGGCGGCCTCCACCGGGCTCGCGCCCAACGGCCTCGTCCTCGACGACGCCGGGCGCCTCTGGGTGCAGGACATGGGCGAGCGCACCGTGTCGGTCTTCGACGCGGCCACCGTGCTCGACGGCAGCGATCCCCGGCTGCGGCTGCTCGGCAGCGTCCCCACCGTGGCGGTGGAGCCGCTGGAGCCCGAGGTGCTCCTCGGCAAGCAGCTCTTCCACAACGCGGCGAGCGGCGAGATGAGCCAGGACGGCTACCTCTCGTGCGCCACGTGCCACCTCGACGGGCACGACGACGGCCAGGTGTGGGACTTCACCGATCGGGGCGAGGGCCTGCGCAACACCATCGACCTGCGCGGCCGCGCCGGCACCGCCCACGGACCCCTGCACTGGTCGGCGAACTTCGACGAGATCCAGGACTTCGAGCACGACATCCGGAACGCCTTCGGGGGTCGGGCTTCCTCCCCGACGAGCTGCTGGTGGACGGGGTCGAGGACCCGCTCGGCGCCCCCAAGGCCGGCCTCAGCCCCCGCCTCGACGCCCTCGCCGCCTACGTGGCGAGCTTCGACACCTTCCCCCGCAGTCCCTACCGCACCGAGGACGGCGGCCTCACCGAGGACGCCCAGGCGGGCGCGCGGCTCTTCGACGAGCTCGACTGCATGTCGTGCCACGCGGGCGACATCCTCACCGACAGCCCCGAGGGCGTGCGCCACGACGTCGGCACGCTGCAGGCCACCTCAGGCCAGCGCATCGGCGGTCCGCTCGACGGCCTCGACACGCCCACGCTGCTCGGCGTGTGGGCCACGCCGCCCTACCTGCACGACGGGTCGGCCCCCACCCTCGAGGCCGTGCTCGCCCGCCCGGGCCATGGCGCCGAGGACCTCACCGAGGAGGAGCGCGGGCAGCTCGCGAGCTTCCTCCGCCAGCTGGAGGGCGAGCTCCCCACCCTGGAGGACGCACCTGAGACCCCTTGCGGGTGCGCTGCGCGTGGGCGCGGTGCCTCGCTGCCGGTCGGGCTGCTGCTGCTCCTCGTGGGAGGGCTGCGGCGGCGTCGCTACTCCTCGTCGTCCACGTAGCCGAGCTCCTCGAGCTGCCGACGCAGCTCTCGGGCCTCGACGGCGATCTCCCCGGGCACCAGGTGGGCCTCGTGCTCCCGCCGCCAGGCGCGCAGCTCCTCCTCGAGCGTGGGATCCGAGAAGGGACGGGCGAACAGGGGATCGGTCCGGCGGTCGTAGCATCCCGCCCGGTAGGGGATGTCGTTGGCGCGCTTGGGCACGCTGCCCAGATCGAGCAGGCAGGCGCGGTCGTCGGTGTAGATCGCGGCGCGGTTCACGCCGAGGAACCAGGTGTCGACGAAGGCCCGCCGGCGGTCGGTGCGCGCCGAGGTGCCCCGCACGTGGTCCGACCAGTCCGAGCCGGGGAGCGCCGGATCCGCGGGCAGGCCCAGGGTGCCGAGCAGCGTGGGCACCAGATCCACCTGGCTGGCGAGGCCCCGGATGCGCTGCCCGCGCGCGGCGCCGGGTCCCGACATCACCCAGGTGACGTGGGTGACCGAGGGGGCGAGGTACTGGCCGTGGGCGTTTCCGTGCCACGACGGCCAGCCGAGGCCCTCGCCGTGGTCGCCGACGATCACGAAGAGCACGCCCTCGTCGGTCATGCCGAGGCGATCGAGGCCGTCCACCAGGTGACCCAGCGCGTCGTCGAGCCGCCGCAGGTAGCGACGGTACTGGTGCACCCGTCCGGGCACGCCGTCCTGGCCGGCCACGCGCGGCAGGTCGTGCTCGTTCGGCCGGGGACCGTGCGGGTCGAGCATCACGGTCTGCAGGTAGAGCGGGCCCTCGTGCCCGGCCTCGCGCACGGCGCGCGCGTCGCGCAGGAGGGCCTCGGCGAGCACCCGCGACGGGATCTTCTGCTTGGGGAAGCGCTGCACGCCCACCTGGTAGTGGTCGAAGCCCTGGTCGAAGCCGTACACCGCGTCGAGATTCGGGTTGGAGGTGTTGCCCAGGGTGGTCCAGCCGGCGTCGCGGAGGCGCTCTGCCAGGGTGACCTGCGCGTCGGGCAGGCGACGCTCGTTGCGGCCCCGTCCGGGCTCCACCATGCCCACGTCGAGCGCGTCGCGACCCACGAGCAGCGCCGTGGCGGCCGCGCGGGTCCACGGGGCGGAGGCCACCGCGTCGTCGAAGGTGGCTCCGACGGCGGCCAGGCCGTCGAGCACGGGCGTGGTGTCGGCCGGCCCGCCGTAGGTGCCCACCTGGTCCTTGCGCACCGTGCACAGCAGCACGAGCACCACGTGGGGAGGCCTCGCGGGCGGGACCACGGCCTCCACCGCCACGGCAGGGGCGTCGGCGGGCGGGGGACGCGAGAGCGCCGCGATGGCCGCCGGCACCTCGGGCGGATCCTCGGGATCCGGGGCGAGCTCGGGGACGTCGGCCGGGGGACAGCCGCAGCCGGCGGCGAGCGCGAGGCTGCACGCGGCGAGGCGGGCGCGGAGGGACGTGGGCGGCTGCACCGGCCCACCATAATGCGGGGGCTCGTGCGGACGCGACGCGGTGGAGGCGGGCATGGGCAGCTTCGTGGTGCTGGAGGGCCTGGACGGTGCAGGCACCACCACGCAGGCCGCGCGCCTCACCGAGCGCCTGGAAGCCGCCGGCCACGTCGTGCTGCGCACGGCCGAGCCCACGGGCGGACCCATCGGGCGCCTCCTGCGCACCACGCTGCAGGGCGGGGACGGGGCGGCCGACCGGGCCAGCCTGCCCTGGCTGTTCGCCGCCGACCGCGCCGATCACCTGGCCCGCACGGTGGAGCCCGCGCTCGCGGCAGGTCGGTGGGTGGTGTCGGATCGCTACGTGCCCAGCAGCCTCGCCTACCAGTCCCTGGATCGTCCCCTCGATCTGGTGGACGGGCTCAACCGCTGGTTCCGGCTGCCCGACCTCACGGTCTTCGTCCACGCGCCGGTCGAGGTCTGCCTGGCCCGCATCGCCGCGCGGGGGGAGGCGGTGGAGCTCTTCGAGGAGCGGGAGACCCTCACGCGCATCGCCGCCGCCTACGAGGTGGTGTTGCCGCTGCTGGAGGCCCGCGGCGCGCGGGTGGCCCGGGTGGACGGCACGCGCTCCGTCGACGAGGTCGCAGCGCGCATCTGGCAGGTGGTGACGGCGCCGTGACCCGGGTCCTGCAGCTCGAGGGGCTCACGCCCTACGCGCCCGCCCATGCGCTCCAGGAGGCGCTGGTGGACGCGCGGCGGGCCGGGGACCTCCCCGACGTGCTGCTGCTGCTCGAGCATGCCGAGACCATCACGGTGGGGCGCCGCGAGGTGGGGCTGGAGGGGGTGATCGCCCCCGGAGGCGTGCCCGTGGTGCGCATCGAGCGCGGCGGCGAGGCCACCTGGCACGGGCCGGGGCAGCTCGTGGCCTACCCGATCGTGGCCCTCGACGGTCCGCGTCGCGATGTCCACGGCCACCTGCGGGCCCTGGAGCAGGCGGTGATCGCGCTGCTCGCGAACCACGGCGTGCAGGCGGGGCGCGACCCCCGCAACGCCGGCGTGTGGGTGGCCGGGCGCAAGATCTGCTCGGTGGGCATCGCGGTGCGCCAGTGGGTGGCCTGGCACGGCCTGGCGTTGAACCTCACCAGCGATCCCGCCGGCTTCGCCCGCATCCGCCCCTGCGGCTTCGACGCCGGGGTGATGACCCGGCTGGCGGATCACGTGGCGGCGTGCCCGGAGCCCGCGGCGCTCGCGCCCACGCTGGCGGCGCACCTCGTGGCCTCGCTGGCGCTGCCGCCGGTCACCCGCACGGTGCACGCACGCCTCGCGGACGCCGACGCCGTGGCCGACCTCGTGGACGCCCTGCGGGATTGACCGCCATCGGACGCCCGCATACGGCGCCGACCCCGGCGTCGCCGGGCCCTGGAGGCAGCGTGCTCGACCCCCGTGCCGTGGCGGCCGACCCCGATCGCATCAAGGCGAACCTCGCGCGGCGGCGCGCCGATGCCGACACCGTGGCCGGCGTGGATCGCATCGTGGAGCTCTCCGGGCGGCGCGGGGGCCTGGTGCAGGAGCGCGACGAGCTGCGCGCGCGTCGCAACAGCCTCTCGGACGAGATCGGCGGTCTGTACAAGGCCGGCCGCCGCGACGAGGCGGAGGCGCGCAAGGCCGAGGTGGCCCAGGGCAACACCCGCATCGCCGAGCTGGAGACCGAGCTGGGCGCCCTGGAGGAGGAGCTGCGGGCCACCGCGCTCGGGCTGCCCAACCTGGTGGACGACGACGTCCCCGAGGGCACGTCGGAGGCCGACAACGTGCAGGTGGGCACGTGGGGCACGCCGCGCACCTTCGACTTCACCCCGCAGCCCCACGTCGAGGTGGGGGAGGCGCTGGGCATCCTCGATCTGGAGCGGGCGGCCAAGCTCACCGGCACGCGCTTCAGCGTGCTCCGGGGGCTCGGCGCGCGCCTCGAGCGCTCGCTGGCCAGCTTCTTCCTCGATCTGCACACCCGCGAGCACGGCTACACCGAGGTGGCCGTGCCCTACCTGGTGCACGCCCGCATCGCGGAGGGCACCGGCCAGCTCCCCAAGTTCGCCGGCGACATGTTCCGGCTGGCCGAGCCGCTCAACGGCGAGACCACCTACCTGGTGCCCACCGCCGAGGTGCCGGTCACGAACCTGCACCGCGACGAGATCCTCGAGGCCGAGCAGCTCCCGCTCCAGTACGTCTGCTTCACGCCCTGCTTCCGCTCCGAGGCCGGCAGCGCGGGGCGCGACGTGCGCGGGCTGATCCGCGTCCACCAGTTCCACAAGGTGGAGCTCGTGTGGGTCACCGCCCCGGAGGACAGCGACGCGGCCCACGCCTCGCTGGTGCGGCACGCGGAGGAGGGACTGCGCCGCCTGGAGCTCCCCTACCGGTCGATGCTCCTGTCGTCGGGCGACACCAGCTTCTCGGCGGCGCGCTGCATCGACCTGGAGGTGTGGCTGCCCAGCCAGAAGGCCTTCCGCGAGGTGTCGAGCTGCTCGAACTTCCGCGACTTCCAGGCCCGCCGGATGAACCTCCGCTACCGTCCGCCGGGTGAGGGGGGGAAGAAGGGGAAGCCCGCCTTCGCCCACACGCTCAACGGCTCGGGGCTCCCGCTCGGTCGCGTGCTGGTGGCCCTCCTCGAGAACTACCAGCAGGCCGACGGCAGCGTGGTGATCCCCGATGCCCTGCGGCCGTACGTCGGCGCAGACCGCATCGCGCTGGGCGACTGATCGGCCGCGGGCGGGGCCTGCGTCTGGCATGATGCGCGCGGAGGTCTGCATGCGCAGGACGTGGCTGCTCGCGCTGTGTGCCTGCGTCGGGCCTTCCATGGACCCGGCCGGCCCCGACGTGGACGACACCTCGGGTGACTCGGCGCCGGAGGTGGCACCCGGGGAGGACGACGCCGTCACCTGGCATGCCGACGTCCGTCCGATCGTCGAGCGATCCTGTCTGGCGGGATGCCACGAGGCGGGCGGGGTGGGTCCCTTCTCGCTGGAGGACGATCCCGCGGACTGGGCACGCGGGCGGCCGAACTGGGCGCCGCTCGTCGTGCAGGCGGTGGCCTCGGGCGCGATGCCGCCGTGGCCGGCCTCCGACGACTGCCACCCGCTGGAGGGCTCCCGCCGCCTCGCCGACGACGAGGTGGAGCGCTTCGTGGCCTGGGAGCGTGACGGCTACCTGCCGGGCGTGCCCACCCGCTTCGTGCCCGGGGACCCCCCGGAGGTGATCGATCTCGGCACGCCGGACCACCTGCTCGACTTCGGGGGGGCCTACCGTCCCGATCCGGCCCGACCCGACGACTACCGCTGCCTCCTGCTCGGCGATCCCCTCACCGAGGATCTGCTGGTGCGCGCGATCGAGGTGTGGCCGGGCGAGCGCGACCTGGTGCACCACGCCATCCTCTTCGAGATCACGCCCGGGGCGGCGGCCGACGAGGTGGCGGCGCGGGACGCGGCCGACCCCGGTCCGGGCTTCACCTGCTTCGGCTCGCCGGTGGTCGGGGCCGACTTCTTCGACAGCGACCAGATCTTCAACCTCCACACCTACGCGCCGGGCCAGCGTCCCGAGGTGCTCGGCGCGGGCGAGGCGCGTCGCATCGTCGCCGGCTCGCGCCTGGTGCTCCAGGTCCACTACAACACCCTGGGGAGGGACCCGGCGAAGATCCCCACCGACGACACCCGCGTGGCCTTCTGGGACCTGCAGGGCGAGCCCACCCACCTCATCCGCACGCTCGGCCTGCCCCACACCGGCATCCGCATCCCCGCCGGGGATCCGGAGGTGGTGCAGACCAAGGTCTTCCCGGTGCCCACGCGGCTGGAGGTGGTGGGGATCCTGGGCCACATGCACCAGCTCGGCACCCGCCTCGACGTGCAGGTGCTGCGACGCGACGGCAGCACCACCTGCGCCCTCGACCTGCCCCGGTGGGACTTCTCGTGGCAGCTCGGCTACCGCTACCCCGAGGGGCAGCCCCTGATCGTCGAGCCCGGCGACAAGGTGCAGCTCACCTGCGTGTACGACAACAGCGAGGCGAACCAGCCCGTGGTGAACGGCGTGCAGCAGCCGGCACGCACGGTGGGCTGGGGCGACGGCACCCTCGACGAGATGTGCCTGACCTACCCGGTGCTGCGCCAGGCCGTGGGCACGTCGCCCACGGACGTGTGCGACGGCTTCGAGGGGTGCTTCGGGTCGTGTCCGGAGGGCGACGGCGTCTGTCTGGGCGGCTGCCTGGAGGGCGTGGCCGACGCCTGCACGGTGTGCGCCCTGCCCAAGCTCGCCACGTGCGCCGACCCGAGCTGCACCGGCCCGCTGCTCGCGCTGGCCGGCTGCCTGAAGACCTGCACCGCGGGCCAGCTGGGCTGCATCGTGGGGGCCTGCCGCACCCAGAGCGAGGCCTACCTGGGCTGCCAGGACGCCTTCGTGCGTGCGGGGGACTGCGACGCAGCCCTCGCGCCCTGTGGCGTGGACTGGTAGCGTGCGCGCGATGCTTGACAGGGCGCGGGCCTCGGATAGAAGCCGGCGGCCTGTCGCCTCCTCGGGAGGCGTGGCCGAGTGGTTGAAGGCAGCGGTCTTGAAAACCGCCGAGCCGCAAGGTTCCGAGGGTTCGAATCCCTCCGCCTCCGCTCTTTGTCAGCCCTGGAGTCGTGACCGAGTGGCCGAAGGTGCTCGATTGCTAATCGAGTGTGGGGCAAAAACTCCACCGAGGGTTCGAATCCCTCCGACTCCGCTCCGGGATCCACTGCTCCAGAACTGGCCAGCAAGCTTCTCTCTGCACCCATAGCTCAATTGGATAGAGCGTCGGACTACGGATCCGAAGGTTGGGGGTTCGACTCCTCCTGGGTGCGCCATCTCCTCGACGCCCCACCTGCTTCGCGCGGGTGGGGCGTCGTCGCTGTGGGCCCCGGGGCCGGAGAGCCTGGCCTCGCGAGCGGATCAGCTCGCCTCGCGTCGCTGGGCCAGCAGCCGGGTGAGCACGCGATCCATGCGGCGCAGGCCCGGCTCGGGCGCATCGCAGGGCACGGGCGCGTCGACGTCGTCGAGCATGCGGTTCCACGTGCGCACCTCGGCGAGCTCGGCCTCGTGCCCCGGGGCGTCCCGCGTGGCGTCGTAGTGCCGGCGCGCCTCCGTGCTGTCGCCGCGCAGGTGGGCGGCGGCGCCGAGGTAGCGTGCGGCGCGACGGGACACGCGGTGCTGCTGCAGCTCGTCGTGGAGGTGCCGCGCGCGCAGCAGTTCGGTGGTGGCGGCCTCGGGGCGTCCGGCGAGCAGGTGCGTGCGCCCGCGGTAGATGCGCAGCGTGGCCTCGGTCCGCCGGCCCTGCGAGCGTGAGGCGAGGCGCACCGCATCGTCGAGCACGGCCATGCTCTCGTCATGCCGGCCGTCCACCGCGGCGAGCAGCGAGAGGCCCCCCTGCACCGTGGCCCGCTCGAGGGGGAGGGACAGGGTGGTCATCCACGCCGCGGCCTGCTGCAGCAGCGGGCGTGCCTCGGCGACGTGGCCCTGGCGGAAGCGGACGAGTCCGAGGCCGTGGAGGCACCACGCGAGGTGGATGGGTGCGTTCGCGGCCTCCAGCTGGGTGATGCCGTCGAGGAGGTGCTGGGCGGCGGCCTCGAGATCGCCCCGGGCCTCGGCCAGCGCAGCGAGCGGGTGCGCGGTCATCCCGAGGAGCTCCGGGTCGCACCACGCCACGGCGTGGTGGCGGAGGTCGGCGGCGAGGGCGCGGGCCTCGCCGTGCCGCCCGGTCGTCGCCAGCAGGTCGAGCAGCAGGATGCGCGCCCGACCGTGGGCGGCGGCCACGGCGGCGGTGCGGGGAGGATCGTCCTGGAGGTGGTCCTGCAGGTAGCGGAGCGCGAGGGCGGGATCGCCGTCGCGCCACACGAGGTGGGCGGCGGCCTGCACGAGACCGCACCGCACCTGGCGGTCCGGTGTGCGCTCGGCGGCGAGCACGAGCTGCTGCGGCGGCAGGCGGGTGCGCTCCCACCGCTCCGCCAGCCCCAGGGTGAGGAGGAGCTCCGCCGCCTGGTCGGGCGGGAGGTCGTCGACCGTGTCGAGCCAGTGGTCGGCGCGGTCGCGGATCTCGGCCAGCGCGGAGGCGGCGCCGGGCCCCATCAGGCGACCGCGGAGGGCGCGCGCCACGCCCACCTCGGGGGCGATGCCGGAAGCGAGGCACGCCACCGCCCCCACCAGGCGGAAGCCCACGCCACGCACGGTGAGCAGGTGGACGGGCTGGTCCTGGCCGGGCTCGATCTTCCGGCGCAGCCGGCTCACGAGCATCGCAGAGGCGCGGGATCGCACGTTCGGGTGGTAGGCCCACACATCCTCCATGAGCTGCGCGTGGCTCACGGTGGCGCCGTCCCCCGACAGGAGCACCTGCAGGAAGCGGGCTTCGAGCGTGGAGAGGCTGGACTGACCCCCCGCGTGGGTCACCTGCAGGCCGTCCAGGTCGACCATGGTCTCGCCGAGGCGGATCGCGGAAGGGGTGTGGACCGTCATGGACGTGATCCTCCATACGAGGGAGAGACCTCGAGCGAGGCGGGTCGGTGCCGATGGCCCGTTACCAGGAAAGCACGCATGCCATGCGCTGCACGGCGTGAAGGTGTCCAGGTGGTGCGGGGGGTCCCAGGTCGATGAGGCAGCTGCACCGCCCCCCGGGCGCCTTCCGTCGAAGCTGGGGTGCGCTCCTCGTCGAGCGCGCCCTGTGGCTGCCCTCCGAACGCTGGGTGGTGCTGTGCTCGGCGCCGGTGGGCACGGCCGCGTCGGAGGAGATCGCGCGCATCGCCCACCGGCACGCCTGCGCCGACGATCCGTGGATCCCCGGCGTGGTGGCCTCGGGCACGTCCCGCGACGACACGCTCGCCTGGGTGGTCCTCGACCATCCCCTCGCGGTGGACGCTGCGCGCGCGCTCGAGGCCGCTCCGCTCCCGGGACGGCCGCTGCGCTGGGCAGAGGCCCTCGGCGGGACCTGCTGGGTGGGAGAGCGCCTGGACGCCTGGGCGCGCGCCACGGGCGAACACACCCACGCCTTCGGCTGGTGCAACGTGCTGCTCGGCAGCGACGGGAGCGTGGCCGTGCTGCTCGCGCCGCCCCCGCCCGAGGTGGAGGGGCCGCGGGTGTGGCGCATCGAGGCCCCGGAGCACGCGCTCGGTGCGCCCGTGGGGCCGAGCGCGCTGCCGCTCCAGTCCTACGGTCTCCTCCAGGCGCTGATGCCCTTCGGGGACGTGCCGCGCGTGGTGGCGCGCGCGCTCGCGGGACCGGAACGCCCCCAGGGCGTGGTGGAGCGCCTCATCGCCTGGGGTACGCGGCGCGTCTTCGATCCGATCCCGTCCTTCCGCTTCCGCGACGTGCCAGCGGGCGTGGCCTTCGCGCGCCGGATCGCCGGCGCCGCCCGCATGGAGCTGGAGCCCGAGGGCCTCCTCGCCTGGCTGCACGCCTGCCGCGCGGCGCTCGGCGAGATCGCCGACCCCACCCTGTCCTTCGACGGCACGCTCCTGGTGCCCGGCGAGGCCGAGCCGGTCGACCTGTCTCGCCGCCCCGTCGCGCGCCGACTGGTGCAGGCCCTCGTCGCGCATCGCGTGGAGGTGCCCGGGGGCGTGCTCAGCGCGAGCGCACTCCGCGAGGCTGGCTGGCCGGGGGAGCGCATGTCGCCGGAGGCTGCATCCAATCGCCTGCACGTCCACCTCAGCCGTTTGCGGTCGCTGGGACTCGAGGGACTCCTCGAGCATGTCGACGGTGGGTGGCGACTCCGCCCCGACGTCGCCATTCGACGGTAGCGGTCGTCTCGACCTTACGTCGACTTACGTGTGGTGCCGGGTTGACGCTTTCGGATTCAGAACATACTGAAACTTCGAAAGTCGCAAGGGGACCATGAACACGCATCCGGCCGACCTCCACTTCGTAGAGGAGCTTGGAATGCTCTTCGCGGATCAGGGCGCGCAGCCGATGATGGGTCGGCTCCTCGCGCACCTCCTGATCTGCGATCCGCCCCACCAGTCCAGCGCCGACCTCGCCGAGGCCCTGCAGGCCTCCGCCGGCAGCATCTCCACGCTCACGCGCCAGCTGCTCGCGATGGGGATGATCCAGAAGGCCGTCGTGCCGGGCTCACGCGCCACCTTCTTCCGGCTCACGCCGGGCATGTGGGTGGATCTGATGCGCCAGCGGAACGGCTCGCTCCGCGCGGTGCGCGAGGCGGCCGACCGCGGCCTGAGGGCGCTCGCCCACCGCCCGACGGAACAGCTCGACCGCCTCCGCGAGTTCCGAGACTTCTACCTCTTCCTCGAGGGCGAGATGCCCAGGCTGCTCGATGCTTGGCTCGCCCGCCGCCAGGAGACGCCGCGATGAAGACCGTCCTGTCCAGCTTGCTGCTGCTGCTGCTGCCCGTGGTGGCCTCCGCCCAGGAGACCGCCGCCGAGATCGAGGCCCTGCTCCGCAAGACCGACGACGTCGCCCGGGGCGACAGCTCGATCGCCACGATGGAGATGCACGTCAAGACGGCCTCGTACGAGCGCACGATGAAGATGAAGGCCTGGGCCCAGGGCACCGACCGCACGCTCGTCCGCATCCTCGAGCCCGCGAAGGACGCGGGCATCGCCACCCTGAAGGTCGACGAGAACCTCTGGAACTACCTGCCGAAGGTCGACCGCACGATGAAGATCCCGTCGGGGATGATGGGCGGCTCGTGGATGGGCAGCCACTTCACGAACGACGATCTCGTGCAGGAGTCGCGCCTGTCGGAGGACTTCACCTGGACGGTGGATGCGAGACCGTCGGGTGGTGAGGGCCAGTGGACCATCGCGCTGGTGCCCAAGCCCGAGGCGCCGGTGGTGTGGGGCAAGGTGGTGGTGGAGATCCGGGCCGACGAGCTGCCGATCCGCACCACGTACTACGACGAGAAGGGCAAGGTGGTCCGCACCATGGCCTTCGAGGACTACGCCGCGATGGACGGGCGCACCGTGCCGCGCGTGATGCGCCTGACGCCCGCCGACAAGCCGGGGGAGTTCACCGAGATGCGCTACGTCGAGCTGGACTTCGGCGCCGACATCCCGACCAGCACCTTCACCCTGCAGGCGCTCAAGTAGCGACGGCCGAGAGGGGAGGGGGCCTGGATGTCCACGCTGCTCGCGATGGCCTGGCGGAACGTCTTCCGGAACGTCCGCCGCTCGCTGCTCACGGCCACGGCCATGGCGCTCGCCGTGGCGATCGTCATGGGCATCGGTGCGCTCCAGCACGGCATGTTCGACCAGATGCGCGATCTGATGATCGGCGAGAAGCTGGGGCACGTGCAGGTGCAGCACCCCGACTACCCCGTCGGGCGTCGGCTCCACGACACGGTGCCCGAGGCGGGCGCGGTGGTGGAGGCGCTCGAGCGTGAGCCCGGCGTGGCGCGGGTGGCCTCACGCCTCTTCGGCAGCGCCCTGCTCGGCACCGAGCGCAAGACCGAGGGCGTGCAGCTCCACGGGGTCGATCCCGTGCGTGAGGACGCGCTCCGCGACATCTCCGAGAAGCTCACGGCGGGCTCCTGGCTCGGCGAGGCGGGGGCTCACGGGATCGTGCTGGGGGACGAGCTCGCGCGCAAGCTGGAGGTGCAGGTGGGTGGCGAGCTGGTGGCCGTCACCCAGGCGGCCGACGGCTCGATGGGCAACGAGCTCTACACCGTGGTGGGCATCGTCGACACCGGGTCGCCCTCGGTGGACAGGGCGGGCGCCTTCCTCCATCGCGCCGATCTCGGCGAGCTGCTCGTGCTGCCGGACCAGGTGCACGAGATCGTCGTGGTGGCCCGGGACCACTCCGACGCCGCGCTCGCGGTGGCGCTCGAGGCCACGCAGGGCGCCGTGGGCGACCGTGAGGCCACCGTGAGGAGCTGGAAGGAGGTGGACCCCTCCACGGCCCAGATCTTCGACTTCCAGGCGATCTCCCAGTGGATCCTCATGTTCTTCTTCTACGGTGTGAGCGGCGTGGGCGTGGTCAACACCCTGCTCATGTCGGTGCTCGAGCGCACCCGGGAGTTCGGCGTGATGCGCGCCATCGGGCTGCGGCCCACCGGCGTGGTGGCCCTCGTGGTGCTGGAGGCCGTGGTGCTCGGCACCTTCGCGGTGCTCGGCGGGGCCGTGCTCGGCGGCCTCTTCGACCTCTACCTGGTGCAGGTGGGCGTGGACTTCTCGGTGCACGGCGAGGGCTTCGCCTTCGGCGACCTCACGATGGATCCCGTGGTGCACGCCCACGTCACCCCCACCAACGTGTGGCAGCCGATCGCGGGGATCTTCGGGTTCAGTGTGCTCGCGGCGATCTGGCCCGCCGTGCGGGCGGCTCGCATCCAGACCATCGATGCGCTCAGGGAGGCGTGAGCCGATGATCCTCACGCTCGCGATCCGCAACGTCTGGCGCAATGGTCGCCGCACCGCGCTCACGGTGGCCGGCATCGGCATCGCGCTCGCCCTGATGTTCACCTCGATGGCGATGCAGAACGGCGCCTGGAACATGATGATCACCGCCGCCATCCAGGCCACGGCGGGGCACGTGGTGGTGCAGGCCGACGGCTGGCAGGAGGAGCGCGACCCGAACCTGGTGCTCCAGCGCTCCACCGAGGTCCAGCAGGCGCTCCTCGAGGCCTACCCCGACGCGGTCGTCGTGCGGCGGGTGTTCCTGGGCGGCCTGCTCTCCAGCCCCACGGGGTCGCAGGCGGTGGCCGTGCAGGGCGTGGAGCCCGTGCGTGAGGCCGAGCTCACGCTGCTCGACGACCAGCTCGTGGACGGGACCTGGCTGCCCGACGATCGCGCGATCGTCGTGGGGCAGCGCCTCGCCGAGATCCTCGCCGTGGAGCTGGGCGACAAGGTGGTGCTCATGGCCCAGGTGGGCACCGAGGAGCTGGAGAGCCGCCTCTTCCGCGTGCGGGGCACCTTCCGCACCGGGAACGACACCCTCGACGCCTTCGCCGCCTTCGTCCCCCTGGCGGCGGCCCAGGAGCTCATGCCCTTCGACGATCCCGCCCACCAGGTGGCGGTGGTGCTGCCGAGCATCGGGCGCGGCAAGCTCGACACCTCGCGGGCCGCGCAGGCGCTCGCGGGGCGCGACGGCCTGGAGGTGCTGTCGTGGAGCGAGGCCCTGCCGATGCTCGAGGAGCAGCAGCGCGTCGACACGCAGATGAACGTCTACATCTTCGTGCTGATGGGCCTCATCGTGGCCATCGGGGTCACGAACACCGTGCTCATGAGCGTGATGGAGCGCATCCGGGAGTTCGGCGTGCTGCTCTCCATCGGCATGCGCCCGCGGATGCTCGCGGGGATGATCGTGCTGGAGACGCTGGTGCTCGGGTCGGTGGGGGCCGTGGTGGGCCTGCTGCTCTCGATCTGGCCGATCGGGTACCTCACCACCCACGGCATCGACTACGGGGACCTCATGGCGAACAACTCCGCGGGGGGGAACGTGCCGATCGACTCCGTGCTGCGGGCCCACGCCGACGTGCCCCAGATGCTCCAGCTCGCGGTGGTCGGCGCGCTCGTCGCGGTGCTCGCCGCGCTCTACCCCGCCCGCAAGGCGACGCGGCTGACGCCCGTCGAGGCCATGCACCACCACTGATCCGGGAGGCGCCCATGGCGCTCGTCACCATCCGAGACCTCAAGCGCGAGTACCACCAGGGCGACTTCGTCGTGCAGGCGCTGCGGGGGGTGGATCTCGACCTCGAGGCCGGCTCCTTCGCGGCCCTGATGGGGCCGTCGGGCTCCGGCAAGTCCACCCTGCTCAACATCATCGGCGGCCTCGACGAGCCCACCTCCGGCTCGGTGGTGGTCGACGGGCGCGATCTGGCCACGATGACGCCGTCGGAGCGCGCCGACATGCGCCGCATGCGGCTCGGCTTCGTCTTCCAGGCCTACAACCTCATCCCGGTCCTCACGGCGGTCGAGAACGCGGAGTTCGTGCTGGTGCTGCAGGGCGTGCCGCCGGCCGAGCGGCGTGCCCGGGCCCGCGAGGCGCTGGCCGAGGTCGGCCTGGCGGGGCTCGAGGATCGACGTCCGAACCAGCTGTCGGGAGGCCAGCAGCAGCGGGTGGCCATCGCGCGCGCCATCGCGCCCCGCCCCGCCATCGTGCTGGCCGACGAGCCCACCGCGAACCTCGACAGCACCACCAGCCACGAGCTGATCGACCTGATGCGGTCGCTGAACCGGGACGCCGGCGTCACCTTCCTCTTCGCCACCCACGACCAGAACCTGCTCGATCGGGTCGACCGCGTGGTGCGCCTGGTGGACGGGCACATCGAGGAGGACCGGCTGGTGGGCGACGCGGTCGCGGAGCACTGACGTGACGCCCTGGCTCGCGCTGCTGCTCGCGGGCGTGGTGGAGGCCCAGGAAGGGGAGCCTGCAGCCTCCGTCGAGGAGGACGCCGCGCGCCCCGCTCGCCGGAGGCCCGACGTCGCCTTCGACTGGGGCGGGCACGTCAAGGCCTTCGCCGTGGCCAGCCTGCCCTTCCCCATCGACGGCCTGCCCGACGATCTCGTCCACGACCTGCTCAACCCGCTGCCGACGGCCCCCTCCGGCCAGGGCTTCCTCGACGGGCGCCTGCACCTGGGCCTCACGGTGGACTGGATGAAGCTGGAGGGCGCCCACGCCATCACCACCTTCCTCGACGCCGACGCCGGGACCGACCGTGCGAACAAGGCCGTGGTCGACGCGCTCACCGGCCCCGACGGCCTCGCCGCCCTGGCCCAGCTCGCGGAGCTCTCCGATGCCTTCGGCGGCAGTGCCGATGGTGGCTTCGCGCTGCCCTCCAGCGGCGGCGGCCTGGTGGGCACCGGGGTGGGCCTGCGCGCCCCGGAGGCCTTCCCGCTCACGTGGTGGGCCTGGGACGACCCGGTGGGGGACCTGCGCGTGCAGGGGCGCACCGACCGCCTCGCCCTCACGCTGTCCCCGGAGGGGATGACGCTCACCGTGGGTCGCCAACCCATCTCCTTCGGCACCGGCACCTTCTTCACGCCGCTCGACCTCGTGAACCCCTTCAGCCCGGCCACCATCGACACCGAGTACAAGCCCGGTGTGGACGCCGTGCGGGTGGACGCCTTCTTCGGCTTCGCCACGAAGCTCACGGTGGTCGCCGCCTACGTGGGGGAGGGCTACCTCCACGAGCCCACGCCGCAGGGCACGCCCACCGTCGCGCGCGTGAGTGCGGCGGCCTACGGCCAGACCCTGGTGGGCGTCACCGACCTCGGCCTGTTCTACGCGGCGAACCGGGGTGACCACGTCTTCGGCGGAAGCGTCGTGAGCAGCATCGGGCCGGTCGGGATCCACGGCGACCTCACGGTGACCCTGCCGCGGCCCGACCTCGACGAGGACGTCTTCGTCCGCGCGGTGGTGGGCATCGACGGCCGGCCGACGAACACCACCTCGCTGTCGGGCGAGGTCTACGTCCAGTCCTTCGGCGCACGGGACTCCTCCCGGCTCTTCGAGGTGCTCGGCTCGGAGCGGGCGCGCCGTGGCGAGGTGTGGCTGGGGGGGCCGGCCTACGCCGCGCTGGCCGTCTCGCAGGAGATCACGCCGCTCATCCAGGGCTCGCTCGCCGTGATCGCGAACCTCACGGACCCGAGCTTCCTCCTCACGCCGTCGGTGGGGTGGAACGTGTCGAACAACGTGAGCGCGAGCTTCGGCGGCTACGTGGGGCTCGGCGCGCGGCCGGTGGGGCGTGAGCTCGTGCTCGCCGACCTGCCGGAGGCGCCCGGTGCCGAGGACCTGTCGGTGGTGACCCCGAAGAGCGAGTTCGGCACCTACCCGGCCGCGCTCTTCGTGCGCCTCGCGGCCTACTTCTAGCCAGGGGGCGAGGTCCTCTCCGGTCGTGTGCTCGCGGCGCGGCGTGTCGGCGCACGTGATACCGCGCCTGCCCGGCGCGGAGACCCCCATGAGCGACAGCGTGCCCCTCCACGATGCCGTCCGCGCCGAGGTCCAGGGGCGCCTGGGCGTCCTCACGCTCACGCGACCCGGGGCGCTGAACGCCCTCGACCTGGGCATGGCGGTGGCGGCGCGGCGGCAGCTCGACGCCTGGGCCACCGACCGCCGCGTGGCCGCGGTGTGGCTGCAGGGGGAGGGTCCGAAGGCCTTCTGTGCCGGCGGCGACGTGCGCGCCGTGGTGGAGGCGTGCGCGGCGTCGGGCTCCTCGGATCCGGCCCGTGCCTACTTCGAGGCGGAGTACCGGCTCGACTTCCTGCTCCACACCTACCCGAAGCCGGTGCTGGTCTGGGGTCACGGCTTCGTCCTGGGGGGCGGGCTCGGCATGCTGCTGGGCGGCTCGGTGCGCATCGTCACCGACTCCACGCGGCTCGCGATGCCGGAGGTCCGCATCGGGCTCTTCCCCGACGTGGGGGCCTCGTGGTTCCTGTCGCGCCTGGGCGGGGTGGGGGCCTGGCTCGCGCTCACGGCCGCTCGCGTCACGGGGGGGGATGCCATCGACCTCGGGCTCGCCGACGTCTTCGTCCCCGAGGTGGAGCGCGACACCCTGCGTGAGGCCCTCGGCCAGGCGGATCTGTCGTCCTCCGACAGCGTGGTGGGCGTGGTCGCGCCCTTCGTGCGGCGCTCGGGCACCCGCCTGCTGCCGGCCCGCAGGGCGCGGCTCGACGCCCTGGTCGCCTCCTGTGCCGACGATGCGGCGCTGGTGCAGGCCGTGCTCGCGCTCGTCGACGATCCCGATCCGTGGATCGCCGACGGCGCACGCACGCTGCGCGACGGCTCGCCCACGGCGGCCCGGGTCACGCTCGCGCACCTCCGGCGGTGCCGCACCCTCGGTCTCGCCGACGTCTTCCGTGCCGACCTGGCCCTCGCGGTGAGGGCGTCCGAGGGGCAGGAGTTCGCCGAGGGCGTGAGGGCGCTGCTGGTCGACAAGGGGCGCGCGGCGTCCTGGTCACCCGCGGCGCACGAGGCGGTGGACGCGGCGCGCATCGGCGCCCTGCTCGATGCCCGCCTCGTGCCCGACCCTCTGGCCGATCTCGTCGGCACGGGGCGCCACGAGCGGGATCCGCACCCGGATCACGCGGTATGAGTGCGCCCCTCCGGAGGCCTGCCGTGCCGATCCCCCTCGTCGTGCCTGCCACCCTGTCGAACCTCGGTCCGGGCTTCGACGTGCTGGGGATGGCGCTGTCGCTCTACAACCAGTTCGACGTGAGCGCGGAGGGGCCCGCGGGCAGCTTCCACGCCGACGACGTGCCCGGTGCGGCGGCCGACCACCTGCTGGCACGCACGGTGCGCGACGCCGAGCGGGCCTTCGGCACGCCGCTGCCGCATGGCCTGCGCATCCGCCAGCGCGATCGCGTGCCCTGGTCGCGAGGCCTCGGATCGTCCGCCACGGCACGGGTGGCCGGCTACATCGCGTGGTCCCACTACGCGGGGCAGGCCCCGCCGCTCGACGAGGGCCTGGACTTCCTCGCGCAGCACGAGGGGCACCCCGACAACGTGGTGGCCGCCATGCTCGGGGGCATCACGGCGGGCACACGCACCGACGAGGGCTTTCGCACCCTGCGGATCGACGCCCCCCCGCGCCTCCGGGTCGCGCTGTGCATCCCCGCCATCGAGGTGAGCACCGAGGTGGCGCGCGGGGTGCTGCCGCCCAGCTACAGCCGTGCCGACGCCGTCTTCAACGGCAACCGCCTGGCCTTCCTCGTGCATGGGCTCGTCACCGGCGACCCCGTGTCGCTGCGGGTGGGGCAGGAGGATCGTCTCCACCACCCCTACCGTCGCGCGCTCATCGGGCCCGTGGACGAGGCGATCGCCTCGGCCTGCGCCGCCGGTGCCGCCTCGGCCTTCATCAGCGGGTCGGGGAGCACGCTCGCTGCCTTCGTGCTGCAGCCGGACGCCGACGCGGACGCCATCGCCGCCGCCCTCGCCGCGCCCTTCCGCGCGGCGGGCACGCCGGTGGAGACGCTGGTGGTCACCCCGTCGGCCGTGGGGGCGTGGAGCCTCTACCAGGCCAACGCCGTCGGGTTCGGCTGAGCCTGAGCCTGCGGCCCGGGCGCGATCAGCCCGCCTCCGCGTCCAGTCCCCGGAAGGGGTGTGCGCGGTAGGCGCCGAGCACGCGGAACTCCTCGCAGAAGTAGCGGAGCTCCTCGAGCGCGCGCGCCACCGGTGCGTCGTCGGGGTGGCCGAGCATGTCCACCGCGAAGCGCGTCCACTGGAAGCCCTCGAGCTGGTAGCTCTCGAGCTTCACGAGGTTCACGCCGTTCGTCGCGAAGCCGCCGAGGGCCTTGTAGAGCGCCGCGGGCAGGTTGCGCACGCGAAACACGCAGCTGGTGATCACGGGGTCGCCCTCGCGCGGCGGGAGCAGGGCGTCTCGCGACATCACGAGGAAGCGCGTGGTGTTGTCGGGCGCGTCGGCCACGTCGTCGTCGAGCGTGAGCAGGCCGTGGAGCTCGCCGGCGAGCGCCGACGCGATGGCGCCGATGGAGGGGTCTCCGAGCGCCAGGATCTCGCCGGCCGCGCCCGCGGTGTCGGTGGCGGCATCGGGCGTGAGGCCACGCTCACGGAGGTAGACGCGGCACTGGGCCAGGGCCTGCGGATGGCTCCGCACGCGTCGCAGCCCCTCGAGGGTGGCGCCGGGAAGTCCCAGGAGCTGATGGCGGACGGGCTGGTAGTGCTCGCCGATCACGTGAAGCGGACGCACCGGCAGCAGCCGGTGGATCTCGGCCACGCGTCCCGCGCGGCTGTTCTCGACGGGGAGCACGGCCAGCTCGGCCACACCACGCTCGACCGCGTCGAAGGCGTCCTCGAAGTCGTCGCAGGGGTGCGGCTCGTGCCCGGGGCTCACGGCCCGGCAGGCCAGGTGACTGTAGGCGCCAGGGCGCCCCTGGAAGGCCACGCGGGGACGGTGCATGCGATCTCCGGGCCGCGCACCTACCGCAGAAAGCAGGAACCCGCAGGCCCCGTGAGGGACCTGCGGGCTCCGGGTGTCCAGGCTTCGGAGATCAGATCGCGCTGTTGACGCGGGTCTGGATCTCACCGAAGTTGGCGGAGAGGGCCTGACCGAGGAGGGTCAGGGCGGTGATGATCGCGACGGCGATCAGGGCGGCGATGAGGCCGTACTCGATCGCGGTGACACCATTCTCCTCACGGACGAACTTGACCAGAGCCATGGGAACCTTCCTCGTTGGCGGTGTTGGTGAGCGCCCGGTCTGCCCGGGGCGCTGCGGGAGTATCGGCGAGGTGGTCGTCGGTTCCAACGATTTGAAATGTCACGAAAATGCAAAGCGACCACAATGCACCGGAAACCGATGAAATGGTCCGTCGAAAAAGTTTCCTCTCCTGATCGGTCGGGTCCTTGGCGGCGTCGCAGGGGCTGGCGGGCGCCGTCACCTCCCCGCCACGTCGTCGACCAGGCCGCGGGAGATACGCGCTGAAACGCCGTGTATTCGACAATCGGCAGAAACTTGCCGAAATGCGATGCGGGCGCGCCGCGGCGGGTGTATGCTCCCCGGGCACCCAGCCCTGGAGGGGTCCATGTCCCACCGCACCCACGTGATCGGCGCGCTCGCGCTCGGCGCCGCGGCGCTCGCGCTGCCCGATCAGGCCGCTGCCTGCGGCGGCTTCTTCTGCAGCAGCGTCCCGATGGACCAGTCGAAGGAGCGCATCGTCTTCGCGATCGACGAGGAGGCGGGCAAGGTCGACGTCCACGTGCAGATCTTCTTCCAGGGCGAGGCCCGCGCCTTCGCCTGGGTGGTCCCCGTCCCGGGCGTGCCCGAGGTCGGCCTGTCCACCGACCAGCTGTTCCAGACGCTCGACTGGCAGACCCGGCCCTACTTCAACCTCGACTGGAAGGAGAAGGGCTCCTGCGTCTACGACGGCGGCATCTTCTACGGGCCCGAGGCGGCCCTCGACGATGCCGACTCCGGCGCGGGCGGCGGGCCGCCCAGCGACGGGGTCACGGTGGAGGCCGAGGGCCAGACCGGTCCCTACGACTGGAAGGTGGTGTCGGCCACGAGCAAGCAGGCCCTGCTGGACTGGCTGGCCGACCCCGACGGCAACCCGTCCACCGCCGATGCCTACCAGGTGCCCCCCACCTTCGACGGCGCCGTGGGGCCCTACGTGGATGGCGGCTCGCGCTTCGTGGCCTTCCGGCTCACCGCCGACGCCGACGCGGGCGACATCACGCCCGTGCGTCTGCGGTACGACGGTGACAAGGCGCTGATCCCGCTGGTGCTCACGTCGATCGCCGCCGTGCCCGACATGCGGCTCCAGCCCTTCGTCTTCGCGTCCAAGCGCGCCGTGCCCGAGAACTACCTGCACGTGCGCATCAACGAGGCGAAGATCAACTGGCTCACCAACGGCAGCAACTACGAGGACGTGATCTCGCAGGCGGCCGACGAGGCGGGCGGGCAGGCCTTCGCCACCGACTTCCACGGGCCCACGGCCCCGCTGCGCGGCCAGCTCTACCGCCCCGGGCAGTTCGACCTGGACGCGATCCGCGATCTCACCGACGTGACCGACCTGGTCACGACGCTGCTCGTGCAGGGCTTCCCCCGCACCGCGCAGATGCAGAACCTGCTGCGCGATCACCTGCCCCTGCCCGAGGCGGCGGTGAAGGCCGGCATCGACGAGCGGTCCTTCTACAACTGCCTGGACTGCTACGCGCAGTACCTGCAGGGCGTGGACTTCGACTTCGACGCCTTCGCCGACGACCTCGACGAGCTCGTCATCCAGCCGATCGTCGAGGCCGAGGCGCTGTACCACGACCACGACGTGCTCACGCGGATGACCTCGTCGATGGATCCGCGCGAGATGACGCTGGACCCCCGCTTCGTCCTCAACCCGGACATGACGGCGCCGGTGAGCAACCAGCACCGCGCCACGCTCGTCATCGACTGCGGTGACGGCGGGAAGTGGTCGGAGTCCCCGCGCTGGATCGAGCTCGAGGACGGCACGGTGCTCCAGGTGCCCGACGACCAGTGGTTCTGGGACAACGGCGGCTACGAGGCCTGGCCCGCCGGCGACGACCAGCCTGCCGCGCTGGTCATCGAGAAGACGGCGGCCCGTGGGCAGCCCGAGCCGTTCCAGGACCGCACCGAGGAGGTGGACGCGCTGGTGGAGGCCTACAACGCCTGGGTCACCTCGCTCGGTGGCGACAAGGGTACCGATCCCCTCGGGGACGACGACGCGGCGCTCCGTGCCTGCGGCGGCTGCGCCTCGGGCGGCCTGGGCTCCGGCGCGCCGGCCGGCCTGCTGCTCGTCGGCCTGCTCGGGCTGCGGCGCCGCCGCAGCTGAACGCGGCGTCCCTCACGGGCCCCGGTGCGCGGCCATCGCCGCACGCCGGGGCCTTCGTGCGTCTGCGGACCCTGTGCCGGGTGATCAGCGACGCAGGGTGCGCCAGGTGTCGAGCCAGTCCGGGGGACCGGGATCGCTGGGGGGACCTCCGAGGGCCTGGAGCGCGGCCTCCGCGAGGGGCACCAGCCGTGCTCGCGCGGCCTCGAGGCGGCGCTCCATCAGCGCGGGGGCGGTCTCGGTCTCCCGGAGCCACAGGCCGAAGCGCTCGATCTCGTCGAAGGCGAGCGTGGCGGCGTGCAGGACGGTGGGCTCGAGCGTGAGCAGCTCGTCGGCGCGCAGCCGCTGCCAGCTCACGCGCACCAGGTCGAGCAGGGGCTCCTTGTCCTTGTAGGAGGCCCAGAACTGCAGGGCGTGCGGCGTGTCGAGCGTGAGCCGGTCGATCACCGCGGCGAGCTCCGAGGCCAGCTGCTCGGCGAGCGAGGGGGGACGCCGGACGTGGCGGAGCACCACCTCAGGGCACGAGCGGCCGGAAGGCGTCGGAGGTGTCGCCACCGCACGGCCGGAAGGTGCGGTACGCGATGGTCTGGGAGGCCGTGGCCCGGAAGACCCCCGCCGCCACGTCGAAGGTGAGCACCTCGGCCTCGGGGAAGAGCGTGCCCTCGAGCGCGCGCCCCGTGAGCGTGGCGCGCGCGTCGGTGACCCGCAGACGCCGGTGCGCGGTGACCGTGAAGGGCAGGTCGGCCACGAGCCGCGCGGCCAGGGTGTCGCCGTCGGGCAGCTCGTCCCAGCTGACGGCGGCGTCGCCGTGGCGGAGCGCATGCACCACGCCCGCCACGAGCGCGTCGCCGGACGCCCACTCCGGAGGACGTCGCTGATCGTCGACCACGCCGACCATCGGGAGGAAGTGCGGCTGCTGGTGATCGTAGCGGCGCACGGTGGACGCACGGGGCTCCTCCACCTCCTCGCCGAGCGAGCGCACCACCACGTCGACCCACACGCCGTCCTCGAGGCGGCCGATGAAGCCGGCGTCCCCGCGTGCGGCACGTCGGCGCCCCTGCGCCCAGGACCAGGAGGCGCGGCCGACGACCTCCCAGCAGCCCTCGGGCGGGTGCTGCAGGGTGGGGGAGGGCGCGGCGCCGGCGAGGCCGGCGAGGAGGGGCAGCAGCGACAGCATCGATCGTCTCCGGGTCCGTGCGCGGTAACACGGGCGGCGCCCCGGTCGGGACCGGCTATGGTGCGGCCCGGGTCGTGAGGACGGATGGCGCAGGCCTGGCCGGACATCCCCGGCGTGACCGAGTCGGGCGGACGGGCGCGCCTCCCGAGGCGGCCCGAGGCCGTGGCGGCCCTCCTCCGCACGGCGTGTGCCTCGGGTGCGGGCGTCAGCCTGCCGGACCTGGTGCGGCTCGCGGCCCGGGCCTCGGGTGCAGACGCCGCTCGGCTCGAGGGCCTCGCGGCCTGGCTGCCCGTGTCGCGCGTGGCCCGATGGTCACCTGGTGGCGCGCTGCAGCTGCATCCGGAGACGAGCGTCCACGACCTGGCGCTCCGCTACGAGGCGTGGCTCTGCACCCAGCCCGCGGCCCCCGAGGACCTCGAGCGCCTCGCCGCCCTCGGGCAGGCCGTCGTGGAGGCCACGGTCGAGGAGGACGCGCCCGTGGGCGGGGAGCCCTGGCCGGCCCGGTCGGTGCCCGCCGAGGCCGCGGCAGGGGAGGTGGACCCGCTCACCGCCCGGGTGCGCCGCCTGCTCGACGCGCTGGACGCGGCCTTCCTCGAGCGCAGGGTGCAGGTGCGCGCGGTGCTGCTGGCGCTGCTCGCGGGCCGGCACGCCCTCCTGCTGGGCCCACCGGGCACCGCCAAGAGCCTGCTCGCCCGCGGGCTGCGCGGCTGCTTCCGCGACGCCGTCTACTTCGAGTACCTGCTCTCGCGGTTCACCCACCCCGACGAGCTGTTCGGTCCGGTGTCCATCCCGGGGCTGAAGCAGGAGGACTACCGCCGGCTCACCGAAGGCTACCTGCCACGGGCCCACGTGGCCTTCCTCGACGAGGTGTTCAAGGCGAACTCGGCCATCCTCAACAGCCTGCTCACGCTGGTGAACGAGCGCATCTTCCACCACGGGCGTCACCGCGACGACGCGCCGCTCATCGGCCTCGTGGGGGCCAGCAACGAGCTGCCGGATCCCGAGGGTGGACTGGGCGCCCTGTACGACCGCTTCCTCGTGCGCGTGGCGGTGCCGCCCCTCGCCGACCCCGACGCCTTCCTCGCCGTGGCCACCGGCGCGGTCCCCACGGTGGCGATTCCCGCGGAGGACGCGCTGGACCTCGAGGACCTCGCCACGCTGCGGTCGCGCGCCCGGGAGGTGACGGTCTCGGCGCCGGCGCGGCAGGTGCTGGTCGAGGCCTGGCGTGTGGCGGCGGAGGCGGGCTGGTCGGTGAGCGATCGCCGCTGGCGGCAGGGGGTGGAGCTGCTGCAGGTGGCGGCCGCCGCCGAGGGCCGGTCGGAGGTGGAGCCGCTCGATCTGTTGCTGCTCGAGCCCGTGCTGGCCCCCGACCCCTCGCGTGCGGCCGAGGTGCGCGACACGCTGCTCGACCTCCTCGCCGTCCGCGCCCTTCCCCGGCACGACCTGCAGGCGCAGTGGCTGCTGCTCGCCCGCGACCGGGTGGCGCCGCTGGCGCCCGGCGAGGGGCTCGATCGGCCCGAGGGCTCGGTGCTCGACGCGCGCATCGCCACCCGGCGACGGCACGCGCGTCGTCTGCTCGCGCACGCCGAGGCGGCGGTCGCGGAGCTCGGCCGCGATCGGGACCGGGTGGAGCGGTCCGCCGCCCGTCTCTGGCTCCCGCAGGTGCCCGCGCGGGTGCTCGCCGCCCACATCGAGACGGGACGCGAGCTGGCCACGGTGCTCGAGGCGGCGGAGCGCTACCTCGAGGAGCTGGGCTCCCCGGCGCAGGTGGTGCGGGCGCTCCTGGGCCGGCTGCCCCCGCCCGAGCGCCGGAGCTTCGGCGCCGGGGTGGCGCTGCGGCTGCGCATCCCGGCCTGCGAGGTGGCCTTCGGACTCACCCTGGCCGGCGAGCGCGTCGACCCGCCCGGCAGCGCCGAGGGGGATCGCGATCGTCGCCGGAGCATCGAGGCCGAGCTGTTCGAGCGCGCGCCGGAGCTCGTGCTCACGGTGGAGGAGCTGCTGTCGCTGCTCCGGGGCGATGTCGAGGCGGATGCCCTCGTGGCGCGGGTGCCGGTCTCCTCCTCGCTGAACGCGGTGAGCGCGCTCGGCCGGGTGCGCCGTCGCCTCGGTCCCTCGGGCATCCCCGAGCCGCCCCCGCTGCGTGGGTCGTGAGCACGCCCTGGCACGTGCGCACGGAGGGGGTGTGTCGGCACCCCGCGGTGGTCGGACTGGGGCGCGACGAGGTGGAGCAGCTGCGCGTGGAGGCCTTCGCGCGCGACCTCGCCGCCTGGCTGGACGGCGCGCCGCGGTCGTCGCTGGCGCCGCTGGGTCGCGTGGTGACGGCGGTGGGGGGACGAGGCCTGCGGGACGCCCGCACGGTGTGTCGCGACCTGCCGCTGCTCGCGGTGGAGGCGGCGGCGCGCGCCACGGCGACCCTGTGGCCGCTCCTCGCGTTGCCCCCCGAGGAGGAGCCGCCGCCGGCGGGCGCCGCGGAGGACGGCGACGGCGGGGAGGCGCAGGAGTCCGAGGCCGAGGAAGGGGCCGACGACGAGGACGGCGACGAGGGCGCTCCCGAGGCGGACGGCGATCCGCACGAGGACGACGCCGATCCCGAGGATGCGGGGCGCGCGCTGCTCCAGGCGCTCGCCGACGGCGCGCCCCCGGACGATCCGGAGCTGGATGCGCTCGCCCGTCAGCTCGCAGTGGTGGAGGGGCCCGAGCACGCGCTCGCCGACCGGTTGGAGCCGGTGGGAGGCGAGGCATGGGAGGGTGCCCGCGAGGGCGAGGAGCTCGCGCGCACGCTGGAGCAGCTCGTGCCCGGCGTGGGGTGGGGCATGGCGCCCGGGCACCTCCACGCCGCCCTCGGCGCGCGGCTGGAGCGCGCCGTGGCCCTGCTCCACCAGCTCCCCGAGCTGCGGGCGCTGGCGGAGCGGCTGGGTCGGCTCGAGGCGGACGAGGCCACCACGCGACAGGAGGAGGGGGGCGGCGAGGAGGTCACGGGCGTGCGGCTCGGGGGGGAGGCCGCCGCGGCCCTGCCGGCGGAGCTGGCCCTGCTCGGCGACCCGGACACGGAGGACCTCTTCTACCAGCGCCTCCTCGAGCACCGCCTGCTGTCGCTCGAGCTGTCGGGGAGCGGTGTCGACGGCGTGCAGGCCCCGCAGGTGCGCGGACCCGTCCTCGCCTGCATCGACACCTCGGGGTCGATGGCCGGCCCACCGGAGCAGGTGGCCAAGGCCATGGTCCTCGCCGTGTGTCGCCGGGTGCTGCCGCAGGGACGCACCGTGCACCTGCTGCTCTTCGGCGCCACGGGCGAGGGCACCGAGCTGCGCCTGCGCCGTGGTCGGAGCGGGCTGGAGGACCTGCTCGACTTCCTCGCGCTGCGGTTCGAGGGGGGCACCGACTTCGACACCCCGCTGCGCCGGGCGCTGGAGCTGCTGCAGGAGCGGGAGCTGGAGCGAGCCGACGTGCTCGTGGTCACCGACGGGCTGGGACACGCCCGCACCGAGGTCGTGCAGGCGGTGGCCGAGGCGCGGGCGCAGCGGGGCGTGCGCGTGCTCGGCGTGGTGGTGGGCGAGGGGGACGAGGACGCCGTCCGGGCCTTCTCGGACGAGGTCTGGAGGATCGACCCCCTGGCCGTCGAGGGCGGCGGGACCCTGCTCCGGCGGGTCAGCGCTCGCTGACCGCCTGCGCGGCCGCGCGTGCCAGGCGATCGGCGCGCTCCTGGGCGGCCTGCCGCTCGGCGAGGGCGACGATGGTGCACGCGCGCACGGCGGCCGCGTCGAGTCCTCGGAGGGCCTCGAGCTCCTCGGCGGCATGCTGCAGGCCGTTCCGCGCCAGCTCGGGCAGCGTGAGGGGACACGCGATGTCCCCCCGGTGCACGGCGCGCAGCAGGGCCCGGAGGTCCTTGTCGCTCACGCCCGTCAGTCCCGTCGCACCCAGCTTCACGTCGCCTCCGGCCGGGGCCTCTATCGAGCCTCCGGGGCGAACGGTACGATGCGGCCGGAGGTGGACGTGCGGACCCTCGCCCTCGCCCTCGTGCTCGCGCCGGCCTGCGTCGGCCCGGTCCCGTTCGGGGCGGACGCGCCGAAGGACGGTGGCGTCGACACCGACGCGGGCGACACCGGCACCGACGGGCCGGGGGACGATCTGCCGTCCGACACCGACGCGCCGGTCGCGCCGGACGAGACCGACACCGCGGGGGACGACACGGACGGTCCGGGCGACAGCGCCGACAGCGCCGACAGCGGCACCGCCTCCTGTGCCTGCGACGACCTCGATCCCTGCACCCTGGACGTGTGCCTGCCCGGGGGGACCTGCGCGCACCACGGCGCCTGGGACGGCACGCCGGTCGGCCTCTTCCCCCAGGATCTGCTCCGGGATCCGGGCACGCTGGAGGTGCAGGTCCTGTCGACGAAGACGGTGACGAAGAACCTGCGTCAGGTGCGGGTGCAGGAGCTGCGGTTCACCGGCTGGGAGTCGGAGGCGTGCATGCTGCGCCCCGTGCGGCTCCAGGCCTTCCTCGCGATGCCGGTGGACGTGGTGGGGACCACGCGCTCGACGCCCGGTCTCGTGGTGGCGCACGGGCTGGGCGGCCTCGCCGACGAAGGCGCCGCGGTGGGTCCGGCGGGCGACCACGGCCTCGTCACGCTGGCCTACTCGGGTCCGGGCCAGGGCGCGTCGCAGGGGACGCCGTCGGAGCCCGACCACCTCTTCGACACGCTCACGATCCCCCGCGACTCGTGGTTCTGGGAGCACGCCGCCGCGGCGATGCGGGGACTGACGCTGCTGGGGGCGCTGCCGGAGGTGGATCCGGGGCGGCTGGCCATGAGCGGGTACTCGGGGGGCGGCGTGGCCACGCTGATCGCGAACGGGGTCGACGACCGGCTCGCGGCGGCCGTCGTGGTGAGCGCCACGGGCCACTGGCAGCTGGCCGTCGACAACCCGACGCCCGGCTGGCAGGCCGACCTGCTCGCCGACATGACGCCGCCGCGCACGAAGGACGCGCCGGAGTGGAAGGCGCTGGAGGGCGCCCTCGATCCGCGACACTTCCTGGCCACCGCCCACGGCCGCACCCTGCTCATCGACGGCACCCAGGACCAGTTCTTCCCGATCGACACGGCCCGCGCGACGATGGCCGACCTGCAGGCCGCCGACCCCGCCCACCGGCTGCTGGAGATCGTGGACTGGGACCACGGCTGGTTCGCGCTGTTCAACGACGAGCTCCCCGGCCTCGAGAGCTCGCGCGCGGTCCGCTTCTGGCTCCGGCACGCCCTCGGCACGGCGGGCAGCGCCGCGGGCCTGCCGTCGCAGCCCGAGCTCGTCGACGCCCAGCCCGCCCTGTGCGACGGCTTCACGGTGCCCTGCACGGTGGTGGTGGTGCGGGTGCCGCCCGGTCCCTACGCCGCGGTGGACGGCTGGGTGCGCTTCAGCGCCGACGGGCTCGGCTGGGCCAGCGCGAAGCTGCAGGGCGGGCCCGAGATCTTCACGGCCGAGATCAAGCCGTGCCTGTCGCTGCCCTGCACCATCACGCTGGCGAACCACGCCATGGTGGTCGACGTGGCCTTCCGCTGGGGCGGCGTGCTCGACGAGCCCTTCCGGCTGTCGTCCATCCCGCGGCTGCCGCCGGGCTTCGCGCCCCGGATCCTCCCGATCCAGCCCTGAGGCCGGCGGCCGGGAGGTGCCGGCCAGCCGGGCTGCGATAGGGGCGCGGGACCATGTCCGGCATCCTCGTCAGCCAGAGCCTCCGCGACCTCCTCGCCACCTCGGCGATCTCGGCGCTCGTGCCGGTGCAGGCGGGGCAGATCCAGCCGTCCAGCCTCGACCTGCGCCTGGGCGCGCGCGTCTGGCAGCTCCAGTGCAGCTTCCTGCCGGGGCAGACGGGGGTGTCGCGCAAGCTCGGTCGCCTGGCCACCGCCGAGCACCGCATCGACCGCGACGAGCCCCTGGTGCTCCACCGGGGCGGGGTCTTCCTGGCCGAGATCGAGGAGGTGCTGGAGCTGCCGCAGGGCGTGTGGGGGCGCACGAACCCCAAGTCCAGCACCGGCCGCCTCGATGTCTTCGTGCGGGTGCTCACCGAGCAGGGCGACGCCTTCGACACGATCCCCGCGGGCTACGCCGGGCGGCTCTACCTGGAGATCACGCCCCAGTCCTTCCACGTGGCCGTGCGCCGCGGGGACTGCCTGGCCCAGCTGCGGCTCGCGCGCGGTCGTCCCTCCCTCGACACCGAGGCCCTGCGCGCCCACCAGGCCACCGCACCGCTCTGCTCCTGGTCGGACGGCACGCCGGCGCGGGTGGACGAGGGGCCGCCCGCCGGCATCCTCCTGTCGGTGGATCTGCACGCCCACGACGGCGGGCCGGTGGGCTTCCAGGCCCGTCGCCACCAGCCGCCCATCGACCTGCGGCGACGCGATCTGCCCGTGGATCGCTACTGGACGCCGCTGCGTTCCGAGCCCGAGGACGGCCACGTGCTCGAGCCGGAGCAGTTCTACATCTTCGCCACGCGCGAGCGGCTGCGCATCCCGCCCGGGGTGTGCGCCGAGCTCGTGGCCTTCGACGCCACGAAGGGGGAGCTGCGCACCCACTACGCCGGCTTCATCGACGCCGGCTTCGGCTGGTCGGCCGCCGACGCCGACGACCGCGGCGCCAAGCTCGTCCTCGAGATCCGCACCCACGACGTGCCCTTCCTGCTCGAGCACGGCCAGACCCTCTTCCGCGTCGAGTTCATGCACAACGAGGCGGTGCCCGACGTGATCTACGGCGCGCCCGGCAGCCACTACCAGGGGCAGGGGCTGCGCCTGTCGAAGCAGTTCGGGGGGCAGGGGTGAGCCTGCTCCTGCGGCTGCTGCTGGCTTGCGGTGTCGCCGCGCCGCAGCCCGTCGCGGAGCCCGTCGTCGAGGCGCCGGCAAGCTCGCTGGCCTTCGTGGAGCGCCTCGTGGGCACCGAGGACGGCTCCGTGCCGCTGCCCACGGTGATCGTGGTGCACGGCCTCGGCGCTCGCGCGGACGGCATCGTGCGGGTGCTCGAGGGCCTCGAGGGGCCGGCGCGGGTGCTCGCACCGCAGGCGCCCACCCCCTGGGGTGACGGAGGCACCTGGTTCAGCATGCCCGCCCAGGGGTCGGATCCCGCGGCGCTCGGGGAGGAGATGCTCCGGGTGGCCGACCGGGTGGTGGCCTGGATCGACGAGGTGCGGGCCGAGCACCCCATCGCCGGGCGCCCGGTGATCACCGGCTTCAGCCAGGGAGGCATGGTGAGCTTCGCCGTGGCGCTGCGCCACCCCGAGGCCGTCGCCGGGGCCGTGCCCATCGCGGGCTGGCTGCCAGGCGTGCTGGTGCCGCCCCTCCCCACGGAGGCCCAGCGTGCCGTGCCCATCCGCGCCCTGCACGGCACGGCCGACGACCGGCTCTCCTTCGTCGAGACCCGGCGGGTGGTGGACGCGCTGCGCGCGGCCGGCTTCGACGCGCAGCTCCAGGCGGCCGAGGGGGTGGGTCACACCATTCCGCCGGAGGTGCGGGCGGAGGTGGTGCGTACTGTGGGCGTCCTGCTCCCTCCACGCTGATGCGAGGGCCTCCCGCCGGTGCTACCCTGCGCCGTCGCCGTGGAGCCTCCGATGACCGTCCTGCGCCTCGCCGTCCTCGGCGCCCTCGCCGCCTGCACCGCCCCCGTGGTCGACAAGGCCACCGACGAGACGGACGACACCGACACCGCGGGCACCGACTCCACGCCCGACTCCACCGACACCGGCGGCACCGGCCTGCCCGACACCGACGTGGTCGACACCGGCCTGGCCTACCCCTGGCCCTCGTCGCCGATGAACTACACCTTCGAGCGGGGCACCTACCTGCACGAGGTGGTGATCCCGCCGGCCGCGGGTCCGCAGGCCTGCTGCCGTGACTGGGGCAGCGCCAGCCGCGCCGTCGGCACCGACAACGCCCTGGCGGCGATGAACACCTTCGCGAAGCTGGCCTCGCTCGACCTCAACGCCGAGCTGGCGGTGGTCATCCGCTCGGGCTCCTTCGTGCCCGTGCTCGACCACCGCGCGATGCCCCAGGCCGACGGCGACTACAAGCTCGGCTTCTTCCTCGCCGAGTGGGCCGCCGGCACCACCTACACCAAGGCCTCCACCGGCGAGGGCGAGTTCTACGTGTACCCGGAGAGCTTCCGGCCGGGCACGGGCAAGCCCCAGGTGGTGTTCCGCAAGGCCACGAAGACGGGCAACAAGATCCACGCCGAGGGCGGGGACTTCGAGATCGCGCTGGTCATCCAGAACGTGAACCTCCAGCTGCCGGTGCGCGACGTCACCATCGACGCGAACATCGTGGTCGACACGCTGGGCCTGGCGGTCTCCGACGGCGAGCTCTCCGGCTACGTCGTCGTGGACGAGCTCTTCGAGGCGTACAACGGCCTCGTGAAGTCCACCTGCGCCTGCGCCTCGGGCCTGCTGGACGGCAAGGACCTGTTCACCAAGGTGGGCGACACCTGGCAGCGCGCCTGCCAGCCCCACGACTCCAACCCCAGCGCCACGCCGCCGGTGGTGGGCGTGAACGAGGTCTGCGACGAGCCCGCCGAGGCCGTGTGCGAGAACCTCATCGGCAACCAGATCGCGCTCGGCGGGGCCTGCGCGCTCATCGGCGGCGCCATCGGCGACGTGGCCGACCTCGACCTCGACGGCGACGGCAAGAACGAGGCGCTCTCGGTGGGGCTGCGCGCCCAGGGCGTGCCCGCCACGCTCCTCGGCCTGGTCCCCACCACGCCCTGACCTCCCGCCCCGCGGCGCGCGGGGTCCACGCCGTCGCACGGCCCGGACGGAGGCGCGTGGTCGGAGCCCCGAGGGGCCGATCGCCACCGTCCGCGGGCCGGATTGCTCCCCTCCAGGGGGGGTGCTAGGTGCCGCCGCCATGTCGCCACCCGTCCTCATCCTCCATGCCCCGGGCACGAACCGCGATCGCGAAGCTGCCCTCGCGGTGCAGGCGGCGGGCGGTGCGCCGGAGATCGTGCGTGTGCAGGCCGTGGTCGACGGCGAGCGTCGCCTGTCGGACTACCGGATGCTGCTGCTGCCGGGTGGCTTCTCCTTCGGCGACGACCTCGGTGCCGGCAAGCTCTGGGCCCTGGCGCTGCGCGAGGGCCTGGGCGACCAGCTGCAGGCCTTCGTCGATGCCGGGCGTCCCGTGCTGGGCATCTGCAACGGCTTCCAGGCGCTGGTGAAGGCGGGCCTGCTGCCCGGCGACGCCGGCCCCATCGCGGGCGGCGAGCCCCGGGATCCGGTCCAGCGCGTCACGCTCACCCGCAACGACGACGCCCGCTTCGCCTGCCGCTGGGTGTGGCTGCGCGCCGACGAGGACAGCCCCTGCGTGTTCACGCGGGGCCTGGGCGACACCCTGATCCACTGTCCCATCGCCCACGGCGAGGGCAAAGCTGGTGGCGCGCGACGATGGCGTCCGCGAGGCCATCGGCACCCAGGGGCTCGCGGCGCTGCGCTACGTGGCGCCGGATGGCGGTCCCGCCTCCTACCCCTACAACCCCAACGGCTCGGAAGGCGACATCGCCGGGCTCACCAACCCGCCGGCAACGTGCTGGGGCTCATGCCCCATCCCGAGGATCACATCGTCCCCACGCAGCACCCGCGCTTCCACCGCGGGGCCTCGGGCCAGGTCGGCCTGACGCTGTTCGAGGCCGGGATCCGCTACGCCGCCGGGCTCTGAGGAGGGCACATGCCCGTCACCGCCGTCGTCGGCGCCCAGTATGGAGACGAGGGAAGGGTCGCATCGTCGACTACCTCGCCCAGCGCGCCGACCTCGTCGTCCGCTTCCAGGGCGGCGACAACGCTGGCCACACCGTGGTCAACGCCCAGGGAAGTTCGCCCTGCACATGGTGCCCAGCGGGGTCTTCAACCCCGTCGCCACGAACGTGGTCGGCACCGGCTGCGTGGTGAACCCCGACAACCTGCTCGCCGAGATCGCGCAGATCGAGGCGGCCGGCGTGGGCACCCACAACCTCTTCCTGTCGGAGCGGGCGCACCTCGTGCTGCCCTACCACCCGGCCATCGACCACCTCCAGGAGGCGGCGCGCGGGGCAGGGGAGATCGGCACCACCAAGCGGGGCATCGGCCCCTGCTACGCCGACAAGTCCGCGCGATGGGGCCTGCGGCTGGGCGACGTCCTCGACCCCGCCTACTTCCGCAAGCGCATCGAGGGCGTGCTCGACAAGAAGAACGCCGAGATCGAGCAGCTGGGCGGCGACCCCTTCACGGTGGCCGAGCTGGTCGACAAGGCGGCGTTCTGGCGGGATCGCCTGGGCAGTCGCATCGTCGACACCCTGCCGATCATCCAGCAGGCCGTGCAGGCCGACCGGGCCGTGCTCCTCGAGGGCCAGCTCGGCGTGATGCGCGATCTGGACTGGGGCACCTACCCCTACGTCACCTCGTCGAACCCCATCGCCGGCTATGCCGCGGTGGGCGCGGGCATGCCCCCCACCGCCATCACCCACGTGATCGGCGTGGTGAAGGCCTACTCCACCGCCGTGGGCGCCGGGCCCTTCCCCGTGGAGCTCGACGACGCCGACGGGCAGAAGCTGCGCGACGTGGGCCACGAGTACGGCGCCACCACCGGTCGCTCCCGTCGTTGCGGCTGGTTCGACGGCGTGGCCATCCGCCACGCGGCCTGGCTCAACGGCTTCACGGGCATCGCGCTCACCAAGCTCGACGTGCTCGACGGCTTCGCCGAGGTCAAGCTCTGCACGGGCTACCGGCACGGCGACAAGGTGCTCACCAACGTGCCCGACACCCGCATCTACGAGCAGGTGGAGCCGATCTACGAGACCTGGCAGGGCTGGGAGGCCTCCACCCGCGACGCCCGCAAGTGGGACGACCTGCCCAAGCCGGCGCGCCTCTTCCTGCGCCGCCTCGCCGAGCTCGTGGGGGTGAAGGTGCAGTTCATCTCCGTGGGTGCCGAGCGCGAGGAGCTCATCGTCATGTGATCGCGGCGTGCCGGGGGCGCGTCGGTTAGTCGTCGCGACCTCGGAGGGCGCCCCGCCGGAGCGCCCGAGCGCCGTCGTCCCCGTCTCGCCCCCAGGTCCACCGCCCCGCGCGCCGCTCCCGACCGGAGTGCCGGGCGGTGCTCCCGTTTCCACCGTGGAAGTCCCCGCATGAGCGACGAGATCTTCACCCACGAGCAGTACCTGTCGCCGATGACGTGGCGGTACGGCTCGGCGGCGATGCGCGCCGCGTGGAGCGAGGCCGGCAAGCGCCGCACCTGGCGGCGCATCTGGGTGGCCCTGGCCACCGTGCAGGCCGAGGTGGGCCTGGTGCGCGCCGAGCAGGTCGACGACCTGCGCGCCCACCAGGACGACGTGGATCTGGCCCGCGCCCACGCGCTCGAGGCCGAGCTGAAGCACGACCTCATGGCCGAGGTCCACACCTACGCCGAGCAGTGCCCCGTGGGCGGCGGCATCATCCACCTCGGCGCCACGTCGATGGACGTGGAGGACAACGCCGACGCGCTGCGGCTCGCCCACGCGCTGGACCTGGTGATCGGGCGCCTGCGCCGGGTGCTGGGCGGCTTCCTCGACCAGGTGGAGGCCTGGGCCGACACGCCGTCGATGGCCTTCACCCACCTGCAGCCCGCCGAGCCCACCACCATCGGCTACCGCCTCGCGCAGCACGCGCAGGATCTGGCCACCGACCTCGACGACGTGGAGCGCATGCGCGCCGAGCTGCGCGGCAAGGGCTTCAAGGGCGCGGTGGGCACCTCGGCCTCCTACGAGGAGCTCCTGCACGGCACGGGCATCGACAGCTTCGAGCTCGAGCGCCGCATCCTCGTGCAGATCGGCCTCGAGCCCTTCGAGGTGGCCACCCAGACGGCGCCCCGCAAGCAGGAGTTCCGCATCCTGTCGGCCCTGGCCTCGCTCGGGCAGACCCTCTACAAGTTCGCGGCCGACCTGCGGATCCTCCAGTCGCCGCCGCTGGGCGAGTGGGCCGAGCCCTTCGGGGCCAAGCAGATCGGGTCCAGCGCGATGCCCTTCAAGCGCAACCCGATCAACGCCGAGAACATGGACAGCCTGGCCCGGCTGCTCGCGGCGCTCCCCCGGGTGGCCTGGGACAACGCGGCGCACTCCTACCTGGAGCGCACCCTGGACGACTCGGCGAACCGCCGCTTCGTGCTGCCCGACGCCTTCCTGCTCGCCGACGAGCTGCTGGTGCGGGCCGAGCGCCTGATCACCGGGCTGCGCGTGGACGAGGTGGCGGCGCAGCGCCTGATGCGCACCTACGGCCCCTTCGCCGCCACCGAGCGTCTCCTCATGGAGACGGCGCGCCGCGGGGCGGATCGGCAGGTGATGCACGAGGTGATCCGGGAGCACGCGATGGTGGCCTGGGCCGCCCTGCGCACCGGCGCCGACAACCCGCTGGTGGAGGCCCTCGTGGTGGACCCCCGGGTGCTCGCGCACGCCACCACCGACGAGGCCCGCAGCTGGCTCGACGCCAGCGGCTACGTGGGCGCCGCCCCCGCCCGCGCCCGTCGCCTCGTCGCCACCGTGCGCGCCCGCCTCGCGGCCGGGGAGGCCTCGTGATCGACCGCGGCCTGATCCACGACGCCATCCCCCATGCCCTGTCCGCCACCCACCTCGAGGGGCTCGGTGCGCGCCACGAGGGCAAGGTGCGCGACATCTACCTGCAGCCCGGCCGTCGCCTGCTGGTGGCCACCGATCGCCTCTCGGCCTTCGACCGCATCATCGCGGCCATCCCCTTCAAGGGCCAGGTGCTCAACCAGCTCTCGGCCTGGTGGTTCGAGCACACGGCCGACGTCGTGGGCAACCACGTCCTCGACGTGCCCGACCCCAACGTCACCGTGGGGCGCGAGGCCCAGGCCCTGCCCGTGGAGATCGTGGTCCGCGGCTACATCACCGGCGTCACCGACACCGCGCTGTGGACCCTGTACGACCAGGGCGTCGACCGGCCCTACGGCCTCGACCTGCCCGCGGGCCTGCGCAAGAACGATCGCCTCCCCACCCCGGTGATCACGCCCACCACCAAGGGCGGGCCGGGGGAGCACGACGAGCGGCTGTCGAGCGCCGAGGTCGTGTCGCGCGGGCTGGTGGAGCCCCGCCTCTGGGCGCAGGTGCAGGAGGTGGCCCTCGAGGTCTTCCGTCGCGGGCAGGAGCGCGCCGCCGCCGCCGGGCTGATCCTCGTCGACACCAAGTACGAGATGGGCCTCATCGACGGCCGCCTCGTGCTCATCGACGAGGTCCACACGCCCGACTCCAGCCGCTACTGGCAGGCCGCCTCGTACGAGGCCGACCACGCCGCGGGTCGCGAGCCCGAGGGCCTCGACAAGGAGTACGTCCGGCGCTGGCTCAAGTCCCAGGGCTACGCCGGCGAGGGCCCCGTGCCCGCGCCGCCGGCCGACGTCGTGGTGGAGCTCGCCGCCCGCTACATCGACGCCTTCGAGCGGCTCACGGGCCAGGCCTTCGTGCCGGGCGCCCAGCCCGCCGAGGCGCGCCTGCAGCAAGCCCTCTCCGCCTACCGCGCCTAGCCTCTCGTCCCGCACCGCCCGGAGGATCCCGTGACCGACCTGGACCAGCTCGACCGTCCGAGGGAGGCCTGTGGGGTGGCCGGCATGTGGTCGCTGAAGGGCAGCGGCGTGGAGGTGGCACGCAACCTCTTCTTCGCGCTGTACGCGCTGCAGCACCGCGGGCAGGAGGCGGCAGGCATCTGCACCTGGGACGGCAAGCGGCTGCACGTGAAGAAGGGCCAGGGCCTCGTGAGCCAGGTCTTCCGCGAGAAGCGGATCAAGAAGCTGAAGGGCCGCAGCGGCATCGCGCACAACCGCTACAGCACCACGGGCGGCAACGACCTCGCCAACGTCCAGCCCTTCTACCTGAACACCAACGACGGCACGATCGCGGTGGCCCACAACGGCAACCTCACGAACGCCCGCACGCTGCGGCGCGCGCTGGAGGTGGGCTGGACCTCCACCTCCGACACCGAGGTGATCGCCCAGGCGCTGGCCCGGCCGCTCGACGACGAGGAGCGCGCGGGCGCGCCGGACTGGCCCGGCCGGCTCGAGCGCCTCCTCCGCGAGGCCCAGGGCGCCTACAGCATCGTGGTGCAGACGCCCGAGGGCATCTACGCGCTGCGCGACCCCCACGGCTTCCGGCCGCTGTGCCTCGGCGTGCTGAAGGAGGAGGGGCGGCCCCAGGCGTGGATCGCCGCGAGCGAGTCCTGCGCGCTGTCGCCCATCGGCGCCGAGATGGTGCGCGAGGTGCTGCCCGGCGAGATCGTGCGCCTCGACGACGAGGGCATCACCACGGTGCGGGCGCCGCAGCCCGGCCTGTTCGAGCAGACCGCCCTCTGCATCTTCGAGTACGTCTACTTCGCGCGCCCCGACAGCCGCGTGGACGGCCAGTCCGTGCACGTCACCCGCCAGCGCATGGGCTGGAGGCTCGCAGAGGAGGCCAAGGTCGAGGGCGACGACGTGGTGGTGATCGGGGTGCCCGACTCCAGCCTCGTCAGCGCGATGGCCTACGCGGCGCGCGCCGAGCTGCCCTACACCGAGGGCCTCATCAAGAACCGCTACATCGGCCGCACCTTCATCGAGCCGTCCCAGGCGATGCGCCAGAACAAGGTGCGGCTCAAGTTCAACGCCGTGCGCGACAACCTCGAGGGCAAGCGGGTGGTGCTGGTGGACGACTCCATCGTGCGCGGCACCACGATGGAGCAGCTCATCACGCTGGTGCGCGAGCAGGGCGGGGCGCGCGAGGTGCACGTCCGCGTGGCGGCGCCGCCGATCAAGCACCCCTGCTTCATGGGGGTCGACCTCGCGAGCCACGGCGAGCTCATCGCCCACGAGCACGACGAGGACGAGATCGCGGCCGTGGTCGGCGCCGACAGCCTCGTCTACCTCTCGCTCGAGGGACTCCACGCGGCGGTGGACGAGGGCGCCGCCACGGCGGGCGGGCACTGCAACGCCTGCTTCAGCGGGAAGTACCCGGTGGACGTCCGCGCCTGCCTGGCGGACGAGGATCAGAAGCACAGCCTCGCCGGGCGGGCGCTGCGCATCGCGGAGGCCGTGTGAAGGTCCTGGTGGTCGGGAGCGGAGGGCGCGAGCACGCGCTGGCGTGGGGGCTGGCGCGCAGTCCCCGGGTGCGCGAGGTGCTCATCGCGCCGGGCAACGGCGGCACGGCCGCCCTCGGTCGCAACGTCGACGTGGACGCCACCGACGTGGACGGGCTCGTGGGCCTGGCCCGCGAGGAGAAGGTGGGCCTGGTGGTGGTGGGGCCCGAGCAGCCCCTGGTCGACGGGCTCGTCGACCGCCTCACCGCGATGGGGCTCGCCGCCTTCGGGCCGCGATCCGACTGCGCCCGCCTCGAGGGGTCCAAGGCCTTCGCCAAGGCGATGATGGACCGCTGCAAGGTGCCCACCGCCCGATGGGGCAGCTTCACCGACGAGGCCTCGGCCCTCGCGTGGCTGGAGCGGGCCGACTTCGACGTGGTGGTGAAGGCCAGCGGCCTCGCCGCGGGGAAGGGCGTGCTGATCCCCGCGTCGAAGGAGGAGGCCGCCGCCGGCGTGCGCGAGATGTTCTCGGGCGCCTTCGGGGCGGCGGGCGCCGAGGTGGTGCTCGAGGAGCGGCTGGTGGGCGAGGAGGCCAGCCTGCTGGCCTTCTGCGACGGCACCCGGTTCGTGGTGATGCCGCCGGCCCAGGACCACAAGCGGGTGGGGGAGGGCGACACCGGCCTGAACACCGGCGGCATGGGGGCGTACGCGCCCGCGCCGGTGGCCTCGGCCGAGCGGGACGCCCTCGCCGACCTCGCCATCCGCCCGATCCTCAAGGCCTTCGCGGCCGACGGCGTCCCCTTCAAGGGCGTGCTCTACGCGGGCCTCATGCTCACCGCCGACGGTCCCCGGGTGCTCGAGTACAACACCCGCTTCGGCGATCCGGAGTGCCAGGTGCTGGTGCCCCTGCTCGCCTCCGACCTGCTCGACGTGATCCTGGGCTGCGTGCACGGCCGCCTCGACCGCACGGCGGTGCGCTGGCGCGACGAGGTGGCCGCCACCGTGGTGTGCGCGGCGCCGGGCTACCCGGGCACCTACCCGAAGGGCCTGCCCATCGCGGGCGTGGCCGAGGCCGACGCCCTGCCCGGCGTCACCGTCTTCCACGCCGGCACCACGCTCGACGGCGAGGTGCTGCGCAGCAGCGGCGGGCGCGTGCTCGCGGTCACGGGCCGTGGCCCGAGCCTGCAGGGCGCGCTCGACCGCGCCTACGCCGGCGTCGATCTCATCGCCTTCGACGGCATGCACGTGCGACGCGACATCGGGTGGCGCGCGCTGCGATCCTGACGCGGATGCCGCGTCGCCGGGCGGGCGCTAGACAGGCCCCCCACGAGGAGCCCTGCCATGAGCGGATCCAGCTACAAGGACGCCGGCGTCGACATCGCCGCGGGCACGCGCGCCGTGCAGCTCATGAAGGCGGCCGTGGAGCGCACCCACGGGCCGTCGGTGCTGGGCGGCCTCGGCAGCTTCGGCGGCCTGTTCCGCGCCGACTTCGCGCGGCAGCTCGCCGATCCCATCCTCGTGGCCTCCACCGACGGCGTGGGCACGAAGACCAAGGTGGCCACGGCGCTGGGGCGCTTCGACACCATCGGCCACGACATCGTGAACCACTGCATCGACGACATCCTCGTGCAGGGGGCCGAGCCGCTCTTCTTCCTCGACTACGTCGCCAGCAGCAAGCTGGATCCGGAGGCGATCGCCGCCATCGTCGGCGGGGCGGCGGCGGCCTGCGAGGCCGCTGGCTGTGCGCTCCTCGGGGGCGAGACGGCCGAGATGCCCGGCGTCTACCAGCCCGGCGAGATCGATCTCGTGGGCACGCTGGTGGGCGTGGTCGACCGCGCGCGCCTCATCACCGGTGACGACCTCGCACCGGGCGACGTGGTGCTCGGCCTGCCGTCGGCCGGTCTGCACACCAACGGCTTCAGCCTCGCGCGCCGCATCATCGCGGGCTGGGACTGGGAGGAGCCGCTCGACACCCTCGGCGGTCGCACGCTGGCCGACGCGCTGCTCGCGCCGCACCGCAGCTACCTCGCGGAGCTGCGCGCCACCTGGGCGGCGGGCGTCACCGTGAAGGGCATGGTGCACCTCACGGGCGGCGGCTGGATCGACAACCCGCCACGCGTGCTCCAGCCCGACGTGGCCTTCGACTTCACCTGGGACAGCTGGGAGCGCCCCGCGCTCTTCGAGCTCCTGCAGACGGCGGGCGACGTGCCGCTCCACGAGATGCGGCACGTGTTCAACTGCGGCATCGGCATGCTCGTGGTGGTGGACGCCGCCGACGCCGACCGCGCGCGCGCGGCGCTCGCCAGCACCGGGCTGTCGGTGCCCCGCGTGGGCACGGTGGCCGCCCGCGAGGGGGGAGCGCCCGTCCGGTTCGTGGGGTGAGCGCGCTGCAGCTCGTGGTCCTCGCCTCGGGGGAGGGCACCAACCTCCAGGCCGTGATCGACGCCATCGCCGCGGGGCGCCTCGACGCCGAGATCGTGGCGGTGCTCTGCAACCGTCGCGACGCGGGTGCGCTCGCGCGGGCCGAGGCGGCCGAGATCTCCACGGTCTACGCCCCGCTCCAGCCCTACCGCGCCCAGGGACGCAGCCGGCAGGACTACGACGCCGACCTCGCCGAGCTCGTGGCCCGCTTCACCCCGGACTGGGTGGTGTGCCTGGGCTGGATGCACGTGCTCTCGCCGGCCTTCCTGACGCGCTTCGAGGGACGGGTGCTCAACCTGCACCCGGCGCTGCCCGGCAGCTTCCGCGGGCGCGACGGCATCGGGGAGGCCTGGGAGGCCTGGCAGTCCGGCCACGTGGACCGCACGGGGTGCATGGTGCACGTGGTGGTGCCGGAGGTGGACGCGGGGCCGGTGCTCGCCACCCGCGAGGTGCCCTTCCGGGCGGGCGAGGACCGGGAGGCCTTCGAGCTGCGCCTGCACGCCGCGGAGCACGACCTGGTGGTGGACGTGCTGACGGCGCTCGCCTGCGGGGACGCCCCCGCCCATTGACGGCGCCCCTGCCGCCTACGCGGCGTCGCTGGGGCCCTCGGGCGTCGACTTGCCGCCGAAGAGGCGGGAGGCGGCAGCGACCACGCCCGCCACGGCCAGCAGCACGAACTTCTTCCCAGCGAGCAGGCCCGCGATCAGGAGCTTGAAGAAGCCTGCCTTGGCGGCGACCTTGCCGGCGATGAGCGCGCCGATGCCGAAGGCGGCCACCTTGTCGACGCTGGGGTCGAAGTCGGCGTAGCGCTCGCCCTCGTTGAAGTCGACGCGCGGCAGCAGCGCCGCCATGCCCGTGCGGACCGCCTCGAGCTGCTCCATGCCCGACACGGCCTGCATCGAGAGCACGCCCCGCCGGCCCAGCGCGCGGATGTCGTAGTTGAGGGTGCTGCCGCCCTCCGAGCGCAGGTGCTTGGCCCAGTAGAGCTTCTTGGCCTCGGCGTCGTAGTGGGGCGGCTCGGCCCAGCCCACGAGCTCGAGCGCCTCGTAGCCGGCCGCCGTGCGGGCCTCGTTGCTCGCGCGCGTGGCCTCCTGCATGCCCGCGAGGAGCTCGTCGTAGTCGGTGGAGGCGGCGTCGGCGTCGTCCACGTGGCCGTCGGCCTCGTACTGCACGATCACGGCCCAGCTCTCGGGGTCCATCGGGCTGGACCCGGCGGTGAGCACCATGCCCAGGGGCGGCGTGCCCGGCGCCGGGTTGCCCCAGGCCACCACCACCCGCGTGGCGTCCTCGGGCCCGAGGAAGCGGTACTCCTCGCCGAGGGACAGGGTGGCGAGGCCGTCCCCGAGGGTGATCTCGCCGGTCTGGTACTGGAGGGAGCGCTCCATCTCGACGCGGGAGGCGAGCCACTCCACCATGCCGTCGAGCTGGTCGGCGGGCGCCTCGCTCTCGACGAGCTGCTGGCGCAACGCGGCGCGGAGCTCCGCCGGGTCCTCCGGCAGCTCGATCTCCGGCTCGGCGCTGTCGGCAGCGTCGCCTGGCTCGGCCCCCTCGTCCTCGACGGGCACGGCGGCGAGCTGGGCCTCCACCTCCGCGGGCGCCTCCTCGGGCGTGGCGAGGGCGACGTGGGCCGACAGCAGGATGATGGGCAGCATGGGCGATCCCCCCGGAGGTCATGTTCGTGCGGCGCGAGCCTAGCATGCGGTCGACGAGGGCCGTCCACCCGCAGCTACCGGAGCAGGCCCACCACCGCACCGAGCGCCTGCTGCGTGAGCCGCAGCGGCACGCCGAGCCAGTCGATGCCGAGCCACCCGGGCAGGAAGACCACGGCGAGGATCAGGATCGGACCCATCGGCGCCAGGGTGGGCCACACCCGCGCGGCGAAGGCCGGCGCCAGCCCCGCCAGCACGCGGCTGCCGTCCAGCGGCGGGATGGGCAGCAGGTTGAAGACGGCGAGCACCACGTTGAGCATCAGGGCGTTCGCGAGCAGGCCCTCGGGCAGCGTGGCCGGCAGCCAGGCGATGGCCACGGCCAGCACCACCAGGCAGATCGCGGCGAGCACGAGGTTCGACAGCGGGCCGGCCGCGGCCGTCCAGAGCATGCCGCGCGCGGGATCGACGTCGTGACGGAAGCGGCGGGCGTCCACCGGCACGGGCTTGGCCCAGCCGAAGGGGACCCCCAGCAGCGGCAGCAGCACCGTGCCCACCATGTCCATGTGGGCCGTGGGATCCAGCGTGAGGCGACCCGCCTCCTTCGCCGTGTCGTCGCCCAGCCTGTGGGCCGTCCAGGCGTGGGCCCACTCGTGCACCGACAGCGACAGCACGAGGGGCACGAGCAGCATGAGGCGATCTTCGAGCCAGTCCATGGAGAGCCTTCGCGGAGGATCGGGGGTGCCCGACCGATTAGCAGGCCCGGCCCGGACGGAGCCCGTCATGACCGCACGTTCCCGCGCCCTCCTCTCTGTCTCCGACAAGTCCGGCCTCGTCGAGCTGGCCCGCGGCCTCGCCGCGCTGGGCCTCGAGCTCGTCGCCAGCGGCGGCACCGCGCGCGCGCTGGCCGCCGCCGGGCTGGAGGTCACGCAGGTCGACGACATCACCGGCCACCCCGAGATCCTCGGCGGCCGGGTGAAGACCCTGCACCCCGCGGTGCACGGCGGCATCCTCGCCCGGGGCACGCCCGAGCACCTGGCGGAGCTGGACGCCCACGGCATCGCGCCCGTGAGCGTGGTGGTGTGCAACCTGTACCCCTTCGAGCGCACCGTGGCGGCGGCCGAGGTCACCGAGCCCGAGGCCATCGAGCAGATCGACATCGGCGGCGTGGCCCTGCTCCGCGCGGCGGCCAAGAACTTCGAGCGGGTCTCCGTGGTGTGCGACCCGTCCACCTACGGAGAGGTGCTGACGGCGCTGCAGGAGGGCCGCCTCGACCTCGACGCGCGCCGCCGGCTCGCGCTGGCCGCCTTCCGCCACACCGCGGCCTACGACACGGCGATCTCGGGCTGGCTGCAGGGGCGCACCGACCCCGACACGGAGCTGCCCCCGGTGCTCGCCCTGCGCGCGGAGCGGGTGCAGGTGCTCCGCTACGGCGAGAACAGCCACCAGCGCGCCGCGATCTATCGCTTCGAGGGGCAGGCGCCGGCGTGGGAGCAGGTGGGGGGCGACAAGGAGCTGTCGTACAACAACCTCGCCGACCTGGAGGCCGCCTGGGGCATGCCCGCCGAGTTCTCGCGGCCGGCCGTGGCGATCATCAAGCACATGAACCCCAGCGGGCTCGCCGTGGCCGACGACGCGCTCACCGCCTTCGAGCGGGCGCTCGCCTGCGACCCCGTGAGCGCCTTCGGTGGCATCGTGGCGGTGAACCGCCCGGTGGACGCGGCCTTCGTCGACGCCATGGGCAAGCTCTTCGTGGAGGTGCTCGCGGCGCCGTCCTTCACGGACGACGCCCTCGAGCTGCTCGGGCGGCGCAAGCGGGGCTGCCGCCTGATGCGCTTCACCGGCGACGCGGCCGCGCCCACGCGCATGGTGCGCGAGATCCACGGCGGTCTGCTCGTGCAGACCGTGGACGCCCTGGTGGAGGATCCGTCCGAGTGGCGCGTGGTGACCGCGCGGCAGCCCACCGACGCCGAGCGGCGCGATCTCGCCTTCGCCGTGGTGGCGGGCAAGCACGTGAAGTCCAACGCGATCGTCTTCTGCAAGGACGAGGCCACGGTGGGCGTGGGGGCAGGCCAGATGAACCGCGTCGACAGCGTGCGGCTGGCGGGCTGGCGGGCCGGCGATCGTGCCCGCGGTGCGGTGCTGGCCAGCGACGCCTTCTTCCCCTTCGCCGACGGCATCGAGGCCGCGGCCGAGGCCGGCATCACCGCGGTGGTGCAGCCCGGTGGATCCATCCGGGACGACGAGGTCGTGGCCGCGGCGGATCGCCTCGGGCTCGCGATGCTCTTCACGTCGGTACGCCACTTCCGGCACTGAAACCGGCGGGCACACCCCGCTCTGCGGACACCCCGAACGGACCTGTTCGATCCGGTACGCACACCCCGAGGAGAATCGCTGGTAGGAATGTCATGTCGATGAAAGCTGGGGCCGATGATGCCGATGGTAGCGTCGTGTCGCAGCTGGGGTGGTTCTCGATGACTGCACTCTTCCTCGTCGTCATGGCGACGGCCTGCGTGGCCCTCTCGCGCCTCCACCGCTTCGCCCTGGCTGGCGGGCGCGCGCGGGCCCGGGAGACGGTCAGCGCCTGGGAGGAGGCGATCGCCGACGGCCTGGTGTGGCTCCGCCCCTGGCTGGCCATCGGCCCGGTCTGCTGGCTCGCCGCCTTCTCCGTGCTGGCGGCGGCCGACGGTCACGCCGGCTGGGCCCGCGTGGCCGCGGTGCTCGGCATGCTGCCCCTGCACGGCGTGCTGCTCACGGGTGCGGCGGGTGGCCTGCACGTGGCCCGGGCGCTTCACGGCGAGGAGCGCCACGAGGTGGGCTGGGTCCTCTCGGGCGTGGCCGCCGTGGCGGCGGGCCTGTCCATCGGATCCACGCTGCGGTGGCTGGTCGAGCTCACGCTGGTGTGAGGCGCTCCCCCGTCCCACCGGACGGGGCGATGCGGTAGGAGCGGCGCACCGGGAGGTCCCGTGCGCCGCTTCCTGTCTCTCGTGCTGCTCGGTGCCTGCGTGCAGCCGCCCGGTGGATCCGTCGACACGGACACCGACGGCACCGACGTGGCCTCGGCCCTGGTCCTCGCCACCTTCAACACGGGCAGCGGGGCGTCGATCGACGCCGCCACGGGCGAGGCGCAGGGCTACGACCGCACGGACGCCGCCTGGGCCGACGACCACCTGGGCAACGGCATCGCCTGGATCCCCGCGGTGGAGGACGTCACGGCCTGGCTGGCCCGGGTCCGGCCCGACGTCATCGGCTTCCAGGAGCTGCTCTGGGACGGCATCTGCCCGGACCTGCCCGAGCCGCCGCCCTTCCCCAGTGCGTGCGACGGCTGGACGGCGGACCGTCCCGCCCTCGTGAACCGCCTGCTGGGCGAGGACTACCAGGTGGCCTGCCACCTGGGTGCGCCCGACAAGTGCCTGGCCGTGCGCACCGAGGTGGCCACGATCGCCGGCTGTTCGGCCCCCCTCTGCCTGGACGGCCTGCGGGGGGTGCGGATCGACGGCTGCGGCAAGGGAGCGCGCGCCGGGGCCGCCACCCTGGAGCTCGCCGCCGGCGGCACGCTCACCGTGGTGAACGTGCACGGCAACAGCGGGGCCACCGGGGAGGACCAGGACTGCCGTGCCGCCCTGTACGACGCCATCTTCGTGGACGCGGGGGAAGGGGCGCCCCTGGCGGACGGCGAGCGGAACGTGGTCCTCGGCGACCTCAACCAGGATCCGGCGCGCCTCGCGGGCATCGACCGCAGCGCCCGGCGCTGGAACGAGCTGGTGACCGAGGAGCGCGGCTGGCACCACCTCACGGCGGTGGGCGTCGACGCGCCGGGCACCTACGGGGGCGGGCTGGTGAGCATCGACCACGTGGTGAGCGACAGCTTCGTGGGGAGCTGCGTGGCGCCGGGCATCACCGAGGGCGAGCCGCCGGTCACCGACAAGGTCTACTTCGACCACGTCCCCGAGGTCTGCACGGCCCGCGCCGAGGTCGCTCGCTAGGGCTCGTGCGCGACGAGGGCCGGGGTGCGCAGCGTGCAGTCCGCCGCCCCGTCCACCTGCGCCCAGGCCAGCACCTCCTCGCCCTCGCCGCGGGGGCGGCTGTGGTCGAGGTCGTCGCCGTACCGCACCTCGACGCCCTGGAGGCCCTGCAGGATCGGGTGGGTGCCGTGCTCGAGCGTCACCCGGTAGGCCTCGCCCAGGCCGTCGTCGGTGGGGCGGCCGCACGCGCGCGTGCCGTTGTCCTCGGGGTCCAGGTGCACGAGCGATGCGGTGGAGAAGGCGCGGCCCATCGACCACGTCATGTCGTCGCCCTGGAGCACGAGGCCGCCGCCGCGGCCCACGTGCTGGCGCAGCGCGTCGAAGGAGGCGGCGTCGTCCATCGGCCAGCCGGGGTTGGCGAACCACACCAGGTCCCAGTCGCGGAGGCGATCCGCGTCCAGGCCGTCGGCGGGCTCCTGCCAGCGGGTGACCTGGAAGCCCGCGTCTGTGAGCAGGCGCTCGAGGCGGGCGGTGTCGTCCACGTCCTCGCCGTGGTGGTCGTCGTCCTGCACCACCAGGACCTCGCCGCTGCCCCGGGGATCGGCCCATCGCAGCGCGTTCGCCGCGAGGGTGCGGGCGACGTCCTCGGGGATGCCCGGATCGTCGAGGGTGAGCAGCACGGTGGCGCTGCGTCCGCGGGGGGCCGTCGCAGGGCAGGGGACGTGGACGCGCAGGGTGTCGACGCCGCTCTCCTCGCGCCCCTGGGCCGTCCAGCGCCAGCGCAGCTCCACGTCGGCGAGACCGCACGACAGCGAGGGCAGCTCCACGCAGGCGCGGCCCGTCTCGCCGAGCCAGTCGCCGACGAGATCGAAGGCGGCCGGCAGGTCGTCGGCGTCGGCGATCGCCAGGTGGCGTCCACCGGTGGCGGCCGACAGCTCGCCCAGCCGGTCCGACGCCCCGCGGCCGAGGCCCAGGGTGTGGATGGGCGTGCGCACCGCGCCCACGCGCAGCGAGCGCACGTCGTCCCAGGAGGTGTCGATGCCGTCGTCCCCGGGGGCATGCAGGCGCTGTCCCGCGCTGTTGTCGTCTTCGCCGTGCGTGAAGGCGAGGATCCCCAGCCGGTCGTGGGCGTCGCAGGCGCTCTCGGGATCGATGGCCTGCACCACCGGGTCGCCCGCGGCGGGCACGCCGAGGGTCTCGTTCGCCAGCCGCAGGCCGTCGTGCAGGGCCGTCCAGCCGCGATCCACCGCCAGGGTGTCGAGCCCGGCCGCGAGGGCCGCGGCGTCGGCGTCGAGGGGCGCGACGACGGAGCTCACGGTGGAGATGCGCACGGCGCTGGCCCGGCCACCCCGATCGGTGACGCGCGCGGCCAGCGCGGCCGCGCCCTCACGCAGGGTCTCGAGCTCCTCCGCGTCGGCGCCGCCCGGATCCAGGGCCAGGGCGAGCTGGGGACGCGCGGCCTCGTCGCAGCGCAGCCGCAGGGGGGGCACCGCCACGGGCACGGCGGGACCGCCATCGGTCGCCACGGTGACGTCGAGGTGCAGCTCGGTGGCGCCGCAGGGCAGGGGCGCGCCGGCCGCGTCGAGGGCGAGCACGTCCAGGGCGAGCACCGTGGAGGAGGGCGTGGGCACCGCGCGCGCCTGGCTGAACACCGGACCCGCGTGGTCGGTGCGGAAGGTGTGCGGTGTGCAGCCGCCGAGCAGCAGCGGCGGGAGCACCGCGCCCGCGAGGGCGAGGTGTCGCATGGAGCCTCCCTCGGCCAGGACCGTCCCGTCTCGACTGCTGGAATCGGACGGGGAACGCCGAGCTTGAGGAGGTGCGCCCCGCGGGCGCCGGTCAGCGGGTGCGGCGACGCGCCGCGAGGGCGCCCAGGGCGAGCAGCAGCGGCAGGCCCCGGCCACCGTGGGCGCACCCGGACAGCACCTCGGGCAGGGCGTCGCGGGTGATGGTGACCTCCAGGCTCTCGCCGCTGCGGTTGCCCGCGCGATCCACCGAGCGGAGCTCGATGACGAGGTCGATCTCGGCCAGGAACTCGCGCCCGTCCACCGGCCACACGAAGCGGGCCGTGGGCCCCAGGAAGGGCTGGTCGGGGAAGCTCACGCCCGTGGGCAGCACGCCGTGGAGCAGCGCCGCCTGCACGCCCACGGCGCCGTCGGGCGAGTCCGCGTCGGGGCCGGGTTCGAGGTCGAGCTCCAGCACGAAGACCTCTCCGCAGTCCTCGCAGCCGTCCTGGGCGGGCAGCAGCTCGAAGCGCACGTCGGAGACGGTGGGCCCGGAGGGCTCCTCGACGTCGTCGCCGCGGCCCGGATCGACCTGCAGGAGGGCAGGCAGCTCCACCTCCGGGCACGCCGCGTGCACCGCACCCACGAGCAGCCACCACGCCACCACGACCACCTCCCGCGGCGCAGGGTAGCGCGCGTCGGGATGCGCTGGCACCCGCCCGGGCGGCGACATACGAGCGCGGCCCCCGACGAGCCCCTCGGAGGCGTCATGATCGTCCGCGTCGAGCTCGCTCCCCGGCCGGGAACCTTCGATGGGCGTGGCCACGGCGTGCAGGCGCAGGCCCCCACGCTCGGGGTGCACGGCGTGGAGCACGTGGAGGTCCGCGACCTCGTCTTCCTCGGTGGCAGCCGGCTCGACGCCGCCGCCGTGGAGCGCATCGTCCAGGCCGTGCTGCTCGATCCCGTCGTGAGCACCGCCGAGGTGCAGGATCCCGCCCCGGGTGCCGCCGTCGTGGACGGCCTGCGCGTGGTGGAGGTGGCGCCGCTGCCCGGCACCACCGACTCCCAGGCCGAGAGCCTGCTCGAGGCGGCCCACGCGCTCGGCATCGACGCGCTGGAGCAGTGCGCCACGGGCACCCGCTACCTGCTCCGCGGCGACGTGGAGGACGCCGACGTCCACCGCCTCGCCTGGGGCCTGCTGGCCAACGAGGTGGTGCAGTCCATCGCGCTCGACGCCCGGGTGGCGCCGCCCTTCGTGGCGCCGGCTCCCCCCGACCTCACCGTGGAGCGCATCGCGCTCACGGGCCTCGACGACGAGGGCCTGCTCGCGCTGTCGAAGGAGCGGCGCCTGTCGCTCGATCTGCGCGAGATGCGGGCCATCCAGGCGGCCTACGCGCGAGAGCAGCGCGAGCCCACCGACGCCGAGCTCGAGATGTTCGCCCAGACGTGGTCGGAGCACTGCGTCCACAAGACCTTCAAGGCGCGCATCACGGTGGACGAGGACGGAGAGCTCTCGGTCGTCGACTCGATGTTCAAGACCTGGATCGCCGGGGCCACCGAGGCGGCCAGCTCGCCCTGGCTCAAGTCGGTCTTCGTCGACAACGCAGGCATCGTGGGCTTCGTCGACGGCTGGGACGTGGCCTTCAAGGCCGAGACCCACAACCACCCGTCGGCCCTGGAGCCCTTCGGTGGCGCGAACACCGGCGTGGGCGGCGTGATCCGCGACGTGCTGGGCGTGAGCGCCCGGCCCATCGCCTGCACCGACGTGCTCTGCTTCGGGCCGCCCGACCTGCCTCCCGGCGACCTGCCCGACGGCGTGCTCCATCCCCGCCGCATCGCCGCGGGCGTGGTGGCCGGCGTGGGCGACTACGGCAACAAGATGGGCATCCCCACGGTCGACGGCGCCATCCGCTACGACCGGGGCTACACCGCGAACCCGCTGGTCTACTGCGGGTGCGTGGGCATCCTGCCCTCCGGCTCCCACCGGTCCACGCCCCAGCAGGGCGACAAGGTGGTGGTGATCGGCGGGCGCACGGGCCGCGACGGCCTGCGGGGCGCCACGTTCTCCTCCATGGAGATGGACGTCGACACCAGCAGCATCGCCGGCAGCTCGGTGCAGATCGGCCACCCGATCCACGAGAAGCAGGTGCAGGAGGTGGTGGTGCGCGCGCGCGACGCCGGCCTGTACAACGCCATCACCGACTGCGGCGCCGGGGGCCTCTCCAGCGCGGTGGGCGAGATGGGGGAGCTGCTCGGCGCCACGATCCACCTGGAGCGCGTGCCGCTGAAGTACGGCGGACTGCGGCCCTGGGAGGTGTGGCTGTCGGAGGCGCAGGAGCGCATGGTGCTCGCGGTGCCCGAGGGCTCCTGGGCCGCCTTCCTGGCGCTGTGCGAGGACTGGGAGGTGGAGGCCACCGATCTGGGCACCTTCACCGGCGACGGTCGGCTGCGCCTGCTCCACGGCGAGCTCGTGGTGGCCGACCTGTCGATGCACATGCTCCACGACGGCATCCCGCAGCGCGAGCTGCACGCGGTGTGGCGCACGCCCCAGCTCGTCGAGCCCGAGGTGGTGGAGCTCGACCTGGGCGCCACCCTGCTCGAGCTGCTGGCCACGCCCGACGTGCGCAGCAAGGAGGACGTGGTCCGCACCTACGACCACGAGGTGCAGGGCGGCACGCGGGTGAAGCCCTTCGTCGGTGCGGCCCAGGACGGCCCGGGCGACGCCGCGGTGCTGCGCCCGCTCGACGTGGTGGAGGCCACCGGCCAGCAGGACGGTCGCGGCATCGCCCTGTCGGTGGGCATCAACCCGCAGCACGGCAAGGTGGACCCCTACGCGATGGCGTGGTCCACGGTGGACGAGGCCTTCCGCAACCTGGTGGCGGTGGGGGCCGACCCCACCCAGGTGGCCCTGCTCGACAACTTCTGCTGGGGCAACCCGAACCTGCCCGACCGCCTCGGCGGGCTGGTGCGCTGCGCCCGCGGCTGCTTCGACGCTGCCGTGGCGTGGAAGGCGCCCTACGTCTCGGGCAAGGACAGCCTCAACAACGAGTACGCCGACGCCAGCGGCCAGCGGCACGCGATCCCCGGCACGCTGCTCATCTCGGCCCTCGGCATCGTGCCCGACGTGGCGCGCACCACCACCTCGGACCTGAAGCGTCCGGGGAACGCCGTGTACGTGGTGGGCTCCACGGCCGACGAGCTGGGCGGCTCCGCGCTCTACCAGCACCTCGGCGTGCTCGGCGCGAACGTGCCGCGCCCCCATGGTGACGGCCTCGCCCTCGCCACGGCGCTGCACCGCGCCATCGCCGGCGGGCTCGTGGCGGCCTGTCACGACGCCAGCGAGGGGGGCCTGCTCGTGGCGGCGGCCGAGATGGCCCTGGGCGGGCGCCTGGGCATGATCCTCGACCTGGGCGCGGTGCCCTGGCACGGCGCCCACCCCACCGACGCCGCCGTGGCCTTCTCCGAGTCGCTCACGCGCTGGCTCGTCGAGGTCCCCGAGGCGCACGCCGAGGCCTTCGAGGCGGCGCTGGAAGGCCAGCCCTGCGCCCGCGTGGGCCACGTCGAGGCCAACCCGCGTCTGCGCGCGCGCGGCATCGACGGCGAGGTGGTGGCCGAGGTCGAGGTCGCCCAGCTCCTCGAGGCCTGGCGCGGTCACGTGGTCGGCTGATCGCGCGGCTTCCCCGGTCCCCCGGTCGGGGGACCTCGCCCCGGTGGGGCTCCCCAGCGCGCCTCGCGCCCTGTAGGGTGGGGTGTCGCGGGGAGGTGACATGGACGTCGAGCCGGACGAGCTGACCGCTGTGCGTCGGGAGCGGGAGCTGTTCGCGCAGTTCCTGGAGCTCCGCGCACCTTCCGACGTCGACGGGCTGCTCGCCGACGCCCTGCTCGCCGCCGCGCGGCAGGTGGGCGCGCGGCGCGGCTACCTCGCCATCTACGCGCAGGCGCCCCCGGCGGCCGGGCCGCCCCGCTGGTCGCGCGCCTACGGCTGCGACGACCACGACCTCCGCACGATCCAGGAAGAGGTCTCGCGCACGATCATCGACGACACGCTCCAGCGCCGTCGGGTCACGCTGGTGCCCTCCGCGATGGGCCACCCCAAGTACGCGCAGGCCGACAGCGTGCAGGCCAACCGCATCACGTCGGTGGTGTGCGCCCCGGTGGGCAGCGACGGGCGGGGCATCCTCTACCTGCAGGAGCGCCGCGGGGGCGGCGTCTTCCTGGCCGAGCACGAGGCCTTCGTCGTGCGCCTCGGGCAGCTGATCGGGCCGCTGGTCGACCGCATCATCGCCACCCACGACGAGGTCGACCCCAGCGATCCCACCGTGCCGTGGCGCCGGGGGGGCCGCTTCGCCGGCATCGTCGGGCGTTCCGAGGCCATGGGGCGGGTGTTCCGCCTCGTCTTCCGCGCGGCCCAGGACGACGAGCCCGTGCTGCTCGTGGGGCCGGCCGGCACCGGCAAGACCCTGCTGGCGCGGGCCCTTCACGACCAGGGCGCGCGGGCCGAGGGTCCCTTCGTGCACGTGGCCTGCGGCTCGCTCGAGGGAGACGGTCGGGCCGACCTGCTCGGGGACGCCGCGGGCGAGCGCGCGGGCCTGGCCGAGGTCGCCCAGGGGGGCACCCTGTACCTGCACCACGTCGACGCCCTGTCGGTGCCGGCCCAGCGCGTGCTCGTGGAGCTGCTCGAGAAGCGCGCCGTGCGCTTCGGCGACGGCACGGTGGCGCGGCCCGACCTGCGCATCGTGGCCTCGGCCCGCACGCGGCTCGACCGCCTCGCCGACCAGGGCAAGGTGATCGGCGAGCTGCTGGCGCGCCTGCAGGCCGGTCGCATCGACGTGCCGGGCGTGGGGGAGCGGGGCGACGACCTCGAGCTCCTCCTGTCCACCTTCGGCCGCGAGCAGGCGGCGCGCCAGCACCTGCCGTGGCACGGTCTCACCACCGAGGCCCTCCAGGCGGCCCGGGCCCACGAGTGGACCCACCACGTCCGCGAGCTGGTCTCGCTCGTCGCCCAGGCGGTGCTCCTGGTGGACGGCAAGCGGCCCATCGACGCCGACGAGCTCTTCCCCACGAGCGACGACCTGCTCGACGCGGCGCCGCCGGCGCTGCCCTTCGAGGGCCCCCTGCTGCCGTGGCGCGATGCGAAGCGGGCCTTCGAGGCCTCCTACCTGGCGCACGCGCTGCAGGAGCACGACGGCAACGTCACCGCGACGGCCCGCACGCTCGGCGTCTCGCGCTCCCGGATGTTCGCGCTGCTCAACGAGCGCGGGCTGCGCGACGAGGAGGACGACCGGGCCGCCGGTTGACGTGGGGGGGCGGCTGGCGCATGGAGCCCGCGGAGGTGCGGTGCGCCGCTTCGTCGCCGTCGAGGGCCTGATCGGGGTCGGCAAGACCACGCTGTGCCGGCTGCTCGCCCGCGAGCGCGGCGCCGAGCTGCTGCTGGAGCCCCACGCCGACAACCCCTTCCTCGAGCCCTTCTACCGGGAGCCCGCGCGCTACGCGCTGCCGGTGCAGCTCACCTTCCTGCTGGCCCGCTACCACCACCAGGACCGCGTGCGGCAGCTGTCGCTCTTCCAGCCGTGGGTGGTGTCGGACTACGTCTTCGACAAGGATCGGCTCTTCGCGGAGAAGACGCTCGGCGCCGAGGACCTGGAGGTCTACCACCGCGTGGCCTCCACCCTGGCCGTCCACGTGCCCACCCCCGACCTGGTGGTGGTGCTCGACGCGCCGGTCCCCGTGCTGCTGCAGCGCATCGCCCAGCGGGGCATCGCGGGCGAGGAGCGGATCGACGCCGCCTACCTGGAGGACCTCGCGGAGCGCTACCGCGTGCTGTGGGACGGCTGGGCGCGCTCGCCCGTGCTCCACGTCGACACCACCCGCCTCGACCTGGTGTCCAGCCCGGCGGCCCAGCAGCTGGTGCTGGAGATGATCGACGCCTCGCTTGCACGCGCGGGCGACGAGGCCGCCCCGCCCGACGAGGACGACCTCTTCACGCGCCAGCGCCGCTGATCCTGGGCCCGCCTGCGTGTTAGGGGGCCGGTCGCGCCTCGGCGCGCCACGCCCCGGCCCCTGGATCCGCGCGAGCGGACCGGGAGGGACCGCCGCCGACGCCATCCGGGCGCACGGGGCACGGGGCACGACCCCCGGAGAGCCCGTGTCCCGCTACAGCGTGCTGGACCTTCGCAAGAAGGCCGACAACGACAAGCTCGTGATGATCACCGCCTACGACGCCACGATGGCGCGCCTCGTCGACCGCGCCGGCGTCGACATGGTGCTCGTGGGCGACAGCCTCGGCATGGTGGTGCAGGGTCACGACGACACCCTGCCCGTCACCCTCGACGAGATGGTCTACCACACCCGCTGCGTCTCCCGCGGGCTGGAGCGGGCCCACCTCACCGCCGATCTTCCCTTCCTCAGCTACCAGATCAGCCCCGAGCAGGCGCTGGCGAGCGCCGGGCGCCTCATGAAGGAGGGCGGGGCCCAGTCGGTGAAGCTCGAGGGCGGCGAGCGCAGCGCCGAGGCCATCGCCCGCTGCGTCGAGGCGGGCATCCCGGTGGTGGGGCACGTGGGGCTCACGCCCCAGTCGGTGCACGCCTTCGGCGGCTTCCGCGTGCAGGGCCGGTCCCGCGACGACGCCGAGCAGATCGTCACCGACGCGCTCGCCGTGCAGCAGGCGGGCGCCTTCTGCGTGGTGCTCGAGGGCATCCCGGCCGCCCTGGCCACGCGCATCACCGCCACGCTGCAGGTGCCCACGATCGGCATCGGCGCTGGCGCCGACTGCACGGGCCAGGTGCTGGTCTGCACCGACATGCTGGGCATGGACCTGTCGTTCGCCCCCCGCTTCCTCAAGCGCTTCGCCGCGCTGGAGGACACGATCATCGAGGCCGTGGGCACCTACGCCGACGAGGTCCGCACCGGCGTCTTCCCGGGCCCCGAGCACGCCTTCGGCGGGGCCCCCGCGGCGGTGCCGCTCGCGAAGCTGCCCTGATGGAGGTGCTCGACACGTCCGAGGCGATGACCGCGTGGGCGGCCGCTCGTCGCGGCAGGGTGCGGGTGGGTCTCGTGCCCACCATGGGCTTCCTCCACGCCGGGCACGCCAGCCTCCTCGACCTGCTGCGCCCGCGGTGCGAGGCGCTGGTGGTGAGCATCTACGTCAACCCGCTCCAGTTCGGCGCCGGCGAGGATCTCGACCGCTACCCGCGGGATCTGGAGGGCGATCTGGCCCTGTGCGCCGCCCACGGGGCCGACGCCGTGTTCACGCCCGCCTCCCTCTACCCACCGGGCCACGCCACCCGCGTGCGGGTGGAGGGGCTCACCGAGGGGCTCTGTGGCGCCAGCCGTCCGGTGCACTTCGAGGGGGTCACCACGGTGGTGGCGCGGCTCTTCGGGCTCGTGGGCTGCGACGTGGCGGCCTTCGGCGAGAAGGACTTCCAGCAGCTCCAGGTGCTCCGCCGCATGACCGCCGACCTCGCCCTGCCGGTGGAGATCGTGGGCGGGCCCATCGTGCGGGACGCGGACGGCCTCGCGCTGTCGAGCCGCAACGCCTACCTGGATCCGGCGCAGCGGGCGCGGGCCCTCAGCCTGTCGCGGGCCCTGCGCGCCCTGCAGGACGCCGTGGTGGCGGGGGAGCACGACGTGGCCGCGCTCACCGCGCTCGGTCGCGGGCTGCTCGACGTGGACGCGCTGGACTACCTGGAGGTGGTCGACCCGCAGACGCTGCGCCCGGTGGCGCGCGTGGACGGCGAGGCGCGCGCCCTGGTGGCCGCCTCCCTCGGTGCCACGCGCCTCATCGACAACGTGGCCCTCGCGGCCGCACCGTGACCTTCGCGGACGGGGTCCTCTTCGCCGTCGTGATCCTCATCGCGGCGAACCACCTGGTGCTGCGGGTGGAGCGGCTGGTGCGCTCCGATCTGGCCTTCTGGTCGGTGTGCACCCTCGACGTGCTCGCGGGCACGGCCGTGCTCGGGGTGGGCCTGCCGGGCCTGGAGGCCGTGCGCCCTGCGAGCTGGGTGCTGGGGCTGCTGCTCTTCCTCCACGTGGCCCAGAACGTGTCGGTGCGGGGGCGCATCCTGGGGCGGCTCCGCGACGCCGAGGAGGACGCGCGCCGGCTGCGCGCCGAGGCCCTGCGCTCACGCGTGCGCGAGGACTGACCCCTCCCGCAGCCACGGCGGGGGATCGAGGGCCTCCGCCAGGGTGCGCACGAGCTGCGCGACCTTGGGCTGCACGTGGCGCTGGGGCGGGTGCACGGCCCAGATGCCCAGCGTGGGCGCCTGGAGGTGGGCGAGCAGGCGGCGCAGCGCCCCGCGGGCCACGTCGGGTCCCACCATCCAGTCGGGCAGCACGGCGATGCCCACGCCTGCGCGCGCGGCCACGCCGAGCGCGTCGCCGCTGTCGGCCCGGAAGCGCCCCCGCATGCGCACGGAGGTGGGGCCGTCGGGACCGGGCACGGCCCAGCGGAAGGGATCGGCGAGGTGCTCGTAGAGCAGGCCCTCGTGGGTGACGAGCTCCTCGAGCGTGTGGGGCTCGCCGTGCCGCTCCAGGTAGGCCGGAGAGGCCACGAGCCACATCTCGGTGGTGGCGAGGCGCCGCGCGACGAGGTCGGAGTCGGGCAGGTTGGCCACGCGGATGCCGAGGTCGTAGGCCTCCGCCACCAGATCCACCCGCCGATCGGTGTAGCTGGCCCGCACCTCCAGCTCGGGGTGGGCCACCGCGAAGGCCCCCAGGGGCTCGGTCAGGTAGTCCAGGCCGAAGGCGATGGGGAAGGTGACGCGCAGCAGGCCGCGCGGGTGCTGCTGCTCGCTGGCGAGCTCGGCCTCCCCGGCGGCGAGGAGCTCGAGGGCGGCGGCGCAGTGGCCGTGGAAGCTCGTGCCCGCCGGGGTGAGGTTCACGTGCCGGCTGTTGCGGGTGAGCAGCGGCGCGCCCACGTGGTCCTCGAGGGCGCGGATGCGCTTGCTCACGTAGGACTTCGACAGGCCCAGCGCCTTGCCCGCGTGGGTGAAGCTGCCGTGCTCCACCACGGCGGCGAAGATCTCGATGTCGGCGAGCCGGCCCATCGTTGCCTCCGAGGACACGATGACAGCCTGCATCGTAGCGAAGACGTCGCCGGTGCCGGCGCGGCGTGTTGCCGCACCCGCCGGGGGCGCCGTCAGGCCGAGCGGCGGGCCTGCGAGGCGTCGACCACGGCGCGGACCTCGTCGATCGACAGGGCCTGCTTGCTCGTCTTGGCGCGCGAGAGCACCGCCTCCACCACGTCCTCGTCGGCCGACAGGCCGTGCTCCTCGAGGAACCAGCGGACGTTCGAGGCCCCGCTCATGTAGTCGATCTGGATCTCCTGCCGACGCCCCACCCACTGGGCGGGCACGGCGCTGTAGACCCGGTCGGCCAGCCAGTCGTCGCCCTTGCGCTTGGCCTTGATGACGGCGGCCGCATGCACGCCGGTGCCGGTGCGGAAGGCGTCGGCGCCGAAGGCCGGGTAGCGCGTGTCGATGGGCGCGCCGCACGCGGCCGACACGAGGTGCACCAGGGCGTCGAGCCGCGTGAGGTCGCGGGCGTCGACCCCCGCCACCTTCAGGTTCACCATCACCTGGTCGAGCGCGGTGTTGCCGACGCGCTCGCCGATGCCGAGCATCGTGCCGTGCACGCGCGCCGCGCCCGCCTCGATGGAGGCCAGGGTGTTGGCGAGCGCGAGGCCGCGGTCGTTGTGGCCGTGCCAGTCCAGCGTGACGCGGCCGTCGACGCCGAGCCGGGCGAGCAGCTCGCGGGTCCACCCGAAGAGGGCGCGCACCCCGTCGGGCGTGGCGTGGCCCACCGTGTCGCAGAGCACGAGGCAGTCGGCCCCCTCCTCGATGGCGGCGGTGAAGAGGCGCTCCAGCGTGGACGGCTTCGACCGGATGGTGTCTTCCGTGACGTAGGAGGCGCCCAGGCCCCCCTCGCGCGCCTGGCGCATCGCGGCGCGGGTGAGGTCCTCGAGCTTCTGCTCCGACCAGCTCTCGGCGTAGAGGCGGATGGGCGAGGTGCCCAGGAACATCATCGCCTCGACCGGCACCCCCGTCTCGGCGGCCAGGTCGATGGCGGGGCCGATGTCGGCGGGGTGGGTGCGGCAGGCCACGGTGGCCTGGATGGGCAGGGCCTCGTCGCGGATGAGCTCGAGCAGGGCGCGGATGTCGTCACGGGCGCGGGCGCCGGCGCCGGGCAGGCCCAGATCGGCGCTGTCGACCCCCACCGCCGCGACGAGGCGGAGGATGTCGAGCTTCTCGGACAGGTCGGGGTCGCGCACCGAGGGCGACTGGAGGCCGTCGCGCAGGGTCTCGTCGTGGAGGCGCACCGCGCGCAGCCCGGTGGGACGCTGCGCGTTCCAGTCGTGGATGACCTCGTCTTCGCGGGTGGGGCTCACGGCGTCCTCGACGTGCAGTCGCGGAGCGTAACCGGCCCCGGGCCCCGCACGTCGCGCCCGAGAAGGGCTATGACAGGCCCCCCCTGCGGGGCACGCCCCGCACGACACGAGGACTCCATGCAGCACCTGGACATCGGCCGCCGTGACATCGTGATCCTGTCGGGCGTCCGCACCGCCTTCGGCACCCTCAGCGGGGCGCTGAAGGACCGCACCGCCACCGATCTGGCGGTCGACACCGCGGCGCCCGCCCTCGCCCGCGCCGGCGTGGCCCCCGAGGACGTCGACCACGTCATCTACGGGAACGTGCTGCAGACCTCCACCGACGCCATCTACCTGGCGCGGCACGTGGGCCTGCGGGCCGGCGTGCCCCAGGGCGTGCCCGCCCTCACGGTCAACCGCCTCTGCGGCTCGGGCTTCCAGGCCGTGGTGAACGGCGCCGAGCAGATCCTCACCGGGCAGGCGAAGTGCGTGCTCGTGGGCGGCACCGAGTCGATGTCGCAGGCGCCCCACGTGGTGTTCGGCCTGCGCGACGGCCAGCGCTTCGGCCGGCCGCCGAAGATGGTCGACCTGCTCTGGGACGCGCTCACCGACAGCTACACGGGCCTGCCGATGGCCATGACCGCCGAGAAGCTCGGCGCCCAGCACGGCGTCACCCGCGAGGAGGCCGACGCCTACGCCCTGGCCTCGCAGGAGCGCTGGGCCGCGGCCCAGGCAGCGGGCCGCTTCGAGGACGAGATCGTCCCCGTCGAGCTGAAGACCCGCAAGGGCACGGTCTCCTTCGCGGTGGACGAGCACCCCCGCGCGTCGACGCCCGAGGGCCTGGCGAAGCTGCCCCCGGTCTTCCAGAAGGACGGCCTCGTCACCGCCGGCAACGCCTCGGGCATCTGCGATGGCGCCGCGTCGCTCGTGGTGGCCGACGCGGCGTGGGCCGAGTCGAAGGGCCTGACGCCGCTGGCCCGGCTGGTGGGCTGGGGCATCTCGGGCTGCGACCCCACCATCATGGGCTTCGGCCCCGTGCCGGCCTCGAAGCGTGCCTTCGAGCAGACCGGCCTCGGCCTCGACGACATGGCGCTGGTGGAGGTCAACGAGGCCTTCGCGCCGCAGGTGCTCGCCGTGCAGCGCGCGCTCGGCATCGACGGCAGCCTGCTCAACGTGAACGGCGGCGCGGTGAGCCTCGGCCACCCGCTCGGGGCCTCCGGCGCCCGCATCACCGCCACGATCGTGCACGAGCTGCGCCGCCGCAAGGAGCGCTACGGCCTCGCCAGCGCCTGCATCGGCGGCGGCCAGGGCATCGCGCTGATCGTCGAAGCGCTGTGAGATCGCTCACACGACGTGCGGCCGCCTCCGGGCCGGTCTAGGCTCGGGTCCGGAGGAGCGTTGCCGGAGCCTCGCCGCCTGCTCGACGTCGCCATCGTCGGGCTCCTGGGCATGATGCTCGTCGACGGGTTGCCGGACTACCTGCCCGGCATCCCGACGGCCTCGCGCTGGCTCGACCCGGTGGTGGACGTCACCGGGCTCGAGCAGACCAGCTGGAAGCTGTTCGCGCCCGACCCCGACCACATCAACACCTGGGTGGAGGCCGTGGTCACCTGGGAGGACGGCTCCACGTCCACGTGGACCACGCCGTCCTGGCGTCATCGCACCCTGCTGCAGAAGCTGATGCACGCGCGGTGGCACAAGGCCGCCGACAACCTGCGGCTGGACTCCTGGCGGCGCCTGCGGCCGCAGCTCGCCGAGTACGCGGCCCGTCAGGCCGTGCCGCCCACGCCGGGCCTGGCGCCGGTGCACGTCGAGATATTCCGGCACTGGTGGCTGGTGCCGCCCCCCGGGCGACGTGAGGCGGCGCGTCGGCGCTTCGGGCGGCTGCCTCCGCTGCGCGAGGACTTCCCGGGCACCAAGAGCATCCACGACAAGGATCTGCGTCCCCGTGCGCGCGGGGTGCAGCCGGGCGGCGTGCGCGAGGAGCCCGCGCCGTGAGGGAGCGCTTCGTCGCCGCCTGGGATCGCTTCTGGCACACCCCCGCCGACCCGCGGGTGGCCGCCGGCCTGCGCATCGGCGTGGGCGTGATCGTCTTCCTCGCCTTCCTCTTCCAGGCCCCCTACGCCACCACCTGGTGGGGCGAGGACGGGCTGCTCCCCTCGCGGGTGGCGCGGCGGCTGCTCGATCCGGACGCGGGCTCGGTGCTGCTCCTGCTGCCGCCCGACGACCTCTGGCTGTGGGCCTGCTTCGGGCTCGCGATGGTGCAGGCCCTGCTGCTCGCGGTGGGTTGGCACAGCCACGTGCAGGCGGCCTGCCTCTTCGTCTGGCTGGTCTCCTTCCAGCACCGCAACCAGCTCGTGATCGACGGCGAGGACGCGGTGATGCGGCTGATCACCTTCTTCCTCATCTTCGCGCCGATCAGCGAGCGGTGGTCGCTGGATGCGCTGCGGGGCCGCACGCCCCGCATCCGGTCGGGCTGGGCCCTCCGGATGATCCAGATCCAGGTCACCTTCGTCTTCCTGGCGGCCGGGCTCGAGAAGCTCCCGGGCAGCATGTGGCGCGACGGCACGGCGCTGTACCACATCTTCCTGCTCGACGACTTCTACCCGCGCTTCGCCCTGCCCGAGGTGATCGCGGGCAACCTCTGGGTCAGCCGGCTGATGAGCTGGGGCACGCTCGCGCTCGAGGTGGCGGTGCCGATCGGCGTGTGGATCCCGCGCACCCGCGCCCTGGCCGTGGCGGCCGCGATCTTCTTCCACCTGGCCCTCGATCTGCTCATGAACCTCTACTTCTTCGAGTGGATCATGATCGTGGGGTGGCTGTCCTTCGTGCGGTGGGACGAGGACCTGCCCTGGCTCGGGCGCTGGGCGGCGCCCGCCGCCTCCCCGGCCACCGCGGACTGATCCGCCCGCGCGGGCGGGATCCGGCTACGGGGACCGCGGAGGTGGGCGTGCGTCGCGTGGGCTTCGCCGTGGCCAGCGGCTTCCTGGCGCTCCTGGCCACCCTCGTCCTCGCCGAGGGCCTGCTGCGCGTGGTGCAGCCCCGCCCGCGCGTGCAGGTGGTGCGCTCCGGCCTGCGGGACGGGCTGGACTTCGCGCTGCGGTGGGTGGATGGCGTGCCCGTGTGGCCGAGTCCGGCGGACGACCTGCGACACAACCGCGGCTGCGTGGACGATCCGGAGCGCACCCGCTGGCTGGTGCTCGGCAGCTCCATCCTCGCCGCCGACGGGCTGGCGCCCGAGGAGGCCTTCTCGCTGCGGCTGCAGGAGGCCCTCGGCGAGGCCGGTCGGCCCGCGTGCGTGGTGAACCTGGCCGAGGGCGCCTACACCTTCCAGAACCAGGCCGCCGTGGCCGCGGAGGCGCTGCCCGAGGTGCGGCCCGACGTGGTGCTGTGGGAGATCTGGGCGAACTCGCCGGGCACCTGGGTGCGCGTGGGCGACACCGCCTACCGCTTCCAGCACCTGGCCGTGAGCGAGGACGGCACGCCCAACCCCCTGGGCCTGCCCGGCACGCTCCACCGGGGACTCCTCGGCACCTCCCGGCTGTACGAGGCCGGCGTGCTGGCGCTGGTGGCGGCGCAGGAGCCCGTCTCCACCGGCGAGTGGGAGCGGCTGCTGGCCACCGCGCTGCCCGACGCCCTCGCCGCCGTGCGGGCGCAGGGGGCCACGCTGGTGCTGGCGCTGGCGCCGCCGCTCGACCAGCCCTTCGCCGCGTGGACCGCGGCGCGGCGACGCGCCGAGGGGCTCACCCTGGCCGCCTGGTACACCCGGGTGGAGGCCTGGGCCCGCGCCGAGGGCGTGGCGGTGGTGGCCCTCGACGAGCTGCTCGCCGACCACGACGTGGAGGCGCTGCGTCTCGACCCCTGCTGCCACTACGACGTGGCGGGGCAGCAGGTGCTCGGCGACGCGCTCGCCGCCTGGTGGCTGGAGCACGCGCAGGCCTCCCCGTCGGAGGACGGGGAGGCGCCCGGCGACCATCGCTAGCAGGCGGCGCCGGCCGGCTCCTCCGGTGCCGACAGCCCCGCGAGGGCAGGCTGGACGACCGCCCGCCAGGCGTGGTCCAGGGCCCGCGCCACGCCCACCGTGCCGAGGAGGCCGTGCGAGGGGATGCACGGCTCCGCCGCGGCGACGGGGGGACGCAGGGCCACGTCGGCGAGGGCCGCGTCGACCGCGGCCCCGCCCTCGCGGCGTGCCCACGCGACCACGGCCCAGCCCAGCGCGGCGTGCCGGCTCTCGTCGGCCACCACGCGCTCCAGCGCGGCGCGCACGGCCGGGTCGGTGGCCACGGCCAGCCGCTCGGCGGCCAGCACCGCGGCCAGGGTCTCGTTCACCGCACCCTCCACGAGGGTCTCCACCGCGAGGGCGGGCAGATCGGGCACGGCACGCGGGGGCAGCGCCAGCGGGCCGGGGCGGGCCGGCGCGCCGAGGGTGGCCGCGAGGGCGAAGGCCTCCTGGGCGTGGACCACCTCCTCGGCGCCGGCGAGCTGGGTGCGCAGCAGGAGATCGGCCGGGGCGCCATGGGCGAGGAGCTCCAGCGCGAGCCGGGCGAAGGCGGCCACCGAGGCGTGCTCCTCCAGCGCCGTGCGCTGCCACCACGCCGCCGCCGCGGCGCGGTCGGCTCGGTCGAGGGCCCGCGTCTCCACCGCGCCGCCCGCACCCCAGGACGCGCCGGGCACCGCTCGCGCCACGATCGGGCCGTCAGGGCCGGTGACGGGGCGTCCCACCACGCAGCCCCGGCCCTGGAGGATGGTGACCCGCACGTCGTAGCAGCACAGATCGAAGGGGTTCCCGCCGGTGTCCTGCAGGCCCTGGCTGCCTTTGGCCGCCCCGGTGACCTCGACGATCTTCTCCTCGGGATCGGTGCAGCGCGAGGTGCCCACCATGCTCTCGCTCGCCGCGGCGACGGTGGGACAGGTGGAGCCCGGTGCGACGTGCGTGCAGACCGTGCGAGCCTCGGCCGTCGGATCCAGGGCCGTGCCACAGCCCGAGAGCAGGCTGGCCGCCAGGATCGGACCGAGCACCTCCGCCAGGCGGCGGTGCAGCAGGTGGGTGGGTGTCATCGTGTCTCCCGCCGTGCCCCGCGGCAGCCTACCCGCTGCGCGCGGCGTCGGCGGCCCCTTCGTGCAGGATCATCGCTTCGGCGGCGAGGGCTGCCATGCGCCGCTCCTGCTGGCGGAAGCGCACCCACCCCAGCGCCAGCGTGGGCACGGAGGCCGCCAGGAAGGCCCAGCTCGCCCAGCGCACCCAGGGCACGTCGAAGAACTGCTGGAAGCTCGCACCGGTGACGAAGAGGGCGAGTGCCGTGCGTGCGTAGGCGAGCCAGGTGCGCCGGTTGGCGAGCTGGGTGCGGTCGAGGGCGAGGCGGTCGCGGAGGGGGAGGGGAGTCATGACGGCCTCGTAGCTTGACGTTCGGGGTCGCATCGCTGCAAGCTCGACGATGTCCGGGGGCGTGGCATGCGTGGGATCCGTGGGGTGGTGCTGCTCGTGGTGCCGTGGCTGCTCGCCTGCATGGGCGTGATGGGCTCGGTGGTCGCGTCCAGCCCGCCCGTCATCGACATGGGATCCGACGCGAACCCCGAGGAGGCGGCGATGGCGCTGGTGCGCCGTTGCATCGAGCTGGAGGAGTCGTACGATCCGGCCTTCGTGCACTGCTACGCGGCCGAGGCGGATCTGCACGTGAAGATGCTGGATCCGTACGGGGGCGAGCGGCTGCAGTCGCTCAAGGGGAAGGATCTGCGCACTGACGTGGACGGCTTCGTGAAGCACCTCGAGAAGATCGGTGCGCGCCATACCTACAAGAACATGCGCACCCAGCCGCTCGGCGGCTGGAAGGTGGCCGTGCGCATGACCTCCCACGACGAGCTGCGGGATCAGGTGCACGACGTCGAGATCCTCGTGGACTACCTGCCGGGCGACTCCTGGCGGTACGTCCGCGTCAGCTCCGTGCAGCGGCTCTGACGCCGGCGTGCGCACCACCTCCTCCTTGACCACCTTCCGCGACGTCGGCAGGGGCCTCGTCCATGCGCCTGCGGAGCTCGCGGCCGCGGCGGGCCTCACCGCGGTGGTGATGGGCGGACCGCTGGCCTTGGCCCTCGCGGGCTTCGTGCAGCTGCGGCACCTCGACGCGGGGCCGTCGCAGACCGTGGCCCTGCTGGCCGCAGCGGCCACCTGCCTGGGTCCGTGGGCCCTGTACGGAGGCGCCTGGGCGCGCGGGCAGGCGGCCTTCGCGCGCTCGGTGGTGCGGCGTCGACCGGAGCTGGGCGCCCTCGGCGCCGGGCTCTCCCCGCAGCACCTGCGCCTGGACGGGTGGGTGGTGCTGGCGCACGGCGCCCTGCTGGGGGCCGTGGCGGCGCTCACGGTGCTGCCGGCCACCCTCACGATGTCGTGGCTCGTGTGGAACCAGCTCATCGACGTGCCGTCGAACCGCTGGATCTACGGCACCTGGCTGGCCTGGGGCGGCGTGCTCTGGGGGGCCCTGGCGGTGCTGTGCTTCCCGATGCCCTTCCTGCGGGTGCACGACGGACGCACGCCGTGGGCAGCCCTCCGTCGGGGGGTGCGCCTCGCGTGGGAGGGGCTGCCCTCCGTGGTGGCGGTGGGCCTCGTGGCGCTCGTGCTGCTCGCCGGCAGCGAGGTGCTCCTCGAGCTGATGTTCGCTGCCTGGTCGTCGCCGATGCTGGACGGGCAGGACCCGGTGGCGGCCACGGCCGTGGTCAGCACGCTCGGCGCCGGGGCCGTGGTGCTGCTGGGCGGCGTGCACGCCGTGCTGTGGACGGCGATGGGCAGCCTGGTGGACCGGCTGGAGGAGGACGAGGCCGTGCAGATCGGCCTCACGGAGCCCACCCCGGAGGTGGACGCGCAGCGTGCGCGGGCGCTCACGCTCGTGCGGCTGGTGGGCCTGTCGCCCACGGAGGTGCGGCGGGCGCTCGGGGTGCGCGCGCCCGTGCTGGCGGCCTGGCTCGAGCGGGAGCCGCCCCTGGCCACCCGACCGCTGCTCGCCCTGCCGCGGCCTCCGTCCCTGGCCGCCCTGGCCACCGAGGCGGGGCGGGTGCTGGTGGGCGGACGGGCGTGGTGGCTCGCCGCTGCGCTCCTCACGCTCACGGTGGTGGTGGTGACGGCGATCCCGGTGTGGCTGGCCACGGCGCTGGAGGGCGCCCTGGGCGACGTGCTGCCGGGGGCGGAGCTGCGGGAGGCGCGCGCGATGTTCGGCGTGCCGGCGCTGCCGGGGCCCCTGGTGCCGGTGGGGATGCTCACCAGCCTGGGCCTGCAGGCGCTGATCCTGCCGTGGCTGCTGCGGTCGCTCGCCGGCTTCACCCTCGCCGCGGCGGCGGGTCGACCCTCGGCCTCGGCCTTCGCGGTGAAGGTGGAGCGGCCCGTGGCGGAGGCGCTGGAGGCTGCGCTGCTCGGGGTCGGGCACCTCGCCGTGGCCGGCGCCGCCTGGTTCGTGGTGCGCTACCTGCTGCAGTCGGCCGGGCTGCTCGTGCTGGGCATCTCGGGGATGTCGACGGCGTGGCCGCACGTGGTCATCGAGCGGATCTCCACGCTCGTCGCGATGTGGGCGTGGATCGTGCTGCTGGCCCCGCTGCTGGCCGCGCCGCTGTGGCGCGTGGCGTGGGGCCTCGGCTCCTTCGACGCCCTGCGTCGGGCCTGGGCGCTGCGCCTGGCGGGCGGCTGGTGGCGGATCGGGCTGCTGCACCTCGTGGCCCTGGGGGCGCCGGCCCTGCTGTCGGTGCTGCTGGGGCTCGCCTGGGACGGCCTGATGGTGCAGGTGGGCACGGTGCCTCCCGCCTTGCGCCTGCTGCTGGAGCTGGGCTGGTGGGCCGTCCTGCTGCTCCCGCTCTGGATGGCCTCGCAGGCGGTGGCCCACGCCACCACGGCGGGGTGGGGTCTGCACCTCGACCGCTGGCAGCGCGCGCGCGCACGCCGCATCCACGAGGAGGGCGTGCTCACCAGGGAGGAGCTGGCGCGCCTCCACGGTCTGCCGGAGGACGCGGTGGACGCGTGGCTGGCCCACGAGGCGTGACGGTCAGCCCAGGCGCGCGATCACCCGGTCGGTGACCTCGGTGGTGCCGAGCGTGCCGCCGAGCTCGGGCGTGACCTCGTCGGCCAGGAGGCAGCCGCGCACGGCGTCGTGGATCTCCTGGTTGAGATCGGCCCGTCCGTGGTGTTCCAGCATCCACCCGGCGGTGAGCAGGGCGGCGAGGGGGTTGGCCGTGCCCTTGCCCACCAGGTCGGGCGCGCTGCCGTGCACCGGCTCGTACAGCCCGGGACCCTGGCCGGGGTGGAGGTTGGCGGAGGCCGCGAGGCCGATGCCGCCCTGGAGCTGCGCGCCGAGGTCGGTGACGATGTCGCCGAAGAGGTTGTTCGTGACCACCACGTCGAAGCGCTCCGGCGCGCGGACCATCTCCATCGCGAGCACGTCGACGTAGAGGTGGAAGGCGCGGATCGACGGGTGCTCCGCGGCCACCTCCCTGAAGACGCGCTGCCAGAGGTCGTGGCCGTGGCGCATCGCGTTGGCCTTGTCGGCCATGCACACGCTGGGCGCGCCACGCTCCTCGGCATGGTCGAAGGCGGCGCGGATGATGCGCTCCACGCCCTTGCGGGTGTTGAGCTCGGCCTCGATCGCCACCTCGTCGGGCGTGCCCCGCTTGAACTGGCCGCCGACGCCCGTGTAGAGGCCCTCGGTGTTCTCGCGGAAGACCACCATGTCCACGTCGGCGGGGCCCTTGTCCTTCAGCGGGCAGCGCCGGGCGTCGAGCAGCGTGATCGGGCGGAAGTTCACGTACAGGTCGAGGCGGAATCGCAGGCCCAGCAGGATGTCCTTGGCGTGCACGTTCGAGGGCACGCGCGGGTCGCCCAGCGCCCCCAGGTAGATGGCGTCGACCTCGTCGCGCAGGCGCTCGAAGTCGGCGTCGGGCAGCGTGTCGCCGGTGCGGAGGTAGCGCTCGGCACCCAGGTCGAAGGGCACCTCCTCGAGACCCAGGCGCTCACGCGCGTCGAGGTGGCGCAGCACCCGCAGGCCCTGCTCCACCACCTCGGGACCGATGCCGTCGCCGCCGATGACCCCGATGCGCCAGCCCATCACCGCTCCCTGCTCGTCGGAGGAACGGGGCGTCCTAGCGACGTGCGCCCTGCGGGTCCAGCGTGGCCGCGTCCTCCTCGTGGACCCCCGGCGCGGTGCGCGTGGCGAGCACGACGAGGCCGTCTGCCGTGCAGGCGGCCACGAAGGCCGCCGTGGCCTCGGCGTCGGGCAGCAGCGCCACCGCGCAGTCGCCGCCTCCGGCCCCGCTGGGCTTCGCCGCCCCGCCGTGGGCCGTGGCCAGCGCCACGATGCGATCCAGCTCGGGCGTGCGGTAGGCGATGCCGGCCTCCGCGGCCATCGCGACGAGGAGGGCGCCGTCCTCCCGCAGGGCCGCCATCGGGTCCGCGTCGAAGCCCTCCACGAGCGCGGTCGAGGCCGCGACGAAGGCGGAGCGGCCCGACCAGGCCTGGTAGCGCTCCACCCGGGGTCCGGTCTGCGCCGAGTGGCCGGTCCACACCACCACCAGGGGCAGGTCGGTCACCGGCCGCGGCACCTCGCCCCGGCGGAAGCGGAGCGTGCCGCCCCAGGTGCTGGCGGCCACGTCGATGCCCGAGCCCGAGCCCTGCACCGCGCGATGCACGGGGTCGGCCACCGCGAAGACCGCCTGGGGTGCCAGGTCCTCGTCGGCCAGGGCGCGCGCCGCATGGACGGCGACGACCGTGGCCGACGCCGAGCCGCCGAGCCCCGGCTTGCTGGGCAGGTGGGCGCCGCCGTGATCGCGGAAGACCCACCGGGCCGGGGGCGCGGCGGTGGCGGCGAGGGCGGCGTCGACGAAGCGGCTGTCGCCGTGGGGGGTGTGGACGGAGGCCACGGGGGCCGGGGCGACGTCGACGGCCACGCCGAGATCCACCGCCGCCACGATCGCGGGCGCGCCGTCCACGACGGCGTACTCGCCCGCCACCACCACCTTGCCGGGGGCGACGAAGGTGCGGGTCACGCCGGCTCCAGGCGGGCCGGACCTCCGGGACCCAGCACGTGGACGCGAGCGGCGTGGGGGGCCAGCACGGCCGCCACGCGCTCGGCGTCGGCGGCGGCGCAGAGCACCTTCACCTGCGGGCCCGCGTCCATCGTGGTCCAGGCCGACACGCCCTCCTCGGCGCGCAGGCGCCACACGGCCTGCAGGCAGGCCACCGAGCCGGGCTGCCAGTAGAGCAGGGGGGGCTGCGAGGTCATCATGGTGGCGTGCATCTTGTAGGTGGACGCCTCCATCACGCGGCCGAGGCCGTCGAGATCCCGGGCCAGCACGGCGCGGCGGCCCTCGTCGAGGTCCGACGCCGCCTGCGCGAGCCAGGTGGCGTAGAGCGGCGAGGTGGCGCGGCTGCGCTCCATGCCCTCGGTGGAGCCCACGGCCTTCGCCGCGGTGCTCACCACGCCCACCACCATGCGCACGTCCCACGCGTCGGCGGGCAGCAGGGGCACGCCGTGGCTGTCGAGTCCGTCGGCGCGCTCGCCCGCCTGCCACACCACGAAGCCGCCCCAGAGGCTGCGGCTGGCCGAGCCCGAGCCCTGGCGGGCCAGGATCGACAGGCGCACCGGGTCGGTGTCCTGACCGGCGGCGGCGGCGCCGGCCAGCGCCAGGGCGGCGAAGGCCGACGCGGACGACGCGAGCCCGGCGCCGGTGGGGAAGGAGTTCGCGCTCACCACGCGGCAGGGAGGGCGCTGGGGGTCGAGGAGGTCGAGGAAGGCCCGCACCTTCGCCGCGGCCTTCTCGGGCGCGGGTGCGCCGTCGAGCTCCACCGTGTCGGTGGGGGCGCCCCAGGTCACGGTGGTGCGCGTCTCGAACCCGCCCAGGGTGAGCGACAGCGAGGGCACGGCCGGCAGGTTCCGGGGGACGTCGCGCTTCCCCCAGTACTTCACCAGCGCGATGTTCGGGTGGGCGACGGCGGTGGCGGTGCTCATGCGGGGGCTCCGGGGGCCGGACGGACCACCCAGGCGTCGACGCCCTCGGAGGCCGCCGCGGCGAGCAGCGGGGCGGGATCGTCGACGAGCGCGAGCACGACGCCCCCGCCCCCGGCGCCCGACAGCTTCGCCCCCAGCGCGCCGTGGCGCCGGGCGAGCCCCACCAGGGCCTCCAGGCGGGGCGTGGAGACGCCGATGGCCTCCAGGAGGGCCTGGTTCTCGTCGAGGAGGGGACCCAGGGCCTGGGGGTCGTCCAGGGCCTGCTGGGCGGCCTCCACCAGCTCACCGATGCGGCGGAGCTGCGGATCGATGCCCGGGCGGCGTGCGCCCACGGCGGCCACGAGGGCGCCGGTGTCGCCCGCGCTGCCGCTGTCGAGGACCACGGCCTGCCACGACGGGGCAGGGAGCGACTGCCGCGTGGGCGGGTCGGTGCGCTGGAAGCGGAGCACGCCCCCGGCCACGGCCACGGCCACGTCCACGCCGGAGGGGGTGCCGTGGAAGAGGCGCTCGACCTCCAGGGCGCGCGCGTAGGCGTCCGTGTGCGCGCCCGTGGCGTCGTCGTGGGCGCGCACCAGCGCCACAGCGAGGGAGGCGGAGCTGCCCATGCCGCGCCCCACCGGCAGGTCGGACGACAGGGACACCCGCCACCCGGTGGGGCCCACCACGTGCTCGACCGCCGCCTGCAGGCGCGGGTCCACCGACGGCAGGTCCACCGTGGTGGGACCGTCGACCGAGGCGAGGTGCACCGTGGTGCCGCGATCGACCGCGAAGGCCAGCGCGGGCTCGCCGTGCACCACGGCGTGCTCCCCCACGAGGATCAGCTTGCCGCTCGCGCGGCCGGTGCCGGTGGTCACGCGCGCAGCTCCGCGAGCACGGCCTGGGCGCAGGCCTCCGAGAAGTCCGAGGCGGCGCACAGGGCCTCCACCACGGGCGCGATCTCGTCGGGCCCGGCGCCCGCGGCCACGGCCACGGTGCGCGCGTGCATGCGCATGTGACCGGCCTGGATGCCCTCGGTGGCCAGCGCCCGCAGCGCGCCGAGGTTCTGCACGAGGCCCACGGCGGCGGCCACGGCGGCCAGGTCCCGCGCGCCCCGCCGGCCGAGCATGCCCAGGTTGGCGCGGGCGGTGGGGTGGATGCGGCTGGCCCCACCCACGGTGCCGAACTGCAGCGGCACCTCGAGCGTGCCCACGAGGTGGCCCGCCTCGTCCACGCGCCAGGTGGTCATCGGCCGGTAGGTGCCCTCGCGGGCGCACCAGGCGTGGGCGCCGGCCTCGATGGCGCGCCAGTCGTTGCCGGTGGCCACAGCCACGGCGTCGATGCCGTTCATCACGCCCTTGTTGTGGGTGGCGGCCCGCCAGGGATCGGCCCAGGCGAAGCGCCAGGCACGGGCGATGCCCTCGGCCACCTCGGCGCCGGCGGCCTCGTCGCTGCCCAGGTGGGCGGGATCGAGCCGCACGCGGGCGCGGGCGAGGCGGTGGCTCGCGAGGTTCGACAGGATGCGCAGCCCCACCCGGCCGCCCGAGATCGCCTCCACGTGGGGCGCCAGGTGCTCCGCCGCGGTGTTGACCATGTTCGCGCCCATGGCGTCGGCGCAGTCCAGCAGCAGCTCCACCACCACCATGTCCTCGGCCGTGAAGCCGGGCTCGTCGTAGCGGAGCACGCGCACGCGCAGGCCCCGCACGCCGCCGCCGCGGGCCTCGAGCCGGGGGTGGACGCGTCGGGCCACGGCCAGGAGGGCGTCGGTGTGGGCCTCGAGCCGGGCGGCCGCCGCGGCGGGGTCGTCGAGGCCGCAGAGCTGCACCTGCCCGATCATCACGCTGGCGTCGGAGCTGGCGGTGATGCCGCCGCTGCGTCGCGTGAGCTGCGCCATGTTCGACACGGCGGCCACCACGCTGGGCTCCTCCACCACCATGGGCACCACGCGGTCCTCGCCGTTGATCCGCAGGTTCACGGCGGCGGCGTTGGGCAGGGCGAAGGTGCCCACCACGTTCTCCACCATGCAGGCGGCCTCGTCGAGCGCCAGGCCCGGGCCGGCGAGCACGGCCGCCCCCTCGGGGTCGAGCGCGCCGTGCTCCTGGAGGGCGGCGAGGCGGTCCTCGGGCGACAGGCGGTAGAAGCCGGGGATGCGGGAGCGCATGGGGACGGGTCTCCGGGCGGCGTCGACGGGCTCAGGAGAGCCGGGACAGCGTGCCCTCGTAGAAGCCCTCGAGCACGTCGGTGTAGCGGGCCTCGACGGCGCGGCGACGGACCTTGAGGGAGGGGGTGAGGAGCCCGTTGTCCACCGTGAACGGCTCGGGCACCAGCGCGAACTTCCGGATCTGCTCGTAGCCGGGCAGCTCGCGGTTGACGTCGTCGAGGGCCGCCTGGATCTGCTCCCGCACCTCGGGGCGCGCCACGAGCGCGGCGTGGTCGAGCTCGCCCAGGCCCTCCCGCTTCGCCCACGCCGCGAGGGCCTCGGGGTCGAGCGAGAGCAGCGCCGTGCAGAAGTTCCGGCGGTCGCCGTGCAGGAGGGCATGCGCCACCAGCGGGCTGCGGGTGGTGACCCGCTGCTCGACGTTCGCGGGGGCGATGTTCTTGCCGTTGGCGGTGACGAGGATGGCCTTCTTGCGGTCGGTGATCTGCACGTGCCCGCTGGGCAGGATGCGCCCGATGTCGCCGGTGTGGAGCCAGCCGTCGGCGTCGAGGGCCTGGGCGGAGGCCACCTCGTCGTCGTGGTAGCCCCGCATCACGCCGCGGGAGCGGAGCAGCAGCTCGCCGTCGTCGGCCACGCGGACCTCGCAGCCCGGGAGCGGACGCCCCACGGTGCCGAAGACCACGTCCTCGGGGGTGTTGACGCAGCTCGCGGCGCCGGACTCCGTGAGGCCGTAGCCCTCGCAGATCAGCAGGCCGCAGGCGTCGAAGAAGCGCGCGATCTCCACCGAGAGCGGGGCGCCGCCGCTGATGAGGAAGCGCAGCCGGCCCCCGAAGCGCTCCCGCACCTGTCGGAGCACGAGCTGGTCGGCGAGGGCGGCCTGGATCGCGAGCAGCGGACCCACCACGTGGCCCTGGCGTCGGGTCTCGGAGGCCCGGCTGCCCACGTCCACCGCCCAGCGGAAGAGGGCCGTCTGCACCGGGCCGGCGTCGTGCGCCTCGGTGACGATGCGGTTGTAGGCCTTCTCGAAGATGCGCGGGACGGCCGCCATCCACGTGGGCTGCACCTCCTGCACCGTGTCGAGGAAGCGGTCGGGGTTGCCGTCCACCACCGTGGGGATGCCCAGGCGCACGAAGGCCACCTGCATCACCTTCGCGAAGACGTGGGCCAGGGGCAGGAAGAGGAGCTGGCGGTCGGCGGGACCCACCACGCCGAGGCGATCGATGGCCTCGGCCTCGTAGATCCACGCGTCGTGCGTGAGCTCCACGCCCTTGGGGGGGCCGGTGGTGCCCGAGGTGTAGATCAGCGTGGCGAGGCGGTCGGGAACCAGCGCATCGGCCACGGCGTCCAGCGCGCCCGGGTGGGCCTGGGCCCAGGCCTCGCCCTCGGCCTCCAGCGACGCGAGCGTGATCACGTCGTGGGCGGGGCGGGCGCGGCCCTCGAACACCACGATCAGGCGCAGGGCGGGGAGCTCGTCGCGCCGCGACAGCACCTTGTCGACCTGGGCCTCGGTGTCGCAGAAGACGATCGCGGCGCCGCTGTGCGCGAGCACGTAGGCGCAGGCCTCCGCGGGCTCCGCGGGGAAGATCGTGGTGGTGGCGCCGCCGGCGAGCAGGATGCCCGTGTCGGCCAGGATCCAGCTCACCGACGTGGTGGCGAGCAGGGCGCAGCGGTCCTCGGGGGCGAGGTCGTGGGCCAGCAGGCCGGCCGCGATGGCGCGGGCGCGGGCGTCGGCCTGGCGCCAGCTGACGTCGACCCAGCGGCCGTCCACGCGGTGGGTCATCGCCACGAGGCCGGGCGTCGATCCCACGCGGTGGCGCCACATGTCGGCCACCGACCGGAAGGACGTCCCCCGCGGGCCGGGATCGACCGCCATCGCGCTCATGCCGTCCTCCGCGGGGGGCGCATCAGGCGCCGCGTTGCTTGGGGTCCAGCGCGTCGCGCAGGCCGTCGCCCAGCAGGTTGAAGCACATCACCGCGTAGACGATGGCGAGGCCCGGGAACAGCGCGATCCAGGGCGCGATCTGCAGCTTGTGGCGGCCGTCGGCCACCAGCGTGCCCCAGGTGGAGGTGGGGGGCTGCACGCCCAGTCCCAGGAAGGACAGGCTGGCCTCCGCGAGCATGGTGGTGCCCACGGCGAGCGAGCCGTACACGATCACGGGCGCGAAGGCGTTGGGGATGAGGTGCACGAAGATGATCCGCGCGTGCCCCATGCCCAGCGCGCGGGCCGCCTGGATGAAGTCCTGCTCCTTGAGCGAGAGCACCTGGCTGCGGACGATGCGCGACACGCCCATCCAGCCGGTGAGCCCGAGCACGACGACGATCACGAAGATGGCGATGGCACCGGGGGGCCGGAAGAGGCCCACGATGGCCAGCAGCAGCACCAGGCGCGGCACCGACAGCAGCAGATCCACCACCCACATGAGCACGCGGTCGAGCCAGCCGCCGAACCAGCCCGCCAGCGCGCCCAGGGTGGTGCCCAGGGTGGCGGCGATCGACACGGCGATGAAGCCGATGGCCACCGAGATGCGGGCCCCCATCACCACCCGGCTGAACACGTCGCGACCGAACTCGTCGGTGCCGAAGAGGTAGGTGGCGTCGGGCCCGAGGAGCTTGGTGCCGGCGTCGACCATGTCGGGGTCGAAGGGCGAGATCAGGGGCGCGAGCAGGGTGAGCGCGAAGAGCTGCACCACGCCCACCAGGCCGAGCATGCCGTTGCGGTTGCGGCGCAGCTCCCGGCGGAAGATGCCCCACGCGCTGTTGGCGCGCTCGGCGTCGTAGGGGCGCGGGAAGGCGCAGCGCCAGGCCAGGCCCCAGGCGCCCGCCGCCAGCACCGCCCACGTGCCCAGCGCCACGAGGCCGTGCCACGACAGCCGCGTGCCCGCGAGGCCCGTGACCTCGCCCAGGCGTGGGAAGCCGGCGATCGCGGCCCAGAGCAGCCAGGCGTCCACGCCGAGCAGGCCCACGCCCACGATGCGGTCGCCGGTGAGGAGGTGGCCCAGGCCGGGCACGAGCAGGCCCAGCCGCGCGGCGGGCGGCGGGGGGGGGACCTCGACCAGATCGATGCGGGTCATGCGTAGCGGATCCGCGGGTCGACGACGGCGTAGAGCAGGTCGGCGACGAGGTTGCCGGCGGTGACCACCAGCGCGAACAGCAGGAAGCAGGCCGTGATGAGGGGCGTGTCCTGCTGGTAGATGGCGTCGAGGATCAGCCGCCCCATGCCGGGCCAGGCGAAGACCGTCTCGACGAGCACGGAGCCGCCCACGAGGAAGGGCAGCGACAGGCCGATGAGGGTGATGATCGGCAGGAGCGCGTTGCGCAGGGCGTGGCGCCCGATGACCACGCGCTCGGGCAGGCCCTTGGCCCGCGCGGTGCGCACGTAGTCCTGCCGGATCACCTCGAGCAGCGAGCTGCGCATGTAGCGGGCGAGGCCGGCGGCGCCCGACAGCCCCATCGCCACGCCGGGCAGCAGGATGTGCGACAGCCGGTCGGTGAACTGCTCCCAGCCGGTCATGTACTCGTACTCCACCGCGTCGTACATCCCGGCGATGGGCAGGCCCATGCGGGGGGCGACGAGCTGGAGCATCAGCGCCAGCCAGAAGGTGGGCATCGAGTAGAAGAAGAGGCTGGTGAGGCTGGCGGCGCTGTCGGACGCCGTGCCCTGGCGCACGGCCTGGAAGATCCCGAGCCCGATGCCGAAGGGGTAGACCACGAGCAGGGTGACGATCGACAGCAGCAGCGTGTTGGGCAGGGCCTCGAGGATGATCGTGGCCACCGGGCGCTCCTGCACCAGGCTCGTGCCCAGCTCGAAGCGCGCGAGGTTGGCCATCATCGCGAAGTACCGGACGTAGCCGGGCTGATCGAGGCCGAACTTGGCGATGACCGCGTCGCGCTGCTCGGGCGAGATGTCGGGGCCGATGTACTTGTCGGCCACCGTGCCGGGCGACAGCTCCACCAGCAGGAAGATCAACGACGCCACGCCCCAGAGGAGCAGCACCGTGAGGAGCAGCTTCTGGACGAGGTAGCGCAGGGGCAGGATCGCGATCGCCCGCCGGAGCTTGCTCATCGGGTCCTCGAGGGGCGGATCAGCGGGTGTACTTGACCTTGTCGGCGGGGACCTCCCACTGCTCCAGGTGGGAGAGCAGGGAGAGGACGTCGATGCCGACGTGCTCGAAGCGCGAGTGGAGTCCGACGAGCTCCTCGCGCCACCACAGGAAGGTGTAGGGCTGGTCGCGGTAGATCAGCTCCTGCACCTGCTTCCAGATCGCCACCGCCTCGTCCGGGTCCTGCATGGCCAGGCCCTTCTCGATGAGGGCGTCGACCTCGGGGTTGCAGAAGCCGGTGAAGTTGAAGGGGCGCTTGATCTCGTCGGTCTCGCAGCTCCACACGTCGCTGGGATCGACGAAGAGGGCGGCCGACCAGCCCGCGAGGGCCGCCTCGAAGTTCCGCTCGCGCAGGTCCTCGAAGAAGGTGTTCGACTCGCGCTGCTCGAGCTGGGCGTCGATGCCGATGCGCTTGAGGTGGGCCTGCATCAGGATGGAGGCGTCGGCGCGGCGCTTGTTCCCCGAGTTGGTGGCCAGGGTGAAGCGGAAGGGCTTGCCGTCCTTGTCGAGGATGCCGTCGCCGTCGCTGTCGGTCCAGCCCTTCGAGGCGAGGATGGCCTTGGCCTGCTCGGCGTCGTGGGGCAGCGGCGTGACCTCGTCGGCGTGCACCTTGCAGAGCTCGGGCGTGACCGTGGACACCGAGCGCTTCGCGTAGACCGTGCCGTCGGTGCCCGCGATGAGCTTCTTCATGATGTCGTCGATGTCGATCGCCATCGTGAGCGCGCGGCGGACCTCGGCGTCGGCGAACTGCGGCAGGCGCGTGTTCCACGCCAGGTAGTCGCTGGTGCGGTAGCCGCGGCTGTAGATGCGGATGTCGGGGTGGTCGGACTTGATCCGGTCGACGTCCTCGATGTTGATGCCCTCCATCAGGTCGACGTCGCCGTTGATCAGGCTGTTCAGCCGCGTGGCGTACTCGGGGATGATGGAGAAGACGACGCGCTTGAGCTTGGGGTGCAGCGACACGGGGCCCGTGTACTTGCCGTTCGGCTCGAGCACGAAGCGGGTGTTCTTCTCGTGCAGCTTGAGGCGCCACGGGCCCGAGACCAGGGGGTCGTTGGACTTCGGGTGGCCGCGCAGCTTGGTGCGCTCCTCGGACGTGAGCTCGCCGAAGACGTGGCTGGGCAGGTAGCCGAGGGCCGCCTGCGACATCAGCGAGATGCGGTCGCCCGCCTTGGTGTAGCGGAAGGTGACCTCGAACTCGCCCGTGGCCTTCGGGTAGCCGTCGACCATCTTCTCCGTGTAGGCGCTGCGGGGGCTGGCCACGCCGGGGTCGCGCACCAGCTCGTAGGCCAGCGCGACGTCCTTGGCGGTGACCTTCACGCCGTCGTCGTAGGTGATGTCCTCGCGGAGCTTCACCTTGAACTCGAGCCCGTCGTCCGACCAGGTCCAGCTCTCGAACAGGCGGGGCGTGTGCGTGAGCTCGCAGTCGAACTGCGAGTCCATCGCGGGCTCCATGATGTTCGACAGGACGTAGTTGTCGGCCGCCGTCTCGTAGACGATCGGGTTGAGCACGCCCAGATCGGACTGGTAGGCCACCACGAGCGCGTCGCGCGGGTAGGCGGCCTCGCCGCCGGCCTCCTTCGTGGCCGTGCCGGCGGGAGGGGCGCTGCCGCCGCCGCAGCCGAGCTGGACGGCGAGTGCCGCCGCGACGACGACCAGGGGCGTGACGTGACGGATCATCGGTCCCTCCCACGAATGGAGGGGCGTCCTACCCGCCGGGTCGTCGGCGGGGCAACGACCTCGCCGCCCTTTGGGCAGGAACTTGTCATGGACTCGTGGAGAGCGCGCTGGCACCGGCAGGACCGGGCTGGCGCCCGCCCACCACGCGCCGATGGCCCCCCAGGTCGTCCCACGTGCGGACGTCGGTGAAGCCGGCGCGCGCCAGCAGGGCCGCCACCACCTCGGCCTGGTCGTGGCCCACCTCGAGCAGCAGGCCCCGGCGGGCGCGTCGACGGGCCTGGGCGACGAGCGGGCGGATGACGTCGAGGCCGTCGGCGCCGCCGTCGAGCGCGAGGCGGGGCTCGTGGACCGCCACCTCGGGCTCCAGGCCGTCGATCTCGCCCGAGGGGATGTAGGGCGGGTTCGACACCACCCAGTCCACCGGACGGGCGGCGGGCACCGGGTCGAGCAGGCTGCCCTTGAGCACGCCCACCCGGTCGGCGAGGCCCAGCGTGGCCACGTTCGCGCGGGTGCAGGCCAGGGCCTCGTCCGACAGGTCCACCGCGTACAGGCGCAGCCACGGGCGCGGAGCGGCCAGCGCCAGGCCCACGGCACCCGTGCCCGCCCCCACGTCGGCCACGTACACCGGCACGTCGTCCGTGTGGCCCTCGTCGATCCAGGCGCCGGCGGCCTCCACGAGGGTCTCGGTGTCGGGCCGGGGCACCAGCACGCCCGGGACCACCTGCAGGTCGAGGTGGTGGAAGCCCTTCTCGCCGGTGATCCAGGCCAGCGGCTCGCGGGCGCCGCGCCGTCGCACCAGGGGACGCAGGGCGTCGAGCTCCGGCTCGGTGAGCGGCCGGTCGTACATCAGGTAGAGCTGCAGCCGCGGCACGCCGAGGACGTGGCCGAGGAGCACCTCGGTGTCGAGGCGGGGGGAGGGGACCCCACGGCTGCGGAGCCAGGCCTCGGTGCGACGCAGCACGTCGAGGAGCGTGGTCACGACGAGCCCTCGCCCTCCAGGAGCTGGGCCCTGTAGGCGGCGAGCAGCGCCTCCTGCAGGTCGTCCAGGTCTCCCTCGATCACGTGGTCGAGCTTGTAGAGGGTGAGGCCGATGCGGTGGTCGGTGATGCGGTTCTGGGGGAAGTTGTAGGTGCGGATGCGCTCGGAGCGGTCGCCCGAGCCCACCATCGCGCGCCGCGCGGCGTTGCCCGCCGCTGCCGCCTTCTCCTCCTCCATCGCGAGCAGGCGCGCCTTGAGCACCCGCATGGCCTTGTCCTTGTTCTTGAGCTGGGACTTCTCGTCCTGGCACTGCACGGTGAGGCCGGTGGGGAGGTGGACGATGCGCACCGCCGAGTCGGTGGTGTTCACCGACTGGCCACCGGGGCCGCCGGCCCGCATGGTGTCGATGCGCAGGTCCTTCGCGTCGATCTTCACCTCCACCTCGTCGGGCTCGGGGAGCACGGCGACCGTGGCGGCGCTGGTGTGGATGCGGCCCTGGGCCTCGGTGGCCGGCACGCGCTGCACGCGGTGCACGCCGCCCTCGAAGCGCAGCAGGTTGTAGGCCTGCTGGCCGTTGACCGAGGCCACGATCTCCTTGAAGCCCTCGTGGCTCTTGCCGCCGGAGCCCACCACGATGGGGCTCGCCTCGAGCACGCTGACCTTCAGGCCGTGGCGGTCGCCGTAGCGCTGGTACATGCGGAAGAGGTCGGCCGCGAACAGGGCGGCCTCGTCGCCCCCGGTGCCGGCGCGGATCTCGAGCAGCAGCGGCCGACCCTCGTAGGGGTCCTTGGGCAGCAGCAGCAGCTTCAGCGCCTCGTGGCTCTCGGCGAGCGCCGCCTCCAGGGCCGCGATCTCCTCGCGGGCCAGGGCACGGAGCTCGGCGTCCTGCTCGACGGTGGCGAGCTCGCGGGCGCCCTCGAGCTCGGCCTGCATCGCCTTGTGGGCGTCGTAGGCCTCGACGATCTCACGGACGTGGGCCGCCTCCTGGCTGGTCTCGCGCAGCCGGCGGTTGTCGGACACCACGTCGGGATCCGACAACATCCTGTCGAGGACGTCGAGTCGGATCCTGAGGGCTTCGAGGCGATCGTACACGGGGGAGCCGGGGCCGACCTACTCGGCCTGCTCGCCCTCCGCAGGAGCCTCGGCGGCCGGGGCCTCCTCCGCCTGCACGTGCTCGGGCAGCGCCTGGAAGCCGTACTTCCGGTAGTAGCGCTCGACGCGGCCCTCGGTGTCCATCAGCTTCTGCTGGCCCGTGTAGAACGGGTGGCTGGCCGAGGAGATGTCGAGGTTGATCAGGGGGTACTCGGTGCCGTCGATGACGGCCGTGTCCTTGATCGTGCTCACGTCGATGGACGACCGCGTCACGAACTCGAAGTCCGTGGTGATGTCGCGGAAGGCCACGAAGTTGTACTGCGGGTGGATGTCGGGCTTCATGGAGGGCTCCGCGCGGGGCCGCGCGTCGAGGCGCTCGAAGGGGGAGCGCGTCGCGGGTGTGGGCGGCCGCGAACCGGGCGCAAGTGGCCCGTTGGGGCGGTGCTGTCAAGGGGGCGTCGTGGTCGGGGTGGGGCCGGACGTCCGGTGGCAAGGCGGGGATGCGCGTGGTGCGTTGGTCTGCGGCTGATCTCGGCCAGTGGGGCCCCCCATTGCACCTGCGGTGCAATGGTTCCCCCCGCCTGGCCTGCGCGCCGCTCGGGAAGGCGCTGGGGGGCGCATCCCGGGTGGTGGCCGGTCGGGTCCGCCGGCTGCCCCGAACCCCGTGCCGCCTTGGCAGCGCCGCACGGGCTGGGGAGGGGTGGCGGGTCGGGAGGGGGGCTGGGGAGGGGTGGGTCAGCTCTTGCCGGGGGCCACCGCGGCGGGGCGGAAGAGGCTGGCGAGGGCGTCGGCCTCGGTGACGGGGTCGTCGGCGAGGGCGGCGCGCCAGCGGCGGCGGGCGGTGAGCTCGTCGAGCTCGAGGAGGCGGTCCTCGCGGCGGGTCCAGGAGCCGGCCACGCGGAGGTCGGGGCGCTCGCCGGTGCCGGGGACGCCGCCGCGGAGCTGCAGGCGCCAGGTGGCGACGTCGGTGAGGTCGCGGAGGAGGGCGGCCGACAGGGCGTCGCCCGGGTCGTCGTCCACCGTGGCGAGCAGGGTGACCGAGCCCGCGCCCACCAGATCGCGGCCCGTGGACAGCCAGCGGCGCAGCTTGAGCAGGGCGTTGGCGTCGAGGCCGTCCACCGTGTGGCCGCCAGGGCTGGCGTCGGCCAGCGCGAAGCGGAGGAGGCGGGTGAAGGAGTCGACGAGGAGGAGCACCTCGGCGCCCCGCTCGGCGAGGCGGCGGGCGCGCTCGAAGGCCACGTCGGCCACGTGCAGGTGCTTGGCGGGGGCCTCGTCCACCGGGGTGGCCACCACCTGCAGCCGACCGCCCTCGCGCCACTCGGAGACGTCCTCGGGGCGCTCGCCCGGCAGGAGCACCGTGACCTCGAAGCGGTCGTCGTCGACGAAGAGCTGGGCCACGCGACGGAGCAGCTCGGCGCGCTCCGACCGGGAGGGCGCCACGATCAGGCCGCGGCTGCCGAGGCCCAGGGGGGCCACCCAGTCCACCGCGGCCAGCCACGGGTCGCGCAGCAGCGGCAGGCGGGTGGTGGGGTAGGCGGCGTCGCGCTCGGCGAAGGGGGTGACGTGCACGTCGGGGCGGTCGCCGTTGATCGTCTCCACGCGCAGCAGCGCCGCGTAGCGCTCCTGCTCCTTCGGGGGACGGATGCGGCCGATGACCGTGTCGCCCGTGCGCAGCTCGAAGCGCTTGATCTGCGACTGGCTCACGTAGATGTCGGCGGAGCCGGGGAGCAGGTCGTCGTAGAGCGAGCGCAGGAAGCCGAAGCCCTCGCTGTGCACCTCGAGCACCCCGCAGCCCACGCGGTCCTCGCCGTCGCGATCGGCGATGGCGGCGGCCAGGCCGTCGCGCCAGGGGATGCGCTGCGTGGCGATGCCCAGCCGGGCGGCCATGGCGTTCAGCTCGTCGTCGGGCAGATCGAGCAGGTCGGTGAGGCTGTGGGCCATGGAGGTCCGTGGGCGCCGGGCGGCGCGCATCAGGGGCGGGGAGGCCCCGGAGGGGAGGCGCGATCTTCGCAGGTCGGGCCGATCGTGTCAAACCGCGCGGCGGCGGCGGGTTCAGCCCCAGTCCTCCGTGCCTCCGCCCACCGTGGGCGCGATGACGAAGTCCGGTCCGAGCCGGTCCCCGACCGCACGCCGCGCCACGTCGGCCGCACGGGCGGGCGGCGGGAGGGCCGCCAGATCCTCGAAGAGGCCTTCCACCTCGGCCGCGGGACCCTGGACGCGCCCCTGCACGCTGCCGTCGCGGACGTTGCGCACCCAGCCCACGAGGCCGCGCGCACGCGCCAGGCGCTGGGTGCTCGCCCGGAAGCCCACGCCCTGCACCCGCCCGGTGACCCGGAAGGCGACGGTGACCACGTCGCTCACTCCGCCTCCAGCAGCGCCACCAGGCCCGCCTCGTCGAGCACCTCCACGCCCAGCTCCTGCGCCTTGTCGAGCTTGGACCCCGCCTCGGCGCCGGCCACGACGTAGTCGGTCTTCCGGCTCACGGAGCCCTTCACGTGGCCGCCCGCCGCCAGGATGCGCTCCTTGGCCTCGTCGCGGGTCATCGTGGGCAGCGTGCCGGTGAGCACGAAGACCTTGCCGCGCACCGGGTGGTCGTCGGCGGCCGCTGCGGGCTGGCCCAGGGCGTCGAGGTCGAGCGTGACGGGCACGGCCGCGAACCGCACCCCCTGCGCCCGGAGCCGATCGAGCTCCGCCCGCGTGTGGGGCTCGTGCAGGAAGCGCTGCAGGCTGGCGGTGACCGAGGGACCCACGCCCGGCACCAGGGCGATGCGCTCCGCGGGCGCGTCGATCAGGGCCTCGAGGCTGCCGAAGGCGCGCGCGAGGTCGCGGGCCGTGGCCTCTCCCACGTCGGCGATGCCCAGGGCCACCAGCGCCTTGTCGAGCGGCCGGTCCTTCGCGCGTTCCAGCTGCGCGAGCACGTTGTTGGCGGACTTCTCGGCCATGCGGTCGAGGCCCGACAGCGTGGCCAGGTCGAGGTCCCAGAGGTCGGAGACCCGCCGCACCAGCCCGCCGTCCACGAGCTGGTCGATCAGCTTCGCGCCCAGCCCCTCGATGTCGAGCGCGCCGCGCGACGCGAGGTGGCGCAGCCCCGCACGCAGCTGGGCCGGGCACGACAGCGTGTTCGGACAGACCCACTTCTTGCCTTCGTCGGCGCCGGCGGTCTCGTGCCGCTCCAGCGGCGTGCCGCAGGCCGGACAGGTCTCGGGGAACACCGTCTCCGGGCGATCGGCGTGCCCCGGCTCCTCCACCGGACGCCCCTCGGCGTCGAGCGGCTTCTCCACCCGGGGGATGACGTCGCCCGCGCGCTTCACGGTGACCGCGTCGCCCACGCGCAGGTCGTAGCGCCGCAGGTAGTCCTCGTTGTGCAGCGTGGCGTTCGTGACCGTGACGCCGCCCACCCGCACCGGCCGCACGCGCGCCACCGGGGTGACCACGCCGGTGCGCCCCACCTGGAAGTCCACCGCGTCGAGCACCGTGGCCACCTCGGGCGGCGGGTACTTGTAGGCGATGGCCCAGCGCGGCGCGCGCGTGACGAAGCCCAGCACCCGCTGGGCCTCCACGTCGTCCACCTTGAGCACCACCCCGTCGATCTCGTAGGGCAGGTCGTGCCGGGTGGCGCCCAGGGCCTCGATGGCCTCGAGCGCCGCCTCGATGCCCTCGGCGCGGGCGTTCAGCGGGTTGGTGGGCAGGCCCCACGCCGCGAGCTGGTGGAGCTGGGCCAGGTGCGACGGGGCCAGGGGTGCGCCGGTGCCCTCGAGGAAGCCGAAGCTGTGGGCGAAGAAGGTGAGGGGACGGCCGGCGGCCAGCCGCGGATCCAGCTGGCGCATGGTGCCCGCGGCGGCGTTCCGGGGGTTCTCGAAGGGCTTGAGCCCCTCGGCCTCCCGCTTGCGGTTCATCTCCGCGAAGCCCTCCAGCGGGAAGAGGATCTCGCCGCGCACCGACAGGCGGCGCGGGAGATCGTCGCCGTGCAGGCGCGCGGGGATGGCGCGGATGGTGCGCACGTTGTGGGTGACGTCCTCGCCCACCTCGCCGTCGCCGCGGGTGCCGGCGCCCGTGAGCACCCCGTCCTCGTAGACGAGCTCGCAGGCCAGGCCGTCGAGCTTGGGCTCCACCGCCAGCGCGAGCACCTCGGGGGCGCTGCCGGTCTCCTTCGCCAGCCGGTCGCCCACGCGGCGGGCCCACTCCCGCAGCTCGTCGGCCGAGAAGGCGTTGCCGAGCGACAGCATCGGCACCTCGTGGGGAAAGGGCACGAGGCCGTCGATGGGGACGTCGCCCACGCGCAGGGTGGGGGAGTCGTCGCGCACCAGCGTGGGGAAGCGGGTCTCCAGCAGCTCCAGCTCGCGCACCATGAGGTCGTAGGTGCGGTCGTCGACGATCGGCGCGTCGTCGGTGTGGTAGCGGCGGCTGTGGTCGTTGATCGCGGGGACCAGCACGTCGACGCGGGCCCGCGCCTCGGCCTCGGTGACGGCCTCGGCGCGCGCGCGCACCGCTGCGGGGGTCCACTCGGTCACGCCAGCCTCCGGGGGACGCGGGGAGGCAGCCCTATCGAGCCTCGCGCGGATGCACCCCACACCCCGCGATCGCGCGGTATCAGGAGGGGGGTCCCTCCCCGGTGCGCCATCCCCCGGCCCGTCCTCCCGCTGCTCTGGCTCCTCTGCCTGCTCGCTGCACGCCCGGCGCCCGCCACGGACGCCACCCGGCTGCCGGCGGAGCTGCAGGAGGCCCGCATGCGCCTGCGGGGAGGCATGCCGATGCTGGCGGCGGAGGCGGCGCGGCGCTGCCTGCGCCTGCGCCCGAACGACGTGCGCTGCGTGGACGTGCTCGGGCGCGCCACGGCCGCCACCGGCAACTGCGACGAGGCGCTGCCCGCGCTGCGCACCCTGCGCGCGCTCGGACGCTGGGACACGGGGGCGGCCATCGCCGAGGGCGTGTGCCGGGTGCGCGTGGGGGATCTCGACGGTGCGCGCGTGGCCTTCGAGGAGGGGACGCTGCTGGACGACCAGGACCCCGACCCGTGGATGCAGCGCGGGCTCGTGGACGCACGCCTGGGCGACGTGGACGGGCTGGACGAGGCGATCGAGGCGGTGGCCGAGCGTGGCGGGGAGCGGTGGAAGCTGGACCTGCTGGTGCTCTGGCGCACCTCGCTGGATCCCGGGGGAGCCGTGGACGGCCTGCTCTGGCGCTATGCCGTCGACCCGCCGCGCACGGGCGGTGCGGCCGCCGGCCTGGCGATCCACGTGGGCCTGCTGGCCTGCGAACGGGGACTCGAGGTGGGGGACCCCGTGCAGGCGCTGGTGGACTCCGAGCGCGGTCTGGCCGCCTCCCGCGGGCACCTGCGGCTGCGGGCCTGTCGCGCCGAGGCCACGCGCCGCATCGGCGACGCCGGGGCCGCCCTGCGCCAGTCGGCGCGCCCCTGGGACGACTGGCGCACCACCGCGGTGCTCGATGCCGTCCAGATCCGCGCGCTGGTGGACGTCGACCGCGCCGACGAGGCGCGGGCGGCGCTCCGCGAGGTGGAGCACCCCGAGCTGCCCGACCTGCTCGTCAGCGCCTGGTACGTGGCGCGGGCCCGCGGCGACCGGGCCGCGATGGATCGCGCCGAGACCCAGCTCGCCGCGCGATCCCCCCGCGATCTCGCCACCCTCGTTCGCCTCGACCCCCTCGTCCCGGCCGCGCCATGACCTCGCTGCTCCTCGCCCTGCTCGCCTGCGGCGGTCCCGCCACGCCGGAGCGTCCGCCGTCGCCCCCGGGGCCGAACGTGCTGCTGGTGACCCTCGACACCGTGCGGGCCGATCGCCTCGGGTCGTACGGGCATGCGGCGGCCCGCACCGCCACGCTGGACGCCCTGGCCGCGCGCGGGCGCCGCTTCGCGCGCGCCTACGCCCCCGTCCCCCTCACGATCCCCTCCCACGCCACGCTGCTCACCGGGCTGCTGCCGCCCACGCACGGCGTGCGGGCCAACGGCGACCGCCCCCTGGGGCTGGAGTTCACCACGCTGGCGGAGCACCTCGGGCGCGAGGGCTACGCGACGGGCGCGGCCGTGGCGGCCTTCGTCACCACGCGGCCCTGGCAGCTCGACCAGGGCTACACCACCTACCTCGAGCCCCGGGTGCCGGAGGGCGGCGACTACTGGCACGCCGCGCGCACCGCCGACGCCGTGGTGGACGACGCGCTGGGCTGGCTGGCCGCGCGGGGCGGCGGGCCCTGGCACCTGTGGGTCCACCTGTACGACGCCCACCACCCCTACGATCCGCCCGAGGGCTACGTCGATCCCGAGGACCCGCGGCCCTACGACGGCGAGATCGCCTTCCTCGACGATCAGCTGGCCCGCCTGTTCGAGGCGGTGGACCCCGCGCGCACCCTGGTGGTGGTGGCGGGCGATCACGGGGAGTCCCTCGGCGAACACGGCGAGCTCACCCACGGCCTGTACGTGTACGAGGCCACCCAGCGGGTGCCGCTCATCTTCGCCGGTCCGGGCGTGGAGCCCGGGGTGGAGGAGGCACCGGTCTCCCTGGCCGACGTGCTGCCGCGCGTGCTCGACGTCCTCGACCTGCCGGTGCCCGTCGACCTCGACGGCGCCGTGGAGCGCGTCACCCCGGTGCCCCTGGAGTCGTGGCAGTTCGCCCAGCGCTTCGGGGTGGCGCCGCACCTGGCGATCGTGGACGGTCCGCTCAAGCTGATCGACCTGCCGCGCCCCGAGCTCTACGACGTGGTGGCCGACCCCCACGAGGTGCACGACCTCGCCGCCGACCGGCCCGAGGAGGTGGCCCGGCTGCGCGCCCTGCTCGGGCTGCGCGGCGATCGCCCCCCGGGCGCCTCCGCCCCCCCCACGGGGAGCGACGTGATGCGCGGCCTGCAGGCGCTCGGCTACACCGTGCCCGACGCGCCCGTGGGCGATCGGCGCACCCTGCCCGATCCGAAGGACCACACCCGACTCGTCACCCTGCTGCAGCAGGCCGACCTGCTCGCCACGGCGAAGGACGACGAGGGGGCGGAGGCCGCGCTGCGCGAGGCGCTGACCACCCACCCGCACGTGGTGGAGCTCTGGGCGCGCCTGGCGAGCCAGCTCGGTCGCACGGGGAAGGAGGCGGCCGCGGAAGAGGCGCTCGCGCAGGGGCTGGCGCGCGATCCCGAGGATCCGCAGCTCCTGGCGCTGGAGGGCAACCGCCTCGCGAAGGCCGGGCAGTACGTGGAGGCCTCCGTCGCCTTCCGCAGCGCGGCCCTGCGCATGCCCTACGCCCCGCGGCTGCGAGGGCTGGCCGTGGGCGCGCTCCGCTTCGCGGGCAAGCCCGGCGACGCGGGCCGCCTCGGGGAGGAGTGGCTGGCCACCTACCCGGACGACGTCTACCTGGCGGGGGCGCTGGGGGTGGTGCGCGTGGAGCAGGGCCGCATGGGCGAGGCCGCGCCGTTGCTCGCCGCCGGCTGCGAGGCCGACCCCCCGCCGCTGCAGGCCTGCTACTGGGCCGCCGCCGCCTCCTACGGCAGCGGCTTCGTGGAGGCCTCCCTGCGGCAGCTGGCCCGCGAGGTGGAGGCCCACCCCAGCCACGTGCGCGCCGCGCTCACCCTGGCCAACCTGGGCCTCGAGCAGCAGCGGTGGGAGCTGGCGCTCCAGGGCGCCGAGGCCGCGGTGGCCAGGCTCCCCGAGGACCCCGACCCCTGGTACCTGCTGGTGCAGTCGCTGTTCAACCTCGGCCGCTTCGGCGAGGCACGCGAAGCCCTGCCCAAGGGGCTGGCCCTCGATCCGGAGCACCCCGAGCTGCTCCTCATGGACGCCAACCTCCTCGCGAAGGCGGGTCAGCGCGACCAGGGCGAGCAGCGCTTCCGACAGGCCCAGGAGGCGCTCGCGGCGCGCACCGGGCTGTCGCGCGAGGCCGTGGGCCTGCCACCGCTGACGGAGGGGGAGGCCCCGTCCGACGCCGCGCGCCCGGGGTGGTCGCAGGGGGAGTGAGCGCTGCCCGGAGCGGCTTGGCCTAGGGCACGTACTCCTGGGTGTTCACCCGCTCGTCCCACGTGACCTTGCGCGCCACCTTGTCCCACACGGCGTCGTGCGCGTAGGGCGCCCAGGTGGCGCCGGAGGTCTGGGCCTCGGGGATGAACAGCAGCACCGTGCCGGTGGTGCTCAGCGCGCTCGCGTCCTTGTTGTCGGCGTCGAAGCCCACGCCCACCTGCAGCGGGAAGTCCTGGATGCTGCGCGTCTGCCGCTGGGTGCTGGTGCAGTTCAGCGTCTGGCCCTCCACCACGTCGGGCGGTGGCAGATCAGTGTCGGTGTCGGTGTCGTTCTCGAGCGTGGACGGGTAGTGCAGCGCTTTCTGCGGCTCGCCCAGCGACACCGTGAAGACGAAGTCGCAGCGCGGGCAGTCCTTGTGGCGGGGCTGCAGCGGGTCGGCCTGCGACGGGAAGGCCGTCTTCCAGTCGGTCATCGACTGGGTGAACATGCAGCGGGCGACGCCCTTGCCCTCCTGCTGCGACAGGGGGCCCGTCCAGCGGGAGGTGATCGCCTGCCACCCGTTGAAGCGGCTGCCGGGGAAGACCGTGGCCTCGCCGCGCACCTCCACCGCGAAGAAGGCGCCCGTGTCGTCGGAGTCGCGCGACGGCGTGGAGTCGGCCGGCGTGCTGTCGGTGTCGTCGGGGAAGGTGTCGTCGATCACCGGCGTGGTGTCGGTGTCCTCGCCCTTGTCGTCGCCCCCGCCGCAGGCGGCAAGGACCAGGAGCAGGGCGGGGATCGGGTGGACGGTGCTGCTGCGCATCGCGCCTCCTCGGGCGGCGAAGGGTAGCACCGTCGGGGCCTCCCTGCCGGTCGGGACAGCGGCGTGCGGGAAGCGATACACGGGCGCCTGCTGATCCGGAGCCCCCATGCACCCCGTCCTGTCCCGTCTCGGTCTCGCCGCCGAGCTCCCCGGCGCCGCGAGCCACGGCGACCTGTCCACCACCGGCCCGCTCGTGGCCAGCACCAACCCCACCACGGGCGAGGCGCTGGCGCAGGTCCGGCTGGCCTCGCGCGAGGACTACGAGACGGTGGTCACCCGCGCCCAGGAGGCCTTCGCCCGCTGGCGGCTGGTGCCGGCTCCGAAGCGCGGCGAGATCGTGCGCGCGATGGGCGACGCCCTCCGCCGCCACAAGGACGACCTGGGCGACCTGGTGACCCTCGAGGTGGGGAAGCTCCGCTCCGAGGGCCACGGCGAGGTGCAGGAGGCCATCGACATGGCCGACTTCGCCGTGGGCCTGTCGCGCCAGCTCGCCGGCCAGACCTTCCACTCCGAGCGGCCGCAGCACCGCATGTACGAGCAGTGGCACCCGCTGGGCGTGGTGGGGGTGATCACCGCCTTCAACTTCCCCCACGCCGTGTGGGCGTGGAACGCGATGCTCGCGCTGGTGTGCGGCGACGCCGTGATCTGGAAGCCCAGCCTCAAGGCGCCGCTCACCGCGCTGGCCACCCACCGCATCTGCGACGCCGTGCTCACCGAGGCCGGTCACCCCGGCGTGCTCGGCCTGGTGATCGGGGCCGACGACGAGGTGGGGCGCGCGCTGGTGGACGACCGCCGCGTGCCGCTGATCTCGGCCACCGGGTCTTGCCGGATGGGCCGCGCCGTCGGGGCCGCCGTCGCGGGGCGCCTCGGGCGCTCCCTGCTGGAGCTGGGCGGCAACAACGCGGTGATCGTGCACAGTGACGCCGACCTCGAGCTGGCCCTCCGGGCCGTGGCCTTCGGCGCCATGGGCACCAGCGGGCAGCGCTGCACCACCACCCGTCGCCTGCTCGTGCACGAGGACGTGGCCGACACCTTCCTGCCGCGGCTGGAGCGCGTGTACCGCAGCGCGAAGGTGGGCGATCCGCTCGCCGACGGCACGCTGGTGGGCCCGCTCATCGACGAGGACGCCGTGCGGGGCTTCGAGCACGCGGTGGCGCAGGCGCGCGCCCAGGGCGCCGAGCTGGTGGCGGGCGGGTCGCGCGTCGACGGTCCCGGCCACTTCGTGCAGCCCACCCTGCTGCGCGCCGCCCCCGACCTGCCGATGGTGCGGGAGGAGACCTTCGCGCCCATCCTGTACGTGTCGACCTATCGCGACCTCGGCGAGGCCATCGCCTGGCAGAACAGCGTGGACCAGGGCCTGTCGTCGGCGATCTTCACCGAGTCCTTCCGCGCCTCGCAGCGCTTCCTGTCGCACGCCGGCTCCGACTGCGGCATCGCCAACGTGAACATCGGCACGTCGGGCGCCGAGATCGGCGGCGCCTTCGGCGGCGAGAAGGACACCGGCGGCGGCCGCGAGGCCGGCAGCGACGCCTGGAAGGCCTACATGCGCCGCCAGACCTGCACCCTGAACTGGGGCGACGACCTGCCCCTGGCCCAGGGCGTGGTCTTCGACGTCGGCGAGGGCTGACCCCCGCCGTAGCTCAAGGCGGGGCTGGGCCCCCGCCGCAATCGGGCCTTCCAAGGCGGGGCTGGGCCCCCGCCGTGATCGGGTTCACTCGCGTTGGAGGGCCTTCACCGAGAAGACCGCGGCCTTCACCACCCGCTCCAGCGCCTTGGGGTCGAGCACGCGGCCCGCCTGCTCCCAGCGCAGCTTGCGCCGGTCCAGGTGCAGGTCGTCGGCGTCGCGCGCCAGCACGACCAGGGCGAGGCGGGCCTCCTCGTCGAAGAGGCGGGCCACCGCGTCGGCGTCGCTCCCCGTCACCCGGTAGAGCTTGTCGAAGCGCGCGTCGCCGAACTCCAGGTCGTGCACGCCGAAGCCGTGGGCGAGGTTGGAGAGCACGTTCTCGCGGCCGAGCCGGACGTCGATGGGCAGCTGCGGCTCGATGCCCGCCTCCACCACGGTGACGAGGCGCTCGAACGACCCGATGCCCTGGGTGGTGGTGCGGATGGCGATGGGCACGCCGTCCACCTCGCCCTTCACCCGTCCGGGCTGCAGGAAGCCCTTCTGCCTCCACTGGAGCCCGAGCTCCTCGGCGGCCGTGCGGAAGGCGCGGCGGTGCTTCAGGCTCAGGCGCACCATGAGGAGGGCGGCGAGCACGATCGCGGCGACCACGCCCGACATCGCCACCCAGATGTGCTCGGCCAGCATGGCGCCTCCCGGGACGTGACGGGCCCGTGGGACCTGGGGTGGGGCCTACGCGTCGACGCGGGTGGCCGCGACCTGGGCGCCCTCGACCCGCACCTTGCCTCGGCTCAGCGTGGCCGCGGCGCCCACGAACTCCTTGCCGGCGATCCGCCACTGGCGCTCGTCGCCGTCGAAGCCCACCGTGCCGTCGGGGCTGATGAAGCCCGGGAGCGTGCCGCGCTTCCACATCTGGTAGTGACGGCCGCAGAAGCCGCGGGCGCGGTGGGCGCCGTCGCAGTCGGGCACCTTGCAGCCGCGATCGCCCGCGGGGGCTGCGGCGGGGGCGGCGGCCTTCGGCGCGGCGGGGGCGGGGGCGGCGGGCTCCTTGCGGCGCAGCGCCACCAGCTCCTTGCCGAGCTGGTCGAAGCGGGAGCGCAGGGTGTCGAGGGCGGCGGCGAGGGCGTCGTCCTTGGCGGCGATGCCGGCCACGCGCAGGGCCAGGTCGTCCTGCTCGGAGCCCTCGACCTCCTCGCGGACCGACTCCAGGGCCTCGCGCAGGGAGGCGACCTCGCTGCGCAGGTCGTCGACCGCGCGCCGGGCGTGGTCGACCTTCGACGCCAGCTCGCGCACCTCGGCCGGCTCGGCGAGATCGTGCTCGTCGAGGATGCGGGAGGCGAGCTCGCGGATGCGGGTCTCGAGGACGGCCGCCAGCGGCGCCGACAGCAGGGAGGACAGGGTGCTTCGGATGCCCATGGGCGTGCCTCCAGGAAGGGTGCGGTCAGGCGGCGGGAAGGTCGCGGGACGGCGGAGCGGGATCGTGCAGGCGGGCCGCGAGCTCGTCGAGCCCGCCCGAGAGCTGGCGGACCTGGCGGTCGAAGCCCGCGAGCCGCTCCTCGGTGCGCTCGAAGAGATCGTCGGCCTCGCCGCCGAAGAGCAGCTCGAGCTCGTCGTCGAGACCGCTGGCCATCGCGTCGGTGGCCTGGCGCAGCGCGTGCAGCTCGCCGTCGCGCGCGGCGAGCTCCCGCTGCACGCCGGCCAGTGCCGCCCGCACGCCGTCGAGCTCGGCGTGGCGCACGGTGGGACGCACCTCGAGGGTCTCCTCGATCACGGTGCACACCGCGCCGTCGAGCAGGCGCACGAGCGCCTCGAGCAGACCGCCGGTGATCGAGCTGGACAGACCCATGCCGTCTCCTCTCCGAGGGGTGTCTACTCGATCGGCGCGGGGGACTCCAGCGCCCCGACGGCCTCGACCGCGGCGAGCACCGCGTCGGCATCGTCGGGATCGGCCAGGATCCCGCGCAGGATGGTGCGAAAGCCCTCGGTGGCGAGACGATCGCGCGGCGGCGCGATGCCGATCGCGGCCTGCCCGCCCACCCCGTCGATCAGCGCCTTGAGCATCTGGGCCACCGCCACCGGGTCCATCGGTCGGAAGGCCCCCTCGACGATGCCCTGGGCGAAGATGCGGGCCACGGCGTCGACGAAGCGCTGGTGCAGCGCCTCGCACTCGGCGCGGATCTCCTCGTCGCGCACCCCGAGCTCGGTCATCATCAGGAAGAAGCGCGGGGGACGGTCGAGGCTGAAGAAGTAGCCGAGGTAGGCGCGGCCCACCTCGAGCAGGCGCACCAGGGCCGGGGCCTCCCGTCGCTCCGCCTCCTCGAGGAAGGCGTAGGTGGAGTCGTGCTCGGCGAGCACGAGGGCCATGAAGAGGTCGCGCTTGCTCGGGTAGTAGAAGTAGACCGCGCCCTTCGACAGCCTGGCGCGCCGGGCCACGTCGGCCACCCGCGTGGCGGCGTACCCCTGCTCGATGAACTCCTCGCGTGCGCTCGCGAGGATCTGTGCCCGGCGCTCGGGCTCGGACAGGTGCTTCGTCACGTCCCGCCTGGACCTCGGGACCGACCATAGCACGCCCCCGGCGCGACCCGTGCCGGGCCCGTGCGCGCCGGAGCGGCGGCGATCGGGCCGCTCACCGGTTGCGGGAGGGGGACGGGGCCCGACGCGACGCCGACCGGGCACCCGGCGCCGGGTGGGGCACGAGGCCCTCGTGGGCGGCTCGCCGCAGCAGGGCGGGCCAGCTCGTGTCGGGCCACCGGGTGAGCACGTGCCACACCAGGGCGGCCCCTTCGGCCACGTGGGTGTGGAGCCAGGCCTCGTCGGCCTCGCGCAGGGTGCCGTGCCGCGCGGCCTCGGGCGCGGGGAAGACCACGCAGGCCTCGTCCTCCAGCTCGAGCACCAGCAGGGGCAGCTCCACCACCTCGCGCACCGGCGCGCCGTCGCCCGGCACGAGCAGCTCGGCCTCGCGCAGCGCGCGCCCGCCCCGCACCAGCGTGACGAGGCCCTCGCGGGTGACGCGACCGCCCTCGCGCAGGGTCCACCGGTCGCCGTCGAGCACGAGGAGGCCCTGCGGATCGCCCTGGTGCAGACCGAAGGCGTCGAGCGGCGGGGCGGCCCCCCGCCACACGCGCAGCGCGGTGCGATCCCAGGCGGCGGCCGGCAGGCGCTCCCGCAGGAAGCGCAGCGCCTGGCCCGCGGGATCGTCGATCACCTGGCGGCAGGTGACCTCGCCCGTGGCCATGGAGCGCAGGCCGCCGTGGGCCCCGAGCAGGCGCTCCGTGGTGTCGACCCGCACGTCGTCGGGGTGCCAGGCCAGGTCGGGCTCCACCAGGAAGCGCGCGGCGAAGCGCACCCGATCCCGATCCGTGAGCACGAGGACCGCCTCGAGGCGCTCGGCGCGGCGGGTGGGGCGCACGTGCACCGTGGCCGTGTGGATCTCGGCGAGCGGCACGGCCAGCGTGCGGCCGGCGGTGGCGTCCTCGAGGCGCAGGTGGGTGGCGTCGAGGGTGAGGTGCGCGGGGCGATCCCCGCGCCGCCACAGCCAGAGCTCGGCGGCGAGCAGGCCCGTGACCAGGGGCACCGGCACCCACCACCAGGCGCCCAGGCCCACGAGCGCCAGGCTCGCGGCGAGGCCCACGGCGCCGGCGATCACGCGGATGGCGGGACCGAGGATCCCGTCCAACGCGATCGGCGTGCCGCTCAGCCTCACCATGCCCCGCCTCCAGCTCCACAGCCTACGCCGCGCGGACGGGGGGCGCTCGGGGTCCTGCGCGCCGGACCCCCGAAGGGGCCGGGGCCCGGTCAGTGGACGACGTCGTCCTTGCCGCCCGGGAGCACCTGGAGGTGGCTGAGCTCGCGCTCGATGCGCGTCTTGCGGGCGGTGAGCGTGCGTCGACGCCCCGCCGGCCCGCGGCTGTGCCACCACGCCCAGGCGCCGCCCCACGCGCCCACCGTGCGGGCGTGCCCCAGCACGTCGGCGCCGTTGCCCAACGCCACGAGGAGGAAGAGCGCGGGCACGAGCAGCGAGCCCCACACGAGGATCCACGCCGGGATGGGGAAGAGGAAGTAGAGCCGGATCTCGCCCGTGGGGTTCGACAGGCCGAAGGCGACGATCAGGGCCACGATCAGGTGGCCCCACCCCAGCGCCAGGGCCCGGCCCACGTCCATGAGGCCCAGCGCCCCCACGGCGTCGAAGAGCAGCATCGCGCCGATGCCGCCGAGCACCGACGCGCCGATGAGCTCGCCGAGGCCGCGGTCGCCGAGGTGCGCACGGAGGCCCGGCAGGAACATGCCCGCCACGAGCAGCGAGATGAGGACGTTGAGCACCGCCTCGCGCGGCATGATCAGCAGGTGGCCGGGCACCTGCCACCACGCCCAGCCCATGCCGAGGGGGTGCCAGGCCAGCGCGTACACGTCGACCCCCGCGGCGAAGAGCACGAGCTCCACCACGTAGGCGCCGAGCAGCGGACCGAGCACCCGCACCAGCCAGGGATCCACCCCGGGGAGGCCGGGGGGCGACCCGCCCCGGGTCGTGCGGACGGTGCTGGGGGGCATGCGCACTCCTCGATCCCACCGGGCCCGGCATGGCGCGGAGACCTCTTCTGCGCAAGCCGACGGGCTCTTGTACCGACTTGACCTCCGCGGTACTCCGCGCGTGGACCCCGAGGCTGTTCCGGATGTCGGCTGCGCTCGACCTCGTCGTGCTCAATGGCCCCATGGAAGGGGAGGTCGTGCACCTGCGTCCGAGCGAGCCTCTCCTGCTGGGCCGCTCGTCCAAGGGCCTGCAGCTGATCGATCCGCTGGTCTCGCTCAACCACGCGCGCATCGCGTGGGAGGGCGATCGGTACTGGATCGAGGATCGCGCGTCGGCCACGGGCACCTTCGTCAACGACGTGCGCCTGGCCGAGCGTGCCGTGGTCCTCGTGCCCGGCATGCGCATCCGCCTCGGCGAGACCGACCTCGAGGTCCGCGAGCGTCCCCGCTCCGCGATGCTGCGCGTGGTGGTCTTCGCCGCCTCGGCCTTCCTGCTCTACCTGGGCGTCCGCGCCTTCATGGACAGCATCGAGGTGCACTACGACCCGGTGATCCACTGGTTCGAGCCCATCCACCAGGGTGCGGGCTACGCCTCGTCCTCGCTGCGCATCCCCACCGCCTTCATCCGCGAGATCGGGGTGGATCACCGCGGGCTGCAGCTCGAGCAGGTCACCGACTACGACGGCAACGGCATCGACGAGCTGTGGCTGCGCTGGCCCGACGGGCGCCGCCTCATCACCTTCGACCCCACCGACGGCAGCTGGCGCACGCTGTCCGACCTGCAGATCGACTGCCGGCCCAAGAGCCGCCCGGTCGACGACGGCCAGCCCGCCGAGTGCAACCAGCCGCACGACCGCGTGGCCACGCCGCTGCCCGAGATCTGCTCCGACCATTCGTCGGCGGCCTCCTTCCCCGACCTCGACTGCTCGGGCACCACCTACCGGTGGACCGATCGCGGCTACGAGGTGGCCGAGAGCGAGGGGCTGTACGCCTGGATGCCGCCCACGCGGCCGGTGGACCGAAAGAACCCCACGGGGCCCGTGGTGGTGATCGACGGTCCGCCCGAGCCCTTCCTCTTCACCCTGGTGCGCGAGGGCAACCTCGCCGGCTTCCTCGCCGAGCGTGGCGTGGTCGAGCCCATCCACTACCTGGTGTGCGAGGAGGCGGTGCCCGGCGTGCGCGCCCAGGTGCTCACGCAGGACGGCGAGCTGGTGCCCCTGTCGGTGGGCTGCATCGGCGACGTGCTCGTCGAGGGCCCCACCCGCGTGGCCGACTTCGCCGACGGCGTGCCGGTGATGTTCGCGATGACGGGCGTCGGGTACGAGGCGCTGATCGAGGACATCGCGCTCTACCTGTCCGGCACCACCGATCGGATGTTCATGACGCCGGGCAACCGCGCCCTGTACGACGCGATCGCATCGCCCCCCATCCGTCGGCGTGGCGCGCTGCGCGTGGCCTTCGAGGGCGGCGAGCGCATCTTCGATCCCGTCGCCGAGAACGTGCCCGTGCGCCAGGAGCGCAAGCTGTCGGCCACCGAGTTCCACTCGGCCCCGCCGCCGCGCGCGAACGTGCTCACGATCGACGGCTCCGGTCGGTACGACATGGCCGGGTGCAGCGAGATCGACGTCGAGGTCTACGCCTGGCACTGCCTGTTCACGAAGGGCTGCGGCGACCGCTCCACCTTCATGGTGGTGCGCAGCGTGGGCTGCGGGAACGGGGCCGTGGCCGAGATCCCGTACGCGTCGAACATGTACGTGCTGCGCGACGGGGTGATCGACGCCCGCATCGCGGTCGAGAGCATCGACCAGGACGGGCAGATCGATGTGCTGCGCACGCGCATGGCCTACTGGCCGGCGGAATAATTTGCGCGGCGCGCGCGCCGCTCGAGCTGCAGGACCCGATTTGCGCGGCGCGCGCGCCGCTTGAAGAACCATCAGCGCGGCGCGCGCGCAACGTGACGTCGGCGCAGCGCGCGCGGTGGCCAGGCGTGGGCCGCGGGAGGCGGGCGCGGGCGTGCGGCGCGCGGTGCCTTGACACCGATCCCCGCCCGTCCTACTGGTCAGGTGTTCACTGGATCCCTGTACAGAGGTGGCGCGTGGATGATCTGACCCCCCGGCAGCGCGAGGTGCTCGAGTTCATCCTCGCGTGGAACGATCAGCACGGCATCTCGCCCAGCTTCCGCGAGATCGGCGATCACCTCGGCATCCGCAGCACCAACGGCGTCAGCGACCACGTCCGCACGCTCGAGCGCAAGGGCTACCTCGAGCGCGTCGGCGATCCCGGGGCCGCGCGGTCGCTGCGGGTCTCGCGTCGCGCGCGCACCTCGCTCGAGGATCAGCAGGTGGTGGGCATCCCGGTGCTCGGCCGCATCGCGGCCGGCCAGCCCATCCTCGCCGAGGAGGATCACGACAGCACGCTCATGCTCGATCGCGGCCTCGTGCCCGCGGGCGGCGAGATCTTCGGCCTCGTCGTGAAGGGCGACTCGATGATCGAGGACGGCATCTTCGACGGCGACTACGTCTTCGTCCGTCGCCAGCCCACCTGTCGCGACGGCGAGATCGCCGCGGTGCTGGTGGATGGCGAGGCCACGGTGAAGCGGCCCTACCACGAGCGCGGCCGCCTCCGGCTGCAGCCCAGCAACGCCGCGATGTCCCCCATCTGGGTCGGGCAGGACGTGGCGGAGTGCGAGATCATGGGCGTGGTGGTGGGGGTCTACCGACGCCTGTGAGGCCGCCGGGGGCCCCTGCGGCGCCCTCGTCATCGTTCGCCCCGCGGGCGACAGGGAAGGGGGCCGCGGCATAGGTGGGCACGATGGATCGTCGATGCCTCTGATGGACGAGCTGCAGCGGGTGCAGGCGCTCGTGGATGGGCTCGCCCGGCGGGAGCGCAGGCTCCTCGTGGGCGAGCTGACGGCGCGCGCGGCGCTCGTCGGGGCGGTCACCCTGGTGGGGGCCGCGGCCGCCTCGTGGTGGTCGCTGGCGCCGCCCCTCGCCGCGGCGGGGCTCGTCGTGGGCTCCGGCGTGGCGCTGTGGCTCGCCGTCGGGTGGCCCTGGCTGGCGCGGTGGGGGCCTGCGGCCAGCCCGCGGCGCCAGGCGCGCCTGCTCGAGGATCGCGATCCGGAGCTGCGCGGTCGCCTCATGACCGTGGTCGACCGCGTCGACGGCCCGCTCGGGGCCGAGTCGCCGGTGCTGCTGGCGCGGCTGGCGCGCAAGGCGCTGGTGGCGGCGGCGCGCCACGCACCCGAGGCCGTCCACCCGGGCGAGGCGGTGCGTGCCCAGGGCGTCGGGGCCGGCGTGGCCTGGCTCGTGGCGGTGGGGCTGCTGCTCGCGGGCCCGGGCGGCCTGCCTGGCGTGTGGGGCTTCTGGCGGGGCCACGACGACGCGCTCCACGCGGGCCGGTCCGACGACGCGGCCGAGGTGGTGGCGTCGGCGCGCGTGGGCGACCTCACCCTGCGCTACGTCTACCCGGCCTACACCCAGCTCGAGCCCTACGAGGTGGTGAACAGCACGGGGGAGGTGCACGGCCCGCCCGGCACCCAGGTGGAGGTGGTGGCGCGGTCGGCCGAGGCGGTGGAGAGCGCCTCGCTGGTGGCCTACGACGAGCCCGCGCTCGACGCCGAGGTGCGCGAGGAGCGGTCGATCGCGGCCAGCTTCGTCATCCAGCCCCGCGCGGGCACCTACCGCCTGGAGCTGCGCGCGGGCGGCGAGGTGCGGTCCACGCAGGCCTTCCCCATCGTGGTGGAGCCCGACCTGGCGCCCGAGGTCACGCTGGGCACGCAGGACGGGCCGCTCGAGATCGCGGTCGACGAGCCCCTGCTGCTGCGCTGGGCGGCGAACGACGACTACGGCCTCGACCGCGTGGAGCTCGAGGTGGACGGCCAGCCCACCGGTGCTGCGCTCTCGCGCCCGCGCAGCCGCCTCACCCATGCGGAGGACGTGGTGCAGCGGCGTCCGCTGGATCTGGGCCTGGCGCCGGGGCGCACCTACGAGCTGGTGGTGGCCGCCTGGGACAACGACACCGTGTCGGGCTCGAAGGTGGGGCGCAGCAGCACCGTGCGGGTCACCGTGCTCGACGAGGACGGCGCGGCCCGGCTCACCGACGACAAGCGGCTCGAGCTGCTCGACCTGCTCGTGGCCCTGCTCGCCACCCACCTGGAAGACACCTACCCCCCGGGCCGCATGGCGGGGGACTTCGCGCGCTGGGGCGAGACGCTGGCCTCGCGCTACCAGCCGCTCGCCTCCTTCGTCGACCAGTTCCGCGGGCGCCGTGGCCTGGCGCCGGAGTGGGCCGAGGTGGAGGGCGCGCTGGAGGACGGCAGCACCCTCATCCGCTTCACGCAGGTGAGCTTCGTGCCCGGCGTGGTGAAGGCGGCGCACGCCGGCAGCGTGGCGGCCGTCGACACGCTGCGCCTGCGGGCCATCGAGAGCACCGAGGCCGCGGTGCTGCAGGTGGACGGGCTCATCGGCAACCGGGCCGTGCGGGAGATCTCCGAGGCCGCCGAGGAGCTCGCGGTGCGCGCGCACGACCTGCGCCGCTTCGCCGAGGCCGCCGACCTGGGGTGGCTCTCGCTGGAGCTGGCGGAGCTCGCGAGCGACGCGCGGCGGCTCGACGAGCTGGCCTCGCGCCTCAAGGACGGCGGGCTGTCCGACCTCGTCGAGGCCCGCTCCGCGGAGGCCCAGGCGCTGATCGAGGAGGCGGGCCGCGCAGTGGCCGAGCGCGACGTGGCCGAGGCGCGCACACTGTCGGAGCGCGTGGCCTTCCGCCTCGAGGAGCTGGCCGACGGCATCCGCGAGGACATGGAGCGCCGTCGCGAGCGGTCCGACTCGATGAAGGGCAAGCAGCGCGACCTCATCGCCCAGCTCGAGGATCTGGAGCGTCGGCAGCAGGAGCTCGCCGCCGAGGTGGCCGCGGCGCGTCAGGAGGCCGACCAGGGCTACCGCGAGCAGGTCCGCTCGCTGTGGGAGCGGGTGCAGGCCCAGGCGCGCACGGTGGGCACCACGCTGCAGGCCTACCGCGACGCCATGCCCGAGCCGCGCGCCCACGGCGACGGCGTGTTCAACGCCCGCGAGATCGTGGCCGACACCCAGGATCGCGCCGACGCCGCCGTCACCGCGGCCGAGGCCCTCGACCTGTCGGCCCTGCGCGGGCACGTCATCGACACCGAGCAGGCCTGGCGCCAGTACGAGGAGCGCATGCTGCTGCTGGGGTCGCGCTTCGAGCGCCTCGGCCTGCCCGCCGGCGCGCCGCTCACCCGCGTCACCACGGCCATCCGCGAGCTGCAGGACCTGGTGGAACAGCTGCGTCGCAAGGACGCCGCCGGCGATCCCGCCGTGCGGGCCCAGGTGCGCCAGGCGGTGGACCGGCAGGAGCAGCTGTCCCAGGAGATGTCGTCGGCGGCGGGGGATGCGCGGCGCCTCGCCCAGGAGATGACCGTCACCCCCCGGGAACTGGAACCCGCCCTCAAGGGCGCCACCGAGCGCATGGAGGGTGCGGTGCGCGAGCTGCGCCGGGGCGACGGCATGCAGGCCCAGGGCTCCCAGGAGGCCGCGGCGCAGCACGTCCGCCAGATCATCGAGTCCATCAAGCAGGCCGGCAGGTCCGCGGCCCAGCAGCAGGAGGAGATGGAGGGCGGCGGATCCGGGGAGGAGGGCGGGGACGCCCAGTCCGGGCCGGGCGAGGGCGACGAGCAGCAGCCGCAGCCCATGCAGCTGCCCGAGCCCGAGGAGTTCCGCACCCCCGAGGAGTACCGCGCGATGCTGCTGCGCGGCATGGAAGGCGACGTGCCCGAGGAATACCGGGCCCTGAAGCGGCGCTACTACGAGGAGCTCGTCCACCAGTGATCGCCTGGCTGCCGGTGCTGTCGATCGTGGCGTGGGCCCAGGAGCCCCAGGGTGACGTGCTCAGCCGCGTGGGCCGGTGCCTCGATCTGCAGGACGTGGCCTGCGCCCAGGCGGTGGTCGAGGCCGAGGGCATGGCCCGCAGCGACCGTCCCCAGTGGGTGGCCACCGCCGCCGAGGTGGCCTTCAGCGCGGGCGACTACCCGCAGGCCCACGACCTGATGCAGCGCGCGATCGCGGCGGGTCACGAGGATCCGCGCGAGCACGGCCCGCTGTTCGAGCGCACGATGTACGCCACGGCGGGATGGGTCGAGAAGGCCCGCGGGCGCTTCCGGGTGCGCTACCGCCCCGGTGCCGACGAGATCCTGGTGGACCCGGTGCTCGACGTGCTCGAGCGCACCGACCGCTACGTCACGCCGCTGATCGGCGAGCCGCCCCCGGGATCCACCATCGTGGAGCTCTACCCCGACGGCCGCAGCTTCGTGTCGGCCAGCAGCCTCACCCTCGACGACGTCGAGGCCACGGGTGTGGTGGCCATCAGCAAGTGGACCCGCCTGCTGGTCACCTCGCCGCGGGCGCTGGGCCGTGGCTACGACTGGCAGGCCACGGTCTCCCACGAGTACATCCACCTCGTGGCCTCGCACGCCTCGGCCGACCGCGCGCCGGTGTGGCTGCAGGAAGCCATCGCGAAGTACCTCGACAACCGCTGGGAGCACGGCCGCGACGACTTCCACCTCGACCCGCGCGCCGAGGGCTACCTGGCCCGCGCGCTGGCCGACGACGCGCTGGTGCCCTTCGACGAGATGCACCCCTCGCTGGCCAAGATCAAGGTGCTCGACGCCGACGGCGAGGTGGACCCCGAGGCCTCCGCGAAGCGCGCGGCCCTGGCCTACGCCCAGCTCGCCAGCCTGATGTCCTACGCCTTCGAGCTGGTGGGCGACGACGTGCTGCGGCGCGCCCTGCCCAAGGTGCGCGACGGCGTCGACCCGCGCCGGGCCCTGGCCGACGCCACGGGCTCCAGCTCCCTCGACGTGCTCGTGGGCGCCTGGCGGGCGTGGCTGGCCAAGCAGGGCCTCGAGGGCGGCGAGGTGGCCGCGCCGCCCACGGTGCTCGACGGCGGCGACGACGCCGACCGCGACCCGGTGCTGTCCAAGCGTCGCGACCTCGCGAACTTCGTGCGCCTGGGCGACCTGCTCGCCGCCCGGGGCCACACGAAGGCCGCCCTCGTCGAGTACGACAAGGCGTCCGACGGCGAGCTGGCCACGTCGCCGCTCCTCGCGAGCCGCCGCGCCGAGGCGCTCGACGCCCTGGGGCGCCGCAGCGAGGCCCGTCGCCTCGTCGACGAGAGCCTGGACCTGTACCCCACCTTCTCGGCGTCCTGGCGGCTCAAGGCGCGGCTGCACCAGGCGTCGGGCGACCCGCGCGGCGCGATCGCGGCGCTCGAGCGCGCCACGGCGCTCGACCCGTACCCCCTCGACAGCCAGGAGCAGCTGGCCGCGCTCTACCGGCAGGTGGGGGATGCCGCGAAGGCTGCCGCGGCCGAGGCCCGGGTCACGCTGCTGCGCCGGGGCGGCGAGGACGATCCGCCGCCCCCCCTGCACGAGCGCCATGGCGACTACGAGGTGCCCCGCGCCCCCGAGGCCCAGCGCACCGCCGCCCGCGAGAGCGGCCGGTCCGCGCTGCTCGACCAGCCCGCGCCCGACTTCCAGGTCGACCGCGTGGGCGGCGGCGAGCCCCTGTCGCTGGCCGGGCTGGCCGGGCGCGTGGTGGTGCTCGACTTCTGGGCCACCTGGTGCGGCCCCTGCCGCGCGGTGATGCCCGGCCTGTCGTCGCTGCACGAGCGCTACGCCGCCGACGGCCTCACGGTGCTCGGCATCAGCGACGAGACCTCCACCACGGTGCGCAAGTTCCTCGTGGGCCAGGAGGCGCGCGGCGTCACCTACGCCCACGAGCTGGCGCTGGAGGGGGGCGGCGTGCGACGCGACTACGGCGTGCGCTCCCTGCCCACGCTGGTGCTCGTCGACGCCAAGGGCGTGGTGCGGTGGGTGCACGTGGGCGCCGGCCCCCTGGCCGAGCTGGAGGCGAAGGTGGTGGACCTGCTGAAGGTGGGGAGGCGGCCCGAGGCGCCGACCGACGCCCCCGGTCGCGAGGTCATCCCCTAGCGCCCCCTTCGCGCGGGAGGTGCTGCACCCCCCGCCCTGCAACCCTGGAACGAGCCCGCGGCGACGCGCGCGGGCACGGAGGACGGATGGACGACGTCGAGCTGCTGGAGTCCCTCGCACCCACCCGGGAGCGCCTGCTGGAGGCCATCGGGCACGTGGTGGTGGGCCAGCGCGAGGTGGTGGAGCTGATGCTCACCGCCCTGTTCTCCGACGGGCACTGCCTCTTCGTGGGCGTGCCGGGCCTGGCCAAGACGCTGCTCGTGCACACCGTGGCCGAGGCGGTGGGCGTGGGCTTCGGCCGCGTGCAGTTCACGCCGGACCTCATGCCCAGCGACATCACCGGCGTGGAGGTGATGGAGGAGGACCCGGCCACGGGCAAGCGGGCCTTCCGCTTCCTGCCGGGCCCGGTCTTCGCCAACCTGCTGCTCGCCGACGAGATCAACCGCACGCCGCCCAAGACCCAGGCGGCCCTGCTGCAGGCCATGCAGGAGCGGCGGGTGACGGCGGGCGGCCACACCCACGACCTGCCGGCGCCCTTCCTGGTGTTCGCCACCCAGAACCCCATCGAGCAGGAGGGCACCTACCCGCTGCCCGAGGCCCAGCAGGACCGCTTCATGTTCTCGATCCCGGTGGGCTACCCGAGCCAGGCCGAGGAGGAGGAGATCGTGCGGCGCACCACGGTGGGCGCGCTGCCGCCGGCGCCGCGCGTGCTCGAAGGCAACGACCTGATCCGGATCCAGCAGCTGCTCCGCCGCCTGCCCACGAACGACGACGTGGTGCGGTACGCGGTGCGCATCGCCACGGCCACGCGGCCGGGCTCCACCGCCAAGGCGGCGCGCTGGATCCGCTGGGGCGCGGGCCCCCGTGCCAGCCAGTACCTGGCGGTGGGCGCGCGCACCTGGGCGGCGCTGCACGGCCACGACGTGCCCACCCCCGAGGACGTGCGCGCCATCGCCGCCGCCGTGCTGCGCCACCGCGTGGTGCTCGACTTCGAGGCCGAGGCGGCCGGGGTCACGGTGGACCAGGTGGTGGCCGAGCTGCTGGACGAGGTCGGGTAGCGTGGCAGGAGGTCCCGACGTGGCCGGCCCGGGGGTGCGGCCTGGCTCCGAGGTGCCCACCGTGTGGGACGCCGAGGTGCTGTCGCGCGTGCGCCACCTGCACCTGCAGGCCCGCGTGCGCACCGACGCCCTGCTCGTCGGCGCCCACCGGTCGCGGCGGGTGGGGCAGGCCATCGAGTTCGCCGACTACCAGGAATACGTCGCGGGCATGGATCTGCGCCGGCTGGACTGGCGCGTGATGGGGCGCACCGACCGCCTCGTGGTGCGGCGCTACGAGACCGAGACCGAGCTCGCCGCCACCGTGGTGCTCGACCTGTCGGGCGATCTGGGCACCGGGGCCGGGGCCACGCGGGGCTACCCGCCGCTGGTGGGCAGCAAGGCCGGCTACGCCGTCTCGCTGGCCGCCACCTTCCTGTACTGGCTGCACCGCCACGGCGAGCCCGTGGGCCTGCGCATCGTGGGCGGAACGGGCGTGCGCTTCCCGGTGCTGCCGCCGCGCACGGGCGCCAACCACCTGCGCCTGGCCTTCCTGCAGCTCGCCAGCGTGACGCCGGGGGGCACGGCCGGCCTGGCGTCCGCGCTCACCGAGGTGGGCCGCAGCGCCCGCCGCCGCAGCCTGGTGGTGGTGATCTCCGACGGCATGGAGGAGCCCGCCACCTGGCTGCCCTCGCTGCGGGCCTTCACCCGCCGGGGCACCGACCTGCGCTTCGTCCACCTCTACGACCGCCAGGAGCTCACGCTCGACGTGGGACCCGCCCGCCTGCTCTACAGCCCCGAGGGCGGCGCGGAGCTGCCGGTGGACCCCGACGGCGTGCAGCGCGACTTCCGCGAGGTGGTGGCCGCCTACCTGGCCGAGGTGCGGCACGGCGTGGTGGCGGCGCGCGGGCAGTACCTGCTGGCCGCCAGCGACGACGACCCCGCCCGCGTGCTCCGCCGGCTGGTGCACGGCGGCAGCAGCGCCCCGGGGGAGCTGCCGTGAGTCTCGGCCTCCTCGCGCCCTCGGCCCTGGGCCTGATGGTGCTCCTGGGCCTGCCGGTCCTGGCGCACCTCACGCGCCAGCGCCCCACCGATCGGCTGGCCTTCGGCGCGATGCTGCTGGTGCAGCGGCTGGTCAAGCGCCTGCGCCGGCGCCGCTCGCTGAAGGACCGCCTGCTCTTCGCGCTGCGCCTGCTGGCGATGCTGCTGGCGCTGCTGGCGGCGGCGGGTCCCCAGCTGTCGTGGACGGGGGCCGTGCCCGACTTCGAGGGCAGCGGCCGCGTGGTGCTCGTGGTCGACACGTCGATGTCGATGGCGCTGCACGACGGGGGCAGCACCCTGCTGGAGCGCGCGAAGGCGGCGGCGTCCACGCGGGTGCGCAGCGCCCCCGACGGCGTGCGCTTCGGGCTGGTGGCCTACGACGCCGCGGCCCGCCCGCTCACCGGCGAGCTCACGGCCGACAAGGGCCACGTGCTCGCACAGATCGAGGCGCTGGAGACCTCCCTGCACCCGGGCGACCTGCGGGGGGCGCTGCTCGAGGCGCGCCGCATGCTGGAGGGCGAGCCCGGCGAGGTGGTGCTCTACTCCGACGAGGCCGGGGCGGTGATGGTGCCCCACGCCACCGAGGAGATCGGGCGGCTGGTGGAGGCCGGCAGCGCCGTGCTGCCCGAGCCGGTGCTCGCCGAGCCCCCGCGCAACCTCACGGTGCTCGACGCCGTGTACGGCGACGGCCTCGAGGGCGGTCAGGTCACCTTCCGGGTGCAGAGCTACGGACCCGACACCGCGGAGACCACGTGCGAGGTGCGGCTGCCCGACGGCGCGTCCATCGCCGTCTTCGTCACGGTGCCGCCGCTGGGCGAGGCCGAGGCCCGGGTCACGGTGCCGCGCGAGGCCCGCGGCGGCGTGGCGTCGGTGCGCTGCGAGGATCCCGACCTGCCGCTCGACGACACCCGCTGGTTCCACCTGCCCCAGGTGGGGGCGTCGCGGGTGCTCGTGGTGGACGGCGACCCGGGCGACACGCCCACGCAGTCCGAGATCTACTTCCTGGAGCGGGCGCTCTCGCCGTGGGGGGGCCTCAAGAGCGGCGTGGCGCTCGACGTGGTGAGCCCCAAGGGCTTCGATCGCCTCGATCGCGACGTGCACCGCCTGGTGTTCCTGGCGAACGTGGCCGACCCCGTGGCGCTGGGTCCGGCCCTGCGCGAGCACGTGCGGCGGGGCGGCGTGGTGGTGGTGGCGGTGGGCGACAACGTCACGCCCGAGCGCTACGCCGAGGCCCTCGGCCCGGTGCTGCCGGCGCCCTTCCGACGCATCGAGGCGCTGGCCGACCGCGGGGAGGATCCCGTGCCGCTGGCCCTGCCCGAGGTGGACCACCCGCTCTTCGAGCCCTTCGCCCGGGGCGGTCGCGAGGGCCTGGCCCGCATCGGCGCGTGGCGCGTGATGACGCTGGAGCCCTACGCCGACGGCGGCGACGTCCACACCCTGCTCCGCTACGTCGACGGCATGCCCGCGCTGGTGGAGCGCCGGGTGGGGCAGGGGGCCGTGCTCGTGTGGACGAGCACGCTCGACGACGGCTGGACGAACCTGCCCTTCGAGGCCGCCTTCCTGCCCCTGGTGCAGCGGCTGGTGTCGCTGTACGGCGGCGAGGCCCTGGGCACCGTGCTGCGCCGCACCGCCGTGGTGGGCGACACGGTGGAGGTGGAGCTGGAGGAGGGGGTGCGCGCGGTGGACGTGCTGGGTCCGCTGGGCGAGCCGGTGCGCTTCAGCCAGTCCGGGTCCAGCGTGCTGCTCACGCCCGATCGCCCGGGGGCCTACGAGGTCCGCATCACCGACGGCCCCACCCTGGCGTGGGTGGCGGTCAACCTCGACACCGAGGAGAGCGACGTGCGCCGCACCCACTCCGTGGCCCGCGCCGAGGCCGAGCTGGTCCCCGAGCTGTTCACGCGGCACCGCGACCTGGCGCTGCCCGCACTCATGGGCGCGCTGGCGCTGGTGCTCGCGGCCGCGCTGCTGGCCCTGCGTCCGGGGGTGCCGGCATGACCTGGCGCCGTCGCGACGTGCTGGGGGGCCTGGGCGCCCTGGCCCTGTGGCCCGGCGTGGGGCGCGCGCTGGGCGACGCCACCCACGTGGACGTGGCCGAGCTCGACCTGGGCCCGGGCACCACTTCCCGTCCCCAGGCGTGGAAGCGGCTGCTCTACCACGTCGAGACCAGCACCAGCGTGGAGGTGCTCCAGCGCTCCGTGGTGGTCACGCCCGACGGCGCCGAGCTCTTCGAGCACCCCTTCTGCGTGCTGCTGGGCACCGGGGGCTTCGACGCCGTGAGCGACAAGGGCATCGAGCAGCTCTCGCAGTTCCTGGACTACGGCGGCTTCCTCTTCATCGACGACACCACGGGCGACGACGCCAGCGGGTGCGACGCGGCCGTGCGGCGCCTGTGCAGCCGCCTGTTCCCCACGCGTCCGCTGGCCCCGCTGCCCGCCGACCACTCGGTGCTGCGCGCCTTCTTCCTGCTCGACCGCTGCCCGGGCCGCCTCGACCGCCACCCCTTCCTCGAGGGGGTCACGGTGGGCAACCTCTGCCCGGTGGTCTACTGCCGCAACGACGTGAGCGGCGCGCTCGACCGCACCGAGCAGGGCATGGACCGCCACCCCTGCGTGCCCGGCGGCGAGACCCAGCGCCGTGAGGCCGTGAAGGTGGGCATCAACCTGCTGATGTACGCGCTCACGGCCAACTACAAGAACGACCAGGCGCACGTGCGCCAGCTCATGCTCGACCGGCGCCTCAAGTGATGGCCTGGCTGCTGGGTGGCGAGCTGGGCCCGTCGGGCTCGCTGAGCTGGACCTCGCCCGACTGGGTGGTGGTGGTGGCCGCCGCCGTGGCGCTGCTGGCCTTCGCCGCCAGCGTGCGGGGCAGCCGGCCGCTGGGTGCGCGGGTGGCCGAGGGCGTGGCCTTCGCGCTGGCCCTGCTGGGCCTCGTGGTGGCGCTGGCGCGGCCGGTGTGGGTGGAGGAGGAGGGCCGCACGGTGCCCGGCCGCCTCGCGGTGGTGGTGGACGCCAGCGCGTCGATGGCGGTGCGCGAGGGGGCCGGTGCCCGATCGGATGCGGCCCGCGCCCTGCTCGACCGGGTGCTGGCCGAGGGCGACGACGTCGACGTCTTCCACCTGGGCGACGGGCTGTCGGCGGGTCCGCCCACGGCCTTCGACCTGCCGGGCACCGATCTCGAGTCCGCGCTGCGGGCCCTGGGCGACCGCTACGCGGGCGAGAAGCTGGCCGGGGTGGTGGTGATCACCGACGGCCTCGACCGCGGGCCCCTGCGGCGCTCCTGGCTGCGCGGCGGCGATCCGGTGCCGCCCAAGCTGCCCGGGCCGCTCACGCTGTTCGGGGTGGGCCAGACGGGGGCCACGAAGGACCTGGCGGTGCGCTGGGTGGACGCCGGCGGCTACGCCTACGTGCACACCCCCTTCCGCATCCGGGCCGAGCTGGTGGGCATCGGCTTCGAGGGCCAGGAGGTGCAGGCCGAGCTGCTGCAGGACGGCCGCGTGGTCACCAGCAGCCGGGTGCGCCTCGACGAGGCGGGGGAGGGCGAGGCCACCTTCGAGGTCACCCCCGACCGTCCCGGGCGCTTCAGCTTCCTGGTGCAGGTGCCCGACTACGAGCAGGACGCGGTGCTCGCGAACAACGTGATGCCCGTGGTGGTGCGGGTGGTGCGCGACAAGATCCGCGTGCTGCAGGTGGCGGGCGCGCCGTCGTGGGACGTGAAGTTCCTGCGCCGCTTCCTCAAGGGCGATCCCTCGGTCGACCTGGTGAGCTTCTTCATCCTCCGCACGCGCCGCGACATGGGCGCGCGCTGGAACGAGAAGGAGCTGTCGCTCATCGAGTTCCCGTACCGCCAGCTCTTCAACGAGGAGCTCGCGTCCTTCGACCTCGTGATCTTCCAGAACTTCGACTACCACCCCTACTTCGAGCACTGGTCGGCCGAGCTGCTGGGCAACGTGGCGCGGGTCACCCGCGACCTGGGGCACGGCTTCGCGATGGTGGGCGGCGACCGATCCTTCTCGCTCGGCGACTACGGACGCACGCCGCTGCCCGACATCCTGCCGGTGGAGGTGAGCGGCACCCGCAGCGCGCCCGATCCCACGCCCTTCCAGCCCACGCTCACCGACGCGGGACGGCGCCACCCGATCACCCGCCTGGTGGCCGACGCCACCGAGAACGAGGCGTGGTGGGGGCGGCTGCACGCGCTCGACGGCACGAACACCGGGCTCACGGCGCGCAGCAACGCCGCGGTGCTGCTCGAGCACCCCACGCTCAAGGACAAGCTGGGCAAGCCGCTGCCGGTGCTGTCGGTGTCGGAGGCGGGCAAGGGCCGCGCGATGGCCCTGTCGGTCGACACCTCCTGGCGCTGGTCGCTGTCGGAGGCGGCGGTGGGGCGCGGCAACCAGGCCTACCTGCGCTTCTGGAAGGGGGCGATCCGCTGGCTGATCGGCGACCCCACCACGGCCCGCGTCATGGTCGACACCCACCGCGAGAACTACGCCGTGGGCGACGAGGTGCGCATCCTGGTGCGGGCGCGCGACCAGGACTTCGCCCCGCTGGTGGACGGCCCGGTGCGGGTGGAGGTGAGCTCGTCGGGCTGGTCGGCCTCGCACGAGGCCACCACGGGCCCCGAGGGCGAGGCGGTGATCACCGTGCCCGCCGAGCGCCGCGGGGCCCACCGGGTGGACGTGGTGGTGGGCACGGGCCCGTCGGCGGATGTGGCGAGCACGGTGTACGCGGTCACCAGCCGCGACCCCGAGCTCGACGAGGTGGCCCCCGACCCGGCCTTCCTGGCCTGGCTGGCGGCGCGCACCGACGGACGCTTCGTGCCCGCGGGCGAGACGGAGGAGCCGCTGCGCGACGCCAGCGCGGGCCGCACGCTGTGGACGCGCCACGAGGTGGCCGTGTGGCGCAGCCCGGTGCTGGCGGCGTGGATCGCGTTGTTCGCGGGCATCGCGTGGATCCTGCGGCGCAGGGCGGGCCTCAGGTAGTCCCGCGGGGACGAGAGGCGTCGCCGTCGTGTCGGGCTGTGCGCTCCCGAACGGACGTGGGGCCCAGGGTGTGGGGTCGCGCCGCTTCCGACGCGCACATGGGAACCACGGAGTTCGCGGAGCCCGGCGGAGGGCGCACGGAGAAGACACACTCAAACCTCATCTTCCTCCGCGCGCCCTCCGTTCTCCTCCGTGATCACCGTGGTTTCCCCAGGCCCACACCCTCCCCCCGTTCCGCGTCGGCACGATCGCCCACCGCGACGCACGCCTTGGAGGGGAGGGAAGGGGGGCCAGCGCTGGATCGGCGGACCTCCGGGGGATAGCCGCCGCGGGACCGCGGGAGGACGGATGTCCAAGGCCAAGCCGGGGCCGCGCACCGACCTGGCTCGTGTGCGGAACGTGGGCATCGCAGCGCACGTCGACGCCGGGAAGACCACGCTCACCGAGCGCGTGCTCTACTACACGGGCGCGTCGCACAAGATCGGCGAGGTCCACGAGGGCGCGGCCCACATGGACTGGATGGCCGAGGAGCAGGCGCACGGCATCACGATCACCGCGGCGGTGACGAAGTGCCCGTGGAAGGACCACCTCATCCAGGTGGTCGACACGCCGGGTCACGTGGACTTCACCATCGAGGTCGAGCGCTCCATGCGCGTGCTCGACGGCGCCGTGATCGTGATGGACGGCGTGCGCGGGGTGGAGCCGCAGACCGAGACGGTGTGGCGCCAGGCGAACAAGTTCGCGGTGCCCCGGGCCGTGTTCGTGAACAAGATGGACCGCCCCGGCGCCGACTTCGAGCGCGCCCTGGCCAGCGTGGAGCGCCGCCTGGGCGAGACGCCGGTGCCGGTGTGCGTGCCGCTGCCCGAGTCGTCGGTGGTGCTGCACGCCATCGAGGAGCAGGCCTACAGCTTCTCGGGCGAGAAGGGCGAGGAGGTCACCGTCCGGCCGCTCACCGCCGACGAGGCCGAGGTGCTGGCGCCCTTCCGCGAGGCCCTGCTCAACGTGCTGGGCGACCACGACGACGCCATCGCCGAGGCCTTCCTCGCCGACGAGCCGCTCGACCCCGAGGCCCTCTGGGCCACGCTGCGCCGCCTGACGATCTCGGGCGAGGTGCGGCCGGCCTTCGGCGGCAGCGCCCTGCGCAACTGGGGCGTGCAGCCGCTGCTCGATGCCCTGCTGCGCATCATGCCCAACCCGCTGGAGCGCCCGCCCGCCAAGGGCACGCTGCCCACCGGCGAGCCCGGCGACGTGGAGATGACGCCCGACGGCCCGCTCACGGCGCTGGCCTTCAAGGTGCAGCTCTTCGAGGGCCGCCGTCACGTCTTCGTGCGCCTGTACCGGGGCGTGCTCGAGCCGGGGCAGGTGATCCGCGTGGGCACGTCGGACGTCACCGAGCGCGTGGCCCGCGTCTTCGACATCGACGCCCAGCGCAAGACCCGCATCGACGAGGCCGTGGCCGGCCAGATCGTGCTCCTCGCGGGCCTGCGCCACGTCACCACGGGCGACACCATCTGCGACCCCGAGTCGCCCATCCTCCTGGAGCGCATCGACGCGCGCCTGCCGGTGCTCAGCCTGGCCATCGAGCCCGAGTCCACCAAGGACGAGGAGAAGATGTTCGAGGTGCTCGGCAAGATGACCGAGGAGGACCCCACCCTCACCTTCCGCGAGGACGCCGAGACCGGCCAGCGCCTGCTGTCGGGCATGGGCGAGCTGCACCTGCAGATCGCGTTCGAGCGCATGGAGCGGGAGTTCAACCTCAAGGTGCGCGTGGGCCGTCCCCAGGTGGTGTCGCGCGAGACCATCAAGGCGCCCGCCGAGGTGCTCTCGGGCGTCGACCGCACCATCGAGGCCGGCTCGCAGGTGATCGAGCTCAAGGCCGAGGTGGGCGTGGCCGTGGCGCCGCGCGCCCGCGGCGAGGGCGTGGCGGTGGACGCCGGCCACGTGCAGTGGGAGCCCGCCGGCTACGAGCCCACCCCCGAGCAGCGCGCCGCGGTGGCGTCAGGCTCGGCCGACGCCACCGCCGGCGGCCCCGTGGAGGGCAGCCCCCTCGAGGACGTGGCCATCACGGTCACCCGCGCGGTCACCTACGGCCCCGCCTCCAGCCCCCAGGCCCTGCGCATCGCCGCCGCCACCGCCGTGCGCGAGGCCCTGTCCAAGGCCGGCGGCCTCGTGATGCAGCCCATCATGAAGGTCGAGGTGGTGGTGCCCGACGAGAACACCGGCGGCGTGCTGGGCGACCTGCAGAGCCGCGGCGCCACCATCCAGGGGCACGACAGCGATGGCGGCACGACGTCGATCGCGGCGGAGTGCGGGCTGGCGCGGTTGATCGGGTATGCGACGGACTTGAGGAGCCAGACGCGGGGGCGGGGGCAGTTTGTGATGGAGTTTGATCGGTTTGATGTGATCTGAGGTGAGCGATCATACCAAATTCGGGTGCAGGTGACGCAGGGACACGGCGGTCAGTCGACCCGCGACGGAGCAGCCTCGTGGGCCTGGGAAAACCACGATGCGCGCGTCAGATCGCCCTCGGGGCCCATCAGGTCGGGCCCGATCCAGGCCTCGTCCATCGCGTCGAAGTCGGAGTCAGCGAAGCCGGGTCCTCCTCGTCCAGGTCGACGGCATCGCACACCGGCGCGAGCACGGCGGCAGCTTCGTCCATGCGCTTTCGGCGAGACGATGCTGGCCCACCGCGCGGAAGGCCTCGGCTTCCGGCTCGAGGCGGGATCCCAGTCAAAACGGGAAGAAGTGGGCCTGGCCACCGCTGCGACCTCAGTTGGTGGAGTCTCGAACGAAGCGGGTAGTGCGGATCACCGGGTCATCTCGTCCTGTGGGACGTCATCTCCTCGCGGACGAGGGCTTGCCAGGCGTCGACGCGCCAGTTCGGGGCGCCCCACGTCGAAGCGTCATCAGGGGAGGGCATGTGGAACCCTCGCGGCGTGGGAATTCACCGGGACGGGCGACCGTCTCCTGCGGCATCTAATCCGCAGGTGACGAACGCGTGGACGCGTGGGTCTGGGTAGAGCGCGGAGATGGGCCTCGAACTCCGAGCTGCTCAGGATCGTGGCCGTAGTAGGCCTCGGTCATCGCCTCGAAGTCGATGTCACCCCGAAGCCCGGGTCATCGTCCAGATGCCAGCCCGTGCAGGCTCCAGGACGGGCAGGTGACAGCGCGGTCGAAGAGATGGTCAGCGAGCCCAGCGCGCCGACTCGGCAGACCACAGCAGCGAGTTCCGTGATCGGGATCTCGTTGTTCTGGGAGGAAGTAGTAGTCGATGCCTCCGCTGAACACCTCCGAGGCGAAGATGCGGAGCAGGCCAGCTGTGCCGGAAACCACCGCACCATCGTCATCGTCATGGGGTGTGGTCGGAGTTTCGAGGACGAGGTCGTGCCACGTCTCCGGGTGCTGCGTCGACACCGCCCGTCGTGACAGGGGTGATCGGGAAGAGTTTGCACCGAGGTCTCTAAGGCAGCGTCTGCGACGCGCGGGGATGCGCGACTCCTCACCCGCAGAAGTGGGGCGGACAGAGTCCCGACACCGCTCCTCCGTCTGGCAGATCGCGTCGCTCCGTCTCGGTGTCCAGGTTGCCGTCGTCGCGGGTCTGGTCTCGCCGCTGTCGACGATGCAGTCGCCACACGAGCCAGCGGTCGCGACCGAAGACTGGCCCGTGATCAGGGGAAGACGACGAAGCGGCGCTTGAGATTCCGCTTGCCTCGCGCGCCTGCCGGCGTGAAGCGCCCCTCGAAGTCCACGTGGAAGGGGTCCTCATGGGCGCTCCAGATTCGCGGGGAGCACGCAGCGTGCCAGATTCCAGCTCTGGCACGTGCATCCTGACGTCGACGAGCTGTCCGTCACCCGTGGGTGACAGCCTACCAGCGGCTACTCCGGAAGCAGTTCCGTATTGAACCCTTGGAGCAGGTGCTCGTTGGGGTCGAGGCCAGCACGATTCGTCCGTTCTCTGCGCCGAAACGCTAACCCGTCCTTGATGCAGGGAGTGGAGCTACTTTGGCGCTTGTGCCGCTCAAATCGCCTGCGACCTGTTCGGCGAGCGTCCAGAGTACCAGTTCGTAAAGGGCTTGGTCACCCTTGACGCGATGCATCTCCTGCAGCGTCACGTCGGGCGGGAAGGGCGGGTTCTGCCGTCGTCGCTCGAACATTGCCCGTGATCATCGAGGAGACGATGACCCGCACCGGTCGTCCGGCCCAGGAAGGCGCAGAACGCGCGCAGTCCGGCGAAGTCGCTGAAAGGGCTGCCTGCTTCTCGCACCACGCGTCGCGTCTGCGGCGACGTCTGGGTTCAGGCAGCCCGAGAGGATGGTGCGGGATGGGAGTTAATCGGACATGCGGCACTTCCGTGGTTGGTGCAGCCAACATGGGTGTAATCGTCCTAAATTTGTCGCGCATCCTCGTTGCGGTCGCCCGCGCCCTATGCGAACTCGCTACGATGCTTGCCAGCACTACGTCGTCGCGTCCGCATCGCTTGTGATGGAGTTTGATCGGTTGATGCTGATCCTGGTCGAGTCGGCGGACGCGGTCGCCGATGTTGCATCGGCTGGACAAGGTCGAATCAGGCGCCCGTTTTTCAATATTGGTGTCACGGAGTCCGTCGGTGTTGCTCTCCATCGATTGCTTTGGATGGCGAGCCGCAATACGATCCTAGGATGACCGCTTCGATCAGCTCGCGACCAGGTGGTCGGCGGCCCGCCAGACAGCTGGCGGATCGAGGTCTTGCATCGTCTTCGCATCAAGCGCCAGTACGCCCACGAATGAGGCCGGCGGCGTGAAGACGATAGGCGCGGAGTAATACAGAGCGTACGCGAAGTATCGCATTGTCGAATCAGAGCTTGTTCGAAGAAAGTAGCTGGACTCGAGGATGTCATGAGCGGCGCGCTTTGCGGCTGCAGCGCTAACGGACTCGCCCTTGAACAGCTCGGACAAGCGCGCCGTGGCGCCGCTCAGCTGCCAGAACGAGAGAAGCAGCCACGCGTAGAGGAGCACGATCAGTCCGCCCGCCACGGGCGCAAACTCGCTCTTCGGGACCGCGATTCCGAGCGTAGACACTTCGATGTTCGTCCCGATCGACACTGAGCGGACATCGTGATGGATGCGCCGCAACCGAAACAGCAAGCTGCTTGCTTCGGACATCTGTTCGGGCGACAGAACACATCTCCCAGACGAATTCGCCGTCAGAATCGCTGTTTCGATTTCATCGATGCTCGCGCCCTGAATCCCACTTTCCACCAGGTTCTTCACGCAGCCGATGTTCTCGATCCTCCTGTGGATGCTGCTGATTGACATCAGGTAGTTTGCGCGCTGTTTCGCGTCGAGGGAGACCGAGCCGACGTAGATGTTCACCGCGACCAGTCCCGCGACCAGGTTCAGCGTGAGAATCAGGGCGCGGTTTCTCGCCATTGCCGCAATGGCCGCGTCGATGTGGCGCGTCGCGATCTCGCGATCCCGTGGATCGTTCCAGTTCATCTCCCCCCCACGCCTTCGTGGACGAGCCACGAGGTGAGCTCGTGAACCAACTGCTCCCGGTGGGGTGATCGTACCAAGTGTGGTGACGGCTCGTCCGCAGGTCCGAGCAGGTGGACGGTCCGTCAGAAGAGCGCCCGGTTCGTAGCGTAGAGCCCCCCGACGGGTCCCACGACTGATCCCGCCGCCCCGCGATACCCCTCCCCATGCCCCGCGCGCCCGGGCTCGCCGCCCTCCTCCTCGCGTGTCACCCGCCGGACCCCGACCCCCTGGGCGCGGGCGTCCGCGCCGACGTCGATCCCGGCGTGGCGGGGGTGTGGAACGACGCCGCCCCCCCCGACGGCGGGCCCAACGTGCTGCTGGTGCTGCTCGACGACATCGGCGTGGACCAGGTGGAGGCCTGGGGCCTCGGCGCCGATCCGGCCCAGACGCCGGTGCTCGACGCGCTGGCCCAGGAGGGCGTGCGCTTCACGCAGGCCTACGCCCAGCCGGTGTGCTCGCCCACGCGGGCCGCCGTGCTCACCGGGCGGTCCCCCCACCAGACCGGCATCGGCTCGCAGGTGGTGTACCAGGAGCAGGGCTGGTCGCTGTCGCCCGAGGAGACCACCCTCGCCGAGGCGCTGCGCACGCGGGGGTACGCGAGCACGGCGGTGGGGAAGTGGCACCTCGACCGGCGCGACGCCGCCGGGCCCGACGCGCCCCGCACCGTGGGCGGCTTCGACCGCTTCACCGGCTTCGACGACAACCTGCTCTCCGACGGCTCCGACGGCCTGCCCGTCAGCTACGCCTCGTGGGAGGAGACGGTGGACGGCGTCCATGGGCGCGTCGACCACTACAACACCACCCACCTCGTGGACCGCGCGCTCGAGGCCGTCGACGCCATGCCGGAGCCGTGGTTCCTCTACCTGGCCCCCGCAGCCGCCCACCGGCCCTTCCACGTGCCTCCGCCGCAGCTCCACGCGGTGGACCCGGGCGACGACGGCTGGCGCCTGGCCGAGATGTACGACGCGATGATCGGGTCGGTGGACGCCGAGCTCGGGCGGCTCCTGTCCACCCTGGACCCCGAGGTGCTCGCCCGCACCTGGGTGATCGTGATGGCCGACAACGGCACGCCTGCGCTGCTGGTGCAGCCGCCCTTCCCCGAGGACGCCGGCAAGGGGGGCGTGCGCGAGGGCGGGGTGCGCGTGCCGCTCTGGATGGCGGGGCCCGGTATCGAGGACCCCGGGCGCGCCGTGGACCACCTGGTGCAGGCCACCGACCTCTTCGCCACCGTGCTCGACCTGGCGCGGCACCCCGACGCCCACGCGCTGGCCGACGACGGCACCAGCCTGAGCCTGCGCCCGGTGCTCGAGGACGCCGACGCCGGTCCGGTGCGCACCTGGGTGGCCGCCGAGCGCTTCGAGCCGCTGGGCCTGTCGGGACCCTACGACCTGCGCGAGCAGATGGTACGCCGCGCCGACGGGCTCAAGCTGCTGCGCGCGCTCGACGGGTCGGAGTCGCTGTACGACCTGGCGGCCGACCCCTTCGAGGCGGTGGACCTGCTCGACGGGGGGGAGCTGGACCCGGAGGTGGAAGTGGAGCTGGCGGCGCTGCGGGCGCTGGCGGACGAGGTGTTCGGGGGGGGAGTGAGGGGAGGGCGTTCGCGCGCCCCCTGACCACCCCGCCCCGCGGCGATACGCCCCGGGTGCCCTCCCACCCCGAGCACCCGCCCATGGGCTTCCTCTCCTCCCTCTTCCAGCGCGCGCCCCAGGTGCTCCCCGACGCCGTGCTCACCGCCGCCGAGCTCGACGCGGTGGTCGCCGAGGGCCAGCCCACCATCGTGGACGTCTGGAGCCCCACCTGCGGGCCGTGCAAGGCGCTCGCGCCGGTCGTGATCGACGTCACCACCCGCTACCAGGGCCGGGTGCGCGTGGTGCAGATCGACAGCTCGCGGGCCGAGCCGGCGCTGATGCAGCGGCTGCAGGTGCGCTCGGTGCCCACGCTGCTCATCTACCGGGACGGCGAGCTCATCGGCCGGCACACGGGCTGGCGGCCCAAGAGCTGGTTCGACGAGATGGTGGACGTGGAGTTCGGCGAGGAGTGACCCGGCGCGTCGGGGGGAAGGTGGCGTGCTCCACCCGCGCGGCTGGTGCCCTGGCTCGGCTATCCTCGCGCCTTGGGCCCCGTGGAGCCTCCATGCCGTCCGCCGCGCAGCTCCTTCGGCTCGGCGTCGCCGCACTGCTGGCCGGGGCGGCGTGCACCTCCGTCTCGACGGTCCCCGAGGGCCTCGCCACCGGCTTCGTGGGCGACACCGGCCTGCGCGGCGACCGGTCCGGGGGCTCGGCCGCGTGCCCCCGCTTCGACGCCGCCACGGCGCGTGCGCGCGCCGTGGGCTGGTCCCACCCGGCCGTGGCGGCCCTGCCGACGGCGGCCGCCGCCTCGCTGAGGGTGGGGCTGGACCTCCTCCGCGCGGACGCGGGCGACGCCGCAGCCTACGCCGTCAGCCCTCCCGCGGTGCTCGCGCCGCTGGTGCTCCTCCTGGCGGGGGCCGACGATCCCACCCGAGCCGAGCTGCAGTCGCTGCTCGGGGTCGACCTCGACGCCACGGTGCTCGCGGACGAGCTGGTGCAGGCGAGCCGGTCGCTCGCCGTCGCGGACGCCCCCTGGTCGTCCAGCTGGGCGGTGGGCGCCTTCGCGGATGCGGGCCTCGGGGTGCGGGAGGACTGGGCCGCCGCGGCGGCTGCCCTGCTGGAGGGCCCGGTGGAGGCGCCCACGCCCTGGACGCCCCCGGTGGTGGACCGGGCCGTGGCCGCCTGGGAGGCCGGGACGCCCTGTGCAGGCGCGTCGGGGCTCGAGGTGTCGGAGCAGACCCGGCTGGTGCTCCTCGCACGCTGGGCCCTGTCGGCTCCCTGGGCGTCGCCGCTGGTCGACGAGGGGGTGCCCCCGCTGGCCTTCCAGCCGGATGCGGGCCCGTCCGTGCAGGTGGAGGCGCTGCGCACCCCCCACACCGAGCCGCTCCGTCGCGCGGCCGTGCCCGGTGGCGTCGCGATCCGCCGCCCGCTGGTGGGCGACCTGGAGGTCGTGTGGCTGCTCCCGGACGCGGGCCTCACGGTGCGGGCCTTCCTCGGCGGACTCGACGCCGAGGCCGTGGCCCAGGCGGTCGCCGACGCCGCGCCGTTCGACGCCCTCCTCGTGGTGCCGCCCTCCCGGGTGCGCTCCACGACGGATCTCGTCGACGCCTGGGGCCGCCAGGGGGTGTCCAGCGCCTTCGTCGCCGAGACGGCGCGCTTCGACCGGCTCACGCCGATCCGGGGGCTGCACCTGGACGTGGCGCGGCACGTGGTGGCGCTCGAGCTGGGCGCCCAGGCTGTCTCCGCCGCGGCGACCACGGTGGTCACGGGCGCCGTGCCGGGGAGTGGAGACCTGCCTGCCGAGATCGTGCTGGTCGACCGCAGCCATGTGTGGGGCGTGCGCGACGCGGCCACGGGTGTGTGGTGGAGCCTGTCGTGGGTGCGTCAGCCCTGACGGCGTGTCCTCAGGGGCGCGCCTCCTCCACCCCGCACTCCACCCCCAGCACCTCCACCACCGCCTCGGCCACCGCCCGCGCGGCCACCTCGTGCCCGGCGGCGTCGGGGTGCAGGCCGTCGGCGCTCCACGGCCCCGGCCCGGCGGCGCGGTAGGCGGGCGCGAGGTCCAGGGTGCCCAGCCCCACGCGCGCGGCCTCCACCAGACCCTGCGGGGGCGGTCCCCCCTCCGCGGACACCGGGAAGGGGGGGAAGGCCACCACCAGGCCCGGCACCTGCGCTGCGTCGAGCCAGGCGGCGATGCGCTCCAGGCCACGCGTGACGGGGTCCGGCGTGGTCCCCGCGGCCTCGAGGCGCAGCCGCGCCTTGCGCAGGGCGTCCCACAGGCGTGAGCGCGAGCGGGTGAAGTGGTCCCAGAGGCCCGCGTCGGCGCCGCGGCCGTGGTCGTTGAACACGTAGGCCACCACGACGAGATCGGGGGACAGGCGCGGACCCCAGGCGGAGAGCACCGCCGCCTCCTGCTCGGTGTCGTAGCCGCCCACCCCCAGGTTGAGGATCTCCACGGGGCAGGGGGCGCCGTCGGGCGTGCGGAGCAGGGCCTCGGCGCGCGCGGTGAAGGTCTGGTCGCCGTCCACCTGCCAGCCGAAGGTCACCGAGTCGCCCAGCACCAGCACCCGCCGCACCCCGGCCGGCGGCGTGTGCGTGCGCTCGCGGTCGCGGAAGCCCAGGGCGTTGGTGACGAAGCGCCGGTGGAAGCCCGGCACGAAGACGTCGGCCGACGGGCGCAGGCCGTACACCACGCCGGGCAGGTCGGAGGCCACGTGCAGCGGGCTGCCCCCGTCGGCACCCCAGGCCAGCCCGGTGGCCCCGTCCACGCTCACGAGGCGCGCGGCCTCCGGGTCGCGACCCAGGCGATCCACCAGCCGCAGCCCCACCTCGGCGGTCCCCAGGAAGAGGGCCACGCCCAGGGCCCACGACGCGAGCCGGCGCACGGGGCGCGGCGGGCCGCTCACGCCAGCCTCCGACGGCAGCGCGCCACCCGCGACCCTACTCGAACTCCCAGCCCTCGGGCTCGAAGGCGCCCGCGCTGGCCTCGAAGAGGGTGGGCCCGTCCGCCGTGATCCATGCCCGCCTCATGTCCACCCACCCCAGCGTGAAGACCCCCGGCGTGAGCGTGGCCGTCTCGAACTCGAAGTGGCCTTGGTTGAGGTAGCAGCAGGTGCTCCAGTCGGTGCGAGCGCGGGGCGCCCAGCTGCCCTCCACCGTGGCGCCGCCCTCGAGCGCCAGCGCCCAGGTGCGGGCCTCCTGATCGAGCGTGAGCGTGAGCTCCGGCGCGTCCTCGGCGCCCGCCGCGGCCACGGGCGCGCGGTCACGCACCAGCGTGTAGGTGCCGCTCTGCAGGTAGACGGCCTGGTTGCAGCCACCGAGCAGCAGGAGGGCAGGCAGGACGGCGCGCATCGGGGCTCCGAGGTGGTGCGGGTCGCGGCAGGCTAGCACGTCCCACGGGGCCCACCGAGGCCCCCAGGAGGTCCGCCATGACCGCGTCCTACGCCGTGCGCTGCCGCTGCGGTGCCCAGGCCTTCGCGCTGCCCGGCCCGCCGCCACGGGTGACGATCTGCTTCTGCCGCGACTGCCAGCGTCGGGCGGGCGGTCCCTTCGGCCTGGCCACCTACTACCCGGAGGAGGGGCTGGACCTGCCCGTGCTGCCCACCTGGCGACGACGCGCCGACTCGGGCCGCTGGCTCGAGACCTCGGCCTGCCCGTCGTGCGGCGTGGTGCTCTACCAGCGCTTCGAGCGACGGCCGGGCGTGGTGGGCATCCCGCTGGGGCTGGTGGACGGCGCGCGCGACACGCCGCCCGACCGCGCCGTCTTCTGCGTGAACAAGCCGGCGTGGGTGCAGCTGCCCGACGGGATCGAGGCCTACGTCGCCGGCTCGGACGGCCCGCGCTGGACGGGCTGAGGCCCTACTCCCAGGTGCAGCCCGCGGGGAGGGTGCCCGAGGGGTCCTCGCCGTCGGCGTAGGGGCTGGGCAGGCTGCGGTGCACGTGGGCGTCGAGGAAGTCCCAGGCCCAGCTGTTCCAGCCCGTGGGCGGCGTGTGGCCCTGGGTGTGGGAGCAGAGCACGGCCACGCTGCGGTCGTCGCGGAGCTTGCCGGCCATCGAGCGCGACATCTGCGTGAAGTTCACCGCCACCACGTCGTCGGCGCCGCCCTCGGTCATCACCACCGGGATGCGCCACGCCGGCTTGGCGTAGGGGTTCACCTTCGGGCCGATGCCCACGCTGCCGTCGGAGCCGCCGCTGAAGATCACGGCCGAGGCCAGGTGCTCGGCGCGGTGCATCACCAGCCACGACGACCACAGCGCGCCCGCCGAGAAGCCCATCGTGTAGACCCGGCGCCGGTCGATGCCGTACTGGGCGTCGAGGCACGACAGCAGGTCGTCGAAGAAGGTGGCGTCGGCGCTGGGGTCGTTGGGCGGCACCGACCAGTCGAGGCCGTAGCCGCCGGAGCCCGCCTCGGGGATCACCGCGATGACGTCGAGCTCCTTCGCGGCGCCCTTCGCGTCCAGGTAGCGGTCGAAGGCCTCCATCGTGTCGCCGTTGCCGTGCCACATGAACACCACGCCGGCCCCCTCGGGGTCGGCGGGCAGGCGCAGCAGGAACTCCCGGTTGGTGCGCTTGCCCGAGGCGAACTTCGTGTTCTCGCCCGCCACGAGCTCGGGGCAGGTGCCCTTGGAGTAGGCCGCCGGGGCCTTGGGGGCGGGCAGGCCGGCGTACGGGTCGTCGGCCCCGGGCGTGGTGTCGTCGGTGTCGTCGCCGACGAGGTCGCCCTGGTCGGCGGGCGCGCCGCAGGCACCGAGCAGGAGACCGAGGAGGAGCGTGCGCTGCGGGACCATGGGCTCTCCGGACGAGGGGCGTCGGCGGGGAGGGGCCGGCCCGTCGCCCACGTACCCGGCACCCGGACTGTGGGCGATGGTCGCCCGGTCGTGTAGATCGGGGACGTCCTGTCGCGAGTCCCCCGTGCGCCCGCTCCACGCCTCCCTGCTGCTGCTCCTGGCCTGCGAGGCCAAGCCGTTCACCAACACGTTCGGCGACGACCTCGGCGAGACCGACGGCACCGGCGACACCGGACCCGTGTGCGACGGCACCGACAGCGACGGCGACGGGGTGTGCGACGGCGAGGACCTCTGCGAGGGCATCGACGCCAAGGGCGACGCGGACGCCGACGGCGTGTGCGACGACCTCGACGCCTGCCCGGGCGTGGACGACCTGGCCCAGCGCGACCTGCCCGACCCGCCCGACCCCCAGGGCCTCGACAGCAACTGCGACGGGGCCGACGGCGTGGTGGAGGAGACGATCTACGTGGCCCTGCGCGGCAAGGAGCAGGCCCCCGGCACGGCCCGGGAGCCCCTGCGCTACCTCGCCGCCGGCATCGAGCGCGCGCTCACGCTGCGGCGGGCCACGGTGATCGTGGGCTCGGGCCAGTACCGCGAGCGCGTCACCCTGGTGGACGGGGTGAGCGTGTACGGCGGCTACGACGACCGCGACGGGTGGACCCGCCCCGCCGGCGAGGTCACCCGGCTCACCGGCGAGGGCCCGCTGCTCGTGGCCGACGGCCTCGGCGGGGCCGTGCGCGTGGAGCGCCTCACCCTCGAGCCCACCGCGGTGAAGGGGGCCGGCGGCAGCGCCATGGGCGCCATGGTGGCCTCCAGCGGCGACTTCCTCACGCTCGCCCAGGTCACCATCACCGCGGCCGACGGCCTCACGGGCAAGGTGGGTCAGCCCGGGCAGCAGGGCCTGCGCGGCGTGGACGGGCAGTGGGGCCGCGACGGCTGCGACATCGCCGATCCCTTCGGGCTCACAGGCGACTGCACCACCACGAACGTGCAGGGCGGCATGGCGCCGGTGTGCGGCACCCCCGGGCTGCCCGGCAGCGGCGGCAAGGGCGGCAAGGGCGGGGAGGACAGCTCCAGCATCCGGGGCAAGGGCGAGAACGGGGGCCCGGGCGGCGAGGCCCAGGGGCTCGGCGAGGCCGCGGGCGGCGCCGGCGGCAAGGGCAGCACGCCGGGCGAGGAGCAGCAGGACTGCGGCGTCCTCGACCTCGAGTGCTGCGACGCGGTGAAGGCCGACACCGGCGGCAAGGGCGACCCGGGCACGGCGGGGCCGGCGGGCCGAGACGGCCTCGCGGTGTCGGAGCCCGCGGGCGTGAACCCGGTGGCGCGGGCCTACGTGCCCCTCGACGGCGCCGACGGCACCGACGGGGGTCCCGGCGGCGGCGGCGGCGGTGGGGGCGGCGGCGGCGGCAGCGACTGCGACACCTTCTGCTGCAACTCCGACTGGGGTGCCGGCGGCGGCGGTGGCGGCTCGGGGGGCTGCTCCGGCACCGGCGGGCTCGGCGGCGGCGGCGGTGGGGCGTCCATCGGCCTCGTGGTCATCGGCAGCACGCCCACGCTGGAGGCCTGCACCATCCAGGCCGGGAACGGCGGGAACGGCGGCGCGGGCGGCACGGGCGGCATGGGCGGCCCGGCCGGCGACGGCGGCACCGGCGGCCGGCGGGTCGACCACGGCGGCGCGGGCGGCCGGGGTGGCAACGGCGGCGCCGGCGGGCGTGGCGGGCACGGCAGCGGCGGCAGCGGCGGCGCCAGCGTGGGCATCTGGGTGGTGGACGGCGGCCTCGTGATCGACGACACCACCACCGTGGCAGCCGGCACCCCCGGCGCGGGCGGCGCCTCCTCGGGCGCGGCCGGTCCCGACGGCGTGGCGGGCACCATCGTCGGCCTGCCGGTGTCGGAGTAGGCAGGAGTCGGGTCCCGCGTCTCCGGAGGTCGTCGCCGTGCTGCTGCTCCCCCTCCTCGTGGGCCTCGCGGCGGCTGCCGAGGGCGACGCCGACGCGCTCCTCCGCGAGGAGCTCGACGCGGCCCTCGCCACCTGGACGGCGCGGGGCGAGGCGCCCCACCACGTGGCCCTGGCCCTCGTGGAGCACACGGTGGTGGATCTGGGGGCCACCGCGGGGGCGGTGAGCCGCGACGACACGCGGCTCGAGCGCACCCTCGACGTGGACCTGCGCATGGGCACCCCCACCCTCGACAGCACCCACACCCTGCGTGGCCTGTCGCTGCTGGACGACGACGAGCGCGGGCTGCTCCGCGTGCCCTTCGCCAGCGTGGGCGGCGACACGGCGCTGCGCCTCGCCGTGCGCCGCGAGCTCGACGCACGCCACCGCAACGCCCGCGAGCGCCTGGCCCTGCTGGAGGGCGAGCGTGCCGTGCTCGTGGAGGAGGAGGATCCGGCCCCCGACTTCACCCCCGGCGCGGCGGTGCGGATCGACGCGCCCGCGCAGGTCGGCGCGCTCGACCGCGCCTGGCTGGGCACGCTGGTGGAGGCCAGCCGCCTGCTCGATCGCGCCCCCGAGGTGGTCGAGAGCGCCGCCACGCTGCGGCTGGAGCACCGGGAGCGCGTGTTCGTCGACACCGAGGGCACCGTGGTCCACGACGGCTGGGGCGACGTGCTGCTGATGGTGCGCGCCTCGGTGGTGGCCGACGACGGCGACACGCTCGACGTCACGCGCATCGTCGACGTGGCCCGCCCCGCCGACCTGCCCGCGCCCGACGCGGTGCTGCGGCTGGCCGAGGAGGTGGTGGACGAGGCCCTCGCCCTGCGCGCCGCCCCCCGTGCGGCTCCCTACACCGGGCCCGTGCTGCTCTCGGGGCGCGCCGCCGCCGTCTTCCTGCACGAGGTGCTCGGCCACCGCGCCGAGGCCGACCGCAACAAGCGCGACGACGAGGGCAAGACCTTCCTCGAGCAGCTGGGGCGTCCGGTGCTGCCGTCCTGGGTGGACGTGGTGGACGACCCCACGCTGCCCACCGCCCACGGCGTGCGCCTCCGCGGCCACTACGCCGTGGACGACGAGGGGGTGCCCGCCGCCCGCGCGGTGCTGGTGGAGGACGGCGTCTTCCGCGGCTTCCTCATGGGGCGCTCCCCGCTGTCGGTGCAGGCGGGCTCGAACGGCCACGGCCGACGCAGCGCCGGCAACGCGCCCGCGGCGCGCATGGGCACCACGATCCTCACCGCCGAGGGCGGGCTGCCCCCCGAGGCCCTGCGCAGCCGCCTGCTGGCGGAGCTGCGCGCCCAGGGTCTGCCCCACGGCTACGTGGTGGACGAGATCCAGGGCGGGTTCACCCTCACCGGCCGGGTGGTGCCGAACGCCTTCAACGTGCGCGCGAGCCGCACCTGGCGCGTGCACGCCGACGGCCGCCCCGACGAGCTGGTGCGCGGCATCGACCTGGTGGGCACGCCCCTGGCCGCCTTCCGTGCCCTCCTCGCCGCGGGCGACACGCCCGAGGTCTTCAACGGCACCTGCGGCGCCGAGAGCGGCTGGGTGCCCGTGTCGGCGGTGGCCCCACCGCTGCTCTTCCGTCGCCTGGAGCTCCAGCTCAAGGAGAAGGACGTGGCCCGACCCCCGCTGCTGGCCAAGCCCGAGGACGCCGGGCGGGAGCAGGGCACGTGATGGCCTGGCTGCTGCCCTGCCTGCTCGCGACGGCCCTGGCCACCGACGAGGTGCCTCCGGCCGAGCGCGCGCTCGTGGAGGCCCTGGAGGGCGAGCTGGCGCGTGCCCACGCCGAGCTGGCGCTGCCCGGAGCGCCCGCGCCCTACCACGCCCGGCTCACGCTCACGCTGCTGGCCCAGCGCAGCGTGGAGGCCACCCTGGGCGGGGTGGTCCGCGCCGACATGTCGCCCGTGGCCCGCCTGGGCGTGGAGGTGCGGGTGGGGTCGCCCGCGCTCGACAACTCCGGCTTCGGGGGCTGGCGCACCGGCTTCCGGCAGGCGGCGCTGCCCGACCAGCCCACGCCCCACGCCGTGCGCGTGCGCGCCTGGCGCGAGCTCGACCGTGCCTACAAGGAGGCGGTGGAGCAGCAGAGCCGCAAGGTGGCGCAGGTGGTGCTGCCCCCCGACCACCCCGGCGACTACACGCTCACGGGGTCGATCCAGGCGGCCCCGGTGCCCCCGTCGCCCGCCCTGATGCCCGACGCGGGGCTGCGGGCCGCCACGCTGTCGGCGGTGCTCGCGGCCGTGCCGGGCGTGCTCGACGGCCGCGTGCACCTCGCCCAGGAGGTGGGCGTGGCGTGGGTGATCGACACCGAGGGCACGCGGGTGCGGCGGCCGGTGGCCGAGACCACCGTGCGCGCCGTGGTCACCGTGCAGGCGGCCGACGGGGCCCAGCTGGTGGACCAGCGCCTGTGGACGGTGCGCTCCCCCGACGACCTGCCCTCCGAGGCGGCGCTGGCCGAGGCGCTCGACGCCCTGGCGCGCGGGGCCGTGGCCGCCGCCGCCGCGCCGGCGCTGGAGGCCGAGTACGTGGGGCCGGTGGTCTTCCTCGGGGACGCGGCGGTGGACCTGCAGCGCTGGCTGCTGCTGCCGCAGCTCGAGGGCACCCCGCCCGACCTGCCCTTCGACACCATCTTCGGCGAGCTGGGGGGCAGCGACGACGGGGCGCGGGTGGGTCGCCGGGTGCTGCCGCCGGGGTGGCGCGTGGTGGACGACGCGCGCGGGGTGCCCGGTCACCCCGGCATGGCGATGCACGACGACGAGGGCAGCTTCACCCGGGCGGTGGAGGTGGTGACCGAGGGCATCGTGCGCACCCTGCTCACCAGCCGCACCCCGCACCGCGCCGTGCCCGACGGCACGAACGGCCACGCCTGGGCCCGGTGGGACGGGCGCGCCGCGGGCCGGGCCTGCTTCACCACGGTGGAGGCCCCCCGCGCCGTGCCGGAAGCGCGCCTGCTGCGGCTGGGCCTGCGCGCCGCGGCCGCCTACGGCCTCGACCACGTGCTCGTGGTGGAGCGCCTCCAGGAGCCTGCGGTGCGCGACGCGCGCGGCTTCGGCGACGACGCGCCGGCCCTGCCGCCGCCCGTGGTCGCAGCGAGGTGGTACGCCGATGGTCGGCGGGTGCCGGTGCGGTCGCTGCGCTTCGCCGCTGTGGATCGGCGGGCGCTTCGGGATATCGTCGCGGCGGGACCGGTCGCGCGCGCTGACGTGTTGCTGCCCCGAGACGGACGAGCTGCGAACCTGGGTCCTGTGGAGGGTCATCCGTGCCGAGTCGAAGCGCCGACGGTCGTCGTGGCGGAGCTGGAGCTGGTGCCCACCCCGGGCGACCCCAGCGCCGTGCCCACGCTGCCGGTCGCCACCGCCGCGCCGGAGGCGTCGGAGCCCTGATCGGCCGCACCCTGCTGCTGGTCGCGCTCGGCTCGGGCGTGGCCGTGCTCGATCCGCTGGCCTCCGCGGCCGCCCAGGAGCTGCAGTCCTCCGATCCGCTCCTCACCACGCTGCACGACGAGTCCGTGGCCTTCGACGCCATGCTCGGCGTGCTCAAGGCCGAGGTGCGGGCCGAGAACGTCCGGCTGTCCGACGAGGCGAAGCTGGCCTGGCAGCGTGGCGCACGCGCCTGGTCCGACGTGCGCGACGACCTGCAGCGCGGCCACTGGCGCGACGCCCTGCAGCTCGCCCGCCTCGCGCGCCTGTCGTGCCAGCGCGGCGCCGACGAGGCCTTCAGCGTGCGCGCCTCCCGCCCGGTCAAGCAGGCCATCAAGGCCTACATCGACGCCATGGACCCCCGTCTCGTCGCCGTGCGGCAGCGCCTCGGCGCCCTGCAGGACCCGATGCTGCTGGAGCGCTGGCGGGCCGCCAAGGGCCGCTACGAGTCCGCCAAGCAGCTCGCCGCCGTCGAGCAGCTCGGCAGCGCCTGGACCACCCTGCTGAGCACCGCGGGCTCGCTGGACGAGCTGGTGCTCGACGTCGCACGCATGGAGGCCGCCGCGCCGGTCACCTCGCGCGCGGGCGCCGGGGGCGGGTACCCCCGGTGAGCCGCCGCCGTGTGCGGCAACGCGCGGCGGTGGGCGTGCTCGGCAAGGCGCTGACCCGCCGTGCCCACGGCCGCTGCGAGCTCTGCGAGGGTCGCGAGGGCGTGCGCGCCTGGGAGATCCCGCCCTTCCCCGAGGAGCCCGACCTCGACCGCGCCCTGCTCGCCTGCGAGCGCTGCCGCGCGTGGCTGGAGGGCGCCCCCGTGGAGCAGGTGGAGGCCCACTTCCTCGGCGGCGCCGTGTGGTCGGCCGTGCCCGCGGTGCGCCTGGCCGCCGCCCGCCTCCTCCTGGCCGTGGACTTCGCCGACGACCCCTGGGTGCGCGACGCGCTGGACGCGGCGGGGGTGGACCCGCAGACGGGCGAGTTCGCGGCCTGACTCAGGGTGCGACGGCGCGCGCCAGCTCGGGGAAGGCCACCGTGGGGTCCACGGCCGTGCCCACGTGCCAGCCGTCGCCGGGCTCCGCCTCGCGGACCTCGCGGCACACGCTGCCCACCAGCCACACGCTCGCGCGCCCGTACACGGGCCCCACGTGCTCGTCGGTCGCCAGCGACCACGCCTGGGCGGCGCTGCGCGGGCCGGCCGTGGCGTCGCAGAGGTCCACCGCGCCGGTGAGCACGTGGGGCTGGGCGGTGCGGAAGACGGGGGTGCTGCACGCGGCGTCGGCGTAGACCGGCTCGGCGTCGAGGCGGACGGTGCCGTCGGGCACGCAGGCCACGCGGTCGTCGGCGAAGCGCACGGCATCGCAGGTGCCGTCCACGCCGTCCACCGACCACGGCGCGTCGGCCACGAGGTGCAGGTCGCCCACGGCGTCCGCCCACCGGCGGCGGTGCACCGGGCCCGGGCCCTCCGCCACCTCCGACACCGCGGGGATCGTCGCGGCGGGGATGGGGTCGCCCAGCTCGATCCAGGGCCCCGGCCCCTCCCACGGGGCGCAGCTCTGCGCATCGCCCACCTGGACCTCGCCCGTCCACGGGGCGCCGATCTCGAACAGGGCGTAGCCGTCCACGAGGTGGTTGCGCGCCAGCACGCGGCGTGGTGCCGGGCAGCCCGGCCGCGTGCCCACCCGGGCCAGGGCCTGCGCGTCGCAGCCGGCGCCGCCCCACCAGCCGCCGTTGACGCGGTCGGCGAAGGGGCCGCCGGTGCAGCGGGTGACGCCCTCGAGCAGCCGGGGGTGGCAGGTGTCGTGGTCGTCCACGAGGTCGATCGCCACCTCGGCGCCGTCGTCGGCCCGCAGCACCCGCACGCCCACGCCGGCGGTGCCCAGGCGGTCCTCGGCGGTGAACGCGACGAAGGCGGTGGGGTCGACGGGCGTGTCGGTGGCCAGGTCGAGCGCGTACACCGTGGACGGGAGCGGCTGGGAGAGCTGGGCGGCGAGCCCGCGCGTCTCGCAGGCGTTCGTGTCGATGCCCCAGTCGTACACCTCGCCCGCCAGGGGCTCGGGACGCCCCTGGAAGATGCGGACGTGGGCGCTGTGGCCGCAGACGCGCTCGTCGGGGACCTCCTCGCGGACGTAGCCCGCGTCGTGGGCGTCGAGGCCCACGGCGAACCAGGCGCGCGCGCGGCAGGTGGCGTCGCGGTAGCCCAGCACCTGCACGCCCGTGCGGGGCAGGCAGCGCACCACGCCGTCGCTCGCCAGCAGCGGGTCGCAGTCCACGCCGAGCAGGGTGTCGTGGAAGTGGGCGAAGACCTCGGTGCCGGGGCCCGCCGACCACGCGACGGCCTGCAGCCGGCTGCCCGAGCGCATGCCGTCGAAGGGGGGTGAGGCGACGCTGGCGCTGTCGGAGGTGTCGCGCGCGGTGTCGGAGGTGTCGTCCGGGCCGGCGCTGTCGTCGGCGCTGTCGTCGCCCACGTCGTCGGGCGCCACGCCGGGCGCGTCCGGGTCGCCGACGGGCGCGACGCACCCGGCCAGCACCAGCCCCACGATCCACGGTCGACGGCCCATGTTCCACCCCGCTGCGCCCAGGCGGGCCAGGGTAGCAGGCCGGGACCCGGGTCGCAGGGGGGATCCGCCGCGCCGCGGCGCCGTCCCGTGGGCTCACGCCCCGCGCGCGACGGGCCCTGGGACCCGGCGTTCAACGCCCGTGCCCTGCAGGGCGCGCGTCGTGCATCGACACCGCCGCTCGGCACCGCGTAGCGTCCCGCGGCGCCCGGAGGCTGCATGTCCCTCTCCCGTCCCCTGATCGTGCTGCTGCTCGGAACCCTGGCGTGCACGAACGACCGGGACAAGGACGAGCTCACCGACACCGACACCGACACCGGGGGGGCGGACTCCAGCGACACGACGGACTCGGCGGACTCCGCCGACTCCTCGCTGCCGGGGGACTCCGGGGACTCGGGCGCGGTGGGTGACTCGGGCGACTCGGGCTCCGCGGGTGACTCCGGGAGCACGGGAGACAGCGGCGACAGTGGCGACAGCGGAGACAGCGGAGACAGCGGAGACAGCGGCGCCGTGGCCTGCACGCGCACGGTGTTCGGGAGCACGGTGCCCACGCCGCTGGCCTTCTGGACGATGGACGCCTCCTCGGTCAGCGGCACCACCCTCGCCGATGCGCAGGCCGCCGCGCCCGGCACGCTCGTGGGCGGCCCGTCCACCACGGCCGGCGTGTGCGGGGAGGCGCTGGACCTGGACGGCGTGGACGACTTCGTGCGCATCGACAACGAGGCGCTGTTCGACTTCAGCACCGCCACGCCCTTCACCATCGCGGCCTGGGTGAAGGTGCCCGGCACACTGGGGCCCTTCGTCTTCGGCAAGTCCGACAACGCGGTCGCGGCGGGTGGGGCGCCCGGGTACTACGCAGGCCTCAGGGACGCCGCGAACAACCACCGGGCGCTGCTGGATCTGGTGAACGATCCGGGCAACCTGGGCCGCCGGGTGCAGACGAGCACCGGCGGGTACGTCGACGACACCTGGCACCACCTCGTCTACATCTACGACGGGTCCAACACCGTGGCGGGCATCAGCTTCGTGGTCGACGGGCAGTCCGTGACCTCCACCACCATCGTGAACTCGAACCCCGGCGACATCCTCAACGACGTGAAGCCGGCCATCGGCATCCGGGGCACGGGGGCGTCGGATCCTGCGTTCCGTCCCTTCCAGGTGGACGAGCTGGGCGTCTGGGGCGTGGCGCTCACGGTCACGCAGGCGCAGGCCCTGTACGCGGCGCTGGGGGGCACCCCCTGAGGGGTGCGCGGGTCAGGGGGCGGCGCCCGGCGGCGCCCACAGTCCCCGCGCCACGAGCTCCGGGATCACCGCGGCCTCCACCGCCTGCTTCGCCACCTCGACGGCGCGTGCGCCCTCGAGCAGGCCCCACGCCGCCCCGTCGGGACCGGCGGCACCCACGGCGCGGGCGGCGACCACCGCGCGCAGCACCTGCCGGCTGAGTCGGGGTGCCGCCTCGCGTCGGGCCTCGGCGGACAGGCCGTCGAGGGCCGCGTCGAGGGCCACCCAGCCCAGCGCCGCGTGGCGGGCCTCGTCGGCGGCGATGCCGCGCAGCAGCTCGGTCACCCCCGGCGCCGTGGCGGCGCCCGCCGCCACCCGCAGCATCGCCGCGGCGATGGCCTCGCCCGCGCAGAGCAGGAAGACCACGTGCTCCATCAGGGCCCCCCGCGCCTCGCCCTCGGCGGGGGGCAGGCCGGGGAGCGGGCCGCCGGCCTCCGCGTCGCCCCCCAGGCGGGTCACCACCTCGGCGCACAGCCCCTGGTGACGTCGCTCGTCGGCGGCGGTGCGCCGCAGGGCCGTGGCCACGCCCGCACGCTCGGGCACGAGCGCCTCGAAGCGGGCGGCCAGCAGCTCCATCGTGTGGGCGGAGGCCTGCTCGGCCCGCGTGCGGGCCTGCCATCGCGCGCGCACCGTGGGGTGGGCGGTCACCGGCTCATCCGTTGCAGATCCACTCGCAGTCCGGCTTGCCCTCCGACAGGCAGGTCTTCATCCAGACGTCGCAGCAGCTCCAGTCGAAGCCGGTCTCGCCCAGCTGCTGGTCCTTGCAGGCCGCCACGTCCTCCGCCGGGGGCGGATCGGGGAGCGGGGTGCAGCCGGTGGCCAGGGCAGCCACCACCAGGGTGGAGGGCAGATCGGGTCGCAAGGGGGCTCCTCACCGTGCCGGACGCATCCTAGCCGTTGCCGGGACGGGTCACTGCCCGATCGCGTCCAGCAGCTCCACGGCCAGATCGGTCTGCACGAGCTGCACGCCGGTGTCGAGGTAGCGGCGCCACCCCGCGTCGGTGCCGGTGGTGAGCCAGGTGACGTCGCCCAGGAAGGCGTCCTGCTGCACGCGGAGGCCGCGGGCGTGGGCGGCGGCCACGAAGTCGGCGTCGGGCGTGGCCGAGGCGAGCTCCACCCACTGCAGGCCCGGCAGGGCGGCCACGGCCCCGTCGAGCTCGTCGGCGTCCTCCACGGCCGCCAGCCAGCGCAGCGTGGGGTCGAGGGCGGCAGCACGCACCAGGGAGTCCACGCCGTCGCGCACGAGCACGTGGTCGTGGGCCTGCGCGGCCGCGATGTCGGCCACCACGAGATCCAGGCGGTCGGTCTTCACGTCCACGTAGAGCACGATGCCCCGGGCGACGGCCGCCTCCAGCAGGGCGACGAAGGTGGGGGGCGCCGAGCCGTCGTCGAGGTGCAGCGCCGCCACCTCGGCCGCGGTCATCGCCCCCACGTCGCCGGTGCCGTCGGTGGTGCGGTCGACGTCGCCGTCGTGCATCACCACGAGCACCTCGTCGGAGGTGGGGCGCACGTCGAGCTCCACGATGGGCACCCCGGCGTCGGCTGCGGCGTGCAGGCCTGCGAGGCTGTTCTCGGGGGTGGTGGGCCCCGCACCGCGGTGGGCGGCGACGAGGGGGCGCAGGCAGGTGGGGTCGTCGAGGCAGGCCACCACGTCCAGCGGCGGCAGGGCGGTGTCGCTGTCGGCGACCGCGGTGTCGCTGTCGACGGCATCGGTGTCGGCGTCGTCGGGCGTGGACGCCGTGCAGGCCGCCAGGAGCAGGCAGGGGACGAGGACGCGGACCATGGGGGCCTCCGGGGCGAGCGCGCGGTCGGCCTCCGCGGGAGGCGAGCGGGCCAGACGGCTAGTCCGGACCCTCCGCCTCGGGCAGGAGGGGGTCGCAGAAGAGCACGTACCAGTCGCGCACGTCGCGCAGGTCGCGATCGAGCCACACGCCGAAGCCCTCGGGCACCTCGTCGGGGCGGCGCGCCTTGCGCACCTCGGGCGTGGCCTGGTTCGACCGCACGCACTGCTTGAAGCGCAGGCGGTAGGGCTCCAGCGCCGACGAGACCTGGTCGCGGCAGCGGAGCAGGCGCTCGGCGGTGCCGTCCTCGCAGATGGTGAGCTGGGCGTTCTGCACGAAGCGCAGCCAGCGCTCCTCGAGCTTCTCCTCGCGCACCTCGAGCACCCGCGCCTCGGTGGCGGCGAGCGCCATGCGGGTGCCGGCCAGCGCCTCGCGGGTGCGGGCCAGGTCGCGCAGCAGCTCGGTCTTCTCGGCCACGGCGCTGGCGAGCTCGGCCTCCAGGGAGTCGAGCTGGGCGCGCGCCTCCTCCAGCCGCACCTTGCCGTCCTCGCCCACGTCGGCGCCGGTGCGCACCTCGGCCTCGAGGCGGTTGATCTCGGCCTCCTTCTCGCGCACCCGCAGCTCGAGGGCCGTGACCTTCGTCTGGGCCTCCTCCAGCGTCTCGGCGGTCTGGCGCATGTAGGGCAGGCAGACGATCTGCAGCTCGGAGGGTGCGTACTCCCGCGGGATCTCCACCACGACGGGCTCGTCGGGCAGGTTCGGCACCAGGGCCACCCAGGTCACGAAGACCCCGCCCAGCAGCCCCACGGCGAGGCTGGTGAACATCACGGCCAGGCTGGTGCCGTCGCGGGAGGGGGTGCTCACCGGGGGCACACCCACGAGGCGAGGGCAGCGCGCGGTGCGGCGCGGGGCGACATCGGCGGATCCTCGGGAGACACGGAGGGTCCGAGCATACCGCGCCAGCCGCCGGGGGTCACAGGGAGGCGTCCTGCTCGGCCACGGCCGCGGGCACGAGGATGCCGTGCTCCTCGAGGGCGAGGCGCTCGTCGTCGGGCAGATCGGGCGGCGCAGGCGGATCGAGCGCGGCGAGCACGTCGGCCGTCTCGGGGTCCACGTCGAGCACCAGCAGCTCGCCGTCGGCCGCCAGGGCCACCACCAGGGCGGTGGGCGCGGGCGCGAGGGGCTGGCCGTCCACGGCGTCGACCCCCCAGCCCGGACCGGCGCCGAGCTGCAGGCCGCCGGCGTCCACGCGCTCGGCGAGGGCCAGCACGTCGTGGGCGGCACGCACCAGCTGCACCCCGTCGGCGAGCGCGCGTCGGGCGTCGCGGGCGGGGCCCAGAGGGGGCTGCAGCGGCGTGGTGGCGTGGGTGGCGGCGGCCTCCCAGGCCGCGAGGTCGGCCACCACCGGCGCCTGCTGCGTGGCCCACCAGGCGGCCCAGCGCGCGGCCAGCGGGAGCCGCCGCGGGTGGGCGAGGTCGTGGGCGGCGAAGGCGGTCAGTGCCTCGGGCAGCCGGGGACCGAGCAGGTCGACCACCAGCGGGGTGGCGGTGGGCAGCCCCTCCGCGAGGCCCTCCGTGGCCGGGGGCAGGCCCGGCAGCGCGTAGCCGGTGGCCCAGACCTCCGGGCCCGTGCCGAGCGGCTCCAGCGCCTCCTGCACCCGCTGCAGCGCCCGCCGGCCCGCCGCGTCGGGATCGTCGTCGGCGCGCGTGGTGGCCGGCACGGCCTCGGCCAGCGCGTCCACCGCCAGCGCCACCCGCGCCGCGGCGCGTCGGGGCAGGTCGAGGCCGTGCTGCACCAGGCGTGCGCCCAGGTCCTGCAGGGTCCACCGCCACCGGCCGTGCAGCGCCGACGGCGCGAGGGCGGGCGGAGGCGGGCCGCCGAGGAGGTGGTCGAACACGGCGAGCACGCGGTCCTCGAGCGCATCGAGCGAGGGCGACCAGCCGCCCCCGGCCACCGCGAAGCGCTCCATCCAGCCGGCGAAGGCGGGGTGGGCGAGGCGGGTGCCGTGGCTGCGCGCGTAGGCCACGCCGTCGCTGCACAGGTCGAGGGTGGCGTGCCGGTGGGGGATGGGGCGCCCCTCCCGCCGGCTGCGGGCCACCGCGTCGAGCTCCCGTGCCACGAAGCGCTGGCCGGCCTCGAGGTGGGCCTCCGCGGCCTCGTCGTCGGCCAGGGGGCCCGCCAGGGCCTCGCAGCGCGCGCAGCTCGCCCGGTACAGCGCGCCCTGGCCCTGGTGGTCGGGACAGCGCCGCAGGAAGGCCTCGTCGAGGAAGTACCAGAGCGCCACGGGGAGCAGCTCGGCCAGCCGGCCCGCCGTGGCGTGGAAGAAGGGGGAGGCCCCCGGCTGCCAGGCGAAGCCCACGAGGCCGTGGCAGAGCTCGTGCACCGCCCACTTGGCGCGGTGGCCGGGGTGGTAGCTGGCCACCGCGAGGTCGTGGCGGAAGGCCTGGTACTTGGGCTCGGGGAGCACCCCCGCCTCCCAGGCGGGCGGGTCGCCGGCGCCGGGGCCGCTGGCCGGGTCGAGCCAGGCCTCGGGCAGCTCCAGGTGCACCCGGTGCTCGAAGTGGAAGTGGAACAGCCCCTGCCGCGCGGCCTCGCGGCTCACGGCGGCCGCGGCGGGGGTGCGGGCGAGCTCCTGGCGCGCCGTGGCGTCGGGGGCCTCCACGGCGCCCCCTGCGGCGAGGGCGGCGGCCTCGGCGCGGAGGTGGGCGGCGACCTGCGCCGGCGTGCGGACCGGGCGCGCGGGAGCGCGGGTCACGGCGCGACGACCACCGGCGGCGACAGGTAGATGCAGGCCTCGTCGGCCAGATCGATGAGCACGGTGGGATCGTAGTTGTAGGCGTCGGGATCCAGACAGCCCGAGCACGCCTCCACCTCGAAGGGATCCGAGATCTTCTGCGTGGTGGTGGGGCTGAAGGCGCCGATCTCGTCGCCGCAGCTCTTCACCCGCGCGCCGGGGGGACCGTCGAGCGAGGGGTCGCTGCCGTTCCAGACGAAGGTGATGATGCAGGTGGCGTCGGCGTCGATCTCGCGCACGGGGCTCGACAGGGTGCGGCCGGCGTCGAGCAGGCCCGCGGCCAGGGTGAGCTTCGTGGCGGCCGTGTCGTCGCACGACAGCGTGGCCGAGACGTTGAAGGAGTCGAGGTCGACGTCGAGGAAGAGCTGCACCGTGCCGATCTGGGGACCGAAGCAGCCGCCCGTGACCTCGGTGTTGTCGGCGTCGTCGCAGTCGCCGGGGGTGTCGGCCAGGCCGGGCGTGCCCTCGAGGCAGCCGTAGCCGGCCGGCTCGAGCTCGCTGCCGAGGCCGTCGCCGTCGCCGTCGGTCCACCAGGGGGTCAGCCCGTTGCGGTCGAAGGCGGTGTCGTCGCAGTCCGACGGGTTGTCGACGCGCTGCGGCGGCACCTCGCACTGCTGGATCGGGGTGCTCGACGGGTCGCCGAAGCCGTCGCGGTCGCGGTCGATCCACCACTGGGTGAGCGGGGTGCGCAGGGGGTTGCGATCGTCGCAGTCGTCGGCGTTCGTGACGTTGCCCGGGGGCACGCCGCAGACCTCGACCTCGCGGAACCAGGCGCCGTAGCCGTCGCCGTCGGCATCGCCCCACGAGATGGTGCGGCCGGTGGGGACGTCGTCCTCGTCGTCGTCGTCGGCGGCGCCGTCGCAGTCGTCGTCCTTGCCGTTGCAGACCTCGGCGGCGAGCAGGTTGATCGCCGGATCGCGGTCGTCGCAGTCGTCGTTGCTCTCCACCCAGTGCGCCTGCGGGGAGCAGCCGACGCCCACGGGCGTGGGGCCCCCGAAGCCGTCGCGGTCGGCGTCGGCGTACCACACGCGACCCTTCCAGCTGCGCGGGTCGGCGTCGTCGCAGTCGGTGTCGTCGAGGCTGTAGGCGAAGGGCTGCCAGCACTGCTTCTCGGGCCAGGTGGGGCCCGCGCCGAAGCCGTCGCGATCGGCGTCGAGGAACCACACCGACTCGGGGTTCTGCCGCGCGTCGGCGTCGTTGCAGTCGGAGGCGTCGGTGACGTACCCGTCGGGGACGTCGTCGGTGGGGCAGAGATCCAGCGGGCCCAGGAGGGTGCCGTAGGTGTCGCCGTCGGCATCCAGGTACCAGCGGCGCGACCCGATGAGCTCGCCGTCGGTGTCCTCGGCGTCGATCAGGCCGTCGCAGTCGTTGTCGACCTGGTCGCACAGCTCGAGGGCGCCGGGGAAGACGAGGCGGTTGCCGTCGTTGCAGTCGCTGTTGTCGCGCACGTAGTCGGGACGATCCGGGCAGCCCGTGTCGACCACGTTCTTGCCGCCGAAGCCGTCGCGATCGTTGTCGAGGAACCAGTCGGCGTCGAGGTCGAAGCCCTCGTCGATCTCGGTGTCGCAGTCGTCGTCGACCTCGTTGCAGGCCTCGAGGGCCCCCGGGTAGACGCTGGCCGCGTTGTCGTCGCAGTCGCGGCGGTTGGCCGAGTAGCCGAGGGGACGGGTGCAGGCCTGGGCGGGGTTCTCGACGCGCACGCCGAAGCCGTCGTTGTCGTTGTCGGGCCAGAACTCGAGCACGCCCAGGGCGTAGCTGTCGTCGATGGTGCCGTTGCAGTCGTCGTCGAGGCCGTTGCAGCGCTCCTGGGCGCCGGGGAAGACGGCCGCACCGGACACCGGGCGGTCGTCGCAGTCGGCGTTGCGCTCGTCGGGGTCGTTCGCGAAGAAGCCGTCGCCGTCGGCGTCGACCAGCTCGCCATCGGCGACCGTGTCGCCACCGGGACCGCAGGCGGCGAGCAGGATCGGCAGCGCCCACGGGGCCAGCAGGCGACGATCGGGCAGGCGGCGGGCCATGGACTCCCCAGAGCGCGGAACGCAGCGACCGCGCACCATAGCGCACACGGACGGGGCGTGCGACGCCTCCGGGCGGCCCCCGGGGGGAGCGCTCACTCCGCCCAGCCGCGCAGGGCCTCCGCCGTGGCGGTGTCGTCGCCGAGCAGGATCTCGAAGACCGCCTCCACGCAGGCCACCTGGGCGGCCACGGCGGCCGAGGTGGGGGCCTTCGCGAAGAGGTCGCCGGTGCCCAGGAAGGAGGCCAGCGGATCGACGCCCAGGTAGGGCGCGGCCCAGTGCTGGGCGAAGCCCGGCAGGCACTCCAGCAGCGAGGCGAGGGCCAGCGCGCGCAGCGTGGGGTGGGTGGTGGCGTCGCGGTAGGAGGTCTGCCCGGCGGTGCCCAGCTGGAACATGCTGGGATCGTCCACCTCGAGCGCCGCCGTGCCGGGGAAGATGCCGCCCCGCGTGTCGTAGGCCACCACGCCGCTGGCGGGGGACCGCAGCTCGGGGTCGCTCACGCCGTCGGTGCGCGTGGCGGCGGTGCAGATGCCGGCGGCCGTCTCCTCCACCACGCCGTCGGCGGCGAGCGCCGCGGCGAGGCCCGCGCGGTAGGCCGAGGCCCAGGCGTCGGGCGACACGGCGTCGTCGCCCTCGAGCACGGGGCGCAGGCGCAGGCGCTTGATGCCGTGGCCCGCGAGGCCCGTGACCACCTCGCCCGCGGTGGGGGCGAGGGCGGCGCCCACGGACAGGTCGACCTCCACCGTCCAGCCGTCGCGCTTCTTGGCGACGGCGGCCTCCTGCAGGGCGGCCACCACCTTGGTGCCGGCGGCGTCGAGGGCGCCCGACAGCGGGGTGCGCACCTTGAAGCGCTTGTCGATCAGCCAGGCGCAGGCGGCCTCGTCGAGCGCCGCCAGGGGCGCGACGAGGCGGTAGGTGATCGCCTTGCCCTCGTAGCGGTTCTTCTCGGTGCTGTACTGCACGACGAAGCCCAGCACGTCGAGGTCGAGCGCGCCGGTGCACACCAGCCGCAGCTCGAGCGTGGTGGACGTGGAGAGCATCGCGAAGTCGATGACGTCCTTGGCCACCTCCACCGTGAGCGGGCCCGACGCATCGGACAGCGGCAGCACGTGCAGCGCGGGGCCCAGGCCCACGAAGCGCTTGCGGCGGCGCACCGAGGCCGCCACGTGGTCGAGATCGAGGGCGTCGCGCAGGAAGCCCTTGGCGGCGAGCGCGTCGTAGCCCTCGACGTCGGGCGCCACCTTGCCGCCCAGGAAGTCGCGGAAGGCGGCGTCGTCGAAGTGGTGCCACTCACCGTACTCGTTGGTGACGAGCACGCCGCCCGCGACGGCGCCGAAGCGGAAGAAGCCGAGCTTGTCGGCGTCGACCTCGGTGCGGGGGACGGAGACGGTGCGGGTCGTCGACACGGGGGGTCCTCCGGGAGGCGGGCGGGACGTGCGGTCGTACCACGCGCGTCCCGACGGTGTCGACCGGGCGGGGCGCGGTGCCACGGGCCTCGCGAGGCCCGCCGCGACGGGCGTCGGAGGGGGGCTCGCGGGCGGTGGCGCGGTGGACAGCGCGTGCCCCTGCGGGTCAGAGTGGGCGAGCGGAGGAGTCGATGCGCTGGTCGCGGATCCCTGGGCTGGTGGCCCTGCTCGCCGGCTGTGCCGACGCCGATCTCGACGGCTACCGCGGCGCCGACGACTGCGACGACGACGACCCCACGGTGCACGTGGGCGTGGTCGAGGTGTGCAACGGCAAGGACGACGACTGCGACGGCCACGTGGACGAGGACGTGGCGATCACGGCCTGGCAGGATCGCGACGGCGACGGCTGGGGCGACCCCGGACGCGCCCGCCGCGTGTGCACGCTGCCCCCCGACGGCGTCACCAACGATCTCGACTGCGACGACCTCGACCCGCGCAAGGCCCCCGAGCTGCCCGAGGCCTGCGACGGGCGCGACAACGACTGCGACGGCGAGGTGGACGAGGGGGTGGAGGTGCCCTTCTACGTCGACGCCGACGGTGACGGGCACGGCGTCGCGGGCGGCACCCCCTCGATGGGCTGCTTCCTGCCCCGTGGCCACGCGCGCGCGGCAGACGACTGCGACGACACCGATCCGCTCGCGTGGACCGACGCGCCGGAGCGCTGCGACGGGCACGACAACGACTGCGACGGCAGCGTGGACGAGGACGCCCTGGCCGAGCTGCTCTGGGCCGACGTGGACGGCGACGGCTACGGCGACCCCGCGGTGCGCCGGCTCGGGTGTGGCGCCGCCGACGGCGTGGCGGCCAACGGCCTGGACTGCGACGACGGCGACGCCCTGCTGAACCCCGACACCGTGGAGGTGCGCGGCAACGGGGTGGACGACGACTGCGACGGCTGGAAGGACGAGTGGGCCGTGCCCGGCGACGCGGCGGACGTGGCGGGGGCGGTGG
>JACKEO010000013.1 GCA_020632955.1 Alphaproteobacteria bacterium
CCGCAGGCGACTCCGGTGACAGCGCAGGCGACTCCGGCGTGGTCTCGAACCGGCCGCCCACCGTCACCGACGTGCAGATCAGCCCATCCACGGCGTTCAACGACACGAAGCTGACCTGCTCGGCCACGGTGGGCGACCCCGACGGCACCACCCCGTCGGTGACCTACGGCTGGAAGAACACGAGCGGCGGCGACGACCTCGGTACGGCGGCCACCCTGCAGCTCACCCCCGCGATCGCCTCGCCGTTCGACGAGGTGGTGTGCACGGTCATGGCCTCCGACGGCACGGCTTCCGCGTCGGACAGCGGGCAGATCGAGGTCGCGAACCGGGCACCCCAGGTGACGAGCACGACCATCGACGAGCTCACCGCGCTGAACGACCAGGCCTGGTCGTGCTCCGCCCAGGCAACCGACCCCGACGGCGACGAGGTCGAGCTGTCCTACGAGTGGCGCAACAGCAGCCGCGACGACCTGTTCCTCGGCGAAGGGGCGACCCTGCCGATGAGCAGCGCCATCGCGCTGCCGGGCGAGCTGATCACCTGCACCGCCCAGGCCTTCGACGGCAGCCTCGGCTCCTCCACCGCGTCGAGCAGCGCCATCGCCACCCAGGTGGTGGAGAACCGACGGCCGCCGAACCCCAGCGGTCTGGAGATCTCGCCGGAGGATCCGGACACGCTCGACACGCTGACCTGCCGCGTGCTGTTCCCGCCGGAGGACGAGGACGGTGAGGTGGTCACGATGTCGTACGCCTGGGCGACGACCGCGGGGGCCTCGCCCGCCAAGTCCGTGGACGGCGCGACGCTGGGCGCGTGGCGCACCGCGCCCGGCGAGACCTGGCGCTGCACGGCCACGGCGACGGACGCGGGCGGCGCGACCTCTTCCGCCTCGCTGTCCGTCACGCCCACGGAAGCCCGCCCACAGGCCGGAGACGTCCTGGAGGACCCCTGGCTCGGGTCGCTGACCTACCTCCCCTCCGGCACGTTCACCCAGGGCTGCCTCGTCGGCCGCGACGACGTCGGTGGCCTGACCTGCAACGGCACCAACGCCACGCCTCCGCACGAGGTGACGCTGACCCACGGGACCTGGGTCGGGACGAGCGAGGTCACGCAGGCCCAGTGGAAGGCGCGGACCGGCAATCGCGCCTCGTCGAAGGACTGCCCGAGCTGCTGCACGGAGCCCGCGACCTTCTACGAGGCCCTCGCCTTCGCGAACGCCGTGTCGCAGGCCGCAGGGGAGCCCGACTGCTTCAGCCTCGTGGGCTGCACCGGCACCATGGGCTCCACCCTGCACTGCGACGACGCGACGGTGACGGCGGGCGGCGGCGATCCGCAGGCCTGCGCCGGCTACCGTGTGCCGACCGAGGCCGAGTGGACGTACGCAGCGCGTGCGGGAGAGCTCGTCGCCTATGCCGGCAGCAACGTCGTGGCCGAGGTGGCGTGGACCAGCGACACGACGGCGCCCGTCACCACCCAGCCGGTGTGCACCAAGGAGCCCAATGCCTGGGGCCTGTGCGACATGTCGGGCAACGTCGGCGAGTGGGCGTTCGACCGCTACGCCGCCATCGAGCCCTCGATCACCACGCAGATCGACCCGTTCGGCGCGGCATCCGGGGCGACCCGACTCGTGTTGGGGGGCGCCGCCCGTTCGCCGAACGCCGCCGCGCGCGTCGCCCAGCGCAGCGGCAGCGACCCCAACCTCGCAGACGACCGGAACGGCTTCCGCATCGCCCGCACCGCGACGCCGCCGACCGTGAACACACCGCCGCAGATGGATCCGCCCGTCGTCGGAGAGGACCCGTCCACGGGCGACCTGTTCTGCGGGAACGGCGAGGTGACGGACGCGGACGGCGACCCGATCACCGTGCGTCTGGTGTGGTTCCGGAACGACACCCCCACCCGGTACCAGGTCCGAGACACGCACGACGGCGCCTGGTCGGCCGACACCGACAACGTGGTCCCCAGCTTCGCGGCCATCGTGCCGCAGGTCGAGACCTTCCTGGCCGCCAACTGGACCTGCGTCGCGAGCGCCACCGACGGGTTCAGTCCCCCCGTCCTCTTCAGCGCGCCGTTCTGGATGGACACCGCCGAGCCCCCCTGACAGTACGTCCTCGCCGCGCCCCCCGTGCCACCTCCGCCCTCCTCGTGCTGAACTCCACCCTCACGTCGGCGCGGCCGCCTCCCGCGGCCGTGCAGTGAGCTCATGGGGCAGGAGCACAGCTTGGCGACCCGGATCCCACAGCGTCACGCGCACCACCGCGAGCGAGGTGGTGCGCGACCTCCGAGAACGGGACCCATGCTGCCTGTTCCCTCGGGCAGGCGGTGAGCAGGGCGAGGAGGAGCACGAGCGCGCGCTGGGGACCTCCGCGAGGTGGCGCGAGGCTAGCGAGGCTTGGGCGACTGGTCCACGCGCACGTCGTGGGGCCCGGATCCGCGTCGGCGCACGACCAGCGACACCAAGCGATCTCCCTGCTCGAACGCGAGGTCGTGGTCGGTGCCCCGTCGTCCGCGGGCGAACTCCACCGCGCCCGGCGCCGCCAGCAGCGCCGTGAAGAGCGCCTCGGGATCCACGGCGACGCGCAGATGCGCCAGCCCCACCACCGGATGATCGTTCACCGCGATCACGTCGGTGCCCGCCGGCCAGGGCAGGGCGGCGAGGGGGGGCGGGAGCTCGCCCGGCACGAGGCCTTCCGGGATCAGCTCGCCGACCCGGCGCTCTTCGTCGTCGTCGCCGATCCGGATGACGACGTCGTGCTGGTCGCCGTGGTAGGCGATCGTCACGAGGCCCTGCGCCAGCGGACCGTGCGCGAGCAGCGCGATGCTCTGCTCGCCGCGGGACCAGGACGCCTCCCTGCGGCCGGTCACCGACACGCGGGCGGAGTCCTCCTCCCACCCGACGAGGCGCCGGCCGGCCTCGGCGAGGAGGACGTCGGGGGCCAGGGTCGACCAGCCCTGCACGACGCAGTTGTAGCCGGGCGCACCAGGCGTCCCCCAGCACTTCCCGCCCTTCTCCGTCCAGGCCGCGGGGATCGGCAGCAGGACGCGCACCTCAGCGGGTACGTGCGCGCGACGCGGGGTGCGGGACCCACCCATCAGATCCGCCAGACCGCCGAAGCGGCCCGGCACCAGCAGGAGGATCGGCAGGAGCACGCGGCGCGCCATGGCGAGACGCTACCACCGGTGTGGGCTCGCCGACCGAGCCGTCGCGCGGGGCACGCGACCCGCCCGCAGGGGGTGCTACAATGCGGCCCGCGAGGTGGGCCCTGCGCGCGCTGCTCCTGGTCCGCTGCGCGCCCGCGCCCGGCAAGGGCCCCGTCGACACCGACGTGGCCCCGGACGTCGCCGGCGACGGCTTCTCGCCGCCGGAAGACTGCAACGACGTGAGCACGCGGGTCCACCCCGTCGCTGCAGAGATCTGCGACGGCGCCGACAACGACTGCGACAGCCTCACCGACGACGAGGACGACGACGTGCTGCCCGACGGGGCTCCCACCTGGTACCCGGACGGCGACGCCGACGGGTCGTCCGGCGTCCACGGCCTCGTGGCCGTCGTGCGGCTTCCGCCGTGAGCGACGTGGGGGAACAGCGCGACGCGCGCACCCGACGCCGCCTCGGCCTCGGGGGGCTCGTCCTCGTCGGGCTCCTCGTGGCGGTGGGCCTGTTCGTGAGCTGGCGGGCTGCGGAGGATCTGCCCCCGCCACCCGTGCCGGCGGCGCGTGCGGCGTCGGCCGTGCCGGCGGTGGAGGTGGTGGCGCCTGGCGCAGCACCGGTGGTGATCGCGCCCAGCCCCCCGCCGCAGCCGCCCAGCGTGCCGCAACCGGTCCCGTCACAGCACGCGCTGGCGGCACCACCTCCCGCGCCGGGCAGGGTGCGGTGCGCGGTCGCCCCTCCGTTCCCACGCCCCCGCACCGTCATGGCGATGGCTGCGGCCCTGTCGCCGGAGACCCTTCCGTCGCAGGGGGGCGTGCCCGACATCGTCGGACCGGTCCCGGTGCAGCTGGGAGGTGCGCACGTCGACCTGCCCGTGCACGACGATGCGCCGCGGACCCAGGTGCTCTTCCTGTCCGAGGACGTGATCGTGGAGGGGCTGTTCCACATCGCGCCCACCGGGTGCGACGCGCCCCTTCACATCCGGGACGCCGAGGTGGTCACCGGTCGCGTCGAGCCGGATGGCGAGGGGAGGCCCACCCTCGTCCGGGGCTGCGGCAGCGCCGCGCTCGTGAAGGAGGACGGCTCCTTCGAGCTCGCGGTCCCGCGTGGGGAGGACTGCGCCGTGCGGGCGGTCCTGCTGGAGCCGGAGGGCGACCGGGCGTCCGATACGGCGGAGGGGGCGTCGACGCCGGTCGAGGTGGATCCGCCACGCTCACCGTGAGCGTTCCCGTCCGATCCGGGTCCACCCCACCGTGTGCAGGACGCTGGTGCCGACCTCGCCCCGAGGGCTCAGGGAGGCAGCCGCACGACCGCCACCAGCCCGTGGTCCCCAGACGACCCGTCCGCGTCCCAGCCCGAGGCGCCCACCACCGCGTCGGGCTGACCGTCGCCGTCCACGTCCACGCCGCAGGCCAGCGCGGATCCCACCGCGTCGCCCGCCTCCGCACCCCGGAGGACGGCGTCGGCCTCGTCGAGGTGCAGCGCGGCCTCACCGCGCAGGCGTGCGCTGCGGAAGGCATACACGGCCCCCGCGGCGGCCTGGCCCTGCTCCCCGGGCGCACCCGGATCGCCCACGAGCACCCAGCCCGGCGCCACGCAGGCGGTGGTGCCCGGTGCGCTCCCCTCTTCGCCGCGCAGCGTGAGCGGCAGGGCGTCGGCGCGCACCACCCCGGGCTCGCCGCTCCCCAGCCGCCACAGGTGCACCACCGGGTCCACCGGAGAGCCCACCACCACCAGCGCGCCGTCGCCATCAGGCACGCCCGCCGCCAGCGTGCGTTCCGACGAGCCCAGGCGCTCCCCCGCCGCTCCCCGGAGCTGGCCCCACGTGCGCCCCGGACCCGAGGCCGGGCTCCAGGCCAGGCCCAGCACGTCGACCCCGCCCTGCACCACCAGCACCGCCCCGGCCCCCTCCAGGTAGGGCGCGCCCACGAGGAGCTCGTCGTCCCCGTCGCCGTCCAGGTCGACGAGCAGCACCTGGTGGCCGAGCTGCTGGCCCGGTGCGCCCCACAGGCGCAGGCGGTCGTCGCCGTAGCCCAGCGCACTCCCCGGACAGGCATCCTGCCGACAGAGGCCGGCGGCCGTCAGCGACAGCCCGCCGTGCTGCGGCTGGGTCACCGGGAAGGGCGGCACCGGCTCGTCCGACGCACGGGCCACCACGAGATCGTCGGCCCCGTCGCCGTCCCAGTCCCCCAGCGCCACCCGGTGGGCGCCGGGGTCCACCAGCAGGTTCGCAGTGGTGGCGAAGGGGTGGACCACCGTGGTGGGCACGAGGTCCGCGTCGAAGGGCAGCTGCCCCCCGGCGAGCACCAGCACCTCACCCACGGTCTGCCCGTTGATCAGGCGCTCGGCGACGATCACCAGGTCGTCGACCCCGTCGCCCGTCACGTCCCGGGCGGGACCGGCGGTGCGCAGCAGGTCCCGCGGGTCGAGGCAGAAGGCGTTCACCCCACACGCCGCACGGGTGAGGCGGCTGCCCGCCACGGCCGAGATCGGCTGGGGGCGATCGGGCAGCTCGTGCCCCGACACCACCCACGCCGTCGACAGATCGCCCCCCACGCTCGCCAGGGCCACGAGGTCCTGCGCGCCGTCGTCGAGCAGGTCGCCGCCCCAGGCCACCCGCTCGCGGCCGCCCAGGCGGTGCCCGGCCTCGCCGTGGAGCAGGTGGAGGGCCACCCGGTCGAGCCGCAGGTCGTCCACCCGGCCGTCGCAGTCCTCGTCGCGGCCGTCCCAGGTCTCGGGTGCGCCGGGGAAGACCTCGGCGGCCGCGTCGTCGCAGTCGCCGCCCACCAGGCTGCGAGCGCCATCGTCCTCGCAGACGGCGGCGGCCCCGTCGTCCCCGAAGCCGTCCCCGTCGAGGTCGAGCCGCCACGGGGCGTCCCCCGCCTCCTCGTCGATCTGCCCGTCGCAGTCGTCGTCCACCCCGTTGCACAGCTCGGGGGTGGCGTCGGCCGGGCTGTCGTCCACCACGCCGTCGCAGTCGTCGTCCACCCCGTTGCACAGCTCCACGGCCCCCGGGAACACGGCGGGGTCGGCGTCGTCGCAGTCCGCGCAGTCGTCGTGGCCGTCGCGGTCGGCGTCGAAGCGCGCGTCGCAGGGCAGCTCGGGCGCGCCCGCACACGCAGCGAGGAGCAGGAGCAGCGCCCTCACCGGGGCACCCAGGCGAGCGTGAGCTGCAGACCGTCGGCGGTGGGCAGCAGCGAGACCCCCACGGGATGGGGCGCCCGCGACCGCGAGGCCACCAGGGCCAGCAGCGACCCGCTCACCACCGCGGCCGACAGTCCGGCGATGCCGGCGGCGCGCTGCACGTCCCGGGCCTCGCCCCAGCCGTCGGCATCGACGATCAGGCCCGAGGCGGCGTCCACGAAGGGCGCGCAGCCCGCGGCCGCGTCGGGGGTGCCGCAGGTGGCCAGATCCGCCCAGCGGCTCCACCCCACCGCCGCCACCGCGCCTCCGGCGGCCACACCCCCGGCCGTGAGCCCGAGGAAGACGGGGCGCAGCACCCGGGGCGGACGCGGCTCGTAGCGTTGCCAGCCACCGTCGGCGTCCACGTGCCAGAGCCGCCCGCGCACCACCACCCATGCCGGCTCCTCGCCGCCGCCCCACCGCGCCCGCGCGGCCTGGAGCCAGCGCTGGGCCGCCGGCTGGTCGAGGTCGAGCTCCGCCAGATCCAGATCCGGCACGAGCAGGGCCGCCCGACCGGCGCGCGTCCCCACCTCCACCCGCAGTGTGACCACGGGCGCGCCCAGCACCTGCACCACGTGCTCCCCCGCCGGCAGCTCCACCTCGGCGGCCTCCGCCGGGTGCCCGTCCACCAGCACCCGCCACCGCCAGATGCCCGGCGGCAGGAGCAGCGTGGACCGCGTGGCCTCGGCCACCCGCGTGCGGGCCTCCTCGAGCACCGCGGCGTCGACCTGGAGCTGGAAGGCGTGCTGCGGCTCGAAGAGCAGCGCCTGCACCGCGTGGCGCACTGCACCCGGGGCGTCGCCGAGCAGGCCCAGGTGCACGGCACTCGCCAGGTCGTGCACCCGCGCCGCCTCCCACGACCGCAGGGGCACGTCCAGGCAGCCCAGCGCCCCGAGCGCGGCGTCGAGCGCGACCAGGGTGGGCTCGCGCGCCCCGAGGGTGGCGTAGGCCTCGGCATCCCGCAGGGCGTCGGCGAGCACCTGCCCGCTCACCGGCACCTCGCAGGGCCGTGCCGCGAGGCCCCCCACCACGTCGACCGCACGCCCGAAGTAGAGCGGCGCCGGGCGCACCTGCTCCGGTTCCACCGCCGCGTCCCGGGCGAGCACGTCCAGCGCCCGGCGCACGTCGGCGTCGTGGAAGAGGGGCTCCTGGGCACCTGCCCCCCCCGACGCCAGCAGCAGGGCGAGGCTCAGGGACACCGGCACCCCGCGAGCACCGGGTCGGGACAGGCCCGCACCGTGCCGCCCTCGGGCACGGCGACCTCGCAGGTGAAGGCCACCTCGCCCTCCTCCCCCACCTCCAGGCGCTCCGCACCCGCGGGCAACTCGAGGACCACCGGCATCACCCGGCTGGCGACCTGCCAGCCGCGCCCGCCCACCCGCACCTGCACCGGACGCAGGGGCCGCACCTCCAGGCGACCCGGAGCGGCAGGGGCCGCCGCGCGCGGTGCCGAGGGACGGGCGGGCGACGCGGTGGGCTGGGCGACGGGCTCGGGGGGCGGTTCCACGGGAGCGGGGTGCGCCGCCTGGGCGAGCGCCACAGGGGCCGGCGCAGGCTCCGCCGGGGCGGGCACCGGCGTCGAAGCGGGCTCCGCGCCACCTCCGGCCCAGAGCACCCCCACGACGAGGGCGACCCCCAGCCCGAGGACGCCCGCGACCCACGGCCGACGAGGCGGCGCGGCAGGAGGCGTGCCCTGGCTCGTCGGGACGACCGCGAGGCCGTCCGGATCCTCCCCGACCAGGAGCACGGGGAGCCACCACCGGCCTGCGGGCGCGGCCGAGGCGTGCGCGCGCAGGGCGCGACGTCCCCCCGCCACGGCCTCGGGCACGGGCACGCCCTGGGCCAGCGACCGGTACATCCCCTGGTGGAGCACCGCAGCCGCGTCCGCATCGAGGGGGCGCGCCGGCGCGAGCACGTCCACGCCCAGCGCCGCGACGGCCGCCGCCGGCGTGCGCAGGGCGCCGGGGTCGGCCCCTCCGCACACGTCGAGCACCACGAGCCGCGCCCCGGCCAGCCCGTCGTGCAGCGCCGCCGCGGCCGCGCCCGCGGAGGAGCGCGCCGTGCCGTCCTCCGTTCGGATCCCCACCTCGCCCAGCGCGGCGATCCCGTGGGAGACCAGGTGCACCACGTCGACGGGACCCCCGGCAGCGGACGACTCGACCTCCAGCCCCGCCGCGCGCGCGGCCGCCTCCGCGCCCCGCACCGCACGCGCACACACCGGGTCGGCGGGCGTGGCGCTCTGCACCCGGACGCGCTCCACCCGCCCCGACGCGCCCCGCGCACGGGGAGCGCCCCACCGCGCCACGCGGCACCCGGCCGCAGGGCCAGCGTGGGCCGGCGCTCCCTCCAGCAGCTCCCACGGCAGGCCCGCCCACTGCGGATCCCGTGCGTCGACGACGAGCCAGGCGGGCCGACCGGCCACGTCGCGGGCACCCCGCCAGCGTGCCAGCGCATCGCGCACAGCCTCCAGGCCGGGGCCACCGAGCAGCGCGGCCAGCTCCGCCCCCGCCTCCTCCTCGCCCGCGCTCGCCGCGAGGTCGTCCTCGGGCAGCAGCAGGCCCGCCTCGCGGGACAGCGCGCGGCGCACCCGGTGCTCCGCGGCGTCCACGCGGTCCCAGGGCAGGCGGCCCTCGGCGGATCGTCCGCCGTCGACCGTCACCACGACCCGTCCCCCGCCCTCGTCGCGTCCGAGGCCGAGCACGGCCATGGCGCCTCCGGCTGCCGCCGTGAGGAAGCTAGCACGCGCCCGCACGCCCCCGCGCATGTGCACGAACCGGGGACGGACCGGCGGGTGCCATGAAGGGGGCCCCTCCCCGGAGTCCACCATGCGTCCGTTGCTGCCCCTCCTCCTCCTCGGCCTGCCCGCCACCGCCGCCGCCGGCCAGGTGGCCTCCGCCGGCGCCTACAACGGCGAATACGACCTCTGGTGCGAGGGCGCCTCGCTCACGCTGGACCTGGGCGTGGCAGCCGCGCTCGGCACCGCGGGAGGCTCGTGGGGTGACCACGCCACCCTGGAGCTCGCCTGCGAGACGCCGCCCGAGGAGATCGAGGCCTTCGGCGACGAGCTCGCCGCCGGGTGCGCGGGCGCGGGCCTCCCCGCCGCGAGCTGCGGGCAGGTCGCCGACGACCTCGTGGCCGCGCTGATGCCCTTCGCCACGCTGGGCGAGACCGTGCTGCCCACCGGCATGAACGTGCGGGTGGCCACGGGGAACTGGTTCTCCCAGCTCACCGGCGTGTACAGCGCCACCGTGCGCCACACCTGGGCCGACGGCCGCGCGCAGACCCTCGGCTACCTGCTCGACAACAACGCGGGGTGGGGCGAGGGCCACCTCTGGACCTTCGGCGCGGCGCTGAACGGCGCGGGCGCCCAGGGCAACGCGGGCTGCATGGTCACCACCGTGGCCGCCATCGACGCCCAGGTGCGACGGGTGGAGGGCTACGATCTCACCGCCGCCTTCGGCGTGAACCAGTCGCTCACCTGCCTCGCGGGCGACGCCGGCGGCGCGGTGCTCGCCACGGTGGGGATCAGCTTCTCGGCCGATCTCGCGGGCGCCAAGGTACCCTGAGGCCATGAGCGCCCCCCTCGCCGACGCCCTGCTGCACGGCCTCGCCGCCGACCTGCTCGACCCGGGCGACGCCCTGGCGGTGCGGAGGGCTGCGGGGCGGGACCCCGGGCTGGCGCAGGCCCTCGGCGTGCTGCAGACGCGCGCCGGGGCCGTCGGCGCCACCGCGCTCGGGCAGGGCACCGCCGTCCTCGACGCGCAGGCCGCTCCCCTCCTCGACGCCGCGGCCTCGCGGGAGCTCACGCTCCGGGTGCCGCAGGGAGCTATCGACCCCGCCTGCCTCCCCGTGCTGCTCCGCACCGACGGCGGCGTGGTGGAGGTGCTGCACCCCACCACCGCGGCCCGCTTCGTCCCCCTCGCCCGCCTGCCCCACGCCGACGGGAGGTACACCCTCCGCGTGCTGCTCCCCCACCCCGAGGCGGCGCTGGAGCTGCTCCTGGTGCCGGAGGGCACCGCCTGGGAGGATCCGGACGACGAGGCGCCGTGGTCCCGCGCGCGCGCGGCCGCGGCCCGCGGGGCGCTGGCGGGCTGGAAGGTCGAGCGGGGCGCCGTGTGAGGACGGCGCGGGTGCCTGACGCACGCGACACGGACGTGCGCATCGGAGGGGGCTGGGCCTTCGCGGACCACCCCGCGCTCGCCGCCCACCTGGCGGCCTCCTGCACGACGGCGGCGCAGGCCTCGGCCCTCTCGGCGCTCGGCGACGAGCACCACCTGCGGCACCGGGCGGCCTGGTCGGCGGTGGCCTTCACCCCGCACGAGGACGACGCCCGGGTGGCACGCACCTGGACGGACCTGCTCGACGGCGACCTGTCGCCCCGCACGCTGCGGAGCGCGCGCCAGCTGGCCGGCCCACCCGTGCGCGCCGCCTTCCGCGCCCTGGGACGCGGGCTGGGCCTGCCACCGGACCTCACCGAGCGGCACGTACGCGACGCCGAGGAGGCCCTGCACGCCTTCGCCCTCGGCGCCCACCTCGACGTGGCCTCCCGGGTGGTCGAGACCCAGGGGCCGCCGCTGCGCGCGCTGGCCTCGGCGGTGCCCGAGACGCTGTGGCCCCGCCTCGAGGCCTGCGTGGCAGGCCGACCCGCGTGGCAGGCGGGCCTGGACGCCGTGGCCGCCACTCCGGTGGACGCCTCCCCCGCAGCACGTCTGGAGGCCGCCGCAGACTGGGCGATCGCGCGCCGCGCCCTCGACGCGCTGGGCGGCGAGGAGGACGCTGCGGCGGACGGCGAGCTGCCCGGCTGGAGCGTGGTGCGCGCCCACCACGACCGGATGCGTGGTCGCCTGCGGGCCCTGCTGCGCACCGAGCCCGCCACGCTGGCGAGCCTGGTGCCTCGGCTGGGCGCCCTCGCGGCCCGCACCGACGCGGCCCTGCGCCGGTGGGCCTGGGCCTGGGCCTGGCGGGAGGCCCGCGTGGGCTTCGCCTTCTCGCTGGAGCGCACCGCCGCCACCGCCTGCGTCGTGGAGCGGGTCCACGCCCCGGACGCGCCCTCGCTCGACGAGGCCGTCGTGCGCACCTTCGTCCTGTCGATGGCGGGGCGCGGCGCGTGGACCGACCTGCGACGGTGGGTGGCCGGGGAGCCCGGCCGCACCCTGTCGACGCGCTTCTACCGCTACCTGGCGCAGGCGCCGGATACGCTGGCCGACCCGGGCGAGCCGACCGCCCGGGCGCGCAGCTACGAGGGCCTGCGCGCCCACCTCGCGGCGGGAGGGCTCGCAGCCCACGCCGACACCGTCCGCAGCGTGGCACAGGCCACCCGGGACCTGGGCCCCGGACGCGACCTGCGCGCGCGCCTGCACGCGGCCCTCGCGCCGTGGTGGGACGCCGAGGCGCTGCCCCTGCCGGCCCACCACCTGCCCGACTTCCTCACCGGCCTCGCAGAGGCGGCAGCGGTGCAGACGACGGCGTCCGCCACGCCCGGCTGAGCCCCGGCGACGGGATACGCAGCCCGCCTGCACGCCCCGCGGAGGTCGACATGGTGGAGCCGAAGCCCGGTCTGATGCGCTCGCGCCGTCACGCGCTCGTCTTCGGCGTGTGCGGCGGCTTCGCCGAGTGGCTGGGGTGGAGTCCCACGGGGGTCCGCGTGGTCTTCGTGGTGGTGAGCGTGCTGTCGGCGGCCTTCCCGGGCCTGCTGGTCTACCTGCTGCTCACGTTGCTGATGCCGAAGCGCCCGGCCTGATCGCGCCCGGCCGCGGCCGCCGGCTACTCGGGCGCGACGCGCGGGCGGCCGGCGAGCCGATCGCCCACCGCCGCCATCACGGCGTCGGCCACCCGGCGGCTGCCCTCCGGACTCCAGTGGTTCCAGGGTCCGAGCACGTCGACGCCCGCCTGCCGCGCGGCGGCGAAGCCCGGGTCGATGGCCATGCAGACCTCGGGGTCGCCGCACACCTTCGGGAACCAGGCCAGGTCGTCGTCCTCCACCGAGCCGTCGGGCAGACCCAGCACGAGCACCTCGACGCCGTCGCCCCGCACCTCGTCGACGAAGCCCTGCACGATCGCCCGCTGCAGGGCCGGGTCGTCGGAGCTCACGGGACCCGTCACGGCCTGCGCGAGGACGAGGCCGACGTCGAGGAGGCGCGGGCGGAACAGGCTCACCGCCCGGGTGGTCGCGCGATCCGGGGCCGGCACGCCTCGCAGCGCCAGCGCGCCGTCCCGCAGCACGAAGCGCGGCTTGGGGAAGGCGATGAGGTCGTGCTCGGCGCGGAAGAGGTCCACCCCGAGCAGCGCCATCACCACCAGGTCGGGCGCCAGCGCACGCCCCTGCTCGCGGTACGACAGCCACATCTGGTCGGGCCCGTAGATGGGCACCCCCAGGTCCACGATCGCCACGTCGGGCAGCGCGGCCTGCACGTGGGCGAGGAAGACGTCCTCGTCGGCGAGATCGGTGCCGAAGGAGAAGGAGTCGCCCACCACCACCACGGTGCGGGAGGCGTCGGTCGGATCGGGCCCCCCGAGGTCGCGGAATCCGTTCGCGTCCACGGTGACCTGCAGGCCGTTCTCGAGCACCGAGCGCGGGCGATTGACCCACCCCAGCACCGGGTGGTGCGCCAGGGCGGCCTCGAAGGGCGGACCCGGGCCCGCGAGGGTGCGGAGCGGGGGCAGGTGGGGCGCGCACGACAGGCCCATCCGCGGCCAGTGCACGCCCATGGCACCCAGGGCGATCCGGAGGACGATCTCCACCACCAGGGTCCAGATGAGCAGCAGGCCGAGGGCGCGGATCAGGGTGCGCATGGTGCCCGGCGTAGCGCGCTCCCGGGAGGTCGGCCGACCACGGTGGACGCGCCGGCCCCTACGGCGCGGTCCAGCCCACGGGGCGGTAGGGCGGGCCGCTGTCGTGGTCCACAGGCGGGAGGCTGCGCAGGTAGCGGTACACCGAGCGCAGGTCGGACTCCGAGGTGTCCTGCAGGTTCTCCCACGGCATGATCGACGACACGTAGGCCCGGCCCTGCTTGATGCGGGCGAGGAAGGCCTCCTCGTCGAGGCGCCCGGTGACACCGGTGGCGTGCGCGGTGAGGTTCGGCGCCACGAACTCCATGTCGCTGTCGGCCCCGTGACTGGCCTCGGGCAGCGACCCGCCGGCCTTGGGGCCCACGGGCTCGAAGGTGGAGGGGTCCATGGCGGTGTGGCAGCTGGTGCAGAGCGCGAGGTGCTCGGCCACGTACGCGCCCCGCTCCACCGAGGGCTCCTCGGCCTCGGGCACCCGCACGGGCGGCGGGTCGTCGCGGGGCGTGAGCGGCGGGAAGGCGTAGGTGAGCAGCACCTTGCCGAAGAGCGCCCAGTGTCCGGGATCGACCGGGTGGTCCACCGGGTCCAGCGATCGCAGGTACGACAGGATGGCCACCACGTCGTCGTCCGAGGGCGTGGCGCAGGCCAGGCGCATGAAGAAGGACAGCTCGCCGTCGGGCAGCACGCCGGAGCGGATCGCACGCGCGACGAGGCCGTCCGGGATGGCGCCGATGCCCGTCTCCGGGTCGGGCGTGAGGTTGCGGGCGAACCGTGAGCCCAGCGGTCCCATGTGGAAGGGCAGGCCGCCGGCGACGGGTGCCGTGTGGACCTTCTCGGGATGGTCGCGGTCGTCGGTGCTGTGGCAGGCGCTGCAGTGCGCGGGACCGTGCACGAGGTAGCGACCGCGCGCGATGAGCTCCGGGTCGGCGCTGGCCGCCAGATCGGGGATGGGCGCATCGGGGAACTGGAGCCGCGCCTCGGTGGTGAGGGCGGCGTACGCGACCGCGCCGGCGGCGAGCCCCGCCACACCCGTCACCGTGCCGACCAGTCCGAGGACGAGCGTCCGCTTCCAGGACATCCACACCTCCCGCGGCGGAGTCTGGATCCGGCGGAGGGGGCGGGGCAAGCCCTCACCGCCCCAGCACCGTCAGCCCCCACGCCAGGAGCACCGCCAGGAAGGCCAGCGCCCCGCTCCACAACGAGGCCACCCACACCCGCTGCGTCCGCTCCTGCTGCGCGATCACCGCCTCCACCGCCGCGCGCACCGCCACCGCCCGCACCTCGTCGGCCACGGCCCCGGGCGTCACCTCGCCCAGCAGGTCGCCCGGCCGCACCACCATGCCCGGCATCACCGAGACGGAGCGCAGCACACCGTCGGTGGGGGCCGCCAGGGTCATCGTGCCCATGTCGGACGCCAGCGTGGCCACCGGCGTGCCCGCCACCACGGGCTCCCCTGGCCGGCACGCCCACGACGCCAACACCACCTCGCCCGGCAGGGGCAGCGCGTCGGGCAGCCGCACCTCCACCGCGGCCTCGCCGCCGCTCACGCCGGGGCTCCCCGCTCCACCCGCCGTTTCAGCGCCCGCACCATGCGCCCCAGCATGCTCTGGATGGACTGGGCCGACAGCTTCAGCGAGAGCGCGCCGGCCAGTCCCCAGCCCGACGTGACGCGGGACACCATCCGCACCCGGGTGCCCTCGCCCTCGGCGTCCACCGTCCACGTGCTCTGCACCGAGCGCACGAGGCCCGGCAGCCCGTGGACCTCGTAGACGAGCAGGTGCTCGGGCTCCCAGGCCACGATGGTCTCGCGGAGGCTGCCCAGGTACGGCACGACGACCACGCGCGTGGTGCCCACGCCCACCGGCCCCGGGGCCTCCAGGTGGGTGCTGGCGCCCAGACGGGCCCAGGTGCCCAGGTCGCCGTAGCCCTCGCCCAGGACGGCCCAGACGGCGGCGGGAGGGGCCTCGATGTGGGCCTCGTTCACGAACTCGCGCACCCGCGCCTCCCGCTCACCACCAGTGGGTCTCGTCGAGGTTGGGATCCTGGCGCCGCGCCGCTCCCCAGGGGCGCGCGGGCAGGTACTTCCAGCCGCCGTCGCTGAACATCACCACGATGGTGCCCTCGTCCATGCGCTCGGCCACCCGGAGCGCGGCGTGCAGCGCGGCGCCGGAGGAGACGCCGGCGAGGATGCCCTCGGTGGACGCGACCTGGTGGGCCGCCTCGAGCGCGCGCGCCGCCGACACGAGGAAGCGGCCCGACAGCGCGTCGAGGTCGAGCAGCGGCGGGCGGTAGCCGTCCTCCAGGCTGCGCAGGCCCTGCAGGTGCTCGCCCATCTTCGGCTCCACCCCGATCACCTGCAGGTCCGGGTTGTCTTCCCGCAGGCGGGTGCTGACGCCCATGATGGTGCCGCCGGTGCCGATGCCGGCGACGAAGGCGTCCACCTTCCCCGCGGCCTCGGCGATCTCGGTGCCCGTGCAGGCGTAGTGGGTCTGCACATTGAGCGCGTTGCCGAACTGGTTGAGCGGGAACCAGCCCCGCGTGCGGGCGAGCGCGCGCGCCGTCTCGATGGCGCCCCGCATCCCGGCGTAGGGTTCCACCCAGAGGATCTCGACGCCCAGCAGCTCGAGCACGTCGCGGATCGACGGCACCACGCCGTGCGGGATGACCACCTTGAGCTGGTAGCCGCGCTGGCGCGCCACCATCGCCACGGCGATGCCGGTGTTGCCGGTGCTGGCCTCGACGATGGTGTCGCCGGGCTTGAGCTCGCCTCGCGCCTCGGCCTGCTCCACGAGGGCCAGCGCGATGCGATCCTTGATGGACCCGCTCGGGTTCTGGCCCTCGAGCTTGGCGAGCAGCCTCACCCCCGGCTTGGGGGCGAGGTGACGCAGCTCGACCAGCGGCGTGCGGCCGACGACCGAGAGCAGTCCGGGGCGGGTGGGGAGCGTCACGTCCATGCCTCACACGGGCGGACGCTCCCCACCACCTGCGGCGGAGCCGCGGGCGGCCCTACTTCTTCTTCGGCTTGCGGTTGGCGCGGATCTCGACCGTCTTGCCGTCCGACAGCGTGATCGTCATCGGGTGCAGGGCCGGGTGCTGCGCCATCATGGCGCGGGCGTGGGCCGCACGATCGACGGTGAACTCGTCGACCTTGATGATGACCATGTCCTCGCGCAGACCGGCGGCGTAGGCCACGCCGTCCTCGTCGATCTTGCCGATGTTCACGCCGGGGCCGTAGATCTTCTCGCCGTCGGGACCCTCGGAGACGATGTCCTCGACCTTCGAGATGCCGATGTCCTCGCGGTCGTAGGCGAGCCAGTTCGGCAGGGCCAGGGTGCACACCGGCGACTTCGCGAGGTCGCGGCAGGCGTAGAGGTTGGCCGGACCGGGCGCGGGCGGACCCACCTGGATCCAGATGTCGGCCTTCGAGGCGTCCTCGATGGCGCGGCGGGGATCGTCGTCGGGCAGGTTCTTGCCGCAGCAGTCGGTGCCGCACTCGAAGTCGCACTCGAGGCTGGGCCAGGTGCGCTCGATCTTCGAGAGCTTGGGCAGCATGTCGAGCTCGACGGGCGCGCAGGTGGGCGAGCCCTCGGGATCGGAGCAGGCGTGGAGCGTGTCGCTCATGCCGGCCGCGGTGACCACCACCCAGGCCTTCTGGCTGTCCTTGCTGATGTGCAGCACCTTGATGGTGGACGCGCTGCGCCACGCATCGAAGTAGATCTGCGTGCAGGACTCGACCTTGCCGATGTCGCCACAGCCCCACAGGCTGTCGCCCCGGCCGGGCGCGTGGTGGAGCACCCAGCCCCCGCCCTTGCCGTCGACGCTGAAGACGTCGAAGCCCTTCTTGGGACCGAGCTTGAGCGCAAAGGCCGAGCTCGTCGCCACCATGGCCGCCACAGCGACCATCGCCATCCGTCGCATCTTCCCTCCTCTCGGAGCGACCCCCCGGGGCCGCAGACCTCCGGCGAGTAAGGGGGACCACGGGGCACGTCAAGAGCGCGTCATCGCGCAGGCGTGACGTCGCGGTGACGAGGGGCTCAGACGCCGGGGGGCGGCTCCTGCGGGAAGCCCGAGCGCAGATCGACCACGCGCACCCGGCGGAGGGCGTCCAGGCTGTCGGCGCCACAGCAGAAGGCGATCACCTTCAGGTCGAAGATCAGGGCCTCGAGCGCCTCCACCGTGGCCTCCACCCCCTGGACGGCGGCCTCGAGCAGCGGCTTCGCGAGGGCGACCGCGTCGGCGCCCAGCGCCAGAGAGACGGCGACGTCCATGCCGGTGCGGATGCCGCCCGACGAGACGACGAGGCGATCGGGCAGCAGCGCGCGCACCAGACGCAGGCTCTCGGCCGTGGGCACGCCGAAGCCCGCGAGCCGCAGCCCGGCGCCGGCCCGCAGGGCATCGCCCGGTGCCCGGTGGCTCTCGACGGCGGCCCAGGAGGTGCCCCCCGTGCCCGCGACCTCCACGCCCGCGATGGGCAGGTCGCGCAGGCGGGCTGCCGTGCGCGCGGAGATCCCGGCGCCCACCTCCTTGATCAGGCACGGCACGCCCACCTGCGGGATCAGGTCGGCGAGCCGGGCGGACAGGCCGGAGAAGCGCGTGTCGCCCTCGGGCTGGATGGCCTCCTGCAGCGGGTTGAGGTGCACGTTGAGGCCATCGGCGCCCACGCCCTCCACCAGCCGCCGCAGCTCGGCGAGCCCCACGCCGTAGTTGAGCTGCACGGCGCCCACGTTGCCCAGCAGGAGAGGCAGGTCGGGCGCCGCGTCGCGCACCGCGAAGCTGGCGGTGGTGCCGGGGCGCACCAGCATCGCGCGCTGGCTCCCCAGCGCCATGCCCACGCCCACGCGCGCCGCCGCCTGGGCGAGGGTGCGGTTGATCTCGCCCGCCCGGTCCGTCCCGCCGGTCATCGCGCCGATGATCAGGGGTGCGGAGAGCCGACGGCCCAGGAAGGTGGTGGACAGGTCCACCGCGTCGAGGTCGACCTCGGGCAGGGAGTCGGGCTCGAGCGTGTAGCGGCCGAGCCCCACCGCCGGCGGGAGCCCCGCCACCTCCTCGTCGAGCACGATGTCGAGGTGGTGGTCCTTGCGTTGCCCGATGTCGCCGCTCATGCGCGGGCTGCCTCGCGTCCGGCATCGACCGGGGGCCCCGAGAGCGGCCCCAGCCGCGCCCAGGGCACGTCCTCGCTGCCGCGGAGCACCCGATCGCGCCGGGTGAGGACCTCCACGCCGTCGTCGGTGACCAGCACGGTGTGCTCGAACTGGGCCGACAGCGACCGGTCGGCCGTCATCACGGTCCAGCCGTCGCGCAGGAGCTCCGTCTCCCAGCCGCCCAGGTTCACCATCGGCTCGATGGTGAAGAGCATGCCGGGCTTGAGCCGCGCGCCCTCGCCGGGACGCCCGTAGTGCTTCACGGTGGGCTCGGTGTGGAAGCGCCGCCCGATGCCGTGCCCCGTGTAGTCGCGCACCACGGAGCAGCCCTTGGACTCCACGAAGCGCTGGATGGCGTGCCCCACGTCGCCCAGCCGCCCCCCGGGGCGCACAGCCGCGATGCCCAGCTCCAGGCTCTCGCGGGCCACCTCGGTGACGTGGCGGGCCATCGCCGAGGGCTCGCCGATGTAGAAGGTGGCGCTGGTGTCGCCGAAGAAGCCGCGCTCCTTCGGGAAGATCGAGGTGACGTCGACGTTGATGATGTCGCCGTCGCGCAGCACCTGGGTGCCCGGGATGCCGTGGCACACGCAGGCGTTCACCGAGGTGCACACGCTCTTGGGGAAGCCCCGGTAGTTCAGCGGCGCCGGCCAGGCGCCCTGCGCCACGGTGTGCGCGTGCACCAGCTCGTCGATCTGCTGCGTGGTCATGCCGGCCTGCAGGTGCTCGCCCACCATCACGAGCGTGTCGGCGGCGAGGCGACAGGCCTCGCGCATCAGGTCCAGCTCGGCGGCCGACAGCCGGTCGGAACGTGCCACGGACACTCCACGGGAGGCTCCCGCGCGGGGGGACGCGGGAGTCGCTGGACGTATGGCCGCCCCTCGGGGCAGGCAACCGTCAGGGCAGCGGGGCCGGGGGGGCCGCGGGCTGCACCTGGAGGACCACCACCCCGCGGGACCGCAGCGGCGCGTCGGCACCGCCCACGGCCCGCTCGCGCACGATGCGCCCGCCGTGCGGCCACATCGTGGCGGCATCGACCACCCAGGCGGCCTCGACCCGGGACTGGCCCGTGGCCAGCTCCCCGTCGGCGGAGGCACCGTCCGAGAGCGCGAGGGTGTGCAGCGTGAGGCAGCTGGTGCCCGGGCCTCCGTCGGGGCAGCGCCCACGGGCCTTCAGCGTGCGGGTGATCACCAGGTCGTCCGTCTGCTCGGTGCGCGACTGGCCCACGGCCCACGCGCTGCCCGCGAAGGCGCCCAGGGTGTGCGCCAGCAGCTCGCCGTCGTCGAGCCGCACGAAGGCCACCAGGGGATCGCCGGGCGACACCGCGGCGGCGGCCTCGGGCGCAGGGGCCTCCGGCGCGGGCGCCGGCGCGGCCGGCACGGCGTCGGGGGCGTCGGGCGCCATCTCCCCGTCCTCCGCCGGCATCGCCTCCTCGGGCGCGGCCGGCACCTCGGGCTCGACCTCGGGCTCGGGCTCGGGCATCGCGGCCGACACCGTCCACGCGGCCGCGAGGACCTCCTCGACCGAGAGCGCCTGGGCATCCCCGCGGGGCAGGGCGTACACCGAGGTGACGTCGGACTGGGCGATGCCGTCGGCACCCACGGGCGACCAGGTGCCCCGGACCACGCCGCTCCAGGCCCTGTCCTTGGCGGCGCGCTGCTCCACCACCCAGGAGGTGACGACCCGCACGGGCGCGGCGGACTGCCACGCGAGGGTGGGCGTGCTGCCCTGGCCCTCCTCGGCGAAGGCCGGGGCGGCGAGGATCAGGCTCAGGGCGAGGGTGCGGAGCACGGCGGCCTCCTCGGGGCGGTGAGGGGCGGGCTAATCCGTCCCCTGCCCGCTCGCATCGACGGCCACGAGCTCGCGTCGCAGGTGGGCCCCCAGTCGGGTCACCAGCTCGTAGCTGATGGTCTGGGCCCAGTCGGCCAGGTCGTCCGCGGTGACGCGCTCCCCGCCGTCCTCGCCCAGCAGGGTGGCCACCACGTGGTCCACCTCGCGGCGCAGCCCCGTCACGTCGACGATGACGTGGTTCATCATCACCCGCCCCAGCACGGGGCAGCGTCGCCCGTCGACCAGGACGTGCGCCCGGTTGGAGAGCAGGCGGGGGTAGCCGTCGAAGTAGCCCACGGGCAGCACCGCCACGCGGGTCTCGTCACGGCAGCGGTGGGTGCAGCCGTAGCCGACGTAGCTGCCGGCGGGCACGGTCTTCACGAGCTGGCTGGGCACCCGCCACGACAGCACCGGCCGCAGCTCCGGCAGGCTGCCGCGCACCAGCCGCGTGGAGATGCGCGTCTCGCGACTGGGCCACAGGCCGTAGGCCGAGATGCCCACGCGCACGAGATCGAGCCGGCTCTCGGGGAGCACCAGGGCCGCGGCGCTGGCGGCGGCGTGGCGGGTGAGCGCCGTGGGGCGCCCCAGCTCGGCCAGCCACGCCCGCAGGGCCCGGTCGCCCTCGTCGAAGCGCGCGAGCTGCCGCCGCGCCCAGGTCTGCTCGGTGACGTCCTCGGTGTCGGCGAAGTGCGTGAGCACGCCCACCACCTCCACCACCGGGCCGGCCTCCCGGAGCCAGGCGAGCTCCGAGGCGAGCGTCTCCGGCAGGAAGCCCTCCCGCGACAGGCCGGAGTCCACGTGGACGTGCACCCGCAAGGGTGGGACGCCCGCCGCGCGCAGGGCGGGCAGGTGCCCCGCCAGCGAGGGGTCGCCCACCACGAGCTCCACGCCGAGACCGGCCAGCGCCACGGCCTCCGTCGCGTCGACGGGCCCGATCACGAGCACGTCCCGCCGTGGCGCACCCGTCCGCGCCTCCCACGCACGGATGGTCGCGGCCTCCTGGGCCGTCACCACGTCGAGGACGTCGCAGGCCGGATGCACCGCAGGCAGCACCTCGAGCAGACCGTGTCCGTAGGCATTGCCCTTGACCACGCACCCCACGCGCACGCCGGGCCCCACGATCTCCCGGAAGACGCCGAGGTTGTGCGCGAGCGCACCGGCGTCGAGCGACAGCCGGGAGGCGACGGCGGGCGTGGGGGGCAGGGTCGTCAGCATCGTGCCGGGGTCGGACGCCACCGCGGTAGCACGCGGACAGCGGCGGCCCCACGCGTGCCCGAGGGCGCGATCAGCCCGTGCGACGTCGGCGGCGCACCACGCCGAGCCCCAGCAGGCCCACCGCCGGCCACCCGCCCCCGAAGGGCGTGACCGCTGCGCAGCTGCAGTCGCCACGGATCTCGTCGTCGGCGTCGGTGTCGTCGATGCTGCCCACGCCCTGGTCGGTGTCGACCGGCGGCACGTAGGTGTCGGCGGTGTCGGCGGTGTCGTCGAAGACGATGTCGGTGGGCGCGGTGACCTCGAAGGGCACCTCCACGGCCACGCCGGAGTTGCCCGCCTCGTCGCGGCCGAAGACCGTGAAGACGTAGGCGCCCGGCGGCAGGTCGCCGTAGTGCTGGCTGCCCGGGCTGGTGGCGTCGGCCACCGTGGGCACGTCGCAGGCCGCCGTGCGCCACACCGACGTGCCATCGGCCTTCGACAGCGCGCAGCGGAAGTCGCACTCCGCCACGTGGACGAAGGACAGGTAGGAGAAGTCCCAGCCGAAGGAGGCGTCGTCGCAGGTGAAGGTGAAGTCCACCTCGCCTTCGCTCACGCGCGGGGGGGGAGCCGACACCAGCGTGATCGTGGGACCCGTGGGGTCGTAGTACCCGGAGCGGGAGGAGCGGTACCGGTTGCCCTTCGCGTCCTGGCAGGAGGCCACGTAGCCGTACCTGTGACCCTCCTCGGGCTCGGGCACGTCGAAGGTGTAGGTGGCGGACGCCGGCTCGCTCTCGGCCGTGGCGCACACCTCGTCCACCAGCACCACCTCGTTGCCGCTGCCCAGCGGCCCCTCGGTGAGATCGACGACCATGCACCGCAGCTCGAGCGGCCACTCGTCGGAGGGGTCGTCGCAGGCGAAGGTCCAGGTGCGGGCGAGCGGCGGGGCCTGCTCGGTGTAGTAGCCCGCGTTGCCGTCGTCCCAGGCGATCGAAGGCAGCTCTGCGTGCGCCGGGACGGGCGCCAGGACCGCGGCGCCGAGGGCGAGGGCGGACAGGGCGAGCGAGGACAGGGCGTGCGGCACGCCCTGCGCAGACCCGGTGGGAGGAGCCGGGGTGTGCATGGAGCACTCCAGGCCGGGATCCGTGGCGACCCCGACACCCCACCCTATCCCAGGCGCGACGGGAAAGGAGGGTCGTCGCCGACGGGCGCACAGGCCACGGGGGACTCCCCTGCCCACCCCGCGCATCCGACCCGCCGGACGCCGCGGACGCGCGTACCGATGTGCCTCACCACCGCACCCGCCCGGGAGCGCGTGCGAGGAGGCGACGACCTCGCGTGCGGCGCCACACGCCGCCGCACACGGTCGCACACACGCGCGCGCGGGACCTGGTGACCACCCCCGAGGAGGCACCATGCCCGACCCCATCGCAGCTCCGACGCCCAACGCGCCGCACCTGGCCGTCTGGGACGAGATCATCGCCCGCAAGTACCTGCGCTTCGCCCGCGTCCTGGTGGGCAGCGCCGCCCCCCACGGCGACACCGCCCTCGCCGACCAGCCCGTCCGCCCGGGCGACCGGGTGCTGGACGTGGGCTGTGGCCTCGGCGACAGCACCGTGGCGATCGCCAGGGCCGTGGGCCCCAACGGGCGCGCCGTGGGCCTCGACGGGTGCGCCCCCCTGCTGGCGGCGGCACGCGGCGACGACCCGGGAGACCTCCCCCAGCTGGCCTGGCAGCTCGGCGACGCCCAGGCGCTGCAGGCGCCGTCCTCCTTCGACCGCGTGTTCTCCCGCTTCGGCACGATGTTCTTCGAGAGTCCCGTGGCGGCCTTCCGCGCGCTGCGGAGCACGCTCCGCCCCGGTGGCGCCTTCACGCAGGTGGTGTGGCGCACGCGCCACGACAACCCCTGGCTGGAGCTCGGTCGCGGCATCACCGCCCCCCTGCTCCCGCCGGTGCCCGACACCGCCGAGACCTGCGGACCGGGCCCCTTCTCGCTGGCCGACCCCGCCGCACTCCGCTGGTACCTGCACACCGCCGGCTTCACCGACGTGGAGATCACCCGCTCCGACGCGGAGGCCTGGATCGGCGCGGACGTCGACGAGGCCGCGGACTTCCAGCTCGCCATCGGTCCGGCCGCCGAGCAGATCCGCACCGCGGGCGCGCTCGGCGAGGCCCGACGGCCCGCCATCCGCGACGCCCTGCGCGACGCCCTCGGCGCCTTCCAGACCCCCACGGGGGTGCGCCTGCCGTCGAGCGCCTGGGTGGCGCACGCACGCGGCTAGCCCGGACCGGTCTCCAGCTCCCCGAGGCGGTTGGTCTTCCCGAAGACCCACCCCTTGTAGATGCGGTCGTACGGCAGCCCGGAGGTGCGCTGGGCGGTGCGCACGCTGTCGACGTCGGACGCCCGGTACACGCACGTCATCCGCATGCCGTCGGCCGACACGAGCGACCCGAGGAAGGTGACGCCGTAGAGCTCGAAGCAGCCCTTGGCGTCGGCGGCGAGTGCGGTGAGATCGGCCTCGGTGGCCGGTGCCTCGAAGGAACGCTCGACGATGACGGTGATCATGCGCTCGCCCCCTCGGTGGGGTGGGGTGCCCACCCGAGCTCCGCGGCCACGGCGGCCACGTCGGCGCGCGCCCGCGCGCTGCAGGTCCCTAGCTGTTGTTGCTCGCGAGGTTGTACCCACTCTCGGGCAGGCGTGAGGCTGGCGGCTTGTAGCCAAGCGCCGAGTGCTCGCGTTCGTGGTTGTAGTAGCGCAACCAGCATGGGAGCACGGCCGTACGCTCCGCGTCGTTTTCGTACGGTCGGCCGTAGGCCCACTCGCGGACGAGCGTTCCGATGAACCGCTCCGCCTTGCCATTTGTCTTCGGGGTGTACGGACGGGTGTAGATGTGCCGCGCACCGGCGGCTTGCACGGCTTCTCGGAACCTCCGTGAGCGGTAGCAGGCCCCGTTGTCGGTCATCACGCGCTCGACGGAAACACCCGAGTCGGAGAACCACGCCAGGGCGCGGTCCAGGAAGGCCGTTGCGGTAGCGCCCTTCTCGTCCGGCAGCACCTCGACGTAGGCAACGCGGCTGTGGTCGTCGATGGCCACGTGGACGTACTGCCAGCCCGCCTTGTAGCTGCGAGGCACCGCGCGATCGCCGTGGATGCGATGTCCGACGGCGCGAAAGCGAGCGAGCTTCTTGATGTCGAGGTGGATGAGCTCGCCGGCGGCCTGGCGCTCGTAGCGGCGGACGGGCTCGTCCGGCGCTGCGCTTCGAAGCCGGCCCAAGCCCGCCCGCCGCAACCAGCGCCCGAGAGTCGAACGTGGCACCCCGAGCACGAGGCCACACTCGCGCTGCGTGAGTCGGTGGTCTACCCGGAGTGCCTTCGCCTGTTCGACGACGGACTCGGCGGTTCGGCTGGGACTGCGCAGCGGGCACGAGGACCGGTCGAACATGGCCTCCGCACCACCTTCGACGAACCTTCGGACCCACTTGCGTACGGTCTTGCGAGTCGTCCCGAATCGGCGCGCGACCGACGTCACCGACTCCCCGCTGGTCACGGCGCGCGCCAGCTCCAGTCGCCCCCGCGGCGCAAGTCGGGCATTCTTGTGGACGTTCATTCGGGCCTCGAGGCTGGTGGTTGCGGTTGCTGCAACATCAGCTTCCGCCACCTCGGCCCGAATGGACAACCTGCGTCTCGATGGGACGCGGCCTGGGTACAACGTCCCGAGCGACTACACCTAGCGCGCCCGACGCCAGGGCGGCCTGCTGTTCCGCCACGCCGTCCGCGTCCGCGAGCGCCCGCGCCGCCCGCGCGAGCGCGACCCGGGCATGGATCACCTCGCTGGGACGCCGGAGCATCTCGGCCGCCCGCAGGCCCTCCCGGGCCCGCACCAGCGCCTCCTCCGGCCGCCCCGCGGCGAGGTCGAGCGCCGACGTCCGCGTCTGCGCGTAGCCCACCCGGAACCGCGCATCCTCGTCGTCCAACCGCTCGATGCAGGCGACCAACGCGGCACGACGGCCCTCGTCGCCCGCGGCCACGGCCGCGAGCTCCACCACGAGGTGGGCGAAGCTGGCCTCGGAGCCCTCGCGGATGCGCTCGCCCAGGCGGACCATCTCCTCGCCGAGCAGCCCGGCCTCCAGGGGGCGCCCGCGGTCCAGCTCCAGCATCGCGTGCTGCTCCAGCGCGTAGAAGGCGAAGAAGCGGTCACCGTGCAGGTTCGCCACCTGGTGGGCCTTTGCAGAGTGGGCGACGGCAGCGTCCTCCTCCCCGCCACGCCGCGAGCATCCCGAGCTGGGGACGGCGAAGCGGTGCCCCACCTTCCGCGCCAGCGCGCGGGCCCGTGCGCCATCGCGTCGGCCTGGGGCAGCCTCCTGCGGCTCCAGCAGAGGCAGCGGGCGGTCTCCCGCCAGGGAGGCCGAGCGCGCCACCGGATCCGGCGAGGCGTGCCCGATGCGCTTGCCCAGGAGTCCCGGAGGGCCTGGACACCGGCCGTGCTCGAAGCGCAGGGTGGACAGGAGCTGGAAGGCCGTGCGCGCGTGGTTCGCGGATCCGTGGTCCACGGCCCGCTCCCCCGCCTTCCAGCGTCTGCAAAACTGTACGCTGTAAGCGGCCGGCGCTCGGCAGCGACGCCACGCCCACAGTCATCTCCCGCCGCTCCACCTGCCTGGGTCCTGGAGGCGCCCGCACACCGCAGCCCCCGCTCCAGCCAAGCCTTCGCCCGGCGTTCGCGAACACCTCAGGCAGTGCCGGATCGCCTCCACGCAGGCGCGCGCGCTGCCGCAGCAATTCCCCGCCAGCTCGGCGACGCGCCAGCCCGCAGCTTCGGGGTCAGGAGGTCAGGAGTTTCCCCAGCACTTCTCTGCCACCCGCCCGTGCACTGCGGCGCCAAGGGGCTGCGGGGCGAGGTCGTCGTACACGGTGCGCCACACCAGTCGTGCGCGAAGGACACCCGTCGGTCGTCCTCCCCGTCCACACCACAGCAGCGCGTGGGCCTGAGCACGCCCAGCGTCGACCACGGCCTCCCCACATCTGCCTGGGGCCACCCGACCGGAGGCGGCCCACGTCGAAGGTGTGCTGCTGAGCACCGCGGCCCAGCGCAGCAGGTCGCGGCCTGGAGGCTGCACCGACAGCAGCCGATCCCGCACCACCGACGTGACCCAGCGCAATGCCGCGCGCAAATCCCGCCTCGGCCCGCCCAAAGCGAGCGCCCGAGGCCAGCAGGGGATTGCCCCTGCTCATGGATCCGTCGGCGTCTGCCGTGGATCGATGGTGAAGACGATGCGTGGTGGCCAATAACGCGCCCAGCGCGCGGGCATCCAGCGGCAGGTCGCGACGCAGAGACCGGCGAGGAAGGCTGCATGGCGGCGTGCTCGGCGAGCTTCCGCCGCCGCGACCCGCGAGCATCGGTGAGCACGGGCCGGTCCGCCACGGTGCGCGCCACGTAGTGGACGAGCGCCGGAGGCCTGTCGAACCAGTGCACATCGTCGAGGGCGGAGCACCACGCCGGAGGCCCCCGCGAGCTCGGCGGCGAGGCTGGGCTGCACTGTGTCGAATAGGTGGCTGCCCCCCCCCTTCCTCGGCCTCGCCGGCCCGGAGCGGGTGGAGTCAAGGGGCCCAGCGCGTCCTCGGCCAGCGGTCGCCTGCAGGGCATCCACCCAGGCCCGTGCCGGCTTCTGCAGCTCCACTCGTGGGCCTGGACCGTGGAGCACCGCGACGCCGCGCGAGCGGGCGTTCCCTGCAGGGCGGCCAGCAGGCGCGACTTCCCCACCCAGGCCCCCGGTGAGCAGCAGCACGCGATCGTGGCCCGCCCGAGCACGGCGTCCAGGGACTCGACGAGCCAGGCGAGCCGGCCTCCTGCGCCCGAAGAGCTCCTGACCGGTTGCGCCGTGGGTACACCTCGGTACACGGCCTGGCGCCGCACGCATCGTCCCGCCAGGCTCCGCCCGATCGCGCCCGGACGGGCGGCACTGCCGTTCCAGGCGCTGCGCGGGCTGCGAGCACCTGCGCCTGGCCTTCCTCGCCGACGTGGGCTCTCACGGCACCCAGCAGGCGGATCAGCTGGCCCGCGCGTCCTCGTCGGGTGCCAGCTCGGCGAGCACCTGCGCGTGCGGGATGGCCGATGCTGATCCTCCGCCAGATCCACCAACGCACGCCGCACCTGCACGGCCAGATCCGCGCTCGCGCTGGGCCGCGATCCATGATGTCCAGCTCGTGGGCGTCAAAAGCCGACGTCCACCAGGTCCGCTGCCAGCGGCACGGCGCCCAGTGCCTGGCGACTTCTTAACGGGCGTCGGTAATACCGACCCCGCGCGCGCCGTCGGCGAGAGCGCCCGCACCTCGAGGAGGTCCACCAACACGCCCGCCAGAGGGAGAGCGACTGCCGGTGGGCTACCACGCAGGTGTGCTCGCGATCGACCACCGACGCCGCGACAGCGCCTACCTGAGCGCGCCCTGCGGATCGTCGGCCTGACGCCACAGCAGCTCAAACAAAAGTGTGGGACTGGCCGCCCAGCGCCAGGTAGGCGAGCAGGCCCGCACCTTCTGCGAGGGCGCGGCAGCGGGACCTCGACACCGTCGAGCCGCACCACCGTGGGACCCAGGAACCGATCCGGAAGCGAGGCCGCCACCACTGGGGCCGCCGAGGCCAGCCTGTCCGGCGGGCAGCGGTGCGGCCCGGACGGGACGCCCTCGGGACGGGGCTTGGCGGGCGTGATCTCGACTCGCGCCGCAGCTCCCGCGACAGCTCCCGGTGAGCCCTCCAGCTCCGCCAGGCGTCCAGTCGAAAGGATGATCCGCCTGTGAGGCGTCGAGCATCGGGCACGGGCGAGGTCGTCGCGGGCCTCCCTCGCACAGCCGCAGCGCGGTGTCGCTGTCGGCGACCAGGGCGCGGCCAGCAGCCAGCAACCGCGCAGGGCATCCGTCGCCGTGGGCGGTGATGGGTCGTAGCTGGCGTTGCCGCGCAATTTTTCAGGGCCCAGCTGGCCCCGCGCCCGGCGGAGGTGACCGGGTTGGCTGTCAGAAGGCCAGCGCACGACGGCGTGGTCGGGCAGGCGCGCCGCGAGGCCCGGCTCCACCTCCCCAGCCGGCTGTGAAGGTGTCGTTAATGCGCCTCACGACGCCTGGCGGCAGCGCTGCGGCACGGAGCTCGCGAGCAGCACTTGCCCTCCTCGGTGGGGATGACGAAGGCGGCGCCCTGATCGCCGGAACAGCCACCGCCGGTAGCCGTCCCTTCCGCCTCGCGCACGGTAGAGCGTGGCGGTGCCGCGGCCGACGTGCGCACGGTAAATCGACGGTGCCGCGCCACCGTGACCGGAGCCCGTCCGCCCCCTGGCACGATCCACCGGGCCCGGATCCACCAGTTCTCCCCGGCGTCGGGCACCACCACGCGCACGCCTCCCCGGGCGGACTTCCGCCACGCGCAGGCCGTGACGGACCACGGCGTTGGCGGCACGAGCGGCCCCAACAGCAGCGCGTCCAGGTGTGCCGACGCGGGCGCCACCAGGGTGTCCATACGCCAGTCGCGCGGGGATGTCGGACGACGTGGCGGAGGTCAGCGTACCTGAAGGTGGTGTGATCGGGGCACGTTGACGCAGTCGAGCAGGCCCTATCAAGCGGAGCGACCACGCCAATGCGCATTTTAGGCGGTGCGGGGTGGAGGTGGTGTTTCAACCGGAGGGCGCGCTGACGCTCTGACTTCGCCACCATGACCCCTGCAGGCCGGCCTGCGCGAGCAGCCTGCCGTGGAGGCGCTGCGCAGCGTGCGTCACGATCACGACGTCGCAGGAGGGAGGGGGGTGGGCGGGGACTCCCCCAGGCGGCGCGACGCGGCCAGGTCGAGGTGGAGGGTGGCGTGGGCGACGACGTGACGGGCATCGTCGCCCACGCCGTCGAGGAAGGTGGAGCGGGTGCGCAGGCCGGGCATGCCGACACGTACAGGCCAGGCTACGGCGTGACACCCCCACGTGGCGGATGTCGCCCCTCGACTCATACCGCATCGCGGAGCAGGATGGCTGTGCTGGTGCTCTGGTGGCCCAGAGCACCGTGACGCCCCGGCCGCGAGATCCAGGTGTGGGCACGACCCCGGACCACGGCGGCGTCTGCGCCGGCGCCCACCACGTCGGCCCAGCGGTCGATGCGGTGCATCCGACGGTGGCGCGCCGTGCTCGGCCAGGCCGTCGACGAAGCCGGCCCGCCTCCCGTCGAGGTCGTGGAGTCGGCCCACGGAGCTGCACGCCGCGGTGCCGTAGCCTGAGGTCCACTGCGCGTGGTGGGCTGGGGCGCCTGACGAGCTGCGGGAGGGCGCGGGCCGGGCGCGGGCCGGCACCGCCTTCCCGGAGGCCGCTCCTGAGCGATCGAGCCAGCATTTCGACGTCGCGGCTGCGCCAGCGACGAGGGAGACGCGCGGGTTCCCAATGGCGAGCACCACCTTCGCGGCTGTCGGTACGCAGGGCGTCGGCGAGCTGCACGCCGGTGGCGCCGAGGCCCCCACGACGAGCACCACCGCCTGGCCACGGATGTCGTGCGTCGCGGAAGCGGGTCGGGCGGAGTTGGTCGAGGCGGGGATCGGAGGCGCGAGGCGAAGGCGCGGGCACGGGGACGGTCGCAGGCGCTGGCGACGACGACGGAGCGCGCGCGCCAGGTCCCGTCGTCCGTGGCGACCAGGAAGCCCCTGCGTCGCACGGGCGCAGCACGAGCACGCCGGCCACCCTAATGGGGCGTGACGCCCGGCATAGCCCGAGTAGCCACGAGCTCGTCCTGCTCCATGTACCCGTGCTGGTCGCGCCGGTGGTGGATCCAGCCGCAGGCGGGTGGCGCATGGCGCGGATATCGTCCCCAGCGCTCCTGAGCGCCAAAGGCCTGATGCGGCTTCGCGACCAGCCACGACGTGCCCGATGCCTCGCGCCGAGATATGCGTCATGGCGAGATCGGCCTGGCCGGCTCCGGATGTATCGCACGACGTCGACGGCGCGCATGACGCTCCTCCTGGGTGGACGGGAGGGCATCGGCGCCCCCTGCTCGGGCTGATCAGGCGGTGCGGCGGCGAGGACACGGGTAGGCCAGTCAGCACGTCGGTGACGGCCAGCGCTTTCCCGCCTGCTCGACGATCCCTGAGGGACCTGCTGGATGTCGACCACCAGGCGCATCTCCTGGAAGGCTGCGCACCGCGTCGCTCGAGGGGATGCAGGTCGATGTCGCCCTCGATGCCGATGGTGACCTCGTGGAGGGTGACGCGGCGGGCGGCTGAGATGCTCGCGATGCCGACATGATGCAGCTGGCCAGCGCGCAGCAGGAACCGGCGGCTGGGCGCTCGTCCTGTCGGCCGGTTAATGGCGGGGTGGTCGGCGTCGTAGGCCACCGCAGCCAGGGTGTGCCGCCGCCGGCGCCGGAGAAGGAGCCGAAGGCGGTGCGCGAGTGGGTGCCGTGATCCACAGCGGTTGGTGGCGCGGAACTGGAAGCGCCGCAGCAGCCGCCGGGTGCGCCGCGCGACGTGCTGATGGTGGTGGCGAGGAGCCAGTCGGGTGTCGACGCTGCTGCGAGGGTAAGTGGTCGGTTCGGCGGTAGGGTTTGGGTGGGAAGCGACGGTGACTGCCGTTCTTTCGCCTCCTGGGCGGTCCATCAGCCGGCGGAGCGTGTGTGCGCGAGCGTGTGAGCCCGACATCGCTGCTCACGATTCGGATTCACCCGCCTTCTTTCCTCGATCTGGGCAGACCCCCGCCACCAGGCCGCCGCGTCCGGTCGCTCCGCGATCAGCCAGATCCCCGGTCCACGGCCCGGTGCACGGGCCAAAAGCGCCACGCCCAGACGCCCGCGAGCTGGATGGAGCGCTGGCCAGGTGTACCAGAAGGCCATCGCCTGGGTTGTTCGGAGAGAAGAGCACGGCGGTGCGTCGCTGGTTTCAGCTCGGCGCGCAGGTTCTCCGTGATAGTTTGCCGCCCCGTTGGTTGCAGGAGTCCTGCGCAGCGGCACCACCGTCCACCGAGCGACGCCGGGCTGGAGCGCCCACTGACGACATATCCCCAGCCTGCCCGCCGGATGGTGCGGACGCCAGCACGTCCGCACCATGCCACCCTGCGAGCTGGGTGCCCGTTGCGCCGCGCTCCAGCAGCGGGTGCCACACCGAGGCGAGACCGAAGAGCAGCAAGGCGCCTGCGGCAGGAGGAAGTGGTAGCCGAAGTGCCCTGCCGCCACACGCTGGCAACACGCAGCGAGCGCGGTGAGCAGGCCCAGCCCACGTCCCTGCCGTTTCGCGACGGAGCACCCTGGCGGCGAGCGCCCCAGCGCGGCGAGACCTGCCCAGGCGGTGGCAGGGACCCAGGCGCTCCCAGATCACCGGAAGGCGGATCGTCGTAGCGATCTGTCCGCCGCTGCGGAGCGCCCGCGGGCACGCCGAGTCGCAGGAGATATGCAGGCTGGCTGGGCGGTCACCCCCAGCGCGATCACGGGCAGCGGTGCCGCTGGCGGCCAGCGCCAGAGCTCCCCTACGACACCTGACGACGCAGGAGGGTCCAGATTTCGGCGACCCGGAGAGCAGCAGCAGCACGAAGTGCGGCTTCATCAGGCGAAGATCCCGACCAGCAGCCCGTGCACCAGGGAGCTGGCGGAGGTGGGGCCGCCTGCGAGCGTACCTGCCACCCACGGGAGGAAACAATAGTAGGACGGAGGCCCCGGCGCCGAAGGCAGTGGAGCAGGCTGGCGACGACGAGCAGGAAGGCCTGGGCCGCGGAGGAGCAGCCCCGGAGCGCCCTCGACAGGACGCCAGCAGACGCTAACCACCCGCCTGCCGCCACGACGAGCACGAAGCTGGTAGGCCGCCGTCTCCAGCCGCGCGTCCCCCCGCTCGTGACCTCGCTGATCAGGCCGGAGAACCGCAGACGGTGGGCGTCAGCGTCGATCCAGTCCACGACGCGCGCGTTCTCCACCATCCAAGCGACCGGTCACGAAGTTGAAGGCGACGTCCTGCTGACCCACGGTGGGTCTGTGCAGGGCCGCCAGCACCACGAGCACGGCCACCACGCCGAAGACCCAGGCCGTGGGCCCTGTGCCGCGGGGATCAGCCATCGCAGATCCTCAGGGCGTCGAGGGACAGCCCGTCCTCGGGCAGGTGGTCGAGCACGAGCTCGGCGGTCACGCGCTCGTCGCAACCGTGCTCCAGCCAAGAGCGTGGGCAAGGAAGGCGCGCGAGACGTCGTTGTGCTCGTCGTAGACCAGCGCGCGGGCGTAGGCCTCGGCGGCGCTGTCGAGATCGCCGGCCTCGGCGCGCACCCGCCCCAGCCAGAAGGAGGACCACGTGTTGAGGTGCGTGCTCTCCGGGCCCAGCCCGGTGATCCTGCGTCCTCCAGCGCCTGTGCCGCCAGGTCGAGCTCCCCGGCCACGAAGAGCGCCTCGCCGAGGCCCAGCTGGGCCGAGCGGTAGCCGGCCACCGGGAAGGCGGGGTGGCGGAAGGGGTCCACCGCGTCCCGCAGCGGGTGCCGCTCCCCACTTTCCATCGGCGAGCGGCCATCGGGTCCAGGCGCCGCCCTCGCTGATCAGCGCTCGATCACGGGGTGGCGCACCAGGTACACGGCCAGCACCACGCGTCCGTCGCGGACGGGGATCGCCACCAGCGCGGCGTGCTCGGGCACGCGCTCCCGAGGCAGGGCGAACCAGAACCAGAGGTCGGCCAGCACGATGTCGAGATCGCGGGCGTGCACCCGGCGCGGACGAAGAGCCCGTCCCTGATCGTGGGATGGCTGAGCACGAGGTTCACGCCACGGTCCCCGGAACAGCGAGGCCACGCGCTGGTGGCCGGGACGCTCGCTCACCACCGCGCCGTGGCGCGCCACGTGGGCGTCGGTGAGGCCCAGCATGTCGATCGTGGTGAGGTCGGCCTGGTAGGGCAGCACGCCCGCCGCGGTGGTGGCCAGCACCACGTCGGCGTCCTGGCCCAGTCTGCATGCCGATGCTGCGCCAGTCCTGGCCTGGGTCGTCGACGGTCGGCCGCTTCCGCGGCGTTTCCACCCCTGAGCGCGGATCGGCGTGACTGTTCACGAGCCGCGCGTTGGCCACGAAGGCCGGCGCGGCAATTACCTCACTGCTGGCGGCGCCCGAAGGTGCGCGTGAGCAGCCCGTGCCCACCGCCAGCAGCGGTATCAGCGGCACGAAGCGCGTGGTACCCATGAAGCCCCGCCCACCTGGCACCACGTAGGCGCACCACACCAGGGTTGCGGCGAGCCTGGCCTTCCGCTGACCGGCCGCCACTCGCGTCGCGCCGCGCAGGCGGGCCACCGAGGGCACGAGGAGGGCGAGGCAGCCCAGCACGGATGCGCTCGCTCTACAGCCACGTGTGCGGTCAGGTACGTAGGCGATTTAGTGGCGGCACCCGCGACGCCAGGAGGCGTGCCCGGCTCTCGCGTAGAAGGTGCGGCAGGATGTCGCCGTAGAACGAGAGCTTCCAGAGGAGCCAGGGCGCCACGACCAGGGTGCCCGGCCCGATCAGCGCCACCCACGCCCCCGGCCCCGCACGACGGCGCCACAGCGAGGCCGCGAGCACGAGGCCCGAGGGCGTGCAGCAGCACGGCGGCGTCGAGGCGGTTGAAGACAGCACCGGCCAGGAGCGACCATGCGAGAGGCGTTGCGGCCCTGGTGCAATGCTGACCATAGCCGCGGTGAGGTTGGCCATCACAGCGCTGAGCGGGGTCTCGAGTTCCCCGTGGCGTAGTGCGTAGGGTGGGTCACCAGCCAGGCTAAGGCGTTGAGGAGGGCGGCTAGGCTCCCGGCGCAGGGCCACCCCTGACGAGCAGCACTTCGTGGTCAGTGCGGGGCCATCGTGCCCACGACGGGACGCCGTCTCCACGTCGATCCCGGCCAGGTGCGGCAGCACGCATCAGCAGGGTCCAGCATGTTGCGTAGCCCGACCTGCTCCCCCATCGCCAGACCAGGCCTCGCCGGTGGGCGAGGTTCAGTGCGTACCGGAAGTGATCCACGCGTCGTCTCTGCACGAAGCGGTGGTGACCAGCGAGCGCGCCGTGCCCATGGTTGCTGCCACGAGCAGTGCCCAGACTGCGGCCCGGTTGAGCCGACCCCTTCCGGTGTGTCGGCAGGGGCCAGAGGGAGCGAGTCAACGACACACCGGAAGTCCGCGGAGGTCGGCGCAGGCCCGCGCGGCTGCCGCATAGCCCGCGACCGTGTCCGCACGCACCCCGCCACATCGTGCGGGAACCGCCGCCAAGCCCGGCGGGACGACCGCAGCAGTGCGCGCGCGCACCTCTGCTCAGGGACGGCGGAGGAACTCCACCTGAAAGCGTAGGGGCCCCGACACCGGCTCGACGGCGTGGGCACGGGCCTGATGATGCCGGGTTGCGCCCGGAGCAGGTGCTCCTCGGCGGGCCCCTCGCGCGGCGTGATGCGGTACCGGAGCGAGCCCGCCTCCACCACGAGCCGCCCCCAGACGTCCGGCGCCGTGGTGTGCGCGCGTCGCAGCGCATCGGGCAGGGTGTGCTCGGTGAACACGGAGGTGGTCTTGTAGACGTGGACGTCGTCGGGCAGCGTGCGCACGGTCGCCTCCTGCCGGATCCGTAGCCCGCGCGACCTCGGGAGCCGGTGCTAGACTGCCGACCGCCTTCCGGAGGGTCCGCGTGCGCCTGTTCTTCCTCGCAGCCGTGCTGGCCGGCTGCACCCCGGTCCCCACCACGTTGGACGGCAAGCCGGTGGACGACACCGACGACGGCAGCGTCGACACGGCCGACACCGGTCCGAAGGGCGACACCGGAGACACGGGCGACACCGGAGACACGGGCGACTCCGGAGACACGGGCGACTCCGGCGACTCCGGCGACTCCGGAGACTCCGGAGACACGGGGCCCCCGCCGGTGGACGCGGACCGGGACGGCAGCGACGCGAGCGTGGACTGCGACGACGGCGACGCCGCCATCCACCCCGGCGCCGCGGAGCTCGCCTGCGATGGCGTCGACGCCGACTGCGACGGGGTCGACTTCGCCGACACCGTGCTGTGGACCCCCGCGACGGGAGCGGCGATCGACCACACGGCCGATGCGACCGCCTCGCTGCCCACGGCACCCCTCCAGCTGCTCCTCGACGCGCCCGGAGAGCTGCGCCTCTGCGGCAAGGCGCTCCCGCTGCAGCTCGACGTGACCGCGAGCGGCGTGGCCGTGCGCGGCACGCCCGACGGCGGCACCGCCCTGTCGGTGGTGCTCGCCGCAGAGGCGGTGCGGGTGCGGTGGGCACCCCACCTGTCGGCGCCCGGCAACCGTAACCTGCACCGTGCAGTAGGGGAGGCTTACCCTTCCGACGTTTCGCCGCGCCTGTCCGCGCGGGCACGAACGCCGACGTGGCTGTCTGTCAGGACGGCGCCACGGTCACCTCGACGAGGTGACCTTCGCCGGGCACACGCGCGCTGTGGCGCCCAGCCCTGAGTGGACGCGAAGGCGGTGGGGACGATCCGGGTGGTGGCGGGCAGGCTGCCGCGGCCACCAGCCTCACCCCTGCTGGAGCTCGGCGGCACGCAGACCCTGACGGCGTGGAAGCACCGGCGGCTGGCCCACGGTGCTGGCGGGGCCGGAGCTCACGGTGAAGGACGCGAGCCTGCTGTCGGCCCTCGGACGGGCAGGCCGTGTCGCCCGGCCCCTGGCCAGGTCACGGTGGAGGACAGCCTGACGGCGGGCACTAGCCCTCACGCTGACCCCACCGCTGTGGTGCTCACCTGCACCACCCTGGCGGGTCACGGAACGGCGGTGATCCGACGGATCAAATGCCCCGTACGGGTTTTGTCCACGGTGCTGACGCCGAGGACCTGTGGTACGCGACCACCCTGACGGCGGTGGGCGTGAGCTCCTCACCAGAACCCGACCCGCGCCACCTTCCACCGACGCGGACTTCGAGGGCACCGCCACCTCCCGGGGCTCCAGCTACGCCTCGGCGCGTCCCGGTCCCCTCGCGGTGTCGGGACGCTTCGTCCCCCCGGGAGGCCACCGCTACGCGGCAGAGGCGGGGCCCGTGCGGTGCGTGCGCTGCGACTTCTCGGGCAACGGGTCGAAGAACAACCCCGGGTACACCCTCGCGGCCACGTACCTGGTGCAGACCACCTTCGAGGCGGTGGACTCGGTCTGGCACGACAACTGGACGAACACCGACGCGGCCGGACTGCACGGCTGGAAGGCGGAGGTGACGCTGCTGCGCCCTCGCTTCGAGGCGAACACCACCGCGGGCGGGGGGGCGGCGCTCTACTCCACCGGCTCCACCGTGGAGGTCACCGACGGCGTGTTCGAGGACAACGAGGCCACGGCCCAGGGCTCGGGCGCCGTGGGCGCGAAGATCCACGCCACGTCGCCGGGCGTGCTGATGTTCACCCGCACGCGCTTCACCGGGAACCGCAGCGCCACGGGGCCCGGCGCCTTCACCGCGGAGGCCGGCGTCGCCCTCGACCTGGACGACGTGCGGTGGGAGGGCAACACGGGCAAGACGGCGGGCGCGGCCCACCTGCTGCTCGGCGCCGACGACATCGTGTGGGGCGACCTGGTGTTCGTGGGCAACACCAGCTCGGGCAAGGCGGGCGCGCTGCGGGTGGACGCCAGCGACGACGTGGCCCTGCCCGACCTCACCGCCCACGGCAACAGCGCGGCGACGAACTGCGGCGCCGCCGTGTGGGTCACGGCCCTCGGCACCGGGGAGCGCGTGGTGTTCGAGGACGGCGCCTGGGGGTCGGCCAGCACCGACAACACGCCGGGCGACGTGCTCTACGGCAACGAGTGCGTCCCCCTGCGCCTGCCCGGCACCGACACCGTGACCTGCACGCCGTCGGGGTGCACAGGGCCGTAGGGCGACCGACGCCCCCCCGGGGGTGTCCCCCTGTCCGCACCTCGATAGGGCGGCGTCACCCTCCGGTGCCGCCTCCCCGGCTGCTCCCCGCCCGCCCGGGCCGCCCACGTGCAGTTCGAGACCCTCGAGTTCCTGGCCTTCTTCGTGCCCGTGCTGGGGCTCGCGTGGCTGTCACGCCCCTGGCCGGTGGCGCGCAAGGTCTTCCTGCTGCTCGTGTCGTGCTGGTTCTACGCGAAGTGGAAGGTGGACCTGCTGGCGCTGGTGGTGGGCACCAGCCTGGTGGACTGGCTGGCCGGCGAGTTCATCGCCACGGCGAGCAACCCCCGCGTGCGCAAGGCCTGGCTGGGCATCAGCCTGGCCACCAACCTCGGGATGCTCGGCTGGTTCAAGTACTACGAGTTCTTCCGCGCGAACGTGGAGGGCCTGGCCGGGTTCCTGGGGCTCACGTCGAGCCTGCCGGTGCTCGAGATCCTCCTGCCCGTGGGCATCTCGTACATCACCTTCCAGCGCATCACGTACACGGTGGACCTGTACCGGGGGTACGGCCTGCGCGCGAAGAGCCTGCTGGACTTCCTGCTCTTCGTGATGTTCTTCCCGCAGGTGCTGATCGGGCCCATCTGCCGCAGCCGCGACCTGCTGCCGCAGCTGGAGGGCCCGCCGCCCAAGGGCGTGCCCGACCTGTCGCACGCCGTGGGCCGCATCGCGTCGGGCCTGCTCAAGAAGGTGGTGCTGTCGAGCTTCCTGTCCACCCACCTGGTGGAGGACGCCTTCAACACGCCCGAGGCCTACAGCTCGCTCGAGCTGCTGATCGCCGCCTACGCCTACACGGTGCAGATCTACTGCGACTTCAGCGGCTACACCGACATGGCCCTGGGCATCGCCCTGCTGATGGGCGTGCGCCTGCCCGACAACTTCAACCAGCCCTACCGCGCCACCGACATCGGGGAGTTCTGGCGCCGCTGGCACATGACCTTCAGCAACTGGCTCCGGGACTACGTCTTCCTGCCGTCCGGCGGCTCCTGGGGCCCGCGCTGGCTCACGTACTGGAACCTGATGGTGGTGATGTGGGTCACCGGCATCTGGCACGGCGCCGCGTGGAAGTTCCTGGTGTGGGGCAGCATCCACGGCGTGGCCCTGGTGGCCTACAAGATCGTGCAGGACGACCGGAAGCGGCGCGGCATCGACAAGAAGACGCTCACCTTCTCGCCCGCCTACATGCTCGCGTGCTGGCTCTACACCTTCCACCTGGTGGTGCTGGCCCGCATCTTCTTCCGGTCCACCGACATGGAGGTGGCCTTCGTCTACTGGCGGGAGCTGCTGTCCTTCACGGTGCGCGGCCACGGCATCGAGTGGCTCGTGCTGCCCGTGGCCGCCCTGGGCCTGGCGCTGAACTTCTGGGGCCAGCACGTGCGCAGCGCCTTCGAGCGCTTCCACGACGCCACGCCGCCGCTGCTCAAGCCCGTGGTGTGGGCGGGCCTCGGCGTGCTGGTGCTCGCCCTGCAGCCCGCCGACGTGGCGCCCTACATCTACTTCCAGTTCTGACCCCTCCCCGCGGACCCCGCGCATGACCACCGCCGACAAGTACCGCCCCGTCTCCCTGGACTTCCCCCGGACGACGCCCATCCTCCCGGTCTACCTGGGTGCGCTGGCGGTGGCGGGCCTCCTCGCGCTGTGGTGCGGCGACACCCTGCGGCGGGAGGCCGTGTACGACGAGGACCTGCCCGCGGCGGCGAGGGCCGTCCTCACCGCGGTGGCCGACCTGGGCGAGGCCACCGGGCTCGCCGCGGGCCGACGTGCGCTCGACGACTGGACCGCACCGCTCGACGACACCACGAAGCTCCTGGCGATGCCGCTGTACCTGCCGCCGGACGAGCCGGAGCCCGAGGCGGCACCGCCCGAGCCCGACGTCCCCCCGGGGGAGCGCTGGCAGGCGGTGGCCCGCAAGGACCTCGTGCGTCGCGTGCTCATCGTGGGGGCCAGCTCGATCCAGTACGCCGTGGGCACCGAGCTGGAGCGGGAGCTGGGCGAGCGCTTCGACGTCGTCGTGGTGCGCAAGGGCAAGGTGGCCACCGGCCTGTCGCGACCCGACGTCTTCGACTGGCCCGCCGAGACGGCGCGCCTGTGCGCCGAGGCCCGGCCCCAGCTCGTGGTGGGCCAGTTCGGCGGCAACGACGGCCAGAACCTGCTCGATGCGCAGGGGCGTCCCCTGTCGCTGCACACGCCGGAGTGGGAGGCCGAGTACGCCCGCCGCATCGGCCAGCTCGCCCAGGTGGTCCGCGACTGCGGCGCGCGCCTGCTCCTGGTGGGCATGCCCATCATGCGGTCCGACGCCTTCAGCCGGAAGATCCGCTGGCTCAACGACGTCACCCGCGAGGCCGTCACCGCCGAGGGCGGCCTGTACGTCGACATCTTCGACACCGCCGCCACCGCCGAGGGCACCTACCGCACCGACGTCACCGTGGACGGCCGCACGGGCCGGATGCGCACCGACGACGGCATCCACTTCACGCGCCTGGGCGGCATCCACGTGGCCCGCATCCTCGCCACGCGGCTGGCGCGCACCGTGGTGCTCCCTCCACGCGCGCCCGAGCCGGCCGACAGCGACACGCCCGCCGCCCCCACCCCGGCCGCGGCGTGGCGCCTCGAGGTGCCGGCTTCCGATCGTCGCGCGGCCAGTCCCTTCCTCGCCTTCGTGCCCCCCGACGTGCCGCCCGAGGGCCTGCCCGTCTGGTACCTGCTGCACGGCGCCTGGGACGACTGGACCGCGTGGTCGGAGCACGCACACGACCTCGTGGCCCGTCTGGCCGCGCAGGAGCGGGTGATCGTGGTGCTCCCCGACGGCGAGCCCTTCGGCTACTGGCTCGACGCCCCGCGCGACCCCACCCACCGCATCGCGAGCTGGTTCTGGGCCGACCTGGTCCCCTTCGCGGAGCGCACCCTGCCGGCGAACGGACGACGGGCCCTGTCGGGCGTGAGCATGGGCGGGCACGGCGCCCTCTGGCTGGCGCTGCAGCACCCCGACCGCGTGGCGGCGGCCACGTCGATCTCGGGCGCGGTCGACCTGCGGCGCTCCCGCGTCGACCAGCTCGCCGCTTGGCTCGGGCCCCAGGCCGAGGCCCCCGAGGTGTGGCGTCAGCACAGCCTGCTCGCCCGGCTCGAGCAGACCCCCCACGCCCTCGACGGCGTGCGGCTGCACCTGTCGGTGGCCGAGGACGACCGCTGGTGGGCCGAGGCCAACGCCGAGCTCCACGCCGTGCTCACCGAGGCGGGCGTCGCGCACGGCTGGTCCACCGTGCCCCACGGCGGACACACCTGGGAGGTGTGGACCGAGGCCCTGCCCGCCCACGCCGCCGTCGTGGGCGAGGCGCTCGCGACACCGTAGGACGCGCAGTCGGCGACGGCCGCGCTAGACTGGCCACCGCTGCAGGTCCGCCGTGCCCTCCCTCCTCCTCGCCCTCCTCGCGTGCTCGCCCTCGTCGGACGACGTCCCCTGGGACACCGATCCCGACGGGGTGGCCGACGACACGCCCGGCGACGACAGCGACCTCCCGTCCGACACCGACGGCGACACCGACATCCTCGGCGTGGAGGGCAGCGACGCGCTGGCGCCCGGTCCCCACGTGGTGCGGCGGCTCTCGGTGCGCGAGCTGCGCCACGCCCTGGCCGATCTCGTGGGCGTGGAGGTGGCCACCGACGTGGCCTTCCCCACCGACGTGCGGGTGGCCGGCTTCGACCAGCACGGCGAGGCCGGTCCGGTCTCCGACCTGCTCGTCGAACAGCTCGACCGCGCCGCCGAGGAGGCGGGCGAGGCCTGGGCCGCGCGGGCCTTCCCCGCGGTGGAGCGCAGCGCCGTCGCCTCCTGGGACGGCCTGCACGGCTGCGCCGTCCCGGCCCTCGGGCGCGACGACGACATGTGGGCCGTGTGGGTGGCCGATCCCCTCGTCCGCAGCTTCACCGCACCGGCCGCCGGCACCTACGTGGTGCAGCTCGAGGCCCGCTACCGCCACGCCGAGTGGGGCTCGGAGGACGGCCACCTCGTGCTCCGTGTGGACGGCACCCAGGTGACCGCCGACGACCTGTACCAGGACGACCGCGTGCGCACGCTGCGGGGCGTGGTGAACCTGACCGCGGGGCCCCACGAGGTGCAGGTGCACTACGTGGGCGGCCTGCCCAGCGAGGACGACTTCTTCTACCCGGGGGGCACCGAGCACCTCCCGCTCTGCTACCTGGCGAGCGGGCTTGCGTATGGCGACCTCGAGGTGCGGGGCCCGGCGGCCAGCCGCGGCGCCGACGCCGTCGACGTGCTCGGCGACGTGGTGGCGGCCCTGGCCTCGCGGGCCTGGCGGCGCCCGGTGGCCGCGGCGGAGCGCACGCGGCTCCGCACGGTGGTGGCCGAGGTGCTCGCCCACACCGACGACGTGGGCTTCGCGCTCGCGAGCGCCGCCCAGGCCGTCTTCCTGTCGCCGCACTTCCTGCTCGTGCTCGACACCACCGAGGGCGGCACCGCGCCCTACCCGCTCGACGCCCACAGCCTGGCGGCGCGCCTCGCCCTGGCCCTCTGGAGCTCGGTGCCCGACGACGCCCTGCGCGCGTGCGCCGAGGCCGGCACGCTCACCCAGCTCGACGCCGCCGGCTGCGGCCTGCTCGACCAGGTGGAGCGCATGGTGGCCGACGCGCGCTTCCTGCGCACGGTGGAGGCCTTCGCCCGCCAGTGGCTCGACCTCGACGCCGTGGCCGCCTCCACGCCGCCCGTGGCCGGCGAGGCCGGCACCCTCCTCCTGGCCGACATGGCCGACGAGACCGTGGCCCTGGTCACCGCCCACCTCGACGATCCCGGCGCCCGTCCCCTCGACCTGCTCACCGCACCCCGGTCGTGGCCCAGCGCCGCCCTGGCCGCCCACGAGGGCCTCGTGCGCGACGGCGACGGCGCGGTCGACGTGGCCGCGGCCGGCCGCGCGGGCCTCCTCGGCCAGGCGAGCCTGCACGTCATGGGCGCGTCGGGCACGCTGTCGTCGCCGGTGCGCCGCGGCATCCAGGTGCTCGACAAGCTGGTGTGCGATCCCCCCGATCCCCCGCCGCAGAACGTGCCCGGCCTGCCCGACGAGCGCCCCACGCCGTCCGACATCGTCGAGCAGCTCGCCCAGCACCGCGCCAACCCCAGCTGCGCCCAGTGCCACGATCGCATCGACCCGCCCGGGCTGGCCCTCGAGGGCTTCGGCGCCGATGGCCGTCAGCGCACCCCGCCCGTCTTCGAGCTGGAGATCGAGGGGCACCCGATCACCTCGTACGACGACCTCGTGGACTGGCTGCGCACCCGCCCCGACACCGAGGCGTGCATGGCCTCGTGGCTGGCCACCCACCAGACCGGTCGCACCGTGACGCCCGAGGAGCTGCAGGCCACGGGCTGGCTCGACGGCAGGAGCTGGCAGGCGCTGCTGGCGCGCATCCTCGCCACCCAGGCCTTCACCCACCGCACCCGTCCGGGGGTGGCCCCGTGAGCCTCCTCGTGCCGCCCTCCCCCAGCCGCCGCGCCGTGCTCCGCGGCCTCGGCACCTGCCTGGCCCTGCCCGCGCTGGCCTCGCTCGGGTCCGCCCGCGCCACGGAGCCGCCCTCCCCCCGTCGCTTCCTGGGCTGGTTCCTGCCCTGCGGCGTGGTGCCGTCGCAGTGGAACCCCACCACCACCGGCAGCGCCTACACGCTGTCGCCCTCGCTCGTGCACCTCGCCCCGATGCGCGACCGGGTGCGGGTGATCACCGGCCTGCAGAACACCCCGCTCTTCGACGCCTCCCACGACGGCCGCACCAAGGGCGCGATGACCCGCTTCATCGGAAGCGATCCCCACCAGGAGCTGCCCGACACCGCGGTGGACTTCAGCCTCGACCAGGTCATCGCCGACGCCATCGGCGGCGACACCGCCTACAGCTCGCTGGTGGTGGGCAGCGAGCCGGGCGAGGGCTGCCCTCCGCCCGACTGCGGCACGTGGCTCTACCACACGTCGTGGCGCGGCCCGTCCACGCCCGTGCCCGTCGACAAGTCCACCCGCTCGGTCTTCGAGCGCCTCTTCGGCGCGCCCGACGCGGGCGGTCGCCCGGTGCTGGAGCGGCTGGCGGCACGCCGCTCGGTGCTCGACGCCGTGCTCGGCGACGTCTCGGCCCTCGAGGGTCGGCTCGCCGCCACCGATCGCGTGCGGCTCGACGCCTACCTCACCGGCGTGCGCGCCCTCGAGAAGCGGCTGGAGCCGCCCAGCACCTGCGGCGGCAGCCCCGTGCCCGACACCGGCGACTTCCGGGAGCACCTGGCCCTCATGCAGGAGCTGATGGTGCAGGCCCTGGTCTGCGACCGCACCCGCGTGCTGTCGTACATGCCGGGCAACGGGCGCAGCCACCGGCGCTTCGACTTCCTGGGGATGGAGTTCGACCACCACCAGTCCAGCCACTCCTCCCCGTCGGAGCACACGGCGATCACGGCCTGGTACGTCGCCCGCTACACCGAGCTGCTCCAGCGCCTGGCCGCCGAGACCGAGCCCGACGGCGCCACCCTGCTCGACCGCACCTACGTGCTCCTCTACTCGGGCATGGGGGACGGCGACGCCCACGACGTGGACGAGATGCCGATCCTGGTCGGCGGCGGCCCGAAGGACGCGTACACCGGCCAGCACCTGCGCTTCGCCGGCCAGCCCACGGCCCGGCTGCACTTCTCGCTGCTCCGCACCTACGACCCGTCGGCCAAGCACTTCGGACGCTTCGGCGACAGCGGCCTGATCAGCCTGGGCTGATCGCGCCTCCCGTGGCGCGGGCCCCCACGCCCGCACGCCGATAGGCCCCGCGGTCGGCGCCGTCCTCGCGCGCCCGGGGAGGAGGCGTGAAGCCCTCCGTCGGCTACCTCGCGCTGGTGCGCGACAACCCGGCCTACCGACGCCTGTGGCTCGGCGAGGTGGTGTCGTACGCGGGCGACTGGTTCGGCACCATCGCGCTGTTCGCCGCGGTGGGCGAGCTGACCGACAGCGCGCTCGCCGTCACCGGGGTGGTGGTCTGCCAGACGCTGCCGCACTTCCTCGCGATGCCCCTCACCGGCCCGCTGGTCGACCGCCTGGATCGCAGGAGGCTGCTCATCGGCTCGGACCTGCTGCGGGTGGTGGCCGTGCTGGGCCAGGTGGCCGCGCACCTCGTGGGGAGCCTCGTGCTGCTCTACCTGGCGCTGCTCGCCCAGGTGCTCCTGGCGGCGGTCTTCATCCCCGCGCGCGCCGCCGCGCTGCCGGCCATCACCACCGACGAGCAGCTGCCCTCGGCCGTGGCCCTGTCGGGCGGCACCTGGTCGGTGATGCTCGCGGTGGGCGCCGCCCTGGGGGGGCTCACGACGGCCGTGGTGGGCATCGACGGCGCGCTGCTCGCCAACGGCCTCACCTTCGCGGCCTCCGCCGCCCTGCTCGCGGGCCTGCCCGACCTCCCGCCCGAGGGCGACGACGGCACCGACCGATCCTTCGCGGCCGGCCTCGGCGCGCTCGCACGCGACCCCTACCTGGCGCTCGTGGCCTCCTCGAAGGCGGTGATGGCGGTGTGCGGGGCCAGTGCCTGGGTGCTGCCCCTGTACGGCGACGGCGCCTACCCGCTGGCGGGTCCGCTGGGCCTCGGCGCGCTCTACGCGGCCCGCGGGGCGGGGGCGGCCTTCGGGTCCCTGGGGATGCGCCGGTGGACGGGCGACACGCCCCCCGTGCTGCGCGCGGCCTTCGCGCCCGCCTTCGTGGTGCTCGCGGTCTCGCAGGCAGGCATCGCGCTGGCGCCCACGCTGGGCTGGTGCGCGGCGGGCTTCCTCGTCGCCGGGGCCGCGTCGGCGCTCATCTGGGTGTTCGGGGGCACGCTGCTGCAGCTGGCCGCCCCGCCGGGCTTCCGCGGACGGGTCTTCGCCGTGGAGTCGGGCGTGCTCACGCTGGGCATCAGCCTCACCAGCGCGCTCGCGGGCGCCCTCGTCGACCACGCGGGCTGGACCCCCGACACGGTCACCTGGGTGGGCACCGTGGGCTGCCTCGTGGTGGGCCTGCCCTTCGCCGCCGCCGTGTCGGTGCTGGGCACCCGCAGGGACGCCGCACCCGCCTAGCGCACCGGGAAGACCCACCAGCTCCGGCGCGCGAAGGCCCGCCAGTCCTCGCCGAAGGCGGCCTCGAGCACCCCGTCCTCGACGCGGCTCCGGTACAGCTGCATGAGCACGAAGGCGACGTAGAAGGGCGCCCACATGGCCCGGGCCTCCACGAGCACCAGCCAGATGCCGCCCTGGGCCACGATCTGCCCCAGGTAGATGGGGTGGCGCACCCAGCGGTAGGGCCCCACCGTGCGGAGCTCGCGCGCCTCGGCCACGATCGAGAAGGACCTCAGCAGTGTGCCGTAGCCCCACACGTCGAGGGCATTGCCCGCCACCACGAGGCCCACGCCGAGCAGGAAGTCGGTGCGCTCCAGCGGTCCGTAGGCGAGCAGGGCGTCGAGGGACGCGCCCCAGGGGCTGCCCACGAAGGTGAGCACGTCGCGACACAGGAAGGGCAGCAGCGGCCAGAAGGCCACGAGCACCGGGACCACGATCTCGCGCGGGTGCCGGGCCCGCGCCCGCGGGGGCAGACGCACCGCGAACGACACCGCCACCAGCAGGAAGGTGAGGTCCACCAGCACCTTGGCCAGCGGCACGTGCTGGCGCGCACCGAGCACGGTGCGACCGTCGTCGTCCACCCCCACCGCCGTGGCCCACCACGGCCCCACCTCGGGCCAGGCCGCGTACTCGGGCAGCCGTCCGAGCAGGAAGGTGAGGAAGAAGAGCAGGCCCGCCACCCGGAAGACGGCGTCGGGGATGGCCAGCCAGAGGCGCAGCCAGGCGGGATCGGTGGGGGCAGGATCGTCGGTCACGCCCGACCCTGACACGACCGGGCCGCCGGAGCCACGCTCAGCGGCTGGCAGCCCAGTGCAGGTAGGCGTCGAGGTTGGTCCAGCCGTCGCCGTCCACGTCGAGGTGGCCGTCGGCCACGCCGGGCTTGGTGCCGTACAGCGCCTCGAAGTCGTCGGGCAGCCCGTCACCGTCGCTGTCGACCACGCGCGTGCCCGCCTGCACGCTGGGCTGGCCGCCCACGTCCGAGACGCTGTCGATGATGCGTCCCCCCGTGCCCCAGGTGCGCACCTCGGCCACGAGCCGCGCATCCACCGGGTCGCGCTTCCACGGGAAGGCGCCCGCACCGTCGAGCACGCTGGTGACCGCCGCGGTCACCGACTCGGTGGTGACGGGCTCCATCGGGTGGGCGGCCGAGAGCTTCTTGTAGCTGCCGCTGATCGCGTTCCAGCCCTGCCCCGAGCCGTCCAGCTTCCCGTCCTCGTCGCGGTCGAGGCGGTTGTCACTGGCCCACACGCTCACGTTGCTGTCGGCGTTGCCGTCGAACATCGAGTCGTCGTCGCTGTCCTTGCCCCAGATCACGTAGTTGCCGACGTAGTTGACCCGCACCCGCTTGCTGACGCCGCTGACGTACCCGTTGTCGCGGCAGTTGTAGACGACGTTGTTCCGGATGTCGGCGTCCATGGCCTGGGTGTCCTCGTAGGTACCCACCGCCGGGTTGCGGTTGCCGTTCGAGATCCACAGGTTGTGGTGCAGGCTGACGTCGGACTCGCTCGCCTTCGCCTTGACCAGCGAGCCCATGCTGTGGCCGTTGGGAGGCTGCTCGATCTGGCCGTGGAACAGGTTCGTGTACCTCAGTCCCTCGGCGATGATGCAGTACTGGATCGTGACGCGGTCGAAGTCGCCCGAGCCCCCGGACAGGCTCTCGTCGATGCCCCACGACGCCGAGACGTGGTCGATGATCACGTCGCTTCCGTTGAAGGTGAGGGAGTCCTCCGTGTGACCGTCGGGCCGGCTGGCCGTCTTCTTCTTCGTGTCGCCCGAGCGGAAGTGCAGGTGGCGCACCACCACGTCGTCGCCCGTGAGCGTGAGGCCGAAGTTGCGCACCGTGATGCCGTGGCCCGGCGCCGTCTGGCCCGCGAGCGTGAGCCTGCTGCGGCTGGAGCGCAGATCGGACTCGAGCGCGATGACGCCGCCCACGTCGAAGACGATGGTGCGCGCACCGGAGCCCGACAGGCCGGTGCGGAGCGAGCCGGCCCCCGCGTCTGCCAGCGTGGTCACGTGGTAGACGTCGCCCGTGCGCCCGCCCTCCGCGTAGGCGCCCTCCCCCTCGGCCCCCGGGAAGGCCTTGCACTTCGCGCCCGCACACCGGGCCGGCAGGCCGCACAGGCCCAGCGCACACCGGTCCACCACCTCGCAGGTGCCGTCCTCGGTGCAGTGACCCGCACAGCTCCCGCAGGTGCCGCCGCAGCCGTCGCTGCCGCAGCTGCGGCCCCCGCAGTCGGGCGCGCAGGTGGGGGCCACGCACACGCAGAGGTCGGACTGGTGCCCGCTGGCGCACCCCGGCTGGGCCCGGTCGAAGTCGGCGAGGCAGTACCCGTCGACGTTCTCCCAGGCCCCGCCGCAGGTGAGCCCCGCCAGGGCGCACGCGTCGTCGCAGGTCTCGCCGTGCAGGGTGACCACGTCGCACGCCGTCGCGCGGCTCGCGCAGACCTCCAGGCCGGCCGCGTCGAGGGGCGCGCAGTCCACCGGGCCGGACGCGTCGGTGTGGGCGGAGCCGGTGTCGCCGCCGGTGTCGGCGGGCGGCGCGCTGTCGCCGCTGTCGCCGTCGGGGCCCCCCTCGTCGCCGCTGTCGCCGCCGACAGGGTCGACCACGTCGGGATCGGTGTCCCCGGCGGACGCACCCGTGCCCTGCAGTCCGCCCGCGTCGAAGGGCACCGGACTGGAGCACCCCACCACCAGCGCGAGCCACGCGGCGACCACCACGCCGGCCTCCCGATCCGCAGCGGACAACGCCCGCTCCCGGAGAGGCTACACCAGGCCGGCACACGGATCCACGGGGCTCAGAGGCCGGACGCCGCCAGCCCCGCGAGGGCGCCCACGCCCGCCGCCGCCAGGAGCACCACGCTCGTCACCAGCAGGGCCCAGTGCACCAACGTGAGCACCACTCCCGCCACGAGGGCCTGCCGGAAGGGCACGCCGTTCAGGAAGGTGACCATGGCGCTCCACGCGGCCCAGCCCACCACGATGCCCACCAGCCCGCCATCGGCGCCCACCAGCAGTCCCGACGCGCAGCTCTGCGTGATGCCGGCCACCACCACGGTGACCACCGCCATCGGCAGCCCCAGCTCCACGTCGGACACCCAGCCCACCACCATGCGCAGCAGCAGGGCCTCCAGCACGATCGCCAGCGGCACCAGGAGGATGCCCACCAGCGCCCCGAGGATCATGCTCATCACGGCCTCCCCTCCCCCCTACGCAGACGCCGCCGCGCCTGTTGCGTCGCCGGTGCGGATCGGGTCGACGGTGACGCCGGGCACCTCGGCGAGGAAGTCGGTGCCGAAGGCGCGCGAGGGGGTCCACGCCCCCGGGGCCACCTGGCCCGCCCGCACCCGCTGCACCGCCATCAGGCTCGACAGGGCGGTGAAGCGGTAGCCCTCCGGTGCCGTGACGCCGCCCTCGGCCCAGCGCCCGTCCGGCGCCTCCGCCCGCCCCCACACGAAGCTGGCACCCGAGGCGCGCTCCTCGGCGGACGGCCCGCTGATGCGCGCCTCCACCACCTTCTCGAGCGCGGCCTGGATGGCCGGGGCCGACATCAGACCGCCGGTGCGGTCGAGCATCCGCATCCACGGCACCATGCGCTTGGGCATGGCCATGTAGGTGGTGACGTTCGGGATGCCGGTGCTGTGGTAGGCCGTCGACACGTCGCCCCACGGGATGCTGACGACGTGGCGGGGCTTGCCGCCCAGCGGCACCTCCTTCGTCTTCCAGGCCGCGGGAACCTTCTTGATGCGCCCCCCGATGCGCGCCGCGCTCCCCACCCCGAGGCCGCGCACGGCCGTCTTCGCGGTGCCCTGGCTCACGCCCCCGCCCAGCCCTGCGAAGGCGAGCTCCAGGTGGGTGGCGCCCGGCAGGGCCTTGCCCAGCAGGGCCGCGAGGCCGTCGGTGGGCACCACGTCGAAGCCCACGCCCGGGATGGCGGCCACGCCCGCCCGGCGGATCTCGGGATCCCGGGCCATCACCGCCTCGAAGACCGCGATCTCGCCGGTGATGTCGAGGTAGTGCGCGCCCGCCCGCAGGCAGGCCTTGAGCATCGGTCGGGACGTCTCGCCGAAGGGGCCGGCACAGTGCAGCACCAGGTCGACGCCCTCCAGCGCCTCGGTCAGGGCGTCGGGCTCGTCGAGGCCCACGATGCGGTGCTCCAGGCCCAGGGCCATGGCCAGCGGCGCCACGGAGGAGACGCGCCGACCCGCGAGGATGGGCGCCTCGCCGAGCTCCACCGCGTGCTCCGCGCAGAGCCGACCCGTGTAGCCGTTGGCCCCGTAGATCATCCAGCGCGCCACGCTCACCTCCACCCGGGGTCCATACGGTGTCGTCGCAGACCTGCACAGCCAGGGCGCGTCGGGTTCGCCGCGGGACTACCCGCCGCCAGGGCCCAGCGGGCAGGGCGACAGCTCCGTGCCCAGCTCGGCGATGAGCGGCGCCTGGTCGAGCAGGCCGGTGAGGAAGCAGCGGATCACGTGCTTGGGTCCCCCCTGCTGGAAGACCACCTCGTGGCCGTCCTCGATGCCGTCCTCCTCCACCTGCACCACGCCCGCGGTGCGCTTCTGTTCGCCCACCAGCACGTTCAGCCCGGTGGGCGGCGTGCGCACCACGCCGGGTGACCAGCGCAGCAGGTCGGCCAGCGCGCGGTACTGCGGCAGGGTGCGATCGAGGGACGGGCCGACGAGGTCGAGCCCCATCGCCAGCGACAGGGAGTTCGCCACGGGCGGCGGGATGTAGTGGTCGGCCACGCCCTGGAACATGAGCACGTGGCGCGCGTCCTCCGGGGGCGACCCGCGCAGCAGCCCGTGGCCGTACAGCGGCGGGTCCATCGGCTCGCCGGCCCACTGGAGCAGGCTCAGGCCCGGGTGGAAGACGTCCACGTCCTCCGGCTCGTCGCCCAGCAGCCCCGAGGCCAGCGGCAGCGTGGGCACCGGCTTCGTCTTGTGGACGATGTTCTCGATCCACGATCCGCCCGCGCCCGACAGGATCGTGGCGGTGTACCGGGGCTCGGCCGCCAGCACGAGCGGCGCGATCGTGGCGCCCATGGAGTGGCCGAAGAGCACGAGGTCGTCGGTGGCGAACTGGATGGGCCGACTGGGGTCGGCGCCGAGGCCCGGGCAGGATCCGGCGTTCATCACCAGCTTCTGGAGCACGTCCGGCAGCAGCGCGAGCTCCAGCGCGGACTGCTGGAGGTTGCCGCGCATCGCCACGGGGTTCGAGACGTTGAAGATGAGGAACTGCTCGTCGGCGCCGGACGGGTTGCGGTTCGGCCCTCCGAGCGGACCGTCGATCTGCACCGAGGCCCACCCGGCGCGCGCGAACACCCCGGCGAGGCCGGTCCACTCGGTGTCCTGGCCGGCCACGGCGCGCGGACCCCGGTCGAAGAGCGGGCGATCGCCGCCGCCCCCCGTGCGGATGAAGACCACGGTGGGCCGCGGCCCCGACACGGGCTCCGGCTTGGGCACCGACAGGAAGATGCGCCCGTTCTCGCGGCGCTGCAGCACGGGCACGCCATCATCGAGCACCAGGCCGCCGCCGGTGGTGGTGTAGGGCGCCTCGCCCTCCTGGTAGACCGGCGCGTCGAAGCCGGCCTCGTAGGCGCAGTAGTCCCCCTGGTCTCCGAGGAACTTGGGCGCGCGCGTGAGCAGGAGGCCGTCGCTGCGTGCGGCGTCGACGAGGTTCCGCCAGCCCGACGTGGGACGCCCCGTGGAGAAGACCGTGAGGCCCACCACGTCGTCGACCGGCACCTCGAGATCGCGCAGCGCGGCCAGCGCGTCGGCGTACTGGAAGCCCACGTCGTCGCGCCACCCCACCGGCACCTCGCCCCGCACGAGCTGATCCAGCACCCGCGAGGGCGACAGCACCTCGCCGGCGGCGTCCTCCACCCCGCGCATCGCCACCAACGCCATGCGCCGGTTCGCGGGCAGGGGCACCCCCTGCAGCGGCAGCGCCGCCAGCCCGAAGTCCGGCGTGTACAGCCCGCCGCCCTCGCGCACGATCACGTCGACGGGCCACCGGCGACCCAGCTCGCCCCCCTCGCGGTCCACGTCCACGAGGAAGACCGTGGCATCGGGATCGTCCACGCTGTCGTCGAGGCTGGGGAGGTGCGCGTCCGACAGCGGCGCCTCGAAGGGGATCCACACGGCCCCGGTGCGCGACCAGCCCTGCACCCGGTCGTCGAGCATCCCCACGAGGGTGGTGATCACGGGGCGGACGTCGGCCTCGGGGAAGCCCGACAGGTCCACCCGTCGGGAGTCGTCGCGCACGCGGTGGTCCGACGGGAAGGGCGCATCCCAGAAGGCGCCGTCCACCACGAAGCGCATGGTGGTGCCCCGCACGTCGTCGAAGCCCTCCACGTTCGGGGGCTCGCAGGCAGCCAGGAGGAGGGAGAGGCAGAGGACGCGGCGCATGCACGCTCCGGGGGCTGGTGAGCCTTCACGCTCGACCGCACCCGCTGCAAGGATAGCGGACCCCATGGACGAGCAGCGGCAGGACGACGGCGCCGACGTGAGCGGGCCCACGGGGCACGTGGTGCAGCGGCTGCTCGCCCTGGCGGTGGCGCTCGCCGCCTCGATCGTCGCGGCGCTCTGGCAGGCCCTGCGCGCGGCCCTGGGGCTGCGCCCCCCGCCCCACGCCGACGAGCACGAGCCTACGGATCCCCCAGCACGAAGCGACCCGCCCCCGGCGAGCCCGCCGTGACGTCGGCCACCCGCACCAGCACCTCGAGGGTCTCCTTGCCGGCGCCGCCCTTGTAGAGCACGCCCGCGGTGGGCGTGGCGTCGCGGTAGTTGCGCCCGCAGGCCACGCGGACGTGGTCGGGCCCCGTGAGCGTGCCGTTCGTGGGGTCGAAGCCGCGCCAGCCCACGCCGGGCAGGAAGACCTCGGCCCAGGCGTGGCTCGCGTCGCCCTGCCGCGCGTTCGCGTAGCGGCCGCCCGTGAAGATGTAGCCGACGCGGTAGCGCGCCGGGATGCCCAGCAGGCGCGCCAGCGTGATGAAGAGGTTCGCGAAGTCCTGGCAGACGCCCTTGCGGCGCGTGTAGACCTCCCAGGGCGTGGTGGCGAGCTGGGTGGACGCCGTCTCGTAGGCGTAGTCGGCGAAGATGGAGCGGTTCAGGTCCTTCAGCGTCTCGACCAGGTCGCCGTCCTGACGCCTGGCGAAGGCGTTCGCGTAGTCCGACAGGGCCCGCAGCTGGGACTCCGGCAGCTCCATCGGCAGCAGGTAGGGCGTCATCATCTGGCGTTGCCAGGGCATCCACACCAGCGGCAGCCGCCCCGCCGATCCCGGCCCCGCCCGCAGGCGCGGACGCGTGGGACCCGACAGGCGCACGCGGGACTGGGCGACGATGCGCAGCACGTCGTAGGGCTCGCGGATCGTGGCCTCGCCCGCCTGGTTGCCGAACACGTCCTCGTAGGCGCGCATCGCCTTGGCGGGCTCGAGGTGGAAGCGGTGGTCCAGCACCTCCTGGGTGGCGTCGTGCACGGGCCGCAGCCGGAAGACGTGCTCCGACAGCTCCACCGTCTTGTCGTAGGTGTAGATCGTCTCGTGCCACGTCTCGAGGATGCGGACGCCGTCCTGCACGTCCTCCTGGTCGTCGCCCGTCTCGCGATCGAGACCCGAGGCCAACACCTCGGGCGCGAGGAGGCGCTCGGCGGCATCGCGCAGCGCGGCGGCCGTGGCGTCGGATCCGAGGTCGGCGTCGTCGCCCGTGCGGAAGGGCAGCTCCACGGCAGGACCGCCCTCGGACGCGCTGCGCAGGCGCTCCGCCGCCTCGAGGGCGCGCGACAGGCGCAGCGCCGCGTCGGGCCGCCCCTCGCTGAGGGCCCGGCGATCCTCGCCGCCCACCACGCCAGCAGGCTGCCAGGCGGCGGGGAGCCCCTCGGACGACCACACCACCTCGCCTCGGCGGGCCGACACCAGGGAGCCCGGCACCACGCGCTCCCACGCGGCGTCCGACAGCGGACGCGACGAGAAGACCACCACGGTGCGGTTCGTGTCGGCGGAGGTGCCGACCTTGATCTCCACCTCCTCGTCGCGCACCGCGATGAGCTGATCGGGCGGGCGGTGCCGCACCCACCAGAGCGGGCGGTACCCGAAGGCGTCGGAGTAGGCGACGAGGTCCTGCCCGTCCGACAGGACGAGGTTGAGCGTGCCGAGGGTGTTGATGTCGCGCAGCCACCCCAGCAGCGTGGCCGGATCGAGATCGCGCAGCCGGCGCACCCGACGCTCGCGCAGGCGCTCGAGCACCCAGCAGAAGAGGTGCTCGCTGTCGGTGCTGCCCACGGGCTCGAAGGCGGGCTCGGCGGGCAGCGGCAACGCCTCGCGGAAGCCGTGACGGAGGTCGCCGTTGTGGGTGAGCACCCAGTCACGGCCGCCGTACGAGCGCACGAAGGGGTGGGTGTCCTGCTGGGTGCGGCGCTTGGCCGCGCCGCGGAGGTGGGCGACGAAGACCGTGGCCGAGAAGCGCTCCCAGTCCGAGAGCACGTGCGTGAGGGCGTCGTGGCCCAGACTGGTGGGGTCCTTGATCACCATCGCGGCGGCCCCGTCCGACGGGTACCAGGCCACGCCCCAGCCGTACACGGACGCGGCCGGCCGGGTGCCGCCCTCGAGGGCGCGGAGGCGGATGGAGGGCGAGGTCTCGCTGTCGAAGGAGAGCGCGAGGAGCTGGGTCATGCAGGGGGACTCACCAGGTGGCTCCCTCCTCCTATTGCGAGACCTCCGTCGTGGGAGCGGAGGCGATCGGGGGATCGAAGAAGTCCCCGTAGAGCTCGGCCGCCGCCGCCGCGAGCCCGTCGACGAGGATGGTGAGCTCCTCGTGGATGTCCTCCTCCACCAGCTCCTCGATCCCGCCCGCCTCCAGGCGCGCGCGCAGGGCCTGGAGGCGACGCCCGGCCGCCAGCTGGTCGAGGCTGCGCTCCGGGGCGCCCAGGGACGCCACCCGCGCGATCGCATCCCCCAGGCACACCCGCACCGACCGCGGGAACTGCGGATCGAGCAGCAGGAACTCCGCCACCCGCAGACCCCGCAGCGAGCCCCGGTAGCGCTTGAAGTAGCCCTCGTAGGCCGTGCACGACAGCAGGGTGGCGAGCCAGGCCACCATGTCGACGCCCGTCTCGGGCAGCGTGGGGTCGACCACCCCGAGCGCGTGGTGGCGCACGTCCAGCGCACGGGCCGTCTGGTCCGCCCGTTCCAGGGCCAGGCCGAGCTCCATGAAGGCCAGGGGCTCGTCGCGCAGCATCGTGGCCAGCGCACACCCGCGCACCTCGTGCCCCAGCGCACGGATGCGGCCGTAGAAGCCCTCGCGGTCGCGTGCGTAGAGCGCGCGGGCCTCGGGGCCCTGCAGCCAGATCCACGCCTCGTTCAGCGTCTGGAAGACCTCGCGGCTGATGGTCTCGCGGGTGGTGCGCGCGTTCTCCCGGGCGGCCCGCACCGAGCAGAAGATGCTCGACATGCACCGCTCGTCCCAGGTGAGGAAGTGCTGCACCACCTCCGGGTCCTCCTGGTCCGCGCGGTCGTGCAGCTCCAGGAAGCGCGGCTGCTCGCCCGCCACGATGAGCACCGGGGTCCAGGTGTGCAGGCCCGGCGCGTCGGCCAGCGTGTTGCCGGTGACCTGCATCAACCGGGCGGTGGAGGCGGCGCGCTCCACGTAGCGCTGCAGCCAGTACAGGCTCTCGGCCACCCGCGAGATCATGACGCCCCCGTGAGGATCCAGGTGTCCTTGGACCCCCCGCCCTGGCTGGAGTTGACCACGTAGCTGCCCTCCTTGAGCGCCACCCGGGTGAGCCCGCCGGGCAGCACCCAGGGGTCGGGACCGCACACGACGTAGGGCCGCAGGTCGACCCGACGCGGCACCAGGCGACCGTCGAGCCACACGGGACAGGTGGACAGCTCGACGCAGGGCTGGGCGATGTAGCCGCGAGGCGCCGCACGGAGCTGTCGGGCGAAGTCCTCCTGCTCGGCCCGCGTGGAGGTGGGCCCGAAGAGCATGCCGTAGCCGCCGGCCCCGTCGCAGGCCTTGACCACCAGGGAGTCGAGGTTCGCCAGCACGTGCGACAGCTCGTCGGGCCGCTCGCACACGTAGGTGGGGACCTGACCGAGGATCGGGTCCTCGCCGGTGAAGTAGCGGATGACGTCGGGCACGTAGGGGTAGATGGCCTTGTCGTCGGCCACGCCGTTCCCCGGCGCGTTGGCGAGGGTGACGTTGCCCTTCCGCCAGGCGCCCACGAGCCCGGGCACGCCGAGCATGCTGTCCTTGCGGAAGGCGCGGGGGTCGAGGAAGAGGTCGTCGATGCGCCGGTAGATGACGTCGACGCGCTGCGGACCCCGGGTGGTCTTGACGTGGACGCGGTCGTCCTCGACGAAGAGGTCGCTGCCCTGCACCAGCGGCAGGCCCATGCGGCGCGCGAGGAAGGAGTGCTCGAAGTAGGCGCTGTTGAAGGGCCCCGGCGTGAGGACCACCGCGGTGGGGTCGCTGCCCGCACCGTGCGGCGCGAGGTTCGACAGCGCCTGCTGCAGGCGGATCGGGTACTCCTCCACGCTCGCCACGCCGCCGCGCTCGAAGACGCCCGGCAGGGCCCGCTTGAGCACCGCCCGGTTCTCCAGCACGTACGACACCCCGCTGGGGCAGCGGAGGTTGTCCTCGAGCACGACGAAGCGGCCGGAGGCATCGCGGATCAGGTCGATGCCCGCGATGTGGACGTACACCCCGTGGGGCGGCACCACGCCACGCAGCGAGGGCAGCCACCCCGCGGAACCCTCCACCAGGTGGCGCGGCACCACGCCGTCCTGCAGCACCCGCTGCGGGCCGTAGAGGTCGGCGAGGAAGAGGTTGAGGGCGTGGACCCGCTGCCGCAGGCCCGCGTCGAGCATCGCCCACTCCGAGGCCGACACCGGGCGCGGGATCAGGTCGAAGGGGAAGATCTTCTCCACGCCGCGGTCGTCGCTGTAGACGCTGAACGTGATGCCACCGGTGTGGAAGGTGGCGTCGGCCAGGCGCTGCCGCTCGGACAGTTGCGCGGGCCCGAGCGCGTCGATCGCCGCATGCACGCCGGCCACCTCCGGCCACGCCGCCCCCGCCGCGTCCACGAGCTCGTCGCGCGCGCCGGGGAGCGGGCGGTAGGCCGCCAGCAGCCCCTGGGTCCTGTTGTCAGGACGGTCCTCCTCCTCACGGCCTGGCCCCACGACGACTCCCACCCGGAGGTCGCACCCTGCCGCAGGATGCCCACGAGCACGTACAACCCGGCCGGTCCTTGAACCCACCGTGGCGTGGGAATCAACCCGAGCTGCACGTCGGCACGACGTGCTGCAGGGCTGCGAACGCCCTCGCCGCCGGGGGGGAGCGGGTGGGGTCACCGTGGGCCCCATCGTCTCCCGGATCGTGGTAGGAACGTGCGCGAGACGGAACCGGCGTCACGGTGGGAGGGGATCACGAGGTCCTCCTCCTCCCGTGGCTTGCCTTGCAGAGGGGCCGCAGTGGCACAGTACGGCGACTGGATCGAGGACGGGCCGGTGGGGGCGGGAGGCTTCGCACAGGTCATCCGCGCCCATCACCAGCACGACCCCACCCAGCTCGCCGCGGTGAAGGTGCTGCTGCCCGAGTGGCGCAAGCGCTCGACCATGCGCGCCCGCTTCGCGGACGAGGTGCGCACCTCCGACCTGATCGGCGAGGGCGCCGCGCGCGTGGCCTCGCTGCCTGCCTACCTGGGTGCCGACACCCAGGGCGAGATCCCCTGGCTGGCCATCGAGTGGGTCGACGGACGGGCCCTGTCCGCCGTGCTGAAGACCGGCCGCTTCGCGAACGGGCACCTCCTCCCGCGCGACACCGACGGCCGCGCCGCCTTCGCGATGCAGGTGGGCGCCGCCGTCGCCGAGGCCCTGGCGTACACCCACCGCCGCGGCATCGTGCACCGCGACATCAAGGCAGAGAACATCCTCTGCGCCCGCGACGGCCGCTTCGTGCTCATCGACTTCGGCATCGCGCGCGACGCCCGCGGCGGCGATCGCCACACCAGCGAGGGCATGCCCTCGCCGCTCACGCCGTCGTACGCCGCCCCCGAGCTGCTCGAGAGCCGGGTGGAGGAGCACCTCGAGCCCGCGCTCGACGTCTACGCGCTCGGCTGCACGCTCTACGAGATCCTCACCGGCAACCTCGGCACCGTGCAGACCGCCAACACCACGGCCGGCGTGATGCGCTGGATCGCGCGCACCGACCCGCTCCGGGTGCCCGACCGCTGGCCCGCCGACCTCGCGGGGCTCATCGCGGAGTGCACCCACCCCGATCCCGGCATGCGGCCGGGCATCGGCCAGATCCTCTCGCGCCTCAAGCGCACCACGGCGAGCAGCGAGGCCGAGACCACGGGCAGCAGCACGCCGATCGTGAACACCTTCGATCTGGCCGAGCCGCCGCCCTCGCCGCGGCCGCCGCCGCTGTCGCCGTCGATGGGCGCCACGATCCTGCCATCCACCACGCAGATGCCCACGGAGCACGCGCCCGCGGCCGCGCGCCGAGCCACCGATCCCACGCTCGCGCCCCACGCGCCCACGCTCGACCCGGGGCGGGGTGCCGGCCCCACGATGCTCCCGTCCGACACGCAGATGCCCACGGTGGGGCCGGACCATGGGTTCGCGCAGGCGCCACCGCGTCCTCCGCCTGCCCCGGCGCACGATGCCTACGACGACGAGCCCCTCATCGTCCGGCGCAGCAACCCTCTCCCCTGGATGCTCGCCGTGGCCGCGCTGATGGTCGCCGGCGCGGCCGTGGCGTGGGTGCTCAGCCAGGATCCGCCGGCCGAGGCCGCCTCGCTCGAGGTGGTCGACGTGCCTCCGGCGCCCACGCCCGTGGTGGTCGAGGAGCAGGTCGAGCAGCCTCCGGAGCCCACACCCACGCCCACCCCCGAGCCCGCGCGCACCGCGGCGCCCGCGCGCAGCGCTCCCCCTCCGCCCGCGCCCACCCCCGACCCGGCGCCCAGGGCGGTGGCCTCCACCCCGGCGCCTGCGCCCGCGGCGCCGCCTCCGCCGCCCGTCGCCGCCCCCACACCGCAGCCCGCTGCCACCCCGCCCCGCGTGGAGGATCTCCTCACCGAGGCCGTGGCCGAGCCGCCGCCCCCCGCGCCGCCGACGCCGCCGCCCGCGTCCGCCGAGCCCACCTTCCCGCCCGAGGGCGACGCGGGGTGGCGCGCCTACGCGCAGCACACCGCCCGCACCCAGGATCGCCAGGCCTTCCAGCAGATGGCCGACCACCTCGCCGAGAACGCCACCCTGCTCGCGCCGAAGCTGTCGAGCGCCACCGTCGAGACGATCATCGACGCCTCGATGCGCTTCGACCGCCTGCCCTACCCGAAGTCCGGCGCCTCGGCGGTGATCGCTCCCCACCTCAAGACCGTGGGCGACAACGCGAGCTGCAAGGAGGTCAAGACGTGGCTGCGGTGGATCTACGGCACCCGCGCCGGGTCCGAGACCAGCTCCGCCTTCTACCGGAAGTGGTGCCAGGTGTGCACCGCGCGGCACCCGGATGCGGACGTGGATGCCCAGACCTGCTACGGCATGGCGCCCGAGCGGCGCTGGGTGAACGGACGCTGCGTCCACGTCGACGTCGAGCTCTTCCCGAAGAGGTGCGAGTGATGCGAGCCCGAGGTGGGTCTGGCCTTGCGGCCGCCGTGCTGGTTGCCCTCACGATCCTCGGCACCGGCTGCGGCCCCAAGAAGGCGCGCTCGCTCAGCCTGGCCGTGCAGCCCTACCCGGGCCGTGCCTGCCAGGAGGTGCGGGTGGGCGTCAACGAGCTGGAGGTCGACACCCGGCGCGTGGGCTGCACCGTGAAGGTGGAGTGGGACCTCGTCGCGAACGACCAGACCCAGTCCATCGTGATGCCCGTGCCGGCCGACACCTCCGCCCCGGTCACGCGGGCCGTCGGCAAGGACACCATCAAGGGCCGCCGCGTCTACTTCGGCGCGCCCGGCCTGCGAGACGACGACTGGCGCATCGAGGTGGAGCGCCGCGCCTTCGGCGGCACCGACGCCGAGCAGCTCGAGGCCGAGACGCTGCAGCTCCCCCAGCACCGCTACCTGGTGTTCGTGGTGCGCGACACGTCGGTGAGCGGCACGGTCTACCCCTTCCCCCTCGTGGCGCCGGGCAAGATCAAGTCCACCTACGCCAACGACCCCCGCTACTGCCGCGACCTCGCCACCGCGATCCGGTTGTACCCGTCCGACGCCGACCACCCGCCGCAGGACCGCATCTTCCGCCCCGAGGACGCCATCCAGCCCCTGAGCCTCGTGTGCTCGGGCACCGACAGCCACGTCTTCCTGCTCGACCTCGGCACCGACAGCCCCACCACCCTCGACGTGGTCGCGGAGCTCGCCCTGCGCGTGCCGCGCATCTTCCGCGTCCAGCTCGAGCCCTACGCGAACTACACGGTGATCGACCTCACCGTGCTCTCCCAGGCCCGCTGAGCCCCATGTCCCGCTTCCTCGTCCTGGTCCTCGCGCTGTGCCTGGCGCTGCCCCTCCCCGCGCGCGCCGCGGGGAAGGAGTTCACCTGCGACACGATCCTCGCGCTGATCGGCGTCGCATCGATCGACCAGATCGTGCAGAGCATCCAGGACCCGACGAACTCGGTGCGCCGTGACGCCCTCGCCTGCCTGATCGACGCCGACGCCCCCGCCCAGATCGTCAACGCCGTGCAGAAGCGCCTCGGCGTGGAGGAGGACGACGGCGGCGCCAGCGCCATCCCGTGGGTCGAGGTCGATCCCGACAACGAGGAGTGGCCCGAGCAGCTCGGCAGCCGCATCGCCCGGCAGATCCGCCTCGTGGCGCCCGGCGAGGTGCCCCTGGTGGTGCTCTTCCAGCGCAGCGACGCCGAGATGCTCCTGCCCTGGTGGTACGTCGAGCTGCGCGACCGCGTGGCCTCCTCGATGCTGCTGTCGCTGCCCGCCCGGTCCGCAGCGGCCGAGTCGCCCCTCGTGCTGGGCGACGACGCCGATCGGCTCGTGGACCCCTCCGCGCGCGAGGAGGTCGAGGACACCCTGCAGAACATGGGCTTCCGCCGCGTCCTCCTGCTGTCGGAGGCCCCCGCGGTGGGCACGCAGGGCATCGACCTCACCTTCACCGTGCGTCCCATCGACGCCGGGGAGGAGCGCACCAGCCTGATCCGTGCCGTGCCGGCCGGCACCGAGGAGGCCACCGAGGACGTGCGCTTCCTCGTGATGACCTCGAGCACCGTCCGGCCGGGCGAGCGGCTGCTGGCCGAGGTCAAGGCCCTGCGCGACGCCGAGGCCTGCGAGAGCGTCGAGGCCTGGTCCGACGGCCTGCTCGTGGGTCGGCTCAGCTCCGAGGGAGGCGGCTCCTACCTCCTGCGCACCACGGTCCCCGAGGGCGTCACCGGCAAGGCCTGGACGATCTCGCTCGGCTGCCTGCTGCCGGGCGGCCTCGTCGCCTGGCGCGCGGTCGACCTGCCCCTCACCCGGGCCGGCGGCGAGGGCGCGGAGCGCTCCGTGCGCAGCTACGAGGACGACGCCGTCCGCGCCCCCACGGGCCGCCAGCGCGTGAAGAAGGGCCTCACCAAGGAGCCGGGCGTCATCGTGGGCGCGGGCATCGGCGGCGCCTTCCAGGTGGCCGGCGACGACGGCTCGCTGCTGGAGTCCGTCGAGTCGTTCAGCACCTTCGACTCCTGGTCCCAGCCGCACACCGAGGTCTTCGGCAACGCCGCCTACGTCTCGATCCCCATCGAGGCGGCGCTGCAGCTGCCGGGCCTGCGCGTGGGCGTCGAGCTCACCTTCCGCCCTGTCGTGAACGGCGAGAGCATCGGCTGGCGCACCAAGATCAACACCTTCGACGGCGACCTCACCGAGGTCGTCGCGCGCCCGGTGTGGGCGCTGCAGTCGGGCACGAGCATCGGCTTCGGCGGCCGCGGCGACCGCTTCGGGCTCTACATCGGCGGGTGGCTCGTCTACGAGGCGCGCTACGGCGCGGCCACGGCCACCGGCGACGAGACCCAGCTCGTGGGTGGCGCGGGCCAGTTCGGTCCCGGCATCACCATGGACATGATGGTGAGCAAGCAGGTGGGCATGGGCCTCGACATCCGCGCGGGCGCGCTCACCTTCAACGGCACGGGCACGGCCCCCGGCTTCGCCGGTGGCAGCCTGGCCCTGGGCCTCAACCTCCGGGTCTTCTACCGGGTGCTCTGATGGCGTCCCCCGCCTGACCTGATGGCATTCGCCGGCCCGCCACGCGCCGGTCCATCGTCGGCGTCGCTCGACGTAGCGCGAGCTACGCCTTCGCTCCTTCTCCTCGGTCCGACGCGCGTCGGTCTCGGCTCGGTGCCGATCAGGCCAGGCGGGGGCCGCCATGAGCGTCGCCGCGCACGCGGCGCGGCCAGCCAGGGCACGCCCGTCGAGAGCGGTGACCGCTCAGGTCGACGCGCCAGGCGACCCTCACGCCGCGATCAGGTGTCGGTGTCGGTGTCGGTGTCGGTCTCGTCGACCGGGCCCGACCCGCCGTCGCACGCGCCCGGCACCTCCCACACCACCCGCACCGCACACCAGCCCACGTCGCCGTCCTCGACGGCCCCGGTGGGGCAGTCGCTCGAAGGCTGCGAGGCGCGATCCACCTTCAGGCGCTGCACGTGCGCGTCGGAGGTGGTGGTCTCGGTGGTGTAGTACTCCGACGACCACGCCTGCCCGTCGCCGGTGGGGTAGTGCACGAAGTAGCTGGCCGAGCTGCTGGACCCCCAGATGGGCGCACGCTCGCAGCGCACGATGTAGGCACCGCAGGCGCCGGCGTCACGGATGTCGTCCAGGAGCGTGTCGAGCGACTTCGTGCCGAACTCGATCTGCTTGCAGGGATCCCCACCCGCCTCGGTGCACGTCGGGATCTGGCAGACCTCGAACTGCGTGGCGCAGCCACCCAGCAGCACCATGGCCGCGCCCAAGAGACCGTGACGCATCGAACCTCCCCGCCGCACCTAGCGCGTCGCGCCCTCCACGCCGACCCGTCCGGTCGTCGGGCTAGGGGACGACGAGCGGGCCGTCCGGCGGCGTCCACCCGTCGCCTCCCGCATCCACGAACCACGGACCGATCACGGCCCAGGGCGTGCGCGAGGTGACCGGCGCCATGGGTGCATCGCCCTCCGCCACCACCACGAAGCTCGCGTCCACGCCCGCATCGAGGGTGAAGGTGGCCGAGGTGCCGTCCACGCGGTCGACCTCCACGCCGTCGCGGAGCAGGAGCAGCCGGTCGACCACGATCCAGCTGGGCGACCGCGCCTCCACCGTGAGCGTGGCGCCCGGCGCCACCACCTGCCCGGGCTGCGAGGACGGGAGCAGGAACGGACCCCGCGTGGCCTGGGTGCGCAGACCGCGGAGCGTGGCCACGAGCGTGTCGTCGTCGAGCGCGGCGGGCACGTCGACGCCCGCCCCGAGCCAGGTGGCGGTCATCCCCACGTCGCCCCCCAGGTGGCCGTGGCTGTCGCTCACGCCGACCGGCGCCGCCCGATGGCCGTGGGTGACGAGGTCGAGCCAGAAGGGGAAGGACTCCTCCTGCTTGCCGGCATTGATCACCTCCACGGCCTGGAAGTCCTGCGACCAGTAGTCCGACCGCCCGATGCGTCCGGGCGTCCATCGCGCGGCCGCGCCCAGCCCGTTGTCGAGCGGGTGGTTGAGCTGCAGCACGAAGTCGGCGCCGTGCCGGGCCCGGAGGGCCTCGGTGATCTCGGAGGTGGTGGTGGGGATGTCGTCCCACCAGGAGTACGCGCCCCCGTTGGAGGCCAGGGGGTCGGAGCGCACCGGGTAGATGTTCATGTGCCCACGGAGCGGCGGGCTCACCTCGTCGCTCAGCACCGTGGCGAGCACGTCGTCGAGACCGAGGGCGCCGAGGAGGGGCCGGTAGTCGGCGAGGTGGTCGTGATCGGTGCCGAAGTGCACCTGGATGCCCACCGCGGCGGCCACCACGAGGCGGTCCTCCATGGTGATCTCGCCGTCGCCGGAGGGGGAGGCGTGGCTGTGGGGGTCGGCGAGCAGCCACCCCGGGTGCTCGAAGGCGGCAGGCAGGCTCGGCGCCACCGTGGCCACGCCTCCGTCCGTCACGGTCACGGTCTCCTGGTGCACCTCGAAGCGCATCCCCCGGTGGACGATCACCCGCCAGGTGCCGGGCTCCACCGCGAGCTCGAGGGTGCCCCCCCGGGACCAGCCGGCCGCGTCGAGGCCCGACCCCGGGCCATCGGGCTCGAGCCGCTCGTCACGCGTTGCCCGACCGCCCTGCCGGGTCATCCGGACGGCGAAGGGCAGCCCGTCGTCCACGGTGATCGCCACACGCCCCACCGGCCCGAGGACCAGGGGATCCGAGGCCTGGGCCGGGAGCCTGCCCGTGGCGGACGTGCCCCGCGGCCGCCCCTTGCCGAGCTCGGCGAGGACCGCGTCGCGCACCGAGGCGTCGGCATAGGGCGCGTAGGGCGGGGCATCCGGCACGTCGACGAAGCGACCGGAGCGGTCGCTCACCGCCGTGGCCACCGCCGCGCTCCCCTCCGGGACCTGCACCGCGAAGGCCCCGTCGGCGCCCGAGACGGCCACGGTCCATGGGGCGTCGTCGACGAGGACGGCGACCTCCACGCCGGCCAGGGGCGCCACGCCGTCGGTGACCGTGCCCGCGAGCGTGGTGGTGGGCACGCCACGACGTCGAAGGACCTCGTCGGTGAGCGTGGAGAGCTGCCGTGCCACGCCGTACCAGGCCACGTCCTCCACCGGCTCCCCGGCCGTCAGCGCGCGCGTGGGCCCGCCCCCGATCGCCGCGTCGGCGAGGCTCGCCACGAGATCCAGCCCCCCGGTGGCCGACAGCTCGCCCTCGGGCGCGAAGGTGGCCGCCACGGCCCCACCCGGCGCGATGTAGCCCGTCCACCCGAAGGTCCCCGGGATCTCCCCGGATCGGCCCTCGCCCTCGGTCCACCGGGTGGAGACCTCCGGCGCGCCGAAGATGACGTGCGACACACCGAGCTGCACGTCGGTCGGCGCCGTCACCGAGCTGCGCACCTCGAGAAGGGAGCTGCCCGGTGCGAGCACGTAGTCGACCACCACCTCCAGGCCGAGCTCCTGCACCAGCCCCGGCGACTCCACGGCGCCCTCGAGCAGCGCCAGCGGGGCCTCGATGGCCTCCACGCGCACATGGGCCGGCCCCCCGTCGAGCCCGTCCTCGATCACCTCGATCGTGATGGGCGCGAGGATGCGGCCCAGCCCGAACATGGGAGCCCACTTCTCGACCAGCTCACGCCCCGGCTCGCCGGCCGGCCGCACCACGTCGGCGTCGAGGATGCCGCCCCAGCCCGTGAGGTAGTAGCTGGCGGGCCGCGACGCCTGGAGCACGAAGCGCACCCGGTCGTTGATCAGCAGGATGTCCCCGGGCCGCCCCTCGGCGCTCACGCCGGCGATGAGGGCCGCGGGGTCGGTGATCACGCCCGCACGGGCCTCGTCCTCGCCCAGCGGCGTGACGAGGTCGATGGGAGGCGCCTGGGTGTCGACGACGTCGGTGTCGTCGTCCTTGGCGGGGCCGGGGGCACAGCCGGCGGCCAGGAGGAGGAGGAAGGGGACGACGCGTGGCATGTCGGCTCCGGTGGCGGCCCAGCCTACTGGACCGGCACCCGACGCGACAAAGGACCGTCACATTTCTGACAGGTCCCCGGGGGCGACGATCCGCCGGCTCACGCCGCGCCGAAGATGCCCTCCTCCAGCGCCGCGCCGTCATCGCCCTGGATGCCCTTCCCGATGGCCGTCGCCATGGGCAGCACCTGCGCCGCGTAGAAGCGCACGTTGGCGCGCTTGGCGACCTCGCGGGGCCCGCCGAGGGCGGCCACGGCCTGCTGGAGCCCGGCCACCCCGAGCAGCACGATGCCGAACATCCGCAGGAAGGGCGTGGCCTGGAGCATCGCCGCCTGGAGCTGACCGGCCCCGCCGAGTCCCGCGAGGTGCATCGCCGTGGCCCCCAGCTGGGCGATGGCCTTGTCGACCGCGTCCGCCGGACCCGTCAGCCCCGCCTCCCGCGCCTGGGCACACACGGCCTGGGCCGAGCCCATCCACTCCATGAAGACCTGCCCGCCGCGCAGCCGGAGCTTGCGCCCCAGGAGGTCCATGGCCTGGATGCCGTTGGTGCCCTCGTAGATGGAGCAGATCTTCGCGTCGCGGACGTGCTGCTCCACCGGGTACTCGCGGATGAAGCCGTAGCCGCCGAAGCACTGGAGCGCGGTGGCCGACAGCTCGAAGCCCAGATCGGTGAAGTGGGCCTTCACCACGGGCGTGAGCAGGTCGATGCGCTCGGCCGCCGCGGTGCGCGCCGCCTCGTCGGGGTCGTGCTCCACGATGTCGGTGAGCAGGCCGAGCTCCACGCAGACGCTGCGCATCGCCTCGATCTGGCACTTCTGCAGCAGCAGCATGCGCCGCACGTCGGGGTGCTGCCGGATCGCCACCGCCGAGGCGGAGGGATCGCGCAGCTGGTCGACCGCCACGCCCTGCTTGCGCTCCGACGTGTAGGTGAGCGCGTTGCCGTAGGCGTGCGCGGCGAGGCCGAGCCCCTGGATGCCCACGCCCAGGCGCGCCTCGTTCATCATCTGGAACATGATCGACATGCCCTGCCCGGGCTCGCCCAGGAGCCACCCGCGGCAGGGAGCCCGGTCGCCGAGGAGCAGCGTGCAGGTGGCCGACCCGTGGATCCCCATCTTCTCCTCGATGCCGCCCACGTACACGCCGTTGCGCTCCCCGAGGGTGCCGTCGGCGTCGAACCAGAACTTCGGCACCAGGAAGATCGACAGGCCCCGGGTGCCCGGGGGCGCATCGGGCAGCCGCGCGAGCACCAGGTGGACGATGTTCCCGGTGAGGTCCTGATCGCCGCCCGAGATGAAGATCTTCTCGCCCTCCAGGAGGAAGATCCCCGGCTGCCCGGTGGGCTCGGCCTTCGCGCGGTTGGCGCCCACGTCACTGCCGGCCCCCGCCTCGGTGAGGCACATCGTGCCGGCCCACGCGCCGGTGAACATCTTCTCGGCCACCAGCGCCTTGAGGCCCTCGGGGGCCACGTGGTGCACCACCCGCGCGGCGGCCGCCGTGAGTCCCGGGTACATCATGAAGGCGGTGGCGGCGCCGGAGAACAGCTCCTGCGTGATCGTGTGGATCGCGTGGGGCAGGCCCATGCCGCCCACGTCCACGGGCCCGTCCACGGCGATCCAGCCGCCCTCGGCCATCACCTGCCACGCCTCCTTGAAGACGGCGGGCGTGGAGACGTTGCCCTGTCCGTCGAAGCGGACCCCCTCGTGGTCGCCCACCCGGTTGGCCGGGGCGAGCACGTCCTGGGCCACCCGACGCGCCTCCTCGAGCGCTGCCGTGAGGACCTCGCGATCCATGCCCTCGTAGGCCGGGTAGGCCGCCAGCTTCTCATGGGCGCGGTGCTGATCGAACAGGGCGAAGAGGTGGTCCTCGAGGTCGACGACGAAGCTGCTGGACGACACTGTGCCTCCCGGGCGTGTGGAGCGGTGCAGGAGTGTTGCCCGACCGGACCGGACGCGCCACGAGGTGCCTCGGCACGGCCCCGGAGTCCCGATGCGTGGCGTGTTCGCGGTCCTCGCCGCCCTGGGCGTGCTGGTGCTCGTGCTCGTGCTCGGCGTGGTGGCGAGCGTGTTCGGCGCCGCCCCCATCCCGGACGGCCTGGAGCTCGCGCCCGGGGTGCAGGTGGTGCAGGACGGCCACGTGTCGGTGCTGCTCGTCGACGCCGGCGAGGCAGGCGTCGCGCTCGTGGACGCGGGCAACGATCCCGAGGCCACCGCGATCCGGCGCGCCCTCGCCGCGCGCGGCCGCACCCTGGCCGACGTGCGGCTGGTGGTGCTGAGCCACGGGCACCCCGACCACCTGGCAGGCCTGCCCGCGCTGCCGCAGGCCGAGGTGGCGGCGCTGGCGGCGGAGGCACCCATCGTGGACGGCGAGCGCGTCCCGGGCGGTCCGATCTTCCGCCTGATCGGCGGCAACCCGCCCGCGTCCCGGGTGACCCGCACGGTGGTCGACGGCGAGTCGCTGCACCTGGGGGACGTGAGCCTGCAGGCGTGGGCCACACCCGGCCACACCGTGGGCTCGGCGGCCTGGCTGGTGCGCGGCGTGCTCTTCCTGGGCGACAGCGCGATCGCCCTGCCCGACGGCACGGTGGACGGCCCCCCGTGGATCTTCTCCGACGACGTGGCCACGGCCATGCGCTCGGTGCACGACCTCGCCGCGCGCCTGCAGGCCGCGGGCACCCCCGTGCACAGGGTGGCCTTCGCCCACGGTGGCCCGGTGGACGGCCTCGGGCCGGTGCTGGCCATGACGCCGCCGGAGGAGGCCGCCCGCTAGAACGACACGCTCGTGCCCAGGATCACCTGCAGCTCGTGCATGAACAGCGTGCGCTCGCGCGCCGAGAGCTGGCCGGGCTCGAAGGGTCGGAAGGCGATCTGCCCGTACGACCCGAAGCCCAGGGCGTAGCGCACGCCCAGGGTGGTGGAGAACACGAGGGGCTCGTCCCGATCGCGCATCGCCAGCGGCGTGCGCAGCTCCGGCCCGAAGGTGACGCCGTAGTACGACAGCCGGTCCGCGAAGAGGCCCTGCTCGGTGGACCCGTTCTGGTCGGTGAACAGCCCGGCACCGATCCACACCTTCTCGGCGGCCTGGGCGCGCCCGCCCAGGGCCAGGTTCCACATCGCGTTGCGCGCCGGCGACAGCGGCGCCTCGGTCTGCCCCAGCACGGCCTCGCCCTCCAGCCCCACCCAGAAGCGCGGGCGGCGCACCCCGACCGACAGCGAGAAGCGCATCGGCTCGAAGGGCTGGAAGCCCCACTCCACCCCGGCAGCGCGGGCCCCGTCCGCGATCACGCGCGCGTCCTGGGCGTCGCCGAGGAAGTTCGTCGCGCCGCTGGACGTGATCTCGCCCCACTGGGCGATGCCGAAGGACATCGTGCGGACGACCAGCCCGATCCACCAGTCCGGCACGAACTGCCACTGCAGCGACACCGCGAAGTTGAGGCCGAGCACGTTGCGCACGCCGTCCTGCGCGTAGCTGGCGAACAGCGTGGTGGGCTGGCCCGCCCGCACGCCGTCGAGCGTGGCCTGGAAGCTGAAGCTGGCCAGTCGGCGCTGGTACACGAAGAAGACGCAGCCGCCGATCTTCAGGTCGTCGGTGGCCTGCCAGCCGACGCCCGCGCCCGCGTAGTACGTCTGGTCCTCCGCGAAGACCTGCAGGGACTGACGGTAGGCGGCGGGATCCCAGTCCTGCGGCTGGGCGGTGTCCTCGAGCGTGGAGCGCAGCACCAGGCGTCCGCCCTGGGGCGAGAGCAGCGCGAGGCCCCAGCCCACCCTGCGCGGTGCGCCGCGGGCGATGACCACGGCCGTGGGCACCGACGTGAACTGGTTCGCCACGCCCGGCGCGTCCCGTGCCCCGTCCCCGAGGCTGGTGCGCACGAAGTCCGACGACCCCCGGATGCGCAAGGTGAAGGCCGAGGCGTTCACCGACAGGCGGGTCTGGGTCAGGCCCCCGAGACCCGCCGGGTTGTACCAGGCGGCCTCCCCCGCGTCCGTGACCGCGAGGCCGGCCGCGGCGGTCGTCGCGGCCTCCGCACCCATGTGGTACGAGCGGTCGTTGCCGGCGAGGGCGGGCCCCGCGGCCAGTCCCCCGCACACCAGCAGCGCCGCGCGGATCAGGGCAGCAGCGGCGGCAGGGGGGGCGACCACCCGTCGCCCCCCACGTCCACGCGCACGGCGCTCGCCACCACCCATGACCGGCGCCCTCCCAGCGGCTGCATGGGCGTCGCACCCACGCCCTCCACCACGTAGACCGCGTCGGCGGCCGGGGCGAGCGCCAGGGTGGCGTGGCCCGCGCCATCGAGCGGCACGGTGGTCTCGAGGGTGCCGTCCTTGTAGAGCCGCACCTCGTCCAGGGGCATCCAGGACGGCGCCATCGCCTGCACGTCCAGGGTGGTGGGGCCCGTCACGAGGCTGCCGGGGAGCGGATCCAGCATCAGCAGCGGCCCGTTGGTCGCCACCGTGCGCCCCCCCTCGATGGCGGCCACCACCTGGGCGTCGGTGATGTCGCCCGCGCTGCCGGCCTCCGGCACGTACACCCACGTGGCGAGGAGTCCGGGGTCGTTGGTGAGGTGGTCGTGGCTGTCGGTGGACCCGGTGGCCGCAGCCAGGATGCCTCGCGCCGTGAGGTCCAGGTACAGGTCCAGCCCCTTGGGCTCCATGCCCGGCACGATCACCTCGACGGCGTCGAAGCCCTCCCACCAGAAGTCCGGCTCGCCGATCCGCCCCGGACTCCACCGGGCGAAGACGGGCATGCCCGGCGAGAAGGGGTGGTTCAGCTGCACGAGCACGCCGTCGTGGTGGGCCAGCAGGCGATCGAACTGCTCGGTGGTGGTGGTGCCCACCTGCTCCCACCATGGCCACGCCCCGCCCGCGCGGGCGTCCGGGTCGGCCGCGTTCGGGAAGATGTTCACGTGGCCACGGACCCACGGGGTGACCTCCACGCTCCCCACAGGCCGGAGCACGCGGTCGAGGCCCAGCGCTGCCACCAGATCCCGATGGTCCACGGCGACGTCGTGCTCGCTGGCGAACCACAGGTCCAGCCCCACCCCGGCGGCCACCAGGGCACGGTCGGTGGGCGTGAGCTTGCCGTCGAAGGAGGGCGCGGCGTGGATGTGGGTGTCGGCGAGCCACCAGCCGGGCGACTGCCAGGCCTGGAACAGTCCGGTGGCCTGCACCTCGGTCACCTCCCCGGCCCGCAGCTCCACGCGCTCCGCGTGCACCTCGAAGCGGCTGCCGTGCCAGGCGACGAGGTCGTAGGTGCCTGCTTCGAGGGGCAGGTCCAGGCTCCCGCCGCGCGCCCATCCCGCGGCCGCGAGGCCGTCCGGCAGCGGCAGGCCCCAGGCATCGTCGGGAGGCCGCTCGCCCACGGCGCGCACCTGCACCTCGAAGGTGGGGGTGCGCTCGCTCGTCACGCGCAGCGTGGCCGCGGGCTCCAGCGTGAGCGTATCGCCCGGCACCCCGGAGGTGCGTCCCAGGCCCCGTGCGTGGGGCGTCGCGGGGGCGCCGTCCCGGATCGTGCCCAGCGCCGCCTGGCGACGGCTGGCATGCCCCAGGGGGGAGACCTGGCCCGCCCCCGCCGGCAGGTCGTCGTGCAGCCGCGAGCCGCTGCCGTCGGCCACCAGCGTCACCTCGCGCCCGGCCGGCACGTCGAGGGCCACCCGCCCCTCCGCGTCGGTGATCGCCAGCGTGTAGGGATCGCCGTCCAGCGCCACCGTGACCCGCACGCCGGCAGCGGGCGCGCCGCCCGCGACCACCGTGGCCTCCACCCGCTCCCGCGGCTCGTCGAGGGCCGCCTGCCAGGCGTCGGTCAGCTGGGACGGCGTCGACGCCACCCCCCACCACCTCGTCCACGAGCGGGTGGCCCCCGGCGCCAGCTCGGCCTTGGCCTCGTACAGCGAGGCGAAGGAGATCAGCAGGTTGAGCAGGTCGAGCCCCGCCTCGGGGGTGGCCGCCTCCGGATCCCGGGCCGAGAAGATGCCCAGCGCGAGCCCCAGCTCGTCGTGCACCACCATCACGGCGTCCTCGGCGCGCGCATAGGTGGCCACGCGCCCCTGCCCGGGCACCCAGGGCGAGGCGATGCCCGGGAAGGCCTGGAGCACGTCGCCCGGGCGGGTGGTCACCGCCTCCTCCCCTCCGCGGATCGTGGTCTCCACGCGCAGCAGCGGCGAGCCGGGCTCGAGCGTGTAGGTGGTGGTCAGCCGGATGCCGCGGCTCTCGAACCGACCGGGATCCTCGAGCACGGCGCCCAGGTAGGTGAAGCCGGCGTCCACGGCCTCCACGCGCACCACGGCACGCCCGCTCTCCACGCCGTCGTCCACCACCACCACGGAGGTGGCCTCCGGCAGCCAGCCCACGTCCAGGGCCGGCAGCCAGTCCACCACCAGATCGACGTCGGCGCTGCCGTCGGCGCGCACCACGTCGGCGTCGAGCACGCCGCCCCCGAAGGGCACCAGGCCGCCCGAAGGCCGACCCGCCGCCTGGATCACGAAGCGCGCGCGGTCGTTCACCAGCAGCACGTCTCCGGGACGCGCCTCGGCACCGAGCCCTCCGAGGAGGGCCGCGGGATCGCGCACCACCCCGGCGCGCACCTGGTCGGGACCGAAGGGGCCCACCAGATCGGGGCCCTCGACGTCGGTGTCGTCGACGGGCGCGTCCGCCGGCGCACAGGCGAGGACGAGAGCGAGCCAGGGCACCAGGCGCACGAACACCTCCGGGGCGCGGTCTATCGCGCACGCCCTGCCCGGCCCCGACCCCTCTCCCGACCGGGCGGGCCGCATCCCTGGAACGTGCTAGCTTCGCCCCCTTTCGGGGGACCCATGCGCTCGACCCTCCTGGCCTGCCTGGCGCTCGTGGCCTGCGCGCCGCCCGTGCAGAACACCTTCGACACGCTCGACACCTCGGCCGACACCGACCGTGCCACGCCCGCCGACAGCGAGGCGCCGCCCCCGCGCGACGCCGACGGCGACGGCTACCCGGTGGGCCTCGACTGCCTCGACGGCAACCCGAACGTGAACCCCGGGGTGCCCGAGCGCTGCAACGGCATCGACGACGACTGCGACGACCTGATCGACCAGGGCCCCGACCCGGTGATCGGCACGAAGCTGCTGCGCCCGCTGTACCAGGACATCGACCAGGACGGCTGGGGCAACCCGGGCACCGCGCGGTGGTTCTGCGACCGGCCGGGTCCGGGCTGGGTGCCGCGCGCCGGAGACTGCGACGACCTCGACGCGAACATCCGACCCGACGCCCCCGGCTCCAGCTGCCCCACGCCGGCCCCGCCGGCCGACACCGGCCTCTGGGGCGACACCGACGCGGTCGACACGGCGCCCGTGCCCCCGAACTGCGGCGACGGCGTGCTCGACAGCGACGAGCGCTGCGACGACGACAACACCACCGGCGGCGACGGCTGCTCCCACCGCTGCACCCGCGAGCGCTTCACCATCACGATCGTGCGCGCCGACATCGCCGAGACCAAGCCCGGCGGCGCCAGCTGGGACTTCCTCACGGGCCTGCCCCCCGATCCCTACGTGAGCGGCCTGATCAACGGCACCGAGGTGCTGCACACCGAGCTGAAGCTCGACAACATCACGCCGGTGTGGGGCACGAACTACGCCATCGAGGTGCGGTCCGCGCAGAGCCTCGAGCTCATCGTCTACGACCACGACGACGCCAGCCAGGACGACGTGATCGGCACCTTCACGCTGTCGCACGACGTGCTCAACGCCGACGTGGACGCCGGCGATCGCACGGCGGCGAACGGGTCGGTGAAGAAGTTCACCTACCGGGTGGTCGCCCGCTGAGGCCTCGCGCGGCCCGTCATCGGGGCCGTCGGTGACACGCCGACCGTGCCCCGGGATGCTAGGATCCCGGGCCGTCGAGGACCGCATGACGAGGACGTTCCCCCTGCTGCTGGCGGTGGCCTGTGCTCCGCCGCCCTCCGACTCGGCCGACACCGACGTGGCCGCCGACACCGACAGCGCGCCCACGTCCGACACGGCCGACTCCGACACCGATCCGCCCGCCGACACGGGCGACACCGACGACACCGACGCCCCCGCAGGGCCCGGACGCCCCACCTCCTGCGGCGCGCTCACGGCCCCGTTCACCGACTGTGCGGTGGGCCTGTCGCCGGCCCAGACCACGCTGCCGCCCAGCCTGAAGGTGGCGCCCCACACCGATGCCCTCGTCGCCGACCTCGACGAGGACGGCTGGCTCGACGTGTGCGCGAGCCGCTTCCCGGGTCCCCTCACCTGCTGGCGCGACGCCGGCGGGCTGACCTTCACCACGCCGCCCACCACGCTCACCGAGGGCGCCTCCTTCGGCAGCGTGGCCACCGACCTCGACGGCGACGGGCACGTGGACGTGGCGGTGCTCGACGTGCCCGTGCCGGAGGACGGCGACCTGTCCGGGCTCACCGTGCGCCTGCGCATCCTGAAGGGGAAGGGCGACGGCACGTTCGACGACATCACCGAGGCCGCGGGCCTCGGCCAGCTCCCGCCGCCGGGCTGCGACGACATCGCGCCCGCGGGGCTCAGCGTGCTCCACCTCGACGGCGACGGGCGCCTGGATCTGGTGGTGCGCATGACGGGCACCTGCCGGCCCTACGTCTACAAGGGCAAGCCGAACACGCGGTGGGAGCGCTCGATCAGCACGCTCACCGCCCCCGTGGAGACGGGCCTGCTCACCTTCGACCTCGACCGCGACGGGCACCTCGATCTCTTCGCCTACAGCTTCGGCGAGCCGGCGTCGTCCTACTACAAGGGCAAGGACGGCACCTTCACCGCCACGGCCCTGGCGCCGCCCTTCACCGGGGCGAAGGTCACCAGCCCGATGGGCTGCGGGGCCGGCGACATCGACGGCGACGGCCTCCTCGACGTCTACTGCTCCGACCACGGGCACCAGACGCTGCTCAAGCTCGACAGCCAGGGCCAGGCCTTCGACGTCACCGCGGCCCAGGGCGCGGCCGTCCCCACCACCCTGGGCGGCGAGGACCCCATCTCGTGGGCGGCGCTCGTGGTCGACCTCGACGGCCGCGACGGCCCCGACCTGGTGAGCCCCTCCGCCTTCGAGGCGGTGTCCGAGACGTGGGACCAGGAGCTCCTCGTGCTGCTGCAGGGCAGCGACGGTCGCTTCACGCGGCAGACCTCCGGCCCGCTCGGCGCCCCCGCCCAGGAGCGCGGCATGGTGCTGGCCGACTTCGACGGCAACACCTGCCCCGATCTCCTCCTGCTCCCCGCCGACTTCCAGGCACCGGGCGCCCCGCTGCGCCTGCTCCTCGGGGCCGGCTGCACCCACCCCTTCGGCGGGGTCACCGTGCTCGGCGCCAACGGCCAGGAGGCGGTGGGCGCCACGCTCACGGCGCGCTGGGCCGACGACAGCGTCGGCGCGTGGCGGGTCACGAAGACCGGCGGCTACGCCGGCGTGGGTCCTGCGCAGGTGTGGCCCTCGCCCCGCGTCCCGGGCACCGCGCTGGCCGAGGCCACCCTGTACTGGACCGACGGGTCCACCAGCGCCGTCACGGCCGCCGACCTCGCCGCCGGCCTCGTCCGCCAGCCCGCGCCGGGGGGGCCGTGATCCGCACGCTGCCGCTCGCGCTGGCCCTGCTGGGCGCCTGCGCTCCCGAGGCGGCGACGGGGCCCGACGACACCCAGGCCGACGTCGACTCGGACGAGCCGGTCGAGCTGCCCCCGCCCGAGGGCCAGGATCTCCCGCTGCGGCGCCTCGGGGTGCGCGAGATCGATCGCACGGTGCGGTCCCTCCTGGGCGACCTGGGGCTCACGGCCGCCACCTGGCTGCCCGAGGACCTCCGCGCCCCCTTCGACACGGTGGCCGCCACCCAGGACCCCTCCCGCGTGCTCGTGGAGGGCCTCGACGCGCACGCGCGCGCCGTCGCTGCGGCGGTGCGTGCCGACCCCGTGCGCCTGGCGGCCCTGGTGGCCTGCGATCTGGCCGACGAGGCATGCCTGCCCGACCTCGCCCGACGTCTGGTGCGGGCGCTGCTGCGCCATCCCGCCGACGACGCGGAGGTGGCCGACCTCGTGGCGCTCGGGCGCGAGGTGGCCACGATCGACGGCGCACCCGAGGCCGCCGTCGAGGCGCTGCTGTCGGTGCTCCTGCAGGATCCCGGCTTCGTCTACGTGATCGACCGCGGCACCGCGGTGGCCGGCGCCCCCGGGGTGCTGGCGCTCGACGGGCCGTCGGTGCTCACCCGCATGGCGCTGCTCCTGTGGGGGGCCCTGCCCGACCTCGCGCTGCAGACGGAGGCCGACGCCCTCGACCTGACCGATGCGGAGGTCCGCCGAGGGCTGGCCACGCGGATGATGACGGACCCCCGCGCGCGCGCCCACGCCTTCGACGTGCACGTGCAGTGGCTCGACCTGCACAGCGCGAACAACGACGACCCCGAGTTCGCGGCGGCCGTCATGGTGGAGCCCCAGCGCGTGATCGAGCGCGTGCTCTTCACCGACGCGCGTCCCTGGCAGGAGGTGCTCACCTTCCCCGAGACCCTGCTGCTGCCGGGCCTGGCCACGGCCTACGACTTCGATCGGCCCGCCGAGCCCACCTGGGTGGACGTGCGCGATCGCGGACGGGGCGGACTGCTCGGCATGGCGTCGTGGCTGATGCGGCCGGCGTCGGTCGACGACACCAGCCCCACGATCCGCGGCAAGCAGGTGCGCGAACGCATCATGTGCGAGCCCATCGACCCGCCGCCGGCGGCGGTGATCTCCGACGCCCCGCCCGACGTCGGCCTCGGAGCCTGCAAGATCGAGCGCTACGAGGCGCACCGCAGCAACCCGGCCTGCGCCTCCTGCCACGACCTGATGGATCCCATCGGCTTCGGCCTCGAGCGCTACGACGGCGAGGGCATGTACCGCACGGAGGAGGCCCCCTACGCCGCGCAGCTGGGCGACACCGGCGCCCCCTGCCCCATCGACGGCCAGGGCGAGGTCGACGGCCTGGGCGCCTTCTCGGGTCCGCGGGAGCTGGGCCTGCTCCTCACGGAGGCCGGCATCGCCGACGCCTGCTTCGCCCGCCAGGTGGCCGGGCTGCACAGGGGCATCTCCACCCTCGACCTCGATCCCGCCGAGGTCGATCCGGTGCTGACGGCCTGGCGCGCTGCGGGCGGCCGGTACGACCAGCTGCTCGTCGAGCTCATCGCCCAGCCCGTCTTCGGCTTCCGGGAGGTGCCCTGATGGCAGCGCCCCGCCTGTCGCGACGCACCCTGCTGCGCGGCCTGGGGGGCACCGCCCTGGCGCTGCCGTGGCTGGAGGCCATGCACACCGAGGCCCGCGCCGCCGAGCCCGCCCCCCGCCGCTACCTGCTGGTGTTCGGCGGCATGTCGCTCGGCAACGCGCGCGTCCCCGCGCCGAACCTGTTGGCGCCGCCCACCGCCACGTACACGCTGACGGCCGATGCGCAGGGCCTGGCCGACCTCACCTCCTCGGTGAGCATCGTCAGTGGGCTGCGCATCCCGGTGGCCGAGCCCGGCGAGCCCACCCCCCTCGGCGGGCGCTCGCGCGCCGGCGACAGCTTCCACACCCACCTCAACCCGCTGCTCGCGGGCGTCCACCAGCTGGGCGCCAACACCGACGTGCGGGTCACCAGCCCCTCCTCCGACCAGATCGTGGCCGCCGAGATCGGCCAGGGCACCCTCCACGCCTCGCTGTCGTTGCGCGTGCAGGCGAGCGCCTACGGCAGCGACCAGGTGGAGCGGCTCACGCCCTCCTTCCGACGCCTGGGCGACGCCGTGGTGCCGGTGAGCCCCTACACCAGCCCCCGCGGCCTCTTCGACGTGCTCACCAGCGACGTGGTGCCCCTCGATCCCCAGGCGGCCGCCCGTCGCGAGGCGGAGCTGCGTCGGCGCCGCAGCGTGCTCGACCTGGTGGATCGCCGCATGGGAGGCCTCGTCGACCAGCTCGGCGGCGAGGACCGCGCCCGCCTCGACCGCCACTTCTCCGAGCTCCGCGAGCTGGAGCAGCGCCTGGCCGGCACGGCCCGCAACGAGGGGGGCACCTGCCGCCTTCCCGTGGCCTTCGAGGATCCCCCCTTCGACTTCGCCGCGGGGTGGAGCGAGGAGGATCGCCGCGCCGACCTCTTCGACGAGCTGGTGCGCTTCGCCTTCGCCTGCGACCTCACCCGGGTGGGCGCCTACATGCTCACGATGTGGCAGTCCCAGCTGCAGGCCGGGCCGATGTGGGGCATCCCGATGGCCCAGCACACCATCCACCACGAGGGCACCACCGGCGAGCTGCGCCCCATCGTGCGCTGGCACGTCGACCGCTTCGCCAAGCTCCTGCGTCGCCTCGACGACACCGAGGAGGAGGGCGGCTCGGTGCTCGACCACACCGCCGCCGTCTGGATCTGCGAGGGCGGCTACGGCCCCTACCTCGGCAACCAGGAGGACTTCGGCGACTGGTCCAGCCACAGCACCGACCACATGGTGGCGCTGGTCGCGGGCCACGCAGGGGGACTCGCCGGGGGCCGACACGTGCAGGCCGCCCCCGGCCTCGACCACCCCGGCAACGTGCTGCTCACGGTGATGCAGGCGGCCGGGTCCAGCGCCACGCGGCTGGGCGAGATCGAGGGCACGCTGTCGGGGCTGCTGCGCTGATCTCGCCGTGGCGGTGGCCCGGGCGCGATCAGGGCGCGGTGCAGGTCCCCTCCTCGACGAAGGCGTCGAGGGCGGCCGAGCAGGAGAGCTGCACGCCCGCATCCACCACGATCTGGCATCCCAGCTCGGGTCCGCCCGTGAGCGTGTCGCAGCAGGCCTGCAGGTCCGCGCAGGCCCCGGTGGGACCACCACCGCCCGCGTTGCCGCCGGCGTTCCCGCCGCCGTTGCCGCCCGCTCCTGAGTCCCCGCCGGCACCCGAGTCCCCGGAGTCCGTGGGGCAGTCGAGCTCGCACGCCGCCGGCGCGCCGTCGGCGAGCTCCTCGCAGGAGGCCGACTCGAAGGCCGCGAGGCAGGCGTCGGACTCGGCCTGGCTGACCTCGCAGGTGGTCTGCGCGCCCACCTCGCACTGCTCGCGGCAGACCTCCTCCGACAGGCCCGCGGTGAGGCCGCACTCCGAGGCCTTCGCACAGGAGACGTCGCAGTAGCGCTGCACCTGGTCGGCGGAGGGTCCGCTGCCACTGCAGGCCAGTGCGAAGAGGAACGGGAGGATGCGGCGGGACATGCGGACTCCGGGAACGCGTCTGCCCCGACCTCACCCGTCCCCGCCACGCACTCCGTCGCAGCTCTGTCGCAGCCCGGTCGCGACGATAGACATGCGCATGCGTCGTCGCTGGCCCGTGGGAGCAGGGGAGGTGGACCTGGACCGCACGGCCGTGGTGCGTCCGGACGGCACCACGCTGCCGCTCACGCCCCAGGAGGCCGCCCTGTGCGAGGCCCTCTTCTCGGCGGACGGGCACCCGGTGACCCGCGAGGCGCTGCTCACCAGCGTGTGGGGCTTCCCGAAGGCCGTGGCCACCCGCGCCGTGGACCACGCGGTGGCCCGGTTGCGCCAGAAGGTGGAGGCCGACGCCGCGCGTCCGGAGACCGTGCTCGGCGTGCGTGGCGTGGGCTACCGCTACGCCGAGCCGCTCATCGATCCCGACGGCCTCGTCGGTCGCGCGAGCGACCTGCGGAGGCTGCAGGAGGCCACCACCGCAGGCCGACGGGTGACGCTGGTGGGCCCGGCCGGGGTGGGCAAGACCACCCTCGCCTCCTGGTGGGCCGCGCGCGCCGGCGTCCCCGTGGTGCCCCTCGAACCCGTGGACGCGGACGGCGTGCCGGCAGCCGTGGCCCGGGCCCTGGGCCTTCCCCCGTCGCCGCAGGCCCCCGACGCCGCGGCCCTCGGACGCGCCGCCGTGGCGCAGGGCCACGCCTGGGTGGTGCTCGACGCGGCCGAGCACGTGCTGGAGGCCGTCGGCGCGCTGTCGGCGGCCTGGGCCCGCGCGGTGCCCGAGCTGGGCCTGCTGGTCACCTCGATCACCCCGCTGGCCCTGCCCGGCGAGCGCTCCCTGCCCCTGGCCCCGCTCACCCCGGAGGCCGGGGCCAGCCTCCTTCGCCACCACCTCGGCCACACGGTCACGGGCGCGCTCCCCGACCACGCGGTGCTGAGGGAGCTCGCCACCCGCCTCGACGGTCTGCCCCTGGCGCTGGAGCTGCTGGCGGCCCGGGCCCGCGTGGCCGGGCCCGACGCCCTGCGCACCCTGGCCGACCACCCCGAGGCCCTGCGGTCCGACGGCAAGGACGCCTCGCTGCTCGCCGCGGTGGAGCGCACCTGGCGCTGGCTGGAGCCGCCCCTGCGCGAGGCGCTCTGCTGCCTCGCCCTCTTCCCCTCCCCGCCGGCCCTGGACCTGCTCGCCGCGCTCCTGGGCTGCGGCATCGGGGAGGCCCAGGCACGCCTCGAGGCCCTGCAGGCACGTGCGCTGCTCCGTGCCGACGGGGGTCCGCCGGCCGTGGTGCGGCAGGTGGCGATGCGCGAGGCCTCCCCCGCGCTGGTGCGGGCCCAGGCGGCCGAGGCCCGCGCGCGGCCGCTGGACGACGAGACCCGGCTGCGCGCCGCCGACCGGGTGCACGCCCTCGACCCCGAGCTGGCGCTCGCCCTGGTGCTCGACGTCGTGCGCGCCGGCCTCACCACGGGGCCGGTGCGACCGGCGCGTGCCGACCAGGCGGTGGACTGGGCGGTGGCCTGCGGTGCACGGTCGGCGGAGGCGCACCTGCTCCGCGGCGCGGTGCGCACGCTCACCGGGGAGCTCGACGGCGCGACACGGGACCTCGCCCTCGCGGCCGCGTGCCCGTCCACCCGCGGCGAGGCGCTGGCCCGCCAGGCCTGGCTGGACGCGGTGCAGGGACGGCTCCCCCAGGCGGAGGTGGCGCTCGCGTCCGCGCTCGATCACGCACGCAGCACGGGGGACCTCTCCCTCGAGGCCATGGTGCGCGTGCGCTGGGGCAGCGTGCGGCACCTCGCCGGCGATCCCCGGGGCGCGCTGACCCACCTGCAGCAGGCCGCCGGCCTCCACGAGGCGCTCGACCAGCCCCTCCAGGCGGGACGGGCGCTGGCCAGCGCGGGCCTGATGTGGCTGGAGCTCGGCCAGGCCCATGCCGCCCGCGACGCCCTGCTCGCGGCGCTGGAGGCCGACCGCACCCACGGGGCCGGCGCGGCCGTGCCGCAGCACCTCCTCAACCTCGGTGGGAGCGCGCTGGACGCGGGCGCCCTCGACGAGGCGCGCGACTGGCTCACGCGCGCCGAGGCCGAAGCCCGACGGGTGGGCGACCCCACGCTGGCGGCCCAGGCGCGGATGTCCCGAGGGCTGGCGGATCTGCTCGACGGCGACGCCCTCGGCGGGCTGCGCCACCTCGCCCACGCCCGGGCGCTCCTCGCCGACCTGGATCGCCCCGTCCTCGGCGTGCTCGCCTGGGCGTGGACGGCCGTCGCGCACGCGCGCGCCGGCGACGCCGCCGAGGCGCGGGGCGCCTGGCGCCACGTGCAGACCCACCCGCGCCCGCTCCCGCCGGTGGTGGAGGACGCGCTGGGCCACTGCGAGGCCCGGGTGCACGGCAGGGAGTCCGAGGCGCCCCACGACGCACCCAGCCTGGTGCGTACCGCCTGGCGCGTGGCCACGGCCTGATCAGGCCGGCTTGCGCCCCGAGGCCAGGAAGGGGTGCCCGCCGTGCACGTGCACCGAGCCCTCCAGCACCTCGCGTTCGTACCCCTCGGCCGCCGCCTCCAGCGGTCGCCACACCTCGCGCCCCATGTCGGCCTGGGCCATCAGGCTCACGATGCAGGTCTGGAGCACCCAGCGCTCGGCGTGCACGTCGAAGATCACGTAGCGGCCCCCGGGACGCAGCAGGGCGAAGGTGGACGCGAAGACCTGCTCCCAGTCCGGGAACACCGTGAGGCCCAGGGTGACCACCACGCCGTCCAGACCGCCCTCCCGGCCCGTGGCCTCGGCCAGATCGGCGGCGGTCACCGCCCGCGCGTCGCGCTCGAGCAGGTGCACGTCGGTCCAGCCCTCCTGCGCGCAGCGGGCGCGACACCGTCGCAGCATGCCCGACGACAGGTCCACGCCCACCACGGCCCCCTGGGGCCCCACCGCGGCGCGCAGGTGCGGCAGGTTCGGCCCCGTGCCCACCGGCAGGTCGAGCACCACCCCGCCCCGCACGTCGCCGAGGGCCTCGGCGATCCGCGCGCGATAGGGCGCGTAGACCCGCTCGACGCTGGCGTCGTACACGCCGGCGAAGACGTCGTACCAGGCCACGGACACCTCCTCGGTCCGCGCCGCCTACCGCGCCGGAGTCCCCTTGCGCACCCTGCCCTGGCTGGCGCTCGTCGCCTGCACGACCGCCGATCCCGTCGACACCGACACCGACACCGACGCGCTGGCCTCCACGGCCTCCTGCCTCGACGACTGGACCGTGCAGGAGGCCGACGCCTCGCTCCCCTGCGACGGCCCCCAGCGCTGCGTGGACGGCGCGTGCGTCGATCCCTGGACGGTGGACGCCCCGGCCTGGAGCACCTGCCCCGAGGTGCCGCGGGCCGGGGGCCTGTCGCTCGCGGCCAAGGCCGCCGCCTACGAGGATCTGGTGGGCCGGGTGCACCTGCACCCCGACCTGCGCTGGGTCTCTGGCGTGCGGCTGCGACCCGACACCGACCTCGCCACCGCCGGCTTCGACGACGTGGCCAGCTGGCGCAGCGGCGAGAACGACGGCCTGTGGTCCAGCCTCTACCTGGCCTCCCAGGCCTTCCGCTGGGCGGTCACCGACGGCGCCGAGCGCACCGAGGCCCGGGCGCGCCTCGCGATGCTCCTGCAGGGCGAACGCGAGCGCATGGACGTGTCGGGGGTGCCCGGGAACCTGGTCCGTCAGCTCGTGCCCCCCGGGGTCGCCGGCCTGGCCTGCCCCGACGACCTCGACGACTACCGGGTGGACGTCGAGAAGGACGACAACCGCTGGGTGCGCATCGACGAGGAGGGCTGCGCGGTGGTGCTCCCCGCCACCGGCGACGCCTGGCAGCGCTCGGGGGCCTGTCCGGGCGTCGACCATGCCGGCTGGTGCTTCCTCGACAACACCAGCAAGGACGAGTACGCCGGCCACGTCTTCGCCCTGCTGGCGGTGGTGCGCCTCGTCGACGACGCCGAGCTGCAGGGCCTCGCGGCGGGCCTGCTGGCCGACGTGGGCCACCTGCTCGCCGACCACGCGCTCGCACTCATCGACCACGACGGGCGCGTCACCGAGCACGGCGATCTCTCGCCGCTCACCGGTCGCGACGCCCCGGGCTTCAACGCCACGATGGCCCTGGCCTTCACCGCCGCCATCGCCGACGCCACCGACGATGCCCGCCTCGACACGCTCCACGCCTGCACCGTGGACCCGTCGGGCGCCGACTGCGAGGGCCTGGTCCCGCCGAACCTCGATCCCTTCCTGTCGTACCTGCCGCTGAACCTGATCTACGTGGACCCCAAGGGCTGCCTGAACAACGACAACAACCTCAGCATGCACCTGCTGTCGCTGGTGGATCTCGTGTGGGCGGCCCCCGATCCCGCGCTGCGGGTGGCCATGCAGGAGCACCTCCAGGCCCTCTGGGACGACCCGAACGGACGCGCCCTGCCCCACCGCCACAACGCCTGGTACGACATGATCTTCGCGGCCTTCAAGGACCTGCGTCCCGAGGGCGGCGGGCATGCGCCCGAGGCCGTGGCCGACGCGGTGTGCGGGCTGGCGCGCTTCCCCGTCGACAAGCGTGGCCGCGACATCGCCGCCTCCACCGAGGCCGAGGTCTGCCTCGACCGGCTCGACCGTCCGATGCAGGCCACGCCGCGTCCGGTGGACGACCGCTGCCCCAAGGCCATGTGGTGGTGGAACGACGCCTTCGTCATGGCCGGCTGCACCGGCGATGCGGCGCGCGTCGAGCCCCCTGCCGACTACCTGCTGCCCTACTGGATGGCGCGGTACTTCGGCTTCGTGGGCCAGGGCGACTGAAGGCGCCCCCCGCCACCCGGATCAGGCGGCCTCCTCCGGGAAGGCCTCCAGCGCCTCGGTGCCCAGCGCCGCCGTGACGATGGCGCGCACGGCCGGGTGGGCCACCCGGTAGCGCCGCAGCCGACCCTGCCGCTCCACCGCCACCACGCCGGCCTCCCGCAGCACCGCGAGGTGACGGCTGACCAGCGGCTGGGGGATGCCGAGGCAGGCCGTCATCGGGCCCACGCAGCAGCCGCGGTCGAGCAGGCCTGCGGCGATGCGCAGGCGCACGGGGTGGCCCAGCGCGCGGAGCACCTCGGCGGCGGGGACCAGGTCGTCGGAGGGATTGACATATTCCATATCGGGAATATATCAGCCGGCGTCGGGCGAGCAAGCCCCTGGAGGTCGAGATGTCCTGGCTGTCTTCCCTGTTCGGTGGTGGGAGCGATCGCATCGACGGCACCGAGGCCCGCCGCCTCGTCGCCGAGGGTGCGCTCCTGATCGACGTCCGCTCGCCCGGCGAGTTCGCCTCCGGTCACATCCAGGGCGCGAAGAACATCCCCGTGCAGCAGCTCGGCGCCCGGCTCGCCGAGGTGAACGTGGGCAAGACCGTGGTGCTGTACTGCGCCTCGGGTGCGCGCAGCGCCTCGGCCCAGGGCATGCTCGCCGGCCAGGGCATCACGGCCTTCAACCTCGGGCCGATGAGCGCCTGGTGAGCAGCGCCCGCGACCGGCTGACGCTGCCCCTGGCGGCGTCGCTCACGCTGGGGCTCGCGCCCTTCACGCCCCAGCCCCACGTGGTGGAGAAGCTGCGGTGGCTGGCGGAGGGCGGCGCAGGCATGCGTCCCCTCGACGTCTTCGACCTGGTGCTGCACGGCAGCCCCTGGGTGTGGCTGGCGTGGGTGGCGGTGCAGGTGGCGCGCGGCACGCCTGCCGCCCCGCCGGCGCCCGCGCGTCCGTCCGACCGGTCCTGACCCCTACAGGCTGGCGCCCACCAGCCCGCCGATGGCCGCCGTGATGCCCATGGCCGCGGCGCCCCAGAAGGCCACGCGCGCTGCACCCACCGCGGCGCTGGCCCCGCCCGCGCGGGCCGCCAGCGCGCCCAGGCCCGCGAGGAAGGCCAGGCTGCTGCCCGCCACGGCCCCCACGGTCCATCCCTCGGGGGCCAGCGCCACCACGGCCAGGGGCAGGGCGGCGCCGGCCGCGAAGGTGAACGCCGAGGCGCCCGCGGCCTGCAGGGGTCGCGCCGCCAGCTCGTCCACGATGCCCAGCTCGTCGCGCAGGTGCGCGCCCAGCGCGTCGTGGGCCATGAGCTGGTCGGCCACGCGACCCGCCAGCTCCGCGTCCAGGCCCCGGCCCTCGTAGATCCCGGCCAGCTCCATGCGCTCGTACTCGTGGTCGGCGACGAGCTCGGCCTTCTCGCGCTCGGTGTCGGCCCGCTCGGTGTCGGCCTGGCTGCTCACGCTCACGTACTCGCCCGCCGCCATCGACATCGCGCCCGCCACCAGGCCCGCCACCCCGGTGACCAGCACCTCGTGGGCCCCCACGCCCGCGGAGGCCACGCCCAGGACCAGGCTCGCGGTGGACACGATGCCGTCGTTCGCGCCGAGCACGGCGGCGCGCAGCCACCCGATCCGCTCCACGAAGTGCCGCTCTGCGTGACGCGGTCGCATGGCCGGGGCCCTCCTCGGTGCGCCCGCCCATAGCGCACCCGGGGTCCTCCCACCCTGGAGCACTCACCCGCCCGGGGCCACCTCCAGCGTCACCCAGGTCCAGGTGTTCGCGCCGTGGTTGTGGAGGTGCAGCTGGACCGGGGCGCCCACCGGCGCGGCCACCGGGGCCTCCAGCTGGGCCTCCAGCGGGGTGGCCGGGCTGGGGATGGGCAGCGTGGTCTCCCAGAGCACGCTGCCGCCCAGGAGCACGGCCGCGTGCGCCTCGGCGGGTTCCGGTGCCGTGAGGCCGTTGTGGAAGGCGAAGACGTGCAGTCGATCCCCCACGGCGACGGGCGCGAGGGAGGGCTGGACGAGCCCGAGGTAGGCACACCGTCCGGTGTCCACCTCCACCCCGCGCCCCTCGGCGTACCAGCCGCCCACGGGGCAGTCGGCACCGTCCGGTCGGTGGCCCGCCAGCGGGTCGTCCGACGGATCGAGCGGTGCCCACGCAGCGTGATCCACCAGGGAGCGGGCCTCGGCCAGCACCGTCTCGGGCACGGGATCGCCGGCGTCCTCCCCCGTGTCGACGCACCCGCCCGCGAGCACGAGCAGCGCCGCCGCGCGACCTCTCCAGCCCATGCAGTCGCCTCCGGGCACCCGACGCTCCCCCGTCACCACACGCAACACTGACTTGTGGGTCACGGGTGGCAGGGTGTATCCAGACGGCCGCCCGGGAGGAGCCCCCATGTTCTGGACGCACGCGCGCACCGCCACCCTGGGCCTCCTCGCCGCCGGCTGCGGCAGCTCGCTGACCGGGCCCGGCGCGGTCGATGGCGACACCGACGCGCTGCGCACCGACTCGGCCGCGGCCGATCCGCCCGACGTGGTCACCTACCACCGCGACGTGGCGCCCATCCTCCGCGAGCACTGCGGCAGCTGCCACACGCCCGGCGGCATCGCCCCCTTCTCCCTGCAGACCTACGACGACGCCTCGCGCTGGGCCGAGGCCATCCTCCCCGCCGTGCTCGACCGCACGATGCCCCCCTTCGACGCGCGCGAGGGCGAGGACTGCCAGCCCCCGCTGCCCTGGAAGGACGACCTGCGCCTGAGCGAGGCCGAGCTCGCCACGCTCACCACCTGGGTGGACGAGGGCACCTACGAGGGGGCCCGCGTGGTGGAGCCGCCGCCCGTGGCGCCCGACGTGATCGCCGACAGCGAGGCCGACGCCATCCTGCCCATCGCCGCCCCCTTCGAGGTGGACGGCGACGAGGACATCTACGCCTGCTTCCGCCTCGAGGTGCCGAACGACGAGAAGGTGTGGCTGGAGGCCGTGGAGGTGCGACCCGACAACGGCGCGGTGGTGCACCACGTGCTGCTCTGGTCCGACCCCGACGACCAGGCCGCCGACCGCGCGGGCGAGGACGGGGTCTACCGCTGCTCGGGCACCCCCGACTTCTTCCCCACCGACCTCATCGGCGGCTGGGTGCCCGGTGGCGCCCCCATCCGCATGCCCGAGGACACGGGCATCCTGCTCAAGCCCGGCGCCACGATCGTGATGAACGTGCACTACCACCCCACCGGCGCGGGCAAGGAGATCGACCGCAGCGCCCTGGCCGTGAAGTGGACGACCTCGCCGCCCTCGCACCACGCCACCGGCTTCCTCGTGGACGTGCCCTTCCTCGGCGAGGTGCAGCCGGGCCCGAACGATCCGGGCAAGACCCGCTTCCAGATCCCGCCCGGCGTGCCCGACCACACCGAGACGCTGATCCTCGATACCGGCCCCATCGCCGAGTACCTGGCGCTGCTGCCGCTGCGCATCTTCTCGATCACGCCCCACATGCACTACCTGGGACGCGCGATGAAGGTGACCATCCTGCGCGGCGACGCGCCGGACGACGAGGAGATGTGCCTCGTCCACACGCCGGAGTACCGCTTCGACTGGCAGACCACCTACACCTACGACGGCGACGTGGACGAGCTGCCCCAGATCCTCCCCGGCGACCGCATCAAGGTGGAGTGCACCTACGACAACAGCCCGTCGAACCCCTACTTCGGCGACGCGCTCGCTGCGTCGGGCGCCACCGAGGCCCAGACCGTGCGCTGGGGCGAGGAGACGGGCGACGAGATGTGCATGGCCATGCTGGGGCTCGTGATCCCCCCCGTGGACCTCGGCGCCCTGCTCAAGCAGTTCGACCTGGGGCTCTGACTCAGCCGGTGTCGCCGACGCCCGTGTCGAGCGTGTCGGTGTCGAGCGCTTCCGGGAGCGTGGCCGGCGGCGCGGTGCCCGTGGTGGAGAAGCTCCAGCCGATGCGGACGCGCACCTTCCACTGGAGCGCGTCGATGAGGACGACCGCCTCCTCGTCGACCGCTGCGGTGCGGGTGGCCGCCTCGTAGGCCACCACCTCCGCGTCCTCCATCCACCAGTACTGCTTGTTGGCGATGGGATCGGTCGTGGACAGGGCGGCGTTCCCCGCGTCGCCGTGCGCCACCCACTGGCCGAGCGTGGTGCCCCCCGTGGTCCAGGTGACCGAGTGGAAGGCCTTGCCGTCGGCGGCCGACCACTGGACCGCCGCGTCCCACGCGACCGCCGGATCGGGCGGCACCTGGGGGAGCTCCCAGCAGTCGGTGCCCTCGCGCGCCCAGGTGCCTTCGTAGCGGTTGGTGGATCCGGCCGCCTGCACCAGCGTGCCGCCCCCCCGGTAGGTGTAGGTGCACGTGCACGGGCCCACCACGCCGAGCGTGGTGGCGCAGAAGGTCTCGGTGGACGACCCGTTCGCCGTGAAGGTCACCTCCTGCACCACGGCCATGGACTGCAGGTCGCCATGCACCGCCTTCACCTCGCCCCCGCCGTCGTCGGCCGAGTCCCACGGGCCCGAGGAGTCCTTCGCCTCGCCCCCCGCCGCGTCGGTGTCGGTGTCGCCGTCGGTGGTGTCCTTGCCCGCCCCCTGTGCACAGCCTGCGAGCGCGGCGCACAGCACCGCAGTCCGGATGCTCCCCATCTGCCCTCCCCGACCCCGCGTCTGCTGCAGGGTCGATTGCACGGTACAGATCGGGCATGACGAATGCAAACCGTCCGGAAGGCCGGACGCCGGATCCGGGCGCACGCGTCGGCGGCCCGAGGACGGCACGACCCGACGAGCTACGGCGCGGCATGACCTCCCGCTGGCCCGAGCCCCGTCCGCCCCTGTCGCTGCCGCGCCCCTCTGCGCACGGCAGCGCCGTGCTCCTCGGCGGTCCCGTCCACCCCACCCTGCCGCCGGGCCACACCTGGCTGCTCGAGGCCGACGCGCCCACGGCCGCCGCACACGCCGGTCGGGCCTTCGAGCTGGAGCTGGACCTGCGCTGGACCCGCTCGGGCTGCACCCGCCTGTTCGAGCTGGTGCTCCTCACCTACGCGAAGCCCGACGCCGCCGGCGCGCGCACCCGTCTCGGCAGCTTCCGCCACGTCTTCCACCCCACCGACGCCGGCGCGCTGCGTCCGCTCCTCCGCCTGGGGCGGCAGCCGTGGTGGTGGCTGGTGGTGCGTGGGCCGGACGGGGTGGCCGCGAGCGTGGAGCTGGCGAACACGCTGGAGCTGGAGGGGCTGTTGCGGCGGGTGTGGGACGGGCGGGGGTGAGGATCAGGCGTAGGCCCGACGTGTGCCCCTCACCCCATCCCGTGGCAGGATGCCCGGCCGGAGGTGCCCACGTGGGCTCGCGCCGCCACACTGCGCCGATCGTGCTCGCGACGATGCTCGCCTGCGCTCCCCCGGGGAAGGCGCCGCGCGATCTGTCCGTCGACGGCGACGGCGACGGCGTGATCGGCCGGCTCGACTGCGACGACGACGATCCGGAGTCCACGATCAAGGCCCAGGACCACGACTGCGACGGCGTGCCGCGGAGCGAGGACTGCGACGACGAGGACGCCCAGGTCGGCGCCGACTGCGAGACCTCGGAGACAGCCGACACCTCGCGAGACGGCGACTCTGGAGACACGGGCACCACCGGCGACTCGGGGGATTCGGGCACGACGGGGGACACCGGCGACTCGGGCGACTCGGGCACGACGGGGGACACCGGCGACTCCGGTCCCGGCGACTCCGGCGACTCCGGTCCGGGCGACTCCGGCGACTCCGGCGACTCCGCCGCCGGCCAGCCCCCGACGGTCGGCGACGTGCAGATCACCCCCGCGCAGGCCTACAACGACAGCACCCTCGCCTGCGACGCCACCGTCACCCCCGGCAGCACCGCGATCGACGCGGTGGCCTACGCCTGGCACGACACCGACCGGGCCACGCTCCTCGCCACCACCGCCCAGCTCACGCTCGCGCCCGGCATCGCCGGCGTCGGCGAACACATCCGCTGCACGGTCACCGCCACGGCGGGTGGCCTGCAGGGGTCGGCCTTCGCCGAGGTGGTCCTCGCGAACCGGCCGCCGGATCCGCCCGAGCCCCTCGTCACGCCCACACGGCCCTCTCCCTCGGCCGCGCTCGCCTGCTCCGTGCAGGGCACCTCCGACCCCGACGACGACACGCTCACGACCTCCGTCACCTGGATCCGGGTCCGACAGGGCATCACCACCTCCCAGGGGCAGGCCACCGTCATCGGCGCCGCAGCCACGGCCGCGGGCGACGTCTGGACCTGCCGGGCCACGGTCATGGACGACCATGGCGGCAGCAGCACCGCGGCGTCCACCGTCGTGGTCCGCGACGCCGCGCCCACCAGCCCCGTCACCAGCACGCTGCTGGGCAAGCTCGTCTACATCCCGCCCGGCACGGCCACCCTCGGCTGCGTCTCGCCACGGGACGACGTGCGCGACCCCACCCAATCGGCCCACACCTGCACCGACGTGGTCACGCACTTCGGCGTGGACCCCACGCCCCGCACGGTGGCCATCAGCCGCGGCTTCTGGATGATGACCCGCGAGCTGGACCAGACCCGCTGGACCAGCCTCATGGGCACGAACATCGCCTACCACACCGACGCGAACGGCAAGGACTGCGGGGCCGACGACGTGTGCCCCGTCGAGCGGGTGGACTGGTTCGAGGCGGCCGAGGTGGCGAACGCCGCCTCCACCGCGGACGGCCTGCCCGTCTGCTACACCCTCGGCGGCTGCACGGGCACGATCGGCACGAACTTCAGCTGCGCCACGGCGGGGGTCACGCCCGCATCGGGGCACGTGGTCGACTGCGCCGGCTGGCGCCTGCCCACCGAGGCCGAGTGGGAGTACGCGGCACGCGCCGACGAGGCCACCGCCTGGGCGGGGAGCGACACCGTGGCCGACGTGGCCTGGTTCCGCGACAACAGCGGAATCCGCACCCAGCCCGCGGGCGGGCTCGCGCCGAATGCGTGGGGCCTCCACGACATGGCCGGCAACGTCGCCGAGTGGACCTCCGACGTCTACCAGGACTGGCCCGCATCGACGGGCCTCGAGGTCGATCCCTACGTGGGCGGCCCGCTCGGCGGCCACCACGCCTCGCGGGGAGGGAACATCGGGTCCGACGGCTGGCGCACCCGGTCCACCGTCCGGAGCGAGTCGCCCGACACGCTCCGATCCACCGCGGTGGGCGTGAGGCTGGTGCGCACCGCGGCGCCCTGATGCGCGCTCACACCGCCGGACGCATCGCCCGACGCTTCGCCCGCACCCGCTCGTCCGGGCCGTCGTGCCGCCACCCCGGCGCATCGAACAGGTAGCGCAGCCGCGCCCCCCACCCGGGCGCGCGGCGCAGGTCGTGCCACAGCGACCGCCAGGGGCCCAGCTGCACCGCGTCGAGGCTGCGGCTGTCGATGGGCGCCAGCACCCCGTAGTCCGGGACCTCCTCCTCCTCGGCGAAGGTGCCGAGCAGGTGGTCCCACACCAGCAGGATCTCGCCGTAGTTGCGGTCGAGGTAGGGCGCGTTCCGGCCGTGGTGCACCCGGTGGGCGCTGGGCGTCACCAGCACCCGGTCCAGCCAGCCCCAGCGTCCGGTGAGGTCGGGCGAGACGTGCTCCAGCACCCCCCACACCTTGCTGCCCGTCTCCACCACGAGCACCAGGCCCGGGTGCAGCCCCACCAGCGGCAGCCACACGTGGAACCAGGGCGAGTACACGAAGTCGAAGGCGGAGCCGCGCACCGCCGACGACAGGCGCATCTGCTCGCTCGTGTGGTGGGTGACGTGGAAGCACCACAGCAGCCGCACCTCGTGCGCGGCCCGGTGCCCCACGTAGAACACCGCGTCGTAGGCCAGGAAGCCCACGCCCCAGGCCCACGCGCCGAGACCCAGATCGGTGAGCCGGTGGGCCCAGGCCACCTCGAGGACCCCGGCGTACACGAGGCGTCCGGCCACGGCGAGCCCGCCGAAGGACAGCAGGCCCGACAGCAGGCTCACCCGCCCGGTGGCGTGGTCCAGCGCGACGCCCCGCCGACGCAGCACCACCAGCTCCCCCACGATCAGCAGCACGGCCAGGCCGTAGGTGGACGGCACGGCGAGGGTGACGAGGCGGTCGAGGAGGGCGGGGTCCATCGACCCGAGGATAGCGCCGACGGGAGGCGCGGTGGCGCCCCGACGCGCCCGGTGCCATGCTGGGCCTGCGCCCGGCGGCGCCCCCGGGAGGTCCCGTGCGCACCCTGCTCCTCGCCCTCCTCCTCGGCGCCTGCACCGGCACGGTCACGGTGGACGACAAGGCCGGCGACACCGACACCGCCGTGGCCGACTCCGACACCGCGGGCGACGACAGCGGCGCCGACAGCCCGGCCGACACCGGCGGCGACTCCGGCGACAGCGGCGCCACCGACTCGGGGGACTCGGGGGACTCCGGGGCGGGCGACTCCGGTGCAGGGGACTCCGGCAGCGCGGGGTCCAACGGCTGCACCGATCCGGCCGACGTGAGCGCGCTCGGCACCGCCGCGGCCACCATCGGCTCCGTGTCGCAGACCTGCGCCCTGCAGTGCGCGACCTCGGGGATGATCCGCAGCTGCGTGGCCACCTGCGTGGCGAACGAGCTGGGCATCTCGCAGGGCTGCGCCGACTGCTTCGGGGTCTACACCACCTGCATCGTGGGCCAGTGCGCGCTGGCGTGCCTCAACCCCACCAGCCAGGGCTGCGTGACCTGCCGCACGAACAAGTGCGACCCCGCCTTCGAGACCTGCGCCGGCATCGCACTGCCCTGACCCAAGGCGCTCAAGGGTCGGGAGCCAGCGTCACCACCAGCGTGCCCCCCTCCACGATGCGGGCGTGCGGGAGCCAGGGCTCGGCGAGCGGCTCGCCATCGAGCGTGAGGCCCACCACGTGGCGATCGGTGGCCGGGTCGCCCTCCACCTCGATCACGAAGCTGCCGCCGTCGTGGAAGCCGGGGTGGAGGAAGAGCTCGGCCCGCCGCACCAGGGGCGCGCCCACCACGTAGGTCGGGTCGCCGGGGGCCAGGGGGTACAGGCCCAGCAGGGTGTACACCAGCCAGGCCGAGGTGGCGCCGGCGTCGTCGTTGCCCGGCAGGCCACCCGGGCCGTCGTCGTAGGAGGAGGCCACCGTCTCGCGGAGGCGCCGCACCGTGCCGTCCACGTCGCCCACCGCCGCGTACAGCCAGGGCACGTGGAAGCTGGGCTCGTTGCCCGGGTCGAACTGGTCCTCGTCGAAGAAGCGGTCGAGGCGGGCGAGGAAGGCGTCGCGGCCCCCCATCACCTCCACGAGCCCCGGCACGTCGTGGGGGACGAACCAGGAGTAGATCCACGAGGTGGCCTCGGTGAAGTCGTTGAAGTCGCCCCACGCCGACGGGTCGAAGGGCTCGCGCCAGCTGCCGTCGCGACGGCGGGCCTGGGCGAAGCCGTCGGTGTTGTAGGTGTTCCGCCAGGCCTGCCCGCGCTGGGCGTAGCGGTCGGCGTCGGCCTGACGCCCCAGCGCGGCCGCCATCCGACCCGCCGACCAGTCGTCGTAGGCGTGCTCCAGGGTCATCGACACGGACTGGCCCGGGTCGCACTCCGAGGGCACGAAGCCCAGCGACAGCAGCTCGGGCGGCGTGCCCAGGTTGACGTAGCCGCAGATGCCGTCGGCGGCGCCGTCCACCACCGTGGGGATGTCCTGCATGCCGGCGTGGTCCACCGCCTGCCAGGCGAGCGCCGTGTCGAAGCGATCGAGGCCCTTCACCAGCATGTCGGCGAGGATGGGCACCGCGTGGTTGCCGATCATCACGCGGCTGTAGCCGGTGGCGTTCCACGAGCACTTCGGCAGCCAGCCCCCCTCCTGGTAGGCGAGCAGCAGGCTGGACGCGAGGTCGTCGCGCAGCTCGGGCTCCACCAGCGTGGCGAGCGGGTGGGTGGTGCGGAAGGTGTCCCACATGCACCAGTCGTCGGTGAGGTAGCGGAAGCCCCGGGCCCGCTTCACCACGTCCTCGCCCGAGGTGGCCACCACGAAGCGACCGCCCGCCTCGGTGTAGTCGGCGGGCTGGAAGAAGTTCCGCGACAAGGCCGTGTAGAACATGCGCAGCACGTCGTCGTCGGCCTCCACGCGCACCCGGTTGAGCACGTGCTCCCAGGCGGCCCGGGCGCGGTCGTGCACCTCGTCGAAGCCGGCCGTGCCCACCTCCGACTCCAGGTTGCGGCGCGCCTGGGCGGGGTCGATGCGGCTGATGCCCACGCGCACCTCCACCGTGGTGGGGGCGTCGAAGTCCCAGCCCACCCAGCCGCCCACCCAGGCCCCCTCGGCCTCGGTGGACCCCGGGTAGGCGGTGACCGCCTTGCCGAGCAGCGTGCCGTGCTCGGTGGGCGGCAGGCTCACCTCCACGTGCGCCGAGATGCGGGTGTAGGCCGTGCGGCCGTCCCCGTCGGTGACGAAGGAGGCGATGGGGTGCACGTTGTACTCGCCGGTGCCGCTCAGCACGCTCCCGTCGATGGCCAGCCGCCCCGAGACGCTGTCGCCGTTGGAGTGCCCCAGGTCCACGAGCAGGCGCGCCCGCCCTGCAGGGAAGGTGTAGCGGTGGACGGCCGCGTGGGCCGTGGCGGTGAGCGCCACCTCCACCCCGCCCTCGAGGGTCACCCGGTACAGGCCCGGCGAGGCCTCCTCCTCGGCGTGATCGTACGTGCGCGGACGCGCCATGCGGTCCACGTCCACGTCGCCCGTGAGCGGAAGGAGCAGCACCTGGCTGTAGCCGTTGACCGACCCGCCGGGCCCCTGCAGGTGGGTGTGGGTGAAGCCCTCGATGCGGGTGTCGGACCAGTCGTAGGCGTCGATGGACCCGGGGCGCGACAGCGTGTCGGGCGAGGCGCGCACCATGCCGTGCGGCACCAGCGCGCCCGGGATCACGTTGCCCGGCCCGCGGGTGCCGATGAAGGCGTCGACGTACGGGGTGAGGGGCACCTCGTCGAGCACGAACGGCACGTCGGCGGGGTCGGGGCCGAAGCCGGTGTCGGCCGAGTCGTCCACGTCCCCGTCGGAGGGGGGCGACGCGCAGGCGACGAGCGAAGCGAGCACCAGGGACACGGGACGCACGCGGCCTCCACGCAGCGAGGGACGCATCGCGCGCCCCGACGCGCATCGCTATAGCCCCCTCCGTCCGTGGCTTCCGGACGCACGTGCACGCGAGGAGGGGACGTGGGACGACCGAGCGCCCGACCACCGGTCTGGGCCGTGCTCTGCGTGCTCGCGTGCGCGCCCGGCACCGATCCTCTCGATCTGCGTTCCGGCGACGACGAGACCGCCGACTCCGACGTCGACGACACGGGCGACACCTCGGACGCGTCGGACACCGCCGACAGCGCCCCCCCGGGCGACTCCGGCGACAGCGCACCGGTCGGCGACAGCGGGGACTCGGGGGACTCCGGCGACAGCGGGGACCCGGGGGACTCCGGCGACAGCGGGGACTCCGGCGACAGCGGGGTCTCCGGCGACAGCGGGGACTCCGGCGACAGCGGGAACTCGGGGGACTCCGGCGACAGCGGAGACCCCGGCGACAGCGGGGACTCCGGCGACTCCGGCGACAGTGGAGACTCCGGCGACAGCGGGGACTCCGGCGACTCCGGCCCGTGGTGCACGAGCAGTCCGGCCTCCATCCCCACGAAGGGCACCGTGCGGGTGCCGCTCACGGTGACGGCCCAGGGCGACGTCGGCACGCTCCGCGTGAGCGTCGAGGGCGAGCACGACTGGGTGTCCGACATCACGATCTCGGTCGCACACGCAGGCGTGACCCGCCTGCTCGGCGCCCCCGAGTCGCTCGGGCGCGCGTGCGACGGTCCCGCCGTCATCGACGTGGCCTACGCCGACGCGTACACGAACGCCCTCGACGACTGCAACCTCTTCACCTTCGACTACGTGGGCCTGCGCAAGCCACGGCAGTCGCTGTCGGTCTTCACCGGCACGAAGCTGGGCGGCACCTGGACCCTCGTGGTGACGGACGGCCAGACGAACGACGGGGGCAGGATCGACTGGTGCCTGGAAGCGCTGCCCTAGGACCGGCCGCTCGGGAAAGCTGGTGTGTGCGTGCCACCTTTCGGCTAGACTCCGCCGGTTCTCCCGGGAGACCGCCGGCATGGTGCGCGCCTCGCTCGTCTGGATCCTGCTCTTCTCGGCGCTCGCGGGCTGCGGGTCCTTCCAGCCCTTCGTCGCCACCGTGGCGGGCGACACCGATCCCGACGCGGGGGCCGACGACGACGCGGACGCGGGCAACGGCGGCAAGGACAGCGGCAGCAAGGGCGACAGCGGCGACGGCACCGACGACGGCGACAGCGGCAGCGACGGTCCGGTGTGCGGCGACAAGGTGCAGGAAGGCGACGAGGAGTGCGACGGCGACGACCTCGACGGCAAGGACTGCACCGACTTCGGCTACCGCGGCGGCACGCTGCGCTGCGTGCACTGCGCCTTCAGCGTGTCCACCTGCAACAACGACGCGGTGTGCGGCGACGGCGTGCTCGAGGGCGCCGAGGCCTGCGACGGCACCGAGTTCGGAGGCTACACCTGTGCCGACTACGGCTTCGACGCGGGCGACCTCACCTGCAGCAGCGGCTGCCTGATCACCACCGGCTCGTGCTTCCAGGCCCAGACCTGCGGCGACGGCAAGAAGAACGGCAACGAGGACTGCGACGGCAGCGATCTCGGCGGCGTCACCTGCGCCACCTACGGCTTCGACTCGGGCACCCCGGGGTGCACCGTGGGCTGCACCCTCGACAGCTCGCCGTGCTTCGACGCCCCCCGCTGCGGCGACGGCAAGAAGAACGGCACCGACGCCTGCGACGGCACCGACCTGGGCGGCATCACCTGCGCCACCTACGGCTTCGACAGCGGCGCGGTCACCTGCACCGGAAGCTGCGCGCTCGACGCCAGCGGCTGCTTCGACGCCCCCGAGTGCGGCGACGGCACGAAGAACGGCGCGGAGGGCTGCGACGGCACCGACCTGGGCGGCGCCACCTGCGGCACCTTCGGCTTCAGCAACGGCACCCTCACCTGCGGCGGCGACTGCGAGCTCGACCTGGCCGGATGCAACAACGACGCCATCTGCGGCGACGGCGTCCGCAACGGCCTGGACGAGTGCGACGGCACCGACTTCGGCGGCGACACCTGCGGCACCTTCGGCTTCGACGGCGGCAGCCTGTCGTGCAGCGGCTGCCTGCGGTCCACGGCGGAGTGCTGGAACAACGTGGCCGGCGGAACGTGGTGCCTGGCCACCGGCTTCGACATCCCGTCGGTGGGCGTGGCCACCCAGTCGGGCGTGGTGCCGGGCCACGGCCCCGTCACGGGCGTCCGCATCACGGTGGAGGGGTACCACAGCTGGCTCGACGACCTCGTGATCTCGCTGCAGCGCAACGGCGTCACGCGCATCCTCGGCGACCCCGAGTCGCTCACCTGGGAGGAGGAGTGCAGCGGCTACGGCGACATCGACGTGGCCTACCGCGACTCGTACTCGGGTGATCACCGGGCCTGCGACACCTGGACCTACGACTACGAGGGCAACCTCAAGCCCAAGCAGTCGCTGTCGGCCTTCCACGGCCCGGAGATGAACGGCACCTGGACCCTGAAGGTCGAGGACACCGACAGCGGCGCGAGCGGCAAGATCACCAAGTGGTGCGTGCAGATCAACCCCTGATCCGCGCCCCCGTCGTCAGTCCTCCTCGCCGTACACCACCCCCGTGCTGCTCGCGAGCACCACGCTGAGCGCCCCCAGCGACAGCCCCGTCTCGCGCCGCCAGCCGTTCATCGCCTCCTGCACCGCGGCGAGGGCCTTGCGGGAGGTGGGCGCCTTGTCGACCACGCCGGCCTCCTGAAGCGCCGCCACCACGTCGGAGGTGAGGCGGAAGCTGTCCTTGCCGAGCATGCGCAGCACCCAGGGGCCGGTGTCGCCGCCCAGCCGGTCGCCCCCCTCCTTCAGCGCCGCCCACAGACCCACCACGTCGTCGTCGGGCCAGTCGGCCACCCAGCGCCCGAAGGAGCCGTGCGCCGCCGCCACCTCCTGCACGAAGCGGGCGTTCGCCACGGTGCAGAGCACCTTGGGGCGGTTGCGCACGATGCGGGCGTCGGCACAGAGCGCGGCGATGCCCTCCGCGTCGAGCGCCGCCACCCAGGCCGGGTCGAAGCCGTGGAAGGCCTCCTCGAAGCCCTCCCACTTGGCGCGGATCACCTTCCAGCGGAAGCCCGCCGCGAAGACGCGCTCGGCGATCGCGGCGAGGGCGCGGTGGTCGGGCAGGGCACGCAGCTCGGCCACGGTGCGCACCACGGGGAAGCGCGACCGCAGCGCCTCCTCGCCGTGACGGGTGACGGCGCGGTCCCAGGTGGGCGTGAAGGAGGACATGTCGGGCTCCGGGTCGTGCCCCTCCCTACCCCCCACTCGGGGGAGGCGAGCACCCTCCGGGCTGCGCTACCATGCGGGGACGGAGTCCCCATGCCGATCCGACGCTCCTCCCTCCTGCTGCTGGCCGCCACCGGCCTCCTCGTGGCGTGCACCCCCGACGGCGGCGAGCCCACCAAGCCCGGCGACGACTCCGACGGCACCGCCGACGACGACACCTCGCCGGGTGACGACCGCGACGACACGGGCGCCGGGCCCGACTCCAGCGACACGGCGGACTCGAGCGACACCTCCGACACGGGCGACACCGGCGACTCCGCCGCGCCCGTCACGCCGGTGGCCTGCCATCCCCTCGATCCGCTCGAGGCGGTCGCCACCGCGTGGGTGCGGACCTACCAGCTGCAGGTCGAGGACGGCGCGAAGACGGGCACCGAGACCCACACCGCGGGCGGCGTGCAGCCCGTGCCGACGCAGCTCGAAGCCACCGCCAAGGCCAACGGCCGTCCGCTGTACGCGAACACCACCGTGGTGAAGACCTCCGGCGCCGCGGGCATCTCCACCACCACCCGGTGGCTCGGCTGCGACGGCGCGCAGGACCCGTCCGCCCTGGAGCTCGCCGAGACGGTCGAGCGGGGCAGCCACACCACCCACAGCATGGCCCGGTCCGACAGCCCCTACCTGCCCACGGAGGGCGAGACGCGCGCCTCCTTCCAGCCCAACTGGACCCATGAGGTGGCGCACCGCGTGCGGTGGCCCGGCGGGCCGGGCTGCGGCATCAGGAGCGCCACGCGCGTGATCCAGTCCCAGCACGCCGGCCTCGGCTGGGAGCAGGTCACCACGCCGGGCACCGGCACCATCGATGCCTGGCACCTCTCGCTCCTCGTCGACCAGACGTTCGCCGAGGACGCGAGCTTCCCGAATCCCCTGTGTCTCGTGAGCGCGACCTTCTACGAGGACTTCTTCGGCGTCGGCACCTACAACCCGGCGGACGGCGGGTTCGTGCGCCTCAAGTCCGACCAGTGGTGGGTGCCCGGCCTCGGCATGGTGAAGGAGGTGGTGGTCGACGCCGACGCGTCGTCCACCGTGCTGGAGGAGCGCGTGCTCACCAGCTGCACGGGCCTGCCCGGCTGTCTGTAGGGAAGGGGCGCGACGCCGGTCAGAAGCACATCGACGAGCAGGTGCCGCCGATGCGCGGGCAGACCTCGCCCGACGTGGCGCGCGACCGCTCCGTCCACACGTCGGCCGCGGGATCGTAGGTCCAGACGTCGTCGAGGTTGCCGCAGTCGGCCTTGCCGCCGAAGATCATGAGCTCGCCCTCGGCCCACACCGCCACCCCCGCCTCGCGGCGCTCCGGGCTCTCGGGGTCCACCAGGGTGAAGTCGGCGGGGAAGTCGCAGAAGCCGTTCGCGGGCTGGTTGTGGACGTCGCCCTCGCGCACCTGGGTCCACTTCCCCGTGCCCAGGCCGAAGGCCCAGATCTGGTTGGTGTTCCCGAGCTCGCCGTCGTCGTGGCCGGCCCAGAGCAGCAGGCGGTCGCGCTCCGCGTCGTGCACCAGGTCGGCCCAGATGCGGCCGCGGGGGGCCTTGCCGCTGCCGTCATGCAGCTCGGTCCACGAGCCCGTGGCCACGTCGAGCGACCACAGGTCGGCCATGAACGAGCCCACCAGGGCGTCGGAGCCGCCGCCGCCGAAGACGTAGAGGTGGCCGTCGTCCGCGGCGGCCGCGGCGTAGGTGCGGGGCACGGGATTGCCCTTCGTGGTGAGCTTCGACCAGCTCTCGGTGGCCAGGTCGAGCACCCACACGTCGTTGCGCGGGGCGATCACGGCGCCGTCGGTGGAGTCGTTGCCGCCCCAGATCACGAAGCGGTCGCCGAAGACCGCGCCCACGTGGTCGAAGCGCGCGGGAGGCCCCTCGCCCTTCAGCTTGCGCCACGTGTCGGTGGCCAGATCGAGCACCCAGGTGTCCTTGCGGACCGTGTACGCGCCCGAGTCGCCCGCCCGGAAGCGCCCGCCGTGGAGCACGAGCTGCTGACGGGTGGTGTCGTGGCCCACCGCGGCACGGGCCCGGGCGGAGGGCTTGTCGCCCTTCACCTGCACCTCGCCGAAGGCCTCGCAGGCCGTGTGGAAGGCCCAGAGGTCGTCGAGCAGATCGGTGGCACCCACGGCGCAGTTCTCGGGGATCGCCTCGTTGCCCCCGAAGAGCAGCAGGCGCTGGCGCGGACCATCCCAGATGCCCTCCAGCTCGCCGCGCCCGGCGGGCACCGCGGCCGCCAGCGTGGTGCAGTCCACCGACGAGGTGGCGGCGGTGCCGCAGGCGGCGAGGCCGAGGAGCAGCAGCAGACGGGTCATGGGACCTCCGGGACCAGGAGGTCGACGATGTGCAGGGCCAGCTCGTCCTCGAGGATCCCGTCGGGACCCTCCAGGGCCACGCGCACGACGGTGTCGCGCTCGTCCAGCTCCTCGGGCTGCGCACCGTAGACCAGGCGCATGCCCCAGGCCAGCCAGCGCCCGGTGGGCGCGTCGCAGCGGAAGGTGACGGGCACGACGACCCGCGCGAGCTCCACGTCGTCGAGGGTGCCCGTGAGGGTGGCGAGCACACGGTCGGTCTGCACGAGGCCGGTGGCCGCGAGCCCGACGTCGAGGTGGTAGCCGCCCTGCGGGCCGTGCACGAGCAGCGCGTCGTCCCCGTCGTCCATGGGCACGAAGGCGTCCTCGCCCGAGCCCAGCTGCACGCCCGCCTCGGAGGAGGCGCACAGGTCGGCCTCGGCCTCGGCGCAGGCCACGATGCACGCCAGGACCGGGATCCAGAGGCTCCGCATCGGCGCCTCCTATCTCCGTCGGCTCCCGACTGCGCGGAGGGCGCACCCACCGGGTAGGGTGAGGCGGGCACGGGAGGAGGAGACCGCATGCGACGCATGATCGCGATCGCCCTGCTCGCGCTGGGCTGTCCGGAGCCGGACGGCGCGCGGGACCGGGACACCGTCGACGACGAGGTCGACACCGTCACCGTGGCCTGCTTCCGCCTGATCTCCGGCGACGTCGTGCGGCTGCCGCACCAGCCCATCGAGATCCAGCCGGTGGCCCAGCTGGCCTTCGAGGACGAGCCGGTCCCCCCCGACTGCCTGCCGTCGGACGGCGTGCGGGCGGTGGAGGCGCTCGCCGCCCTGTACTGGACCCCCGTGGTGCAGCGGGACGGCAGCGACGTGCCCGTGGCCCTGGTGTCCTTCGACGACGACCCCACCCTCGCCTGGTACCTGCCCGAGGGGGGGTGGGAGCCCGGGGACTACCGGGTGGTGGGCGTGGTCGAGCGTCCCCAGCTGGTGCTGGACGAGCCCTTCACGGTGGGCGCGCGGGCACCCGTGGGCGACCTGCAGGACCTCGCCGGCAAGGCCTTCCGCATCGACCGCGGCATCGGCGACGCGCACGGCGCCGGCGGAATCGTCGGGGCGGTGGTCTCCACCAGCAGCGCCCTGCTCTTCGGCGAGCCCACCGAGGCGGGCCTGCCCTTCGAGGGCGTGCGCACCGACCTCGACGAGCCGTGCACCGTGGTGGCGGGCGTGCTGGCGCCCGAGGGCGACCTGCTGGTGTGGATGCCCGGCGACCTCGAGGTGCCCACGCAGCCCGGCCCCCTCGTGATCGAGCGCCCACGCATCACGATCGCACGACCCGCCGTCACCCCGCCGGGCTTCGACGGCGAGCTGTCGGGCATGGTGCTCGGCACCACCGACCTGCGGGTGCTCCGCGATCTGCTCGAGCAGGGCTACGCCGACGGCACCTTCGTCGACGACTACTGGGACTACCTCGACATCTTCGACGCCATCCACGCCTGCCCCGACGGCGAGCTCACGTGTGCGCGCGTGCGCCTGCACGGCATCCGCCTCACGCCGCTGTCGACGGGCTTCGAGCTGCCGGACGACGGCCTGGGACTCTGCGGCGTGGACCTGCGCGACGCCGCGACGCAGGCCGACATCGAGGTGCGCGAGCTGCTCGCCGCCTGCTCCTGCGCCGGCACGCCCTCCCCCGGGACTGCGGGCCTCGCCCTCGGCGCGCTGCTGCTCGGGTGGCGGCGCAGACAGCGCGCGGCCCCGTCGCACGGCGCCGCCCCGTCCCGCGCGGGCTAGCTCCCCGCGGAGGCCACGCTGGAGCGTCCGGTCATGCCCAGGTCCCCCGTCCGGCGCCGCCGCACCCGCGCGCTCCGCTGGGGGGCCGGCCTGCTCGTGACCATCTTCGTCCTCACCACGCTGCTGCCGGTGCTGCTGCTGCGCGTGGTGGACCCGCCCGGCACCCCCACGATGCTGCAGCGGGTGTGGGCACACCACGCCGAGACCGGCCGGTGGACCTGGGTACGGCAGGCCTCCGTGCCCCTGGCCGCCCAGGGTCCGTGGGTGCCCCGGATGGTGGTGGCGTCGGAGGACGGCTGGTTCTGGCACCACCACGGCTTCGATCCGCAGCAGATCGCCGCCGCCCTCGACGACGCGGAGCGGGGCAAGGAGCTGCGCGGCGCGTCCACGCTCACCCAGCAGCTGGCGAAGAACCTCTTCCTCACCCAGCACCGCCACCCCGCGCGCAAGGCGATCGAGGCCTGGTACACGGTGTGGCTGGAGCTGCTGCTGCCCAAGGGGCGCATCCTCGAGCTCTACCTGGACGTGGCCGAGACGGGCCCGATGGTCTTCGGCTTCGACGCGGGTGCGCGGCACTGGTTCGGCAAGCCGCCCGACCGGCTCGATGCGCTGGAGGCGGCCCAGCTCGCGGCCATCCTCCCGTCCCCCCGGCGCTGGACCCCGACGGGCAGGACCGAGCGCGCCCGCAAGCTCGTGCAGATCCGGGTCCCCTTCCCCGGCGAGCGCGGTTTCGACGCCATGGCCGCCCGCGCACCCTCCGATCTGGGGTGGTCGCAGGTCTGGCGGTAGCGGAAGGCCCCGCGACGGGTCATGCGCGGCCTCCGCGGGAGTCCCCATGCGCGTCCGGATCCAGCACGTCACCCGCTACGTCTACGACCAGCCCGTGGCGCTGGGGCAGCACACCATCCGCCTGTCGCCCGCCCCCCACCTCGCCAGCCGGGTGCTCACCTACGGGCTCACCATCACGCCCGAGCCGCGCATCCACTGGCAGCTCGACGCCTGGTCGAACCGCATCGCGCGCTGCACCTGGCCCGAGGAGGCCACGGTGCGCGAGCTGGTGATCCAGGTGGACGCCAGCTTCGAGCTCAAGCCCGTGAACCCCTTCGACTTCACGCTCGACGAGCGCTGCGTCGAGGTCCCCTTCGCCTACCCCGACGGCTACGACGAGGAGCTGGCGCCCTTCCTGCAGGCCCCCCGGCTGGAGCCCGAGGTGGAGACCTGGCTGCGTGACGTGCCCGAGCGCGGCTACGTGGTGGACTGGCTGGTGGCGCTGAACGCCAAGGTGGCCCGCGACGTCGGGTACGTCATCCGCACCGAGCCCGGCATCCAGACGCCCGGCGAGACCCTGCGCAAGGCCCGCGGGTCCTGCCGCGACTCGGCCTGGCTGCTGGTGCACGCCGCCCGGGCGCGCGGTCTCGCGGCCCGCTTCGTCAGCGGGTACCTGATCCAGCTCGAGGACGAGGGGAACATCCCCGGCGTGGCCCGCGGCATGGATCGCGACGTGCTCGACCTGCACGCCTGGGCCGAGGTCTACGTGCCCGGCGCCGGCTGGATCGGGCTGGACGGCACCAGCGGCCTGTTCACCACGGAGGGCCACATCCCCCTGGCGGCCACGGTCACGCCCGCCCTCGCCGCCCCCCTCACCGGCACGGCCACCGGCCCCGCCTCCGCCTTCGACTTCTCGATGACCGTGGAGCGGCTGGGTCACGAGCCCCGCCCCCGCAAGCCCTACACCGACGAGCAGTACGCCGCGCTCCTCGAGGCCGCCGACGCGGTGGACGCCCGCCTCGACGCCGCGGGCGTGGCGCTCACCGTGGGCGGCGAGCCCACCTGGACCAGCCGCGAGCACCCCCGCGACAAGGCCTGGATGACCGAGGCCGTCGGCGAGACGAAGTGGACGCAGGGCCTGCGCATGGCGGCCGAGATCCACCGACGGATGGCGCCCGGCGGCGTGGTGCTCCACCGCTTCGGCAAGCACTACCCGGGCGAGAGCCTGCCGCGGTGGGCCCTGCACGTGCTGTGGCGCAAGGACGGCAGGCCCGTGTGGCGGGATCCGGCGCTCCTGGCCCTGCCGGGCGGCCTGGAGGGCACGGCAGGCCTCGAGGAGGCGCGCACCTTCGTGGCGGCGCTGCATGGCCGCCTGGGCCTCGACATGGAGCCCCTGGAGGCCTTCGAGGACCCGTGGTGGGCGATCACCCGCGAGGCCGACCTGCCCGAGGACGTCGATCCCCTCACGGTGGATCCCGACGACGGCGAGGAGCGTCGGCGCCTGGCGCGCATGCTGGGCCACGGCCTCACGCGACCCGTGGGCTTCGTCACGCCGCTGCAGCTCGCCCAGTCGAGGTGGGTCACGCAGCGCTGGAGCTTCCGTCGCGGCCGCCTGATCCTCGTGCCGGGCGACAGCCCCGTGGGCCTGCGGCTGCCGCTGGACCGCCTGGGCGGCACGCCGGTGGGCTGGTGGCCCCAGGACCCGTGGGCCACGCCCACCGACCTGGCCTTCGACCCCGTGGTGGAGCGCCGCCAGGAGCCGGGCGAGACGTGGGAGGCCCCCAGCACCGGCGCCCCCGCGGTGCGCACGGCGATCACGGTGGAGCCGCGCGACGGCGTGCTGCACGTCTTCCTGCCGCCCACGCCCACCACCGAGGCGTGGCTGGAGCTGGTGGCCGCCGCCGAGGACGCCGCGCGCGAGGCCGGGCTGCCGGTGCGGCTCGAGGGCTACGGCCCGCCGTCCGACCCGCGCCTCGGCGACTGCCTCGTCACCCCCGACCCGGGCGTGCTCGAGATCAACGTGCCCCCGGTGCGCACCACGCGCGCCTACGCGGAGCAGCTCGACGTGCTGGGCGAGGCGGCGAACCACGCGGGCCTCACCACCGAGCGCTGGCAGCTCGACGGTCGCAGCGTGGGCAGCGGGGGCGGCAACCACGTCACCCTGGGCGGCCCCACCCCGGCCGAGTCGGTCTTCCTGCAGCGCCCCGCCGTGCTCGCGAGCCTCGTCCGCTACGTGCAGCACCACCCCTGCCTGTCGTACTTCTTCACCGGCCTGTTCGTGGGTCCCACCAGCCAGGCCCCGCGCCTGGACGAGGCCCGCGACGAGATCGTGGACGAGGTGGAGCTCGCCCTCAGCCAGCTGCAGCGCGGCGGCGAGGCCCCGCCGCCCTGGTTCGTCGACCGCCTGCTGCGCAACCTGCTCGTGGACCTCACCGGCAACACCCACCGCGCCGAGCTGTCGATCGACAAGCTCTACAACCCCGGCAGCCCCACGGGCCGCCTGGGCGTGGTGGAGTTCCGCGCCTTCGAGATGCCGCCGAACGAGCGCATGGCCACGGCGGTGGTCCACCTGCTCCGCGCCCTCATCCTGCGCTTCGTGGAGGACCCCTTCACGGCACCGCTGGTGCGCTGGGGGCGTCGCCTGCACGACCGCTTCCTGCTGCCCACGCTGCTCTGGGACGACCTGCGCGACGTGCTGGCCGACCTGCGCGCCCACGGCATCGCCGCCGACGAGGACTGGTACGCGCCCTACCTCGAGTACCGCTTCCCCGTGATGGGGCGGCTGCTCGTCGACGGCGTGGAGGTGGTGGTGCGACCCGCGCTGGAGCCGTGGCCCGTGCTGGGCGAGGAGCCCACGGGCGCCACCGTGAGCCGCTTCGTCGACAGCAGCCTCGAGCGCATCGAGGTGACCGTGCGCGGCCTCGACGACACGCGCCACGCCCTGGCCGTGAACGGCGTGCTCCTGCCCCTGCACCCCACGCGCGACCCCGACCTGGCCGTGGCCGGCGTGCGCTTCCGCGCCTGGCAGCCCGTGCACTGCCTGCAGCCCCACATCGGCGTGCACCACCCGCTGCGCGTGGACGTGGTGGACACCTGGGCCCGCCGCTCGCTCGGGGCCGCCACCTACCACGTGTGGCACCCCGAGGGCCGCGCCTTCGACGAGCCCCCCATCACCGCCTTCGAGGCGTCGGCACGCCGCGCCGGCCGCGTCACCTACGACCGCCACCAGCCCTTCCCCGCGGTGCCGCAGCCCGCGCCGCCCCGGGCCTCGCGCGGCGTCACCCTCGATCTGCGCTGGACGGGCACGGATGTGCAGCTGCCCTACGTAGAGGAGACCTGACTGCGCCCACGCTCAGCCCGTCGCCTCCCGGCGCCGCAGCCACCGCAGGGCGGCCAGCGAGCCCAGGTGCAGCAGCATCCGGTTCTCGCGGAGGCTGAGGGGGTTGCGCCAGGCCGTGGCCAGGTGGATGGCGAGCGAGGCGAGCAGCAGCAGCACGACGGCCTGCTCTGCCCGACGCCAGCGCCGGGCGAGCGCCACGGCCGCCGTGAGCTCGAGGGCCGATCGCGCCGTCCAGAACAGGGTCCAGGGCCAGAGCTCGACCAGGGCGCCCAGCTGGGCGAGCCCCACCACCCCCATGGCCGACTGCCCCGACAGCGCGAGCAGGTAGACGACCAGCACGCCCCGCACCACCTGCGCCGCCGTGCTCACTCCGCCTCCGCGCGCGCGAGCGCGGCCACCACCGACGGCAGCACGTTCGCCACGCGTCGCGCGTTCCCGAGGGCCGTGAGGTGGCCGTCGCCGGCGATGATGAGCGGCGGATCCTCGTCGAAGTTCTCCGAGAAGACGATCATCGGCGGGGCGAAGACCCACGACGAGGCCTCCGCGAGCCGCGCCTGGGCGGCCAGGTAGGCCCGGGCCAGCCGCGGCTGGTCGAAGACGAGCACGTCCAGCACCAGCGGCACCCCGGCCGCGGTCGCGGCGTCCGCCACGCGACGCAGGCCCCGCCGCGCCACCACCTCGTCCCAGGGATCGGGCGGCGACACCTCGTAGAACAGCGCCATCGCCAGCCAGAGCACGTCGGGCTCCAGGATCGCGGACGCCGCGCGGAAGGCGGGGTTGTCCACCAGGCCGCCCTGGTCGTTCATGTCGAAGGCGCGCGCGTCGTCGCCCGGCAGCACGGTGAACCACACCGCCGCGGGCCGCAGGCGCGCGATGCCCTCCCGGAGCGCCGCCTCGGTCGACACGATGGAGGCACCGGCCTGCCCGTAGTTCACCGTGCGCACGGTGAGCCCCTGGGCCCCCAGGGCCTCGCGGAGCTGCCAGCACAGCGTCTCCTCGTCGTGCAGTCCCGACCCGAAGGCGAAGGAGTCCCCCACCACCAGCACCACCGGCCCCTCGTCGCCGCTGCCGCAGGGCCGCGTGCCGTCGGGACCGATGACCGCCTTCGTGGGACGCCCGCCGCGGAGGTCCTGGTACACGGTGCCGGGCACCAGCGGGTAGGCGGGGCCGTCCCGCGTCACGCCACGGCGCGCATCGAACCACCCGCGGTGCACCACCTGGTCCTGGTAGGCGCAGAAGGCCACCACCCCGAGCCCCGCGAGCGCTGCGCCCAGCCGCCGCGCGCCCGGTCCCACGTCGCGCCACACGAAGGTGGCCGCCGCCGAGGCCACCGACGCGGCCACCACCCAGCCCAGTCCGCCCAGCAGCGTGGCGGCGGACTGCTCCTTCATGATGGACGACAGCACCACGTCGATCACGCCGACGACGGCCATGCGGATCAGCAGGATGGCGGCGAGCAGGCTCGCGAGGGTCTTCGCGGTGTCCAACCCCGCTCCGGGCGTGGGCCGGCGAGCATAGCTGGCCCGGGGGTGCCGATGCAGTCCCTGGGGACGGGAGGAGACGGTCAGGCGACGGTGGGCCGAGGGACGGCCCGCCTGTTCACAGCCGCTTCCACGCCTTGCGCGGCAGCTCGCCCGAGGTGGGCGGCGGCTGGGCGCAGAGCACGTAGAGGGCGCGGCGGTTGCGGGCCTCGTCGGTGCCGTCGGGGGTGGACACCGCCAGCGCGTCCTCGCCGAAGCCCTGGTACCAGACCGGCCGGGCGAAGCCGCGCTCGCGGAACCAGCGCGCGATGCTGCGCGCGCGGCGCTCCGACAGCGCCTGGTTGCTGGCACCGTCGCCCACGGTGTCGGTGTAGCCGGCGACGAAGAGCTGCATCTCCACCACGCTGCCGTAGGTCTGCTCCACCTGCACCACCTCGGCCCAGGCGGCCTCCAGCTTGGGCACCTCGGCCGCCAGCACCACGTCGGACCCGGTGTCGAAGACCACGTCGACGTGGGGGATGGCGTACGACCAGGGCAGCAGCTCGAGCTGCGCCCACAGGCCATGGCCGTCACGGGCCTCGACGAGGATCTTCACCACCTCGCCGAGCCCCGGCTCCCAGGTGAAGCGCGGCGCCAGGTCGTCGGACAGATCGGCGCGCACCTGGCCGAGCTGCACGCCGCGCGCGCCGATCAGCGTGGCCGTGGCCTCCTCGATCGACCGGTCGGCGTGCACCACGGCCTCGCCGGCCTTGGCCGCCACCTCCTCGAAGGTGGCCGAGAGCTTCGGCGCGGGCAGGCTCACCACCTGCAGCGACAGCGACGTGCCGCCGTCAGCGCCGTCGGCCTGCACGAAGGAGATGTCGATCCGGCAGTCGTGCACACCGGGCGCCAGGCCGTCGAAGCGCAGGGTGACGTCGGAGCCGGCCCGCGCGGACTCGCGCACGCGGAAGCTCCGGCCCGCGCAGTCGGCCACCGCCTGCACGGTGCCGGGCTCGCCCACGTGCAGCACCAGCCGCGGCACGTCCTTGCCGTGCTCCACCACGCGCACGGCCTCGAAGGTCAGGGGGTCGGCGTGGGCCACCGCCAGCAGGAGCCACCAGGGCATCGTCGCGCCTCCGCACAGGTGCGGGGACCCTACGCGCTCCGCCGCGCGCTGCCAACGCCCGAGGCACCGTCGAGCGTCCCCAGGCGCCGCACCAGGGCCGCCGCCAGCCGCACCACCGCCTCGGGCCCGTGGCGGAAGAAGAGCGAGGGCTCCACCAGCTCCAGCTCGTTGAGCACCCAGCGGCCGTCGTGCCGCAGCGCGTCCACCCGGCCGTACAGGAAGGGCTCGGCCGTGCCCGTGCGCCGCGCCGCCGCCGCCATCGCCTGCGCCGCGAGCGCCGACAGCTCGGCATCGGGGGTCACCCGCTCGTCGCGTCCGCCCCAGTCGTCCTGCACGCGGTAGTCGCCCGGCACCGGCGTCTTGCGCACCCCGTGGGTGGGCGCGCCGTCGATCCACACCACGCTCCACTCGCCTTCGGACTCCACGCCCTCCAGGTAGGGCTGCAGCAGCATCGGCGCGTGGGTGGCGCGGACGTGCGCCTCGGCGAGCTGCAGCGACGCGGCGTCGAAGCGCAGGGTCTGCCAGGCCGTGGCGCCCACGACGGGCTTGAGGAAGCACCGCGTCGCACCGAGCCCGGCCACGCCGGCGTGCATCGCCGCCACGTCCCCTGCGGGCACGAGCACGGTGGGCGCCACCGGCACGCCGTCCTCCTGCAGCTCCAGCAGGTAGGTCTTGCGCACGTTCCAGCGCACCACCTCGGGGCCGTGCCAGAGCGGACGCAGCGGCGCCACCCGCGCGCACCAGGCGAGGAAGGCGTCGAGGCGCTCGTGGTAGTCCCAGGGCGTGCGCAGCAACAGGGCGTCGTAGGCCGTCCAGTCCACCGCCGGATCGCTCCAGGCGGGCTGCTCCACGTGCACGCCCGCCGCGCGGAGGGCGGCGTGCAGCGGCCGATCGTCCACCTCCCAGTCGGGCAGGTGCTCCCGGCTCACGCAGGCCAGCCTCACGCGGCCCTCGGCGACGGCACCACGTAGGTGAGCGGCCCGCCACGCACGAGCGCGAAGAAGGTGGGCAGGTGCAGGGGGAAGGACCCCACCGCCGCATACGAGTAGCCGAGCAGCAGGTCGGACGACCCGGCCTCGAGCGACACCAGCGGGTCGCGCACGAGGCGCTGCGGGTTGAGCGCCCCCGCCTCGCCCAGGCCGTAGTCGATCATCGCGCCGAAGGGGAAGGGCGAGGCCGGGTAGGCGTGGCCCGGGCGCAGGGCGTAGTGCCAGTAGGTGACGCGCTCGCCCCCCCGCAGGCGATCGTCGTAGGCGCCATCCACCCCCTGCTGCTCCACGGCGGCGTTCCAGCCGCGGATCGACCCGTCGGCCTCGCGGAGGAAGACCTTCTTGAAGGTCTTCCACGACAGTCGCTCCACGAAGCGCGGGTTCCCGAGCGCGATGCCGTGGTACTCGCGGTCGGCGAGCACGTCGAGGTCCACCGGGTGGCCGTCGGCCATGCGCCGGAAGAGCGCCAGGGGACCCTCGTCGAGCAGCGGGCCCAGGCGGACCGAGGGGGCGGTCATCCGGCCTCCAGCAGGGCGTCGCGCCTAACGCGCGGGCTGCCCCGCTGCGTCGAGCCCACGCCTGCGCTAGACTGCCGCTCCGACCAGGGGAAGCCATGCGCGCCGCCATCTTCGTCGTCCTGGCGAACTGCCTCGGCCCCACGAAGGCCGTGATCGACGGCATCGACGACACCGATCCCGGCGACAGCAGCGCGCCCGGCGGCGGGTGGGGCGGTGGCGGCAACGGCGGCTCGTCCGGCGGCCCCGGCGACCAGGACGGCGACGGCTACCCCGTGGCCACCGACTGCAACGACGCCAACCCCCGCATCCACCCCGGCATGCGCGAGCGCTGCAACGGCATCGACGACGACTGCGACGGCGTCATCGACATCGACGACGAGCGCATCGACGGCGCCCCGTCGCGCTTCCCGCTCTTCCCCGACGACGACGACGACGGCTTCGGCCGCGACGCCGACGCCACCTTCTTCTGCACCGACCCCGGCGCGGGCTGGAGCACGATGGGCGGCGACTGCGACGACGACAACGCGGCCATCTTCCCCGGGCGCGGCTTCTGCGACGCCCTCGACACCAGCGACACCGCCGTGTGGACCGACCCGGGTCCGCCCACGCCCGGAGACTCGGGCAGCACGGGCGACTCCGGGTCCACCGGCGACTCCGGATCCACCGGCGACTCGGGGGACTCGGGCAGCACCGGCGACTCCGGCAGCACCGGCGACTCCGGCAGCACCGGCGACTCCGGGTCCACCGGCGACTCCGGATCCACCGGCGGTCCCGTCTGCGGCAACCACCTCGTCGAGCCCCCCGAGACCTGCGACGACGGCAACCGCGTGGACGGCGACGGCTGCTCCGCGCGCTGCACCAAGGAGCGCTTCCGCATCACGCTCGAGCGCGCGCTGGTCACCGACTTCTACTCGAACACCGGCCTGCCGGTGAACTGGGACTCGATCTTCGACTCGCTGCTGGTGCTGCCGGGGCCCGACCCCTACTGCATCGGCGTGGTGTACGGGCAGGAGGTCTTCCGCACCGACGCGATCACCGAGGCCACGGCCCCCGTGTGGAACGAGACCTTCGAGGTGTCGATCCCCACCACCGGCACGCTGCAGATCGACTGCTTCGACGACGACCTGCTCACCACCGACGACGTGATCGGCTCGGTGCTCCTGCCCTACAGCACCCTGCTCGCCGAGGCCGGCCGTGGCACGCAGTACCGCGCCGACGGCCGCCTGCTGCGGCTGTCGTACCGGGTGGAGCTGCCCTGACCTGACCTTACCCGACCAGAGCGCGGGCCCTCGGGCTCAGCGCTGGCGGCGGCGCAGGCCCAGCAGCACCAGCACGGACAGCCAGGCCACCGAGGCGGGCGCCTGGGCGCAGCCCTCCTCGCCGCAGCCGCCCTCGAGGCCCTCGGTGTCGGTGTCGGTGTCGGAGCCCGTGTCGGTGTCGACCGTGGTGACCGTGGCGTCGGTGCCGTTGCAGTCCTCGTCGATGCCGTTGCCCGGGATGTCGATGGCGCCGGGGTGCCGGCTGGCGTCGTTGTCGGCGCAGTCGCGGCCCCCATAGGCGGTGGTGTCGTAGCCATCGCCGTCGCGGTCGAAGTCGGACTCGCGGTCGCAGTCCTCGATCTCGCCGTCGTACCAGGTGTCGGGCGCGCCCGGGTACGTGGTGGAGAGGTTGTCGTTGCAGTCCTCGCAGGCGCGGAAGCCGTCGAGGTCGCGATCACCGTCGCCCACGTTCCCGTCGCAGTTCGTGTCGGCCAGCGGCGGGGTGCAGGCCTCGAAGGCGAAGGGGTGGAAGAGGGCCGAGCTGTCGTCGCAGTCCTCGGCGTTGTCCACGAAGCCGTCCGGCGGGTCGCAGGCCAGCACGGTGCCCGAGGTACGCGAGCCCCAGCCGTCGCCGTCGTTGTCGGCGTAGTACTCGAAGGGGTAGGCCGGCTCGTCGTCCACGAGGCCGTTGCAGTCGTCGTCGACACCGTTGCACTGCTCGGGCCTGCTCGGCGCACGCGTCTCGTCCGCGTCGTCGCAGTCGTCGTCGTTCGCCACGCGGCCCGGCGGGCCCTCGCACCCGCGGAAGGGGTCGGCCTCGGGGCGCCCCGCGCCGTCGCCGTCGCCGTCGATGTACCAGGGCTGCAGGTCGAGGACGTCGGCCGTGTCGATCAGGTCGTCGCAGTCGTTGTCCTTGCCGTCGCAGGCCTCGTCGTTGCCCGGGAAGCGCGTGGCGTCGTTGTCGTTGCAGTCGCCGTCGATCGGCGCGTAGCCGATGGGCTGGGCGGCGGCCTCGACCGTGTCGGTGGACACGCCGACGCCGTCCCCGTCCTTGTCGCGGTACCAGGTGGCGGCCTCGGCCGACGTGACGGGCAGCACGCCCAGCGCGGCGAGGATCACGAGCGGCGGGAGCCGGCGGGAGATCGTCATGGAGGACCCTGTGGCCCCCCTGGGGGCCTGCATGGAGGCAGCGCGTCTATCCTGCCACGAAGGAGGGGCGAGCCGCGCGCGAGCCCGCTCACCAGACGGACGAAGGCCCGCGATCCGTGATCACGGAGCGCGGGCCCTGCAGCACCCGCGGATCGGCCGACCCACGAGCGCGCACACACCGGACTACTTGGCGGCGGCCGAGGCCTCGTCGCCCGCCGAGCCCGCGGGCTGCGGCAGCTTCTGGGGCTCGAGCCAGCCGAAGCGCTCCTCGAGGAGGTGGCGACCCACCGCAGCCTTGCCGTCGTCGTCGGCCGCCCAGAGCTCACGGAACTTCTGGTCGACGTAGAGGCGGGTGTTGCGGGCGAAGAGATCCGAGAGCTCGACGGCGCTGGTGGCCTCGGGCTTGCCCTCGTCGATCATCTTCTGGGCGCGCACGATGTTCGAGACCATCACGAAGAGCTCCATCGCGATGTCGACCGCGCGGAACATGAAGGCCTGCTTCCGCTCCATCTTGGCCTGGTAGAGCATCATGCCGTGGAAGACCGCGCGGGCCAGCCGACGGGAGGAGGCCTCGGCGAAGACGAGGTGGGCGCCGAGCTTGCCGAAGCGGGCGTAGGACGGGCGGAAGAGCCAGCCGAGCCAGAGCTTCGGGTACCAGACGGCGTAGAAGGCCGCGATGCCGGGCAGGGCCGCGAGCTTCGCGCCGATGCTGGCCTTCTTGTCGAGCATGACGCCGGCCACCTTGAGGTGGGTGTCGACCAGCTCGCGGGCCATCATCAGGTGCATGATCTCGGAGGAGCCCTCGAAGATGCGGTTGATGCGGCTGTCGCGCATCGCGCGCTCGATGGGCGCCGGACGCTCGCCGCGCTCGCGGAGGCTCGTCTCGGTCTCGTAGCCGCGGCCGCCCTTGATCTGCATGGCCTCGTCGATGACGGTCCAGCCGCGCACCGTGCACCACTCCTTCGCGGCGGAGGCCTCGAGGCGGATGTCGTAGCCCTTGCGCTCCGACAGCTCGGCCGCCACGTAGGCCAGCGACTCCATGCCGTAGATGTTCGCGGCCATGTCGGCGAGCTTGTGCGAGATGATCTCGTGGCGACCCACGGGGAGGCCCCACTGGACGCGCTCGGTGGACCACACGCGGCACTCCTCGAGGAGGCCCTTGGCACCGCCGACGCAGGCCGCGGGGATCGAGAGGCGACCGGTGTTCAGCGTGGTGAGCGCGACGCGGAGGCCCTTGCCCTCGCCGCCCAGGACGGCGTCGGCGCCGACCTTGACGTTGTCGAACTTCACCACGCCGTTGGCCAGGGCGCGCAGACCCATGAAGCGGCAGCGGTGCTCGATCGACAGGCCCGGAGCGTCGGCCTCGACGATGAAGGCCGAGATCTTCCCGTCGACCGGGTTGCGGGCCATCACGATGAGGAGCTCGGCGATGGTGCTGTTGGTGATCCACAGCTTGGTGCCGCTGATCGTCCAGGTGCCGTCGTCGTTCTTGGTGGCCGTGGTGCCGAGGCGGGCCGGATCCGAGCCGACGTCGGGCTCGGTGAGCGCGAAGGCCGAGATGGCGCCGGCGGCGCAGCGCGGCAGGTAGGCCTGCTTCTGCTCCTCGGTTCCGAAGAGCTTCAGCGGGTTGGGCACGCCGATGGACTGGTGGGCCGAGATGAGGGCCACGCAGTTGCCGTCGTACCGGCCGATGATCTCGAGGGCCTTGCAGTACTCGACGTTGGTGAAGCCGAGGCCGCCGTACTTCTTCGGGATCTTCATGCCGAAGGCGCCGAGCTTGGCGAAGCCGGCGATGACGTCGTCGCCGTACTCACCCGTGGTGTCGATGCGCTCGGAGTCGACCGTGGTCTCCATGAAGCGCTCGAGGCGGGTGGCGAAGTCGAGGTAGCCGGGGCTGAGCTCGGTCTCGGGCCAGGGATCGATCCAGTCGACCCGGAAGTTGCCGAGGAAGAGCTCCTTGAGGAAGCCCTTGCCCTTCCACTCGGACTCGCGGGACTGCTCGACGAGCTCGCGGGCCTGCTCCTCGGTGGCGTTCACGTTCTGGTTGGTCGCCATGCGACACCTCTCCTGGGGCTACGAAGGGTGCTCGGGCCCATCGCCGGCACTCGCGGAGCCAAATAACCTAGCTTGCTAATCATCCGCCAGCCCCGGCCCGTGGATCCTCCGTCGGATCCTGTCACGAATCCCCTCGAACCTCGCCTTCCCGGAGACCGCATGTCGGTGCGCGTCGCGCGCGACGGGCCTGTCGCCACCCTGATCCTCGACCGCCCGGCGGTGCGCAACGCCGTGGATCGGCCCACGGCGGAGGCGCTCGTGGAGGCCGTGCGCGCCGCCGACGCCGACCCCGCGGTGCGCGCCCTCGTGCTCACCGGCGCCGGCGACACCTTCTGCGCCGGGGCCGATCTCGGCGCCTTCACCACGCCGCGCCGCAACCGGGTGGCGCCCGACGGCGACGGGCCCATGGGCCCCACCCGCCTGCGCACGGCCAAGCCGGTGATCGCCGCCATCGAGGGGCACGCGGTGGCCGGCGGGCTGGAGCTCGCCTGCTGGGCCGATCTCCGCGTGGTGGCCGACGACGCCGTCCTCGGCGTGTTCTGCCGCCGCTGGGGCGTGCCGCTCATCGACGGCGGCACCGTGCGCCTGCCGCGGCTCATCGGCCTGGCCCACGCCCTCGACCTCATCCTCACCGGCCGGCCGGTGCACGCCGACGAGGCCCTGCGCATCGGACTGGCCACCCGCGTGGTGCCCGCGGGCACCGCCCGCGCCGAGGCCGAGGCCCTGGCCCACCGGCTCGCCGCCTTCCCCGCCACCTGCCTGCGTGGCGATCTCGCGGCCGCCCGCGGCGCCTTCGACCTGCCCGAGGAGGCGGCGCTGCGCGCGGAGCTGGAGCGCGGCCTCGCGGCCCTCGACGACCCCGAGACCCACGCCGCCGTGGCGCGCTTCGTGGGCGGTGCCGGCCGCCACGGCGAGGGCGTGTAGGTGCTGCTGCGCATCGACCGCACGTGGACGGGCCAGCCGGCCCCCGCCGCAGCGATCCACGCCGCCCGGCAGGGCGACCACGTCGTGCTGCGCGCGCTGGCGCCCGGCGGCCACGATCCACTCCCCGCCGGACCCCCCGGCCCCACGCCACGCCTCTGGGAGCACGAGGTGGTGGAGTGGTTCTGCGTGGGCGCCGACGGCCGCTACCTCGAGGTGGAGCTGGGGCCCGGGGGCCACCACCTGGTGCTGCAGCTCGCCGGCGTCCGGCAGGTCACGGCGCAGGGGCTGCCGCTGGACTGCGACGCCCGCCGCGTGGAGGGCTGGTGGGCCGCGTGGGCCGCGGTGCCCCTGGCCTGGCTGCCGCCGCCGCCGTGGCGTGCCGCCGGCTTCCGCCTCCACGGCCCCCCGGAGGCGCGGGTCCACCTGCTGTCCGTGGCCCTGCCCGGCGCCGTGCCGGACTTCCACCAGCCCGGGCACTTCCCGCCCGTGGGCTCGGATCTCCCTGCCGCGGACGGGCCGGCCGACGCGGAGGCCTGTCTCACGGCGGTCCGAGCGGGCCTCGACGGCGGCCCACCACCCGCCACCCTCGTCGCGTGGCTCGCCTCGGCCCGGAAAGGGGGCGCAGGCCGCGCGCGGGGCGGGCTATGATGCCCCGCCTGCGCCCTGTGCTCCCGGAGGAGCCGCGATGTCCGCCCTCGCCCTGATGCTCGCACTGTCGGGTCCTGCGCCCGCTGCCGAGGCGGTCCTCCCGCCGTCCACCAAGGTCGACGCGGCCTTCTTCATCGACCTGACCGACAAGGCGATCGAGCCCAGCAAGACCCTGGGCCTCGTGCAGTCCTACATCCCGGCCAGCATCCCCATCGACAACCTCATCCCGCCCGGCACCCTCGAGGGCAGCGGCGGCGTCGACCTGCTGGTGATCGGGCTCGACTACAAGTACGGCGTCGAGGATCTCATCGCGGTGCCCTGGCTCGAGCAGGCCTCCCTCGTGCCCACCACGGGCGAGGTGTGCCGGGCCAACCAGCCCGGCAAGCCCCCCTGGCTCGAGAACGGCTACCTCGACCTCGTGCTGGGTGCGTGGGCCGCGATCAACCCGAGCTACCACGCGCCCACCGGCCAGCGCTTCAACGCCGCCCGCGCCTACATGGAGACCACGGTCAGCCTGTTCGGCATCTTCAACTTCGGCGGACCCAGCGTCTCGTGCGACCTGCGCCTCGACGGGAACAACGGCAAGGGCGAGCCCATCCGGGCCAGCATCAAGGCCCGCATCGGCATGCCCGAGCCGGTGCCCGGCACCTTCAAGAACGCGGGGTACGTGCCCGTGGAGCGCAGCACGCTCAACGGCGGCACCGGCTACTGCCCGTTCCAGGATCCCACCGACTATGCGCGCGCGATGGGCACCGACACCTGCCCGCAGATCGACATCGGCTTCGCCGACTTCGACTGGGCCTTCGAGGTGCCCTTCGACGACATCGACATCGACTGCGGCTGGTTCGCGAACTTCATCATCGGCGCCGCCGGCAGCTTCGGCCTGCTCCCCGAGGACCTGATCGAGGAGTTCCTCGGCAGCCAGATCAACGACGAGATCGACGCCGCCCTGGCCGACGTCGAGACCGAGATCGACGCCGCCATCGCCTCCTTCTTCGTGCCCGAGGACGGCAACAAGTTCACCGCCCCCCTCGACCTGCTGGGCACCCAGCTCACGGCCGAGGTGTGCGCGCGCGACGCCTTCGTGGTCGACGACGGCATGCGCATCGAGCTCGACGGCCGCTTCATCGGCAGCGAGCTGCCCCACCCCTGCATCAGCCGCTACGACCCGGGCGGGTCGCGCAAGACGAATGCGCTCCTCAACCCGAACTACCCGCAGCTGCAGGGCTACGGCATCGACACGGTCGACCCCGAGGTGGTGGTGGGGCTCGACGACGACTTCCTGAACCAGGCCCTGTACGAGGGCTGGCGCAGCGGCCTGCTCTGCCAGACGCTGGATGCCGAGAACAGCCCCTTCGAGCTGCCCGGCGGCCTCACCTTCGACACCAACCTCATGAACTCGCTGTCGAAGGACGGCTGGCGCGACTTCTTCCCCGTGGGCGAGCGCGCGAAGCCGGTCACGCTGGTCACCGTGCCGCGCAAGCCGCCGGTGCTCATCGTGCAGTCCGACCCCGAGGAGGACGTGGGCCTCATCCAGATCGAGGACCTGGGCATCAACATGTACGCCGAGGTCGACGGTCGTCAGGCCCGCCTCGTCGGCCTGGAGCTGAACGCGGAGGCCTCGGCCAGCGCCGGCTTCGACACCGTGCTCGGCATCCTCGGCATGACCGTGCTCGTCGACAGCTCGCGCTTCGTGCCCGAGGTGGTCTACGACGAGCTCAACCCCACGGCCTCGGCCACCTTCGCCAACGGCCTGGCCACCATCCTCCAGACCATCGTGGGCGCGCTGCTGGGCGACCTGCTCGACGGCCTGCAGTTCAAGCTGCCCACCTTCGCGGGCCTGGGCGTGCAGAACATCTTCGTGGTCGCCACCGGCGCGCCGAACCAGGGCGATCCCGCGGTGCTCGACTACCTGGGCGTCTTCGGCTCGGTGGGCGCGGTCACCTACGGCGACACCGTGGCCGGCGGCTGCGACCTCTTCGGCGGTGGCGGCGGCAGCGTGGGCGGCATCGGCGACTGCGCGGGCGGCTGTTCCTCCCTGCCGGTCTCCAGCCGGGTGGGCTGGCTGCTGCTCCCGATGCTCGTCGCGATCTTCCGCCGTCGCGAGGACTGATCGCACGCCGCGGCCGGCCAGCGCACACGCACCGGCTGCCGCCCCGGCGGGTCAGACGACGAAGTTCACGAGCCGCCCGGGCACCACGATCTCCTTGCGGATCGTCTGCCCCTCGAGGAAGCGGGCCACGTTCGCGTCGGCCCGCGCCGCGGCGAGGATCTCGTCCTTGGAGGCCGTGCGCGGCACCTCGATCGTGCCCCGCAGCTTGCCGCCCACCTGCACCGCGATGGTGAGGGTGTCGTCCACCAGGGCCGCCTCGTCCCAGGAGGGCCAGGTGTCGTGGGCGATGGAGGTGGTGTGGCCCAGGCGGTGCCACAGCTCCTCGGCGAGGTGGGGCGCGTACACCGACAGGATGCGCAGGAAGTCCTCGGCGTCGGCCCGCGCGGGCAGCTGACCGCCGCAGGCGTTCACCAGCTCCATCATCTTGGAGACGGGGGTGTTCAGCTTCAGCGCGGCGATGCCCTCGGTGGTCTCCTTGATCGCGGCGTGCAGGGCCTTGCGCACCTCGCGCGACGTGTCGCCGAAGGCGCGCAGGTCGCCGGTCTCCTGGTCGACGAAGAGGCGCCAGACGCGGGCCAGGAAGCGGCTCACGCCCTCCACGCCGCTCGTCTGCCAGGGCTTCTGCTGCTCGAGCGGACCCATGAACATCTCGTAGATGCGCAGGGCGTCGGCGCCATGGCGGTCGACCACGTCGAGCGGGTCGACCACGTTCAGGCGGCTCTTGCTCATCTTGGCGACGAAGGTGGACACGGGCGCGCCGCTGGCCTTGGCGAACCAGTCCGTCTCGACCTCGTCGGTGCCCCAGGAGGGCGTGAAGCGCACCTTGCCCGGCCGCTGCTCCACCTCGTCGGGGCCGTACCACTTCCCGTCGGCGTCGCGGTGGGCGTAGGCGAGGATCATCCCCTGGTTGAACAGGCGCTGGAAGGGCTCCTTGGTGTGCACCAGGCCCGCGTCGAAGAAGACCTTGTGCCAGAAGCGCGCGTACAGCAGGTGCAGCACCGCGTGCTCCACGCCGCCGATGTACAGGTCCACCGGACCCCAGTACCGCTCCTTCTCGGGGGCGAAGGGCAGGGCCGTGTTGTGGGGGTCCATGTAGCGCAGGTAGTACCAGCACGATCCCGCCCACTGGGGCATCGTGTTCGTCTCGCGCAGCGCCGGCTCGCCCTCGTGCGTGGTGTGCAGCCAGTCGGTGGCGCGGGCCAGGGGCGGCCGGCCGTCCTCGGTGGGCTTGAAGGCGTCGACGTGGGGCAGCTCCACCGGCAGCGCCTCGCGGGCCACGGGCTCCACCCGCCCGTCGGCGGTGTGCACCATCGGGAAGGGCTCGCCCCAGTAGCGCTGGCGGCTGAACAGCCAGTCGCGCAGCTTGTAGTTCACCTTGCGGCGACCCGTGCCCTCCGCCTCGAGCTGGTCGGTGACCGCGGCCTTGCCCGCCGCGGCGTCGAGCCCGTCGAAGCGGCCGCTGTTCACCATCACCCCGGCACCCGCCCAGGCCTCGGCCTGCACGTCGTGGCCCTCGGGTGCGGAGATCACCTGCACGATCGGCAGGTCGAAGGCGCGGGCGAAGGCGTGGTCACGCTCGTCGTGGGCGGGCACGGCCATGATGGCGCCCGTGCCGTACGAGGCGAGCACGTAGTCGGCGATCCACACGGGCACCGGCTGGCCGGTGAGCGGGTTGACCGCGAACGACCCGGTGAACACGCCCGTCTTCTCCTTGTCGGCCGCCTTCTGCCGCTCCAGCTCGGACTTGTTGCCGGCGGCCTCGACGTAGGCCTCCACCGCGGCCCGCTGGGCGTCGGTGGCGAGGGTGGCCACGAGCGGGTGCTCGGGCGACAGCACGCAGTAGGTGGCGCCGAAGAGCGTGTCGGGGCGGGTGGTGTAGACCGTGAAGTGCGCGTCGGCGCCCTGGATGGGGAAGTCGACCTCGGCCCCCTCCGAACGGCCGATCCAGTTGCGCTGCTGCTCCTTGATGCCCTCGGGCCAGTCGAGGTCGTCGAGGTCCTCCAGCAGGCGCTGGGCGTAGGCGGTGATGCGCAGCATCCACTGCTTCATCACGCGACGCTCCACGAGGTCGCCCGTCTCCACGTAGCGCCCGTCGACGACCTCCTCGTTGGCGAGCACGGTGCCCTGGGCGGGGCACCACCACACCGGCACGTCCTCCAGGTAGGCCAGGCCGCGCTCGTGCAGCACCAGGAAGAGCCACTGGGTCCAGCGGTAGTAGTCCACCTCGCAGGTGCTCACCTCGCGGCTCCAGTCGAAGCCGAAGCCCAGACGCTGGAGCTGGTGCTTGAAGTGGGCGATGCGCTCGCGGGTGATGGTGGCGGGGTGGCGGCCCTCGCGCACGGCGGCGCGCTCGGCCGGCAGGCCGAAGGAGTCCCAGCCCATGGGGTTGAGCACGGCGTGACCGGTCATGCGCTTGTACCGGCACACGATGTCGACGGCCGTGTACGACTCGGGGTGGCCCACGTGGAGGCCCGCACCCGAGGGGTACGGGAACATGCACAGCCCGTAGAACTTGGGCTTCGTGGGATCCTCGACGGCGCGGAAGGTGCCCTGCTCCTCCCACCAGGCCTGCCAGCGGGCCTCGTAGGTGGCGGGGTCGAAGGCGTGCTCGGACATCGCGTGCTCCAGGGGGCGTGGGAGCTAACCGGCAGCTGTGCTAGGGGCGCGGGATGCGGGCACGGGCGCGCTTCCACCTCCCCGATGGCAGCAGTGTCGACGTCGGCCACGGCGATCTGATCGGCCGGCTGTGGTCCGCCACGGTCACCCTCGACGACCCCCGCATCTCCGAGGCCCACGCGCTCGTGAGCCTGCGCGGCGCCACGCTGCGGCTGCTGGCCCTGCGGGGGCGCTTCGCGGTGCACGGCCGCACCGTGGCCGAGGTGGACCTGGTGCCCGGCCTGCAGCTCACCTTCGCCGACGGACTGGTGGTGGAGGTGGGCGAGGTGGAGGTGCCCGCCTCGGCGCTGGGCCTCACCACCGACGGCCTCGCCCCCTGCATCCTCCCCGGCACCACCGCCCTCGTGCACCAGCCGGCGCCGGGCCTCGCGCCCCCCAGCCACGCCGACGCGGTGGCGCTGGTGTGGGCCTCGGCCGAGGGCTGGCGCCTGCGCCCCACCGGTGGCGCCACACGGTCGCTGCGGGTGGGCGACGCCGTCACCCTGGACGGGCGGGTGTGGCGCGCCGTGGACGTGCGCGTGGGGCACGGCGTGGAGCCCACCCACGTGGAGGGCAGCCTCGACGGCCCGCTGCGCCTGGTGGCCCGCTACGACACCGTGCACCTCTTCCGGCCCGACCGGGTACCCCTCGTGCTGCACGGCCTGTCGGCCCGCCTGGTGAGCGAGCTCGTCACCTTCGGCGTGCCGGTCCCCTGGCGCGTGCTGGCCGACGAGCTGTGGCCCGACGGCGGCAGCCGCAAGCAGCTCGACATGGCCCTGGTGCGGCTGCGCGCCCGCCTGCGCGCGGCCCGGGTGCGTACGGATCTGGTGCGCACCGACGGCAGCGGCGTGGTGGAGCTCTTCCTGCGGCCCGGCGACGTGGTCGAGGACCAGCAGTGAACGGATCCGAGCCCCCCGCGGAGGGGAGCGCCTGGGGCCTGAGCACCCCGGGCGCGGCGCCCGAGGAGGGGCCGCTCGCGACGCCGGAGGCCGTCCGCTACCACACTACCGGGCGCCTCGGCGCCGGGGGCATGGGCGTGGTGGACGCGGTGCACGACCAGCGCCTCGACCGCGCCGTGGCGCGCAAGCGTCCCGCGCCCGGCCTCGCACCGGGCCTGGGGGAGGTCCTCCTCGCCCACGAGGCCCGGGTGACCGCACGGCTCGACCACCCCAACATCGTGCCGGTGCACGATGCCGGCGTGGGCCCCGACGGCCAGCCCTACGTCACGCTGCGACTGCTGCCCGGTCGCACGCTGGACGCGCTGCTCGACGACCCGCAGCGGCCTCCCCTGCCCCGGCGCGTGCGCCACGTGCTCGATGCGGCGCGCGGGGTGGCCCACGCCCACGACCGGGGCGTGGTGCACGCCGACCTCAAGCCCGCCAACCTGCTGGTGGGGGAGCACGGCGAGACGTGGGTGGCCGACTGGGGGCTGGCGCACGAGCTGGACGGTCACGGGCCCCCCGTGGCCGCGGGCGCGGGCACGCCGCCCTTCCGGGCCCCCGAGGTGGAGGCCGGTGCCGCCCCCCGCCCCCCGTCCGACGTGTACGCGCTCGGCAGGGTGCTGGACCGCGTCGCGGGCGGCGAGGCCGACGAGGAGCTGCTGGCCATCGTCCACCGCGCCACCGCCCCGTCGCCCCGGGATCGCTACGCGAGCGCAGGGGATCTCGCCGAGGACCTGGAGGCGTGGCTGGACGGTCGGCGCGTGAGCGCCCACGTCTACTCGCCCTGGGCCCTGCTGCGCCGGCTCGTGCATGCCTGGCGCGGTCGCCTGATCGTCGCGGGCGTGGTGGTCACGCTGCTCGCGGCCGCGCTCGCGAGCGGCGCGCGGCGCACGGCCCTCGAGCGCGACCGCGCCCGCGAGGCGGAGCGGGCGCTGGCACGCACCGCCGCGGCGCTCTGGGCCGACCGTGCTGCGCAGGCCCTCGCCCAGGGGGAGGACCGTGCGGCCCGCGAGGCCGCGGAGGCCGCGCTCGCGCTGCACCCGGCGCCGGGCGCCCTCGGCGTCCTCGCCGCCCTGGGACCCGAACCCGTGCGTGGGCCCCTGGTGCCCCTGCCCGGCTGCACCCGGGTGGCGCGCCTCGACGCGGACGGCGCCCTGTGCGGCGACGGCACCACGCTGCTGCGCCTGGACGACGCCGGCGAGGTGCTGGCACGCTGGCCCGTCGCGGCCACCGACGCCGTGCCCGTCGCGGGCGACGCGGTCGTGGCCCTGGTGGCCGGACGCCCGGTGCGCCTGCGCCCCGACCGCGAGACGGTCGAGCACCTGGCCTCTCCCGGCCTCGCCGAGGAGGGCCTGGTCGCCTCCCCGGAGGGCCTGCTGTCCACGCGCATGGTCGTGAGCGCTCCGGGAGCGTGGGGCGCCGACCTCGTCACGCCCTGCCCACCGCGCGACACGCTCGACGCCATCGCCAGCACCGCGGAGGGCGGGTGGTGGGGGGTGTGCAGCGGTGGGGACCTGGTGCGCGGCAGCCGGACGGGCGCCGCGCCCGTGCGCGGCCACGGTGCCGGGCTGGCCGACACCATGGCCCTCGTCGCCGTGCCGGGGGCGGGCACGCTGGTGGCGGGCCGGCTCGCGGGCGACGTCGTGCTGCTGGGGATCGACGGCCAGGAGCTCGCGCGTCTGGACGCCGGCGTCGGCGCGATCCGGCACCTGGCCGTGGCCGGCGACGGCGAGACCGCCGCGGTGGTGGGCTTCGACGGGCGCGTGCGCCTCGTGCGCCCCCGCGACGGCGCCTGGCTCGCCTCGCCCGGCGTGCCCGGCGCGCGGCAGGCAGCCTGGCGCGACGACCACCGCCTGCTGCTCCTCACGCCCGACGGCCTCGTCCACGTGCCCGACGCCCTCGGCGCGCCGCTCACCCGGCTGGTGCTGCCCGACGGACTCAGCGCCGCTGCCCGGTCCGATGACGGTACGCTCGCCGCCGTCGCCTCGGGCGGTGATGTCCTGGTGCTGGACCCCACCGCCGGCCGCGTCCGCGTCCGCTTTCCCCAGGTGCACACCCGCACCATCAAGGGCCTGGCCTTCGACGGGACGCGGGTGGTGTCCGGCGCCGTGGACGACGAGGGCGCGCTCGCCTGGCTCGGGCCCGCAGCGGGCGAGGTGGACCGGCTGGCCCAGGTGCAGCGCCTGCGCCGGGTGGTGCGCACCCAGGCCGGACACCTGCTCGCGGCCTCGTGGATGGAGGCGCTGATCCGCCTCCCCTCCGGGACGCAGGAGCCCGCGCGCCTGCCGCTCGCCCGTCCCGTGGCCGACCTCGTGGTGCCCCGCGCCGCGCCCGGCGCCTGGGCCCTCGACGAGGACGGACGGGTCCTCCGGGTGGCCGAGGACGGCGTGGTCACGGCGGTGCTGCAGGTGGACACCGCAGCACGCCTGGCGGTCGCCGCGGACGGGGGCCGCGTGGCCCTCGTCACCCCCGTGGGCGTGCAGGTCTGGCAGACCGCGCCGCCCACGCTCCTCGCCACCCACGGCGTGGCGGACGTCACCGCGCTGGGCCTCGACGCCCACGGAGACACCCTGGCGCTCGGCCACCTCGACGGCACCGTGGCCGTCTGGCAGGTGGGCGAGCACGCGCCGCGGTGGACGGCGCGCGGTCACCGGGCCCGGGTGGGCGCCCTGCTCCTCGGGGAGGACGGCGCGCTGCTCACCGCCGGATGGGACGGCCTGCTGCGCCGCTGGAGCGCGGAGGGCGTTCCGCCCTCCTGATCCACGGGATCACGGCGCGGCGGGCAGCTTCGTCATGTCGGTGGCGCGCACGTCGAGCGTGGTGATCGCCGAGCCGGCGCTGGTCTGCACGGCCGCGACGGTACCGGAGGCCTGCAGCGTGAGCGTGTCCATCGTCCCGTCCTGGTCGTCGTCCTCGAAGGCGCCCGACACGTCGAGGGTGCCCGAGCCGAACTGCGACGAGGCCACGGTGCCCGACACCGGGATCAGGTCGCCGAGCTGCGTCACGACGTTCCCCGCGCGGTTGAGCGTGAGCGTGAGCGTCACCGTGCCCAGGTTCACCTCGGCGCAGGTGAGATCCACCAGCACGATGTCGGGCGACCCGTCCACCTCCACGTCCAGCGTGAGCTGGCCCGTCATGCAGCGGTCGACGTTGTTGATGGCGTTGCCGTTGAAGGTGCCCTTCGTCTGCTGCGTGATGTCGATGACGCCCTGCCAGCGCCCGAGCAGGCCCCAGGCGTCCGGCACCGGCCCGGTGTCGGAGGTGTCCGAGGTGTCCGAGGTGTCCGAGGTGTCCGAGGTGTCGGACGTGTCCGCGGAGGTGTCGGAGGTGTCGCCGCTGTCGGACGTGTCCGAGGTGTCGCCGCTGTCGGACGTGTCCCCGCTGTCCGAGGTGTCGGTGGCATCGGTGTCGTCGCCCTTGTCGTCCCCGGCAGGGGCACCGCAGGCGGCGAGCAGGGCGAGGCAGGCGAGCAGGTTCCGATCGAGCATGGGGCACCTCCGAGCGTCCCCGGGTAGCGCCGTGCCGTCCCCACGGAATCCCACCGATCTCCCACGAAACGGTGTGGCGGGTCCGCCATCGCGGCGCCTACCGTGCTCGTGGGCGTCACCGGACGTCGGACACGACCTGCACACCGGGAAGGGGGTTCCATGCAGCCGAAGCGCACGCTCCATCTCCTCGCCGCCACGGCGGTCCTGGGCTGCGGCACGCCGCCCGCCGACACCGCCCTGCGGGATCTGGCGGACGCACCGGTCGACGAGGTGGTCGATCCCGAGGATCCGGCCGTCCCCGAGGACGAGCTCCCGGTGCCCGACGAGCCGGAGGTGGCGGACCCCACGTTCACCGTGGGCGACCCGATCGGCACGGCCCCCGGCCTGCGCGCGGCCCTGCCGGTGGAGGGCCTCCGCTCCCGCGCCGGCACCGTGGTGCTCTCGCCCGACGACGCCGTGGCCTACGTCGCCGATGCCGACAACGGGGCGGTGCACCGCGTGGTGCTCGCCGACAGCACCACCAGCACGCTGCCGCTCGGCGCCGAGCCCACCCGTCTGGTGCGCGCCGGCAGCGACCTCTGGGTCACCCTGCGTGGCACGGGCGAGGTGGTGCGTCTGCACGACGACGGCACGGCGCTCGCCGAGACCGACCGCGTGCACGTGGGCGCCGAGCCCTACGGCCTCGCGCTCTCCACCGTGCAGCCCTGGATCTTCGTGGCGCTCTCGCAGGAGGACGCCGTGCTCGCCCTCGACCTGCAGACCCTCGAGCCCATCGGACGCTGGGTGGTGCCCGGCGAGCCTCGCTGGCTCTCGGTCAACCCGGTGAACGACGAGGTGGTCGCGGCGCCCGCGCGCAGTCCCCACCTCGCGCGTCTGCGACCCACCTCGGGCGAGGTGGCGGTGATGGAGCTGCCGCGGCCCCGACGCTTCGCCGACCCGGAGTGCCCCGACCGCACCCTCGAGCGCCGTGTCTCGGGCGACCCCGACTTCCTCGCCGACGGCCGCCTGCTGGTGCCGCTGCTCTTCGCCGACACCGACCTGCGCGTGCCCGCGTTCGCCGACCCCGACGGCGACGGCCTCCCCGGCTTCGACACCGCCACCGGCGTCGACCTGGAGGAGCCGCTGCCCGACGAGGGCCTGTTCTGCGCCGAGGAGCGCCCCAGGCCGGGCGGCGGCGCCTACGGCACGCCCGCACGCGTCGACCGCCCCGGCGACAAGGGCCGCTTCACACCGGCCCTGGGCGAGGTGGACCTCGGCCGCCTCGTGGTGGACGAGCTCCACGTCCTGGCCCTGGTGCACACCGCCCACGCCACGACCGACAACGCCACCGGCGACGTCGACCTGCGCGCCACGGTGGCGCGGAGCTACGCGGGCGCCGTGCGGGTCGACGCCGACGGACGCACCGCGTGGGTCACCTTCCCCGGCTCGGCCCTCGGTGCGGTCGTCGACGTGGACGCCGACAGCCGCGAGGAGCTCGAGGGCTTCCACTCCCCTGCGCGCACCGGCTTCGACCTCTGGCCGGGCGTGGACGGCGTGGCGCCTCGTGCCGACGGCGACGGCGTGGTGTTCTCCTCCACGCCCCAGCGCATGGTCGTCGCCCTGGCCGGAGCCCAGCAGCCCAGCATCGACCCCCGCAACGCCATGGACTTCGACCTCGACGTCACCGGCAGCGCCGAGCTCCCGGCGTCGTCGCTGCCGGCCTCGGTACAGGCCGGACGCGCCCTCTTCCTGTCGGCCACCTCCCCGGGCATGTCGGCCGCCAGCTCCGGCGTGAGCTGCGAGACCTGCCACGCCGAGGGGCGCAACGACGGCTTCACGTGGATCTTCGAGGACATGCCCCGCCAGACCCCGTCCCTGGCGGGTCCCGTGGCCGACACGGCGCCCTTCACCTGGCTCGGCGACGTGCCCACCATCGAGGCCGAGGTGCACGCCACCACCGAGCAGCGCATGGGCGGCAGCGGCATCACCGGCATCGAGGCCCGCAACGTGGCGGCCTACGTGGCCTGGACGCGCGCGCCCATCCGCCCGCCCGCCGATGCCGACGCCATCGCCCGGGGCCGCGCCGTCTTCGAGAGCCCCACCGTGGGCTGCGTGGAGTGCCACGCGGGCGACGCCTACACCGACGGCAAGGCCTGGGACGTGCTCGGCTTCGAGACCGAGACGAACACCCCCAGCCTCCGCGGCGTGGGGTCCACCGCCCCCTACCTGCACGACGGCAGCGCCCCCACCCTGCGCGACGTCCTCCTGCGCGCGGGCAACGGCGCCATGGGCCTCACGCGCCACCTCACCGACGAGGAGCTCGACGACCTCGAGACCTTCCTGCGGTCGCTCTGATCGCGGCTACTCGCACGCCGAGGTGTCGTACCCGGCGGCCAGCGCGGCGGCGGGGCTGAAGGGGTCCGCCGCGAGCAGGGCCGACAGGTCCACCGCGGGCAGGTCCATCCCGAAGACCTCCTCCAGGGCGTCGAGGAAGAGCTGGGCGAAGAGGCCGTTGCCCACGTCGCCCAGGTGCACGCCGTCGGTGGAGAGCAGGCCGCCGAACTTCTCCACGGTGAGGTGCACCCCGTCGAGGTCGTAGCCCTCGGCCTGCAGCTGCAGCACCATGCCGCGGAAGTCCACCACGTGGACGTTGTCGAAGACCGCCGCCTCGGCGTCGAGCAGGTCGTTGAAGGCATCGGTGCGCGCGTCGATGGTGGCGAGGTCGGCGTCCACCTTGGCGGTGGCTGCCTCGGGATCGGAGGCGGCGGCGATCGTGCTGGCGCGCTTGGCCGGCGTGGCGGGCAGCACCGTGGCCCGTGGCATGTTCCCGATGAAGACCTCGGCCCCGGTGGCGGCCAGCCGCGTGACCAGGGCGTGCACGTCCTGGGTGAAGCTGTCCACCGTGGTGAGCTGCCCCACGTCCACGCGGCGCGACAGCACGATGGAGGCGATGAGGTCGTTGCCGTAGGGGTCGGGCACGAGGATGACGTCGGGCTCCATCGCCTCCACGAGCTCGAGCTGGCTGGTGCTCACGTTGTCGCGGATGTCGGCCTCGGTGGCGTAGACCATCTTCACCAGGAACTGCTCGGTGATGTCGTCGGGGGGACCGTTCACCAGCGACGCGATCTTCGTGTTCCCCACGGCCACGTTCCGTGGCGTGAGCCCGGGGTCCTCACGCGCCAGGTAGAAGCCGATGCGGTCGCGCTCCTCGTCCTCCATCAGCCCGATGACGTCGACGATCGTGCCCGCGATGTAGCCCACCACGTCGGGCAGCTCGCAGCCGGGCGGCTGGCCCACGTCACCCCAGCCGATGGGCGGGAAGAGCGGGTCCACGAGCAGCGGCAGCGGCAGGAAGCTCCCCAGCGCGCGCGCCACGAGGTGGGGCGGGCTGTGGAGGATGGCGTGCTGGTTGGGCACGCCGCCCTGGGTTCCCTGGGTGATCGAGGCCCCCATCGCCGCCAGGGTGCGGAAGCCGGGGTCGAGCGGGGCCGCGTACTCCAGCGCGTCCTCCACCACGTGCGCCTCGCCCGCCACCGTGAGGGTCACCGCTTGCAGGCCCGGCTCGGGTGCCCCCTGCACCGTGACCGTGAGCCGGCCGTCGGCCTCCACGATGGGGTGCAGGGCCGCGATCCCGCCCACCTGCACCGCCTCCACGTCCTCCGCGCGCCAGGGCGTGCCGGACAGGTCGAAGGTGACCGGTTGGTAGGCGGCGGCGTTCACGGTGCCCGGCTCGGCGACCAGCCGGGGACCGCAGGCCGCGAGGACCAGGGGAAGGAACAGGCGCATCGGCCTCTCGGGGGATGTGGCCGTCGCAGCCTACACCAGCACGACCGGGCTACGGCAGCAGGGACGCGACCCTCGGTGCCCGATGTCCCGACCTCCCGTCCTCGTGGTGCTGGCGCTCGCCGGCTGCACCACGTCCCGCTCGCCCGATGCGGCGGAGATCTGTGCAGAAGCCGGCGCCGACGCCCTCGCCTCCTGCGTGGAGCGCACCCGGCCCGACGCCTACTACGTGGCGCAGTCCGAGGCCTACTTCGACACCATGGACAAGCGCGTGCCCCTGGGCACCTTCCCGCCCTATGCCGAGCTGGTGGTGCGCTGGGAGTGGCCGCCGTGGCTCAAGCTCACGGGCTTCACCCGCGACGGCATGGAGGCGAGCGACCGCCTGCTGCGGCTGTACCCGAGCATGGTGGAGGACCGGGACTGCCGCGCCTTCGCCGCCCAGCCCTGGGGACGCTGCCGCGTCACCTTCCGCTACGACGCCCACGAGGGCCGTCCCTGCCCCATCTACGAGGAGTTCACCTTCAACGAGGCCGGCGAGATCACCTTCATCGAGGCGTGGTCCGACCTACCGGGCCTGCGTCCGATGGACCCCGAGGCCGATCCGTGGGCCGAGGACGGCGACGTGGCCCGCCTCGCCACCCGGCTGCCGGGCCTCGGCGGCCCCGAGGGGCGCCTGCGCCTCGACAGTCCCGCGATGGAGGCCGCCGCCACCACGGACCCGGACCTGGCCGACCTCGTCACTCGGGCGCAGGACTTCAGCGGCACCTGGTTCGCCGAGCTGGAGGCCGCCGGGGACGCGCTGTGGGCGGAGGGGTGCGGCTGGTGAGCCGCGCTGGGGGTCACCAGGGCAGGGCGTAGCCGTCGCGGTGCAGGAAGCCGCCGCTGCCCTCGGCGTCGAGGGCGTCGATGAGGCCCAGGAGCTTCGCCGCCGCCTCGTCGGGGGTCACGTCGCCGTGGCCGCCCACCATGTCGGTGGCCACCATGCCCGGGTGCAGCGCCACCACCGGGATGGGCGCGAGGTCGCGCGCGAGGCTCACGGTGATGGCGTTGAGCGCGGCCTTCGACGACCGGTAGCCGTAGAAGCGGCCGGAGCCGTTGTCGGCGATGGACCCCATGCGCGAGGTGATGTTCGCCACCTTGGCCGCCGGGGCGGCCGCCAGGTTCGCGCGCAGCGCCTGGGTCACCCGGAGCGGCCCCACCGCGTTGGTGTCGAGCTGGGCGAGCACCGTGTCGGCGGTGACCGAGGCCAGGTCGTCGGGGAGCAGGATGCCGGCGTTGTTGATCAGCAGGTCGACCGCCTGCCCCTCCAGCGAGGCGGCGAAGGCGGCGACCGAGGCGTCGTCGCGCACGTCGAGCGACGCCACGCGCGCCACCTCGGCGAGCTCGGGAGCCCGGGACGCCTCCCGGGCGGTGCCGATCACGGTGTCGCCACGCGCGGCGAGGGCGCGGGCGAAGGCGAGGCCGATGCCTCGGTTGGCTCCGGTGACGACGACGGTGGCCATGGGGACCTCCTCGGGGGTGGTGGACCGAGCGGTCCCGTCACCCGATGGGCCTCGGGACGCGACGACGGGGTCGTCGGGATGCGTCATCCGACGGACGAGGAGTCCTGCGCGCGGCGCACCAGGCCCTGCAATCGCTGGTCCGTCCGGCGCCGCCTTGGATAGTCTCCCCGACGCCACGGCCCGGCCCGGCCCCCAAGGAGTCCCCATGCGCCCCGCCGCCCTCACGCTCTTCGCCCTCCTCGGCTGCCAGCCGGGCACCCCCGACGCCAAGGGCGAGACCGACTCCGTCGTCGACAGCGACACGAACACCCCGGACAGCGGCGGCGAGACCGCCGACACCGACGATGGAGAAGCGCCGCTCCCGCCCTGGCTCGTCGCGGCCGGCGAGGCCGTGGACCCGAACGACACCGACGTGGAGCGCCTGGGCGTGGAGGGCGATGCCGACCCGCTGCCCGGCGACGCCGGGCTCGAGACCACGCTCCAGCAGTTCGAGGACGCGGGCGGATCCGTGGTGCTCGACTACGACCCCACCCGGCGCACGGGCCGGATGGTCTTCGTCACCACGCTCACCGCGGCGGACGTCACCACGAAGGCGGCGCTGGGCGACGAGGCCCTCGTCGACGTCGACGGGGTGTCGGTGCGTGTGGCCACCTTCCGCGACGAGGGCGCCACGGGTCCGCAGATCGTCGTCTCGCCGCAGCAGCTCGTCGGGCTCCAGCTGGTGTCGGTGTACACCAGCGACCCCGCCAGTGCGGCCTCCGGACCTCGCCTCGACGTGGTGGGCCTGCGCAACCCCTCCGATGGCAGCGTGCTCGGGTCCGTCGACGGCTCGGCCGTGGAGGGTGACGGCAGCAAGGGCTGCAACGCCCTCGCCATGGAGGAGCTGGAGGGCACGCCCCCGGTGGCGGTGCACGTGCCTCCGCTGTCGAGCTGCACCACCCAGGAGTGCAAGCACGTCAAGGTGGGCTGGACGTGGGCCACCCACGACGTGTGGCGCCTCAAGCAGCTGCTCGCCTACGTCGCCAAGGGCGACGAGGAGCGGCGCGCCTGGCTCTGGAAGCAGGAGGGCGTGGCCCCCGACGGCACCGACTTCGTGTGGCGCTACCCGGGGACCGACCTCGCCGACGAGAAGACCTACCGCCTGGCCTGGTCTCCCGAGGAGCTGTTCGGCCCCTACACCGTGTGGCGTTTCGACGCGATCCGCTGGGCCGTGGAGCGCCTCTGGGACGACATGCACGACCACGACCTCAACGGACTGGCCCTCGACATCGAGTGCACCCCCGACCTCGCGGGCGACATCTGCAACACCTACGACAAGGCCGCCTGGCACCACATCGTGAAGTCGAACCTCAAGGCCTGCCCGCTGTTCTTCCAGCGCGCCCAGGAGACGGTGGACGGATGGAGCCGCGTGCTGGGCCCCATCCACGAGCCGCTGCACCACCTGCAGGTGCCGTGGAAGGACGGCGCCGTGACGAAGTGGAACCCGATGCAGGACACCCACACGCACGGCCACGGCGATCTGTGCGCCACCGACGTGCAGACGAACAAGGGGTACGGCCTGGACGCCATCGCCCACCTCGCACACTGGTCCTCGCCGGGCGGCAGCCAGTGCGGTCACCGCGAGAAGAACTTCCGCAACAACGACACCTACACGTGGGCCGCGGCGATGCTCGGCATGGGCATCCGGTACGGCTGGCTCAAGTCGTGGCCGCGCCACCCCTACCCGCCCGGCAAGGAGCCCTCCCCCGCGCCGGGCATCCCGCCGTGCTCGCAGGCGGGCTTCGATCCGCCGGCGCCGGGGCACGAGTTCTTCGATCCGCTGCAGGACTGCTACAAGTCGGCCGGGGAGCTCGTGTGTCCGCCCTCGAGCGGCTCGGGATCGTCGGGCGGCCTGGGGAAGCTGCTCCAGGACTACGATCTCGCGGGCCGCTGCCCGGAGGACTGAGTGCGCGCCCACGGGACGCGATCAGTCGAGACAGCACCCGCACTCGGGCTGCAGGTCGAAGCGCAGCACCACCGGCGGATCGCCGGGCACCACCTGCACGGCGCCGGCACGCGGGCTCGCCGACGCCCCCACCCACACCCGAAGACCCGCCGCCCACCCGTCCTCGTAGGGACCCCCGAAGCCGGTGTCGTCGTGGGGACAGCCCGGGTGCGGCGACAGATCTCCCTCGGCCACGAGGGTGAGGAGACCGGGCGGCAGCTCCACCTCGACGCGCTCGCCCAAGGCGAGCGGACCGGCCTCGAAGGGCACGATGCCGGCGCGGAGCACGGTCTCCACGTCGATCGACTCCCGGACGTGCACCTCGCCGGTGGCTCCCTCGGCCCGCGCCACGAGGATCGCGCGCGCGACGAGCTCCCCTTCGGCGGGATCCGACACGGCGCACGCGGCGAGCACGAGGACGGGCAGGAGGACGCGCATGGCGGCAGGGTGACCTCAGGACGCCTCGACGTCCACCCCCTCCCCGCGCAGCACCCGCGCCACCGCCAACAGCAGCGCGTCGCGTCCCTGGTGGCCCACGAGCTGCACCCCCACGGGGAGGCCGTCCGCCGTGCCGAAGGGCACCGTGAGCGCCGGCTGTCCGGTGACGTTCATGAGCGCCGTGTACGTGCCCAGGGCCGCTGCGGCCTCGAAGTGGGCCTCCGGGGGGAGGTCGGCGTAGGCGCCCACCTCGGGGGGCGGCCCCAGGGTGGTGGGCGTCAGCATCAGGTCCACGCCGTCCAGGGCCTGCAGCCCCCGGGCCTCGAAGCTGCGGAAGATCTCCATCGCCCGCGCACGAGGCACCTTGCGCCCCTCGGTCCAGAACCAGCGGACGGTGGGCTCGAGCCGCGACGGGAAGGGCACGGGCACGCGACCCAGGAAGTGCTGGTAAAGCGGCGTGAACTCGGCCACGGACCCCTGGGGACAGGGGTGCTCCTCCACGAGGTGGCCGGCGTCGCGCAGCACGGCGGCGGCGGCGTCCACGCGGGCGAGCCAGCGGGGGTCGAGCGTGCCGAAGGGTGCGGTGCGCACCACGCCGATGCGCAGCCGGGGCAGCGGGTCGCGGGAGCGCGCGCGGTGGTGTGCGTGCCGGGGCAGGCACAGGGCGTCGAGCAGCGCGGCCGCGTCGTCCACGGTGCGCGCCATCGGACCCACCACCGACAGGCCGAAGACGTCGATGCGGTCGGCGTCGAGGGGGATGAGCCCGCGGGTGGTCTTGAGACCGAGGAGGCCGTTCAGCGCCGCGGGGATGCGCACCGAGCCCGCCCCGTCGGTGCCCGGAGCCACCGGCACCAGACCGGCTGCGACCGCGGCGCCCGCACCCCCGCTGGACCCGCCCGCCGTGCGTGACGGGTCCCAGGCGCAGCGCGTGGGCGGATGGACCGCCGTCTCGGTGATCGGGAGCAGGCCGATCTCCGACATCGCCGTCTTGCCCAGCAGCACGAAGCCGGCCGCACGCAGCGACCGCACCACCCCGTCGTCGACGGGGCTCCAGGCCCACGAGAAGGCCCGGCTGCCGAAGCCCACCCGCGCCCCGCGCACGAAGTGGTGGTCCTTCACCGCGGTGGGCACGCCGTGGAACGGGCCCAGCGCCGCGCCGCGCGCCCGGGCACGGTCCGCAGCGCGAGCCTGGCGCAGCGCCGACCGCTCCCACACCTGCACCAGCGAGGCGAGCTCGCCGTCGTGACGCGCGATGCGGTCGAGGTGGTGCTCCACGAGCGCCACCGACGTGAGCTCCCCCTCCCGGATGCGTCGCGCCTGCTCCAGGGCGGGCAGGACCGCGAGCCCGTCGGTGGCGAAGGCCGGCGCGAGCGGGGCGACCGGGGGCTCGGGGACGGCCGAGCCGGCGACGGGACGGACGGACATCGTGGAACCTCCAGCACCCGCGTCCCCTTGCACGACAGCCCCGGACGCGCCCCCCGGGTCCTCCATCCGGATCCTCTTTGGTAGGGTGCGACGCGATCCGGGGCCGGCTTCCGTAGGGGAGGGTGGAACGCCCCCGATCGCGTACCCCACCGAGGAGGACAGATGGACGCCAACGCCAAGGTCGAGCTCACCGAGACGTGGTGGAAGGCCAACAAGGCCAAGACCCTCAAGGACTCGGCCAAGCTGGGGCCCGCGCTCAAGACCTACGAGACCGCGCTCAAGGCGCTCGGTGCCGCCAAGGGCCCCGCCAAGGCCCAGGGCCTCGGCAACCTCAAGAGCGCGGTCACCGCCCTCGAGGCCGCCCGTGCCGCCACCTCGAAGAAGTGCGGCGTGCTGCAGGGCGACACGAAGAAGGTGCTCGACAAGCAGTTCAAGAAGGCCGTGTCGGACGCCACCAAGGACGTCGACAAGCAGCTGAAGAAGTTCGACGACAAGCTCGGCACGCTCACGTCGAAGGCCATCCTGGGCGACCGCACGCTGCGCACCATGTGGATCCAGTACAGCGACGATCCCTGGCTCATCGAGTACCACGACTGGCTCGTGGAGGTGTACCTGGGCGGCAAGCGGAACGAGGCCTCGTACCGCAAGTTCATCCCGCAGGGCGCGTCCCGGCAGATCAACATCGACTCCGGGCTGCGTCAGCGCTTCGACGACGTGGCGGCCCAGGGCGGCGACCTCACCGACGACGGCCTGTGGGACAAGCTGGAGACGGCGGTGTTCGACGTGCTGGCCACCGACGGCCACTTCACCCACCGCTTCCGCGACTGGACCTGGAAGCGGGCCGGCTTCGAGCGCAAGGCCCTGGGCCTGCGCTGAGGTCGCCCGGCGGGCCTCCGGGGGGTACCCGTCCCCCGGAGAGCCCCGCCATGCCGCCCAGCCCCGCCCGCGTCCGCATCACCACCCAGGGCGAGGTCGCCGTGGTCACGCTCACGCGGGCCGAACGGCACAACGGCATGGACTTCGCCATGCTCGACGAGGTGGTGCGGGCCCAGCGCGCCGTGCGCCGCCTGCGCGACGTGCGCGCGGTCGTCCTGGCGGGCGAGGGTCCCAGCTTCTGTGCGGGCCTCGACTTCAAGACGGCCCTGGCGTCGCCGGTGCGCGCGGTGCTCCGCTACCCGCAGCTCTTCTGGCCCTTCCGCAACCGCTTCCAGCAGTGGAGCCTGGGCTGGCGCGACCTCGGGGTGCCCGTGATCGCGGCGATCCACGGGAACTGCTTCGGCGCCGGACTGCAGCTCGCCCTCGGCGCCGACGTGCGCTTCTGCACGCCCGACGCCTCGCTGTCGGTGATGGAGGCGAAGTGGGGCCTCATCCCCGACATGGGCGGGGCGGTGCTGCTGCGCGAGCTGGTGCGGGTGGACGTGGCCAAGGAGCTCACGCTCACCGGCCGGGTGGTCACGGGTGCGCAGGCCGCCGAGCTCGGCCTCGTCACCCACCTGGCCGACGACCCGATGGCGGCGGCCCTCGCCCTCGCCGCCGAGATCGCCACGCGGTCGCCCGACGCCGTGGCCGCCGGCAAGCAGCTGCTCCAGCAGGCGTACGGACCTGGCCAGCGCAGCGTGGAGCGGGCCGAGCGCTGGTGGCAGCGGCGCCTGCTGGGCTTCGCCAACTTCCGCATCGCCGTGCGCCGCAACCAGACGGGACGGGAACAGCCCTACGCCCGACGCCGCCTGGGTCGCTGACGTGACCGCCGCACCGGAGGGAGGCCGCGTCCGCGCCGCCCTGCTCGCGGCGGCCGTCCTGGGCGCCTACCTGCTCGCCGTCCACCACCACGCCTTCCTGGGCGACGACGCCTACATCAGCTTCCGCTACGCCGCGCACCTCGCCGCGGGCGACGGCCCCGTCTACAACCCCGGCGAGCGGGTGGAGGGCTACACGAACCCGTCCTGGGTGGCGCTGATGGCGCTGGTGCTCGCCGCCGGCGGGTCGCCCGAGCGCGCCTCGATGTGGGTGGGCACGGCCTCGGGGGCGGGGGTGCTGCTGCTGCTGGCCCGTGTGGGTCCCCGTCCCTGGACGCAGCCGCTGGCCTGGCTCGCGCCCGCCTGCCTGGCGGTCAACCGCAGCTTCGCCGCGTGGAGCACAGGGGGGCTCGAGACCACCTTCTTCACGCTCTGGGTGGTGGCCGCCTTCGTGGCGTGGACGCAGGAACGCGCCCACGGACGTCCCGGGGCGTCGGCGGTCTGGCTGGTGCTCGCGGCCCTCACGCGACCCGAGGGCCTGCTGCTGGGGGTGCTGGCCTGGCTGTCGTGGCTGCCCGCCTGGGTGCGCGGGCGGGCCGGTCGCACCCGGGGTGTGGCCTGGACGGCGGCGTGGCTGCTGCCGCTGGCGGTCCACCTCGCCTGGCGGCTGCACTACTACGGCCACCCCCTGCCCAACACCTTCTACGCCAAGGTCAGCGGCGCCTGGTGGTCGCAGGGGTGGGTCTGGCTGCGCTGGTTCGCCGACCACCACGCCGCCGTGCTCCTGCTGCCGCTGGTGGGCGCCGCGGTGGCGCTGCGTCCGGGCCTGCGCACCGGCGGCGCGCTCGTCGTGCTCGCCGCGTGGGTGGCCGAGCTGCTCTACGTGGGCGGCGATCGCTTCGAGTTCCGCCTGATGGTGCCCGCCCTGCCCTTCCTCTTCCTGCTCGCAGCCGACGGCGTGGTGGCCGCGATCGACCGCCTGGGCCGCCGCGCCGGGGTCCTGGCCCTGGTGCCCCTGGGCTGCGCGATGCTGCCCACCGTGGTCACCCCCACCGCAGAGGCCCCCCGGGGCATCGTGCACGTGGAGGGCATCGCCGCCTACGCCCGCCAGCGCGCCGAGGAGGGGCGTCACCTGCGCCGGCTGGTGGAGGAGGGACGCCTGGCCCCCGACACCGTGATCGCCGTGAGCGGCGCCGGCGCACTCCCCTACGAGGCGCGCCTGCCCACGGTCGACACCCTGGGCCTCACCGACGCGCGCACGGCCCACCAGCGCCTCACCAGCCGCACCCAGCCCGGGCACGAGAAGGAGGCCAGTGCGGCCTACCTCGCCGAGCGCGGGGTGGTGCTGCACGACCGGGCGAACCACCTCGTGTTCGAGGCGCCCGCCCCCTGCCCCGCACCCGACAGCGGCCTGCGCTGCGCCGTGGGCGGCGGCGTGGTGCTGCAGTTCGCCACCACCGTGGACGAGGCCACCCTGCGCGCCGCCCTGCCGGGCCTCGAGCTGCGCTGACGCCGCCTACCGACGCCAGCCGGTGCCCAGGTGCGCCGCCAGGCGCTCGGCCTCCGCGGCCTGGTCGGCGTCGTCCTGCGCGGCCTGGTCCAGCGGCACGAGCGGGGCCCCCTCCCCCTCCCGCAGCGACACCACGCCCTCCCAGGCGAGCCCGGTGACCCCCTCCCCGGCCCGCAGCCCCACGTGGGCCACGATGCCGGCGCGCAGCTCGGGCCGCGCCAGCGACGGCGAGGCGCCGAAGTTCCCCAGCGACGGCAGGAGGGCGGCGGTGCGGGGCAGGCCGTCGTCGGTGCGCAGGGCGCAGGTGCCGATGCCGGGCACCACCTCGGGCCGGTTCACGTGGCAGAGCTCGGCGGGCTGCACCACGTGCGGTCCCTGGCCCGCCACGAGATCGGCCCCGGCCTCGATCAGCCGCCGCCCCAGCCGCAGGAAGTGCGGGTCGGCGAAGAGCTCGTACTCGAAGCCCCAGTGGGGCAGCACCACGACGATCTCGGCGCCCTCCGACCGGGCCGCCGCGATGTCGTCGGCCACCGGCTGCAGGTCCACGGACGCGTCGAGGTGGCCGAAGGGCACCACGTGCAGGTCGTGCGGCGTGGTGGCGAGGGCCTCGCGGTCGTTCATGCCCCAGGTGTAGGCGAGCAGGGCCACGCGCACGCCGTCCACGTCCACCGTCGCCTGCCCGTCCACCCCGGTGGGCACGAGGCCGCGCGCCTCCACCTCCGCGATCGTGGCCTCCAGGCCCCCGTCCCCCGCGTCGAGGGTGTGGTTGTTCGTGAGCTGCAGGACGTCGAGCGGGAGGCTGTCGAGCAGGGAGGGGTCGGCGTTGAAGGCGTACAGGCCGAGGTCGCCGAGGCCGGTGGGGTGGTGCGGCGAGGTGGGCGTCTCGAGGTTCCCCACGCGCAGGTCGCCGTCCACGAGGTCGGCCACGCCCACGGCGAGCGTGGCCCAGCCCCCTCCGGTCCACATCACGTCGCCCACCAGTGACAGCCGCAGGTCGCCGCCCTCCAGGCGCGGCAGCGCCGACCGCATCGCCTCGTGGTGGGCGAGCACGTCGGGCGAGGCACCCGGCTTGAGCTCGAAGGACTTCCGCACGTACTGGCCGGTGGGCTCGAGGTCCTCCAGCGGACGCCAGGTCTCGGTCTCCACCCGGGCGAGCTGCCAGGCCTCCACGCCCTCCTCCGGGGCCACCACCCACGGGAAGACCTCCTCGGGCTCGGGCCAGGCGGCGTAGGGATCGCAGGCGATCAGCAGCAGCCACGGGGACAGGATCACGGCGCGCTCCCGAGCTCCCCCCGGCGGACGGGTGGGCTCCCTGTAGGCCGGAATCCGCGCCCTCGCCGCGTGGCGGTGACAGTCGGCGGGGCTGTCGCCAAGGACGGGCACCCGGAGGGCCCATGCGCCGCCTCGCCCTGCTGCTCGCCACCGCCTGCGCCACCGTCGACGACGACGAGGCCTTCCTCCCGGACCTGGCCTGGGTGCTCCCCTACGACGACGGCAGCCACGCGCTGTACGCGGCCTCCCTGCGCCTCGGGGGCGGCTGCCGCGCGCCGGGCAGCGCCGACACCGGGCGCGACGCCCTCGCCACCGCCCAGGACCGGCTGCGGCGCGAGGTGGACTGCGGCACGCTCACCCGGGCCCTCGCCCCGCCCTTCGCCCTGGGCGGCGACCCCGACCTGGGCCTGTCGCTCGACGACGACGGACGCAGCCGCGCCGTGCTGGCGCGCTGCGACGCCGACGCGCGGGCGGAGGGGTCCCGCTGGCACACCACCGCCTTCGTCGGCCTCGGTCGGGTGCGTGCCCTGGACGATCGGCAGGCGCTCGTGGACCTGGACCTGCAGGCCGCCGAGGGCGCAGGCACCCTGGTGGGCAGCTTCGTGGCCACCCTGTGCCCCACGGTGCCCCGGATGCTGCCGCGGGTGGAGGACGAGACGGGGTGGCCTCGCTAGCCGGCGGCCGCGACGCAGGTCGACGGTGCAGGCCACGCGCGTTCAAGGGCCCCCACGCGCCACGCCGGGAGGACCCATCGGACGCCGCACCCACAGCGCCGCCCGGTGCGTCACCTGCCGCATGCACGTGCACGCCTGCCTCTGCGCCGGCCTGCCGCGCCTGGCGCTGCGCACCCGGGTGGAGCTGGTGATGCACCGGCGTGAGCGGGGCAAGCCCACGGCCACGGGCGAGCTCGCGCTGGCCTGCCTCGTCCACGGCGCGGTGCACGTGCAGGGCCTGCCCGAGGCGCCCGCCGATCTGGCCCACCTCGACACCGTGAGCCGGCGGCTGCTGGTGCTCTTCCCGTCCGAGGAGGCGCGTCCGTTGACGACCGAGCTGCTCGACGAGGACCCCCGCCCCGTCACCCTCGTGGTGCCCGACGGCAGCTGGCGCCAGGCCAGCCGCATCGCCCGGCGGGTGCCGGGTCTGGAGGGCGCCGAACGCGTCACGCTGCCCGCCGGCCCGCCCACCACCTACCGGCTGCGTCGCGAGCCCAAGGAGGGCGGCCTGGCCACCGCCGAAGCCATCGCCCGCGCGCTCGGCGTGATCGAGGGCGCGGAGGTGCAGGAGGCGCTCGAGGCCGTGTTCGATCGCCAGGTGACGGCCTGCCTCGACGCCCGTCAGCCCCCCTCTCCGACGCCGCGGGGCGGTGCACCACGCAGCGGACGCGGCGACGGCCGCTGATCAGCCCCGTGCGTCGGGAACCACGCCCGCCTCGTCGCGCCGGGCCTCGCCCAGGCCGTCCACCATGCGGAAGAGGTCCTCCATCTGGTCGTGGCCCAGGGCGGCACCCACGCGCCCCGACAGCCACGTGAGCCCCGCGAGCACCCCGGCGCCGAGCACCACGAGCAGCGCGGTGGGCGGCTCCTCGAGCACGGCCTGCGCCATGGCCCAGCACAGGGCCACCACCGCGAAGAAGGCCCACGTGGCGTACAGGAAGACGTACATCGTCCACACGTCGGGGTGCGGACCGAAGCGCCCGAGCAGCAGCGTGCCCTCGTCGGTGCGGCGCAGCGTCACGTCGAGGGTGGGCGACCAGAAGTGGCGCCGCTCGGGCCCCACCTCCACGTGCAGGTGGTTGCGCGCGAAGCGCCCGCGGCAGGTACAGGCCGGGTGCTGCACGCGGTCCTCGAAGGCGCGTCGCACCTCCGCCAGATCCGCCGGGACCACGATCTCGAGCCGGGGCCGCATGTGGGGCCGGTCCATCTCGACCTCCCTCGCGGAGGTCAGCATACACCTGTTTGGACCGCAGACGATCGCGGGTTCAGGGCGCCTCGGGCACGGCCTCGTCCACCCGCTCGAGCACCGTGAGCGGGCCGAAGGAGGCGCGCTCGACGTACGGCGTCCACCCGAAGTAGCCCGCGCTGTCGGGACCCTCCTCGGCCCTCGCGAGGGTCACCACCCAGCGGGGGGGATCGGCCTGGAGCTGCCCGAGATCCTGCGCCCGCCAGTCCCGGCGACGGTAGGCCCGGCGGTCGTCCGTGAGCCAGGCCGTCCAGAAGAAGCGGGTGGCCGGCGGCAGGTCGCTCTCGGTGTAGATCGCCGGTTCGAAGCCGCGCACGGCCACCCGGTCGCCGGGCGCGGCGTGCGCGGCGAGCCAGCGCCCCACGTCCTCGTTGATGCAGGCGTCGTAGTTCACCGTGCGGAAGGCCTCGCAGTAGACCTCGCGCCCCCCGTCCAGCACGAGGTGGCGCACGCCGCGCACGTGGCTGCTCCACACCACCACGGCCGGTGAGCCCGCGACGAGGTGCAGCACCGCCAGCCCCCCCAGCGCGGGGAGCACCCCCGCCGACCAGGAGGCCGCCACCCCGCCCGGACGTCCCAGCCAGGCCACGGCCCCCACCAGCGCGAAGGCGCCCGCGAGCAGCAGCACGCCGTAGTGGTAGACGAAGAACTTGCCCTGCACGGTGACGGCGGTGGCGGCGCCCGCCACCAGCAGGGTGCAGGTGGCGGCCAGCAGGGCCGGCTCACGCTGGCGGAGTGCAGCGCTCCGCAGCGCCTGCACCGCCGTGGCCGCGCCCCCCACCCACAGCGGCAGGCCGAAGATCCAGAGCCCGTCGGTGATGCCCACCAGCAGGCCGCCGAAGCTGTCGACGCCGGCCTCGTGGGCCACGTAGTGGCGGTTGGCGCGCACGAGCACGTCCATCACGTCGTCCAGCGCCCCCACCGCCGCGAAGCCGCCGAGGAAGAGCACCCACGGCACCGAGGCGGCCAGCCCGAAGACCAGCGCCGCGCGCGCGATGGCGCCTCCGCGGCCCCCCGCGGCGAGCACCCCGGAGATCACGGCCACCACCACCCCGGGCAGCAGCAGCAGGCCGGGCGGCTTGGCGAGCAGGGCCAGCCCGAAGCAGAGCCCCGCCCAGCCCGCCTGGGGACGCGCACGCCCCACGGCCACCGCCAGGATCGTGAAGCCCGCGACCCACACCTCGCACTGGGCGGTGTCCCAGAAGGAGAGCAGGCCCAGGTAGCAGCCCACGGCCGCGAAGGCGCCGAGCCCGCCGAAGCCCCCCGGAGCGGCCACGCCGGCCCAGCGCGCCAGGGTGCGGCCGCCCACCACGCCCACCACGAGCAGGAAGAGCAGCTCCACCACCCGCACGCCCCAGGCGTTGCTGCCGAACATCACGTAGGTCAGCGCGTGGACGAGGAAGATCCAGGGGGTCTTCTGCTCGAAGAGGTCGCGGTAGGGCAGCTCGCCGTGCACCCACCCGCGGCCCACCACCTGGAACAGGCCCTGGTCGCGCCCGAAGGGGTAGGCCAACGAGGCCAGCCCCACGCCCACCGCCATGCAGAGGAGCACGGCCCCCACCCAGGCGCCGCGCCGCGTGGGGTCGACCCCGCCGGCGGGCTCGGAGGCGGCAGCAGCCATGCGCGCCCTCCCTGGTGCGGCGGATGCCGGGCACGGCGCCCCGTATGCGCGCACCCGCGCGCGTGTCCACAGCGGCACGCCCCGCTATGCCAGGGGGGGCAGCGGAGGTCTCCCATGCACCGACCCACCAGCGTCGTCCTGGTCCTCACCCTGGCCGGCTGCGCGCCCCCGCCCACCTCGGTGGCCGACGTGGCCGTGGGGAACGCCGACTTCACCGAGCTCGTGCGGTCGGTGATCCGGCTGGGCCTGGTGCCCACGCTCGACGACCGGGAGGCTCGGCTCACGGTGTTCGCCCCCACCGACGCCGCCTTCGAGGGGGTGGACACCGCGGCGCTCTCCGACGAGCTGCTGGCCACCGTGGTCACCCACCACGTCGTGGGCGGTCAGGTGCTGGCCGCCGCAGACCTGCCGCCGCTGCTGCCCTCGCTGGCCGTGAACAGCTGGGACCACCCGCTGGCGCTGCTCACCGACCGCACCGACGGCCTCGCCGTGTGCGGGGCCCCGGTGATCCTGCCCGACGTGCAGGCCGACAACGGCGTGATCCACGCCATCGACCAGCTGCTGCTCCCCGCCGACGCGCTCGGCACCACGGGCCTGCTGGGGGCCACGCGCTTCGTGGGCCTGCTCGAGGAGCTGTCGGTCACGCTGGGCGAGTCCGCCCTGCTCGACCTGCTGTCGGGGCCAGGGCCGATCACGCTGTTCCTGCCCACCGACGCCGCCTTCGAGGCTGCGGCCGACGCGCTCGCCGCCCTCGACACGGCCGGCCTCACGCGGGTGCTGGCCCACCACCTCGTGGCCGCGCCCGAGCCGGTGCTCGTCGGCGACGGCGGGGCGCAGCTCACCCTGGCCGCGTCGTCGCTCACGATCGATGCGGCCGCGGGCACCGTGGACGGGGCCCTCGTGCTCCAGCCCGACGTGCACGTCACCAACGGCGTGATCCACCTGGTCGACCGCGTGCTGCTGCCGCCACCGGCCACGCCATGAACGCCCGCGCGCCGGGGCAGGTCCCGGTGCTGCCGGGGGGCACGCTGTCGACGATGCGGCGCTTCCGTCGCGAGCCCGTGGCGATGTTCGAGCGGGCGCGCGCGCTGGGTCCAGTGGTGCAGCTGCCCATCCGCCAGCACCCCGTGTTCGTGCTCACCGCGCCCGAGCCCGCCCACCACCTGCTGCACGCCCCGCTGGAGCAGATCGACAAGCTCACCCGGGGCGGGCGCCTGCTGCTGCGCACCCTGGGTCCGAGCCTGCTCACCACGGAGGCCGACCCCTGGCGCCAGCGACGCCGCACCGCCCAGCCCCACTTCCGCCGGGGTGCGATGGACACGTGGACGGGCGTGGTGCGGCGCGAGGCCGAGCGACTGGTGGACCGGTGGCTCGCCGCCGACGGCCCGGTGGACGTGGTGGCCACCACCAACCAGGCCGCCCTGCGCATCGTGGCCGAGGCGATGCTCGGCAGCCGCCTCGGCACCGACGACGAGGTGGTGGGGCGCGACCTCGACACGGTGCTCGAGCTCTTCATCCGCTTCACCACCTTCCCGATCGACGGCATCGACCGCTGGCCCCTGCCGCAGGCCCGTCGCTACCGCGCCGCCATCGCGTCCCTGCGCCGCATCGCCGATCGCCTGGTCCTCCAGCGCCGCCAGGGAGATGCCCGCGACGACGTCCTCGGTACGTGGATCGCCGCACGCGACGCAGGCGAGCTCGACGACGACGACCTCCGCGCCGAGGTGCTCACGCTGCTCCTCGCCGGCCACGAGACCACCGCGAACGCCGTGGCCTGGACCCTGGGGCTGCTCGCCCAGGACCCCGACGCCCTCGACGCCGTGACGCACGCGGCACGCGCGGGCGACACCGCGCTGGTGGACGCCGCCGTGGCCGAGGGCCTGCGCCTGTACCCGCCCGCCTGGGTGGTCTCGCGCACCACCCACGCCCCCCTCGACCTCGGTGCGACCACGCTGCCTGCCGGCGCCTACGCCTTCGTGGGCATCGCCGCGATCCACCGCCACCCCGACCTCTGGGAGGAACCCGACGCCTTCCGGCTGGACCGCTGGACGCAGCAGCCCCCCAAGGACGCCTGGCTGCCCTTCGGCGGCGGGCCCCGGCGCTGCATCGGCGAGCACTTCGCCCGGCTGGAGGCGCGGGAGATCCTGGCGGCCACCCTGCGTCGCGCGCGGGTGGAGCCGGTGGGGCCGCTGCCGCCACCGCAGGCGTCGGTGACGCTCAGGCCGAAGGGCGGGATGTGGGTGCGCGTGCGAGGGCGGTGAGGTGATCCTGGACGCTCGCTCGCGCGCCACCGACCACGATCTGGACACCCCTGTCCACCAGGATCGTTACACAACGCTACATTTGGCGTTGTATCTTCCTTTTCGTCGGATCGAAAACTGGCACGAACGCTGCCGGGCTCCCCATGCACCATGAGGGAGGTCCCATGTCCGACCACAGACCATGCCTGGCAGCACTCGCGCTGCTCCTGTCCTCGTCCGCCGTCGCCCAGGAGGCCGTCGTGCTCACCCGGGCGTCGACGCTGGCCGACGCCACCGACGATGCGCTCCTGGCCTCGTGGGGGGTCGTCCGCGTCGAGCGGGTGACCCGTGCTCGCGCAGACCTCGGGGTCTGGCTGGGCGACAGCTTCGTGGGTGACCTGGAGGCCGCCGCGGTGACCGACGGGAAGAGCGCCTACGACGTCGTCGCCATGCCGCGCCGGAAGAAGGCACGGCGCTCCACCGACCCGGGCGGACTCGTCT